>ONNR01000002.1 GCA_900319235.1 uncultured Prevotellaceae bacterium
CCAAAAATAATGTGGGGAGTAGTATTTTCGATATCTTTTTTTCGGAAATTCAAAAAGTTACGAAGGTATTTTCAAAGAACATTTAGGACACTAGTGAATCCTTATATACAATGAAACATCTTCTTCCAATTTTATTCCTCGGCTTTATGACCACAGCATGCAGCCAGGAACAACAGCAGCGGGGCAATCTGCAGATGGGCGACTATGGATACCTTTATTGCCATATGTCAGACCATGGACAGTGGACCGCCTATGCCCTTTCGCGCGATGGACTGCATTACCACGACCTGCTTTGCGGTGACTCCATCTTCTCGGCTTTCGAGATGGCCAAGATCGAGGGAGGCACACGTGATGCATATATCTGTCGCAAGATTGACGGATCGGGCTACCTGATGGTGACCACCGATATGAACAACTCGATGACCAAACGGATGAACAAAGGCGGCGAGTGGGAAAACTTCGGCATCGATCTGCTCACCAGCGACGACCTTATCCATTGGCAATCGACATCGTTCGACTTCCGAAAGGGTCTCTCGATCTTCTGTGATGGCGACGACACGACGAATCCTGCCTATAAGGATTTCAGCACCATATGCCGCGTATGGGCTCCGCAGATCATCTGGGACGGTGAATATCGTTGGGCTGATGGCACGAAGGGCGGCTACATGATCTACTATTCGCTGCTCAATCGTCCCGAGGAGGGTTACGACCGCATGTATTATTCATATGCTGACCGTACCTTTACCCGCCTTACGCAACCACGTGTTCTCATCGATTGGGGTTATGCTACGATTGATGCTGACATCAACTGGCTCGACACCGACCAGCAGTATCATCTTATGATCAAGAAGGAAGGTGGCCAGCCCGGTCTCTTCACCTCGGCCTCTCCATCGCTTTTGGGGCCATGGCCTGAGCCCGATGACAAGGATTTTGTCAACTTCGAGGGCAACAAGAAGTGCGAGGGTGTCTCGGCCTTCCAGATTGCAGGCGAGGACGGCTGGCGCATCGGCTACATCGAGTATAGCAGCAATCCCAAGAACTACCGCATCTGTAAGGCCGACAAGAATATGCGCAACTTCTCCGATCCGCACAACATCGAAGGCGTGAACGGTCCACAGCATGGCTCGTTCCTGCGCCTTACTCAGGAGGAATATGAACGACTGCAGAATTGGAGCGATGGCGAAGAGGCTATGCACCTTGCTCCGGATGTTAGTAATCCTGTAATATCCGGGTTGTTCGCTGATCCCGAGATTCTTTATTCCGAAAAGACGCGTCGTTATTATCTCTATCCCACCACCGATGGCGTGGAGGGATGGCAGAACCACGACTTCCGTGTCTATTCTTCGCCCGATATGCGTCGTTGGCACGACGAGGGCGTGATGCTCGACCTCCAGAAAGATGTGACTTGGGCAGACAAGTGTGCTTGGGCTCCCTGCATCATCGAGAAGCCTGTTTATGCCGACGGCTCGAAGACGAAGGTAAAAGGCTACAAGTATTACTATTACTTTGTGGCTGAGGGCAAGATTGGTGTGGCGGTGGCTGACGATCCTGCTGGGCCGTTCCGCGATGCGCTGGGCCGTCCGTTGCTGACTCGAGAGGACAGCACCGAACCAGGTCAGGTCATTGACCCTGATGTCTTCATGGATCCGAAGTCGGGCAAATATTATCTCTATTGGGGCAATTCGTTCCTCGCCTGCTCGGAACTTGCCGACGATATGGTGAGCATCGTGCCTGGTTCGACCCGCTATCTCATCCCAAGGGATAAGAAAAGGGATTTCCATTACAATGAGGGAACCTACGTCTTCTATCGCAATGGACTCTATTATTTCATGTGGAGTGAGAATGATACCCGTTCGGCACTCTATCAAGTGCGTTATCTGATCAGTGATTCCCCTACGGAACTTGTTCGCAATGGTCAACCGGCGCAGGTAGAGCGTCAGGTGGTGCTGAAGCAGAATCCCAAACTTCAGATTTTCGGCACAGGACATCATTCGGTGATTCAGGAACCAGGAGCTGACCAGTGGTACATTGTTTATCACCGCTTTGCGCGTCCAGATGCCATCAAGAAGGGTTGGGCTGCCGGCTACAATCGTGAGGTTTGTATCGACAAAATGGAGTTCAATGCTGATGGTACCATCAAGCCAGTTGAAGTAACGCTTTAGTTTAATTGTTCTATAAATGAGAATAGGACGCATGCCCAAGCTTGAGGCTGCGTCCTATTCTTCATCTGTCTCGTAATAAAGACGGTGGGGCGGAATGATTGAGAGGATGTCGGGATGATGGTGAATGCCGATGCTGATGGAGAAGCCGGCATCGAGAAGTTGACGGGCGAGTTGTGGCCCTTTGCGAAAACCGTGAATAATCAGGGGAGGGATGGTTTCACCCGTCCCTTTTGATTGTGCCATATAAGGCTTGGCTTCGGCTATGACCTGGCTCCAAAGTTTGACACAGTGGATGATGACGGGTTTGGCCAATGACTGGGCGGATTGGAGTGCTGCACGAAAGGCTGAGAGTTGCAGGTCGAGGGGTGTGGAACAGAGCCCGTCGAGACCGCATTCACCGATGGCGACGAAGTAAGGATCATCGCGGTACTGTTCCACAGCACGTAGGAATGTATTGATGCTGCTTTCGGTGAGGTGCCAGGGATGGAGTTGGATGCTGTAGTACTGACGTTCGTTGAGCGGCTTGTTGCGATTGGTATCAACGACAACACCCACCCCCTCGGCTGGAACCGAGAGGATGGATCCTGGACGGCCGGGAGTGTGGGTGTGGATGTCGGTAAAGGAGGAGAGCAAGGGGTGAGGGGTAATTGATGTTGCGATGGCATCGCAACAGACGGAACGAGACTGTGAGGGGTTATTTCCTGAACGCCTTTTGGCTTGGACTGATGGTGATGTGGCCAGAGGAGGGGCGGACAGGACGACCGAAGAGGTCGTAGTGGCGAATGACGGAGGCATCGTCGATGGTGATGGTTTCGATGCCCGAGGCATTATAGACGCGCACTTCGATGGCTGCGGGTATGGGCGATGATCCAGTGGAATCGGAGAGTTTGAGGAGTTGCTCGTCGCCATAAGCATCGCGATAGTAGGGACGGGCATAATATTTCTTCATACCCTTTGCTTCGGTGAGCGTTCCGCTGATGGTGATGGTGTCGGACTGGGCACTCATGGCTATATCTACATCGTTGCCGATGGTAAACGCAGGTTGGACATTGGTGCTTTGACCAGTATAGAATCGGATGCCCATGCGGTCGGAGAACTTGCCACCCGCGTTGCTGACAATCAGTTGGAACTCTATCTCGCCATCTACCTCGCATCGTTCGGTAAGAAGTTGTGGTGCCTCGACAAGAAAGAGTGAAGCGGGTGATTCCTCGGTGAACTTGGTCGAGAAGGCGATAGGGATGTCGGTAGGACAATCTTGCATCTCATAACCCATCGGGATGTTGTAGGCGTGGAGTCGTGCACTCCATTCGCCTTCCTGAGTAATCTTGAAAGGAATCTTGGCAGTGTAGGTTCCGCCTGCAGGAATGAAGACGTGCAGGTCGGGACAGTCGCAGTCAGGAATATCGGTCTCTTTCCCATCAGGGGTGATGATTTCGAGAGAGATGGCTCCGCTGAAGGGGTCGTTGCCAAGGTTGTCAAGGTCAATGATGGCTATGTACTCCTTGCCGACAGCGAGTTCTTGCCCCTGGAGGCTGAAGTTGCGGCCTTCGATGATGTTGGTGCCTGAACAATTGGTAATGGCGGTGATTAATTCGTCCTTGACGGAGAATTCGATTTTCGGCGTATAGTAATAATGGGTGGGCACTTCGCAAATCACTGTGTCGGCACCGAACTGCTCGAAGCTAAGCAGGGCAGAATAGTTGCCATCGGTCAACCCTTGGGCATAGCCATAAGTATTGGTCCATGCATAATAGTACCGGTTGTGGCGACGATCCCATGTGCCGTAGGGATAGATTGTGATGGTGTCGCCCATTTCGTAGCGCACGTGCTGACCGAGGTCGTTGAGCACCTCAACGCCGCTCACACCCCTCAGCGTGTCGTAGGACGTGTTTTCGAAATAGGCACTTAAGACGTATGCGTTCTCGTTGCTGTTGAGCCATGCACCGCTCGACTTGACTTGACTGATGAGGCGGCCGACGCCTTTATCGGGGCAAACCTGAATGACTGCATTTTGACCCATGCAGAAACCAACCTCGGTTTCGGTGGCACCGATGCCTGCTCCATAAGGATTAAGAATGCTGATGTCGAAGTAGCCGTTGTACAAACCGTCCCAACCCCAGTTGACATGGAAGAGGCCATCCTTGTCGATGCCATCAATGACGAAGGCATGACCTGCCTCGTCGCTGCTGGCTGAGAAGATGATGGGACGACCTGCCTCAAGTTCACTGATGAGCAGTTCGTTCCAGTCATCGAAGGAGTAGCTTTCACGATAGACGGTTGCGGCACGTTCGTTGTAATCGAAATGATCGCGAAGGGCTTTGGGAATGTGCTCGGTATAGGTTCCGCTACCGCCAGACTGCCACATCATGTCGATGGACACACCGCAATGGTAACTGAGTTTGGCCGCTTCGGCTTCTTGTTCAGGGGTAGCATGGGCAGCCCGGCCATATTTTGGCAGCATTAGGTCCCAGTTGTAGGTGACTGAATCGTAATTGACGGTGTGGGTAGTGCCTTCCCATGCCCAGGTGTGCGAGCCGGAGCCCTGATTGGGGTGTTTCCAATAGAGCATGACTTGGGCCATTGCCGTGGCAACGCAACCTACGGGAGTGCCTGATGGGCACAGACGGTTGTAGGGGTCGGCCTGATCCCATTCGATGCGGCCAAGCAAGGGGCGGATGACATTCGATGTGGCGCGTTGGGCAGAGTTGCTGCCCAGTTGGGTTTCAGGATGCTCGGCGACATAGGCGGCACCCTGCTCGACACATTCAAGCCAGTACTGCATATTGGAGGGTATGGGTACATCGGCAGGAATGGGCGTATCGGTATATCCCATGACTTTGGCTTCGGAAAGGGGGACAGCGACGACTTGCATACTACCGGAGGGGATGACCTCCATCTCGACGCGCTGACAATGCTCGACCTGCAGGCGGCTGCCTGGTGCCAATGGTTGTGAAACTTGTGCAAAGATATTCGTGATTCCAACTCCTGCTATTGCAAGGGAGAGAAGGTGACGAAGGGTGGGGAATGACATGAATTGGTTTGATTATTGTTTATAAATTGGGCGACAAAGATAGTCAGAAATCTTAAAACCATCAAAGATTTTCCGAAATATTTTGTCTTTTTGAAAAAAATGACACTGAAAATTTGGAAAATAGAAACTAAAGTGATAACTTTGCCGCTTAATTATGAATAAAATGTTGTTTTCAACCTTGCGATATGGATTCGCAGCAGCTTTGATGGTGCTTGCTTTGCCGGGATGTGCGCAGAGCAAGACGCAACGGGTGAATGAGGAGATAGCGCGGGCATCAGTACGTTTCAATGATGCTCCACCTGTGGTTGATTCAAACAAGCGTTATCACTTGCCTGTCGATACACGTCCCGCATTGGCGGGCAATTATGGTGAATTGCGCCCCGACCATTTTCATGGCGGCTTGGACTTCAAGACCGATCAGACCATCGGACATCCTGTCTATGCCTTTTCGGACGGTTATGTGCGGCGCGTGGGCATCAATGCCTACGGCTATGGGTTGGCACTTTACGTGGAGCATCCAGACCTGGGGCTCACGTCGGTGTATGGACATCTCGACACGTTCAGCAAAAAGATATGGAAGAAGGTACGCGAGCGTCAGGTCAACGAGGAATTGAACAACTGTGATATAACCTTTGGTCCTGAGGACTTGCCCGTGAAGTATGGCGAGGTGATTGCTTTGAGCGGCAATACCGGCAGTTCGGGAGGACCGCATGTGCACTTTGAACTACGCAATATACCCGATGATGACAACGACATCTGCTACGACCCGATGATGTTCTTCCTGCGTGAACTGAAAGATACACAGGCACCGCGCATCAGCTTTGTTTATCTTTATCCGATGCCGGGCGAGGGATTGGCCAACGGCTTGACCACACGACAGGTGAGCCCCGTGACGGGAGTATGTGCCACGACGGGCGGTATTGGAGGTAACTTGACCAAGCCTTTCACAGCATGGGGACGTGTAGGATTGGCTCTTAAGGCCTACGATTATATGGACGGGCAGTCGAATCGTTATGGCGTGAAGCAGTTACGATTGCTGATGCGTCTCGAAGGTCAATTTGCCGACAATGGAGAACCACTCTATCAGGAGATTTTCAGTTTCAGACAGGATGCCTTCCGCTATTCGGAGAACCGTTTCAACAATACGGTGACCGACTATGCAGCATGGGTAGGGCAGAAATCGATGATCATGAAGTCGTTTATTGAGCCTGGTAACTTCCTGCAGCAGGTCGATCCGGCCGTGGGTGATGGCATCGTGGACATAAATGAGGAGCGTGCCTACCACTTCGTCTATGAACTTACCGATGCACATGGTAATTTCACTTCGCTTGATTTCACTATCCGCGGTGTGCCGCCTACAGAACCTATTCCTGCTGCAGAGCACAACGAGGCCTTCTGGGCACAGGCTATGCAACCTCTTGAGATCGATACGGCAGGATGCTATTTCCGTGCTGCGCCAGGTGTGTTCTATACCGACGTGGATTTCCGTTTCAGCATTGCAGACAAGGCGCAAGCCACGCGAACAGTGACACGTTACCGCAAGAACCGAAAAGGTCGCCGTATAGCATACAAGGCTGAGGAGAAATACGACGTGCCATGTGTTTCGAAGGTGTATACCTTGGGAGAAACCTTAATACCGCTACATACCTGGTGTGACTTGAGCATCGATGTGCCCGATTCGGCGGTACATCCCGAGCAACTCTATTTGGCCAATGTCGATGGCGAGGGTGCTGTGAGAAACTCCAGTTATGAGGCTTCGACAAAGAAAGGTAAGCCGGCACGCATCAGCGGACAGGTGCGCCAATGCGGGCGTTATGCCATTCGACGCGATGGTAGCGGTCCAGAGGTCACTTTGTCGAAGGTAAGTTATCAGAAGATACAACTCGACATCGTCGATTCGGGCTGTGGCGTACGTCGGCACAAGGTGACTATCGATGGCAAGTTCGTGCCCTTTAATATGGACAACACGGGTCACTATTTCGGTGAACCCTGCTACTACGGGATTACCCAAGGCCGTAATCATAAGATCGAGGTCTATGCCGTGGATCGTCTGGGTAATGAGACGAAGGTGAACTTTGAGAAGAATTTTTGATTGATAAAATATAAACAATGAACAAGAGAATCATCGCGGCCGCAGTGCTCAGTGCGGCCATTGTGCCAGCGACATTGGCATGCACCAACCTGCTGGTGGGCAAGAAGGCATCAGTGAACGGTTCGACTATGATCAGTTACAATGCCGACAGTCATCAACTCTACGGCGATCTGCAATTTACCCCTGCTGCCGATCATCAGGTAGGAGAGATGCGGCAGGTGATCGATTGGGACTCGCAGCGCCCCTTGGGACAGATTCCGCAGCCTGCACACACATATCGCGTGGTGGGTAACCAGAACGAATGGCAGGTGACCATCGGCGAATCGACTTGGGGTGGTGACCTTAGCCTGATGGATACGACGGCAATCGTCGACTACGGCTCGCTGATGTACATTGCCTTGGAACGTAGTCGTACGGCTCGTGAGGCCATCGACGTGATGACGCAACTGGTGGAGGAATACGGCTATGCATCCGAGGGCGAAACCTTCTCGATTGGCGATCCAAACGAAATATGGGTGATGGACCTCATTGGCAAGGGAACTCCTGGCGCGCCTATCTGCGAGGGCAAGGCCACAGGACAGAAAGGAGCTGTCTGGGTGGCTCGACTGATTCCCGAGGACTGCATCTCGGGTCATGCCAACCAGGCTCGTATCCATACCTTCCCACAGGTGGGACGCAAGTTGAAGAAGGTCGCCTCGGTGATCAATTATCCGGGTTCAAACCTTAAGACCAAGAAATACCTACGCTATGAAGTGGGCGATTCGTGCTATTTCAGCGCTGACCTCATCTCATTCGCGCGTCAATGCGGCAAGTATGCGGCTGACGGAGAAGACCAGAACTTCGACTTTGCTATGGCTTTCGGCGAGCAGGACTATAGCTCTTATCGTGGTTGCGATGGTCGTGTTTGGGCATGGTACAACCGTTGTGCCAAAGGTATGGACCGTTATTTCCCGTTTGTTGATATGCAGGGCAAGCCTTCAGCTCATGGATATGTGAACGACAAGGGTGAACAGGTGGAGATTCTTCCCCTTTACATCAAGCCTGACAAGAAGATCTCCCACCTCGATGTTCAGGCAGCAATGGCCGACCACTTCGAAGGAACACCTTGGGACATGACGCAAGATGTGGGTGCTGGCCCCTTCAAGGTGCCTTACCGCTGGCGCCCGATGCACTGGAAGGTGGAAGCTGATGGCCCGAAAGATGCACCTACCTATCTGCACGAACGTGCTATTGGCACCCAGCAGACAGGTTTCACGTTTGTTGCTGAGATGCGCGGTTGGTTGCCTCGTGAGGTTGGTTCGAAGACCTGGTTTGGCGTGGATGATGCTGCTACGGCCCTATATGTACCTATATATAATAATGTGTTGGCTGTGCCAGAGTGTTTGCGTCCTGGCAATGGCGATTTGCTGACGTTCTCATGGACCTCGCTCTTCTGGATGACGTCGTGGGTGTCGCAGCAACGCTATACTCGTTGGTCGGATATGAGTATTGATGTGGAGGCTGTGCGTGATTCGCTTTTTGCACGTTGGGACAAGCAGGAGGCCGAAGTTGATGCACATGCCAAGGCACTTATCGAGGCTGGTAATGAAACAGAGGCAACAAAGTATCTGACAGGTTACTGTGCCACCGAGGCCAATGCGGCAACTGCTTGCTATAAGGATCTGGCAGTCTATCTGCTCGTGAAGTATCTGGATGGAAACATCAAGAAGGAGAAGGATGGCAAGTTCCAGCGTACACAATGGGGCGTACCCGTTTCTCCTATGCAGCCTCGCTATAGTGACGACTTCTATCGCGCCATTGTAAGACAGCGCGGTGACGAGCTTTTGGTGAAGTAATATTTCGACAAAAGATGAAGGGTCGCCAATCCTTCGGATTAACGGCCCTTATCTTCTAACTCTGGGCTTCCCAGCTATAGAGTTTCGGTTCTTTTCGCGTGTTCTTCATGTTTAAGGTCGAGATACGTCTGTCATTCTGTAAGTATAATAGCTTTTATCTTAATGCGCTGCAAAGATACGACAAATAATTGATTGCACCAAATATTTGCGCATAAAATTGCACAAAATTGCGCATTTTTAACATTTATTATCAAATAATGGAACGAAAAAAGAAGAAATTGCCTATTCTTGCGGGCATAAAGATTGAAAGATATGCTGCCGAGGGCAAATGTGTAGCGCACTTTGATAGTGTGGGCAGTAATGGAGGCATCAGCCGAGACAAGGAGGGTAATCAGATTCGTAAAGTGCTCTTTGTGCCTTTTGCGGCTGAAGGTGACGTTTGCGATGTGCAGATCCTGAAATCGCGCAGTTCGTATGCCGAGGGGAAGATTGTCCGTCTCATTGAGCCATCGCCTGTTCGTGTGCAACCCGTGTGCAACATGTTTGGCATTTGCGGAGGTTGCAAGTGGCAGCATGTGCCCTACGAGGAGCAGTTGAAGTTCAAGCAGCAGCAAGTAATGGATGCCTTGCAGCGCATTGGAAAGGTAGAGTTGCCGACGTGTCATCCGATTGACGGATCACGCGAGACATTACGTTACCGAAATAAACTCGAGTTTACGTTCTCAAATAAGAAATGGATCTCGTTTGAGGAGATGGATGAACTGCGAGCACAAGGCAAGGAAGTGCCTATGGAACCTGGCGTTGGTTTCCATATCCCGGAGAGTTTCGACAAGGTGCTGGACATTGACCATTGTTATCTGCAGGAAGAGATATCGGACGAGGTGCGCCTTTGGACCAAGCAATATGCTATAGATAATGGTTTGACGTTCTACGACCTGCGTCAGCGTCATGGCCTGCTTCGCAACATGGTGGTTCGCACGGCATCGACGGGAGAGAAGATGCTGATTGTCGTATTTGGCGAAGATGAGGCCAAGCAAATTGACCAGTTGATGAGTGCTTTGCATGAACGTTTCCCCCAATTCACTTCACTGATGTATGTGGTCAATCGTAAACTTAATGATGCATGGAGTGACCAGCCAGTTGTCTGCTATTGGGGAAAAGATCACATCGTCGAAGAGATGGAAGGATTGCGATTCAAGGTGGGTCCCAAGTCGTTCTATCAGACCAATTCCCGCCAAGCATACGAACTGTACAAGCATGCCCGTCATTTCGCCGGTCTTGACGAAAAGCAGGATGCGTTGGTCTATGATCTTTATACTGGCACAGGAACTATTGCCAACTTCGTGGCACGCAATGCCCGCAAGGTGGTGGGCATCGAATATGTCGAAGATGCCATCGAGGATGCCAAGATTAACTCGGCCTTCAATGGTATCGACAACACGTTGTTCTTTGCCGGTGATATGAAAGACATCCTTACCGAGGACTTTGTACAGGAGCACGGACGACCTGACATCATCATCACTGACCCTCCGCGTGCAGGAATGCATGAGGATGTAATCAATGTGATTCTGATGGCCGAACCTAAGGTGATTGTCTATGTGAGTTGCAATCCAGCCACCCAGGCCCGTGACTTGCAATTGCTCGATGCCAAATATCGCGTCACAGACATACAACCCGTCGATATGTTCCCTCATACGCAGCATGTCGAAAACGTCGTGAGACTAGAACTTAAATAAGGAAACTCATCGATATGGTGCTTTCGGGCTATCGCTTTAAGGCTATTTAAGCATTTTTATCGACTAAAATTTGGAAATGCGATGCAAAAGTCCTATCTTTGCATCGCATTATTGTCACTAAGATGAGCACAATCAAGGAACAGATAGAGGCATTAAGGAAAAGAAGCGGCCAGGCCGACTATGATCCGACTGACGAAGGAAACATCATCGTCAAAGGGGCACGCGTGAACAATCTCAAGAACATCGACGTTGAGATTCCACGCGGAAAGCTCGTAGTTGTGACGGGCTTGTCGGGCTCGGGCAAATCGTCGCTGGCTTTCGATACTCTCTATGCTGAAGGCCAGCGTCGTTATGTGGAGTCACTTTCGTCGTATGCCCGCCAGTTCCTGGGCAGAATGGGAAAACCTGAATGCGACTATATCCTTGGCATTCCGCCGGCTGTGGCTATCCAACAGAAGGTCATCGTTCGCAATCCACGAAGCACCGTAGGCACGTCAACTGAAATTTATGACTATCTGCGTCTGCTTTATGCACGTGTGGGTAAGACCTATAGCCCTATAAGCGGACAACTTGTCAAGAAGCACACGGTAGAGGATGTCATTGCTCGTGCGAAACAGATGCCCGATGGTACTCGACTTGCCATCTTGGTGAAGGTCGAAGTGCCTGATGAGCGTACATTGAAGGAGCACATCGAGGTACTGATCAAGAGCGGCTTTTCGCGTGCAGAAGCCAATGGACGTTTCATCCGATTGGAGGAGGTGGAGTCGCATCCCTTCAACCTCGTAATCGACCGCGTGATGCTTCCGTTTGCCGACCATGCAGCCTTGTCACGTTTCGCCGATTCGGTCGAGACTGCCTTCTATGAAGGCGATGGTGAGTTTATCCTGAAGTCATGGGGCAGCAATGCTTCGTTCGAAGAGATGTTGTTCTCCAAACGCTTTGAGGCAGATGGGATGACTTTCGAAGAACCTTCGGATATGATGTTCAACTTCAATTCACCCGCAGGTGCATGTCCTAAATGCGAGGGCTTTGGCAAGGTGTTGGGCATCGACGAAGATCTGGTAATTCCTAACAAGGCGTTGTCGCTCTATGAGGATTGTGTTGTCCCGTGGCGCGGTGACAAGATGTCGGAATGGAAGAAATACTTTATCTCGCGGGCAGGAGAGGTGATACTGAGTGACGGACAGTCATTCCCGGTACACAGGCCTTATTACCAGCTGACACAGGAACAGAAGGATTTGCTTTGGCGTGGTTACCCTGCGGGTGTAATGTCGCGTAAGGAGCGCGAAGAGGCTGCACGCGAGAATGCAGTCAGCGAAGTGACCGGCTGGGAGGAAAGTAAGACACTGTATGGCATCGATGACTTTTTCCAGATGGTGTCGGAAAACCTCTACAAGATCCAGTACCGCGTTATGCAGGCCCGTTATCGCGGCAAGACGATCTGCCCAGTTTGTCATGGATCAAGGCTCAAGAAGGAGGCCGAATACGTAAAGGTGGGTGGCAAATCCATCTCTGAAGTGGTGCGTATGTCGGTGAGCGATCTTATAGTGTGGTTCGACAAGCTGAACTTGACGGAGCACGAGGAAATGATTGCCCGACGGTTGCTTACCGAGATTAAGAACCGTCTGCATTTCCTTCAGGAGGTGGGCCTTTCGTATCTGACGCTCGACCGACTTTCGAATTCGCTGTCGGGAGGCGAGTCGCAACGTATCAATCTGGCTACGTCATTAGGTTCTGCACTCGTAGGTTCGATGTATATCCTCGATGAACCTTCCATCGGTCTGCATAGTCGCGACACTGATCAGTTGATCCATGTGCTCAAGGAGTTGCGTGACCAGGGCAATACTGTCATCGTCGTGGAGCATGACGAAGAGATCATACGCTCGGCCGATTGGTTGATTGATGTGGGGCCGCGAGCAGGGCGCTATGGAGGAGAGATCACTTACCAAGGTCCGCTTTTCGATCTGACGAAGGGTGACAGTTATACTGCCAGATACCTGACCGGACGCGAGACCATTCCGGTGCCTCAGCTTGCTCGTCCATGGTCGTCCTACATTGAGGTGCGTGGCGCCGTACAGAATAACCTGAAGGACATCAACGTCAAATTCCCGCTTGGAGTAATGACGGTAGTAACAGGAGTGTCGGGTTCGGGCAAATCGACTTTGGTGCGCGACATCCTTTATCGTGGAATGTTGCGTTGGATGGGCGAAGCAGGTGATGCACCAGGTGCCTTTGCTGGATTCGAGGGCGATATGCGCAGGATACAACACATCGAATTTATTGATCAGAATCCCATTGGCAAATCCACACGTTCTAATGCCGCCACTTACCTGAAGGCCTACGATGAGATTCGAAAACTCTTTGCCGAACAGCCCTTGTCGAAGCAGATGGGCTTCACGCCGGCAACATTTTCGTTCAACGTCGAAGGTGGACGATGCGAGGAGTGCAAGGGTGAGGGCACTATCACCGTCGAGATGCAGTTCATGGCCGATCTGGTCATCGAATGCGAGTCGTGTCATGGCAAGCGCTTCAACAGTGATGTCCTCGAGGTGCACTACAAGGACAAGGATATTTCCGATGTACTCGATATGAGTGTCGATGAGGCCATCGAGTTTTTTGGCGATAGCGATACCAAGACACTGGCGGGTGCCAACTATGCAGAGAATGTGGTGCGTCGGTTGCTTCCGTTGCAGAAGGTCGGCTTGGGCTATATCAAGCTCGGGCAGTCTTCATCATCCTTGTCAGGTGGTGAGAACCAGCGCGTGAAGTTGGCATTCTACTTGGGCGATGTGGCTGATAGCAGGTCGCGTAATGCTTTGTCGAACATCGGTGCATCTTCATCGGTTGGAGACAAGACGATGTTCATCTTCGACGAACCAACGACGGGTTTGCATCTGTACGATGTGCATGTTCTGCTCCAAGCTTTCGATTTCCTTTTGCAGCATGGCCATACCTTGGTTGTTATCGAGCATAATCTCGATGTGATCAAATGTGCCGACCATGTCATTGACCTCGGGCCTGAAGGAGGTGCAGAGGGCGGTAAACTTGTCTTCCAGGGAACGCCTCGAGATCTTTGTGCTTGTGATAATTCCTATACCGCTCGCTATCTGCGTTCGAAATTCAATTGACAAATGGCAGAACTACCGCTTATCACCGTCATTACGGTTTGTCACAATGATGCTGATGTCGTCGAACAGACGATCCGCTCTGTCTTGGAACAGCAGTATCCCAGGATGAACTATATCATTTGGGATGGTTGTTCGACAGATACGACCTTGGACATTGTCAAGAGGTATGATGAACAATTGACCTACTGGACCAGTGAGCCAAACAATGGGACATACGACGCCATGAATCGGGCGGCAAAAAAAGCCATCGAACTTGCTGGCACCGACAAGCAGTGGCTCTTCTTCCTCTATGCAGGCGACCGATTCCCTCATGAGAAAGTTCTTGCCCAGATCTTTTCGATGGAGAGACTGAACCTTGATAGTCTCAGGATGATCGGTGGCGGGGTGCAGAAGGAGAAGCCCAATGGTGAAGGCTCTCGATTCGAAGCGGCCAAGCCCATTGATGTGATTCCTTTGGAGCCGGCTTTTGGCGTGGCATCGAGTTTCATCCGCGCCGACGTTTGCCAGTTTGACCTCGATTATCCCTTGGGAGCCGATTATGCGTTGCAGTACCAACTCTATCACGAGGTCGGGCACGATAGCCTTACGGTTATCGATATGCCCGTAGTCGTCATGCCGGAAGAAGAGCGGGATGCCCGGCTGTTGAACCAACGAATCGTCAAAGGCGAGTATCTCGGTGTGCAATCGCAGCACATCTCCTGGCGTTGGGTGAAAGAATACTTCAAGTGGAGGTTTTTGGGTTAGACGTTTTATACTATGTATCCGAAACAGACGATAGGTTATGTTACTTTGGGTAACAAATTGCGCCGCGCGATATGGAACGTGGTGCGTTTCGGCCTGTTTCGTCCTTTTGGCACCAAAGTCTTCCGCCCTTGGCGCATCGTTCTGCTGAAACTGTTCGGGGCAAATGTGGCATGGAGCGCCGAGGTATATGCCTCGAGCAAGGTGTGGGCTCCTTGGCTATTGACGCTGGGCAATCACAGTTGCATTGGACCTTATGCAATCGTCTATAACCAGGCAAGGGTAACGCTTGATGACGATGCCTGTCTCTCGCAGTATGCCTACGTCTGCACCGCAGGGCACGAGAGCTGTATGACTAACAATGCCAGGACAGGACTCGTAGTGGCCCCTGTGACAATCGGCAAGGGCGCTTGGGTGGGCACTCGGGCATATGTCAATATGGGAGTGTCGGTAGGTGAAGGCGCCGTGGTCGCTGCTTGTGCCTGCGTAGTGAAGGATGTGTCGCCACGCACTGTCGTAGGAGGCAATCCTGCTGTCGTGATCAAGACGTTGGACAATTGAACTGTTGTCGACTTATGCTGGATATTGCATGTGTCATACTCACAAAAGACGAGGAACTCCATGTGGAGCGTTGCATCCTTTCGGCACGAAAGGTGTGCAGTGACGTCTGGGTAGTCGATTCATATAGTACCGACAGGACATGCGAAATCGCCGAGAGGCTCGGTGCTCATGTGGTCCAACATAGTTTCAGTTATCAGGCTGAACAGTTCAACTGGGCTCTTGAAAACCTCCCTATCGAAAATCAGTGGATTTGGCGACTGGATGCCGACGAGGTCATCACCGACCATTTGGCATCCTTGGCTGAGGAGCATCTGCCTGCATTAGCCGATAATGTGAATGGAATCTATGTGAACAAGCAGATTATCTTCATGGGTAGGCCGCTCAGGCATGGAGGGTGGTATCCCGCTCCCCAAATCAAGATTATCCGTCGCGGGTTCGGACGTTGCGAAGATAAACTGATGGACGAACATCTTATCGTGATGGGTGGGGAAACCGTCTATTGGAACGGAGATCAGACCGACTGGAACCTGCGGGACCTCGATTGGTGGTGGGCCAAGCATCAGGGCTATGCCAAGCGAGAAGCCCGTAACATGCTTCAGATGGAACGTCAGAAGGCTGGTGCCGATGAAGTTAAAGGCCGTTTATTCGGCACCAGTGCTGAGCGCAAACGGTGGGTAAAGCGGCTCTATGCCCATTGTCCGCTCTTTGTCAGACCCGTCATTTACTTCATCAGCCGATACATCTTCATGGGAGGTTTTCTCGATGGTTATCCCGGATGGTACTGGCATACGCGCCAGGGCTTGCGCTATCGAATGCTGGTGGATTATGAACTTTTCAAACTTCGTAAGCAGTCAAGACAATAAATTGAGACATCTCACGTTATTACTATATACATTATTTTAAATTAATCCTAATTAACCATGCGACTCAGTTTCATTATACCTATATATAATATATCGAAATGGCTGGGCAGATGCCTGGCATCGGTTCGTAACCAGGGTCTTGATCCCGATGACTATGAAATCATTTGCGTCAACGACGGCTCGACTGATGATTCGCGCCAGGTGCTTGAAGACTTTTTGGCACGTGAGGCCCAGTCGGACGTTAAGACTGCCCCGGTTATCATCATCGATCAGGAGAATCGCGGTCTCAGTGCTGCTCGTAATGCTGGCTTCAAGAAGGCAAGAGGCAATTACGTTTGGTGGGTCGATGGAGACGATAGTCTGGAGTCGTGTTTCGCACCTCGTCTGCTCGAAAGGGCAGAGAAGGAGCGCCTCGATGTGCTTTGCTTCGGACTCAATATGGTGGACGAGGACAAGGGAACCTCAACGCCATATAAAATCATCGACAAGACAAATGGTCGAACGGTGAAAGGCGAGGAATTCCTGCTTAATTGTGGTATGCCGGCAGCCGCATGGGCTGCCATATATCGCCGTGGTTTCATCGAACGCTATGGACTGCAGTTCCTCGATGGCGCCTATCACGAAGACCAGGAGTTCACACCAAGGGCATATTTCTTTGCCCGTCGTATCGCGTTCGAGAACTTGAACGTGTATAATTTCTATCAGCGAGCAGCCTCTATCACCAACAGCAAGAATCCCAAGAAGACTGATGACCTGCTTAACATCTGCCAGATTCTATGGAATTTTGCTATGGAGCATACGCAGATCGAGTCGGCTATTCGTTACACCTTCATCAATCGTGTGTCATACCTTTTCTCGCAGGCATTGTCAAACCTCTGTCGCTGCGGGTTATATGAGTTCCCGGGCGATTACAAGTCTCTGCCGTATTATCCGCTTTCGGTCAACAAATACTTGAACAAAACCGAACGCTACAAGTTTCGACTTATCAACAAGAGCGTGCCGCTCTACTTGAAGATGTATCGCAAGTTCGTCAAGCCTACGAGACCTGTGAATAAGTTGCGTACACATGCATAAATCGAGGATTTTTACGTGTAAGAGGTGTCAAAACTTGCACAAAAATGGAATAATGAGCGGTTTTTTACATTTTTTGCATTTAAAATTTCGTTTGATGAAATTAATTGCTTATATTTGCAGTGTCACAAATCCTTGGTATCTATTGCCAGTTAACCCGTCGAAATAACAACTATGAATGGACATATCCTCTCCTTTTTAAATTATATACAGTACGAGAGGAACTATTCTGACCGCACCGTCGAGGCATATTCTGACGATTTGGAGCACTTCGAGGATTTTGTGACCCGTATGACTGGTTCGTTCGACCCGCTCCAACCCGACCTCAACATTGTCAGAGGGTGGATGGCCGAAATGGGACAGCGACATCAGGCGGCTTCGAGCATCAAGCGTAGGATATGTTGTCTTCGCAGCTTCTATCGCTACTTGAGACGTCAGGGATTGATTACCACCAATCCGCTCACGCTACTGCCATCGCCCAAGATTCCCCGGACGTTGCCCGTCTGGATTAGCGAAGACCAGATGGATTATCTGCTCGACGATATCGACTATGGTCAAGACTTCGAGGGCATACGTGACCACTTGCTCATCGATATGCTCTACTCCACGGGTATGCGTCGCTCTGAAGCCGCAGGTCTCAAGGACCGTGACGTCGATCTCGATGGCCATCAACTCAAGGTGATGGGCAAGGGCAACAAGGAGCGGTTGATTCCTACGGGTCCCGAACTCGAAGCGCTTATTGCCCAATATCGCGATCGCAGGAATGCCGAGGTGGGAATGGAAACTGACCATTTCTTCACTGATATCGACGGCAATCCCCTTACGCCTCAGCGGGTGTATGCTTTGGCTCACAAGTACCTTGCCCATCTGCCGCAATTGTCGCGCAAGGGGGCACACGTCCTAAGACACTCGTTTGCCACCAATATGTTGGCCGAGGGCGCCGACCTAATGGCAGTGAAAGAACTGCTAGGCCATGCTTCCCTCCAATCGACCGAAGTCTATACGCATCTTACGCCAAAAGACATCATAGAAAACTACAAACAGGCCCATCCCCGCGCGAAGTAATGCGGTGAGGCCATACGTGATAAACATCCAGTTTACTTTAACATCTTAAAGAAAGGAGACCATTATGGAGATCACTATCCAGTCCGTCAACTTCGAGACATCAGAGTCACTCAACGCGTACATCACAAAGAAACTCGGCAAGATGAACCGATTCACGGAGATCCGCGTAGCCGAAGTGCAGTTGAAAATTCTTAATACCACCGAAAAGTCTAACAGGGAAGTAGGAGTCAAACTCCATGTAGGCGACGAGTTGTTCTACGCTTCCAAGATCGCCGAAAAATTTGAAGATGCCGCTAGTCAGGCTATCGAGGCCCTTGAACGTCAAGTTATCAAGGCTAAGGAAAAAAGACATTGATTCACACCATTCACACGTGCTTAACCGGTTTTAAAGCAACAATTTGACATTTAAAAGCGACAAATTTGCTATACGTCCCTCCCGAAAAGGCGAAAAATCACCTTTTTTGGGGGGATTTTTCAAAAAAGTCGTAAAAATATTTGGCGGTATAAAATTAATTTTCTACCTTTGCACCCGCAAAACGTGGGGACGATACGCCCCTTACCCGCGGGTATAGCTCAATTGGTAGAGTGTCAGCCCTCCAAGCTGAATGTTGCGAGTTCGAGTCTCGTTGCCCGCTCCAATACACCAAATGCGTGTGTTTTGAACTGAAAATGTTGCCGTCATAGCTCAGTGGTAGAGCGCATCCTTGGTAAGGATGAGGTCCCGAGTTCAACTCTCGGTGACGGCTCAAGAGAATTCTGGAAATCAGACCAAACAATATAAACTTTTAATAAAACAATTACTAAACTATGGCAAAAGAACAATTTGACCGTTCGAAACCACATGTTAACATTGGTACTATCGGTCACGTCGATCACGGTAAGACTACCCTGACCGCTGCTATCACCCTCGTACTCGCTAAGAAGGGTCTTTCTGAGGTGAAGACTTTCGATCAGATTGACAACGCACCTGAGGAGAAGGAGCGTGGTATCACCATCAACACCGCTCACGTTGAGTATCAGACCGAGCATCGTCACTATGCTCACGTTGACTGCCCAGGCCACGCTGACTATGTAAAGAACATGGTTACTGGTGCTGCCCAGATGGATGGCGCTATCATCGTAGTTGCTGCTACCGATGGTCCTATGCCCCAGACTCGTGAGCACATCCTTCTCGCTCGTCAGGTGAACGTTCCACGTCTCGTGGTATTCATCAACAAGTGCGACCAGGTTGACGACGAGGAGATGCTTGATCTCGTTGAGATGGAAATGCGCGACCTGCTCGAACAGTACAACTTCGAGGAGGATACCCCATTCATCCGTGGTTCTGCCCTTGGCGCCCTCAATGGTGTGCCCAAGTGGGAGGACAAGATCATGGAGCTCATGGATGCCTGCGACCGTTGGATCCAGCTGCCACCACGTGCTCTTGACAAGCCATTCCTGATGCCTATCGAGGATATCTTCTCTATTACTGGTCGTGGCACCGTTGCTACTGGCCGTATCGAGACCGGTATCGTTAAGGTTGGCGACCAGGTACAGCTTCTTGGCCTTGGTGCCGATCGTCTCACTGTCGTTACTGGCGTCGAGATGTTCCGCAAGCTCCTCGATGAGGGCGAGGCTGGCGACAACGTTGGTCTTCTCCTCCGTGGCGTTGACAAGAACGAGGTTAAGCGTGGTATGGTGCTCTGCAAGCCCAACAGCGTTACTCCTCACGACCACTTCAAGGCTCAGATCTACGTCCTCAAGAAGGAAGAGGGTGGCCGTCACACTCCATTCCACAACCACTATCGTCCACAGTTCTATCTCCGCACCATGGACGTTACTGGTGAGATCATGCTCCCAGAAGGTGTTGAAATGGTAATGCCTGGCGATCACGTATCCATCGACGTTACTCTGATTACCCCAGTTGCTATGGCTCAGGGTCTCCAGTTCGCTATCCGTGAGGGCGGCCGCACCGTAGGTTCTGGTCAGATCACCGAGATTCTCTAATCTCCTTGACTGCAACGAGTAAATCATTTTGCGGACTATCGGCGCCCTTGCGCGGGTAGTTCGCATTCTACGGGTGTAGCTCAGTCGGTAGAGCACTGGTCTCCAAAACCAGGTGTCGTGAGTTCGAACCTTACCACCCGTGCCAATAAATAAATAAGAAAATGAAGAAAATCATCAACTACGTAAAAGAATCTTATTACGAATTGGTCAATAAGGTTTCTTGGCCAACTCTTCAGGAGGTAACTAGCAGCTCGGTAGTCGTTTTAACTGCTTCCGTGATTATCGCTCTTGTGATCCTCGCTATGGATATGGCTTTCGGAGCTTCCAAGTTCAGCTTGATGCAACTCATCTATTCTCTTTAAGCGCATCTCTAACCCCACAAAAGTGTTCTGAGTATGGCAGTAGAGTACAGATGGTATTGCCTTCGTGCGATTAGCGGCAAGGAATTGAAGGTGAAGGAACTTCTTGAGGCACAAATCAAGAATGGTGAATTCAAAGGCAATGTCGAGCAGGTAATCGTCCCCACCGAGAAGGTTGTGGTGCAGAAAGGCAATAAGAAGGACATCAAGGAGAAGGTACTCTTCTCGGGCTACGTCTTCGTGCGTTGCAAGCTTGTGGGCGAGGTTCAGGCACAATTGGCCAACACTACCAATGTGGTCAACTTCCTTATGGGGCGTGTGACCAAAAAACCCGAACCACTTCCCGATGACCAGATTGCCGCTATGCTCGGCAATGTGGACGAACGCATCGATGCACAGGAGACTGCCCAGGTAACATTCATGGTTGGCGAGACCATCAAGGTCAATGATGGTCCTTTCAAGGACTTTGACGGTGTTATCGAAGAGATTTCCGACGAAAAGAAGAAACTGAAGGTGAGTGTCAAGATCTTCGGTCGCAAGACCCCTCTTGAACTCAACTTTGACCAAGTCATTAAAGAGGCCTGATTCAGAAGGGAGTTTGTACTGGTTCCAGAGCCAGATGAGCCTGGCAGCTGCGTGAGCAGTCTTGTTACGCTGGAAGAGAAGCAATCCCGTTGTACTGATTCAGACAAATATTAACCGCCAGTGTGTCGCGAGTCTAACGGACGTTTGAAGCGATGCTGGCACAAATCAATTTATTCCACAATGGCAAAAGAAATTGCTGGACAGATCAAATTGCAGATTAAAGGTGGTGCTGCAAATCCTGCACCTCCGGTAGGCCCAGCCCTTGGTTCTAAGGGTATCAACATTATGGCCTTCTGCAAGGAGTTCAATGCTCGTACGCAGGATAGGGCCGGTAAGGTGCTCCCAGTGGTGATCACCTATTACACCGACAAGTCCTACGATTTTGTGGTTAAGACTCCACCTGCAGCTGTCCAACTCCTCGAGGCCGCCAAAGTCAAGGGCGGTTCTTCTGAACCTAACCGTAAGAAGGTTGGTTCTGTTACTTGGGATCAGATCAAGGCTATTGCCGAAGACAAGCTCCCTGACCTTAATTGCTTCACTGTTGAGTCGGCTATGAATCTCATCGCTGGCACAGCTCGTAGCATGGGTATCACCGTAACCGGCGAAAAGCCACAGTTGTAATCCTTAACACTTCAAACTAACAATGGCAAAACTTACTAAGAATCAGAAGGCCGCCGCTGCTAAGATTGAAGCAGGTAAGGCTTATACTCTCTCTGAGGCTACGGCTCTCGTGAAGGAGATCACTTATACTAAGTTCGACGCCTCTGTCGACATCGACATCCGTCTTGGTGTCGATCCTCGCAAGGCTAATCAGATGGTACGTGGCACTGCCTCTCTGCCCAATGGCACTGGTAAAGTTGTTCGCGTGCTCGCTCTCTGTACCCCCGACCAGGAGGCAGCTGCTCAGGCAGCAGGTGCTGACTATGTAGGTCTTGATGAGTACATCCAGAAGATCAAAGAAGGTTGGACCGACGTTGATGTTATCATCACCCAGCCTGCTTGCATGGGTAAGCTTGGCCCTCTCGGCCGTATCCTCGGTCCTCGTGGCCTTATGCCTAACCCCAAGTCTGGCACCGTTACTATGGACGTAGCCAAGGCTGTTAAGGAGGTTAAGCAGGGTAAGATTGACTTCAAGGTTGACAAGGGTGGTATCGTTCATACCTCCATTGGTAAGGTTAGCTTTACTCCCCAGGCTCTCAAAGAGAATGCCAAGGAGTTCATCCAGACCATCATCAAGCTGAAGCCTGCTACCGCCAAGGGTACTTATATCAAGTCTATCTTCCTGTCCAGCACCATGAGCCCTGGCATCAAGGTTGACACCAAATCTATTGACGAGTAAAAACTTCGGGTTCATCCCGGTATAAGATTTATCTATCCAGTCTGGCAACCCATTGACTGGGACCAAACTGAAACAATTCAATAATTATGAAGAAAGAAGATAAAGTCCTCAATATTGAGAAGCTCGAAGGTCTCATCTCAGAATATGCTCATTTCTATGTAACCAATATCGAGGGTCTCGATGCTGCTAAGACAAGCGCACTTCGTCGCGAGTGCTTCAAGCAGGACGTCAAGCTTGTGATGGTAAAGAACAAGTTCTTCATCAAGGCACTCGAGAGAAAGGGTATTGATGTAGCACCTATCGCTACCGCTTTCAAGGGCACCAGCGCCATTATGTTCTGCAACACTGGTAATGTGCCTGCCAAGCTGATCAAGACCCTGAACAAGAAGGAGCAGATCGTTGCCCTCAAGGGAGCATACGTTGAGGAAGGCTGCTTCGGTGCAGACTCGCTCGAGGCACTCGTTGCCATCAAGAGCAAGAACGAGCTTATCGCCGACGTTATCGCTCTGTTGCAGTCTCCTGCAAAGAACGTTATCTCTGCTCTGCAGAGCGGCGCTGGCACCATTCATGGTGTGCTCAAGACCCTGGGCGAGCGTCCAGAGTAATCGGATTACTGGCTGGGATCCGAGCACGTCCGAATGGGCTGCGTAATATTACTAGCCAACAATATGCAATTATTCAATAAATTAATAATATTAAAAAATTACAATTATGGCAGATTTGAAAGTTCTTGCAGAGGAGTTGGTTAACCTCACCGTTAAGGAAGTAAACGAACTCGCACAGATTTTGAAGGAAGAGTATGGTATTGAGCCTGCTGCTGCAGCTGTTGCTGTTGCTGCTGCTCCCGCAGCTGAGGCTGCCGCTGTTGAGGAGAAGACCAACTTTGACGTTGTCCTCAAGGAGGCTGGTGCTCAGAAGCTCCAGGTCGTTAAGGCCGTTAAGGAGGCTTGCGGTCTTGGTCTGAAGGAGGCTAAGGAACTCGTTGATGGCGCTCCCAGCACCGTTAAGGAGGCTCTTCCAAAGGCAGAGGCTGAGGCTCTCAAGAAGACTCTTGAGGCTGTTGGCGCTGTTGTCGAGCTCAAGTAATTTTGATCTCGCATCACCCATAGGTTTAGGTCCTTTCCGCTACAAGGGGGACCTAAACCCTTTTTACGTTTTGGACGGAAAAGTTCAAACAAGCATTTTCTTTTTCCTTGGAGCGACCGGCTTCTACCGAGTTCTGGGGTTGGAATGATAAAACATTCTGCAAAAAAGTACGAAAGGGCACGCCATCGCGTCCTTTTTTGCCGTGTCTATAGGTCTGCTATTTTTTAAAATAGTTTGATTTTTTGCAATTTACGGCTTTCAATTTTTGACTGAAAATCATTGTTTCTGCTTTAGCAGCATTCTGTTGCCCACATCAAGCAGAAAATTCCAATTTCATAGTCACACAATATGACAAAAACAGTTTCTGGAACAAGAAAACCGAGAGTAAACTTCTCATCCACGAAGGCTCCTCTTGCCTATCCTGACTTCCTCGACATCCAGCTCAAGTCCTTCCACGACTTCCTTCAGTTGGATACACCGCCAGAGGATCGCAAGAAGGAGGGTCTTTACAAAGTTTTCGCCGAGAATTTCCCTATTGCCGACACCCGTAATAACTACGTGTTGGAGTTTCTCGACTACTACGTTGATCCTCCCCGCTATTCGATTGAGGAGTGCTTGCTCCGCGGTTTGACCTACAATGTGCCTCTCAAGGCCAAGTTGAAACTCTACTGTACTGATCCTGATCATGAGGATTTCACGACCAAGGTAACTGACGTTTTCCTTGGCCAGATTCCTTACATGACACCTCAGGGCACCTTCGTCATCAACGGTGCCGAGCGTGTTGTCGTTAGTCAGTTGCATCGTTCACCAGGTGTCTTCTTCGGCCAGAGTCTCCACAGCAACGGAACAAAACTTTATTCAGCCCGTATCATCCCATTCAAGGGTTCGTGGATCGAGTTCGCAACTGATATCAACAATGTCATGTATGCTTACATCGACCGTAAGAAGAAGTTACCTGTGACCACTTTGCTTCGTGCCATTGGTTACGAGAGTGACAAGGACATCCTCCAGATCTTTAACCTCGCCGAGACCGTTGAGGTCAACGAGAAGACCATGTTCGAGGCACGTGGCCGCAAACTTGCCGCACGTGTGCTCAAGTCGTGGGTCGAGGATTTCTCCGATGAGGAAACCGGCGAAGTTGTTTCGCTCGAACGTAATGAGGTGCTCGTTGAGCGCGAGGCTATCCTCGACGATGCTAACATCGAGAAGATTCTCGAAAGCGGTGCCGAGACAGTGCTTCTCCAGCGCGATGATGCCAAGCTTGATGATTATGCCATCATCTACAATTCGCTGCAGAAGGACCCCTCCAACTCTGAGAAGGAGGCTGTCATCTACATCTATCGTCAGCTTCGTAACGCTGAGCCTGCCGATGATACTTCGGCACGCGAAGTGATTCAGAACCTCTTCTTCAGCGACAAGCGCTATGACCTTGGAGAGGTTGGTCGCTATCGTATCAACAAGAAGTTTGGTCTTACGACTCCAATCGACAACCGTGTTCTTACCCGCGAGGATATTATCGCCATCATCAAGTACCTGATTGAGCTCATCAACTCGAAGGCTGATGTCGATGATATTGACCACCTTTCAAATCGTCGCGTGCGCACCGTGGGCGAGCAACTCTATAACCAGTTCGCTATCGGTTTGAATCGTATGAGCCGCACTATTCGCGAGCGAATGAATGTTCGTGACAACGAGGACTTCTCACCAGTCGATCTGATTAACGCCAAGACCATTTCCAGCGTTATCAATTCCTACTTCGGCACCAATGCACTGAGCCAGTTCATGGATCAGACTAACCCACTTGCCGAAATTACCCACAAGCGCCGTATGTCGGCCCTTGGCCCTGGCGGTCTGTCACGTGAGCGTGCAGGTTTCGAGGTTCGTGACGTACACTACACCCACTATGGTCGTCTGTGTCCTATCGAGTCGCCTGAAGGTCCTAACATCGGTCTTATCTCCTCGATGTGCGTCTATGCCAAGGTCAATGACCTCGGATTCATTGAGACTCCATACCGCAAGGTAGAGAATGGCGTTGTCGATCTCACCGACGAAGGCGTTGAGTGGCTGTCGGCCGAGGCAGAGGAGGGCAAATACATTGCTCAATCTACTGCGCGTATGGACAAGCATGGCAAGCTCCTCGATAAGGGCGTTATCGTTCGTGAGGGAGCAGACTTCCCCAAGGTACTGCCTACCGAAGTTGCTCTCTGTGACGTGGCTCCCAACCAGATCGCATCCATCGCTGCTGCTCTCATCCCATTCCTTGAGCACGACGATGCCCACCGCGCACTCATGGGATCCAATATGATGCGTCAGGCTGTGCCTCTGATGACATGCGAAGCTCCTATCGTCGGTACCGGCATCGAGGAGCAGCTCATCCGTGACAGCCGCACCCAGATCATCGCCGAGGGCGATGGCAAGGTCATCTTTGTCGATGCTACTGTCATCCGTGTACGTTACGACCGCACGGAAGAAGAGGAGTTCTGTTCTTTCGATGAGCCTATCAAGGAATACTTCCTGCCCAAGTGGCGTAAGACCAACCAATCGACCACTTATGATCTGCAGCCTGCCTGCGTCAAGGGTCAGCGTGTTCACAAGGGAGAGATCCTTACCAAGGGTTATTCCACCGAGCGTGGTGAGTTGGCCATCGGTAAGAACCTGAAGGTGGCTTATATGCCTTGGAAGGGTTACAACTATGAGGATGCCATCGTCCTTTCGGAGCGCATTGTTCGTGAGGATATCCTCACCTCAGTGCACGTCGACGAATATACTCTCGAGGTACGCGAGACCAAGCGTGGCGTAGAGGAACTCACCAGTGATATCCCTAACGTAAGCGAGGACGCAACCAAGGACCTCGATGAGAACGGCATTGTTCGCGTTGGTGCGATGATTGAGCCAGGCGATATTATGATTGGTAAGATTACACCTAAGGGTGAGTCTGACCCAACTCCTGAAGAGAAGTTGCTTCGCGCCATCTTCGGCGACAAGGCTGGTGATGTCAAGGATGCTTCGCTCAAGGCCAATCCTTCGCTCCATGGTGTGGTTATCGACACTGCACTTTATAGCCGTGCCAATAAGGACCGCAATGGTCGCAGGGCCGAGAAGGCTATGATGCCAATTCTCGAGCAGGAATATCAGGACCAGCAGGATGCCCTTCTGAAACAGCTTGTCGAGAAGCTTCTCAAGCTTACCGAAGGCAAGGAGTCGATGGGTGTCAAGGACTTCATGAACATCGAAGTCATTGCCAAAGGCCAGGCATTCACTGCCGAGGCACTCAACGGCATCGACTATCGTTCGGTAACTCTCCAGAATTGGACCAATGATGAGCACGCCAATGAACTCATCAAGGCCACTGTGATGAACTATCTCCGCAAGAGCAAGGACATCAGTGCCAAACTGTCGCGTCGCAAGTTCGATATGAGCATCGGTGACGATCTTCCTACTGGCATCATTAAGCTTGCCAAGGTTTATATCGCCAAGAAGCGTAAGATCGGTGTAGGTGATAAGATGGCAGGTCGCCATGGTAACAAGGGTATCGTTTCGAAGGTCGTTCGCGATGAGGATATGCCATTCACCGAAGATGGCCGTCCGGTTGATATCGTTCTCAACCCGCTTGGCGTGCCTTCGCGTATGAACCTTGGACAGATCTTCGAGGCAGTACTCGGTTGGGCTGGCTATCAGCTTGGCGAGCACTTTGCCACCCCGATCTTCGACGGTGCAAGCCTCGATGAACTCAATGCATGGACCGACAAGGCTGGACTTCCACGCTATGGCAAGACACAGCTATACGATGGTGGTACAGGCGAGCCGTTCGACCAGATGGCTACCGTTGGTGTGACTTACATGCTCAAGCTTGGTCACATGGTCGAGGATAAGATGCATGCACGTTCCATTGGCCCATACTCACTCATCACCCAGCAACCTCTTGGTGGTAAGGCACAATTTGGTGGCCAGCGTTTCGGTGAGATGGAAGTCTGGGCGCTCGAAGCATTCGGCGCTGCCCATACACTCCAGGAGATCCTTACCGTCAAGTCGGATGATGTCACTGGTCGCAGCAAGACCTACGAAGCAATCGTCAAGGGTGATAACATGCCAACACCAGGCCTCCCAGAGTCTCTCAATGTGCTTCTTCACGAGCTCAAGGGTCTCTGCTTAAGCATCAAGATTGAATAATTCATAATAGTCAAATAAAATATGGCTTTTAGAAAAGAAAATAACACCAAGAAGACTAACTTCACGCAGATCAGCATCGGTCTGGCCTCGCCTGAAGAGATTCTTGACAACTCATACGGTGAGGTGCTCAAGCCCGAGACCATCAACTATCGTACCTACAAGCCTGAGCGTGACGGTCTGTTCTGCGAGCGCATTTTCGGTCCTGTCAAGGACTATGAGTGCCACTGCGGAAAGTACAAGCGCATCCGCTACAAGGGTTGTGTCTGCGAGCGTTGCGGTGTGGAGGTAACAGAAAAGAAGGTGCGTCGCGAGCGTTGCGGTCACATCAATCTGGTAGTCCCTGTGGCTCATATCTGGTACTTCCGTTCTCTCCCTAACAAGATCGGTTACCTCTTGGGCATTCCTACCAAGAAGTTGGATTCGGTGATCTATTATGAGCGCTATATCATCCTTCAGCCCGGTCCTCTGGAGA
The DNA here is from genome assembly GCA_900319235.1 of uncultured Prevotellaceae bacterium. Classification (GTDB taxonomy): domain Bacteria; phylum Bacteroidota; class Bacteroidia; order Bacteroidales; family UBA3663; genus Liminaster. The sequence goes on from ONNR01000002.1 coordinate 28,283, forward strand.
AGGGCAAGGAGGGTCTACACAAACTCGATACCCTCTCTGAGGACGAGTACTTGGAGGCTCTCGAGAAGGTAGGTGCCAAGAATCAGGCTCTGCCCGATGATGATCCGAACAAGTTCGTTGCCAAGATGGGTGCCGAGGCCATCCTCGAGCTCCTCCAGCAGGTCGATCTCGATGCACTGTCCTACGAACTGCGCGATCGCGCCAATACCGAAGGTTCGGTACAGCGCAAGACCGAGGCTTTGAAGCGCCTGCAGGTAGTCGAGCAGTTCCGTACATCCAAGGAGCGCAACAAACCCGAGTGGATGATTGTCAAGATCCTGCCCGTCATTCCACCAGAATTGCGTCCTCTTGTTCCGCTCGATGGCGGTCGCTTTGCTACCTCTGACGTCAACGACCTCTATCGTCGCGTCATCATCCGCAACAATCGTCTGAAGCGTCTGATGGAGATCAAGGCTCCTGAGGTCATCCTTCGCAACGAGAAGCGTATGCTCCAGGAGGCTGTCGATTCTTTGTTCGACAACTCACGCAAGTCCAGCGCAGTCAAGTCGGAGTCCAATCGCCCGTTGAAGTCGCTCTCCGACTCGCTCAAGGGCAAGCAAGGACGTTTCCGTCAGAACCTCCTCGGTAAGCGTGTCGATTATTCTTCACGTTCGGTTATCGTCGTAGGTCCTGAGCTGAAGATGAACGAGTGCGGTCTGCCTAAGCTCATGGCTGCAGAATTGTACAAACCATTCATCATTCGTAAGCTTATCGAGCGCGGTATCGTCAAGACTGTCAAGTCGGCCAAGAAGATTGTCGATAAGCGCGATCCTGTCGTATTCGACATCCTTGAGCTTGTGATGAAAGGCCATCCTGTGCTTCTCAACCGTGCGCCAACACTTCACCGTCTCGGTATTCAGGCATTCCAGCCTCGTATGATCGAAGGCAAGGCCATTCAGCTTCACCCACTCGCATGTACTGCGTTCAACGCCGACTTCGATGGTGACCAGATGGCTGTCCATCTTCCTTTGGGCAATGCTGCTATCCTCGAGGCTCAGATCCTGATGCTTGGTTCGCACAACATCCTCAATCCTGCCAATGGTGCTCCTATCACCGTTCCTTCGCAGGATATGGTGCTTGGTCTGTACTACATCACCAAGATTCGCGAGAACGACAAGGGCGAAGGTCTGACCTTCTATGGCCCCGAAGAGGCAATGATTGCTATGAACGAGGGTCGCTGCTCTATGCAGGCTCGTATCAAGTGTGTCGTTGACGATGTCGATGAGGAGAACGGTCGTAAGCCTATCAAGCGTATGGTTGAGACTTCTTGCGGACGTCTTATCTTCAACGAGAAGGTGCCTGCCAAGGTAGGTTTCATCAACGAGATCATTACCAAGAAGTCGCTCCGTGGTGTCATCACCAACGTCATCAAGTACTGTGGTATCCCTCGTACTTCCGAGTTCCTCGACGATGTCAAGAACCTCGGTTACTACGAGTCGTTCCGTGCCGGTCTTTCGTTCAACCTTGGCGATGTGCTCGTTCCTGCTGAGAAGTCTGCCATCATCAACAATGCGCAGAAAGAGATTGAGCAGATTATGGACACCTATAACAACGGTTGGATTACCAACACCGAGCGTTACAACAAGGTCATCGACGTTTGGTCGGCCACCAACACCAAGCTTACCAAGACCCTGATGAAGCAGTTCACCGAGGCCGAGCGTGGTTTCAACGCCATCTACATGATGATGGACTCGGGTGCTCGTGGTTCGAAAGATCAGATTGCTCAGCTCTCAGGTATGCGTGGCCTGATGGCCAAGCCTCAGAAGGCTGGTGCCGAAGGTGCACAGATTATTGAGAACCCGATTATCGCCAACTTTAAGGAAGGTATGTCGGCCCTCGAGTACTTTATCTCCACCCACGGTGCCCGTAAGGGTCTGGCTGATACCGCCCTCAAGACGGCCGATGCCGGTTACCTCACCCGTCGTCTGGTCGACGTCGCTCACGACGTCATCATTCGCGAGGAGGATTGCGGAACTCTGCGTGGTCTTGTCTGCACCGAGCTCAAGAACAACGACGAGGTGATTGCTACCCTCAAGGAGCGTATCCTCGGACGTGTATCGGTACATGACATCATCCATCCCATCACTGGCGAGCTGATTATCGCAGCAGGCGAGGAAATCACCGAGCGCATTGCTGATGAAATCCAGGATAGCCCTATCAAGCGTGTTGAGATCCGTTCGGTACTCACCTGCGAGTCGAAGCATGGCGTTTGTGCCAAGTGCTATGGTCGCAACCTTTCGACCAACCGCATGGTACAGAAGGGCGAGGCTGTCGGCGTCATTGCTGCCCAGTCAATTGGTGAGCCTGGTACCCAGCTTACCCTCCGTACATTCCACGCCGGTGGTATCGCAGGTAGCGTCGTTGCAGTCAACAACCTCAAGGCAGGCTATGATGGTAACCTCATCATCGAGGAACTCCGTACCATTGATGCCCCGCAGCTCGATGGAAGCATCCAGAAGGTTGTCGTTAGCCGTATGACCGAAATGCGTATCGAGGATCCCAATACCGGTATGACCCTTCAGCAGGCTGCTATCGGTTATGGTTCTACACTCTTCCTCCAGAGCGGAACGAGGGTTAAGAAGGGCGATGTTATCGCCGAATGGGACCCATTCAATGCCGTTGTCGTCAACGAGCATGCTGGTGTTATCCGATACCAGAACGTTATCGAAGGCGTTACCTATAAGGTTGAGGAGGATGCCACCACTGGCCTTGAAGATAGAATCGTTATCGAGTCGAAGGACCGCTCTATTGCTCCAGTTGTTAACATCTTCGGCAAGGACGAAAATACCCAGGAAGAGAAAGTGTTGGCTTCCTATACCCTGCCTTTGGGCGCCCACATCATGGTCAACGACAATGAGGAGGTTCTCCCAGGTAAGGTCATCGTAAAGATCAACCGTACTTCGAACAAGGCTGCCGACATCACCGGTGGTCTGCCACGTGTGACCGAGCTCTTCGAGGCACGCAACCCGTCCAATCCTGCTATCGTCACCGAGATTGATGGCGAGGTTACTATCGGACGCATCAAGCGTGGTACTCAGGAGATCATTGTCACGGGCAAGTATGGTGACTCTCGTAAGTACAACATTCCTCTGAACCGTCAGCTTCTCGTTCAGGAGCATGACTATGTGCGTGCAGGCAATCCTCTCTGCGATGGTGCCATCACACCAAACGATATCCTCCGCATCCTTGGCCCAACAGCCGTACAGGAGTACATCGTTAACCAGGTACAGGACGTTTACCGTCTGCAGGGCGTGTCGATCAACGACAAGCACTTCGAGGTCATTGTCCGTCAGATGATGCGCAAGGTCAATGTGCGTTCGTCAGGCGACACCAACTTCCTTGAGAACCAGGTTGTCGATAAGCTCGAGTTTGCAGCCGAGAACGATCGCATCTGGGGTATGAAGGTCATTACCAAGTCGGGCGACTCTACCGAGCTCAAGCCAGGCATGATTGTTTCGCCACGACGTCTGCGCGACGAGAACTCTATGCTCAAGCGTCGTGACAAGAAACTTGTTGATGCACGCGATGCACAGCCTGCTACTTGTGAGCAGATGCTTCAGGGTATTACCCGTGCAGCCCTCGGTACTCAGAGCTTCATGTCTGCAGCATCCTTCCAGGAAACTACGAAGGTGCTCAATGAGGCTGCTATCCTCGGCAAGGTTGATACACTCCAGGGTATGAAGGAGAACGTAATCTGCGGTCACCTCATCCCCGCTGGTACCGGTCAGCGTGAGTTTGATAACCTCGTGGTCGGCAATCGCGACGACTTCAGCCGCGTATTCACTGCTCCACGCAAGTCCCTCGAGTTCTAAACAGACTCCATCTTATACACGGCAAGGGCCGCAATCCATCGAGTGGGTTGCGGCCCTTTTTAGACCTTTTATTGGATTAAAATGCAAAAAATCGGGGAATTCTCTCTGCGCCTTACAACAGGCCTGCGACGATAGGAATTGTGGCGAGAGAGAGGACGGTGGTCAGGAAAGTGCCTTGTGCCATTACAGTTTCATCGACACCATACTTGAGGCAGAAGATGGTGCCGAAAGAAGCGACAGGCATGGCGATGATAAGTGTATTGATGCGGACGATGGAGGGGTCGAAGACGATGCTTGCTCCTGGAATTGCCAATACGATGAGTTGGAATACTGCAAACACCAACAAAGGCATGACTAAAAGACGGCAGAAACTTGTAATCCACACGTGAGGACCTCCTGCCATATGTTTTGCAGGTATCTGAGAGATACTATAACCGATGATGAGAAGTGAGGCCGGCACGGTGATGTTGCCAATCATCGTGATGGGCTGAGCGATGATGTGAGGCGCATGCCAGGCAGTGCACACAACGATAATACTGAGGTAGGTGCCAATCATAGCGGGCGTGACAAGGCGGCTGAGCAGCGATCCGCTGACGTCGCATCCGGCAATGAATCGTGCTCCCCACACGAATACCGAAATCGTGTTAGGCACATTGAGGATGGCCGCATAGAAGACAGCCTCGGGTCCGAAGACCGATGCGACGACTGGATAACCGATGAAGCCGACGTTGCCGAAGGTTAGCATGAAACTATGCAAGCCGCGTTCGGGATCTTTGCATCCCCACAGTCGGGGCAGATAGGCACTGACGGGAAGCAGGATAGCGTAGGTGGCTGTGCCGACAATGAGCAGAGGCAAGATGAGACGGCGGTCGGGCATTGCTTCACCCATCGTACTGGCCAAGACCAGACAAGGGCAGGTGAGATTGACGATAAGGCCTGACAAGCCCTTGCTCAAAGGAACTGTCATAAGACGTGTGCGTCCACAGATATATCCCGCGATGACCACCAGGAAAAGGATGGTCATTTGGGAGAGCAGCACATTGATGTCCATTCCTTAGTCTTTGATGAACTTGTAGATTGTTGTGCTCCGGAAGGTTTCGCCAGGTCGCAGCAGGGTGCTGGGCCAGTGTGGCTGGTTGGGCGAGTCGGGGAAATGCATGGTCTCAAAGCAGATGGCATTGCGACGGATGTAGGGTTTACCCTCCTTGCCGATAAGGTTGCCCTTATGCCCATTGGCCGTGTAGATCTGCATAGCAGGCTCAGTGGTATAGACTTCCATGGTGAGTTCGGTTTCATTGTCGTGAACCCATGCGACGGGAGCGCGGAGCAATGCTTCGTCACTGCATTTGTTACCACAGCATCCTCCTCCGCATTTGTCCTGATGATGACGCAGATAGTTTCGCAACTGATAGCAGTGGTCGTAACCGCCCGTCACACCGAGTTGGAAGTTGTCATCATCTATGCGGTAGCCAATGGCTAAAGGCTCATTGAAGTCGAATGGTGTGCCTGCAACAGCACCGAGTTTGCCATAGACGCGTTTGTTCTCGTCATACAGGGCAATACTATCGCTATCAATCCAGAGCGCTTCATCGAGAATGTCGCTGCCCAGATCACCCGAGAGGTTGAAGAACGAGTGATTGCAGGGATTCAAGACAGTCGGCTTGGTAGTTGTGGCCCGATAGTCGATGCGAAGGGCATCAGACAGTAGGGTGTAGGTTACGTCGAGGGTGAGTTCGCCAGGGAAGCCATTCTCGCCGTCGGGCGAAACATAGCGCATAGTCACAGTGGTGTCGGTCGTGGCGGTGATATTCCAGAAACGACCACCAAAGTTTGGGTTGCCGCCGTGTCCACAGTCGCCGCTGCCCTGTTTTTGCAGTTCGTAGGTGTGTCCGTCGATCTCAAGATGTCCACCGATGATGCGCCCGATGTAACGACCCACGACGGCACCAAAGTTTTGGCGTGTATCGACATAATCGTTCAGTTTGTCATAGCCGAGCACTACATCTATGCCAAAAGGTTTAAGGCTGACGATGCGAGCACCGTAGTTGATGGCTGTCATCTCGATGCCCGTGGCAGGATGGCGAAGGGTTACTGGCTTGATTGCATCCTGAGCTAGGACGATAGAGGTTCCAGCCAGTAGGCAGATGCTTACCAAGAATAGACGAAGGGAAGAAAACATATTTAATTAACAATTAATAATTAACAATTAACAATTGGCTATTAGCAATTAGTAATTTCTGCACCGCTGACCTCCAGTATCTGACGTATCTTGGAGGCAAGGAGGTTCAGGTCATATTCCTTGATACTGTGGCAGACATTCATGATTTCGAAGCATGAAGTAGAATGGTTCATCTTCACGCAGCCGATGTTGTTACTCGTCATGGCTGTGCCGATGATGTCGGCACGCATCTCAAGGGGACCTGTTGGGATGCCGTTTATATCGGCGAGGAGGCATCGCGTCGATATTTCGTCGATGATATTGCCGTGCCATACGGCTTTGTCGAGCAGCACCTCGGCATCTGGGTCTGTGACGCCATATTGTGCCTGCAATGCACAGGATCCTTGAATCATGATGTCCTTGAAATCCTGCTCCATTTCGGAAGGAATAGCTACAAGGGCTTCAGCATTTGCAGGTATCGTGTTGGCTGTATCGCCGCCTTCAAAGCGAACTAGATAGAGTGCTATGTGCTGGTGCTGGATGCATACTTGAAGTATGTTTGCTAAGACCTTGATGCAATTGGCTCGCTGTTTGACGATATCGACTTCGGCATCGCCTCCCAGTCCGCCGATAACGCGTACCTTATAATATATATAGTCCTTCGGTGCACGTATCTCGTGATAGGGAAGGCGTGCGTGTAGTATAATTTGTCCGTTGATATGATTCTGTGTGTTCATTTTCTTCAGTTTTATGGGGCAAAGATAGGGTTATTTTTTATAAAAAACAAAAATCGATGCCAATTTATTGCTTTTGACGAAATATTTGTGTATCTTTGCCGCAGAAATACTAATATTAGAACTTATGAAAAACATTACAAATGGAATTGTCACCATTCAGGTGGCTGAGCATGGCGCGGAATTGTCATCGCTCGTTTTGAATGCTACAGGACGTGAATATCTTTGGCAGGCTGATCCCTCTTTCTGGAAACGTCATTCGCCAGTTCTTTTCCCTATCGTCGGTTCGGTTTGGAACGGCGAATATCGCAGCGCAGGTCCTGGTGCCGCATCCGATGCTGTGCCACAGACTTACAAGTTAGGTCAGCATGGTTTTGCTCGTGATATGGACTTTACGCTTCTCAGCGATGCTCCTGATGCCGATGGCAATCCTCATCTGATGTTCGTGCTGGAGTCGAATGAAGAGACCTTGAAGAAGTATCCTTATGCTTTCCGCCTTGAGATAGGTTATCGATTGGTAGGACGTGCAGTCGAAGTGATTTGGCGTGTTATCAATCCAGACAAAGAGAACGAACTGAAATTCCAAATCGGGGCTCATCCCGCATTCTATTGGCCGTTGCTGAGCAATGAAGATGTGGCCGCAGGGGTCGCAAGGCTGAACGAAGTGTTGGCTCAGAGTACGGCGCGCGGCTTTTTCAAACTTGGCAACGAAGCGGCTACCTTGCAAAAGAGTGTTATCACTGAGAAGGGATGTGTTGATTCGGCACAAAGCGCTACGATCAAGACAGAAGATGGCGGCTATTTGTCTCTCTCTACTTCCTCCTTCGACCGTGATGCACTCATCTTCGAGCATAGCCAGACACCCAATGTGACGTTGTGCGACAACGATCGTAAACCTTATCTTACGCTCAAGAGCAAGGCTCCGCTTATGGGACTTTGGTCGCCTCCGGGAAAGAATGCTCCATTCGTCTGCATCGAACCTTGGTACGGACGTTGCGACCGTGTGCATTATGACGGCACGTACGAGGAGAAGGATTGGATCCAGACTCTTGCCCCAGCCGCTACCTTCGAGGCCCGCTATCAGATTGTGATTGAATAAATCTCAAAATAGTGTATTTTAGCCTCGTAAAAAATCTCAAAAAGGTGCGAGCATAATAATATAAATGACAAAGGCAACTCATTATTCGAGTTGCCTTTGCCATTAATTTATAATCTTAACGCGAGTTTATAGCAGGAAAAGCAAGAGCACCTGAATGATTACGACGCGAAGGAACATGCCGAGCGGATAGACCGTAGCGTAGCTGACAGCCGGAGCATCGCCCTCGACACTGTCGTTGGCATAAGTGAGAGCCATCGGGTTCGCCATGCTGCCACAAAGTGTTCCATAGATGGTACCCAGGTCCATCTTGCCCCATTTGAGACACCAGAAAGCGATGAGTAATACAGGGATTACTGTGATGAGGAAGCCCAGGAAGATCCAGAGTGCGCCTTCGGGACGAAGCATCGTGCTGATAAAGTCGGGGCCGGAGTCAAGACCGAGGCAGGCAAGATAGAGAGATAGACCTACACCGCGCAACATCAAGTTGGCCGAGCGGGTGGTATAGGTGCGCAGATGCAGTCGCGAGCCATATGCTCCCATTAGGATACCCGCAATGATGGGACCACCTGCTAGACCGAGACGAACTGGAAGGTTGACACCAGGTACGAAGATGGGGATGCTGCCCAACATCAAGCCGAGGGTGATACCCACGAAGATTGAAGCCAGGTTAGGATCCTTGAGCGACTGGTTGGCATTGCCGAGTTCGGATTCTGCTTTTGCTATGTCTTCGGCACGACCCACTACAGTGAGACGGTCGCCATATTGCAGCACCAGGTTAGGAGTGGCAAGCAGGTTGAGGCCCATACGTCCCACACGGCTCACATTAAGTTTGTAACGGTTATGGAGACGCAGCGAACCCAATTTGCGTCCATTGATCGAGCTCTGCGTGATGATGATCTTCTTCGAAATGAGTTGCCCGTCGAGGTGGTCCCAATCGACATCCTTGCGGTTCCAGTCCTGGCTCTTATCCTGAAGACCAAAGAGCACGGTGAGCTGCGGAATATACTGCTCCTCGGTGACCACCATCAGTCGGTCGTTGGCTTGAAGGCTTGTTTCACCGACAGGAGTCACCGTCGTGTCGGCATCGCGCCAGATGCGCGAGATGATGAACTTGGCATGTGTCAGGTTCACGATATCCTTCACTTTCTGGTCGAAAAGGGCAGGGTTCTTGAGTTGGAACGTAGCAAAGTAAGGTTCCTTGCCGTCGTCCTGGGGTGGATGGTTGGCCAGTTGTGCAATACGCAGTTTGTTGAGGAATGCCATGGCTAGGATGACACCAACCACACCCAAAGGGTAGGTGACAGCACAACCTAAGGCAGAACTGCGCGAGTCGATACCGAGCTGGTCGAGTGTCTGTTGGGCTGCTGCAAGAGCGGGTGTGTTGGTGACAGCACCACTCAGGATGCCTGCCATATCGGCTATCGGCACGCTGCAAGCGTAGGCCAAACCAAATGCCATCGCTGTACCCAGCATGACGTTGACGGTACTGATGGCGTTGAGCCGGATGCCTTCGCCCTTGAATGTCGCGAAGAAACCTGGGCCGACTTGTAGGCCGACCTCATAGACAAAGATTACCAGTCCGAAGCTTTGAGCAAACTTCAGCATCTGCGGGTCGATGGCGAAGCCGAAACTTCCGGCCATGATACCTACAAAGAAGACGAAGGTGGCGCCCAATGAAATGCCAGCCACCCTGATCTTGCCCAGGGCGGTGCCCAAAGCAATGATACAGGCCAGCACTACGGTTGCTTGAATAGGCGAATGAAGTACCAAAAGCTCGTTGAGCCAGTTCATGCTATTAGTTTTAAAGGGAATGGTCGCTTCACTCTAAAATCTTACTATAAAATAAGAGATTTTGAGCGAAGCGACCACTTTTGTCAATTACTTGCGATAGTTGTCGAGGTCGGCAGGCTGAGCGTCGGCAACGAAGTCGGCGTGCTTCTCTACCTCAGCAGCAGCGTAGCGTACATAGACCTTGGCGCTCTTCTCGAAGAGGTCGGGGCACTGAGTGGCGTTGCGGAGGATGAGGATGCTCATCACGGTATCAGCAGCCATCTCGTAGAGGTGACGTGAGCAGAAATCCTTGAACTCGTCGTCTTTCAGGTCAACGACCTTGGCAACGGCGGCATTGTACTTCTCAGCCATCTTTACGACACGCTCCTTGAGGCCAGCATACTGCTCGGCAATCTCTGTCTCGGCAAGAAGGTCGTTGATGACTTCACCGTAGAAACCATTGGTGACATAGCGGATGGCAGCAACGGTCTGGAGCTGGGTGGTACCCTCGTAGATTGAAGTGATGCGAGCATCGCGATATAGACGCTGGCAGGCATACTCGAGCATGAAGCCCGAACCACCGTGAATCTGAATGCAGTCGTAAGAGTTCTGGTTGGCATACTCTGAGTTCATGCCCTTGGCCAGAGGCGTGAAGCTGTCGGCGAGCTTGCTGTACTTCTTGAGTTCCTTCTTCTCCTCGGGAGAGAGTTTGCGCTCACGCTCGATGTCTTCGAGGCACTTGTAGATGTCAACGTAGCGGGCTGTCTGGTAGAGCAGTGCGCGACCGGCGTCGAGCTTGGCCTTCATGATGGCAAGCATGTCGTAGACAGCAGGGAAGTTGATGATTTCCTTGCCGAACTGACGGCGATCCTTGGCATAAGCCAGACCTTCTTCGTAGGCGGCGGCCGAGATGCCGACCGACTGTGCGGCAATGCCGAGGCGTGCGCCGTTCATCAGTGCCATGACGTACTTGATGAGGCCCAGTTTGCGGCTTCCGCAAAGTTCGGCGTGTGCATTCTTATACACCAACTCGCAGGTTGGAGAACCATGGATGCCGAGCTTGTTCTCGATGCGGCGAACGTTTACGCCACCCTGGCGCTTGTCGTAGATGAACATCGAAAGACCGCGGCCGTCCTTGGTGCCTTCCTCCGAACGTGCCAGCACGAGGTGGATATCGGAGTCACCATTGGTGATGAATCGCTTGCAGCCATTGAGCAGCCAGCAGTTGTCTTCTTCACTCCAGGTAGCCTTGAGCATGACGCTCTGCAGGTCGGAGCCGGCATCTGGCTCGGTAAGGTCCATCGACATGGTCTCACCGGCACATACGCGTGGAACGAAGCGTTGGCGCTGGTCTTCGTCACCGAACTCATAAAGGGTCTCGATGCAGTCCTGCAGCGACCAGATGTTCTCGAAGCCGGCATCGGCCGATGCAATCATCTCGTTGATGATGGTGTAGGCGGTGCTGGGGAGGTTGAGGCCACCGTAACGACGTGGCATGGTGACTCCACAGAGACCTGCCTTGACGGTAGCGTCAAGGTTTTCGTAGGTCTTCGAAGCGTAGCGCACGCGACCGTTCTCACAATGAGGACCTTCGGCATCGACAGCTTCGGCATTGGGTGCAATGATGTTAGCGCAGATGTCGCCCGTGAGTTCGCAGACGCGATCGTAGGAATCGAGGGCATCCTCAAAGTCCTGGGGAGCATAGTCGTAGGCATCCTTGTTGGCAAAGTTGCGCTCCTTGAGCTCAACGATGCGCTTCATCAGCGGATTATTCTCAAGCTCGAACTTCAGTTCGGGATGATCAGTATAGAAATTTGCCATAATTCCTTATTTGTTTTCGTGATTTTTCTTATAGATTCTTCCACCGATGCGGCTGCCGAACCATGCAGAACACAGAACAGCCAGAACATTCCATCCAGCTTTTCCTTCTGGACTGCCTGTTAAATAACTGGCAACCAGGAAAGCCAAGACAACAACGATGAGTAGATAATCTAATACTTTCATCTTATTTAGAATTCTTCTTGTAGTACTTAATCATCTTTGGAATAACCTCCTCGACGGTGCCGTTGATGACGTAGTCGGCGATGGTGTTGATAGGAGCGTTGGGGTCGTTGTTGATCGAGATGATGATGCCCGACTCCTGCATGCCAGCGATGTGCTGGATCTGACCAGAGATACCGCAGGCGATATAAACCTTCGGACGAACGGTGACACCTGTCTGGCCGATCTGACGGTCGTGATCGACGAAACCGGCATCGACGGCAGCACGGCTGGCGCCTACCTCGGCGTGGATTTCCTTGGCAAGGTCAAAGAGCATATCGAAGTTTTCCTTCGAACCCATGCCGTAACCACCAGAAACGATGATCGAAGCACCCTTGAGGTTGTGCTTGGCCTTCTCGACGTGACGGTCGAGGACACGCACTACATATTCAGTCTCGGGAACATACTTGGCAACATCGTGACGAATCACCTCGCCCTTGTAGTTCTCGTCGAGCACTTCCTTCTTCATCACGCCTTCGCGAACGGTAGCCATCTGTGGACGGTGCTCGGGGTTGACGATGGTGGCAACAATATTACCGCCAAAGGCTGGACGAATCTGGTAGAGTTTGTTCTCGTAATGCTTAGAGATGGGCTTCATGTTTGCATCAAAGCCAACATTCATGTCGAAATCACCAATCTCAAGCTCAGTGCAGTCGGCGGTGAGGCCGCTGAAGAGGGCAGAAGAAACGCGAGGACCGAGGTCACGGCCTACTACGTCGGCACCCATCAGGCAGATCTGAGGATCCTCCTCCTTGAAGAGGTTGACGAGAATGGCGGTGTGGGGATTGGAAGTGTAGGGGAAGAGACCTGGAGCGTCGAAGACGTGAACACGGTCAACGCCATACTTCATTACCTGGTTCTCGATGCCATCGAGGCCAGAGCCGGCGCAGACACACTCCAACTGTACGCCAAGAGTATTGGCGAGCTTGCGACCCTTGGTCAGGAGTTCGAGGCTGACGTCCTTGACGGTCTTGCCTTCGATTTCGCAATATACAAATACGCTGTTCATACTATTAGCCAATAATCTTATCGTTCAACAATTCTACAATCAGTCCCTCTACGTCGGCATCGCTGCTGGTGAGGGTCTTGCTCTCCTTGGCCTTGAAGACAATGTTCTTCACGGTCTTCACGTTGGTCGGAGAACCGGTCTTGCCCACCTGCTTCATGTCGGCGTCGATGTCGGCAGCACCCCACTGGGTGATGTTGAGGTAAGGCTTGACAGCGATGGCTGCAGCCAATTTCTCAGCCTGTTCGGGAGTGCGCTCAGCAGGAGCTGTAGCATTCTTATACTTCATGACGCGCTTGGCGTTGCGTGGACGGCAGGGAGCAGCCGAACCATTCACGGTGACAACGAGTGGGAGTGGAGCCTCAACGGTCTCAACACCACCATCGATGTGCCGCTTGATGACAACCTTCTTGGCTTCTGGGTCAAGGCTAAGGATCTCCTCTGCATAGGTCACCTGGGTCAGACCAAGTTTCTCGGCCACCTGAGGACCTACCTGTGCCGTGTCGCCGTCGATGGCCTGACGACCACCAAGGATGATGTCAAATCCACCAATCTTCTTGATGGCTTGGGCAATGGTGTAAGAGGTAGCAAGGGTATCGGCGCCGCCGAGGCAGCGGTCGGTGATTACATAACCAGCATCAGCGCCACGATAGAGCGCTTCACGAACCACCTCAGCAGACTTGGGAAGACCCATGGTAACGACCGAAACGGTGGAACCTGGGAACTGCTCCTTAAGGCGAAGCGCCTGCTCGAGTGCATTGAGGTCATCGGGATTGAAGACTGCAGGAAGGGCAGCACGATTGACGGTTCCTTCGGGAGTCATGGCGTCAGGACCCACGTTGCGGGTGTCTGGTACCTGCTTGGCAAGTACGATAATCTTTAGTGCCATAAATTAAATAATGTATATTTAAATTGTTTCTTTGTTGTTTCTTTTTTTTGAATAATGACAACGATTGCTCTAAATAAACGATGCAAAGTTATACAAAAAAAATGAGCCAGCAAAGCGATTGACGCGAAATTCAGCGGGTTATACCTCCAAAATGCCCGTTTTTGCCCCTTTTGGAACGTAGATAATGCACAATATTGCCAAAAGTGTGCATCGATTTTGTCGGAAAATCAATCTTGAACCTTAATTCGCTCTTCGCGTTCGTAGTATGACCAATCTTAGCCAAAAAAGGTCATGCTCCCACAGAAGAATAACCAATCTCGGCCAAGATTGGTCATACTTCTATCGTAGCAAGCACTCTGACGGCCGACAGAGTACTCTTTCCAACCGGAGCATAACCAATCTTGGCCAAGAAAGGTCATGCTCCCGCAGAAGAATAACCAATTCTGGCCAAGATTGGTTATGCCTCCATCGTAGCAAGCATCACGACGGCCGACAGAGTACTTTATTCCATCGTAGCATAACCAATTCTGGCCAAGATTGGTCATGTCTCCATCGAAGCAAGCATTATCCCGGCCAACAGAGTGTTCCATCCAATCGGAGCATGACCAATCTTGGCCAAGAAAGGTCATACTCCCACAGAAGAATAACCAATCTTGGCCAAGAAAGGTCATACGGCGAAAAAAGATGATTATCCTTCGAATATTATTAGTTTTTGTACTGAAAATTTGGAGATTTGGACAATAGTTTGTATCTTTGCAGCGGTTGGACGCAGATTTCCAGCCTTGGAAGATTCGTTTAATCACACATACAAACCAAATTAATTACCAATGAAGAAGTTTCTACTATTTGCATTGTCCTTCCTCCCGGCTTATATGATGGCTTCGGGTTGGGATGGCCAAACCATCGCATCGTCGTATGCTGGCGGTAATGGGACCGAAGAGAGTCCCTATCTTATTTCTACAGCTGAAGAACTGGCAAAACTTGCTGCCGATCTGAACGCAGATCCTTCCTGCACAAAGGGTGTATTCTATCGGATGACAACCGACATCACGTTCAACGATTCGGTTTTCACGCGCATCGTCCCAACCACGCGGCCAAACGAGTATGCCGACTATCCGGCTGACTCGTCGGTCTTCAAGCGCACACCTATCATCGGTGGGCATGTGAAGGATGGTGTGAGCACCTATTTCGAAGGTTCGTTTGATGGAGGAGGACATACTATCATCGGTCTTTATGTCTGGGACCAAAGTATCACCTATGTTGGACTCTTCTCGATGTGCAAAGGGGCCAGCATCAGGAACCTACGCATCACTGACTCCTATTTTCTGACCAATGCACAATTCGGCGTGCTTGCTGGGCAGGTAATCGATAGCGAACTGCTCAACTGTGCCGTGGATAGCTGCTACAGCGAGGGCGGTGGCTCGAAGGGCGGATTGCTGGCAGGTACCCTCGAAGGCACTACCACGATGCAGAACTGCTATGCCGAAGGCTGGGTCTTTGGCAAGAACGATATGGGCGGCCTTGTAGGGCGCATCGGTGTGAGGGACGGAAACTCGTGCGTGGTGAACAACTGCTTCAGTTATGTCTATCTGCGCGTGAAGCGTCGCAACAATGGCTCGCTGGCTTTCGATATCCATGCAAATGCCCAGGTCGATAACTGCTATTGGATTGCCCTCGAGGAGGCGAAACAACCGGTTTGGACTGGTGCCGAATTGCTTGGCGAGAACATTCGTCAGCTTACGGCTGAAGAGTTCGCTTCCGAAGATCTGGTCAACGAATTGAATCGGGTGGCCGCCGACATTCCCGATGCCTGCCACTGGAAGGTTGGGAGCAAGCATCCACTGTTGGATTTCTCTAGTATGGTCTCTATCCAATCTATTTCTGTAAGTCGTCTCGATGACGATATGCCAAAATATAACCTGCAAGGACAAAAGGTCGATGCAGGTTACAGGGGTTTATTGATAAGCAATGGAAAGAAGATACTGAAATAATGGTAGAATCGTTCACTCTCCCAGAGGTAGAGGTTTAGTAGTCTATTCCATCAATTCTTGCCGTTGAGACCATTGTTTGCAATGAGCCACTCGGCAATCTGTACGGCGTTGAGGGCGGCGCCTTTCTTGATCTGGTCGCCAACGAGCCAGAAGGAGAGGCCGTGGTCGTCAGCCAGATCCTTGCGGATACGTCCTACATAAACATCGTCCTTGCCAGCGAGGAAGAGAGGCATCGGATATTCCTTTTTCTCGGGATTGTCCATGAGCTGGACACCCTCGCCCTTGCGGATAGCCTCCTTGAACTCTTCGATGCTAACAGGTTCCTCGGTTTCGACCCAAACGGCTTCGCTGTGGCTGCGGAGAGATGGAACACGCACGCAGGTGGCCGAGCAAAGGGCATCGGTGTGCATGATTTTGCGTGTCTCGTTGTACATCTTCATCTCCTCCTTGGTGTATCCGTTTTCGGTGAAGACGTCAATCTGCGGGATGACGTTGTAAGCAAGCTGGTAGGCAAACTTCTCGACGGTGACAGGCTCGCCGTTGAGTACCTGGCGATACTGCGTCTCCAGTTCCTTCATGGCTGCGGCTCCCGCACCTGATGCTGCCTGATATGAGGCTACACGGATCTTCTTGATGTGGCTGATGTTCTCAATGCACTGCAGTACCACAACCATCATGATGGTGGTGCAGTTTGGATTGGCAATGATTCCCTTAGGACGAACGAGCGCATCCTTGGCATTGCACTCGGGTACTACGAGGGGTACGTCGGGGTCCATGCGGAATGCCGAGCTGTTGTCAATCATCACGGCACCATATTTCGTAATGTCGGCTGCGAACTCCTTCGAAGTGCCACCGCCTGCCGAAGTGAAGGCGATATCTACGCCCTTGAAGTCCTCGGTGTCGTGCTTGAGCTCCTTGACAACGATATCCTTGCCACGGAAGTTATAAGTACGACCTGCTGAACGGCTTGAGCCGAACAACAGAAGCTCATCGATAGGGAAGTTGCGTTCGTCGAGTACGCGAAGGAATTCCTGTCCCACGGCGCCACTGGCACCAACAATTGCTACTCTCATTTCTTTTATTTGATTTTGTTATTATGTTTCTTTATGCGCAAAGAGAAGAGGATGCGCTTAAATTGGGCGCAAAGATACGCATTTTTATAGGTTCTGCCAAGAAAATGGATAAAAAATCGATTGAAAGCCGGAAAAACATAGCATTTTGCAATGTATATATGTTGGTTGAGGGACTTTTCGTTATAATGGATTGACGGAATGTCGTTATTTTAGAATATCGTAATTTCGTAATGCCGTTATTCCGAAATTACGAAATTATCAGAACCATCGTTTTTGCTATTTTATCGATGCTATATTTATTTAGGTGTAAAATCGTACAAAATGCTGATAATGAAAGGGGATTTGGGGTGTCATATTTTATATTTGAAATATCAGCTATTGCGGGAATCGGAAAAAGTTCGTACCTTTGCAGCGCAAAAACGAAGATGTTTTATTAGAATACTTCAATAATTTGGAGATTTAAGTTTGGCTTTTCATGTAATTTGTGTGTGTTTATCTAAATGTTATGAGGATCAGGACTTGTGAAAGTCTTGATCCTTTCTTTTTTTAGTAAAAAATACATTCAGATGCTCTTTCTTTCAAGAAAAATAGTTATCTTTGCACCCAAGATTCATCTTTTACCCAATTTGCATTAGAATATGAACCGCGAGATATTGCGAATCGCCATCCCAAGCATCATCACCAATATCACTGTGCCCCTGCTCGGCATCGTGGATTTGGCCATTGTCGGACACCTTAATAACGAGGCGGCCATTGGCGCCATCGCTGTGGGAGGACTGATCTTCAATATGGTCTATTGGCTTTTCAACTTCCTTCGCATGGGTTCAAGTGGGCTCACGGCCCAGGCTTACGGCAGGCGAGACCTTGTCTCTGTCAGGAAGGTGTTGCGCATGGGACTTGGTGTGTCGCTGCTTTGCGGCATCGGCATCTTTGCCATCCAGCGACCTATGGAGTGGATTTCGCACATCATCATTTCTCCTACCGATCAGGTGTGGACTTTGGCGTTGCAGTATTTCCGTGTGCGAATCTGGGCAGCACCCGCGGTCCTTGCACTTTTTGCAATGAATGGTTGGCTTGTGGGCAATCAGAATTCGCGCTTTCCCTTATATATTGCGGTGGGTCAGAACCTGCTCAATATCGTTGCCAGCTATCTGTTGGTTTTCCATGCGGGACTTGGAGTCAAAGGTGTTGCATTGGGAACGGTGATAGCCGAATATGCGGGTGTACTAGCCGCAATTTGCTGGTGTCGATATCAGATGAAGTTGTCAACAGAGTTATTCACAAAAATTGTTGATAAATCGCCTTCCACAGGTTTTGAACAAGGTAATGTTGATAAATCTGGGGAATATGAACTAAGTTATCAACAGTTTTTCACCGTAAACAGGGATATCTTCTTCCGAATGATCTGCTTGATTGCGGTAACTACTGCCTTTACGGCATTCGGTGCCCGAATGGGCGACACCTTACTTGCCGTGAATGCACTCTTGATGCAACTCTTCACGCTTTTCAGTTATTTCAGCGATGGCTTTGCCTTGGCCGGAGAGGCTTTGGTCGGCAAGTATTTCGGACTTGCTCAGACATCGGGTGAAGGCGCCAAGACACGGGTGGATGAAGTAGTGAAAAGACTCTTCGTCATGGGTGGCGTTGTGATGCTGCTTTTCACATTATTATATATTATATCAGGAAAGGGTATCCTCGGCCTTTTGACCGACGATACCCTTATCATAGAGGCGGCAATGCCTTATCTGCCATGGGCAGCAGCCATACCGATTTGCGGCGTGGCAGCATTTATGTGGGATGGCATCTACATTGGAGCAACAGCAACACGTGAGATGTTCTTTTCGCTGTTGCTTGGTACAATCTGTTTCTTTGTGATGCGCTATGCGTTAGGACATCTGTTGGAAGATGCCAACGACGCCTTGTGGTGCAGTTTCCTGCTTTATCTTTTGATGCGTGGCGCCTATTTGGGCTTGCGCTGGAAAAGCATTATAAGAAATGCTTTACGGGTTGGCCAATGATAGCGGAAAGCAGATTGTTGGCAGCGCTTGATGCGCCGATGCGGTAGAGGTCCTTGGTGAGCCATTCGTCGCCAAGCACGGCCTTGACGATGCTGTAATAGATTACGGCATCTTCCGGAGTGCGCACACCACCAGCCACCTTGAATCCGACCTTGTTACCGGTCTGCTCGTAATAGGCCTTGATCATCTTGCACATCACAAGGGCTGCCTCGGGCGTGGCGGCCACGCTGATCTTGCCCGTCGATGTCTTAATGAAGTCGGCTCCTGAATACATGGCAAGGACAGAAGCCTTGGCAATAAGCGATGCGCTCTTGAGAGCTCCGGTTTCGAGGATAACCTTGAAGATCTTGTCGCGGCAGGCTGCCTTGCATTCCTGGATGGTGTCGCACATGCTCTCGTAGTCACCTGCAAGCATCTGGCCAACGTTGATGACGATGTCAACCTCATCGGCGCCGCCGGCAAGGGCGAGGGAGATCTCTGCCACCTTGATTTCGTCGAACGTCTGACTGGAGGGGAATCCTCCGGCCACGACCGTCGTATCGACTTCTGTGACGTCGAGGTTGGTGGAAACTACTTCTGCGAAGTTGGGATAGACGCAGATCGAAGCGACGTTGTCAAGCTCGGGATATTTCTCCTCGAAGTCGTTGACGCGCTTGGTGAATTCGGTGATGCGTTCCTCGTTGTCGGTGGGGTTGAGACTGGTGAGGTCGATGCAACCGAGGCTGAACTTGAGAACGTCAATGGTGTTGTTCGCATCATAGTTCTCGGTGACGATTTGCTTCACTTCGTTGACGATTTCCTCGTCACTGAGGTTCACGTCGTACTTGCTGAGGGTGTCAAGATATTTGTCTTTCATAAATAATAGGGGTAATAAATGTTATTCCTTGTTCTTGGTATCGATGAGGATGGTGACAGGGCCGTCATTTACCAATTCAACCTGCATGTTGGCACCAAAGATACCCGTGGCGACTGGTCGGCCCAGACTATGCTCGATGGCCTGGACAAACTTCTCATAGAGCGGCACGGCAATGTCGCGGCCTGCTGCACGAATGTAGGCAGGGCGGTTGCCTTTGGCAGTGAGGGCATGGAGTGTGAACTGCGAAACGATGCACACCTCGCCGCCGACGTCCATCACCGAGCGGTTCATCACGCCTCGCTCGTCGTCGAAGATGCGCAGTGCCAGCAGTTTGTGGGCCATCCAGTCGATGTCTTCCTGCGTGTCGGCAGCCTCAAAGCCTACGAGCACAAGCAGCCCTTGCCCGATTCGGCAGCGCAATTCACCTTCGATGGTTACTGATGCACGGCTGACGCGTTGGGTGACGGTTCTCATCCGAGTTTGCTGAGGAGATCCTTTACTGCCGCTGAGATGGCCTTGCCGTCGGCCATGCCTGCGAGTTTTGCGGTGGCTGCCTTCATCACGCGGCCCATGTCCTTGGGACTTGTTGCACCCACTTCGGCGATGATGACCTTGATCTTCTCGCTGATTTCTTCGGGAGAGAGTGCTTTGGGCAGGAACTCTTCCATCACCTTGACCTGTGCCAGTTCTTCGTCGGCCAAGTCCTGACGGCCTCCGGCAATGAACTGCTCGGCAGCATCCTTGCCCTTCTTTACCATCTTGGCGATGATCTTGAGGGCATCACTATCGGAAAGTTCGCCATTGGCTCCACCTGCGGTCTTGGCCTCGATAAATTCTTTCTTCACGTTGCGTAGTGTATCGCGACGCACTGCATCACGATCCTTCATGGCATTCTTGATGCCTTCGCTGATTTGATCGAACAGATTCATAATTGTTGTTATTTGGGTTTAAGTGGGGTTATTTAGAGTTAAGAAGGGTTAAGAGGGGTTAGATGTTGGATGATTATAACGGGGCAAAGATAATAATAAGTTGCGAGAAATGCAAATTTTGTCACCTAAAAGATGCAAAAATAGGCGAAAAAGTGCCAATATTGCTTTGATTAAACGAAAAACATGCATTTTTTCGTTGAAAAATTTGGGGATTCCAAGAAATATCATTATCTTTGCACCCGCTAAACAAGTTTTAGCCAACATGGTGGGTATAGTTCAGTTGGTTAGAGCGACAGATTGTGGTTCTGTATGTCGTGGGTTCGAATCCCACTACCCACCCAACTTTTTCAAAACGGCCCTGGCGCTTTCATCTAGCGGTTAGGATACCGGCCTCTCACGCCGGGTACACGGGTTCGAGTCCCGTAGGCGCTACTCTAAGACCAATCATCGAAAGATGGTTGGTCTTTTTTCATTGGCTTTCCTTATTTCGTTTCTGTACATCAGTGGGAGACTCGTTGAACTGTTCCTTGTAGCACTTTGCGAAATAACTTGGTGAAGAGAAACCGACTTCGTAGGCAATCTCGGAGACGGTCTTGTTGCTTTCATGTAACAGACGGTCGGCTGCCTTCAGACGAATGAGGCGGATGAGTTCGATGGGCGATTTGCCAGTGATTGACTTGCACTTGCGATAGAGTTGCACGCGACTCATATTGAATTCCTCGCTCAACTGCTGGATGTCGAGGTCGGCATTGCTGATATTTTCGGAGACGAAACTGTGGAAATGATTATAGAAACTGCGGTCCACATCGCTGAACTCGGCTCGTGTCATCTCCTTGTAGCGGTCCTTGGTGGGATTGATGTATTTGCGACTATTGATCAGGTTGTCGATGCGTGCGAATAAAACGTCGGAATTGAATGGTTTGGTGATGTAGGCATCAGCGCCTGAACGATATCCCTGAATGCGATGATCGTCTAGAGCATAGGCAGAGAGCAACAGAACGGGGATATGGCTGGTGGCTTGGTCGGCCTTGAGCAGTCGACAGCATTCAAGACCATTCATCACGGGCATCATGACATCACAGATGATGAGGTCGGGGATGTTCTGCTTGGCCAAAAGCAATCCCTCTTCTCCGTTCGATGCTGTGATCACCAGGTAGTTCTTCTTTTGTAGCACCATGGTTAGGTATTTACGAATGTCGCCGTTGTCGTCGATGACAAGAATGGATTTGCGGCTTTCTTCAACATCGATGAAGGGAATGTGGCTATTGCTTTCTTTACGGAGTTCGGCTGAATCAGATGTGCTCTGAACAGACTGGTTTGCAATGGCATCAAGACGTTCGCCGTTATTAAACAGATCATCTTGCAACATATTGAGAACCTTGTCGGCTATTTTCATGAGTTCGTCAGCCTGATGTCCCATTAGTGCAATCAGTTCCTTTTGTCTTTCGGTAAGACCTCCTTCCTCAAGGATGGTCTGGATTGGGCCTGCGATGAGGGTGAGTGGTGTGCGGCAGCTATGGCTGACATTTGAGAAGAACGTCAGTTTGGCCTGTGTGGCGTCTTCGATCCTTTTGCGTAGTTTGGCGCGTTGCTGCATTGCCCAAATGACATAGATTACAAAGCCGATAATCAATGCTATCAGGAAGATTGCGGCCAAAATGAGCAGTTGGAGTATATTGGAGCGTTCCAGGTACTTGCCCAAACGTCCGTTGACTGCTTCGATGCGTTGATTCATCTTTTCGATGTGCTGCTCCTGTCGAAGCACCATTTGCACATTGTTGCGGTCGATGAGTTGGGTTGGGAGCTTCGTGACGCGTTCGTAGGGATGTCCCTCCAGAATGTCAAGCGCCAGTTGGAACGATTCGAGGCCGCAGGTGGGGTTAGTACAGGTGGCATCGATTTTTCCATCGAGGACACATTGGATGCCTTGACCTTCGCCTGCTAGTGCATCTATGCCCATGATGATCGGCTTCTTAATGAGATTGTGTTTCTGGTAGGCATCGTAAGCTGCAATAGCCAAAGGGTCGTTGTAGGCGGCAATCAGATCGACATCAGGATGCAATGCTATCAGACTGTCGAGAAGCGGAAAGGCAGATTCGTAGGTCCAATTCGTTTCGCACGAATCGATGACTTGTATGTCGGGGTAGTTCGAAATCACATCGTGGAATCCTCTGCGTCGTTCGAGTGTGGACGAGGATTCCTTGACGCCCAGCACTTCAATCACCTTGCCGTGACCATTGAGACTGTACGAAGCAAATTGACCGCCTCGGATGCCTATGTCTCTGTTGTCGACTGAAACGCGAGCGGTGTAGTTGGTGCTTGCGGTTTCGCTGTCGATGAGGATGACGGGGATGCCGGCGGCGGCAGCTTCGTCAACGACGGGGCTCAATGCTTCGGCGGCTTCGGGAAGGATCATAATCAAATCGACCTTGGCTTTGATTAGTCGCCGCACATCAGCAATCTGTTCCGATACATTGGTGACATTGTGCGAGATATCCAGTTCTACTTCCGGATAGGAATTATCCTCACGCTGCAAGTCTTTGATGAGTTGTCGGTTCCAATCGTTGTGTATGCATTGCGATACACCGATATGATACTTCTTTTCTCGACATGCAGTGAACAGGATAAATGATATTAGTATAAAAAGTGCTTTTACTGTGTTGTACATTCGAGGCATTTTCGCAGGTTTTGGTTTGTTGTGTTTATTCGAATGTGAGATAGGGGAGAATCTGCTGAATCTGCTCGGCAGAAAAAGTAGTGAGTTGCTGGAATTCGACGATTGAAGCCAGTCGCTTATGCCGTGTGCGGTATCGAACGATTTCGACGGCTTGTTCGTGTGAGATGTAGGGGTGACGTTGCAATTCGGAAACCGTTGCTTCATTGATATGAATGAGCCGGAGTCGGTTGGCGTCGGTAGTGAACCAGACTGTGCACCATTCTTCCATGTAATCTCTTGCGGCATCCCAGGTGAGGAATTCCTGCAGTTGTCGGGGATTGTAGAATCCTCCATAACGAAGGCGATTCTTGAGAATCACCGATGCCGTACGTGCAGCAATGCCAGGGATTCGGATGAGGGTCAGGCTATCGATGGTGTTAAGGTCAAAGAGGTGAGGCTCGGTGAATTTGCGAGGGCGTTCCCCAGTTTGAGAGGAGAAGAGAGAGGATTGTGAGGCATTGATTGTTGCAGTACTGTCTGCAATGGCGTTTGAACTGCGTAGAGATTGGTCGGGTTTGTTTTGTCCTTGAGTTGAAGTGCTTCGGCGATAATTATAGTTGTTTCGATTGTCGGTGTGATGGTAGTAGCCGTTTCGATGATTGTATTCGCGGTAAGAAGTGGTTTGTGGAGGAATTTGGAGGCGTGTGGTGTCGGCAAGCAATTGAGCCACTTGGGCCTCGAGTATTTCGATGCGTTCTTCCTGTTGATGCATACTGACGAAGAAACGAGCCACGCTGATGCCCATCAAAAAGATGATGAGCACCAGGAGGCTGCGTTGTATGTAGGGAGGTATGGACTTACGATTGCTGGCCATTTCCAGATTACTTGATTACCTTTTGACCTTTGACAATATAGATGCTATGAGTGGAAGGCTCATTTACCTTGCGTCCCAACAGGTCGTAGGAGATCGAGGCATTTTTTTCTTCCTGATGGATGTCGGAGATTCCGTCGCCACTAATGGTGATTGGCTCTGACAGATCAGACAGAGTGCCATGTTCGCCAACGGACTGAACCTTAACGACGTCACCTGCCTGAGCCGTGTATTTGCATTCGGTCGGGAATGCAACGGGTATGTCATTAACAGTTACCACATAGCAGACTGCATACTTGTCGGCGGTCCAACTGATGTCTGTTCCAACGGCATTGAGCTCAGGTGTTGCTGGCTTATCCACATAGGTCTGTGGGTTCCAATAACCGGAAGCGTTGTTTGACTTGTCACCGCTGAAGACATTGGTGATAGTATATTCTGCAGCTTCTTCAGCCGTCAGTTCATTCTTGGCAGCGCCCCATATCTTATTGCCGGCATCGTCAGTGTAATAGTAGCACTTGCGACTGATGGTTGACATCTGGTTGCCCTTGGCATTCCACATATCATAGACTGCCCAGATGGCAGGCAAGCCTCCCATGTGGTCAAACCAGATGGAATCATTGGTGCTTACTTCGCATTGGGTGTGGAGGAATACAGTCTTTGGATTGTTATGCCATGGACGGCCAAACCAAACGCTGTAGTGAGATGGATCCTCAACGTCATCGGTGGTGATGGTGGTGTTGTTGAAGACATAGCCCCAGCGAGTCTCTGCAGGGTGACTTGGTGCAACAATGTAACCGCCAGAAGGGCGATTGATGTTGAGCATACAATTCTCGAAGAAGACATCACCATCTCCATAGATGAAATCCACAGAACCCTCGATTTCTGAATTGTTCCAGAAAGTTCGGTTGTAGGTTCCTCCATTGTAGTAGGTGTCCTGGTAAGAACGGGTGCGAACGTTGTTGAACACTGCACGGTCAGCTGAAATATTCATAGCCAAAGCCTGAGGACCCTCCATCTTGCCGATGGTCCAGTTCTCATTGTCGACAGTACAGCCTTCCATGTAGAAGTCTGTGCCACCGGCCTGCACTTCAAGGGTTGCACCAGCACTGATGTGATACCATACGCGGCTGTGGTCGGTCTTGGTAGAGCCATCGAGACGATCGCCGGAGATGATGACCTTGTCGCGATTCTGTCCAATGAGGTGGATGTTGGGCTTGTTGACGCAAACGAGACGGCACGAGTCATACTCATTGATGCCGGCGTTGTTGATGCGGGTAGTCTCTGTTCCATCATTGTTTTCAGGATCAGTGTAGCGTGTGCCATAACCAGATGAGAAGGAGAAGTTAGGATCACGATAGGTGCCCTCCTTTATGTAGATGAGGTAAGGTTCAGTGCTTTTGGAAGGAGCATCGTCGATGGCAGCCTGGATAGTGCGATACTGTGCAGGCATGTCTTCGGTTGCCTCAATCTTGTCCCGATAATCCAGTTGCGTGAGTGAAGCATCGACTATGGCGTTGAAACTGCGCGGAGATGGTACGGGACGCTCAATGACATTCATTGCATAGTTGAGGGCAGGAGCCTTCTTGTTGCCAGTGGCAGCATCAACGACATAACCTTCAGGAATGCTGAGCAGGTAAGAAGTGCCGTAGTCGAGTCCGGAATAGTTGATGGTAAGGGCACGATTGCTCCAAGTTGGAGTGATGACCTTGGCTTCGCCCGATGCATTGTTGGTAAGGATGATTTCGCCTTCACCTTGAGCTATACGTGCATTGTAGTTGACAACGATGCGACCACTGCGGGAAATATTCTCGCCTGTCTCAGGAGAGATGGATTGGATCTCGAGTTTTGAGTCATCGCTGTTGCCCATTACGGTGCCAGTCAAAACAACGTTGGCAAGACCATGATCCTTGGTGCCACCAAGACTGTAGATGCTGAACTTCAACTTGAGAGGAGACTCCTCGTCGGCAGATAGTCCGTTGATGTCGTAGGAGTACTGTGAAAGTTCCATATCCTTGCCTGAACGGTTCGGGGTGAAATCCTTGTCGAGTATTAGTTCGTCATCGCCTGCGCAAACAGCAACCTGCCATTTACCACCATCAGTGCCAAATCGAGCCGCATCGAAGGAGAGTTTCTGTGGAATGAAGACACCACCATTGGTCAAGTCGATAGAGAAGGTCAACGTGTTGGCGTCACAGGGAGCAGAGCTGTTGTTGGTGCCCTTCTCCATAGTGCAAATGATGGAAGTGAAGGTAGCATTACCGGTTGATCCACTCCATGACTTGGTGCCATTGAATGCAAGTTCTTCACCGAGTGTAATCACATCATTCTTGAAGTATGCACTTGCCTCAAATGGATCATATTCTGGATGCTGATCAGCATCACCGCCATTGAATGCCCAGGTTAATGTGGCATCTGGGATAGAAACACTGGATGCTTGAGCGAAACCATGAACATAAACATCAGCTAGGCAGATGGTCTTGGCATTGGCTGCACCGCCATTGTACCAGGGATAAACACGGATGTAAAGACATCCTCCATCTTCAATACTCTCCACAATGCTACTCTCTACCAGGTAGGCAGTATTGCCTGCCATGCCGCCGGAGAAATCTGCAATCTGGGTAGGGCTGGAGAAGAGTGAATCGGTATCATAATATACCTTGCAACGCATACCGGAACCGCCTGCACCTGCAACGTACATTGAGATCTTGTCAAGGTTGATGAGGGTTTGAGCAGGAGCCTTAACACCGAGCTGGATGAAACGTGTCGAAACCTCGTCGATTTCGCCTTCTGGCCAAGAATCTTCAAGAGTACAGTTTCGCTGAACCTTGCGGGTTGCGTCATAACCGCTTTCTTCTGGCCAAACTGCTTTCGAGTTGATGTTGTTATAGTCTCTTGCATACATACTGCTCCAGGTCTGGTCGATAGCTTCGATAGCACCTTCCGTCACAGAAGAATTGCCACCATTCATTGCCCAAAGCACACTGCATTCTTCGGTCTCGCCGCCCAAGGCAATGATTGACGCAGAGAGTTCGAGTGTTTTTTCGTTGGTGCCATCACTTGCTGTAAGAGTGCCGTTTACTGTCCCGGTACCATTGAGTTGAACACGAATGTAAACGGATGTAATCAGGTTAGAGCCGGTGTAGGACACTTCAGCTGTCTGGCCGAAGTTCTCCTTGTCGGCACTCACCAGGAAGTCTCCGGTAGTAGTGAAGGTGAAAGTACCGCTTTCATTCGCAAGACCAAAGGCTGAAATGTTGAATTCCTTGGTTAGGGTCTGTCCATTATACCCCTTGCCGAGATCCCCACTTTGTGGATTGAAGGTGATTTCGTTCGAGACGATGACGTGCTCCGCCAGTTCGGCAAGGATGGCATCAGACTTGGCCTTGTTGTCGGCATTATAATTCGTAGCCTTGGTAATCATGTTCTCGCCATTCTTGACTGCCTGTGCAAACGTGCGGGCAATCAAAGTTGCACCCAAGGCTATTGTGTGGGTATTGTCGCTAGAGCAGAAGAGATTCTCGGTGCAATACTGTTCGCCATAGCTCAGATAAAGTTCGGCGGTGAGTTGCGTGAGGTCAATTACTGGGACGTCTTCATATTCAGCAGCAACGTCGATGAGGGACTGCGCATAGTCGTAGGTGTTGTCGCTTGCAGGCACACTATTGTCCGTCTTGTACGATTGACCGTCACATATAGTAAACTTGTCTCCGAGGTCGTGCATGCCGTTGCGACGAATGGTATTGCCGCTGAAATACTTGCGGCAGATAGGTGTGACGATGATAGGCTTGCCGCCACGAGCCTTGGTTTCGTTGATAAAGTTGCGAATAAAACCCTTGAAGGTTCCGTAAGGAGTTGTACCACGATAGTCTGTCGAAGCAGCAGTTGTGGCATCGCCAATATAATTATAATAGGCTTTGACGGTATCTCCGTCGGCGCCTTCATTCTTTTCGTCATTATGAGCAAATTGGATGATTACATAATCACCCTCTTCGATAGTGGTAGCTGAACTTTTTGAGGCTACCATAGTTGGCCAATAGGCGCTCTCCTGATAAAAGGACTTTGAACTTGCTCCAGATTTGCCTCGATTGTTGACGGTGATAAATTCCGAATCGAAGAATTGTTGTAGCATCTGGCCCCAGCCACGCTTCTCAGTGCTTTCGTCATAGGTCTGCATAGTACTGTCGCCAATACTGTGCAGTTTGACTTTGGCTTCTACATTGGAGCCAAAGGAATTGAGGCCTAAAAGTGTTATGAGTGCAAGGGAAGTAAGATTCTTATTCATGTGTTGTTAATGGTTTGAGAGTAAAAATGGGAGAGTTTAATCAAGGCATTGTAAACGCGCACGCATACGCGCTTTTAAATAATGAAGATGCCAAATGGGATACATCCGTTTGTGCGTGTATCCCATTCGGCAATTTATAGATTAGAGCCTAAGTCAGAGAGTTACTTCTCTTCCTTCTTAGCGGCTGGTTTCTTGGCAGCGGGCTTCTTGGCAGCGGGTTTCTTGGCAGCAGCCTTCTTCTCGTCAAGCTTCTTTTCAGCCTTCTCGAGTTGAGCCTGGAGCTTCTCGATAACCTTGCCCTGCTCGTTGATCTGCTTCAGAAGTGGGTTGAGTTCCTCGTTCTCGACTTCCTCGGGGAATTCCTGCTTCAGGCGAATCTCCATATCGCTGACGATGTTCATATAGTTGGTGAATGCATCGAAGCTGGAGTCATAGGGTGAGAATGGAACGTAGGCGCCCATCTTGGTCGACATGAACTTGAAGTGGTCGGCAGAAAGCAGGTAGGCGAAATCCTGACGGAGAATCTCGTTGTTCGACATGTGCAGACGCTCGGAGATCGAGTAGATGGCACGAATGGCCTCGTTCTGCAGGTCGTTGCCCATCCAGGCGCTGACGTCCTTGTCGTAGCCGTCCCATGAAATTGGGTGACCAACGTTGGCAACGGCGATGGGTGGAATGTTCTCCCAGCACTCAGCAGGTGTAGCGAAGCGGATATCCTTCTGCTCGGCGAAGTATGGCAGGGCCTTGAAGAAGTTGAAGATTCCGCTCGACTCGGGATTCATACCACCAATTACGTCGAAGTTCATGGCGATGAGGTAAACCTTCTCTTCAGCAGGAGAATCAGCGATCCAACCCATGTACTGGCCAGCATCGAGACCATACTGGAAGTTGAGGCAGATATCCTCAGAGAGCTTGGTGTTGCGGAACATCAGGCCCACATCCTGCTTGGCAGCGGTGGAGTAAACGTAGTTGGGCGACTTCCAGCCAAGGACGTGACGGGTTCCCTCGGTAACTACACCCTTGAATCCCATGGCAGCGATCTCGGCACCGATTTCATCGTTGTAGATGAAGCCAGTGTTGACGAAGGTCTTCGAATCGTACTGGAAGGTGTCGTTGATGATCTTCTTCTGGAGTTCAACCTGGTACTTGAAGTCTTCGGGATCGACAAGCGATGAGAGCGAGTGGGAATAGGTCTCGCAGCAGAGCTCGCAGCAACCGGTGGCAACCAGTTCGCGCACGCAGTCGAGGAACTCAGGGCAGTACATCTCGAACTGCTCCATGGCAACACCCGAAATCGAGAGAGCAACCTTGAACTTCTTTTCGGAAGACTCAATCATCTCCAGCAGCATCTTGGCAGCAGGGATATAGCTCTGATATGCCAAACGCTTCAGGATTTCTTCGTTGGCATAATCGTCATAATAGTAATGGTCTGCACCGATATCGTAGAAACGATATTTCTTCAGACGGAAGGGCTGATGTATCTCAAACAGCAAACAAACGGTTTTCATAATTAACAATTAGCAATTAAGAATTAATAATTAAATTCCTGGTCGCTGTTTAGGACCAGCCTAATAATCTCTTGTATGCGTCAACAACGCGGCGGCCTACCTTCTCCCAAGTGATCTGGTTGACCTCGTTGCGACCCATCTCCTGCATAAACTTGTGGAGCTTGGGGTAAGTGATAAGGGCATACATGGCGTCGGCCATGGCATCGATGTCCCAGTAGTCGCACTTGAAGCAGTAGTCGAGGATTTCGCCGCAGCCCGACTGCTTCGAGATGATCGAAGGTACACCGCACTGCATAGCCTCAAGTGGCGAGATGCCGAAGGGTTCGGAAACCGAAGGCATCACATAGACGTCGCTGACCTTGAACATTTCGTACACCTGCTTGCCACGAAGGAAGCCGGTGAAGTGGAAGCGGTCGGCCAGACCCTTTTGTGCTACCAGGTGGATCATCTGTTCCATCAGGTCACCATTACCGGCCATGACGACACGGGCATTGGGAGCCTTCTGCAAGCAACGTGATGCAGCCTCGACGAAGTACTCGCAGCCCTTCTGTGCCGTGATACGGCCCAGGAAGGTGATGACCTTCTCGTCGGTGCCTCGCTTGGCTTCCATGTCGAGCACTTCCTGCGACATGGGTTCCACTGCGTTGTGCATAGCGATACACTTGGCAGGATCCTGATGATAGTGGTTGATGACTGTCTGACGTGTCAGCTCGGATACGCACTGTATCTGGTCGGCGTTGTTCATGCCGTCGAGCTCGATCTTGAAGGTCGGGTCGTTGGCATCGCACATACCGCGGGTGCGGTCGAACTGAGTAGCGTGAACGTGGATGACGAGTGGCTTGCCGGTCACCTGTTTGGCATGGATGCCGGCAGGATAGGTGAGCCAGTCATGGGCATGGATCACATCGAAGCCGTCATGCTGCAATTCCTTGCGGGCGATGACGCCTGCTACGATGGAATAGTTGTTGATTTCCTCCAGCAGGTTCTTGGGATATTTGCCCGAGAACTCGATACATCCGAGGTCATTGGTGTAGAGGTTGCTGAAGTCAGCGTAGATGCAGTTGCGCAGGTCGTAGTATTCCTGAGGATCCATCACATGACCCTGGCGCTTCTGTACGTAGTCCCAATCGACGTCCTTCCATACCACTGGCGTATTCGATGCGCCAATGATGTGTACGAAGTCTTTGATTTCGTCGCCTTGTGGCTTTGGCAGGACAAAGGTAACATCACATTCTCCTGTGTTGACGACACCGCGTACGATACCGAACGAAGCGGGTCCCAGACCACCGAGGATATGAGGAGGCCATTCCCAGCCAAACATTAATGCTTTCATGTTTATTCTGGATTATATTTATTATTTTTTTCTTGAATGCTCAACATATCGATCCAGGAAGTCCATAGCGCGCAGAATCTCGGCCTGGTTGATCGAAAGTGACTGTGCTCCATGTCCGCGGAATGGCGGGTCACCATCATAGACTTCCGAAACGGTGCCGATGCAGTGGCGGCCCATCTCTTCCTCATAGGCCCACAGACGACGTGTGATGAATGCGACGCCTGAGTTGGTGAATACCGAAAGGTATGCTTCGGCATAGATGCCGAGCAGCCAGGGCCAGCAGGCTCCGTTATGATAGGCAGCATTGCGCTGGCTCACATTGCCCCAGTAGTTAGGACGATAAAGTCCGGCGGTAGGTGTCAGCGAACGGATGCCCTTAGGCGTCAGGAGTTCGCGAGTCACCATGTCAAGCACAGCCTTGCGTTCGGGCTTGGTGAATGGGGTATAGGTCAAACCGATGGCAAACAGCTGGTTCGGGCGAACATCGGCGCACTTGAAGTCTTCGGTTACGTAATCGTACAGATAGCCTGTCGGGGTGGTGAACAAACGCTTGAAGTTGGCTTCATACTTCTCTGCCAGCAGGTCGAGAGCCTCAATCTTTTCAGCATTCTTCTTGGCATCTACCTTGTACAAGTCGATCAACAACTTGACGGCATTGTACCAGAGTGCATTGAACTCTACGATGTAACCTGTGCGGTAGGTGATGGGATGACCGAACTCGGTGGCATTCATCCATGTGATGGCCTTTCCGTCGGCGTTGGCATATACCAATCCATTTTCGCGCAGTTCCAGTTCGGAGTTACCGTCGATAATGTAGTTGACCACCTCCTCCACGAAGTCACCATATTTTTCGGCGGCCTTCTTGAAGCCTAATCGGATGGCATATTGCTGCACAGCCCAAACGGCCCAAAGAGGTACATCAGGATAGTTGATCTCGTGGATGGTCTTGTCAACTTCACTGTTCTGCATGAAGTTGCGCACAGCCTCTATGCCACTTGCCATGATCTTGTGGTACTCGGCCTCGTCACCGATAACGAGTGTCGAACCGGGCACAGCGATGAATTGGTCGCGTGCACGTACCTTGAACCAGGGATAGCCGGCGATGATGTAGTCCTTGCCATCGCGCTCGATGATGTTGCTGGTGGCCGAGATCTTGAGGCAGTTGAAGAAACTGTCGCGTGTGGTGCGGAGCTTCACCTCGCGTGTGAAGAGTGCCTTCAATCCATTCGGCTTGATAGGGGTGATGCCTCCAGAGAAGACTACACTCTCGCCCTTCTTGATTGAGAATTCGAAATAGCCGGGCATGAAGAGATCTTCCTTGTAGCCGTAGCCACGAACCTGCTCACGCGGATATTCGACACCAATGTTCCAGTCGGGATGACTGTGCCACTGGTTCTCCTTCGATAACTGCATGTAGAGGGTAGGATAGCCCTGGTAGAGGCAGGAACCGATACCATTCTCCACAACCTCGTAGTTGTAGTTCACCTGATTGTTGCGCTGGGTGAGCTCGTTCACATTGCGGAAGGCGAGCTGTGGGCGCAGCCTCAATGTTGTCTCACTGTGGGCATCAACCAGGGTGTAGCGGATGATGACACGTGGCTCATGGAGCACAACAAGGCTTTCACGAGTCAGGATCACACCTCCCACACGATAGGTGTTGGTGGAGATGGTTTCACAATTAAACTCACGGATGTACTTGTGTCCACGGGGGGCGAAGGTATCGCCCTCATACTTGTGGATGCCAAGATTGAACTCTGCTCCATGCTGTATGACAGTCTCATCGAGGGATGAAAGCAATACATGGTTGTCATCATCCAACTCCGGAATAGGAATGACCAGCAAACCGTGGTATTTGCGGGTGTTGCATCCTGTCACCGAAGTACTCGAGTACGCTCCACTTTTATTCGTGCGGAGATACTCGATGTCAAGAGATTGCTCAAGGTTGGTAAGCAGAGTCTTGTCAAACTTCAGATAGCTCATATAGATTAGATTATCGGGTGTAATTTGGTTAATACACGGTACATGGTGCCATTGGGACACTATATTTCGTTGCAAATATAGCGCATTGTTTTTATTTATCCAAATTTTTAAGCAAAATAGTGCGTATTTTCACACTATATTTGTCAATTTTATGTTATCGAGCATAAAAAAATAGCTAAAATTTTAAAAAATGCAATCGTTTTGGCGAACGTATGAATATAATGTGTACTTTTGCACACAAATCATAAAAGTGAGCAATTCTGCTCCGATGTCAGGTATGAGTGTAAATACGAGATCAGAACTAATCGAAGTGGCACGTCAACTGTTTGCCACCAAGGGCTTCGACAATACGACGATGAACGAGATCGCCGCAAAGTCGGAGAAGGGTCGACGTACACTTTATACGTATTTCAAGTCGAAGTCGGAAATCTTCCTGGCTGTAGTCGACAGCGAGATGAGTCACATCATCGAGGCTATTGAGGAAATACCTCCTCTCGAGATTCCTGCCGACGAGAAATTAAAGCGATATATCCTATGCCGTCTTGACCAGGTGCGTAATACGGTGATCCGTAATGGCTCGCTTAAGGCGGAATTCTTTCGCGATGTTATCCAGCTCGAACATGCAAGGCGACGTCTCGATGTGCGTGAGTTGAGTATTTTACGCAGCATCTTGCAGCAGGGCATCGAAGAGGGCACCTTTGACATCGACAATGCTTCGGTCGTGGCCGTTACGATCCACTATGCTTTGCGTGGTCTCGATCTGCCCAATATCCGTGGTCAATTTACTGCTCTGGGTGTTCCTACAGCTCGGCTTCGCGAATGCATTTTCAAGATGATATTCTATGGCATTGTTCGCACGCATGCTCGATCATATACACATTATTAAATATATTATACAATTTTACAAATTATGAAACTCCTCGAAGGAAAAGTAGCACTTATCACGGGTGCTGCCCGTGGCATTGGCAATGCCATTGCCCACAAGTTCGCCGCTGAAGGCGCCGATATTGCATTCACTGACCTCGCGCTCAACGAAGAGCACCTCGCCAACATCAACCGTGCTGCCGAGGAAATTGCTGCTCATGGCGTCAAGTGCATCGGCTATGCATCGAATGCTGCCGATTTTGCCGAAACCGAAGCCGTTGTAGCAAAGATCAAGGCAGACTTTGGTCGTATTGATATCCTTGTAAACAATGCGGGTATCACCAAGGACGGACTTATGCTCCGCATGTCTGAAGCTCAGTGGGATGCTGTAATCAACGTCAACCTCAAGTCGGCCTTCAACTTCATTCACGCTTGTTGCCCCATCATGCTTCGTCAGAAGGGTGGCTCGATTATCAACATGTCGTCTGTTGTCGGTGTTCACGGCAATGCTGGCCAGTGCAACTATTCTGCTTCAAAGGCAGGCATGATTGCTCTTGCCAAGTCTATCGCTCAAGAGATGGGACCCAAGGGTATCCGCGCCAATGCCGTCGCTCCAGGCTTCATCGAGACAGCCATGACTGCTCAGCTGCCACAGGCTGTTCGCGACGAGTGGATGAAGAAGATCCCGCTTCGTCGTGGTGGTCAGACCGAAGATATCGCCAACGTCTGCGTTTTCCTCGCCAGTGATATGTCAAGCTATGTTACAGGTCAGGTTATCCAGATCGATGGCGGTATGAATATGTAAACAATTAACAGTTAAGAATTAACAATTAATTTTTAGGTTAATTGGAAATAATCTACGAAGACAACCACATCATCGCCGTCAGCAAGACCTGCCATGAGATAGTGCAGGCCGACAAGACGGGCGATGAACCATTGTCTGACACGCTGAAGCGTCTTATCAAGGAGCGTGATGCGAAGCCCGGCAACGTTTTCCTCGGCGTCACCCATAGGTTGGATCGTCCCACTACCGGTGTAGTTCTTTTTGCCAAGACCAGCAAGGCACTCGAGCGCCTTAACCGGATGTTTTCGAGTGGCGAGGTTCACAAGACCTATTGGTGCATCGTTGAAAATGTATGGGGGAGTGATGAAAATGCTGTCGAATCGACAGCCGATTTACCTCCCAAGGAACAAGACCTAACCGACTATTTGGTCCGCAACGAGAAGCAGAACCGTTCCTACGCTTACAGCGAACCTCGTCAGGGTGCCAAGGAAGCGCGTCTGCATTACCGTGTGATAGCCTCCACCGAGCGTTATGCGTTGCTTGAGGTTCAACTCTTTACGGGCCGTCATCATCAGATTCGTTGCCAGCTCGCCAACATTGGTCTTCCCATCAAGGGAGACCTGAAGTATGGCGCTCCGCGGTCTAATCCCGATGGTGGAATCTCCTTGCATTCGCGTCAGGCGCAGTTCGTTCATCCCGTTTCCAAGCAGGAGGTTGTCATCGTGGCTCCTGTCCCCGACGACACACTATGGAAGGCGCTTGCCGCACAGTTGGATTAAGACACTTATCCTCTCCGGATTATTTTCGGAGGGGATATTCTATTTTGCCTTATTTTGATTTATTTATATTCCGTTTTTCCCCCGAAAAACCGATTTTGTTCATAAAAACGGACAAATTTTTTAAAAAGTTGTCCCAACTCTTGGTTATGTGCTCAAAGATTATTATCTTTGCGCATGAATGCAGACTTATTATTTTCGAATAGCCAATTAACTAATAACATTTTTCACTAACTAATAAATCTAACAAATTTTCACTATGGCATTAATGGATCAACTCGTTGCCAAAGCCCAGGGCAATAAGCAGCGAATCGTCCTCGCAGAGGGCACCGAACCACGTACTATCCAGGCCGCTGACCGTATTCTTGGTGACGGCGTTGCAGACATCATCCTTATTGGTGCAAAGGCTGAGATCGAAGCCCTTGTTAAGGAGTATGGCCTCAAGAACATCGATAAGGCTACCATCGTTGAGCCTCTTAATAATCCCAAGGCACAGCAGTATGCTGACCTCCTCTTCAAGCTCCGCGAAAAGAAGGGCATGACCCCTGAGAAGGCTGCCGAACTCGTGAAGGATCCTCTTTATCTCGGCACCCTGATCATCAAGTCGGGTGAGGCTGACGGACAGGTGGCTGGTGCTCGCAACACTACTGGCGATGTCCTTCGTCCCGCACTCCAGATCATCAAGACAGCTCCTGGCATCTCTTGCGTATCGGGCGCATTCATCATGATTATGGAGAATGAGGCTGCCAAGGCTTACGGCAAGGAGGGTATCCTCGTCTTCGCCGACTGTGCTGTTACACCCTGTCCTGATGCCAAGCAGCTGGGGCAGATCGCCGTTTGCTCGGCTCAGACCGCTCACGACATCGCTGGCATCGAGACTCCCGTTGTCGGCATGCTTTCGTTCTCGACCAAGGGTTCTGCCAAGCACGAGATGGTTGACAAGGTTGTCGAGGCTACCGCTGTAGCCAAGGAACTCGATCCCAATCTCCAGATTGATGGCGAACTTCAGGCCGATGCCGCTATCGTTCCAAGCGTGGGCGCTAGCAAGGCCAAGGGCAGCACTATTGCCGGCCATTGCAACACCCTCGTATTCCCAAGCCTTGAGGCAGGCAATATCTGCTACAAGCTTGTTCAGCGTTTCACCGGCGGCACCGCTGTAGGTCCAATCCTCCAGGGTATTGCTGCTCCTGTTAACGACCTTTCGCGCGGCTGCAATGTCGATGAGGTTTATCAGACCATCGTCGTTACCTGCAACCAGGCTATCGGCGCAAAGGAGCGTGCTGCTGCCAAATAATCATTAACTATTAAACAATAACTATTAAAAATTAACTAGGTAAATTAATGAAAATTCTCGTACTGAACTGCGGTTCCTCTTCCCTCAAGTATAAGGTATTCGACAACAAGAAAGTCATTGCTCAGGGTGGCGTAGAGAAGATCGGTCTTCCAGATTCATTCCTTAAGCTCACTGCTCCTGATGGTTCAAAGGTCATCGTTGAGAACTTCATGCTCGAGCACACAGCTGCCGTTGAATTCGTCTTCAAGGAGCATCTTCTCAATCCAAAGTATGGCGTGTTGAAGTCGGCTGAAGAGATTCAGGCTGTTGGTCACCGCGTGCTGCATGGCGGTATGAAGGTCACCAAGTCCTGCTTGATTACCGATGAGGTTGTCGATGTCATCAAGGAATGTGCAGTCCTCGGTCCTCTCCACAATCCCGCTAACCTCAAGGGCATCATGGCTGTGAAGGAACTTCTTCCAACAGTTCCACAAGTAGCCGTCTTCGATACTGCATTCCATCAGACTATGCCCGAGAAGGCTTTCATGTATGCCATT
The DNA here is from genome assembly GCA_900319235.1 of uncultured Prevotellaceae bacterium. Lineage (GTDB taxonomy): Bacteria > Bacteroidota > Bacteroidia > Bacteroidales > UBA3663 > Liminaster. Next base: position 65,581 of record ONNR01000002.1, read on the forward strand.
CCGCTCAGCATCTACAAGAAGTGGAGCGTACGTCGTTACGGTTTCCACGGCACTTCACACCGCTTCGTAAGCAAGCGTACCATCGAGTACTTGGGTCTCGACCCCAACAACTCGAAGATTATTGTTGCCCACATCGGTAACGGTGCTTCTATGTCGGCTGTTGTTAATGGCAAGTGTGTTGATACATCGATGGGTCTCACCCCTCTTGAGGGCCTCGTGATGGGCACCCGCTCGGGCGATATCGACGCTGCTGCTGTTACCTTCATCATGGACAAGGAGGGACTCACTCCTGCTCAGATGGACACCTTCCTCAACAAGAAGTCGGGTATGCTTGGCCTCTGTGGTTCAAGCGACATGCGTGATGCTACCCTCAAGGCTCTCGATGGCGATGAGGATGCAAAGCGCGCCCTCCAGGTTTACTACTATCGTGTAAAGAAGTACGTCGGCGCATACGCTGCCGCCATGGGTGGTGTCGATGCTATTGCTTTCACCGGTGGTGTAGGCGAGAACGATAAGTTGTTCCGTGCTGGTGTGCTTGAGGATATGGAGTTCCTGGGCATCAAGCTTGATGCCGAGAAGAACAACAAGGTGCGTGGCGAAGAGGCTATCATCTCGACCCCTGACTCCAAGGTCACTGTAGCTGTCGTTCCAACTGACGAGGAACTGATGATTGCCACCGATACCGAGGAGATCGTAAGTGCGCTCTAAACGCGTCTGTCGTTGGCTTACAGCGGCTGAATAACTTAAATAAAAACAATGTCGAAGTGGCAAAATCAGCCGCTTCGACATTATTTTTTATTATGTGCAAAAGTTTTTCATCAATATATTTCGTCATTTCCGACAAATGATGTATCTTTGCACCCGCTTTCGGCCAGTTTTAGCGGCTTCTTCGACGAATGCCGGGCGAGGCAGGATGCAAGGCCTATGTCTGGGAACGCTACCAGTTATGCCTGATGGTCCATTAATTATTATTATAAACCACTAAATTAAATTCAGTCATTATGGCAGATTTGATGAAGATTGCTGAAGAGGCATTTGCCACTGGCAACGAGCTTCCAGCATTCCAGAGCGGTGATACGATCACTGTATCCTACAAGATCCGTGAGGGTAACAAGGAGCGTATCCAGCAGTACCGAGGCGTTGTGATCCGCATTTCGGGTCATGGTACCAAGAAGCGTTTTACCGTACGCAAGATTTCTGACGGCGTAGGTGTAGAGCGTATTTTCCCAATGGAGTCACCTTTCATTGAGAAGGTTGAGATCAACAAGTATGGTCGTGTTCGTCGCGCCAAGCTTTATTATCTCCGCAACCTTCAGGGTAAGGCTGCTCGCATTCGCGATCGCAAGGCTCCTGTGGCAAAATAAACAAACCGCTGAACAGACAACACAACGTGACACCCGGCTTTCTGCTGGGTGTTTTTTTGTTGTTTAAAATCAATCCCCCCTCCGGATTTGTGCCGAAGGAGGGGGCTGTATTATGGTTATAGTGGGGTTGGCATCAATGATGCTTAGTCATCGACCTCAATCACTTGGAAACGTCTGTTGTATTCCAGTTCCAAGCCGTTGCTGAGTTGTACGCTGTAGCCTGAGTGGTCGCGATCAATTTCGGTGATTGACGAGCCAGGGAATGTGGCGTTCACATTGGCTGTAATCTGTGCGGGAATCAGATCAGTGGGCACTTGGCTTGCCTTGCATTCGATGTCCCTCCAGTTGCCTCTCTTGTCGAACTCTACTTTTTCGCCATTTGCGTACATCACCTTGTAGTCGTCCCAGTCAGCAGTGATTACCAGGGGAACTTTGTCGGCAAAGTTTTGATTCAGCATGGTCTGGGCGGTAGCGGGCAGACGGTCGAAGGTGATTACTTGGTCGTTGTCGGCCTGAAGAGGAAGGCAACTTGTCAGTACGAGGGCGAAGAGGAAGAAAATAGACTTTTTCATATTGTTGTTTTGTTATTTGTTAATAATAGGATTTTTGTTTTCTCTGGTGCAAAGGTAGGGTCTATTTCTTCATTCTCCAAATATTTATCTTGTATTTTGCTTCGTATATGACGACACGCCCCCAATATAGCGACAAGCAGATGGACAAGCTTCTGAATCTGTCGCTTTGGGGGCGTGTATTATGTAAAAAGTGTGTGAAAAGTTACTCTTCAGGGACAAACATCTGCCTATATTGTGCAGGAGTCATACCAATCACCTCCTGGACGCGGCGTTGCAACGTACGTATATTACCTAGTCCGCACTCCTCTGCGATTGCAGCTATGGTCCACTGGGGCTTTTCGCGAAGCATACGCAGCGCAGCCAGCACACGCAGGTTGTCGATGTAGGCTTCGGGCGTGCGGTGGATAGACTGGTGGCGGAAAAGACGATTGAGACGTTCCTGGCTCACGCCGAGCAGATGGGCAAGGTCGGCGGAACTGAAGTCTGCTTTCAGGTGCGGACGTTCTGCTTCGACGCGCAGCTCAATGAGGCCCATAAGTTGGGCATCGTCCTGCAGGTCGGCATTGCGCTGGCGCTCAAGGTTACCTTCGAAGAGCTCTCGTGCTACCTCGGCGCGACGGCGAAGTTCCACATCCTCCTCCAGTCGTTCAGAAATATCGAGGTTACGACTCACCAGACGGATGATTTCATTTTTCAACCGTTCGAGTTCTTGACGCAGCGATGCGTTTTCGGCCTTTAGACGTTCGATTTCTTCGTTTGTCATAGCATTTCAAAAAGGGCGGTGAATCCAGTTTCGTCTAATACTTGGCGCAGGTCATCGCTTACGCCTGTGAGATAGACGTGGCTTCCTTTGGGACGAGCTTTCTTGATCAGACCCAGGAAGAGGCGCAATCCGCTACTCGAGATGTATTGCAGGTTTGTGCAGTCAAGGATGATGTCACGACCCTCGCAGTCATAAAGTACGCGCATATCCTCCTCGGTCTGCGATGAGGCGGCGGTGTCCAGTCGGCCATCGAAGGCCATTACCAGATGTTCTTTCTCTTCTTTGAATGTGGTTTTCATCATAATATTTTAAAATTACAATTAATAATTAACAATTATCCTTTTACAATCTTTTTCCCCATCGTAAGTACATTGTGTCCATCGATACGTTCATAGTTGATGCTGTCCATCATTTTGCGCATAAGGTGGATTCCCAGTCCGCCGATGTTGCGTTCTTCAGCCGAAAGTGAGGTGTCTACGTCATCCGAAGTTGTGGGGTCAAAGGGCCGACCAGCATCGGTAATGATGAACTTCAACCACTCGTGGTCAATCGACGCATCAATCTGCACCTCGCCGTTCGAATTGTCAGGATAGGCATATTTCATCACATTAACCACTGCCTCTTCAATGGCGAGATTGATTTGCATAGTAGCCGATGCGCTCAGACTGGCAGTCTCGCAAATCCCTTCTATCCATTCTCCTAGGCGTGTCGTTTGGGCTACGTCACAGGGCAGGGTGAGGTGATGCTGAAGTTCGATGTCTGCTGTGCAGTCCTGCTTTGATTGATAGCGTAAGGCCAACATCGTTAGGTCGTCGCTTTGTTCGGTTTCGCCCACGAAGTCGTGTACAGCCTCGGTCATTCGATCAATGAATACCTCTGGCGAAACTTCTTCTTGCACGGCACTGTCGATGATTGCTTGCATCCGTTCTAGGCCAAACAGCTCATGGGTTTCGTTCTCAGCCTCTGTCAGTCCGTCGGTGTAGAGGAAGAGGGTGGAACCCTTCTTTATTGTTGTCTCTTGCAGGGCGAAGTCGAATTCCGGGAGTATGCCGACGGGAAGATTAGGTGTCACTGGGAGAGGCTGTTTGTCAATCATCGGAGGCTTGTGTCCGGCATTCGAATAGAGTAACTTCCCTGTCTTGAGGTCAAGCACGCCAATGAAGAGGGTGATGAACATGTTGTAGTCGTTGTCGCGAGCCATCGAGTTGTTTATCTGGGCAATGATGCGCTCTGGAGCCGATTCATGTTCCGACATCATACGGAAGGCCGAAATCGCCATAGCCATCACAAGTGCCGCAGGGACTCCCTTGCCCGAGACATCACCTATGCAGAAGAATAGTTTTTCGTCTCGCACGACAAAGTCGTAGAAGTCGCCGCCAACTTCGCGCGCCGGGGTTAGTGCTGCGGAGAGTTCTACGTTACCATGCTCAGGCAGGGGGGCGGCCTTGGGCAACATCGCCTGTTGGATGCGACTTGCAATAGACAGTTCGTTGGCGATGCGTTCCTTCTCGGCTCCGACTACTTGCAGACGCCTGATGCTTCTGACACTGCGAACGATGATGAAGGCAAGAAGCAGAAGCCCGAGGCCGTGCAATAATACGATAGGCAAGAGGGAACGTTGTTGGTCTTCGAAAAGTTGTGAAGCAAGGGCCGACACGTCACGCATGGGGACGTCAGCACCAAGTATGGCCACAATCTGTCCCTCTGCATCGCGCACAGGCCGTGAATAGGTGCACATCAGTATCACCTTATAGTTGCTCATATAGGGTTCGCTCCAGAAACCATCACATTTGATGCCTTCTTGGTACCATGAGCGTTTCGTGAAGTCGAAGTCAATGTGGTGTTCGGTAGGCGCCCCTGTCTTGTCATCCTTGTAGATGTAGATGCCGTCGGGCTTGCCATTCTTACCCTTCACGAGGCAAAAGTCAAAGCCTACAATCTCATCTTGTTGCCCCAGAATCTCGTCGATGTAGAGGTGCAAAGAGTCGGAGGCAAGCTGTGAAGTGAGTCGCCCCAAGGTAGGCAGCATCTGCGCAACGGTGAGCTCCACCTCGCGTTTCAGTTCAGCCGTGCGATCTGATTCGCTCAGGTCGCGATGAGCCATCTCGACCATTTGGCGAGTGATGCCTGTTCGTGTCGAGAAGTATTGCATGGCGGTAGTCAGTTCCAGCAGCAAGGCCGCCACTATCAGCACCGCTATACTGCTCAGCCTGGTTGTTAGTTTTGTGGTCTTCATTTCCATGGAATCTTACGAGGTACCCATTTCATGCCGTTTACGGGTGCAAAGATATAAATTTTTTTTATATATTGTTCTATCATTGCCCAAAAAAATGCGAAAATTATGGATATTGCAAGGTTATTTCAAAAATAATACATATCTTTGCAGCGAACTTTCAATGTTAATATATAGAAGAATGAAAAACTCCCGACTCCGATTGCTTCTTCCAGTCGTCTTAGCGATACTTGTCATTTCGTGTGGAACCAATAAGACAGAGGATGTGCGGCGTGAAGTCACCTTGCAGACCACCAAAGGCGATATCGTCGTACAACTCTTCAACGAAACGCCCCTTCATCGTGACAATTTCCTCCAGCATGTCCAGTCGGGTTATTACGACTCGCTGCTCTTCCATCGTGTCATCGCCGACTTTATGATTCAGTCGGGCGACAGCACCAGCCGTCATGCTGCACCCGATGAACTCATCGCCGACGAGTCCGACGTCGCCATGGTGCCTGCTGAATTCCGCTATCCCGACATCTTCCACAAACGGGGTATGCTCGCTGCTGCCAGAACGAGCGATGATGTCAATCCCGATCAGTCCAGTTCGGCTGCACAGTTCTACATCGTGTGGGGCAAGACATACAATGACTCGTTGCTCAATAAGATTGACTCCACGATGTTTGAATGGACCCATGGTCGTCATCATATGGATTCCGTGGCACGTGCCTACTATCGCGAACATCCCGGCACCCCGCATCTCGACGGCAGTTACACCATCTTCGGACAGGTTGTCTCCGGCCTAGATGTGGTTGATTCAATCCAATGTTGCCCCACTGACGACAACGATCGTCCCCTTGACGACATCCGTATCCTCAAGGCCGTCGTTACTCTTTGAATCTTTCATGCACTTCCGCTTTCTCCGAACTCGACCAACGTGAGCTATCTATAGAACATTTCGAACATTTCTTAACCCCTCTTAACCTTTCTTAACCCCTAAAATTATGGCACATAACTGCGAACACTGCAAATTCCGCGCCCACTACGACGCAAAACCAAATTCTTTGCTTGGTCGCTTCTGGCGTTGGCATATCAACTTCTGTCCGGGTTGGAAAGCCTATTTCACCTCGCGTTCCGACGAGGAGAAGGCCGAACTGCGTGAAAAGTACCATTTCACGAAATACCAGTGATTACACTCGTCATCGAATGTATCTTTACTTCTAATCTCTTTAGCAATCATGAAAACCCTCAAAGCAAACCTTCGCCATAGCGTTCATGCGATGGTGTGTATTGTTATATCTCTCACAGTATCTCAGGTATTGGCTCAGACTGAAACTGAAACAAGGGGAATCGGTCAATATCCTGGCTCTCAAGACGAGTATTTTGCTCCTTCGCTTAATTGGGTACATCATTCCGATTCTCATATATTTAGCAATATTGCCCTTCATCGTGCGGCTTGGGCATCATCGACACGCGACTATAACCACACAGCGCATTTGGTGACCGATGGATGTATTGGCGATGAAGAACCGGCATTACTCACCGTATCTACCCCCTCCGGCACCTTGCCGCGTCGCGAAGCTGAATGGAACATTGACGGCGGTCCCTACTCGCGTAATGTAATGATGGGCAGTTCCACATGGTTGCAGTATGATTGGAGTGGTGCCTTGCAGGTTATGGCTGCCAATGTTCGACTACAGGGTATGGTTGCCTACGACGACAAGGTGGCCACCCGTGGTTATGCCCTCCGTGTACAGACATCTTATGATGGTGAGCATTGGCAAACCGTCGGTGAACAGGTGGGGTCAGGACTCCCTGGAACGCTGCTCCACTACAAACTTCATTCCGACCCCAACAAGCAGGAGGCGCAGGACTATCTTCCAGCCCGTGTGCTCAACGAGCGGATTCGCCTTCAGATTCCTATTCAGACACAGCATATCAGACTCTTGTTCGAGATGGAGGGTGCGGCTCATTGGGATATACGTGAGGTGCAGTTCCTTGATGCGGACCTTGGGCCTATCGATGTCATGCCTTCCACGTGTTTTAGCAGCTTGTGGATTAGTGAAGGCGGCGGTGAGCAATGGCTCTACACCGATTTGGGTAAATCATTGCACATCTGTCAAGTGAACTTCAATTGGTATCAAGCGCCGAAGCAGGGATGTATCGAGGTTTCCGACGATGCCATATCTTGGAGACCAGTTGCCGACTTGCCTGAGAATGCTTCTCCTGGCCGTTCAGCTGTCTCCATCGGCGACCCAAATATGAAGGCCCGTTATGTGCGCGTCTCGATGACCAAGGCGGGTCAGGCAGGCTACTATGCACTAAGGGAGATGGAGGTCCTCTCTGATTTCGTTCAGGAATATATGCCCCATAGAGAGGCAGGACTGCGTGAGGGGCGCTATTATTTGAGCGGTGGCAATTGGTCTTTGCAGCGAGCCTCAGAGGTGAATGCAAGTGGCGAGGCCATTGCTGCGGCTGGGTTCGATGGTGCGGATTGGATTCCTGCTACAGTGCCAGGCACAGTACTTGCTTCCTATATTAATATAGGTGCGGTGCCCAATCCCAACTATGCCGACAACGTCGATCAGATTTCCGAGTCATTCTTTCGCTCCAACTTCTGGTACAGGGATGTATTCGATGTGCCTCAGGAGATGCTGGGAACCCAGCAGTGGCTCAACTTTGATGGAGTCAACTGGAAGGCAAATGTCTTCCTCAATGGTCAGCGCTTGGGTAGTATTGAGGGCGCTTTCCAACGTGGGCGGTTCAATGTCACTGGTTTGCTTCGCGAAAAAGACAATCATTTGGCTGTAGAAATCATTTGCAATGATCATTTCGCTGCCATCAAGGAGAAGGATGCCAACTCCACGCAGTTCAATGGCGGCATTGTTGGTGCCGACAATCCTACCTTCCATGCTTCTGTAGGTTGGGATTGGATTACCACTGTCCGAGGCCGTGAGGCTGGCATCTGGAACGAGGTTTATCTCACCACTACAGGTATGGTCACAGTGTGCGACCCTTATGTACAGACTACACTTTCGGACAATGGCCCATCCGTGAGCCTTACGCCTTCGGTCTTTGTGCGTAATCATGATAATCGACCCGTTACGGGTGTATTGAGTGGTTTTATTGGCGACGTGCGCTTCGAACAAACCCTTACCTTGCCAGCCCAAACTGAGCAAGAGGTGCGTTTCCAGCCCACATTGTTCCCTCAGCTCACAGGTAACGATTTCAAACTATGGTGGCCCAATGGCTATGGTGAACCCTATCTCTACGAGGCAGGCTTCACGTTCACTCCCGAGGTGGGCATATCGTCCTCTATCAATTATAAGGCAGGTTTGCGCGAGATGCGCTACACTGGATTGCGCGACAGCCTCCAGGTCTTTGTCAATGGCCGTCGCTTCATCCCGTTGGGTGGCAATTGGGGCTTTGACGAACACAACCTGCTTTATCGCTCGCGCGAATATGACATCGCAGTGGGTTATCATCGTGATATGAACTTCACGATGATACGCAACTGGGTAGGACAGGTTGGCGACGAGTCGTTCTACGAGGCGTGCGACCGTCATGGCATCATGATTTGGCAGGATTTCTGGCTCGCCAATCCTGCCGATGGCCCTGATCCCTACGACGATGTGATGTTCCTCAACAATGCCCGCGACTACCTGCGTCGCATGCGCAGTCATGCCAGCATCGGCCTCTATTGCGGTCGCAACGAAGGCTTCCCGCCCGAAGCCATCGACCGTGGCCTGCGTCAGTATGTCCATACCCTTGCACCCGGTATGGAATATATCTCCCACTCTTCTGCAGAAGGCGTCAGTGGAGGAGGCCCCTATTGGACATTGACGATGCGCGACTATTTCACACGACAGAGCGGCAAGATACATTCCGAGCGCGGTATGCCCAACGTGATGAACATCGAGAGCATGCGTCGCACCTTCAGCCCTTCCGATCTTTAGCCGCAGAACACCCAGTGGGGTCAGCACGACTTTACTTTGCAGGGTGCACAACGAGCTGCCATCTTTAATCAGTTTGTTAGTAAAGGGTTCGGTGAGGCTCGGAATGTCGAGGAGTTCACCCGCTGGGCACAACTCATCAACTATAACGGTTATCGAGGTATGTTTGAATCCACAAGTCGTGCCCGTGCGGGCCTGCTCCTTTGGATGAGCCATCCCTGCTGGCCCTCGATGGTTTGGCAGACCTACGACTATTACTTCGATCCCACGGCTGCATACTTTGGTTGCAAGAAGGCATGCGAACCTCTGCATATCCAGTACAATGCTCTTACCGACAGCATAGAAGTTGTCAACCATTCGGCTGGTACACATCCGGCTCTCATAGCCATCGTCACCGTCTTCGACCTCAATGGCCGAAAAGTCAGTCAGCAGAAGGTTCGTGTCAGCAGCACCGAGGACAGCACCTTGCCTATTGCTCAAGCTTCACAACCTCTTGCTCCCGTCTCTTTCCTTCGCCTCGAATTGGTCGAAAAAGGCAAATTAATCTCAGAGAACCTTTATATTCCGGGCAGCGAAGAGGGTAATTATCAAGCTTTGGCCACCTTGCCCCAGCCCGAGGTTGAACAACGTGTCAACCTTACTCAAACTGGCGAAACACAACAGGCAGATGTCATGTTTCGCAACAAGGGCCGTTCGCCTGCGATCTTCCTTCGTCTCAACTTGAAGGGCGCCGACGGAGAACAGATTCTCCCAGTCATCTATAGCGACAACTACATCACCCTGATGCCTGGCGAGTCCAAGACTATTCACGTTTCCTGGAAAGCACAGGACGCTCGTGGCCAGCAGCCTTGCTTCGAGATTACCAATTTAATGGCAAAATAGCAAAAAAACTAATTTTGTTTTAGAGGAAGCACTCTGTCGGCCGACAGGATGCTTCCTCTTTTTTTGATAGTACTCTGACGGCCGACAGAGTACTTGCTTCTGCTGGAAATAACACTCTGACGGCCGACAGAGTGCTTGCTTCTACGGGAAATAGCATCGTGACGGCCGACAGAGTGCTTGCTTCTACGGGAAATAACATCGTGACGGCCGACAGAGTGCTTGCTTCTACGGGAAATAACATCGTGACGGCCGACAGAGTGCTTGCTCCTACGGGAAATAACATTGTGACGGCCGACAGAATGCTTCCTCCATTTGCGGAAACACTCTGACGGCCGACAGAGTACTTGCTCCTACAGGAAATAGCATCGTGACGAGCGGGATGATGCTTGCTACGAAAAACTAAGTCAAGGAGTGGTGTGTATTGACTAATTTCCTCATCGGTTGATGATGGTTTTCCCATCTTGGATGAGAATGCCTTTGGCATTGCCCTGAATTGGACGACCAAGGAGGTCGTAGAGGTTGACCTTCTGCTGTTGTTTTTCGGCTGTTGGCAATTGGATGTCGCTAGTATTGATGTCGCAGAAGACGTAGGAAGAGCGATTTGCTACAGCCATGGCTGTCTCATAAGAGGAGATGGATTCCGCGGGGACATAGACGTAGATGGTCTCGGGATTGCCATAGAACGAATTGCGGACGAAAGTAGGTGGTGTAGCTTGTGCAAAGGCGATGCGCGTCATGTTGGCGGACTCGCGGAAGGCATTGGCTGGAACATCGCTGATGGTGCCGAGGATGGTCACGCCGGTGAGCGACGGGCAACCTTCGAGCATGTAGGAACTGATGGTAGTGACCGTGCTGGGAATGACGATTGTCTCGAGTCCAGTCTGTGAGAATGCGGTGTTCTGGATGGTGGTGAGTCCTTCGTTGAGGATGAGTTCCTTGAGGGTGGAGACCTTATACATGGCGAAGTTGAGGATCTCGGTCACCGAGGAAGGCACGTGGTAGGAGGTCTTGCCGCAATTCATCGGCATGTAGATCAGCGTGGTCTTGTCGGCATTGAAGAGCACGTTGTTTTCGACCACATAGTTGGCATTGGCGGGGTTCACCTTGATTTCGGACAATGGAGCACTTTGGAAAACGCCATAGCCGAAGCTGGTTACGCCTGCGGGAATCTCGGAGACTTGCGTGAGGTGGGAACAGCCTTGGAAAGCGTTGTTGCCCACTTCCTTCAACGAGGCGGGGAAGGTGAAACTGGTGAGCACGGTATCGCCACTGAATGCACTGGCTCCGATGTATTCCACCGTAGCAGGCAGTTCGGCAGTCTCAAGGGCAGCGCAGTAGTTGAAGGCACTTTCGCTCACATATCGCAAGGAGGCACCTTCAGCAAAACTGATGGTCTTCAAGGCCGTGGCACTCTGGAAGGCGGAGGTCATGATGCTGTCGAGGGTGGCGGGGAAGGCCAATTCGGTGAATGCATTGCTGTAGGCAAAAGCGTTCTTGTCGATGGTGACGAGTGCTTCGGGCAGCACGATGGAGGTGAGGTTTTCGAGACGGAGGAAGGCGTTCTGTCCGATGCGAGTGGCGGTGCGTGGCAGCTTGATGCTGGTGAGGATGACGCACTTGGTGAACATGTAGTCGCCCACTTCGTCATTGGCGGTAGTGTAGCTGACCTTGCTGGTCTCGTAGTAGTGGTCGTCGCTGGCTACGATGTTGGCATCGGAGAGGTCAAGTTCGGCGAGGACACCTTCGTAGGTTTCGCTCGACTTGAGACCTGCTGTCATCATCTGACGCAGGAAAAGGATGTCGGCGCCGTTGAGCGGACCATTGACCTTGAGCGAGGTGGTCGTGGTCTTGGCTGTGGCATCGATGAGGTTGGCGAGCGTACCTGCCTCGGTGGTGGTCACGGTGAGGGTTTCAGCAAAGGAGAATTGGCAAGCGGTTGCCAGCAGGGCTGCTGCGAGGAATTTTGGGGTAGAGATTTTCATATTGTTTTGGTTTTAGTTTTTATTTCAATTCTTCGAGCACATATTGCGAGTGTGATTTGTTTCGAAGAACCCAGAGCACATATTGGATATCTACCATAATGTTGCGCATAGCGGCAGGATTCTTGCGGTAGATGGAGGAGAGCCCTGCTTCCTGTCGGTCGAAGTTGAGGCCGATGAGTTCGCCCTTGGCATTGACGACGGGGCTACCCGAGTTGCCCGAAACCGTTTCGGCATTGGCGAGCAGACAGCAATGCACGGGGATGCCCTTCTTGCTGCTGAAGTCCTTAACCTTGCCAGGAGCGAGACGCATAGTTTTGTTTGCATCGTACTCCTTGACCTTGTCTCGAAGCATGTCGCTGTAGGCACGCATATAGGAGCTGTAGAGTTCCGTTTGGCGACGGGCATAAGTAGTCTTGTCTTTGCTGATGCGTGCTACCCGGTTGCGATAGAATGCGAGACAGAGGTTGTAGAGAGTGTCGCGCTGCAGAGCCTCGGTGCCTTGTTCTATGGCGTTGTCGAGGAAGGTGCTGACTTTGGCAGAATCGGTGAGTAGGGATTGGGCATAGAGACGGTCCATGTCGTAGGGCTGACGGAAGATGTCTTCGAGATATTCGGGGTCCATCTCCTTAATATAATATGGAAGGAGGGTCTTCATCATACCGCAATCTTCTTCGCGGTCGAACTGGCGGAAGAAGTCGTCAGCGATGCGACGAATCTCCTTCATTTCGTTCTGCATGGCCTTGTCGCGGTTCTGCCGATGGGCACGGTCGATGTTGAGGAGTTTCTCGAATTTGCCTGCGAAGGGCAAAATGGTGGCGCCACTGCTGACCACTTGGCTGAAGACTTCTTCGGCATGGTTGTAGCGAGTCAACTGCTTGTAGTTTTCGTGCATATCTTCGATGAGGGTAGCGCCATATTCCTGCTGGCGCTCGGGAGAAGCGTTGATCCAAGCTTGAAGGGCATCGTCATCCTGTTTGCGCAATTGAACAATGTTGCCTTCACGTGTGCCGTTGATTTCACCGCGTGCACGGGTGTAGGTGTTGTTGATGCTACTGATGCGCACGCCATAGGCCGAACGTTTTTCTCCTGTTGCTTTTGCCTGACACGCTTTCAGGTAGTCCATCTTGGCCTTTGTGACGTCCATGCGGAAGCGGGTGTCGTTGTTGACAATCTTGTCGATGGCAAACCATGGGATGTGCTTGCGTGTCTGTGAGGGGAACCCTGCTACCATGATGAAGTCGCCTTTTCGGGGCGCTTTCTTGGCAATCTTGAGATAGGAGATAGGACGATAGGGGATGTTGGTCTTTTTGTAAGATGTCGAAAGACCGGCCTTGTTGGCATAGACACGGAGGATGGCGAAGTCGCAGGCATAGCGAGGCCATTGCCAGTTGCTGTCGTCGCTTTCCAGGGCGAGTGAGGCAGGTGGACTAGCCACGATGCGTACGTCGTGGAAAATCTTGTAGCGAGCCATGACATATTGCTGACCGCCCATCATGGCATAGACGCGTGTACCCTCGTTCCCAGTGTTTTTGGCTGCCTTGGCGAGGCGGGAAGCTCTTTCGGCCAACGAGTCGGCTCTAACCTTGGCTGACAGGCCCTCGAGGCCTTCGGAGAGTTGGTCAGTGATGTCGTCGCAAGAAAGCAACTGATTGACCTGCAGGTTGCGAAGGGGCGCTTCCTGTTCACGGTTTTCTGCCCAACACCCGTACTTGACGTAGTCATTTTCTTCGGTGGAGATATCCTTGATGTAACGACTCACGCAGTGGTAGTTGGTGATGATGAGGCCTTCATCGGAGATGAACGATGCGGTGGCGAAGGGTGAGGCGAGTCCACCGTCCTGGCTCAGCGAAAGGATGGCGGTGGAGAGGCAGGTGCCATCGGGAGTATAGATCTGTTCACGGTTCAGCTTGATGCCGTCTTTTCGCAGCAGCTGATAGACCTCGTCTGACACAGCCTGATGGGGGAACCACATGCCTGAGGAGACTTGCGCCGATAGGGTGGAGGCGAGGAGAAGGAATAGAAGTGTGAATGATGAGGCTTTCATAATTTTTTCGGGTGGTAGGCTATATCATTATAGCGACTAAATTAACTATAAGACTAAAGGCTATTTATGATTAAGACGAGCAATGAAGTTGTCCCTCATTTTTTCGAGCTCGGCGTCGGTGCCGGGATGTTTGAGGAAGAGGTATCCTTGGCTGAGCTGGAGCTCAAGGAAGGAACGCACTTCGGGGTCGTGTCGGAGGGGCAAGAGGTGCTCCAACAGGTCGAAATAGTAATGTTGGAGGTCGAGGCGGGAGGCTGGCTTGTCCTCAAAGGGGTCGGCCTTGCCAAGAAGACTCTCTTGGGAAGAATCAGGCTGACACCATTCGTGGATATGTGCGACAATGTACTGCAGGTTGGCAATACCGTAACGTGTGGAGGCCAGCGCATCATCACCGAGGTCGGATGCCTGTACTTCGGGATCGTTAGGCAGGACACTGCGACTGGCCTTGCGATAGAGACAGCATGGATCGGCCTGATGCTGGTCGATGAACGCACGATAGGCTGCGTCATCGGGAAAGTCGGAGTAGCCTGCCTGAATGGCATAGATGTCGTAGGGACCGAGGATTGGGGGAAAGACATAGGTCACTCCATCGCCTGGTTGGGCAACATAGTTGAAGCGGGCATAGTCCATGATGCTGGCTGTGGTACCGAAGGCTTCACAGAAAGAGGGGTCGCGCAAGTCTTCGGTGCGATAAGCATGCGAGGCGCGGAAGTTGTGTTCGAGGCCAAGGCAATGTCCTATCTCGTGGGCTGCTGCATAACGGATGAGGTGGAACACAAGTGTGTCGGAAATCTCGTTGCGCACCACGGGATTGTAGGCAGCTGTCTGAAGGAAGAGCCAAGACTTGAGTTTCGTGATGACATTGGAATAGAAGAGCACATCGGCTTGAAGTATTTCGCCTGAGCGCGGGTCAATCCAATGACGACCTTCAGCATTGGCCTGCAGACTTTCAACGCGGAAAAAGGTGTTGCTGGTGATGTCAAAGGGGTCAAAGTCGCTATCGCTCTCGCTGAAGGTAATGGCCTTGAGGAGGTTGGGGTGACCGATGGTTTGGAAGGCAATGTTCCAGTCCTCGATACCCTGTCGAATGGCATTCTGCCAGAGTTTTGGGAATGTGTCATCGATGTGGAATAGGATAGTTGAGACCTTGTCAATTCGGAAGCGGTTGATGTAAGGATGTTCGTTATCCTTGTAGCTGAGGCGCGGGTCGGCAGGGCGACGCTGCATAGGAGGTTCGGGAAGGAGGAGCAGAGATTTGCGGAGGGAGAGGGAGTAGGGGTTGGAGAAGAGACCCTCTCGGTCCCATTGCTTAGAGGGGGGACTGCTTGTCGAGTCTGGGTCCTGAGTGGGTTTGGGTTCAGAGTAGGTGTGGTTAATGCGAACTTCAAGGTGGCGGATGTCGCCGCGCATCATGTCGATTTTGCTTTCGGTGAGGGTGCCGGGCTGACTTTTGCCTGAAAGGATGTCGAGTCCCTTTTGGATTTGCAGGAAGAAAGGTGCAAGGTCAACAAGATAACTATCTCCTTGCTTCGAGGCTATAGGAAGGGTTATAGGTTCGGGTTTGAATATCTTGTCGATGGTGGTAATGACCAGACTGTCGTTCCGCACCGAGAAACGGACAAGTTGTGGATCGTACATTCGCACTCCAGGACAGATATGTTTCTTGACCATCCACCAGTCGCGACTCACCTTTTCAACCCGAGCCGCCACCACGAAGTCCCTGCCCAAAAGGTCTTCGGGCACTTCAATCAACTGTTGGGCCTGGAGAGCCAGGAATTGCAACAGGAGTATGAGCAGGGTGGTGACTGGGCGCATGGGGAGGGATTAGTTTTTTTGTTTTTCGGGATTTCGTAATACCGAAATAACGAGATACCGGAATGCCGGTATTTCGTGATGCTGTGATACCGTTATGGCCTAATAGTAAATACCTATCGCGGCGGCTGCATAATATCCATCCGTGTGGTTGTCGGTCTTGAGATAGGAGCCGCCGATTTTGGCAAACCAGATGTTGCGGTACTTCTTGAAGGTGACGGGCATCAGATAGGTCAGTTCGAGTTGGCCATGGAAGAAGTTTGCTCCATAATAGTCCATATCGGGGAGGAGTACGCTGGTTGCATAGATGCCGGAAGCGTCGTTAAGGCTGAGCTCAGAGGTCGTGGAGACATGATAGCCTGCCTTGGCTTCAACCCAGAACGAACGCTCGTCTCGATCGAAGAGGGCACAGCCACCTTCAAGTACAGCATCGAGATAACCTACTTTTCTAAATGAGACAGGCAGGTTGTACTGCTCCTTGTCGTACTGATAAGTGGCATGTGCACCAGCGTATGCCTTTGTCTTTATGCCTTCGAGCCAAGATAGACGATAGTGGAGGTCGGCCTGATATTCGTACACCTCATAGCGATTCTTATAGGTGATGAGTGTCTGGTAGTAGGTGGTCGAAGAACCTGTCTCGGAGTTGAGTTCGATGACTTTCTGCTGTCGATATTCGTCACCCAAGGCTGGCAGATATTTCAAGGTCAAATCCAGTTGATGCAGTTTGGTTTCGCGAGAGATACGGTTCTGCGACACGAAACGCCACTCCTGATTGCGCCAGGCTCCAGGCTCAGCCTTGTATTGTTCGTACATATATTCTCGGGCATGCTTGAAGCCAAAGGAGTTGAGGCTTTGGAAAGCATCTGTCTGGAAGTTGTAATCGAATTCGATGCCGAATTCATGGTTGGCAAATTCGCGGCTGAAGGCATTGTAACCGCCCACTGTGCCAATGACGTGTTCAAGTCCTGTGGCCTGATAATACATCAGTGTGGCGTCGGTTTGAACGGTGGTGAGGCCGGTCAGTTTCTCCTTGTAGCGCTGGTAATGGGCAGCAAGTCCCAAGGCGTGATGCCCCATGGAGTAGGTGATGGAGGGAACCACACGATACTGAGCCATCATTACGCGCGAACGAGGATCTTTCAGGCGGGAGTAGTCGCCCACCTTGTAGTCGAGGCGGAAGCCGTAGGTGAAAGCGCCCATCTGCACGGTGGAGAGTTGGGCTGTGAGGTCGATGAGTTGTCGCTCGTACTTGCCGGGTTTGTCGCTGCCCGAAATGTAAGGATTGCTGTGCTCGGTACGAAGCATGTCACACCAGGAGCGGCCAAAGTCGCGCCCCGTGTTGAACTCAAAGCGTCCGAAACCTACGAGGTACTTGCCAATGCGCTGGTAGCGCTCCGACAAGAAGTGAATGGTGTTCTGCTTATTGCCTTTCTGCACGAGGTAGTGATCGGTATTGAGCTGCGACAGTTCGAAGAAGGTGACGCCGCGACTGGTGAGCGAGTCAAGGCCCAGGCCTGCTGCATTGCTGGTATTACGCCACACCTCTTGGGCATCCTGGTAAAGATAAGTGCCTTTCGAAGTATTGTCTCCCTGCGCCTGTGTTGGAGAACATACTGTGACAAGCAAAAGGAGAAGACTCCCTCTGATTGTCTTGCGTAAGGAGTGGGATGGGCTGGTTATGAATATTGAGGTCATGAGGTTATGAGGTGATGGGAGTCGCTATGGGAAAGCAACATAAGGGACTATTTAGGGGATAGGTGTTATTTGTATTCGCCAATGTTGATGCCGGTGGTGCAAGCCCAGTCATCGAGGCTGTAATTGGTGTCCTTGAGCAGGGCACGTCCGTCATCGGTCCAAGATTCAACGACACGATAGACAACTTCGCCGTTATAGCCATTGACGGCATTGATATTGGTATAGCCTGCATCGATGTAGTCGTAGAATCGTTTGGTGCTGACATCAACCGTGCCATCTGGTCGGTATTTCAGGATGTCCACGCCATCGACCACGTATTTGGCAGGAGCCTTGAGTTGCTGGACACCCGAAGACTTGCCGTCTGCATATACAGGTTCCCATTGGGCGGGATCCTCATCCGTCTCGATGAGCGCTATGCCGCAGGGGCCACCTTGCACGAGATTCATATTGGGGATGGTGGCAAAGGCAGTCCAAATGAGCTTCATGGCAGGTGTGGCTGGGTTGTTGGCAGGAGCATTGTTCGCATTCGATTTGCATTCGAAATCGGCATTGCTTTCGTCGTAGTCGGCTGCAGCATTTTCGGTGTGGTTCACAGCACTATTGGTGACAAGGATGTGTTCGCCAGGTTGAAGGATATGATGACCTTCGTTGGGGAATTGGAAGACCTGCTTGATGTAGATGTAGTCGCTCTGCGTGGAGATGATATAGGCGGGTGTGGAATTGCTTTCCATCAGGCAGAGGTACATACCAGCCACGTCGACGGCTTCATTGCTGTTGTTGTAGAGTTCAACAAATCTTCCAGCGAGGTAGTTCTTGTTGTTGTTGTCCTTGCAGCCCGAATAATACACCTTGCTGATGAGCACCGACTGCTTGCGTGCACAGTTGGTACTGAGGGTAAGACGTGTGGCATCGTCGATGAGTACTTGGTTGGCCAAAGCTCCCGAGAGGACGTAGGTGCCGTGCTGCACCGTTTCGCCTGTTGCCTCCATATATTGGTCGGAGGTGATGCTCCAGGAGACGCTGACATTGTAGATGTCGGGAATGACATTGGTGAAAGTGGCCGTGCCGTCGGCATCAGTTTGGGCTATATAGTTGTAGCCTGTGCTGCTAATCAGGGAGACAGTTTGCCCTCCTGTCAAACCTGAGAGCCCCGATGGGTTCTCGACGTTGACATAGATGGTGATGGGCTGTGTCTGGTCATCGCTCGACAGGCAACTGGAGAGGCCAAGGGCGGTTATGAAGGCCAGTGAGGTGGTCAGGAATAATCTCATAGTTGTTATAGATTAAAATAGAGCTCGACGCCGAAACTGAAAGACCCTGCGTTCTGCTGGGTGAGGGTGTTGGAACGGGACGTGGATTTCCAGGGCTCGTGGTAGAGAAGGTTGTTGGCATAGAACGAGAAGCCGCCTATTCGACCAAGTTCTTTGGTGAGACGACCCGACACGAGCCAGGTGACGGGCGACTTGGTGGGCTCGTTCTCGGTGCCGTTGCGGCGTTGCTTCTGGAGCGAAACGCCACGGATGGTATAATTTTCGTCAGCGAGCATGGCTGGGGTAATCTCGTGATAGGAGAGGTCGGTGTCAATCCAACCGATGGGATCCATGGCAGGCACTTCGCTGTGGGAATAGTTGTAGAAGATAGCCTGTCCGGAGAGCGATGCCACCATCTTGAGCGCAGGGATATGGGTCACCAGGCGGAGCATGGTGCTGAACTTGCGATAGGTGGAAGTGTTCATCTCCGAAGGGTAGACGACTTTGAAGGGCACGGTGTTGGCCTGGGAATAGGAGGCAGGATAGCTGGTGGGGTTGGACGAATTCATGTCCTTTGACCAGCGTTTCGATTCCATGTAGGCGCCTGTCAGATAGACGCTGGTCTGCAGGGGCTTGATCTTGCCGAGGTCCCAGTCGAGTTCGATGCCCTTGTTGACCGAGACGTTGAAGTTTCCCACCTTGCCTGTGGTGGAGAAAACGGTGTCGATGCGTGCGGGATTACCATAGTCGATGATGGTAGCAGCTCCACTGACTGGGGTCAATCCGGCAGAAAGGTCGTAGAAATTGGCCGTGTAGGTGGTGTATTCGGTGGCAGCGCTGAAGCCGGTGGGCGTCTTGTCGTAGTAGGCGAGGATGCTCATACGACGGTCGCCCGGCAACTTGATGTCGATGCCGACCTCAGTCTTGTAGTTGGTGGCGTTCTTGAGTCCTTCGGTGCGTGCCACTTCATAAACGTTGGTGTGATAGACGAGGAGTTGGCCGGCGGGATTGTCCTGGGGTAGATAGTTGGCAGCCACGCGGTCAGTGTACTTCTTGTCGGGATAGAGGTAGTCCATGCCGGGTGTCTTGGAGTTGAGACCAAAGCCTGCACGGATGTCGAGCCATCGGGCGACGGTGAACGATGTGTTGAAACGGGGTGAAAGCGCGTAGGTGGCTTCATCCTTGAACATCTGGAAACTGGTGAAGCGCAAACCTGCCTGCACCTTCAGTTTGTTCACCTTGTTAATCTGCCACGTGAAGTTGTCTTCGGCAAAGGCATTGAACTGATGAACACCCGGGATTTCCTTGAACGAACGTGGACGTCCGCTGCTGTTGGGACGGAGGGGTTGGCGCTCGTCGTCGTTGTAATAGCCGATGCCGTTGTTCCAGTCGAAATGGTAATCGACGCCCAACTTGAAGCGTTGCCTTGTAGGTCCTGCCTTGATGAAGAAGTCGTTGCCCACCTTCAGGAAGATGTTGCCTGGAGTGCTTGTGGTACCACCGCTGGCTGCATACGACGAAGTCATCCAGGGTATTACAAAGTATCCCGTTTCGCGAGCGGTGAGGATGGGAAGAAGTCCCGACGGATTGGGCACGATGGCGCTTTGACGCGACTTCATGCGGTTAAGGCTCAAGCCGATGGTGTAGAATAGTGAACGCGAAAAAGGCTTGTTGAGCGACCACTTGCCGTTGTGAGTCAGCGAAATAGTCTGGTTCTTGGTGCTGCTGAAGGTGCCGTCATCGATGGCATCGGGGTCGTTGCCGTTCCAATCCTTGCCGAGGTTGAAGCGCACCTTTGTGGTCATGTTGAAGCGGCGAGTAGGATCGATGCTCCATCCTACGGAACCTGAATAACGGTCGAACGACTTGGTCTTCTGTCGCGGGTCACCCCATGCCTGTGCGTAGTCGAGGTTGAAGTTGACGGTTCCCCATCGGCCAGTATGGAAGCCTTTGCCCACCGAATAGTTCTGTCCCGAAGGATTGATCTTCGCCTTGACCTGCCAGGGAGTGACACCCACCTTGGAGTGAACCACAACGAGTCCACTGGTGAGGTCGCCGTATTCGGCGGAAGGAATGCCACGCACCACTTCGACCGATTCGATGTCATCGGCACTGATCTGTCGGGTGTCGGTGCCCACAAAAGCCGTGCTGCTGAAACCGCCCTGCGTCATCGCACCATTGTTCGACATGGGCACACCGTCCATGACGATGCTTGCACCGAAGGCGTTGGTGTTGTCATTGACAAGCGAGCGGATCTGCACGTTCGACTGAGAGGTGAGGTCGGTGACCTTCATGTCGGCACCCGGTACGAGTTGCATAATGTCGTCGAGACTGAAAGCCTGCAGGTGGTCGATGGCTTGACGTCCGATGACTGAGGCTGTTGCTTCGCCCGCTGCACTCTGCTTCGCCACAACTTCCACGTCGTGGAGTGACAGCGTCTGTGGTTTCATACCGAGGGTGAGACGTATGTCGTCACCAGCCATGACGACGTTGTGGGTCAGCGTCTCATAGCCTACGTAGGTCACTTCGAGGGTCCATTCGCCTTTGGGTATGTTCTCGAAAATGGCCACGCCATCAAGGTTGGTGGCAGCGTAAGCGCCCAAGGGCTTCAACTGGCAATTGGCCATGATGAGGGGCCCACGGTCGTTGTTGTCAATAAGGGTCAGAGTAATTGTCTTGCCACCCTTGCGGGCAGCAATGCGTTTCACTTCACGACGCTCGTGGTGATCCTGTGCATTTGCAAGTGGCGCAATGGCAACAGACAGCAACAAGGTGAAGACGGGCAAGAGGTATTTGGCCGAAGAGCGGAATCTGTTCTTCATTCTGTATGCAATTTGTATGAATACTATTGTGCGATATGGGCTGCAAAGTTAATCGATTTTTCTTTACAGTCGCATTCCGAAAGTGCAAAAAAGAGCAACGGGCGGATGAAAATACCTGTTTTTAGGTACTCATTTCGATTCGCCATCGAACGTCAGCGTGGCATCTGCCATAGTGATGCCAAGCATCGAACTGGTGATATGAAGGACGAAATGCAGTTGTCCGTCGCGCACACTTCCCGTGAAGTCTTCGGTCACGAGTTTGCGGGTGAGGCCGATGTTCATTGTCATCTTGCCGGCTTCGATACCTTTAGCCGCCTTCAGCGTGCCGTCGGGAGTCAGGGTCACGGGAATGGTGAAATGTAGTGTGCCCGGCATCTTGCCGATTCGTCCCACTTCGCCATCGATGACTCCCTTGTCGGCAGATGACAAAGTGAGGGTGAACGTCTTGCCGGGCAGGGCAGGGAACGTCTTGTCGTTCATCTGGATGTCAGACAATGTGCCGTTGTAGGTCGTTGTGCCGTCAGAGGCTTTGACGATGAAACAAATTGCCATCAGCAGGATGACGAGGAGTGTGCGGGTTCTCATGTTGTTTGCCATTTGGAGTGCGCTGCAAAGATAATGATTTTTTTTAGAATTCAGCATGTTTTTCCTGAAAAATTACGCTTTATTTCTTAATTGGGCAATAATCTTCGCGAGAATGCGTTATTATAGTTATAATAAACCAAACAATACCGATATGAAAAAAGACGAAACAAAGCGTGAGAACAAACTTACTTCCGAGTGTACGACCATCATTGTAGGTGAAGAACAGAGTGCCGACGGCAGCCGATTGATGGGCCGTTCGAGTGACTTCACATCGATGACTTCGATCAACTTCGAGGTGCATGAAGATACCGATTTCGGTCCCGAGGAATTCGAGGCCAAGGACAGTGCTTTCCGTTGCCCGTTGCCGAAGAAGGCATTGGGTTATACGGCGATGCCCGACACCCAGTTCCCAGGCGAATGGGGCAGCTGTGGTTTCAATTCGGCAGGTGTCGGTATGAGTTCCACCGAGACCATATTCAGTAGCGACAAGGCTTTGGCAAAAGACCCCTATGTGGCTGATGGACTTGCCGAAAACTGCACGTTCAACATCGTATTGCCTTATATTCACACGGCACGCGAAGGTGTAGCCCGACTGGGTTCGCTCATCGAATATTACGGTTCGGCCGAAGGCTTCGGCATCGGCTTCATCGACGAGAACGAGACTTGGTATCTCGAGAACTGCTGCGGTCACCTCTGGCTCGCTACCCGTATCCCCAAGGACAAGTATTTTGTGACTGGCAACCAAAGTCGTTATCGTGACTATGATCCCAACGACAAGGATAACTTTATGGCCGCGCCCCGTCTGATGGAGTTTGCCAAGGAGAACGGATTATGGGACGGCAAGGGCAAGTTTGACTTCCACGAGGTATATCAGCGCGATGAAAAACTCGACACCACCTACAACTATCCGCGTGTCTGGGGATTGCAGCAGCTGTTCACACCCGACATGGTGCAGGATGTGACGAAGAATACCTTCCCCGTCTTTGCTGAGGCCAAGCGCAAGATTTCGCTGCAGGATATGCGCACCGCTTTCCGTTTCCACTACGACGGCACGGAGCACGATCCCTACCTCCATTCGAACGGAAAGGAACCTTATCGTCCCGTCAGCATCTTCCGCACCCAGCAGACCCATATCATGCAGTATCGTCCGTGGTTGCCCAAGGCCATCGGCTGTATCTCATATGTGGCCTTCGGTATGGCCGACCTCAGCGTGTTCCTGCCACTTTATCAGGGCGTGAAGAGTTATCCGAAGCCTTACATGGTGGGCAGTGTGGGACGTGCTGACAACAAGTCGGCCTATTGGAAGTTCCGTAGGGTGATGACGCTCGGTATGATGAACTACAATGCCTATGCTCCCATCATCAAGGCAGCCTATGCCAAGCTCGAGGCCGAGAACGACCAGCGTCAGCTCGAGATGGAGGCCGAATATCTCAAGATCTACAAGGACCGTCCGATGGAGGCACAGGATATGCTCCAGCGTTTCTCCGACCGCTTGCTGAAGCGTGCCCTTGAGGTGGCTGAGGACCTTGAGCTGGAAATTCTCTCGCGCCT
Source organism: uncultured Prevotellaceae bacterium (assembly GCA_900319235.1). Classification (GTDB taxonomy): domain Bacteria; phylum Bacteroidota; class Bacteroidia; order Bacteroidales; family UBA3663; genus Liminaster. The sequence goes on from ONNR01000002.1 coordinate 89,071, forward strand.
CACTGCAGATGTGGAGACGGAGTATCTTTTCCACGGGGCATAAGCCAAGCTATATATACGACACAATCCCCTGCCCGTTTCGAAAGGCAGGGGATTGCTGTATGAATGCCGATGATTAGTTCTTTTTGTCAAGTACCTTCATGAACTCCTCGCCGGTGATGGTCTCCTTGCGGAGCAGAATCTCGGCGGCAGCGTGCATCTCGGCTTCATGCTCGTTGATGAGCTGCACGGCCTTCTGATAGGCCTGGCTGATGATGTCGCGCACCTCGTTGTCGATCTCGCGGCCGGTCTCGGGCGAGCAGGTGAGCGTCGAGTTGCCGCCCAGGTAGCGATTGGTCTGCTGTTCGAGCTGCATCATGCCGAACTTGTCGCTCATACCGTAGGTGGTGATCATGGCGCGGGCCAGCTGGGTGGCCTTCTCGATGTCGTTGCTGGCGCCGGTGGTGCAGGTGTGACACAGTACCTCTTCGGCCACACGTCCGCCCGTGAGCGTGGCGATGCGGTTCAGCAGTTCGTCGCGGCTCATCAGGTGCTTCTCGCCCTCATCGACCTGCATGGTGTAGCCCAGGGCGCCGCTGGTGCGCGGGATGATGGTGATCTTCTGCACGGGAGCCGAATGACTCTGGCAGGCGGCCACCATGGCGTGGCCTATCTCGTGATAGGCGATGATGCGTTTCTCGTCGGGCGAGATGACGGCACCCTTCTTCTGTTCGCCGGCGATGACGGTCTCGACGCTCTCCTCAAGGTCGGCCGTCTCGACCTGCGACTTGCCCAGACGCACGGCACGCAGGGCAGCCTCGTTGACGATGTTGGCGATGTCGGCACCACTGGAGCCGGCTGTGGCACGTCCTACCACATCCATGTCGATTTCGCCATGCTTCACCTTCTTGAGGTGGACGGCCAGGATGGCCTTGCGTCCCTCGAGGTCGGGCAGCTCCATGATGACGCGGCGGTCGAATCGGCCGGGTCGGAGCAGCGCCTTGTCGAGCGTCTCGGGACGGTTAGTGGCAGCGAGGATGACCAGGCCCTTGTTGCCGTCGAAGCCGTCCATCTCGGTGAGCAGCTGGTTGAGCGTCTGTTCGCGCTCGTCGTTGCCCATGCTCGAGTCGCGGCTCTTGCCGATGGCGTCAATCTCGTCGATGAAGATGATGCACGGGGCCTTCTCGCCGGCCTGCTTGAAGAGGTCGCGCACCTTGGCGGCACCCATGCCCACAAACATCTGCACAAACTCGGAACCCGAGATGGAGAAGAAGGGCACCTTGGCCTCGCCGGCCACGGCACGTGCTATCAAGGTCTTGCCTGTGCCTGGAGGGCCTACGAGCAGGGCTCCCTTGGGCAGCTTGGCACCCAGTTCGGTGTATTTGGCGGGATTGTGGAGGAAATCGACAATCTCCTTCAGCGTGGCCTTGGCCTCGTCCTGTCCGGCTACGTCGGCAAACGTCGTCTTGACGTCATCCTCGGCATAGAGCTTGGCACCGCTCTGCCCGAATGACAGGAAGTTGCCTCCAGCGCCGCCCTTCATCATGCGTCGCGAGGCACCTTGCCATATCCAGTAGAACAGGAAGCCCGGCAGTATCCACCACAGGAAGAAATCGAGCAGCGGAGAATTTTTCTCGGGCGGTGTCTGCGAAAATTCGACTTTGCCGCTTTCGCTGGGGCTCTTGGCCTGCAGCAGCCGATCGACCAGACCGGGGTCGTTGACTTCGGTCGTCGTGAAGTATCGGTCCTTGCCTTGTGCGTCGGGCTTGGTGTAGTAGATGATGCCGTCCTTGATGGTCACACTCTTGACTTGCGCACTATCGACACTGGCGACGAACGAGGTGTAGTCGGTGTTCGTGATCTGGTTGCGCCCGAAGATGGGGTAGAGCAGCCAGTTGAATAGCGTCAGCGTAAGCATCATCCAGCCTATGGTCTTCCAGTTGAACCATGAAGGCGGATTCTGCTGCGGGGTTTCGTTCTGATTCTTTTCCATTGTTTTACGTTTTAAGGTGATGAAGCAATTCTTTCAAAAAAAGTACGGCAAATATACGCTTTTTTTCAAGATGTCGGTCATTATCAGGGTCGAAAAATGAGAAGAAGGCTCGTTTCCTCCCCAAAAAGTTGGTATTTGACAAATAATGTACTATCTTTGTGCCCGATTTATAGTATTCATATATTAAATATGTTTAAGTAGGCAAATGGACAACGGACAACATACTAACGGCACATCGTTGCAGGGTGCCCCTGTCGCAGTCAGGCAGCGCTACATCATCCTCGATGCATTGCGAGGCTTTGCGCTGTTGGGCATTGTGCTTGCCAACTTCCCCGAGTTCTCGCTGTGGACGTTCCTCAGCGACGAGGCGCAGGCCGCCCTGCCGACAGCCGCGCTCGACCGAGGGTGCCACTGGCTGCTCTATCTGCTGGTCGATGGCAAGTTCTACACGCTGTTCTCGCTCCTGTTCGGCATGGGCTTTTCGATCATCATTGCCAATGCCGCGCGGCGTGGTGCCGATGGCTTCCGCATCTTCTATCGCCGCATGACGGTGCTGCTGCTCATTGGCCTTGTGCACTTGCTTTTCCTGTGGAGCGGCGACATCCTGGCGCTCTACGCCCTGATGGGGATGCTGCTGCCGCTGTTCCGTCGCTGCTCCAATCGAGCGCTGCTCGCGTGGGCAGCGGTGTTGCTGTTGGCGCCCGTAGGGGTCGATGCCGTAGTGGAAGGCTTTGGGCTGCATCCTTCGGCGTGGTTCGGCGAGCGGATGTGGCATTATTGTGGCGTGTTCGGCATCAGCGAGGAGCGCTATGCCTACTGGCTGCAGGAACAGACGTCGTACGTGGGCGTGCTACAGTTCCTCGTGCAGGGAGCCTTCGAGCGGATGACGGAGTTTATCGACGGCAACCGCTACTTCAAGGTGCTGGGGCTGTTTGTGCTCGGTTTCTATGTGGGCCGAAACCGTCTGTATGCGCGGCTTGAGGAGATCCGCCCCATGCTGCATCGCGTGCTGGCGGTGGGCCTCGTGTGGGGCCTGCCCCTTAGCTTCATCTATGCGCACAGCTGCATAGAGCATCATCCTTGGGGACTCACCATCCACACGCTGCTCTACACGCTCAGCGTCTTTCCGCTTGCTTTCGGCTATGTCGCTGCCATCGCCCTTGCCTATCTCCGTTGGGGCGAGACGAGCCTCACCCGCTTCTTCGCCGCTCCCGGACGGATGGCCCTCTCGTGCTACATCGGCCAGACCCTGCTCGGTATGCTGCTGTTCTATGGCATCGGCTTCGGCCTCGGCGCCTACATCGGCCTGGGCCACGTCCTGCTCATCGCCCTCGGCGTCTATATCTTCGAAGCCATTGTAGCCCGCCTGTGGTTAAGCCGGTTCCAATACGGCCTGTTGGAGTGGGTGTGGCGTATGCTGACGTACGGACGGTACTTGAAAATCGGCAAGGAAGCTGTCAGCCTGAACAATGCCGAGTCAAAATAATCCGTATTTAACCGTTTCTATATTTATAAATAAAGTCTTTTCAGCATGAAAAATTCTTTTCTTGTCGCTGTTGCGCTGATGGCGCTTGCAGCCTGTACGGCTCCGAAAGAGACGGAGGTGCCTCTTGTCTATGACGTTGAGAACACAGGAGCATCCTTTGCTGCACCGTCGATGCCTGCACGCGATGCATTGCCGCGCGTCATGGGTCTGACCGACCCTTTGGCATGGAGCGACGGGTCGGGACGCGCCGAGGACTTTGCCTCGTGGTCGCGTCGTCGCGCCGAGATTGCCCAAGAGATACAGCATTATGAGATCGGCACCAAGCCCAGCGTCGAGGCGGGTCAGGTCAAGGCGCGCATGGCGGGCGATACGCTCTTCGTCGATGTCACTGTCGGCGACGAGAAGCTCACTTTGACCTCGCTCATCACCTATCCCACGTCGGGGCAGCCGCCCTATCCGCTCATGATCGGCACAAGCCATATCTCGCTGCCCGGCTCCATCTTTGCCGAGCGTCCTATTGCGCTGATGACCTATCACGAGCGTCAGGTGAACGGTTATTCGCAGTTCCGTGGCGAACTCGACCGCACGAAATACGACTTCGTGCGTCTCTATCCCGACTTGATTGACAATGGTGCCTACAGCGAATGGGCGTGGGGCTTGAGTCGCCTCATCGATGGCTTGCAGCAATTGGGTCCCGAGGTGACAAAAATAGACACCCGGCACATTGGCGTGACGGGATGTTCGTATGCTGGCAAGATGGCGCTCTTTTGTGGGGCTTTCGACGAGCGTGTCGCCCTTACTATTGCGCAGGAACCAGGTGGCGGAGGTGCTGCCGCGTGGCGTGTCTCGCACGAGATGGAGGGCGTCGAGGACCTCGACCGAACCGATTACCATTGGTTCCTCGAAAGCCTTAAGGAGAACTTCCATGGCGACAGCGTCTATCAGTTGCCCTACGATCATCACGAACTCTGCGCCCTCATCTGTCCGCGTGCTTTCCTGATGTTGGGTAATCCCGACTTCAAGTGGCTGGCTGATCCTTCGGCCTACGTTTCGGTCAATGCGGCACGTAAGGTGTGGGAGCAGTTCGGCATCGCCGACCGCATCGGCTATTCCATCGTCGATGGCCATGGTCATTGTCAGTTGCCCGAATCACAGTTCCCCGAAGTGGAGGCTTTTATCGAAAAGTTCCTGCTCGGCAACGATAGCATCGACACGCGAGATATCAGCATAGCCCCGCTCTACAAGGACAGCGTGGATGTCAACCGATGGATTGATTGGCGATGATAGGTGACCATTTGCATTTTTTGCTCGAAATATTTGGATGATTGACAGGAAATGTCTATCTTTGGCCCCGAAATAAACCCAAAGAATGCAACTCAGACACCGGCAAACTTTTAGTGCAGTGGTTTTACTGCTCGTCATGATAATGTCGTTGGGGACGAAAGTCCTCCACGTACATCAATATGTCGTGCCGACTATTGTCGAGTGTGCCGATTGTCAGCATCACGTTTTTCATAGTGGTCATTTCCTCGCTGGCGAAGATAGCGACGGTGAGTGTTTGCTGTGCCAATGGCTAAATGTGCCATATTTAGGAGAAGACACAGCAGGATACAAAACTTATTTTACTTCCTACATTGCACGATTCTGTATCTCCCTTTCCGAAGGGTATCCATGCGTCGTGCAGCATATTTCCTTGCGTGCTCCGCCTGCTTTTCGGTAATTAATTTCTTTCTTATCTTATTCTCCAGGTTTGACATTTGTGAAACTTGGGTCATTCATTAATCACCGAAAAGTTAGCATGAAACATTTATTTATACCTATGCTGCTGCTGTCGATGACGGCGGCAGCGCAAGATATACACGAACACAGTGCGTTCGTGAACGACAGTATCGACCCGATGAAGGAGGCGATACTGAACGAAATCGTTGTGACGGGCATCACGGGCACCCAGCGTCTGCGTGACGCTTCTGCCCCTTTCTCCGTAGTCTCTCCAAATGACCTTCATCGTAGTATGGGCAGCAACCTCATCGATGCCATCAGCCGTCATCCGGGTCTGTCGCAGATTAGTACAGGTGCGGGCATCTCGAAGCCCGTAATCCGAGGCTTGGGCTACAATCGCGTGGTGGTGGTCGATCAGGGCATACGTCAGGAGGGCCAGCAGTGGGGCGACGAGCATGGTCTCGAAGTGGCTGCCGAAGCCGTCCATTCGGTCGAAATCCTCAAGGGTCCTGCTTCGTTGATGTATGGTAGTGATGCAATCGCGGGTGTTATGATTCTGCATCCCGAACCCGTGCTCGACGAAGGGGTGATGCAGGTGCACGTGGGCAGCGAGTATCAGTCCAACCAGGGCTTGTGGGAGAACGTCGTGGGTTTTGCAGGCAATGTCAGCAGCTTTGTCTGGAACTGGCATTACACCGACAAGGCTGCCCATGCCTACCGCAACAATCGCGATGGCTATGTGCCCGGTTCGTGGTTCAAGGAGCGCGACCTCCAGGGCATGCTTGGCATCAGTAAGGATTGGGGACACAGTTGGCTCCGTTTAACGCATGTCGATTTCAGACCGGGCATTGTCGAGGGCGAGCGCGACGAGCAGACAGGCGAACTGATCTTCGAAGACGGTAACACGGCAAAAGGCTATGGCGTGCAACTGCCTTCGCAGCGCGTGCTTCATACCAAGGCGGTCAGCGATAATGCCTGGCAGTTGGGACCTGGTCAGTTGAAGGCGATTGTAGGTTATCAGCGCAACTTTCGTCGAGAATTTGAGGAGTCGATCGATGAGGCTGAACTCGCCATGAAACTCCACACTGTGAACTACGACTTGAAATACCAGTTCCAGCTTCCCCATGACTGGAGGATGGCTGCAGGCGTGGGTGGCATGTGGCAGAAGAACGTGAACGAGGGGGAGGAGTACCTGATTCCCGATTACCATCTGTTCGACATCGGTGCATTCGTGACTGCCAATCGCCAGCTCGGACATTGGCACTTCTCGGGCGGAGTGCGCTTCGATAACCGTTCGGTCAAGACAGATGCGCTTTCTGAGGATAATGAACAGGTTTTCGCGGCGCTCGACAAGGATTTCTCAGGTGTAACGGGCAGCCTTGGCGTAGTTTGGAACGTCAGTGACGCACTCAATTTCAGGCTCAATTGGGCACGCGGTTTCCGTGCTCCTACGGTCAGCGAACTGTCGGCAAATGGAGTCCATGAGGGAAGCATCCAGTATGAACTTGGCAACGACCGGCTCAAGGCTGAGGTCAGCGGTCAGTTCGACCTTGGTATGGATTACACCACGCATTGGGTCAGCCTGCAGGCAGCCCTTTTTGCCAATCGCATCGAGAACTACATCTACCTTTCGAAGTTGGCGGGAGTCCTGACTGAAGGATATCAGACCTATCAGTATCGTCAGGGTGATGCCCTGCTTGTCGGTGGCGAAGTCAGCTTCGACCTGCATCCTGTCAATGCCTTTCACTTCGAGAACTCGCTGAGCATTGTTGAGGCTCGCCAGTTGCATCGCCACGATGAGGGTAAGTATCTGCCCATGATTCCTGCTCCACGATGGAATATGGATTTGCGCTACAATTTCAAGGACTTCGGGCGCAGCCACTTCCGTCGTTCCTATCTCGCTTTCGGCATGGAGTACAATTTTCGGCAGGATCATTTCTATGGCGTGGATGACACCGAGACGGCAACGCCCGACTATGCGTTGCTGAGCCTTTCAGCCGGGGTGGATCTGCACCTGAAGGGTCACAACTGCATCGAGTTGTCGCTCACCTGCCAGAACCTGCTCGACAAGGTCTATCAGTCACATCTGAGCCGACTCAAATATGCCGACATCAATGCCCTGACGGGCCGTATGGGTGTCGCGGGTATGGGCCGCAACATCTGCCTGAAGGTGAACATACCGCTCGATATTCATCTGCATCGCGATTGACAACGTTGTCAAAAAATACGTTGTTTGGAACAAAGGCATTATCTTTGCATCGAAAAATAAGAACAATTAAAACTATATTATTATGGAAAAGAAATTGACAAGATCGGCCAGCGAAAAGAAACTGTTTGGCGTATGCGGCGGCGTAGCCGAGTATTTTGACGTAGATCCCACTTTGGTTCGCGTTGGCATTTTGGCCTTGACCATCTTCACGGGTCTCATTCCAGGGTTGGTACTTTACTTCTGTATGGCACTTGTGATGCCCGAAAAGGGGGGATATAACCGATGAAAAGGAAGGCAGCTCGACTCGTGGTCGTCCTATGTGTGCTGGTGGCATTGCTTGTGACGGCGTTCTGCCTTCAGACCTGCCATCCTTGCATCTATATCCCCAATGGTCCGGGTGTCGCCGATAGCACGCTTTTGGAGCAGGGGACAGTTCCTCAATGATGTGGTTGACAAAAAATGAAAAAGTGGCTCAATAGGTATAAAAACCTCGTTGAGCCACTTTCATTTAGTTGTTAGGCGTGGATTATTTGCGTCGCCCCATCGCATCGAATGTGCCGTGCTCGGTTTGGATGAGCAGTTGGCCGTTCACGTAAGCCTTGGTCGTACGTGGAGCCGTTGGCACAATGTCCATCTCGATGGTCTCGATGGCAGCGGGTGGAGCCGTGCGGAAGTCGAAGGTGATGATGTTGGGACCCAGCTGTGCACCTGTCTCATCGACATATTCCAGTTCCTGGATGTTCGAGATGGGCTTCTCGAGCCGGACGGTCAGAGAGGAGTTGTTGGTGCCTGGTTTGGTCCATCCACTGAAAGCTGGGGTCGTGTCGTCGGTGAAGGCGGTGGCACCCGTTGTGCCTGGGAATGGAGCGCTGGCGTCCTGCACGTAGTAGCCGCCCGACTTTTTCTTTCCACCAGCCTCGACGAGGTCGATGCACTGGTGGTTAGGCCAGTTGTTGGGCGTATTGTAGGTCCAGAGGTAAGACTTGTAGTCGATGTGCCATGCCAGCATGCCGTGTCCAGGGATATAGGCATCCCACCCGGTGAGCTGACGGTTCTCGAAGAGGTAGTATTCGCCCTCGCGTGGATCGTCGAGGCCTTCGGTGATGGGCACGATGAATGCCTGGTTGCTGGTGCTCAGCTCCATCAGCGTGTCGGTCTTCTGTTCCGACAGGACCACGGGTGTGAGCCAACCCAGTTCGTAGCGCTCGTAGGCACTCATGCCGGCGGGAATGAAGCTGTTGTAGTTGTAGCAACCCTCGTCGAGCAGGTCAAAGCCGCAGGGTGTGCATGTGGCAGGCGCACCGTTGGCGGTGTTGTAGAGGTCGGGCAGGCCGAGGACGTGGGTGAACTCGTGGCAGAAGGTGCCTACGCCGTCCATATAGTCGCCGTACAGTTCGTTCGAGCAGGCATAGTCGTGCAGGGCGAGGTCGTCGTAGCTGTATATTTTGCCCGAGGCAGACCAGACGTCCCAGGCATGGGGCCAGATGTCGCTCTTCATGCCGGTGTAGTTTTCGCCCTTTCCTGCATAGAAGGCAAAGACGAAGTCGATGATGCCGTTGTTGTCGGTGTCATAGACCGAGAAATCGACGTCGAGGCTGTCGTTCAGATAGTCGCATGCCTCCGTGATCATCTGCCAGGCATTTGCGTCGTTGTTCCTGCCGTAGTATTTGAGGCTGTCCTTCAGCAGGATGGGGCCGAAGACGTCGAACTGCGGGTCAAACTCGCCGCATGAGTTCTGATGGAAGAAGTCGTGGGCCGAACCGATGTGCTTGTACTTGCTACCCTCGTAACGTGGGCGGTCGTAGCCGTCCTTTGTCATCATATCGACGTATGACTGATGAGGGTCGTCGATGGTGAATCTCACGTCCTGGAACTCCACCAACACTACGAGGCCGCGCACCTTGCCTCTGGTAGGGAAGCCGAAGTGAGGGGCGAGTGTGCTGTCGCAGACCAGTGAGTCGGGATCATAGACGATCGAGTCGCCGGCAATGCTGTCGTTGGCGATGCTGTCGGCAGGGATGCTGTCATTGGGGATACTGTCGTTGTCGGCGCCGTCGGCAAGTTTGGCTCGCATAGCCTGGGCACGTCGGTTGTAGCGCAGACGTTCATGGCGTGCGGCATTCACCTGGGCGCGACGCTGCAGCAGCTGGGTCTTCTCGGTTTCCCAGGCAGCAAGCTCGGTGGCGTTGGCGATATGGAGGAAGCCCCGTTCGTCGGTGACGAGCAGGTTGCCGTCGAGGTCGGTGGTCCAGTGGCACCATTCGTCGCCATGCAGGAGTACGGTGATGGTCTTGCCGTCGGGCTGCAGCATGGTGATGGGGCCGCGACGGGCAGGCACAGCCTGTGTCGGCATCGTGCTCAGCAGGAACATGGCCGCGATGACGGATAGGAGTATTCTGAGTTTTGAGGTCATGATGTTATGGGGTTTGTTGATTGTTTCTTTTCTTGCCTTGGTTTCTTGTCGGCTTGTCGCCCGGTCGCTTCGACGACCTGTTGCCACGTTGTCTTTTCGGCCTGTCCTCCTGCGGGTTTGTTTCCTTGTAGTCGCAGCCGCCCAGTTCGTCGGGCACGGCGATTCGTTCCATTTTCTTGTCGATGAACTTCTCGAGGGCAGTCAGTTTGCGCAGGTCGCGTCGGTCGTCGCAGTTGACCAGGGTAAGGCTTTCGCCATCGTGGTCGGCACGAGCCGTACGTCCGATGCGGTGCACGTAGTCTTCCAGGTCGTGCGGCATGTCGTAGTTGATCACCAAGGCGATGCCGCTGATGTCGATGCCGCGCGAGACGATGTCGGTGGCAACGATCACGTTGGTGCGGCCCGAACGGAAGGCGTTCATCACCTCGTCGCGATCCCTCTGCTCCAGGTCGGAGTGCATGGCAGCCATCTGGAAACCTTTCTTGCGCAGACCCAGCACCACGTCGCGAACATCGGCCTTTCGGCTTACGAAGACCACCACGCGCTTCTCGGGGTTTTGGAGTAGTTCGTCCTTCACGTAGCCGTCCTCGCGTCCGCCGAAGAACTTCTTCAGGAAGCGGATGAGCATCGGCGTCTTCTGGGCCTGGTGGCAGATGCAGCATTGCTGGTGAATCTTTTCGGCAGGCTTCGAGATGGCGATTTTCACCATCACGGGGTTCCAAAGTATCTTTTCGGCGAGTTGCTGGATCTTGGGCGGCATCGTGGCACTGTAGAGAATCTTCTGGCAGTCGTCGGGCAGCAGCTTGTTGATGGCCATGATGTCGTCGTAGAAGCCCATATCGAGCATACGGTCGGCCTCGTCGAGTACGAAGAATGAAACTTGTGACAGATCGACGTATCCCAGATTGATGTGCGAAAGTAGGCGCCCCGGGGTGGCTATCACCACATCGGCACCTTGGCGAAGACCGCGTTCCTGGGCAGCAAAATCAGTGCCCTCGCCACCACCATAGACAGCCACAGAAGAGGCATCGACAAAGTAGGAGAAACCCTGCATCTGCTGGTCAATCTGCTGGGCCAGCTCACGGGTGGGGGCCATAATGACGCAGTTGATGGCGTCGGTGGGATAGCGGTAGCGGTTCAGGTTCGAAAGAATGGGCAGCAGGTAGGCGGCGGTCTTGCCGGTGCCCGTTTGTGCCACGGCAATCACATCATCGCCATTGAGCACGGGAGGGATGGCCTTCTCCTGCACAGGAGTACATTGGCCATATTTCATATATTCCAGGGCATCCATCACGCCCTGATCCAATCCTAATTCACTAAAATTCATGGCGCAAAGATACACATTATTTAAATATAATGGTATAAGAATAAAAAATTAACAATTAATAATTAACAATTTGGGGGCGATTAACAATTTGCAATTGTCAATTTTGCGTCATTGCTGGTCAGTGTCGGGCACTTCGAGGTGCATCAGAAATTCAGTGAGGCTGGCACTCTTGTCGAGCCCAAGTTTCTGGCGGATTCGATAGCGACTGATTTCAATGCCTCGCGTCGAAATGTTCTGGAGTGGGGCAATCTCTTTCGACTGCAGACCCATACGGATATAGGCGCACAGCATCATCTCCTTGTGCGAAAGGTCGGGATAGCGTTTGCTCAGTGTCTGCAGGAACTTGTGATGCACTGCATCGAACGAGTCGTGGAAGGCATCGAGGTCATCATCGTGGCTGATGTTGGTGTCGATCTGCCCGATCAGACGGATGATGCGCCGCTTAGAGGCAGGCAGATTCTCTTCGCTGAGCGACTTGTTCAGGCTGACTGCCGTCTTCTTGATCTCCTGCAGCATCTCGTTCTTGCGCACGATGTTCATCCTCGAACGCACCAGCTCGTCCTGCTTCGAGCGCAGTTCGATTTCCAGTTTCTCTTCTCGCAGAATGGCAATCTTCTCCTCCTGTTCTAGGATCTGCTCTTCCTGCTCGTGAATCTGTTCCTCGCGTTCGTGAATCTGCTCGTCCTTCTGGGCAATCAGCTTTTGGCGCTTCCGCTTCTGACGCCGATAGGCTTCGAAGCCGAGTGCAGCCAGCAGCAGTGCATAGAGCAGATAAGCCCACCACGAGCGATACCAGGGAGGCAGAATCGTGAAATGGAACGTGGTTTCGACTGGATTCTCACTGTAGTTCGAGATGACACGCAGATGGAACGTGTAAGTGCCTTCGGTCAGGTTGGTGTATTCCTTGATGCTTCGACGCGAATACGGACTCCATTCGCTCTCGGTTGTCCTCCTGCCGGCATAGAGCAAGCCGTTCCGCTGCTTTTCGAGCCAATAACTGTAGAGTACCGACTGGGCAGGGTCATAATTGCTGACGCTGTACTCAATGCGCAGTGAGTTGTCGCTCCAACGGATGTCACCAGGCGGTTGGCAGCCGTAATAGAGTGTATCGACACCATTGCCGATATATACGCGGCGAATGTAGGGGGTGAGGGGTTCGAGAGGTTTGAGGGGATTGATAGAGCCTCCTTCTAATCCTTCATCAGAAGGGGAGAAGGGTTCTGAAAGGCTGAGCATAGCAAAACCCTCTTCGGTGCCGATGATAGCTTGGTCGCCGTTGAGGCTGACATTCTCGAAGTCCTCCATCAGCCAGTCGTTCAGATAACCATCATTGAGCGATCCCCTTACCAGATGAAGCGTGCCATCGGCAGCATACCAGATGTCTCCACTGGCATTTTGCAGCAGGTAGGTATAAGGCACGTGCCCCTCCAGTCGGTCTTCGAGTTCGGTGAAAAGCACAAGGCTGTCGTGCGCTGCATCGTAGCGTAGCAATCCCTGGCGCGAGGCAACTACAGTCTCTCCGTCGAAGCGTGTGATGCAGACGTTGTCACCCTTCGGCAGCAGTTCGGAATTGTAGCATTTCCGGCTCTTGACTTCCGACAGATCGTCGGTGAGCGTAAGTCGGAAGATGCCCTTCTCCTTGTTGGCCGCCCAAACGACGGGCAGTCCGTCCTCGATGTAGAATGTCTTGGCTGAGATGTCGGCACCCTTCACATCTTCGGCCATCACCCAGTCGCGTCCCTGCAGGCGCATCAGCCTCAGGCCCCAATAGGAGGCTGTGAGCAGCACATCGTCGCGATTGCCGATGCGTCGTACTCCCCACACACCACGGTTCCTGTAGCGTGTGATTCGATTGCCGTCGATGGAGAGGAAGAACTGTCGTCCGCCGCAGAAAAGGCGTCCTCCGATGGTGTCGAGGCAAAGCACCTGTCCGTCGGTTCCCTCCACGAAGCGGATGTCGCCACCTGCCATCTCGTAGAGTCCCTGGTTGGTGCCGAGATAGAGGCGCCCCTGGTATTCGACACTGCAATTGCCGCTTCCGATGGGCGACTGCCGGCTGTTGATGAAACGCAGGGGTGAACGCATGGGGATGCAGTCGATACCATTGTCAAGCCCGAGCCAAAGGTTCTGGTCGCGGTCGAAAAAGGTCGAAAGCACTGTCTTGTTCTGCAGTCCCTGGTTGATTGACATCCGTTCGGTTGTGTTCTGCTTGAGGTCGAGTAGTATCACGCCGTCTTGCATCGTGCCCAGGGCAAGCATATCGCCCGAACAAGCCGCCGAAGATAGCCCACGATGGGCAATCAGTTCGTCGGCAGCCGTGTGGAACGGTTCGATATGATTGTCGGAATAGAGGAAAAGGCCTTGGTCGCTGCTCACGAGCAGCAGCTTCCCCTGCGGATAGGGGAGGATGCTGACAATGCGAGAGGTTTGGCTGATGTCGATGCCCTGTAATTGCTGGAATTCATTGCCCACGAGCACAAAAACACCTCGCGACCCGACGGCATAGAGCCGGTTATAGACCACCGTCGAGTAGCTGATGCCGAGCGGGCTGTTGATCTTCGTTTCGCTATTGTTGATGTAGAGGGGATTGTCGCTCTGGTAGTAGATGTCGTGCCCGATCTGATGGATGTTCCAGATGTTCAGTTGCCCTGCCCGTTCGACGCTTTCCGACAGTCGATGGTAGACAAGCTGTCCTTTGGGATTACGCGTAAAAAAACCGAATTGCCCCAAGGCACCCACGTAGATGGTGTCGCCGCTGGTTCTGACGGCTCTCACCTTCACGTTGCCGGGCAGGGGATAGGTCTGCCAGGTGTTGCCGTCGTATTCCAGCAGCCCCTTGTTGTTGGCAAAGTACATCCAGCCCTCCTTGCTTTGGGAGGCCTGCCAGTTCTGATTGCCTGAATGGTATTGCTGACGGGTGTAGTTCACCACCACGCGTTGCCAGTGATTTTCAGCCCTGCCTGGCATCAAAGCCAGAGCCAGGAGGAACGTTAGAAGTAAGATCTTTTTCAATTGAAAAAATACAATTAATAAAACACGATGAGTTTTGCGGTGCAAAGATACTACTATTTTTTCATGAAAACAAATTTATGTGGATTTTTTTGTGCGAAATGCAAATATTCGTTGAAAATCAGTATGTTTTGTAACCGATGAGAAAGTCATGATGTAGTCGATGTTGTGTTGTATAGTAATTGTGATGTAGTGAAATGTTTGCTTAGTTTGGCGGAAACCCCTACTTTTGCACCATCAACATTCATGTTTATCTACAATAACTAACATTTATGAAACAAAAAACATTATCATTGGAATGCATGCGACTGATGCTTATCGGTTGTATTATGTTCCTCCTGGACGTGGGTCTTTTTGCCCAAAGTTCCCAGACCTTCCGAGGCAAGGTGCTCGATGCCTCTACGCGCGAACCTTTGATAGGAGTGAGTGTGCTTGAGAAGGGCACCACGAACGGTGTGGTTACCGACGTTGATGGAAACTTCGTGATCCATAATGTCAAGTCGGGTGCAACCATCACCTTCTCCTATGTCGGCTATTCTACTCAGGAGATCCTTGCCACACGAATCGGCAATACTGTTCTTCTCGAGGAAGACGACAAGACCTTGAACGAAGTCGTAGTTATCGGTTATGGCGTTCAGAAGAAAGTCAACCTGTCGGGTGCCGTGAGTGCTGTCGATGGTGACAAGCTCGCAGCCAAGCCTTCGAGTGATGTGCTCAGCGCCATGCAGGGCGAAATGCCAGGTGTGGCTGTGCTCCGTTCGAGCGGTGAGCCAGGCAGCGAGACCAGCGGCATGCGTATCCGCGGTTTCTCGTCGGTGAATGCCACCTCGGCCCTGGTGCTGATCGATGGTATCGAGGGCGACCTTGGTCTGCTCAATGCCGACGACATCGAGAGCATCTCGGTACTGAAGGACGCTTCGGCCTGCGCCATCTACGGAGCACGTGCCGCATCGGGCGTTGTGCTCGTCACCACCAAGAGCGGTAGCGAGGGCAAGCCGAAGGTTTCCTACAATGGCTACTATGCTGTCAATATGCCAGGCAATATGCCAGAACGTCTGCCCGCATGGGAGGAGCAGCAGTGGATTAACATTGGCCGATACAATGCAGGCGGTGCCTACGAATGGAACAAGGAGAAGACCACCTGGGTAGCAAACCCCAACTTCAACTATTATCCCAACAACAACAACGGACGTTGGGAGCAGTTCACCGCAACCAACTGGGTGGACGAAGGTACAAAGGACTGGGCCGGACAGACCAATCACTCCATTTCGGTGAGCGGTGGTTCGAAGAACATCAACTACCTCATCAGCGGCAACTACTACTTCAAGGACGGTATGTTGAAATATGCCAAGAACAACAATACCCGTGTGAACCTCCATGCCAAGCTGCATGCCGAGTTGAACAAGTATCTCAGCCTGGGCATCAACGTGCAGTATCAGTCGAAGAAGAACAACGCCCCATCGAGTGGTGCAGGCAGTGTCTTGAATACAATGTACGGCGCACGTGCACGTCAGTTGCTGTGGCAGCCCGAAGAGACTCCCAACTACGATGCACAGCCCTACAGCGGCGACCTTCAGGTCAATCCTATCGACATCCTTAAGAATGGTGGCACCAACGAGTCGCTCTACGAAGCCTTCCTGGGCAAGGGTGAACTGACCATCAAGAATCTGGTGAAGGGTCTCACCGTGAACCTGAGTGCAAGCCGCCGTGCAGGCTACTATACCCAGCGTTCCGAGCGTCACTGGCTGGCATGGTACGCCATGAACGGCACCACCATCCGTCAGCAGACCAACAACCCCAACTCGCTCTATCGTCAGAAGAACAACGACTACCACGATCAGTTCGAGGCCACTGTCAACTATACATTGGAGGCAGGTCAGCACAATTTCCAGGTGCTTGCCGGTACGAGCTATGAGAACTATCGCAAGGACCAGTTCGATGCTACTGCACGCAATATGAACTCCAACGATTTCTATTCGTTCAACTACTACGATGCTTCCGAGGCTTCGAACACCACGCTGGGTGACCTGATCCAGCCTTGGTCAATGATGTCGTATTTCGGACGTATCAACTACAACTTTGCCGAGCGTTATCTCCTTGAGGCCAACATCCGTTACGACGGTTCGTCACGTCTGGCGCCTGAGAAGCGCTGGAAAGCTTTCCCATCGGTATCGGCAGCCTGGCGTGTGAACCAGGAGCCTTGGTTCAAGCTCGATTGGGTAAGCAACCTGAAACTGCGTGCATCCTGGGGTCAGCTTGGTAACGGCGCGGTGCTTGGCCTGTACGACTACATTGCCACCATCTCTCAATCGACCACCTATATCACCGAAAAGAGCTACTATCAGAGCCAGCTCGCTTCGAAGGACAAGACCTGGGAGACCATCGAGACCACGAATCTTGGTGTCGATCTCGGCCTGTTCAACAGCCGTCTGAACGCAACGTTCGACTACTATTGGAAATATAACAACGACATGCTCTCCAACCTGCAGCTGCCTCACACCATCGGTATCGGTGTGCCTGCCGTCAACATCGGCAAACTGAAGACCTGGGGATGGGAGTTCGAGATCAAGTGGAACGACCGCATCGGCGACTTCAGCTATCAGGTGGCATTCAACCTCTCCGACTCGAAGAACGAACTCGTCGAATACGACGGAGCCGACGTGATCACTGCCGGTACCCGCCAGCTGATCGAGGGCTATCCCCTCAACACCATCTGGGGTTACACCACCGACGGCTACTGGTCGAGCAAGGAAGAGTACGAGCAGTATAAGCAGGATCATCCAGGCTACAAGTCGTTCTCCGATGGCAAGATCGGCGCCGGTGACGTCAAGTTCCTGACACTGCCCGACAAGGACGGCTCCATCAACCACCAGGTAGGTGCTGGCGACGGCACGAAGGAGAACCACGGCGACCTCGTTTATCTGGGCGACACCAACGGACGCTATCTCTATGGCATCAACCTTTCGGCCAAGTGGAAGGGCTTCGACGTTGCAGTGATGTTCCAGGGTGTTGCCAAGCGCAAATTGCTCATCGACACTGAGGCAATCTCACCCTTCGGACGTACTCACCAGATGCCTTGGACCATCCATCGCGACTACTGGACTCCCGAGAACACCGATGCCTACTGGCCACGTCTCTACAACTATAACGGCGATATGTTCAACTTCCAGCCCTCCGACAAGTGGGTACAGGATGCCTCCTATCTCCGTCTGAAGAACATCACGGTCGGCTATACCATTCCCGTTCCCAAGCGCTACATCGACAAGCTGCGTATCTATGTCAGCGGTAACGACATTTGGGAAAAGTCGGATATCCTGAAGGTATTTGACCCCGAGTCGGGCAACAATGTAGGCCGTAACTACTATCCCTTCTTCCGTACCTGGTCGTTCGGTGTGAATGTAACTTTATAAGCCATGAGCCATAAGTTTTGAGTTGTAATCAAGCTTTTTTAGAAAACAGTATGAAACGATATATATTCAAATCAATATATGCAGCCGGCATCGTATGCGGCATGATGTCGCTTACCAGTTGCGAACTGGACCGACTGCCCGAGACCACACTCGCCGACAACACCTTCTGGCAGAGTGAGACCGACCTGCGTGGTGCCTGCAACAAGTTGTATGTCGACCTTCCGGGCTTCTCGCACGACACCCGTGCCGACGACATCATCGGAACCGCAGCCAATGCTACCTCAAGCGGCAGCTGGAGCATCCCTGCCACTTCAGGCGATTGGACCAACGCCTACCAGAAGATCTTCGTGTGCAACAACATCATCGAGAAGGGCGGCAATGCCCCGCTCACCGATGCCCAGAAGAACCGCTGGCTGGCCGAAGCCTACTTCTTCCGTGCCTTCCATTTCTTCGACCTTGTGAAGAAATATGGCGATGTGCCCCTGATCCTGAAGGCCTTCGACTCGACCAGCGATCCCGACATTAAGATGGGACGCACGCCCCGCGAACAGGTGATCCAGCAGTGCTATGCCGACCTGAAGTTTGCTGAGGAATATCTGCCCGAAATCGACCAGGTGAGCAGTGCTGCCGACTGGGGACGTGTCTCGAAGAGCGCAGCCCTTGGTCTGATGGTACGCATCGGACTTTACGAGGGTACCTTCTCGAAGTATCACAATCTGGGCGGTGACTACAAGTCGCACCTCAAGGTGAGCATCGATGCTGCCGAGCGTCTCATCCAGAGCGGCAAGCACGACCTCTATCCCGACTTCCAGAAACTCTTCTACTTCGATGGCGAAGGTCGCCAGAACAAGGAGAACGTCTTCGTGAAGATCTATGGTCCCAACGGTGACGGTGCTGTCATCACCCACAACAATTCGCGTGGTATGGAGAACGCTGTCAGCGTAACTCGCCAGACCATCGACCAGATACTCTATACCGACGGTCTGCCTCGTGAGAAGACCACGTTGAAGGTGGAGGAAACCCACCACAACGATGTGTTCATCAACCGCGACCCACGTATGGCAATGACCTTCTACCAGAAGGACGAGGAAGCCTACAAGGCCGGCTACAACCCCTTCGGCAACCAGCACGGCAATGGCTACGGTCTGAAGAAGGGATTCATGCTCGAAGAGTGGAACACCACCAACAAGGAGACTGTCGACAAGATGATCATCCGCTATGCCGAAATCCTCATCTCCTACGCCGAGGCGCTCTATGAGTACAACGGCCAGATCACCGATGCCCAGCTGAATGCCACCGTCAACAAGGTGCGCCATCGTTCAGGCTTCGAGGCTTTGCTGACCAACGCTTTCTGTGCTGCCAACGGCCTGGATATGCTCCAGGAGATCCGTCGCGAACGCCTTGTGGAGTTCATCGACGAGAACCTGCGCTACAACGACATCATCCGTTGGAAGATTGCCGAAAAGGTGCTGCCACAGACTATGCTCGGACTGAAGTACAACGATGCCGACAACCTGAGCACCCAGCGTGAGAACATCGAGAGCCGTCTGACCGATGAGAACGGTATGTTCAATGGTCGCAAGGTGGCCGATCAGGGTGGTATCTACGTGATCGAAGACGCTGCCAACCGCACTTTCAATGCCGCCAAGGACTACTATTACCCCATTCCTACCTACGAGATTGCCACATCGGAAGGCAGCGTGGTGCAGAACCCGGGATGGAATTAATCCGTTCAATTAACAATTAATAATTAACAATTAACAATTGTTGGTTTGAACAGAACAAATTCCTACAGTAGAAGGTATCGTCCTGTGTTTCCCTTTTACTCCCCTTTTACTCCTTTTTTACTCCCCTTTTACTCCAAATAAAAACAATATTTCGAAATATGAAACGTTATATGAATAAGTTCGCGCTGGCAATGGCCATGGTGATGGGCCTTTCGACGCTCACCTCTTGTGAGGACGACGAATGGGGCAACGACAATCCCGACTATCAGAATGTGTTCATCGTAGCCTTTGCCGATTGGGGACCCAAGAGCAACAACGACAAGACCTATACGGTCAACCAGGGCAGCCAGCAGGTTGTGCCCGTACAGTTGTGGTGCGAAGGCACGCGCAGTTTCGATGCCCAGGCTTTCGTCTATGCCGATAGCAAACTGACGCTCGGTGTCGACTATCAGGTGACGGATGCCAGCGGCAACGTCCTTCAGCAGGATGGCAACGGTGCCTGGGTATTGACCTGGGATCTCCGTTCGCCCGATAACACCAACAACCATCGCGTGCAGGAACTCTATGTGAAGGCGCTCAATGGTGCCACCGGCGACGTGACGCTGATGACCTTCGACCCCAAGGATGTGGATGCCGATGGCAAACTGCGCATTTCGAACGGTGGAACGAAAGACGACGATACCGAGTACTATGTACCCAACAACAAGACATCGGAGTACGAGGTGCGTTGCATCACTGTAAACTACAAGGTTAAAGTAACCATCAAATAACTTTAGGGTTTATGAGGATTCATAAGTTAGTTGGTCTATTCCTCCTTCTTTTGCCCGTAGCGATGGCGGGGGCGCAGTCCATCTGGGACGGCGCTCACCTCGCTCGGGTGAAAGCCTCGCTGGAACAGCCGGCCTACGCCACAGCCTATCGTCATCTTCTCGACGAGGCCGAGAGCGAATTGCAGCGCCAGCCGCTTTCGGTGATGATGAAGGAGAAGGTGCCGGCCAGTGGCGACAAGCACGACTACCTCAGTCTGAGCCGCTACTACTGGCCCGATCCGACCAAGCCCGACGGACTGCCCTACATCGCTCGCGACGGTGTGTCGAATCCCGAACTGGAACTCCTCGACCGTCCGAAACTGGCGCTGATGGCCAATGGGGTCACCACCCTCTCGCTGGCTTGGTATTTCAGCGGCGATGAGCGTTATGCCCGAAAGGCAGCCGAACTGCTGAGAGTATGGTTCCTCGACAAGGACACAAGGATGAATCCGAATCTGAACCATGCCCAGATTGTGCCCGGTAAGTTCAATGGCAGGGGACGCTGCTACGGGGTTATCGATGCCTACTCGTTTGTCGAGATGCTCGATGCCGTGCAACTGCTCGAAGGTTCGAAGGCCTTTACCGCCAAGGATGCCAAGGCGCTCCGGAAATGGTTTGCCGAGTTCCTCCATTGGATTCTGACCAGCGAACAGGGCATCGAGGAAGGAAACCAGCGCAACAACCACGCCACTGCCCACGATGTGCAGGTCATCGCCTACGCAAAATTTGTGGGCGACAAGAAGGTGATGGAGGAATATCTGTCGCAGTTCTACGAGAAGCGCATGCTGACGCAGATCGAGCCCGACGGCAAGCAGCCCAACGAGTTGCGCCGCACGTTGGCCTTCGGTTACTCGCAGTACAACATGACGCACATCATCGACGTCTTCCAGCTGGCACGACAGGCAGGCTATCAGCCCGAGGGCATGGACCTGCTCGAGAAAGCCGCCGACTTCCTTGCCCCGTATATGGGCAGAAAGGTGGAGGAGTGGCCCTACCAGCAGATCAGCGAGTGGGACTTCAAGCAGAACGAACTAGCCAAGGACCTCTATCGTCTCTACCTGCTCGAACCCGAGCGCACCGACTACCTGCAGTTGGCCAAGGACAACGTCATCCGTCGTTTTGCCGATCGTTTCTTCCTGCTCTACTATACGCCCGACCTCACCGACAATGCCTTTGCCCGAGCTGACGTGCAGTTGCGCTACCAGCTCAGCCAGGCAAACAAGATACGCAAGGACCGCAAGGACTGGTCGTTGATGCCACGTTGCGTGGAGAAGAACGGCGATTTGCGTATGGTGCGTCAGCCCGACTGGTGCTGCGGATTCTTTGGTGGCGAACTGTGGCATATGTACCAGTATTCGCACGATCCCTTCTGGCGTCAGCAGGCGGTCAGCAACACCTGGCCCATCGAACCGGTGAAGAACCATGGAGGAAGCCACGACCTGGGCTTCATGGTCTATAACACGTTCGGCAAGGCCTGGGAACTGACGGGCGAGCAGTCCTATCGCGACGTTGTCGTGAAGGCTGCCAAGACGCTCATCACTCGTTACGACGACCGTGTGGGTTGCATTCGCAGTTGGAGTTGGGGCACGCCCGACCGATGGAAGTTCGCTGTCATCATCGACAACATGATGAACCTCGAACTGCTTTTCGAGGCATCACGCATCACGGGCGACAAGCGCTACTACAACATTGCCGTTTCGCATGCCAACACTACCATGCGCAATCATTTCCGCGAGGACTATTCCTCCTATCATGTGGTGGACTATAATCCCGAGGATGGCAGCGTCATCAAGCGCATCACCCACCAGGGTCTCTTCGACGAGTCGGTATGGAGTCGTGGTCAGGGCTGGGGTCTCTATGGCTTCACGATGTGCTATCGCTATACCCACGACAAGGCCTACTTGGAGCAGGCGCAGAAGATTGCCGCATTCTGGATGTCACAGCCCGACATGCCCGACGACCTGGTTCCCTATTGGGATATGCGCGACCCTGCCATCAAGACCGGCGTTGGTCCTGCCCAGGACGGTGGATGCCCTCGCGATGCTTCGACAGCGGCCATCATCGCCTCGGCGCTCTACGAACTGGCAACTTATGTCGATGCCGACACCGCAGCTGCTTATCGCAGCTATGCCGACCGCGTGCTCCATTCATTGGAGACCAGCTATCAGCCCGCACCGCGCACCGCACAGGGCTTCCTCCTGCTGCACGCCACGGGCAACTATCCCGCCGGTGACGAGATCGACGTCCCCATCAACTATGCCGACTACTATTACCTCGAGGCGCTGCATAGAAGAGACGAGATGAATAAATGAGGGTTAAGAAAGGTTCGAGATGTTAAGAAAGGTTGTTACGCTTCGCTCCACGCGAGCAGAGCTCGGAGCGAAAGGTTGTTAACCCCTCTTAACCCCTCACCCCCCCTCGAACCCCTCTTAACCCTTCGAACCCCTCTTAACCTCTCCTAACCATGACCAAATTGTGTGTGCTTTGTTTTTCGACCTGTGTGCTGGCTGCGACAGCTGGCGCACAGGTCAATTTGTCCCAATGGCAATTCGTTCGCACCGACATGGCAAACGTCTGGGAGGTGGAGCGTCCCGTGAAGGAAGGGAAACCTGAAAGCGTCCCGTTGTGGCAGGACGTCACGCTTCCCCATTGCTATAATGCCGAAGATGGTGTCGATCCCGACGTGAACTACTATCAGGGCGCTGCCTGGTATCGCACCACCATCGAGGTCGCGAATCCCTATGCTGGCGGGCATACCTTGCTGGAGTTCGAAGGGGCAGGCCAGAAGACGCAGGTCTATGTCGATGGCCGTCTGATGGGTTCGCACGTCGGCGGTTACGACCGTTGGACGGTCGATATCTCCGAAGTCGGCAACGGCCGACATCCCATTGCCGTGCGTTGCGACAACAGTCGTGATGTGGAGATGATTCCTTCCGACATGAGCGACTTCTGCCTTTATGGAGGACTCTATCGCCCCGTTCATCTGGTGTATCTGCCCGAGCGCTACATCAGCGATGTTCGCATCGATGTGGAAGGCGACAAGGTAAGTGTGAAAACTTCGCCATCGAATCTCGGGGAAGTTAGTTGCAGCATCGTGTCTCCCGATGGAAAGACTGTCTATGAAGGCGGCATCGGTCAGCCCATCCGCATCAGGAAACCTGTGTTGTGGGATGTGGATTCACCATCGCTCTATACGCTTCGCATCACTTTTGGCCAACAGGTCATCGAGCGTCGCTTTGGCTTCCGCATTTATGAGTTTCGTGAGCATGGACCCTTCTTCCTCAATGGTCGTCGTCTGCTCTTGAAGGGTACACATCGCCATGAGGACCATGCCGGAGTGGGTGCCGCTATGACCGATGAGCAGATCCGACAGGAGATGCAGCAGATCAAGGACATGGGCGCCAACTTCATCCGTTTGGGACATTACCAGCAGCGCGACCTTGTGCTCGACCTCTGCGACTCGCTTGGCATTCTCGTGTGGGAAGAGATTCCCTGGTGTCGTGGTGGAGTAGGGGGAGAAGAATATCAGCAGCAGGCTCATCGGATGCTCGAAAACATGATAACTCAGCATAGTCATCATCCGAGCATCATCCTCTGGGGACTCGGCAACGAAAATGACTGGCCGGGCGATTTCTCTACCGTCATCGATACGGTGGGTATCCGTTCGCTGATGACTTCGCTCAACGATCACGCTCATCAGCTCGATCCCCAGCGAAAGACGGTCATTCGTCGCTGCGACTTCTGTGCCGACATCGTCGATATCTATTCGCCGTCGATTTGGGCAGGTTGGTACAGCCGAAGCTTCACCGATTATTGCGAGATGGAAGAGGCTGCCATCGCCCGCTTCCCCCATTTCCTGCATGCCGAATGGGGAGGCGATAGTCATGCGGGCCGACACGCCGAGTCGGGATTCGACATCGAGGTCGGTGACAAGAAAGGCGACTGGTCGGAGAGCTACATCGTCCGTCTCTTCGACTGGCATCTGAAGGAACAGGCCAGGATGCCCAACCTGACGGGATCGGCATTCTGGACCTTCAAGGATTTCTGCACCCCGCTGCGTCCCTTGAATCCTATTCCTTACGTCAACCAGAAGGGCGTCGTGCAGCGCGATGGCACGCCCAAGGAGAGTTATTACGTGTTCCAAAGCTATTGGGCAAGCCAGCCGATGCTCCATATCTACGGACATTCCTGGCCTGTGCGTTGGGGCGAGGAAGGCGAACCCCGTGAGGTCCTCGTCTATTCCAATCAGCCCGAGGTGGAGCTCTTTGTCAATGGCCAGTCGGTAGGCAAACGAAAGCGCAACATCGAGGACTATCCCGCCCAGGGCTTCCATTGGAGCGTCGTCCTGCAACGAGGCACCAACACCATCAAGGCCGTCGCCAAGGATCTGTCCGACGAAATCACCTTCGAATATCAGACCGCACATTGGGGAAAGCCTGCCGAAGTGCGACTCACGCGCATTGCCCCCGACCTGATAGAGGCCCAGCTCTACGATGCCAATGGCATCCGTTGTCTCGATAGCAGCGACTGGATTGAGTTCTCGATTGCCGGCGATGGCGAATTGCTCGTCAACCAGGGCACCGCCACAGGCTCTCGTCGCATCCAGGCTGCCAATGGTCGAGCCACCATTCGTCTTCGCAGCCTTACAGGTCCCTGCTTCGTGGGAGCCAGGTGTGACGGCCTTCCAAGCGCTTTGATACATTTATAATATTAGTAAAAATCAATGAAGACGCGACATCCGAAGGTGTCGTGTTTTTTGTTTTTACACATTTCCAAAGATTTTGTCAGCCCCTGTATTACACATTTCCAAAGATTTTCATTTTTTCCCCCGAAAAATTTGGAGAGAGCAAACAAAATGATTATCTTTGCACCGCTTATTGACAAATAGCATTTGTAACAAGATAGAATATTGACATGAAAAGGAATCTTTTGACCCTACTCTTTTGCCTTTTTACTGCATTTGCCTGCATGGCACAGTGGCAAGGCAAGCGTTGCGCCTTCCTGGGCGATTCGATGACCGACCCCAACAATCGTGCCGCCAATTACCACTACTACGACTACCTGCGCGATTCGCTCGGCATCGAGCCGCGCGTCTATGCCCGAAGCGGCCACCAGTGGCACCAGATACTCGAGAAGGCGAAGCTGATGCAGCAGACCGACAGCACCACCATCGATGCCATCTTCATCTGGGCTGGCACCAACGACTATAACCACGGCATCCCCATCGGCCAATTCTTCACCGAACGCGATACCATCTGCAACCGCAACGGCAAGATGGTGGCTGCCCGTCATCGCGAGTGGTGTATGAACGACACGACCTTCTGCGGCCGCATCAACATGTGTCTCTCCTGGCTCAAGCACAACTACCCGACCAAGCAGATTATCGTGATGACGCCCATCCATCGTGCCTATGCCAACTTCAGCGATCCTGCCAACAATAAGTTCAACGTGCAGCCCGATGAGGACTTCACCAACGTGCAGGGACACTACATCGAGGAGTATATGGAAGTGCTGCGCCAGGCTTGCCAGTATTGGGCTGTGCCCTGCATCGACCTCTATCGCGACTCGGGCCTCTTCCCGATGGAACCTGAGCACGGCGTGTACTTCGCCGAGCCTGAGGCGAAGCCCGAGACTGTTCGCTACGACCGCCTGCATCCCAACAATGCCGGCCACATCCGCTTGGGCAAGACCATCGAGGCACACCTCCGCGCGCTGCCTTGCTTATAATAATAGTACCAATATTTCCTATAGTCACTATAAATACTATAGCCACTATAAAAACAATTACCCCCCAAAAAATATGACCAACAAGATCAAGTACATCGGGTGTGACGATCCCGAATTGGAGCTCTTCGAGAGCCAGTATGATTTGCCGGAAGGCATGTGTTACAACAGTTTCGTTATCCTCGACGAGAAGGTTGCCGTGATGGATAGCGTCGATAAGCGCAAGACCGACGAGTGGCTCGACATGCTCGAGAAGGCCCTCGACGGCCGCAAGCCCGACTACCTCATCGCCCAGCATTACGAGCCCGACCACAGTGGTTCGGTGGGCGCATTCCGTGCCCGCTATCCCGAGGCAGTCATCGTGGCTTCGGCCAAGGCCCTGCAGTTTGCTGCTCAGTTCGACGAGAAGTTCGATGCCGCTGGCACCAAGGCCGTGAAGGAAGGCGATGTGCTTTCGTTGGGTCAGACCACCCTGCAGTTCATCACCGCTCCGATGGTGCATTGGCCCGAGGTCATCATGACCTGGTGCCCCGAGGAGAAGGTCTTCTTCTCGGCCGATGCATTCGGCAAGTTTGGCGTGAAGGATGCCGATCCCGACGACTGGGCATGCGAGGCTCGTCGCTACTACTTCAACATCTGCGGTAAGTATGGCGCTCCTGTCAGCACCGCGCTCAAGAAGGCCGGCAAGTTCGACATTGAGACCATCTGCCCATTGCATGGCCCTATCCTCACCGGTGAGAAGCTGGCCGAGGCATTGCGTCTCTACAACATCTGGAGCAAGTACGACGTCGAGACCAAGGGTGTGCTGGTGGCTCATGCCAGCATCCATGGCAACACCGCCAAGGTGGCCGAGAAGCTTGCCGAGATCCTGCAGGCAAAGGGTGCAGGCAAGGTGGCTGTCGCCGACCTCTGCCGCGACGATATGGCCGAGGCCATCGAGGATGCCTTCCGTTTGGGCAAGCTGGTGGTTTGCGCTTCGTCGTACGATGCCGACGTCTTCCCACCCATGCACTTCTTCCTTTGGAAGTTGCAGATGAAGGCCTATCAGAACCGCACCGTTGCCATCGTGGAGAACGGCAGCTGGGCTCCTTCGGCAGGCAAGGCGATGAAGGCCCTGCTCGAACCGATGAAGAACGTCAGGATCGTCGAGCCTATGGTGACCATCAAGTCGTCGATGAAGGAGGCAGACATCCCCCAGCTCGAAGCCTTGGCAGACGCCCTGCTTAATTGTTAATTATTAATTGTTAATTGTTAATTGAAAACTCCTTCTCCCCGTATTGCCTTTGTCGATTACATCCGCGTGGTGGCCTGCTTTCTGGTGATGGTCGTCCACGCGAGTGAATGTTTCTACGTTGACCACGATGCCTATACGATGCTGGCCAACGAGAGCAACCGCCTGTGGGTATCCATCTATGATGGTTTCTTCGGGCGTATCTCCGTGCCACTGTTCATGATCGTGTCGGCCTTCCTGCTCGTTCCGATGCGCGAAGGCATGACCATGGGACAGTTCTATCGCCGGCGCTTCCTGCGCATCCTGCCACCCTTTGTGTGCTTCCTGCTGCTCTATGCCGTGCTGCCTTTGGCTTGGGGAGGCACAACGCAGGAACAGGCCTTGCACGACCTGAAGATGGTGCCTTTCAACTTCCCGCCCATCGCGGGCCATCTGTGGTTCATGTACCCACTCATCAGCATCTACCTCATCATCCCCGTGGTGTCGCCCTGGCTCGAAAAGGCCAGCGCGAAGGACGAACTGACGTTCCTCGGCATCTTCGCCTTCTCGACGCTCATTCCCTGGCTCCATCGCTTCGTGTCGCCTGAACTGTGGGGCGAATGCTTCTGGAACAACTTCTCCGCATTGTGGTACTGCTCGGGCTATCTGGGCTACCTGGTGTTGGCGCATTACATCCGTGTGCACCTCGACTGGTCACGCTCGAAGCGCATCAAGGTGGGTAGCCTGTGTTTCCTCTTCGGTGCTGCGTTCACGGCATGGAGCTTCTGGTGGAAAGGCGTTCCCGGACAGATGCTGGATACCCCGATGGCTGAATGGTCGTGGGAGTTCTGTACGCTCAACGTCCTCATCACCACGTTCGGTGCATTCCTGCTCTTCTCCTGCATCCAGGAGGCTCCCGCCTGGATCACGCGCATCAGCAAGCTGACCTTCGGCATGTACCTGATGCACATCTTCTTCCTCATCCCGATTTCGGAGTGGATCATCGCTGGCGACGTGGCTCATCCATCGCTTCCCGTATGGCTTGCCATCCCGGTCATCGCGATGCTCACCTACGCGTGCAGTGCGCTGGTAACCTGGCTCATCTCGCTGCTTCCGGGCAGCAAATATATCGTGGGGTGAAGCAATGAGCTTCGCCCCGTCATTTTTCCTTTTATAAATATTACCTCCATGAAAAAGTTCTTCATTCTTTTCCTTTTCAGTCTCCTTGCCCTCACGATGGAGGCGCAGGGTGTTTCCCCCCTCGACCAGCTCAAGGCCAATCCGCGCAAGGCGTATGGCAACGACTATCCCTACAGGCAGGAGGACGTCCGACTCACCAAGGCCCCCAAGGGCTACAAGGCATTCTACATCAGCCATTACGCACGTCATGGCTCGCGCTACTATTGGAGCGACCATCTCTACCATTACCTCGACACGCTGCTCACCACGGCACGCCAGCAGCATCAGCTCACGCCGCGCGGCGAGAAGTTCTGCGACAGCTTCATGGCCGTCAAGGACGAACTGATGACGGGTGTGAGCGAACTCACCGAAGTGGGTTGGCAGCAGCACCAGGGCATCGCACGCACCATGTACAACCGTTTCCCCGAGGTGTTCAAAAGGGGTGGTGACGTGCTTGCCATCTCCTCCTTGTCGGGACGTTGCGTCATCAGCATGTCGGCCTTCTGCCAGGAACTCGTCCAATGCAATCCCAAGCTCGAGATACGCGAACAGTCGTCGCGCTTCACGCTCGATGGCGTGGTGCCCACCGACAGGCAGAATCCTGCCCGACGTGAGTTCCCGAGAGTTCGTCCGCGCTTCGAACAGCATCGCGACCAGTTCAAGCACGAGAGCACCTTGCGCCAGGACATCACTTCCCGCGTCTTCACCAGCACCGAGGGCCTCAAGGGCAATGCCGGGCGCATCGGCAGTGAACTCCTCAACCTCTACACCTCACTGCCCAGCATCGGACACGAGGGTATGATGGACGGCATCGTCAGCGACGAGGAGTTAGTCGGCGAATGGGAGGCTTCCAACCTCGGCTCCTATTCGTGGGTCTTCGGTCCGCAATACGAGATGATCCCCATCCTCGAGGACATCATCGCCAAGGCCGACGCCGTCATCTCGGGCCGTGTGAAGCGCGTGGCTGACCTGCGTTTCGGACACGACACCTGCATCGGTCCCCTCACCGTCCTGATGGGCATCAATGGCGCCGACCGCGATCCCGAGGATCCCTACGAGGTGAAGAACTGCTACCAGAACTGGAACACCTGCAAGGCCAGCAACATCCAGCTCATCTTCTATCGCGGCAAGGGTGGAGCGGACGATGTGCTCGTCAAGTGCCTCCTCAATGGTTGCGAAGCCAGTCTGCCTGTGCCCACCACAAATTATCCCTATTACCGCTGGAGCGACTTCCGCGACTTCTACGAGGCACGTTGCGCTTCGGTCAAATAAAACATCAACGATTATGGAATTACTTTACGGTTGCAATCTTATCAGCACGACGGCCGATGGACGGATGCCCTCCGACTTCATCGCCGACTATCATGTCCACATCCCTCCCTCGGAATATCGTCAAAAATAACACTTTCCGTAATATTGGAAACTATGAAGGCAATCTGGGTAACAACAGATTGCCTTTTTTGCCGTACCTATGCACCGTCAAAATCAATTAACAATTAATAATTAACAATTAATAATTTGATAATATGAACATTTTCGGACAACTTCGCTCAGGTGCCGATGTCAACATGGCGACACCCGAATATGCAGAGGCAATCAAGCACATGACCGACTGCGCAAACATCTGTTTCAAGATCAACACGACGGCACCCATGCCCGAGCAGATTCGTCCGCTCGAGGAGACGCTCTTCAATGGCAGCCTCGACCAGACCAGCTATCTGATGCCCCCGTTGCAGATCGATTTCGCCTGTCAGATGAAGATCGGCAGAGGCGTGTTTGTCAACCATTCGCTCACCTGTATGGCTGCAGGCGGCATCACCATCGACGATAGTGTGATGATAGGTCCCAACGTGCGCATCGTCACCGACAACCACGACTTCCAGAACCGCATGGTGCTTCGCTGCAAGCCCGTCCACATCTGCCGCAATGCATGGATCGGCGTAGGTGCCATCATCCTGCCTGGTGTGACCATCGGCGAGAATGCCGTAGTAGCTGCCGGCGCTGTTGTTACCAAGGACGTTGCTCCAAACACCATCGTGGGCGGCAATCCCGCCAAATTCATCAAGAACATCTAAATTCATCTAATAATTCATCACGATAAAAAAAGAAAATTATGAAAAAGATTCTGTTTATCCTGTTGGCTCTGATGACCACGACATGGGCAAGTGCACAGACCGAAGACCAGCTGGCACTGAAGAGACTCGTGGATACGTTTTCCAACCTCGCTGACGTGAAGGATGTCAAGTCGCAGATGGACTTGTTCACCGACGATGCCGAAGTGCACTCAAAGAATGGCGAGAATGTGTTTGTATCGAAAGGCAAGGAGCAGATCGGCAAAGCCTTCGCCGACTATCTTGCTCTGTTCGAAGTGGTCTATCACCTGAATGGACAGCAGACGGTGGAGATTGACGGCGATACGGCCACAGGCATCTCCTACTGCTTCGTGACACTCATCGGCAATGGCAAGCGAAACCAGAGCGGCGTACGTTATCACGACACCTATGTGAAGCAGGATGGCAAGTGGCTCATCAAGCGCCGCGAGTCCAATTTCATGTTCACAACTGTCGAAGATATGTAATCCCGCCCACATCCAGGAGAACATCGAGGTCTTCGACTTCGAGCTGAGCTACGAAGAGATGCAGCAGATGCACGCTCTCGACAAGGAGGCACGTTATTTCAACATGCCCTACGAGGACCAGAAGCGCTGGTTCATGCAGTGGAATCCCACGGATTGATGTCCCTAATCATATAAAGCACTCTGTTGTTCGACAGGGTGCTTTATTCTATCGCAGCATACCCTATCTTGGCCAAAAAAGGTCATTCTTCGAACGAAGCAAGCACTCTGACGGCCGACAGAGTACTTTATTCTACCGCGGAATACCCAATCTTGGCCAAGAATGGTCATTCTCCGAACGGAGCAAATACTCTGACGGCCGAAAGAGTGCTTTATTCTATCGCGGCATACCCAATCTTGGCCAAGAATGGTCATTCTCCGAACGGATCAAATACTCTGACGGCCGACAGAGTGCTTTATTCTACCGCGGAATACCCAATCTTGGCCAAGAATGGTCATTCTTCGAACGGAGCAAGTACTCTGACGGCCGAAAGAGTGCTTTATTCTATCGCGGCATAACCAATCTTGGCCAAAAAAGGTCATTCTTCGAACGGAGCAAGCACTTTGACGGCCGAGATAATGCTTGCTACGAAAATAAACTATCAAGTCAGGAAGTTAAGCAATCTCCCCCAACGTTCGCTGGGGGACATTCTCTTAATATAGGATTTTCGCTTTTTCTGCTGGTGAATAATTATTCATCTAAACTATGGCCATCCAGTTAAATAAATACGAAAAAACTTTTTCCAAACAAATAATTTGCCAAAAAATAAAAAAATCCAAAGATATAACTTCCATTGAACGAGTTCTGGCCGCTCAATGGAAGTTTCTTTTTAGTGCGTTATTATGCTCTAGAGAAGTGATGCTTCATAGCATCACCACAGCCTCACGATGGATGCCATCGACCTTGATGGTGAGCGGGGAGTCGAGACGGACGTGACGGACGAGGTCGGTCTCCTCGACAGCGGGAAGGGCGTTGAGACGTGCCTCGTCGAAGAGGCCGTCGCCCTTGAAGGCATTGATGGTGAGATAGGAGACACCGAGCGAGGTGAGGTTCTGGAAGAAGTGGGTGCCCTGCGAGGGATCGACCTGGAAGTTGTCGAGACCTGCTTCGACGATGACGCGTGCGGCAGAGATATTGGGCCACTTGACGGGAATGCCCAACCAGGGGTCGGACGAGCCCCAACGTCCCGGGCCGATGTAGATGCAATGACGGTCGTCGGCAAGCAGCTTGCGGTTGATCTGCTCGATGTGCTCGGCAATCGCGGGGTTCTGGCTGGCACTGTAGCCCTCGGACGTCTTGACATAGACGATGTCCTGCACGTCGGAAATGATGCCGTGGCCGATGGCGGCGTGCGAACGTAGCAGGCACTCGGCGTCGGGGATCCTGGTGAGGTCCTCGTCGAGCTTCATGTTGTTATCGACCATCGGACGAATCTGGAGCAGATAGAAGGTGCCCGTTTCGCTCGAGGTGAGATCGACGGCAAATTCGACTTCGACAGGTCGGCGCATCTCCTCCTGTCCGTACTGCAGCACCTTCTGCATGAGTTCGGGGAGGGGGAAGAGCCCGTTGTGGAGCACTCCGGCAAAGCTGATGATCTTGCGGTTTCGGCCCTCGTAATAGCCATCGTAGATGCACTGGTCCATCGGGTCGTAGGTCGAGCAGACGGGCGGCAGCGTGCCATCGGCATCGGCTGCACGCACGGGCCACTTCTTGAGGTTGAAGCCATCGTCGGGCTTGAACTCGAGCGGCGGGATGTCGCCCGATTCGGTGACGGCGGGGATGTCGAGCGCCAGGAAGGTGCTCTGCGTGTCGCGCAGGGCAAACTCCATCTCACTCATCTGAAGCACGTTGGCGGGATGATAGGGGCTGACGCGCAAGGATGTGCCGCCATCGACAATGTACTTGCCGAGACCGAAGGCCAGCGAGACGGTGCCCTCCTCGGCCTTCTCGTCGTCGATGGGGTAGTAGTTGATGCTGCGTGCCACGCCCGAGATGTGCGGATAGAAGCGTGTGCCATGCTGCTGACCGACAACCTCCTGCAGGATGACCGCCATCTTCTCTTGGTCGATGACGTTCTTGGTGGCTGTCATGTAGTCCTTCGACCCCTGGTAGAACACCGAGGCATAGACCGCCTTGACGGCATCGGCCAGCATCGCCAGACGCTGGTACTTGTCGCTCGAACTCGGGATCATGTAGGTGGAATAGACACCGGCAAAAGGCTGGTAGTGCGAGTCCTCGAGCAGCGATGAGGATCGTGCGGCGATGGGGCCCTTGACCACTTCGAGGAACGCCTCGAGGTCGCCGAGCAGACGCTGCGGCATACGTCCGCGCAGGAAAGCTGCGAAGATCTCTTCGTCGGGCGCATTGCTCAGCGCAAGGGGATAGAGCTGGTTCTCGTCCATGAACTGGTCGAAGACGTCGGTGCAGAGCACGACAGTCTTGGGGATGCACACACGGGCCTGCTGCTGCAGTTCCTGCGTGGCTTCGTCGAATCGGACATGGCTCAGGAAGCGTTCGGTGCGGAAGTCCTGCAGGTCGGGGTGCCGGCTCATGAGGTGGTCGAGGAAGGCGAGGCCGCGTCCCTTGCCGCCGAGCGAGCCATCGCCGATGCGGGCAAAGTTGGAATACTGGTCGAAGCGTCCGCGCTGGAACACTGCCACCACGCCCTGGTTCTTCATGCGACGATAGGCGACGATGGCCTCGAAGATCCACTGGCGGTGTGCCTCGACGTCCTGCAGACGGCCCCACGTGATGCGCTTGAGGAAGTCGGACACGGGGAAGAGGGCACGCGAACCCAGCCAGCGCGACACGTTGTTGCGCATGACGTGGTACATCAGACTCTCCTTCGGGATGGAGAGGATGTTGTCCTGCAGGTCCTTCAGGTTGTGGACGTGGAGCTGCGTGTTGAACTCGGGCTGCCCGGGGAAGGTGGGGTCCTCGATGTTGAAGACGAGGTCTCCGAAGCCGAAGGCATTGTGCACGATGTCGCGCAGATCGACGTCCATCTTCTTGGAGTTCTTGTCGATGAAGTAGTAGCCCTTGCGGTCGGCCTCCTCGAGGTTCTCGCTCTCGGCGCTGTCCATGATGAGGGGCATATAGGGGTCCTCGGCACGAATGGTGTCGAGCAGCCGGAAGCCGGCGCGTGCGTCCTTCTCGTCATCGGTGGGATTGGCGCCCTGGACGGGATGGAGGGGGAAACGGCAGTCGGAGATGACGCCGAGGGTGTTGTCCTTGAACCGGCTGTAGAGGTCCCAAGCCTCGTCGAAGTTGCGGGCCAGCACAATCTTCGGACGACCACGCATGCGCAGCGTCTCGAGCGAGGCGTTGAGGGCCTCGGTGGCAAACTCGAGGCTCTGCTTGAGCACGAACTGATAGAGACTGGGGAGGATGGACGAATAGAAACGGATGTTGTCCTCGACCACCAGGATCATGCGCACGCCAGCCTCGACGTCGTGCTCGAGGTTCATCTTGTCCTCGAGCAGCTTGATGATGGTGAGCAGCAGTTCGGTGTTGCCCAGCCAGCAGAAGACGTATTCGAAGAGCGAGAGGTCGATGTCCTGCATGCGTGCCGTGATGCCATGGCTGAAGGGGGTGAGCACGACGATGGGGATGTTGTTGTGCTCGAGCTTGATGGTCTTGGCAATCTCGAAGACATCCTCCTCCTGTGCATCGGCTGTGCGCGAAGGCATCACGATGACGAGGTCGATGTCGTTGGTTTCGATACGCTGCTCGGCCTCGTCGAGCGACGAAGCCTTGATGAAGCGGGGCGGGAAGCGAAGTCCCAGGCGAGCATATTCTGCAAAAATCTTTTCATCGACTCGGCCATCGTCTTCGAGCATGAAGGCATCGTAGGGATTGGCCACAATCAGCACGTTGCAGATGCGGCGCTGCATGAGTTCGGTGAAGTTGGTGTCTTGAAGTTGGAGCACAGGGATATTTAGGGATAATAAGGGATATTTGGGGATATTAAGGGATATTAGGGGACGTTACTTTCTGTTTAACTAGTGATAATAAGGGATATTTGGGGATATTAGGGGACGTTACCTTGTTCCCGTTCGGTCACGTTCGAGAGAAGCACCTGTTGAGAATGGGACCCAAGAAGCAATCGTCCCTTAAATTCCCTAAGAATCCCTTAAAATCCCTTAGTATCCTAATTCATAAGCTGCATCGACGGCGGGGACGCCTTCGGACATCCAGCGGGGTGCGGGAGCGTCCTTGAGATAATGGTCGAAGAACTGCTTCATGCGGATGCACCAGTCCTTGCGGTTGGCCATGCGGACGGGCCAGTGGGGTTCGCCGGTGTAGTTGAGGAGCCAGGCAGGCTTGCCGAGGCGCTTGAGGGCCACGAACATCTCGATGCCCTGGTACCACGGCACGTGTCCGTCCTGGTCGTTGTGCATGATGAGGATGGGGGTGTTGACCTTGTCCATGCGAAGCAGCGAACTGTTTTCGGCATAGATCTCGGGATGTTCCCACATCGTGGTGCCGAGGCGGCTCTGGGTATGTTCGTACTGGAAACTGCGTGCCAGACCGGAACCCCAGCGGATGCCGCCGTAGGCGCTGAACATGTTGACCACGGGAGCGCCGCTCTCGATGGCTGCAAAGCGATTGGTGCGCGTGGCGAGGTAGGCGCTCTGATAGCCACCCCAACTGTGTCCGCAGGTGCCGATGTGACGGCTATCGACGAAGCCCAGGCTCTCCACCTTGTCGAGGCCCGAAAGGATGCAGTCGTAGGCCGATTCGCCGGGATGACCGTCGGTGTAGCGGATGTCGGGCACGAAGATGAGATAGCCGTCGCTGGTGAAGGTGTGGAAGTCGCAGATCGAGCGCTGAGGCGCGGGCATGCGGTAGTCGAAGAGCGTCTCGCTGTTGCGCTCGTAGTAATAGACGATGAGCGGATACTTCCGGTTGGGGTCGAAGTTGGCAGGCTTGAAGAGAAGACCTTCGAGGGCGATGCCCTTGTAGCTGGTCCACTGGATGGGTTCGGCCGTGCCCCAGAGGAAAGGCTCCTGCTGGGCTTCGAGGTTGGTGAGTCGGACGGTCTGACGGAAGGCGAAGTTCCGGGCATTGAGGTCGGTGCGACGCACGTCGGGATAATGTTCGAAGGTGCTTTCGGTCCAGAGGATGACGGGAGCATCCTTGGCCTTGGTGGGCAGGGTGCCGAGCATAAAGTTGCCGCAGTGGAGGGCAAGGGGCCTGGCGGGACGCTGGAAGGTGGTGCTGAAGTAGCCCGTGCCTTTGGTCGTCTCGTCGAAGGTGCGCAGCATCTGTATTTCCTTGGGCTGGAGGCCATCGCGTTCCTTCTCCTCGTCGAGGCGCAGCAGACGGTACTGGCGCTTCTGCTCACGTCCGTCGAGCGTCAGTCGGGTGGGTGTGCCACCCTTGGCCGGAATGCTCCAGATGTCGTAGCGATCGTAGAGGAGCAGCGTCTCGTCGTCGTTGAGCCAGCCTGCTGCCCCATAAGGCTCGGGGTAGTCGGGGTGGTCGTCCTCCTCGTCCCAGCCGGCAAAGGTCTGTGGCGTGGTGATGCGCCGACGCAGGCCCGTAGCCAGTTCGATGGTGTACCAGCAACTGTCGGTGAGGTTGTATCCGTAGGCGTAGTGGCCCAAGGGGGAGATGCGGTAGGTGGTGTAGTCGGCCTCAGAGACTGTGCGACGTTCGCCCGTGGTGACATCGACGATGGCGTAGTCGCGACGCGTCATTCCCTCCCACATCGAACTGAGGGAGTAGGGCTTCGAGTTGGAGAGCAGACCGTAGCGGCCGTTGGCATCGTGGTCACCTGCAAGGCTAGGATAGAGGCTGTCGGCAAGCTGGACGATACGTCCGTCGGCAAGATGACAGACGGCCATAAAGGTGCGCTTGCTTTCGCTGTCCTTCTGATAGGACTGCACGGTGTATTGCACAGGTTCGTCCCAACTCCAGATCTGCACATCGGGACGGTCGCGCCTGAGGGTAAGGGTGTCGGCCTGACGGGGAGCAGCAGCTGTGCCGAAGAAGAGGCGGCTGCCGTCCTTCGAGAAGTTGAGCTTGCCGTTGGGACTCAGCACGAAGCCCTGGGGGAAGGCGTCGTTGATGCTGTCGGAGAGTTGGCGGACTTCGCCATTGGTGGTGGCCATCCAGAGCTGGCGACCTGTGCCCTTCGGCTGCTTCTTGTCGGTGGTCCCCCAGAGGAAGGCGAGCTTCGAACCGTCTTCGCTGAGGGTGATGCCTTCGGGCTTCTGTCCGATGCCTTCCTTGACGAGGATGGCATCGGGGCAGGTTATCGCAGCACCCTTCTTCTTCACAATCGTTGTCGGCAGGGCGAGCATATAGAGGCGGCAGGTGTCGGGCTTGCCGGACTGGAGCGTGGTGAAATAGAGCGTCTGACCTTTCTTCGAAAAACCGTAACTGTCAACGTGTTCGAACGTTTTTGCAACCGTGCTGTCGGCGATGAGGCGCACATAGAGCGTGCTGTCCTTGGCCTTGAGCTGATAGGCCAGCCAATCGGCCTGGTCGGCAATCTTGTAGTTGCGCAGCGAGTCGATGCGTTCGGCGGTACGTGTTGCCAGATTATAGATGAAAAGCGTGTCGAGTGGGGTGTTCTTGTCCTTCTTCGCCTTGTCGTCGCCTGCATTCTGTTCCTTCAGGGCACGGGCATTGCTCACGGCTTCGGTCTCGTGCGTCTTGACGAGAAGATATCTGGACGACTGGGTGAACGAGAAGCCATTGATGGGGAAGAAGGTCTCGATCTGCTGGCCCTGTGCATCGAAGAGCAGGGCGGTGGCATCGCCGGGATAATCCTTGACCTTGGCGGTCTTGTCGCCATCGCCGCGCCAGGGTTCGTGCACGATGAGGCTGTACTGGCCATCGTTGGTGATGGCACGGTGGGTGATGCGCTGCCACTCCATGATGTCGTCGATGGTGAGGGCACGCTTCTGGGCCGAAAGGGGCAGCACAGCGATGGACAACATCGCTGCGGCGAGGAGATAATTAAGAAATGCTTTTCGAATCATAGTTACCATTATATGTGGGTGCAAAGATAACGATTTTTGTGCAAATGACAAAAAAAGCACGCGGAAATTTGCATTTTCTACGAAAAGTTCCTATCTTTGCAGAAATTTATACGAACACTATGGCAACAGAATACATTACACTCAGCCGTGCCGATGGAATGACAAAGAACAATACTCCATTTGCACAATTCAAGATTGCGAACGAGAAGGAGACCATCAACCTTGCCGTGTGGGACTGCAGCCCCAAGATGGGTCCGCAGGTGGGACAACTCGTGTACTTCATGAATATCCAGGACCGCAACGGCAAGAAGTCGGCCAATGCCAACGACATGCGTGTCGGGCAACTTGCAGGTGAATCACATCCCTTGTACCATCTGATTCCAAGGCCCACGAAACGCTCGGACTGGGACACCTGCCTCGAGAATCTGCTCGGTTTCTGCAGTGATGAGAAGTTGAAGTCCATCATCACCGAATGGGGCAGCAAACTCTACGACAAGTACGACAAATGGCCTGCCGCTTCGGGTATGCACCACGCTTTCCCCGGAGGTTTGGCAACGCATACCTATCAGATGCTCCATATGCTTGAAGGTCTTTATCCCTGCCTGCCTTATCCGATCAAGATCGAGCGCTGCATCCTTGCCATCCTCTTCCACGACTATGGCAAACTGCGCGAATACAACCAGGCTGGCGAGACGCAGGAGGATATGTACCTGCTGGGACATATCTACATCTCGGCCTACACCTTGCAGCATGTGCTTGAGAAGGCAGGCATCGAACAGGAGGAGGTGAAGTGCCTCATCCACTGCGTGCTGGCGCATCATGGCGAGAAGGAATTCGGTTCGCCCGTGGTTCCCTGCCTGCAGGAGGCTGTGGTCATCAATATGCTCGACAACCTTTCGGCCAAGACCGATAGCCTCGAAGGGACGGGCGAGAATGAGTATTGCCCCGCCCTCGGCACACATGCCATAAAGAAATAACGACCTTCTTCCCTGGTCCCTGTCACACACAAGATAAACGGCTGCTCCATCTGGGGCAGCCGTCGTTATATAAATGAGTAGTTTCTGAGTAGAGAAGAATTTAATTTTTTAGAATACGCCCTGTGCCATCATAGCTTTGGCGACTTTCATGAAGCCGGCCACGTTGGCACCCTTGACGTAGTTGATGTAGCCATCGGGTTCCGTTCCATACTTCACGCAGTTAGCATGGATGGTCTCCATAATGGTGTGCAGACGGGCATCAACCTCCTCCTTGGTCCAAGAGAGACGCTCGGAGTTCTGTGACATCTCGAGGCCGGATACCGATACGCCACCGGCGTTGGCAGCCTTGCCTGGAGAGTAAAGGATCTTTGCCTGCTGGAAGACCTTGATGGCTTCGGGAGTAGAAGGCATGTTGGCACCCTCGGATACGGCGATGACACCGTTGGCTACGAGCGCCTTGGCAGCCTCCTCGTTGATCTCGTTCTGGGTAGCAGATGGCAGAGCGATGTCGGCCTTCTCAAACCATGGCTTCTTACCCTCGACATACTTGGCTGTTGGATACTGCTCAACATACTCCTTGATACGGCCGCGCTGTACCTGCTTGAGGTCGAAGATGTAGTCGAGCTTCTCGCGATCGATTCCATCGGGATCGTAGATGTAACCATCGGAATCGGACATGGTGAGCACCTTGCCTCCCAACTGGAGAACCTTCTCGGCTGTGTACTGAGCTACGTTGCCTGCACCAGAGATGAGGACGGTCTTGCCCTTGAGCTCGAGACCACGGGTCTTCAGCATCTCGCAGAGGAAGTAAACGTTGCCGTAACCGGTTGCCTCAGGACGGATGAGAGAACCGCCGAACTCGAGACCCTTGCCGGTGAGCACGCCCTGGAACTGATGGGTATATTTCTTGTAAGCGCCGAACATGTAGCCTACCTCACGACCACCTACGCCGATGTCGCCTGCAGGAACGTCGAGATCTGGACCGATGTGACGGGTGAGTTCAAGCATGAAAGCCTGGCAGAAACGCATCACCTCAGCGTTGGACTTGCCACGGGGAGAGAAATCAGAGCCACCCTTGGCACCACCCATAGGAAGGGTTGTGAGCGAGTTCTTGAAGGTCTGCTCGAAGGCAAGGAACTTCAGGATACCGAGGTTCACCGACTTGTGGAAACGAATACCACCCTTATAGGGGCCAATGGCGTTGTTGTGCTGCACGCGGTAACCCATGTTGGTCTGGATGTTGCCCTTGTCGTCCATCCAGGTGACGCGGAACTGATAGATGCGATCGGGGATGCAAAGACGCTCGATCAGGTTTACCTTGTCAAACTCGGGGTGCTTGTTGTAGGCCTCCTCGATGGTGGAAAGAACTTCTTCGACTGCCTGATGGTACTCGGGCTCGTTAGGAAATCTGCGTTTCAGATCCTCAAGAACTTTTTTAGAATCCATAGACTTTGATAAATTTACAGTTTATAATACAATACCTTTAATAATTGAATTATCATTTTGCTTTTTTGCGGTGCAAAGATAAAGCATATTTTTATTTGCTCCAAATTTTTCGCGCAAAAAATCGCCTAAATGCCGAAAAAAGTTGATTTTTGTTCAAATAATCGCAAAAACGTGGCTTTTTGCAATCTTTAGTTGCTTCATTTCAGACGGAGAAAACTGCATATAATATGCAAAAACCGCAACTCCGATGCGGGAGTTGCGGTCGAAAAAGCGAATATTTATGCAATGGGCTTACTTCATAACCTTCTTGCCATCGACGATGCAGATGCCTTTG
Source organism: uncultured Prevotellaceae bacterium (assembly GCA_900319235.1). Taxonomy (GTDB): domain Bacteria; phylum Bacteroidota; class Bacteroidia; order Bacteroidales; family UBA3663; genus Liminaster. The sequence continues at coordinate 129,629 of ONNR01000002.1, forward strand.
GCGTTGTTGACGCGCTGGCCAAGCATGTTGTAGGTGATGCCTGTGGCAGTTGGAGCGACCTCAACGCTTTCGATGCTTACGATATCCTGAGGAGCAGCGGGAGCGCCGAAGCCACCACGCAGGTTGGCAACACGGAGTTCATAGGTGCCTTCCTCCTCCATGGTGTAGCTGGTGGCGTTGGCATCGAGAATTGCAGCGATAGCGCCGTCCTTCACGATAGCATAAGCCGGTGCGCCTTCTACAGGAGCCCAGATGAGGGTCTCGCCATCGGTGAAGAAGTCGACAGCGTCGAACTGAGCCGTATATTGCTCGGGCTTCCAGTCACCGAAGATATTGTCGGTGGTGAGGGCAGCAGCCTCCTCGGCGGTGAGGACGGTCTCGTACTCACGATTTCCGGTGTTGTGGGTGAAGTTGACAACATTCGAAGCAGGAGTGGTCACGTTGCCCTCGGCATCGGTGGTGTTGTACTCCTTGAAGCAGTAGGCGGCAATGTTCATACCTGCGGTGGTCCAACGGCTTGCAGCAAGCGAGTTGTCGAGCACCTTGGTGTTGATCCAGTAGCAGGTCGATTCGCCACCCCACGAACGTGCGAAGGTGAACTGCTTGCATTCGCTCTTGACGGTGCAGTCGAGGAATACATAGCCATAGTTCTTGCGAGCATCGGTAGAAGCGGTGCAGTTGGGTGCTGCAACGACATCTTCGCCATTGCCTGGATCAACGCTGCGGCTCTCATTGACGAGGGCTACACGGTTATAGACCACGTTGCCATCGCCGCAGAGGTAATCGACGGTACCGTGAATCTCGGAATCCTCCCAGTAGCGGTTGCTTGCGCGGTTGCTGTAGTAGGTGTCCTGGTAAGAGAGCATGCGGACATTCTTCTGGATGGTGTTGGTACCCTTGTCCTGCAGGCAGACGGCACGACCTGCGCTGCCCGACTTGTAGTAGTCGAGGGCATTCTGGATGGTGAGGTCCTGCAGATAGAGGTTGTCGGAAGTGTTGAGCAGGGTAGCGGTGGTGCCGATGCCCTCGTTCTCGACAGCGGGAGCGTTGACGAGGATGGTGCCCTCCATCGATTCGCCGATGATCGAGATGTTGTTGCCCGAGATCTGGGTCAATACGAGTTCGCCGAGGTCATACTTGCCGTTGGGCAGGAAGATCTTGGCATTGCCGGTAGCATTGGCCGAAGCCAGGGCAATGAGGAAACTGTTGGCATCGTTGGCAGGGATGCAGTAGTAGCCGGTAGCTTCGTCGTACTGTACGAAGTCAACCACGTTATAGACGGTCACCTTGTGGATGTAGGTGGTGCCACCGAAGGTGATGGTGAGGACGTCGGCCTTGTCGCTGTCGTACTGGAAAGTAGTCTCGGCGCCATCGTTCTCGACCTGTACGGGGAAGGTGGCAACGGTCTCGCCAGCCTCGTTGGTGACGGTAGCCTCGGCGCCTTCAGCCGAATAGCGGCAGTTGCCGACGCTGATGATGGCCTTGCCGGCTACGGCAATGGAGAGGCTGTTGCCTGCACCGAACGACCAGCCGTGCTGAGAGTCGTGGAATGAACCACCGTTGTTCCAGATGGCCTCGTGGTCCTCGATGTAGAAGTTCACCTTGTTGAGCTCGTAGATGTATCGCGAGGTGTTGGTCGGCACTTCGATTTCGGTAGCCTTGGCATAGAGATTGAGGTTCTCCTGAACGGAAACGCCTTCGGCAATCTTCACTGCACTCGACTGTGTGGAGTTGAACCAGCCGCGGAACTTGTAGCCTTCGGCCACGGTGACGTTCTCGGCACCATAGGCAAACTTGAGGGCAGAGCCGCCTTCAACCTCTTCCTCACCGATGATGGTCTTGCCATCGACGTCGTAGTAGCGAACGGTGCAGATGGGGATGAGCTCGCAAGCCTCGGCGTAGAGGAACGGGCAGTAAGCGCCCAGATTGAGGGTGAGGGTAGTGGGCTCCTCGCTGTTGTAGGTCCAGGTGACGAAGTGGTCGAAGCTGGTGCCTGAGTCACAACCTGCGGCACGGGTGTCGAGGGTAACCAGGGTGTTGCCTTCGGCATCAGCCACGGTAGCCTGGTTGCTGTATCCGCAACCGCCTACGGTGAACTTGACCGGGCCGTCAACGGGAACGGTAACCACAGCGTTCGAATAGCCATGCTGTGCATCGTGCCAGGTGCCGGTGATGGAAACGCCTTCGGGCAGACCTGTCTCGGGAACGAGGACGGTGTATGGGTCGGAGCGGAAGTCAACCTTGAAGTCGGTGAATGCACGGCCTTCCTCCGTGCCGCTCACGGTGCCGTTGATGCGGATGTTGCCGATCGACATCTTCTTGTTGCTGGCCACATTCGAGATGTAGAAGCGCAGCTTGAAGGTGCGGCAGCCCTCGGCAGTGATGGCCTCGTCGTGGGTGAGGGGAGCCACATCGATGTTGACGTTGTTGTTGCGAAGAATCTGATTCTTGGGGTCGGAATAAGCTACGATTTCGCTCTCAACTTCGTCGCAGACATACGACCAGGAGAAATAGGCATTGTCGGTACCCTGCTTTACGGCATCGAACTGAACGTTGGAAGGAGTAAAGGTCAGGCCCTTTTTCATTTTCACGGTATATTCAACCATGTCGGTCTCGACGCATCCGGGATCGCCCGTCGATGGCTGATAGGTGGCCAATGTGCCGCCTCCATTGCTGGTGGCATCGTAGGTGCTTACGTTGAGGTCGGTGCCTACCTTGAGGCTGGTCTCGAGCACAGCGTTCTCGATTTCGGCCGAAAGGGTGGCTGAGTTTTCGTTGCCCACAGTCCAGGTGGCTGTGCCGGCAACGCCATCCCATGTCTGTGCGCCAGCGGTGGCTGCCACAAACAGTGCAAAAACTGAAGTTAGAATCTTCTTCATAGGCTTAAAGATTAAGAGTGGTTAGAAATATTGTGTTAAAATAGTGTTCGTGCTTTTTGCGGGAGATCTGAAAAGAACTGTGCCCATAGATGCGGCAAAATTAGAAAAGAAAATTCAAAAATGCAAATATTTTTACACATTTTTAAATATATAATGAAAAAAAGGGGGTAAATTTGTTCAACTTATCATTTTTATTATTACTTTTGTCCCCGAAAACATTGAGAATAAGCATCGATGAAAACCTGTACACTACAAATTGCATGAAAAAGGACAAGCCTAAGAATCAGAACATATTTCAATCGGTAGCCGACCGATTGTCGCGTTTCTTTTTGAAAGAAGCCCCTACTGAGCCGGAATCGACACCGACACCAGCCGCTCCTTCCGATCCTGCAGAACCGAAGCAGGAAGAGCCATCGGACAAAGGAGCAGAGGCGCCAGGTGTTGAATCCGAAGCTCCGACCAAGCGCGTGAGAGTGCGTCGCAGTAGGGTAAAGGTCAGCCGACCAAAGTCCCGAACGGCAGAAAAAAAGGAGAAGGCAGAGGCGACGACTTCGATCTACGAACTGCCGTCTGACAAGGTGGGTCCGGCCATACGTGAATTTGTCCTCGCACATCTCTCCGACGAGAGTCTCAGCGTCGAAACGATGGCAGCGCAACTCAAGGTGAGCCGTACGAACCTTTATACGATTGTGCATCGTGAATTCAGCGTCACGCCTGCCGATTACATCCTCGACCTTCGTCTGAAGAAAGCCGAGGCCTTGCTGAAGGAGGGGTTGAAGGTGCGTGAGGTGGCCATGAAGTGCGGTTTTGCCGATCCGAAATATTTCAGCAAGGTATTCAAGAAATACTACGGCATTCTGCCAAGCACTTTCAGCGCTAAGTAGAATTGCCCGACTTATTTAATCATTACGAATATGTTAGATATTTTTCCATCGTTGATCTCCAAGGCGCTCAGCATTCCCGAGCCGCAGGTCAAGGCTACCCTCGACCTGCTTGAGTCAGGTTGTACCATACCGTTCATCAGCCGTTATCGCAAGGAGGCGACCGGTTCGCTCGACGAAGTGCAGATTGCCGCCATCTACGACCAATACGAGAAGCTGGGTGAATTGCAGAAGCGCAAGGTTACCATACTTTCCACAATCGAAGAGCAGGGCAAACTGACCGATGCCCTCCATCATCGCATCGACAACTGCTGGAATTCCACCGAACTCGAGGATATCTATCTGCCCTATAAGCCAAAGCGCAGGACACGTGCTATGGTGGCACGCGAAAAGGGCTTGGAGCCTTTGGCACTGTTCCTGTTGTCGCAGGCCGGTGACCTCAAGCAGCGCCCTGCCACGCAGGGGGATGTCGAGTTCGAATGTGCGCAGTACGTCAATGCCGAAAAAGGCGTGGCCAGTGCCGACGAAGCCCTCAAGGGGGCGCAGGACATCATTGCCGAGATGGTGGCCGAGGACGAACAGTCGCGCAATACCGTCAGACGAAATTTCCAGTTCGATGCCGTCATCACCTCGAAGCGTGTGAAGAGTACGAAGGCATTGAGCGAAGCCGAGGAACTGGCTGCCCAGAAGTTCCGCGATTACTTCGACTGGAGCGAACCCTTGAAGCGTTGTGCCAGCCATCGTCTGCTGGCCATGCGTCGTGGCGAAGCCGAGGGCGTGCTGCGTCTGTCGATTGCTGGCAACGAAGGCCTTTGCATCGACCGGCTCTGTCGCCAATATGTGAAGAGCAGTCGTTCGGCAGCTTCGCCGCTCGTTGCCGATGCCATCGCCGACAGCTTCAAGCGTCTGCTGGGCCCAGGCATCGAGACGGAGTTTATGCAGAGTGCCAAGGAGAAGGCCGACCAGGAGGCTATCCTCATCTTCGTGCGCAATCTCGAACAACTCCTGATGTCGGCACCCTTGGGACAGAAGCGTGTCCTCGCCCTCGACCCAGGTTTCCGTACGGGTTGCAAACTGGTCATCCTCGATCGCGAAGGCAACCTCCTTCATCATGACGTCATCTATCCTCATCCGCCGAAAAGCCAGTTCATCGACGCGATGAACAAGGTGGAGGATCTGGTCAGGAAATACAAGATTGAAGCCATCTCGATAGGCAATGGCACGGCTTCGCGCGAAACGGAGGAGTTTGTCAAGGGCCTCGACCTGCAGGGCGCTCAGGTCTTCGTGGTCAGCGAGGATGGCGCGTCAATCTATTCGGCCAGCAAGGTTGCCCGTGAGGAATTCCCCGATGAGGATGTCACCGTGCGTGGTGCCGTCTCGATCGGACGACGACTGATGGACCCGCTTGCCGAACTTGTCAAGATCGATCCCAATTCCATCGGTGTGGGACAATATCAGAAGGATGTCGATCAGAAGGAACTCAAGAAGAGCCTCGACCAGACCGTGGAGAATTGTGTGAACAAGGTGGGTGTGAATGTCAATACGGCATCCAAGCATCTGCTGACCTATATCTCTGGTCTCGGCCCGCTGTTGGCTCAGAATATCGTGGATTATCGTGCCAAGCATGGTGCATTCAGCAACCGCAGGCAATTGATGGATGTGCCTCGTATGGGTCCGAAAGCTTTTGAACAGTCGGCGGGCTTCCTGCGCATTGCAGGGGGTGACAATCCGCTCGACAATTCCGCAGTGCATCCCGAGCGTTATGCCATCGTCGAGAAGATGGCAAGCGATCTGGGTTGTCACGTCAACGACCTCATCGGTCCTGAGGGCAAGGCTTTGCGCGAAAAAATCGACCTCAAGCGATATGTCACCGCTGCGGCCGATGGTTCGGGTGTAGGTTTGCCTACGCTGGAAGATATTTTGAAGGAACTTGACAAGCCAGGTCGCGACCCACGACAGCAGCTCGAGGAATTCTCGTTCTCCAGCGAAGTGAAGACGCTCGAGGATGTGCAGGTGGGTATGGTTCTTCCTGGTATCGTGACCAACATCACCAATTTCGGCGCTTTCGTCGATATCGGTGTGCATACACAGGGTTTGGTGCACGTTTCGGAGTTGGCCGACAAATATGTCAAAGACCCCAACACCGTCGTCTCCCTGCATCAGCACGTCAAGGTGCGTGTCAAGGATGTCGATCTGCGTCGAGGTCGTCTGTCGTTATCGATGAAGAATCTGTGATCTTGGGGCATCGGGCCGCAGCCTTTACGGTACAGGGTCGTAGCCCGAGCCGCCCCAGGGATGGCAGCGGCAGATGCGCTTGATGCCAAGCCATGTGCCTTTCAGGGCACCGTATTTCTGGATGGCTTCGAGCGTATATTGCGAGCAGGTCGGCGTGAACCGGCATGCAGGCGGTGTGAGCGGAGAGATGAACCGCTGATAGAAGCGGATGAGTGAGATGAGAATGAATTTCATGATGGCTGGTTTTTCGCGGTTTCAAGGATGGCGCGCTGCAGTTTGCCGATGGCTTTGCCCATCAGCTTGTAGGTCTGCTCGAAGGTGATGAACTTGTTGTCAACATAGAGGAATGCCACTTCAATCGTTTGCCCGGTCTTTTCCAGGGCGGCGTGGAGTGGCAGTTTCTGTGTGCGATAAGCCTCGCGGGTGAGACGCTTCACGTGATTGCGATCGACGGCATGCTTGAAGCGCTTCTTGGGAGCCACGGTCATGATGGCGCATTGTCCCTGCTTCTCGGGGGCAGGCAGGTTTTCGGCATCAGCCTTCTTGATCAGATACACTACCCTGTAAGGAAAGACCACGAAAGTACGTCCATTGGCGAACAGTTCGTCAATGGATTCTCTCAGATACAGTCTTTCGCGCTTGGGTAATGTAAATTGTTTCATCGGAATCTGACTCTTCAGATGGGATTAAGCAATGGCTGGCCAAGCCATAGGAAACTGGTTGAAAATACGATCCGAGTGGCCTTTAATCCTGGTCGCTGAGGTACTTCTGCAAGACGCTGGCCATCGATGGAAGTTCGGGCGTGGGGCCCTTGGCATCGATGCGGAGGCCGTGTTCCTCGGCAGCCTTGGCAGTCAGTGGGCCGAAGAGACCGATGCGCTGATCGCCCTGCTGGTAGTCGGGCATATTCTCGTAGAGTGACTGGATGCCCGAGGGTGTGAAGAACACCAGCATGTCGTACGAGGAAATCTCCTCCGAGGTGATCTCCATGCTCACCGTGCGGTACATCACGGCTGGAGTAACCTTGAGTTTTGCCTTCGTGAAGGCTGGAATCTCGTCCTTGTGAACCTCGGCAACGGGCATCAGGAACTTCTCGGTGTTGTGCTTCTTCATCACCAGGGCCAGGTCTTCGATCTTGCCCGACTTGGAGTGATGCACCTTGCGCTTGCGGAAGACGATGAACTTCTGCAGGTAAAGGGCAACTGCCTCGGTCTGGCAGAAGTACTGCATCTCCTCGTTGGGCTTGGCGCGAAGTTCCTCGGCAAGTTTGAAGAAATGGTCAATCGCCGTCTTCGAGGTGAAGACGATGGCCGTGAAGTTGGGGATACTGATTTTCTGTGTCCGGAACTCTTTCGGGCTGAGCGATTCGACGCGAATCAACGGCTTGAAGGTAAGCGTTACTCCAAACTTGCGCTGGATGTCGAAGTAGGGTGACTTGTCCGAGGTAGGATAGGGTTGTGAAACCAGAATATTCTTGATGTCCATTATACTTGCAGTGAGGTAAATTTAACCCAAATGACCCACAGGGGTGCAATTTCGAGCGTGCAAAGATATACAATTATCAGAAACAATGAGCTAAAACCGTCGTAAAAAATCTTAATTCCACTAAAAATAAAGGAAAATTGTGACAAAATGAAGACCGCGAAAAGCAAAACAAGTGCTATTTGTGATGGTATCCATCCTGCAATCAGCCCTATGAAGAGGAGCATCGACAGGGGTGCGAGCACAACGAATGCGGCCTGATAACTGCGGTTCATGATGGTGCGCTTCTCCTTTATGCCAAGCAGGTAGCAGAACCAGTTGAACAGCACGCCTTGCAGCACATACCATATCGGCAGCAATGACATGCACAGGCCAATTTGTACCAATGACGGTGATGTGATGGCAAAAAGGTGTTCGGCAGGCGCATTGTCGGTGAGGCAGAAGAGCGTCAGACCAAAGAACAGGAACATCTGCAGCAGCATCAGCGGCTTGAGCCAGGGGTAGATGACAACTACCGATTCGAAGGTGCGTGCATTGCGCGTGTCGGTGATCCATGCCAGCTGGTGTCGCATCACGCTCTTGTCGCGGCAGGCGAGAATGTCGATGGAAAGGAACAACAGGATGAGCACCACCAGCACGGCATTGTCCTCGAGCCGTAATTGGGCCCAGGACAGCGAGGAGGCCGCCGATGCCGCCCCTTCCACAAAATTTATGTCGTACGGATTGAAGATCATTGGGGCAGTATCTGGAAGGTGGCTTCCACAGGATAGTGATCGGAGAGTTTCACGTCCTTGCGTACCCTTGAATGGAGTGCGCGGAAGTGCTTGCTGTGCAACAGGTGGTCGATGCGGAACCAGAAGTGGTGGGCCCTGTAGGTGATGCCTGGGCCGAAGCCCGTTTCCTGCCACGTGTCGTAGAGGCCCACTTGACGCAGCGATTGATAGCAGTAGCTGATGGGCGTGTCGTTCATGTCGCCACAGATGAGCAAGGGCATGTCATTGGGATGCTGGTCGAGCAGCACCTGCCTGAGCATCGCCGATTCAGTCGAACGCAGGCGGTAGGCTTGTGCCAGTGCTCGCATCATGCCGGTTCGGATGCGGTCGAGCGAGTCGGGTTCGAACTTCTCGATCATCTCGTCGTAGAGGATGCGGTCCTTCGGGTCGATCATGTTGCTGCGCAGATGCATGTTGACCAGTCCCATCGTCCGCCCTCTGACATCCAGTTGGTAATACATGGCCGAGAAGTAGCCTTTCTTCCGCTTGTCGATGCGTATGGCCTTGCGTATCGGGTGCTTCGAGAAGACGGCTATTCCAAGTGCCTTGCGCTGGTCGTTGGGCATAAAGTCGTAGTAGGGGTAGAGGTCCTTCAGTTCGCCGCGCAGTTCCTGTTCGGTATGCCCGCCTTGTTTCAGCGTGAAGCCATACTCCTGCAGGCAGACGATGTCGGCGCCCGAATTCCTTACAATATCAATCACGGGAATGTGCTCCTTGATGCGCGACAGGTGCGTCTGTCCCATGATGTTCGTGTTGAACGAGAAGACGCGCAGGCTGTCCACCGCAATCTCTACGCCCTCTTCGGTCTTCGTCAGAGGTTCGGGACCACCGTTCAGGTGCATCGGACAGTAGCGCGATGCGGGTACAAAGACGATGGCAAGCGTGACCAGAAGCACCAGCAGGCTGTGCCAGCGACGGAAGAGCAACAATACGAAGAACCAGACCACGGCAAGGACAAGTATCACGCCAAAGGCAATGCCAAGGAACGATGGCAGCACCCAGATGGAGGGATTGATGTAGTCGCTGAACGCCGAGGCGATGAGGATAATGCACAAGGCAACCGTCAGCATTGCCATCACGGACCTGAATGCCCATTTGAAAATGCTGCCCAGAAGGCTTCCGCCCTTCTTCGGCTTTTTGCCCTGTTTCTTGCTGTTAGTTTTAGCCAAAATATTTCCTTAATTCGGCGCGAAGATACGCCTTTTTTCCACAATGAGCAAAAAAATGAGGTATTTTCTGCTGAAAAGTTTGGAAAAGACGGGAAAAATGCTTTTCTTTGCACCATAAATGGCAATTCAAGAATCATCCCCAATCCTTTTTGGGGGACAAATACACCACACAATGACACACGTTAAGCACACCCTCTTCACCTTCCTTGCCCTCTTTTTTGTGGCATTCTTCTGCGCTCAGCCAACAGTCAGCGCCCAACCGCTCACCGACGCCAGTCACAGCACGCATGCCGTCCAGTCGAACCTCCCGCTTGGAGCCACTCAGTGGACCGGCGGCTTCTGGGGCGACCGTTTCGGCGTGTTCAGCAGCACGTCGCTGCTTTCGATGTGGCAGACCTGGAACAACCCCGCCGTCTCGCATGGCTTCCGCAATTTCGAGATCGCTGCCGGCGACGAAGTCCCTGCCGACGATCATGAGCACTGGGGCCCTCCTTTCCACGATGGCGATATGTACAAGTGGCTCGAAGGCGTGGCTGCCGTCTATGCCGTCACCCGCGATCCGGAACTCGATAGCCTGATGGATCATTTCATCGATCGTGTAGCCCGTGCACAGCGCGAGGATGGCTACATCCATACGCCCGTCATCATCGACGAAATGAATCGGGGCGTCGATAGTCACGCGGTGAAGAAGCAGCAGACCATCATCGGCACCGCCGTAGGGAAGGAGGACGAGAAGGGAGCCTTTGCCAATCGTCTCAACTTCGAGACCTACAACCTGGGTCACCTGATGATGGCTGCCATCGTCCACAAGCGTGCCACGGGAAAGACCACGCTCTTCAATTGCGCTGTCAAGGCCACCGACTTTCTCGTCAACTTCTACGAGACGGCTTCTGCCGAACTCGCCCGTTGTGCCATCTGCCCCAGTCACTACATGGGTGTGGTTGAGATGTGGCGTGAGACGGGAAATCCGCGTTATCTCGATCTTGCCCAGCAGCTTATCCAGATTCGCAGCCTTGTAAAGAACGGCACCGACGACAATCAGGATCGTGAGCCTTTCGACCAGCAGTACGAGGCCATGGGACATGCCGTACGTTCCACATATCTCTATGCCGGCGTGGCCGACATCATCGCCGAGACGGGCAATGAGCAGTATATGCGTAACCTCACCAGCATCTGGCAGGACCTCACTTATCGCAAGATGTACATCACCGGTGGTTGCGGAGCACTCTACGATGGCACTTCGCCCGATGGCACCAACTACACGCCCGACTCCATCCAGAAGGTGCACCAGTCGTTCGGCCGTCCCTACCAGTTGCCCAACTCCACTGCCCACAACGAGACCTGCGCACAGATTGGCAATATGCTCTTCAACTGGCGTATGATGGAGATCACGGGCGAGGCCAAGTATGCCGACGTGGCTGAACTCTGTATGCTCAACTCCATCCTTTCGGGCATTTCGCTCGATGGTCGTCGCTATTTCTACACCAATCCGCTCCGCATTTCTGCCGACCTGCCCTACACCCTGCGCTGGCCCAAGGAACGCAAGGAATATATCTCCTGCTTCTGCTGTCCTCCCAACACCCTGCGCACAGTCAGCGAGGCGCAGAACTATGCCTTTACGGTGAACACGCCAGGGCAGGCTCCTTCGCTCACGTTGCAGTTCTATGGCGAGGCTAAGACCACAGCAAATATTCCGGGCATTGGCGAAGTACGTCTCACCGAGACCACCCAATATCCTTGGGACGGCCGTGTCTCTGTCACCATCGATGAACTCCCCAAGAAGGCCAGTGGCAAGGCGTGGACCCTTCGTTTCCGCCTTCCCGACTGGTGCGAGCGTGCCACCATCGACATCAATGGTGCACCTCTTCAAATATTGCATCGTTCGAGCACCTATGCCGAAGTCAGACGCGTCTGGAAGAAGGGCGATGTCGTCGAATGGAACATGACGATGCCTGTTCGCCTCATGGAGGCCAATCCTTTGGTCGAGGAGGTCCGCAATCAGGTGGCCATCAAGCGTGGCCCCATCGTCTATTGTCTCGAGAGCGCCGATCTGCCGCAAGGCATCCGTATCGACGATGTGCTTATCCCCGCCGATATCCAGTTGGAACCTGTAATGATCGAGATTGATGGCCATCCCGTGATGGCGCTCGAAGGCGTTGCCGCGCTTGCCGACGAGGCTTCATGGCAGGGCCAGCTCTATCGCGAGATAGGTCGAGCAGGCCGTGAACTTCCCATTCGCCTCATCCCTTATTATGCATGGGGTAATCGTGGCAAGGGCGAAATGTCCGTCTGGCTCCCGCTTTTGCGATAGCACTTCCTTAAGTCTTACTTCATCATTTTCAATCTCAAGCTATTCAGCACGACGCTGACGCTCGAAGCTGCCATCAGGGCACTTGCGAGAGTGGGGGTTATCTGGAAGGGAATGCCGAAGGCGTAGGGGAGACCTGCGGCCAGGGGGATGCAGACGATGTTGTAGATGAAGGCCCAGAAGAGGTTCTGTCGGATCATCGACACCGTGCGGCGGCTCAGTCGGATGGCTTCGGGAATGGCACGAAGGTCGTCGCCCATCAGCGTAACTTGCGCTACGTCCATCGCCACGTCGGTGCCACGTCCGATGGCGATGCTGACATCGGCAAGGGCCAGGGCCTGCGTGTCGTTGATGCCGTCGCCCACCATGGCCACTCGTTTGCCTTCGCTTTGCAGGCTACGGACGAGATTCTCCTTGTCCTGCGGCAGCACCTTGCTCTGATAATGACGTATGCCTGCCTTTTCGGCCCAATAGCGGGCAGCCTCGTCCTTGTCGCCGCTCATCATATGGACTTCCACGCCATTTTGCTGCAGTTCCTCCATAGCCTCGCGTGCATGGGGCTTCAATGTCTCACGCACTTCGAGGTCGAGATTGTCGGCCTTGGTGAAATCCACTTCCTGGTTGGGAATGGTCAGCGTGCCCGTCTTGTCGGTGACGAGCACATTCACCTTGCGCAGATTCTCGAGGGCGGCAGCGTCCTTCACGAGGATCTGTTTCTCTGCGGCCTTGCCAATGCCCACCATCAGGGCTGTAGGTGTGGCCAATCCCATAGCGCATGGACAGGCAATGACGAGTACCGAAACTGCCGAAAGGATGGCTTGGGGCAAATGTGCATTGCCGCCCACCACATACCACACCAGGAAGGTTATTAGTGCGATGCTCGTCACCACAGGCACAAAGATGAGTGCAGCCCGATCGACGATACGCTGCACGGGCGCTTTCGAGCCTTGTGCCTCCTGGACCATGCGGATGATATGTGCCAAAGCCGTCTCTTCTCCAATCTGTCGGGCTCGCATCGTGAACTTCCCCTGGCTGGGAATGGTGCCGGCCAGAACCTTCGATCCTTTTCGTTTTTCGGCAGGTGTGGGTTCGCCTGTGATCATGCTTTCGTCCACATAGGCGGCATCGGTGGTCATGAAACTCTCGGCTTCGACTACTTCACCATCCACGGGCACCTTCTCGCCCGGTCGCACTTCGAGCAGATCGCCCTTCTCGATGGTCGAAATGGGCACTTCGCGCACGATGGCAGGTTCGATGATGTTGCCGGCTGCATCGCGCTTGGCCTTCTTCTCAACGATATGTGCGGTCTTGGGTGCCATGCCCATCAGTTGGCGGATGGAACTTGCCGTGCCATCTTTCGCCTTCTCTTCGAGCAGTCTTCCGGTGAGCACAAAGGTGAGAATCATCACCGAAGCGTCGAAGTAGGTATGCCATTCGATGCCTCGGCTGCCCCAGACGGCTTCGCCGAAAAATGTGTTGAATGCGCTGAAAAGGAAGGCGATGCCCGTCGAGAGGGCTACAAGTGTGTCCATGCCCGCAGCACCATGGCGAATCTGTTTCCACGCATTGCGGTAGAAGGTCCTTCCGCAGATTACCATGCAAAGCAGCGCCAGCACAAGCGCAACGATATTGTTCGAAAGGAGGGACCCCGTGTCAATCCATCGCATCGAGAAGCACATCACCAGCACGGTCAGCACCCAAGCCAAAAGCGTCTTGCGAAGCAGCGCCTTGCGCTCTCGTTGTTCAATCTCTGCCACGTTGCGGTCCTCTTCGATGACGAGGTCGTAGCCGATGTCGTTCACCTCGCGCTTCATCTCTTCGAGCGAGATCACTTCGGGGTCGAACTCCACCAGCGCCGTGCGTCCGGCCAATGACACGGAGCAGCTCTCGATGCCTTTCAGACCCGAGAGATGCTGCTCGACGCGTGCCGAACATGCCGAACATGCCAGTCCGATGACTGGAATCGTCTTCTTCATATTATAAGATCATCTCGAACCTTCCGAGATCATCCACGGCATCCTTCATCTGTTCGGGGCTGACCTTGGCTTCGTCAAATTCGACAGCCACATTGCATGCCTCGTGGTCAGCCTTGGCAGCCTCCACACCAGCAAGCGCCTTGAGCGCATCTTCCACCTTGGCTTCACATTTCGTGCACTTCATTCCTTCTACGGTAAATACTTGCTTTGTCATAACATTATTTATTTTAGTATTTCTATTTTGTCCTCTTAAAAGTGCCGCAAAGATAGCGATTTTTCAGCGAATTTCGCCCCAACTTGCCGAAAAAACACCTTTTTCGACAAAAATCGTCATTTTTTTCTCCTCTCGATGTCACATTTTCCTCCTTTCTTACGTTATATAGGCGAAAACGGCTGTTTCCCGATTGCCGGCAATCGGACAAAGAAAGTAATTTATTCATCATTTAATAAAAATTATTATGGAAGGTGTTTTAGTTCCTATTCTGGTTCCACTTATCACATTCTCTTTTCCAGTGCTTCTCTGTTGGGTGTATTATCGTAATGAGATGCACACGACCTCACAACGCACCGAAATAGTGAAGGCGGTCATCGAGAAGAATCCCAACCTCGACGTCGAGGCATTGCTGCAGAAGATGAACCCCAAGCAGAAGCTGCTCAAGGAGAAACTGCTCTCGCGTCTCCTCTGGGGCTGCATCACGGGCTTCATCGGCCTGGGATTGCTGATAGGCTCCGTCTTTGCCTGCTATGCAGGAGGATGGGAAGGCGACGAGATCAATTTCATGTGGATCACCGGTGCCATCTCGCTGGCCATCGGCATCGCCTTTATGATTACCTATTATGTGGGCCGAAAGATGCTTGCCAAGGAGATGGAGGCCGAAACCCGTAACATGGAGCAGAAGTGAATTGCGAGCAGTTCATAGCACTTGTCTCGACCGAACAGGAATCGTTGCGACGGTTCCTGTTGGCCCTCTGCGTCGGTAATCGCGACGATGCGGACGATATCGCGCAGGAGGCCCTCATCAAGGCCTACCTGGCACGGGACAAGATTCGCAATGACGAGAAGTTGGGTGCGTGGCTCTACCGCATTGCCTACAACACCTTCCTCGACCACCAGCGCAGCCTGCGCTCCCATGCGTCCATCGAAGAGGCCGATGCGCTCTTGTCCGAAACTGCCACCGATGCCGGCTTCGAATACCAGGAACTCTACACTGCGCTGCGAACCCTTCCACCCAAGGAGCGAACAGCCATCCTGCTGTTTTACCTCAAGGGATATAATGTGCATGAGATTGCCGACATCGTGCACAGCACCGAGGCTGCCGTGCGCCAGCAGCTCTCTCGCGGACGTGAACAACTAAAAAACAAAATGAAGCAATGAACCAGGAACCCAATCTCGAGGAGTTGTTCTCCAACTATCATCCCACGCTCTCCGACAGCGATGCCTTTATGCAGACTCTGTCGCGTCGTCTCGATGCCGTGCAGTATGTCGAGCGCTATCAGGCTGCCCAGGCAGCTCGCTATCGTCGCTACATCGTCATTGCCCTCCTGGCGGGCCTGGTGCTTGGTGGTGTGTCGCTTGCCGTCATCCTTTTCCTGGCTCCTTCGGCGCAGTTCTTCACGTTCCGCGTCCAGTCCGATGTTCTCCTGCTCGTCCAGGAGAACAGTCGTCTCATCGCTGTGCTCATCCTATCTCTGCTGGTCAGCGCAGCCCTCTTCTTCATCTTCCGTTCCATATCTGAGATCGGTTATTTTCGCGAACGCGAACAACGTCTGTCTGCCAATGCAACAGCAGCCCGGCTTCGTGCGAAACCGGACTGCTGAAATGTCGATGACAAGTTTTGGTTAGCGAACCATAAACTTCCTGCCATCCTTGATGTAGAATCCCCGAGTGAGCGGCTTGTCGGAAGCGACTTGCCGCCCGCTTAGTGTATAGATGATACCATCGGCGGGATAATCGGTCTTGACGCAGTCGATGCCTGCAGTTTCGGTGATGATTTGCGTAGGCTCGGTCTTCCCTTCCACGTAATAGCCATGGTTCACAAAGGCTACGCCGTCGTAGATTTTGTTGTTGCCCCCGTTCTTCGAGATGATGAGATACTGTGGGGCTTCGTTGACCTTGGTGATTACATATTTATATATGTAGCTGCCCGTTTCGGTTTGTCCCATCAGCGACATTCCGTCACCGGGCCACGACGTGTTGGAGCAATAGGCTTCTCCACCACCCAGATTGCCCCATACCCAAACGCTGTAGGCATCGGCCGAAGTGGTTTCGAAGAAGATGCTGATCTCGTCGCTGCTGTCCAACTTGGGCGTATAGGCTTCGAAGGGTGGCAGTTCCTCCTCGGGGAATGTTCCGCGCACATACACCCGATAACCCTTGGCATCGAGGTTGAAGGTCTGTGTTGTGGAAAGGTTCACCTGCTTGCGGCTCGTGCCTTGGGCAATGGTCTCGCTGTTGAGCCAAAGGCTCCATGCTCCTGCGTTGAGGCCGGTAAGGGTGGCCTGTCCTTCGGTTGTTGCCAGGTTGAGGATGACGAGCACTTCGCTGTCGTTCATCTTTTTGGTATAGGCCAGGACGCTTGTGTTGTTGGTCACGGTCACCCAGTTGACTTCCACCCTGTCGCTCAGCGCTTCGGCCGAATGCTTCAATGCAGTCAAGGTGCGTAGGGTGTTCAGCATCTTGTTGTCGGGGCTTCCCCAATTGATCTTCGTGTCGCTGAAGTAGTTGAGTATCTGATTGCCACCGGTCTCCTGTCCGTTGTAGATGAGGGGCATACCATAGATGGTAAACGTCAGCACCGTGAGCGGATAGCGGTTCTGTCCGTATTGCTGCGTGAGCGTCTTGCCGCCATCGTTGAAGTTCTGGTCGTGATTGGTGAGATAGACCATTCGTTCGAACGACTGGGAAGCCGATTTGTCAATCAGCGTGTTCGAAAAAGCCTTCAACCTGGATGCTGCATAACCCGAAGGACCGAAGTTGGCCAGGTCGCTCTGGAACTTCCAGGCATAGTCGTAGTCGAAGCCTACGTCCTTGAGGCGTGTTGCATCCTGCACGATGTCTGCTTCACCGAGGAAGGTGATGTTCTTGCCTTCCTTGTACGACTTGATGAGGAGGATGGCCGTCTGCCAGTAGGAGGTAGGGATGCGCGGACTGCTGATGTAGTCGCAACGGTAACCGTCGATGTCGGCCTCGTCGATCCAGAATTTCAGGCAGTCGTTCATGGCGTCCACCAGTCCGGCGTTGTTGTAGTCGAGCTGCCACACGTCGCTGTAGTTGTTCGGATGGATCATCTGTCCGCCGCTCTTGGCATAGTATTCGGGATGCGAGGTCACCCAGTCGGCATTTGTTGCCGTGTGGTTGGGCACCCAGTCGAGCCAGACTTCCATCTGCAGTTCATGGGCTCGCTGGACGAAAGCCTTGAGGTCGCTGACGCTGCCGTATTTCGGATTCACCTGCTGGAAGTTGGTGGCAGCATAAGGGCTGCCCGAGGTGCCACGCGGATAGATGGGCATCAGCCAGACGATGTCTATGCCGGTCTGCTTCAGTTCGGCCAGGCGTTCCTGTGCGGCATTCAGTGTGCCGGCAGCAGTGAACGAGCCTACGTTCATCTCGTAGATGACGCGCCTGCCCTCGGCATTCTTTGTCGAAGCATTGTTGATGTCGTCCACATAGTCGGCAGCCTGCATCCTGCCCGCCGAAAGCACCAGCATCAGCAAGGCTGCAAGGAACGAAAAGTGTCTGAATGGTTTCATAGTCGTTACCTATTAATTTTACTCAACTTTCGCAAATGCGAAAATTGATGATTCTAAGGGATTCTAGGGATTCTAAGGGATTTTAAGGGACGTATGTTTCTTGGGGCCCAATCTCTACAGGCGATGGTAAAGTCCCTTAATATCCCCAATTTCCCTTAATATCCCTTATTATCTATCAAGTTGAGCAAATGCGAAACTTGAGTTAGTTTTACTTTTTCCTGTAGATGGCGTAGCCCTTGGCTTCCAGTTCGATGGGTGTCGTTCCCGAGAGGAAGGTCTGCGTAAGTGCAGGGCCTTCGGCGATTGTCCGGCTGTTGAGGCAGACGTCATAGTTCCCCTTCTCCAGGCTCGAAAGAGTGGCCTGCTGGTCGGTTTCGCCAAAGTTCAGCACCACCACGATGTTGCCGCGCTGGTAGGCCATCATCGATGGGTTCCCGGTTGTCAGGAACTCCACGGGCGAAGCTGCCGAGAGTGCAGTCTCCGTATGATGCAGGGCAATGAGCGAACGCACGGTGTTCAGCATCTTGGGGTCCACCTGGTCCCACTTTACCTTGGCATCGGTGAAGTAGTTCAAGGTATCGGGGTCGCCGATTTCCTGTCCCTGATAGATCAGAGGCATACCGTAGAGCGTGAACTGAAGTACGGAGAGTGCATATCGGTTGTCGCCGTAGAAGTCACGCAGCGTGTGACCACCGTCGTTGTAGTTCTGGTCGTGGTTGGTCAGATAGACCATACGCCTGTTCTTGATGGCTTTCGAGGCATCGAGGAACTGCTGGCAGATGGCTTGCAGCGAATCGGCCTGTGTGCCTTTTGCGCCAAACTTATATGCCAGGCGTCCTTGGAAGCCCCAGGCATAGTCGTAGTCGAAACCACAGGAATCGATGCGTCGGCTATTGGGGTCGCTGATGTCTGTTTCGCTCAGGAATTCGATGGTCTTGCCCTGGCTCTTCAGTTCGGCAATGATGTCCTGCCAATAGCGAACAGGGATGGTGGGGCTCGTCACGTAGTCGCAACGATAGCCATCGACGTCGCACGAATCAATCCAAAACTTCAGCGTGCTGTTCATCTCGTTCACCAGACCCTTGTCCTGGTAGTTCAGCTGGAAGACGTCGTTCCATCCGTGTGGATTGATCATCTTTCCCTTGGCGTCCTTCGTGAAGTACTCGGGATGTGTCTTGACCCAGGGATTCTCCACGGCAACGTGGTTGGGCACCCAGTCGAGCCACACTTTCATACCGTGCTCATGGGCTGCTGCCACAAATGCCTTGAGGTCATCGATGGTTCCGTAGGCGGGATTGACCTCACGGAAGTTCATCGAGGCGTAGGGACTCATCTTGGTGGCACCACGTGGATAGGTGGGCATCAGCCAGAGGATGTCAGCACCCAGTGTCTCGAGTCGTCCCAGCTGCTCCTGGGCAGCCTTGAAGGTTCCCTCGGGAGTGAAGGCTCCGATGTTCATCTGGTAGATGATGCGGTTCTCGGTCGAAACGGGCTTGGTGTTATCTACCGTAAACTGGACTTCCCTGCTCGGGTTGCAGGCTGCCAGAAGCAGCACTGCAACGAGCATCAGGGATGAAAGGATATTCTTGCGCATAGCGTTCGAAGGTTATCAGTTAGCCGTGAAGGTATAGCTTTGGTTGGCCACTACTGCGGCGATGTCCTGCTGCACGCCGTCACCATCTCCATTGAGGATTAGGTTGTAGGTGCCGCCGTCGTTGGGCAATGGGAATACCAGTGTGCCGTTCTCGTTCGAAGAAGGAGTGATGCCACGCCAGCCGCCGTAGATCTCGCCGTCACCCCAGGCATAGAGGTGTGGATTGGCGTAGCCGGCATTGTTCTGGATGGTTACGGTGTTGGGCGATTCCACCCAGTCGGAGCTGACGTCGAAGAAGTGGCTGCCTGTGGTTGTCAGGGCGGGACCATCGATTTGCTGACCCGCACCATTGTTGTTCAGGATGAGGTTGAAGGAGCCACCTGCCGGCAACTCGTAGAGGTTCCAACCGTTGTCGGTCACCTTGACTGGAGCTGCACCTGGCCATTCGCCACAGGCTTCGCTGTCACCGTATACATAGAGGTGAGGCTCATTGTAGCCGATGGTGTTCTTGATGGCAATGACAACCTTGTCGCCTGTGGGTTGTGGCTGTGGCTCAGGATCGGTTCCAGGAGTGTCGCCACCGCCCTGGTAGTCCTTGCTGATGACCTCATAGCCGCCATCGAAGATACGCAGATAGATGTCGTGGTCGATGGTGAAGTTGAGGTCACCGCCTTCCCACTGCACGCCGCCATTGTTGTTGTTGGGGATGAGGTTGAGGTTCAGTCCTGTGTTGGCCTCGCCAAGGTCGAAGTAGGTATATTCCAGACCGTTGATGGTCTGTGTGCCTGTGGGTGCCATACCCGGCCAACCGCCGAAGGCTTCGGCATCGCCCCAGGCATAGAGTGCCAGTTCGGTCTGGCTCGACTCGTTGAGGACGAAGAGGGCATAGCCATCGTGCTGCACGGTAGGCTCAAGACCAATCTCCTCCACGCCGTCAGCAGTGACGAGCAGGTAGATGTCGCGTTCGATGGTGAAGTTGAAGTCGGCCAGCTGCGAACCGTTGCCACCGTTGTTGAAGATGAGGTTCTCGTTGAGGCCGGTGTTGGCAGCACCCATGTCGAAGTACTTCCATACGACGCCGCCCTTCTCCCAGGTGCCTGTTGGGTTCATGCCCGGCCAGTCACCGTTGAGGTTGTTGATGTCGCCCCACATGTAGAGTGTCAGGGCATCCCAGCCCGTCTGGTCATCCACATAGACTACGAAGCCGTCGTGCTCAGGCTCGGGCTTTTCGCCTCCGCTCCAGTAATAGCTCTCCCACCGCTGTCCCCAGACATTGGCAAATGTGCCGACACCTGGATTGTCGAAATGGGTGGCAAGTTCGCCCGAAGTGGTGTATTCCATACCCTGTGTGGCGGAATAGAATCGATAGCCGTCGGCAAGTGTCTTGCCGCCTACGAAAGTGCTCGGATTGAGATAGACGCCAAACTTAACATCGCTTTCGGGAGCCTTGGTCAAAAGGAACTCAGGCTGTCCGATGGCTGCGCTATCGCCGTTGAATGCACCAACAATGTAGATCTCCTCATCAACTGTGGTGCCGAAAGGCGCAATGAACTCGAGCAGGACACGGTCGGCCTGCGTCGGGAACTGCTGACGCTCATGCGGGAACACGATCTCCTCATTGTCGGAACAACTGCTCATCATTCCGGTGAGAGCCAGCAGCGCCAATACCAGACTATATAATTTCTTATTCATGACTTTCAGTATTTTGATGGATTAATAGTTTGGATTCTGAATAAGGCCGGGATTAACGGCGAGAGCCGACTGTGGCAGTGGATACCACTCGTACTTGCGGTCGCGCTGGGTTGGCAGGTTGACACCATCTTCGGTGGCACGGCCCCAAAACCACCACTGGCCCTGTGTGAATTTGTCGAAACGGCGCAGGTCGGTGCGACGGCGATTGCCTTCGCCCAGATATTCCTTGCCCCACTCTGAGAGCACCCAGTCGAGATTGAAATCGCTGAAACCGGGACCAGGGATGCTGAGTGCACTGGCGCGATCGCTGCTCTTGAAGTAACGTGCGCGGATGGCATCGATGTAGTTCTTTGCTTCGGCGCTGTTGCCCTTGCGCATCTCGCATTCGGCAACGTTGAGATAAGCCTCGGCCAGACGGAACTGTACATCGTCGATGCTCTTGAAGCCGCCACGGTCGTCGTTGGGGTAGAGGGGATACTTCACGAGGCGAACACCCGAGTTGGTCTCACCCCAGCGAGGGTTCATGACAACGTCAAGGTTGCGGCCCAGGTTGAGGAACGTGCCGAGCTGGTCGACATAGACAAGGTCCTGGCCATCGCGGTCGGCATCAGCCTTCAGCACATCGCCGGTTCCGAAGTTGGCACGAATGGTGCCCTTGAGGAACATGCCGGGACCATGGGTCTTGGTGTTGGCATCATATACGTAGTTCTGCTTGCGGATGTCGCGATTGTCGAAACGCTCGTAGGGAGCACCCAGCTTGTCGCCGTAGGGAGCATCGAGGAAGCAGCGGCCTCCATCGGTGCCACCTGTGGGAAGAACGGTGCCGTAGTTGTCGTACGAAGGAACCAGGCAGACGCAGTTCCAGGCGCCGATGCCGTCATACGACTGTCCGAAGTAGTCGGCATAACCATACCACATGCCCACCATTGTGCGCACATTCGAAATGGCGTTGGCTGCACCCTGGCCATCCTCGGCAGCAAGTGCGAAGATCACCTCAGGGCTCTTCACGTTGTCGATGCTGTAGATGTTGCGGTAGTTTTCGTCGAGGGCGTAGTTGCCGTAGTTGCCTGCAATGATTTCCTTCGAAAGGGCCTCGCACTCATCGAAGTGTGCTTCGCCGATGAAGACCTGTGCATTGAGCAGCAGACGGGCTTTCAGCAGGCGGTTCATGCCCTGGTTGGCACGGTTCACCATCGAGTGGTTGGCATCGTCCTTGGCCAATGAGCCGACGGTCTCGTCGAGTTCGGTGGCGATGAAGTCGTAGATCATCTTGCACGAGGTGTTCCAGTCGGGATCGGCAGTGCCGGGCACTTCGCTCGAAGCCGATGTGTTGAGCGGAAGGGCACCACCCCAGAGCTCGAAGATGCAATAGTAGTTCCATGCACGGATGGTACGCACCTCGGCTACGTATTGAGCCAGCTTCTTGGGTGTCATGCCCAGGCTGGCTGCATCGAGGCCTTCAAGGTCGCTCAGCAGCAGGTTGGCCAGACCGACAGCGGTCCAGGCACCCGACCAGGCGTTGTTGATGATGGTCGATTCGGAAGTCCAGTTGTGCCACGAAAGCACGGTCTTCATGGCCTCGTCCCATCCCCATTGTCCTCCATTCCATACACGCCAGGTGATCTGGTCGGAAGGATATTCGGAAAGGTGGAAGAAGTTCTCGCCAGCAAGGGTCGAGGATGTCTGGTTGTAGATGGCAGCTACGGCTCCCTTTACGCTGGCTTCATTCTGATAATACACACTCGCATCGATACGGTCGTACACCTTTTCATCGAGGTCGGTGCAGGCGGTGAAGACTGCTGTTAGGCAGACAGCCCCGCAAATTGCATATTTAAGAGTATTCATGATTTCAAATGAATTTTAGTTGGTTTAATGGAATCGTAGCGTTACACCAAGACTGAGCTGGGTAGCCTGTGGATAGGCACTGTTGGAATCTACACCTGGGGTGATACCGGTCGAAGGTACAATCGAAGGATCGTTGCCCTCGTACGAGGTGAGGGTGAACAGGTTCTTGGCAGTCAGATAGACGCGAAGGCTCTCGACGATTTCGCGCTTCTTTGGAGTATAGTTGTAGCCGATGGTCACGTTGTCGAACTTGAAGTAGTTGCCGTTCTCAAGGAAGTAGCTCGAGATGATGCCGCCGCTTGAGTGGACATCCTCATACTTGGTATAGGCTGTGCGGAGCACGTTGTCGGTGCCTGCACCCTGCAGACCCATGCCGTACTTGCGCATGTTGAAGATGTCGTAGCCCAATGTGCTGCGGAACAGCATGCTCAGATCCCAGTTCTTGTACTTGAACGAGTTGCTCCACGAAAGGAAGTGCTTGGGTGCACCATTGCCGATGTGGCGCTTGTAGCTGGGGTCAGCCTGCGAGGCAGGAACCTTGTTGCCGTCGTTGTCGAAGACAAGGAGAAGGCCGTTCTCGTCGATGCCGGCATGCTCATAGCCATAGAACTGGCCGATCTTGCCGCCTTCCTCCACGCGGAAGAAGTATTCGCTCGAACCTGGTCCTGGCTTGCGATAGAGGTCGAGGTAAGCCATCTGATAGACGTCGCTCGAAAGCTTGGTGAGCTTCGTTTCGCCCATGCTCCAGTTGATGCCGGTGGTCCACTTCACGGCTGTCTTCGAAAGCACATCGTAGTCAAGTGAAATCTCGACACCGGTATTCTTGGTCGTGCCCACATTCACAAGGATGTTGCTGTAGATGAATGGAGGCTGGGGAGCTGTATAGCTGTAAAGAAGGTCCTGCGAACGACGGTCGAACCACTCGACGCTACCACGCAGACGGCTGTGGAGTGCCACGAAGTCGACACCGACGTTGAAGGCGGTCGATTTCTCCCAGGCCAGGTCGGGGTTGGCATTGAGCGAAGGAGCATAACCGTTGATCCACTCTCCGTCCACAAAGTAGGCACCATAGTTGCTATAGGTGGCAAGCGACTGGTAGGCGCCGAAGTCCGAACGTCCCGTCACACCGTAGGAGATACGGGGCTTGAGGCTCTGGAAGATGTTGCTCACGCTCTTGGCGAATGGAGTGCGGGTGATTTCCCAGGCCACCGAAGCCGATGGGAAGTTACCCCACTTGGTGTTGGCACCGAACTTGGTGCTGCCTTCACGACGCATCGAAGCCGAGAGGAAGAGCATGTCGTTGTAGTTGTAGTTCAGGCGTCCGAAGAAGCCGATCAGGGTCGATTCCGAGGCACCTGCCCAAAGACTTGCCTTGCCGTCCTGCAGTGCGGTACCGTTGCCGATGCCGTACCAGCCCATCGAGTCATAGACGAAGTCCTTGTTCTCGTTGCCGCTCTGTTCCCAGTTGCTGCGCTCCCAAGAATAGCCGAGCACGAGCTTGATCTGGTGCTCATCGAGGTTGAGGGCGTAGTTGGTAAGCCATTCCAGGCGGTTGGTCCACCACTTCTGGTAGTTGACCCTGGCACGTCCGTCATAGCCGTTCCAGAACGATTCGCTCGAAGTGGAGGGTGTATAGAAGTTGCTCTTCTGGTCGTTGTACTGCAGCGCATAGCTGAGCGAGGTGTTCAGCATGTGACGCTCGGTCTGAAGGATGTTGAGCTTCACGTCGGTATTGCCCAAAAGGTAAACGCGGTCGCCTTCGTTGATGTTCTCCCTAAGGTCGTTCACCGGGTTGTGGATATCTGTAGGCGAATTGGGCTGATAGTAGGTTCCGTCGGGGTTCTTGACGGGAATGGTGGGGTTCATCGTAAGGGCGGTGTCAAACAGGCCGTCGTTGCCCCAATCCTCGTGTACCCTGCGGCCCGAGAGGGATGCATTGAACTGCAGGCGGTTGTTGAGTACGCGCTGCTCGCCCACGAAACGTGCACCGTATTCCTTGCGTCCGCTGACGATGTCAAGACCGTTGCCCTGCTTGTAGTTGAGCGAAACGCCGAAGAAGCCGTTTTTGGTCGAACTGTCAACCGAGAGATACTGGTTGAGGTTGTAGCTTGCTGCACGCGTGATCTCGTCCCACCAGTCGGTGTCGCCACCGTAGTCCTGTCCACGGCGAGAGCGACGGAACTCCTCGGTAGTGAGGATGCCCGGCTTCGGCTTGGCAATGTTGAGGGCTACATAGCTGTCGTAGGTCACGTTGGTGACGCCTGCTGTGCCCGAACCCTTCTTGGTGGTCACGAGGATGACGCCGTTGGCACCACGGGTGCCGTAGATGGCTGCCGAACCGGCATCCTTCAGTACGGTGATCGACTCGACGTCCTGGGTGGCGATGTTGCGGAGGTCACCGCCTGCGATGCCGTCAATTACGATGAGTGGGCCGTTGGAGGCTGTCAGCGAACCTGCACCACGCACCTGTATTTCAGTGGTGGCATTCGGGTTGGCTTCGGCAGTTGCTGCAACGTTAAGACCTGTCACCTTGCCGGCAATCAGCGCCATCGGGTCGCTGGCTGCACCCTGGTTGAAGTTTTCCTTCGAAATCTGAACCACCGAGCTCGAGATCTCCTTCTTGGCCATCGAACCGTAGCCCACTACGACTACTTCGTTCAACTGGGCAACGTCTTCGCTTAAAGTAACGGTCATACCGTCCTTGGCAGGAACTTCCTGCGGGTCGAAACCGATGTAGCTGATCACGAGGGTGCTGCCCTCGTTGCACTTCAACTGGAAGTTACCGTCGAAGTCTGTCACTGTTCCGTTGGTTGTTCCTTTCACCAGGACACTTGCGCCAATGATGGTCTCGCCTGTGTCGTCAACAACCACGCCATTGATGGTGGTCTGTGCCGAAACATCCAAGGCAAAAAACACGATCGCCAGCATTAGGACGATTCTGAGGCTTGCGCCCATTCCCAATCGACGGGAATACTCAAATGCTTTTTCCATTGTTTTGGGTTTTAAGTCAATATTAATTGTTGGTTATATGTTATTTGATTCTTTCGATTCTGATGCCAGCTCCCCCGCTGCGTGCCAGTCTTAGAGTCAGCGTGGATTGGCAGGTGACCTCCTGCTGTCGGATGGTCATCTCGTAGGGATTGCGCTCGAAGTCGGCTGTGGGACCATCCTCGTAGATGACGGCGCGGTAGGTGGCACCCTCATCCAGGAAGTCGAGTTGTAGGTCCAGGATGCGTGCCTCCTCGTTGGTGATGCTGCCCACCCACCAGTTGTCGCCACCGCGCTCCTTGCGTGCCACGGTCACGTACTTGCCGATTTCTCCATGGGGCACAAGGGTCTTGCTCCACGTGGTCGGACAACTCTCGATGAACGTCAGTGCAGGTTGTCCCTCGTAGTTCTCGATGGCATCGGCTGCCATCTGCAGGGGGCTGTAGATCACTACGAACTCGCCCAGTTGCTTGGCAAGGGTGGAGTGGGGGTGAGTGCCAGGGACGACTTCCGAGAAGTTGAAGATGGCTGGTGTAAAATCAGTAGGTCCTGCCAGGCAGCGGGTGAAGGGCAAGGTCACGGTATGTGCAGGAGGATTGCCGCCTTTCACGTCCCAGGCATTGTATTCCTGTCCGCGCACGCCTTCCTGCGTCATCAGGTTGGGCAAGGTGCGTTGCAGGCCTGTCGGCATGGCAGGCTCATGGTTGTCGATCATGATGTGATGCTTGGCTGCTGTCTCGATCACCTTGCGGTAGTGGCGGATGCCGTACTGCGACTTGGCGAGTTCCTTGCCGTCGAAGTAGTGGCCCACATATCCTGTTTTCACCGCGCGGATGCCCAGCCTGCTGAACCATGCAAAGGCTTCGTCCATCTGTTCCTCGAGCAGGCGGGTGTTGCCCCAGGTCTCGGTGTGGCCGATGAAGCGCACGCCCTTCGTAAGGGCATAGCTGCAGACCTCCTCGATGTCGAAGTCGGGATACGACTTCAGGTAACTGATCTGTTCGCCTTCGCCCCATCCGGGGTTCCATCCTTCGGCCAGCACGCCGCTGAATCCGTGTCGTGCAGCGAAGTCGATGTAGCGCTTCACGTTCTCGGTGGTGGCTCCGTGCGTCGGTCCCATTTCCCAGGTGTTCTGCTTCTTGTGGATGCTCCACCAGATGCCGAGGTAACGGCCGGGCTCTATCCACGAGGTGTCTTCCCACAGGCAGGGTTCGTTGAGGTTGAGCATCAGGCGCGAAGTCATCAGGTCGCCCGGCGTTTTGCCGATGATGATGGTGCGCCACGGGGTGCGTGTCTCGTCCTGGCAATACACCTTCACGCCGTTCTGCCAAGGGGTCAGGGCTGTGAGCAGGCGTACGCTGCCATCATTCCCCGTTCGTGGTGTCAGGTTGATGCTTGCATAATCGACGAGGGCAGCCTCGTGGAGGGCCAGCACCAGCGAATCCTCATATTCGATGGTCAGGGGAGTGCACACCGTGTCCTTGCGGCTCAGCAGGTCGGCCTCGTAGATGCCCTCGAAGTATTCCGTGCGGTTGCTGGGTATCGACCATGCCTTGGCATCGTGAGCCAGGGTGATCTCGGTCAGTTCGTCCATGATCTGGTATTGTTCTCCCGGCTTTGTTCCAGGCAGGATGTAGCGGAAGCCCACTCCGTCGTCAAACACGCGGAACACTACCGTCATCATCCTTTTCTGTCCCGTGCGCTCCTTGAAGTTCACGGTCAGTTCGTTGTAGCGGTTCACCACGGTCTTGTCCTCGCCCCAAAGCTGCGTCCACGTCTCGTCGGTCGAGGCAGTCCTGCTGCCCTTCATCTCGACGCGTTCGCCCAACTGTCCGTCGTTGAGCACGAAGCCAAGGTGCGAAGGAAGCACGAGATCCTTCGAACCATAGGTCACCTGGTAGTAGGGTTTCTCGGAGGCCACCCCGACGGAGACCTTGATTGCTCCGTCGGGTGAGGTCACCGATACACACTTTGCATTTACACCTGCAAAGTGACTACATACACACATTATTAAACAAAAACCAAAAAAAGAAAAATGATTGCGCATATAGTTTTAGTAATACATGTTCGTTCAAAAAATAGTGTTTTCACAAGCCGTTGGTTGTGCTTTCCGGTGCAAAGATATGGGCTTTTCGAATAACCTCCAAACGCATCAAATGAAAATCAAAGTCATCCAAACACATAATCTATTGATTGTCAGCCTTGACAATTCTCCCAAACAAGATGAAAATCTAAAGTCTTTCAACCCGTATTTCCCCTCTTTTTCGCCCCAAAATTTGGAGGATAATAATTAATTCCTTATCTTTGCGGTGACCAAGTTTGAGAAAATGACAGACAACCTCGGCCCAATGGCCTGGTTGTTTCTGCCGGAAAAAGAGCAGGTCCAATACCTGCAGAAAATTGCACTTCGTGCAGAAAATAGGTGGGTCCAATGCTTGGTCACTTCATCGACCCTCATTATTTTCTGCATAGCAATTTTCTGCTGCCATTGAGGCAGCACATTTTCCGGCAGCAGAGACAGGGCATTGAGCCCGCAGTCTCCTGCCATTTTCTCAAGAATATCAATGATAACATCGCCGTTGTATAGAAGCAAAACCAATCCATCAATCCCCATGAAACCAATCTCCCTGATCACCCTCCTCCTCCTTCCCCTTGCCTGCGCCTACGCCGCCACCCCCACCAACCAGCAGCTCTACCAGACCCTCGACAGTCTGATAGAGCATCAGCAGGACATCATCGCGCAGAAGGAGGCGCACATCAGCCACATCCACGAAGGCATCCACGGCCTTGCGCTCACCCCCGAACAGGAGTACACCTATAATATGCGCCTGTACGACGAGTACCTGGCCTTCAATTTCGACTCTGCCTATTACTACATCGACCGCAATCTCCACCTCCCTCGTCATCCCGGCGACTATCAGCATTTCGCCCTCAGTGCCATCCGCATGGCACACATTCTCGCCGTCAGCGGACTCTTCGACCACGCCTATTCCCAGCTCTCGAAGGTTTGCGCCGACAGTCTGACCGATCCCTTGCGTGTCGAATATTACAATCAGTGGAGCGAGATCTTCCTCTATCGTTCCGAGATGGAGCAGTTCACGCCCTTCTCTGGCCAGGACACCGACAGTGCCCAGTACTATCGCCAGCTGGTTATGCAGATAGCTCCCAAGGAATCGTTCGACTACGTCTCCTGCCTCGCCAACTACACCTGTGAGAAGGGCGATGTCGAACTGGCCATTGAGATGTACGAACGCTACCTCCCTTCGCTCCAGCAGGGCACACGCAACTACAGCATCGTGGCAAGCACACTTGCCTATTTCTATTCGCGCACGCGACAGCAAGAACAGCAGGAGCACTATCTGCTGCTCAGCGCCATCAGCGACCTGCGTGGAGCCATCCTCGAGAACAACTCCTTCCGCGAACTCTCGTCCATCCTGCTCGAACGCAACGATGCCCGTCGTGCCTACGCCTACCTCGTCCACGCCAGTAGCGATGCCCGTCGTTATGGCAGTCGCCTCCGTAGCATGCAGGCAGCCCAGTTGTCACCGCTCATTCTCAAGACCTACGACCTGGAACGCACGCAGTCGCAGCGTCGCATCTCCATCCTGCTCATCATCGTCTCCATCATCGCTCTTCTGCTCGTCGCCACCATCGCCTTCATCCTGGTGCTCCTGCGCAAGCGCCACCTTTATACCCAGGCTGTACGAAACGCCTCCGCGCAGATTCGTGTCATGAACAAGGAACTGGCCCAGCGAAACGCCGAGGTCGAGCGCATCAACCAGGAGATGAAGGAGAGCATCCGCATCAAGGACGAATACATCGGCCGATTCCTCGAACTATGCAGCACCCTCATCCGTCGTGGCGAGGACCGTGCCCGTCAGCTCTATCGCCTCTCGCGCGAAAGGAACGTCACCGAACTATATGCACAATTAAAGAGCCAGACGCTCATCAACGATGGCTATCGGCTCTTTCACCAGAATTTCGATACGGCATTTCTCAACATCTTCCCCAACTTCATCAGCGAAGTCAATCGCCTGATGATTCCCGGCAACGAGTTCGAAGTGGGTGACGATGGCGCACGCCTCACCACCGAGCTTCGCGTCCTTGCCCTCCTGCGCCTCGGCATCACCGACAACCAGAAGATTGCCGACATCCTCCGCTCCAGCATCACCACCATCTACACCTATCGTTCCAAAATCAAGTCCCGCGCCATCGACAAGGATTCCTTCGAGGACCGGATTCGCTCCATCTCAACCTACTGAAGAGGGTGTGTCAAAAGTCGGGGATTGACTTGGCACACCCTCATGGGTTGTATACCTTATATTATTATATAGGGGATGAGTGCCGCTTAGAGCCTGGTCGTATATCGATGCCGGGTTGGCTTGACGTCGTCTTCGCTGAGCTTCTCGACGAGGTGGGTGCCGATGAAGAGGGCGGCGGAGAAGAGGACCTCGATGATGATGAATATTGTGATTACCATTGCAGTTGTTTTTTTAGTTGTTAATACTTGGAGCATCCGCTTTTGAACGGATGGCTTGTTGGGTTTTTGTACTGCAAAGATAAGGTAACCACGCGAGGTGAGCAAATATTTCGTTGGAAATCTGGTCGGGATATGGCGACAGTTGGGGAGAAGGGCGACAAAAGGGAGGAGGGGCCTCGGAAATTGTCGCCTCGAACAAGAGGTTAACCCCTTCGGGCCTCGATGAGAGGCTGGTCCCAAAGGATGGTGGCCTGGACCTCGTCGGCAAGCTCGTCGGCTACGGAGGGGAGGAGTTCGAGGAGCTCCTTCTCGCGTTTCTTCGAACGACGACCAGAGGCTTCATAGACGACGCGGGAGTGGTAGGCATCGTAGGAGATGGCGAAGTCGTCGGGGGCATTGTGCGGGAAGAAGTTGACTGCAACCTCGTAGCGGATGTTGCCGCATTCGGAGTCGGAGATGAGGAGCACTGACACTGCATTGCGCTGCACACCATTGGCGATGCAGTCGGCACGGAAATACTGTTCGTAAACGTTGATGGTAGCCATGGCATTTTATTTTTGAAACGCTGCAAATGTAATGCATTTCGGAAATAAAAGCAAATATTGGAGGGGTAATTTTATGCAAATTGGGGGTAAAAACATATTTTTGCCCTCAATTTATTTGATTTTGCCCCTATGATTAGCAGGAAATGGCTTCCTTTGCGGTGTCAGTTTTATCGAAACACACACAATGAAAGTCTTCAAGATCCTCAGCACACTGATAGCTACATTTTGCACAGCCCTCGCCATTGAGGCGGCTGTTTCGTCGTGCGATACGGACGCATGCGAGGGGTACGACTTCGTGGTTGCTGCCGATGGTTCGGGTGATTATACCACCGTGCAGGCTGCCATAGATGCCGTACCCGCATTCCGTAAAACACACCGTACGACCATCCTTGTGAAGCGGGGAACTTATCATGAGAAGGTGATTGTGGCGCCCTGCAAGATCAACATCTCTCTCATTGGCGAGGATGGCGCTGTGATCAGCTACGACGATTTTGCACAGAAACCCAACCGCTTTGGCGAAGAGACCACCACGTCGGGATCGGCCACCATCTATCTGTATGCTCCCGATTTCTATGCCGAGAACATCACCTTCGAGAACACGGCAGGACCGGTGGGCCAGGCTGTGGCCTGCCTCGTGGGTGGCGACCGCTGCTGCTTCCGTCGTTGCCGTTTCCTTGGCTTCCAGGATACCTTATATACTTTTACGGAAGGTTGCCGCATCTATCTCGACAACTGCTATGTGGAGGGCACCGTCGATTTCATCTTTGGCGCTGCCACGACCATTTTTGACCACTGCCAGATACACAGCGTTGGGAACGGATTCCTCACTGCACCATCCACACCGCAGGGACAGAAGTTCGGCTACGTCTTCTACGACTGCGAGATGACAGCAGGGGAGGGCGTCGATGAGGTGTTCCTGTCGCGACCGTGGAGACCATATGCCAAGGCCGTGTTTGTGCGTTGCGAACTGGGCGGTCACATTGCTCCTGTGGGCTGGGATCCTTGGGACAATGAGTCTCCCGAAGAGACTGTGCACTATGCCGAATATGAGAGCACTGGACCTGGTGCCAATCCCTTGGGACGCGCCTACTTCAGCCGGCAGCTGGACAACCTCGATGGCTACGACATGCTGCAGATCCTGGCAGGACGCGATGGCTGGATGCCTGTGGGAATGGGGGCGCCGGAGATTGGGAAGAGATAAGACCCCCTCGGTCCTCCGCACCCCCTCAATCCCCCGAACAGCGGGGGCAGAATACCTGCTTAGGGGGAGGACTGGAGGGTCCCGATAGATTCCTCTTGGGTTTGAACGAAAATAGAGATATTTGAAAACACTTATACATTTATATAATTAATTACTAACCAAACAAAACAATGAAACAGTACCATTCGAACTTGAAATGGTGTTCGCTGACCATCCTGATGCTCTTTGTAGCACAAGTGATGCTGGCACAGTCGCGCACCATTACTGGCAAGGTGACTGACGCACAGTCTGAACCCCTTGCAGGTGTCAATGTAGTGGTCAAGGGTACCCAATTGGGTACGATGACCGACATGGACGGTAACTTCACCCTCAGTGTCCCCAATGGAAGCAAGGAGCTCGTGGCATCGTTTGTGGGCTTCGAGACACAGACCATTGCCCTTGGGAACAAGAACAACATTCGCATCAAGATGGTCGATAATCTGGCAGACCTTGAGGAGGTGGTCGTAGTAGGTTACGGCACGATGCGCAAGAGCGACTTGACGGGAGCCGTGAAGTCGATCAGCTCGGAGAACTTCAAGACCGGCAGCAACCTGACATCGCAGCAGCTGATGCAGGGCCAGTTCTCGGGTGTGAACATCACGATGAGCTCTGGCAAGCCCGGTGGATCGAGCGCTATCCGCGTACGTGGCGGCACATCTATTTCTGCATCGAACGACCCTCTCTACGTAGTTGATGGAGTGCCCCTCAACGCAGGTGCAGGTGCCAGTCACACGAAGATCTCGTCGTCGGTAAGCACCGATGCATTCGACCTTGAGGCAGTGGATCCCCTTTCGATGATTGACCCTGAGGATATCGAGAGCATCAACGTACTGAAGGATGCTTCGGCCACCGCTATCTATGGTTCACGTGGTGCCAACGGCGTCATCATCATCACCACCAAGCAGGGCAAGAAGGGTGTGAAGCAGCTCAACTACGGCCTGAACCTGGGCTGGAGCTTCAATGCCAAGAAACTCGACGTACTGAATGCTGACGAATATCGCCGCGCCTTCAGCGACATCAACAAGACCCTCGATCCCGCCAACCAGATCACCCTCCAGGATGGTGGCACCGACACCGACTGGCAGGACGAACTGATGCGCGTAGGTTTCTCACAGAGCCACCACGTATCGCTGATGAACAGTTCGAAGGGCACCAGCTATCGTGCTTCGCTGAGCTATACCGACCAGAACGGTATCATCAAGAACTCCGGACTGGAGAGCTACAACGGCCGTGTGAACATCAATCAGACTGCCCTCGATGATCGCTTGAAGGTTGACTTCAACATGGGCTACAACGAGCAGCATGCCTCACAGGCTCCTATTTCGGGTACCGTGGGTTCGGAAATGGGCACCTGCGCCCTCTATGAGGCCTACGTCTTCAATCCTACTCTTCCCGTCTTCGGAGAGGATGGCGACTATGTGGATGTGCGTCCTTATCGTGTCAACCCCGTCTCGTTCCTCGAAGAGGTACAGGACCATCGTGTGACACGCAAGTTCATCGGCAACCTTTCGGCCGACTACAATTTCTGGGGTCCATTGACTTTCCATACCAACCTGGGCTACAGCTACAACAACATGAGCCGTAACTCGTATATTTCGAAGGATAACCTCTTCGGTGCAGGTTTGAACGGCTATGCCTCGATGCAGAAGATGGAGGACTACACCAAACTGCTCGACCTCATCCTGAAGTACAACCAGAAGTTCGACAAGCACAACATCGACGCCATGGCAGGTTACTCTTACCAGTACTTCAAGAACAACGGTAGCTTAACCTCCGGACAGGGCTTCCTTTCGGACGAGTTCAAGTACTACAACATCGGCGCTGCCAGCAGCTTTAATGCTCCGACGAGCTATATGGAGAGCAACAAGCTCATCTCGTTCTACGGCCGCGTAAACTACAACTACGACAACCGCTACCTGCTCACAGCTACCGTACGTCGCGACGGTTCGAGCCGATTCGGTGCCGACCACAAGTGGGGCCTCTTCCCATCGGCAGCTGCATCGTGGCGTATCAGCCAGGAGCACTTCTGGGGCTGGGAAGCCATGAATGACTTGAAGCTGCGTTACAGCTTCGGTATCACCGGTAACCAGGAGATCGGCAATTACCAGTCGCTCAACACACTGGCAGCTTCGTCGAACGGATATCTGGTAGGTGGCAGCAAGATCACCATCATCCTGCCTGCACAGTATTCGAATCCCGACCTGAAGTGGGAGGAGACCGCCCAGCACAACATCGGACTTGACTTCGGTTTCCTCGACAGCCGTATCCGTGGTAGCTTCGACTGGTACTACAAGAAGACCGACGACCTGCTGCTCAGCGTCGATGTGCCTGCCCCTTCGCTCATCACCCGCCAGATTGCCAATGTGGGTTCGGTAGAGAACAAGGGTATCGAGTTTGAGATTGCTGCCGACATCATCCGCACCAAGGACTGGCGTTGGGACATCTCGCTCAACTTGAGCCACAACACCAACGAAGTGACCAGCCTCTCGAACGACAAGTGGACGGGCAACGACGTGCTCACCGCAGCCTGCCAGGGCCAGGGCCTCTCGGGCTCTTATTCGCAGCGCATCAAGGAGGGTTACTCCATCGGCACCTTCTGGGGCAAGGAGTACCTGGGCATCGTCGATGGCAAGGAGACCTATCGCAAGAACGATGACGGCAGCGACTGGGTAGGCGAGATCGGTTGCGCTATGCCAGACCTTTCGTACGGCATCACGACCAACGTACACTACAAGAACTGGTCGATGGGCATCGTAATGCGCGGCACCATTGGTAACGAGGTATATAACTGTACGGCCAACAACCTGATGTACACGGGCAACCTGCCAGGACGTAACATCCTGCGCGAAGCCCTTGACTCGGGCATCACCTACGGCGAACCCAAGGCCTTCTCGTCGCGCTTCGTAGAGGACGCTTCGTTCCTGCGACTCGACAACCTCAACATCGGCTATGACTTTGCAGTCAAGGCAATGCACATCAGCCATGCCCGCGTGAGCCTTTCGGCACAAAACCTCTTTGTCATCACCGGTTATTCGGGCCTCGATCCTGAAGTCAGCTCGGTCATCACCAGCAATGGCATGTCAACCCTTGGCATGGATTACCTGAGCTATCCACGTGCACGCACCTTCACTTTGGGTCTTAACTTAACATTCTAACCAAATAAAAGCTGAAAACGATGAAATACAACAATATGATCAAAGGTATTGCAGTTTGCTCGATGGGTGTGCTCCTTTTGGGCACCAGCTGCACCGATCTGGACGAGGAGCTGTATGGTCAGCTTTCGCCCGACACCTATTATCAGAACGAGAGTGAGGCCCTGTCGTCGGTGGCAGGCGTCTATCACTATACAAGCTACATGGTACGTGCCGGCGGTGACGGATGGCGTGTGGGCGAGTATTCGACCGACGAGCTGTTCTGCCCAGGCCGTGGAGGTGGCTGGTGGGACGACAACCAGGACGAGATGGCGCTGCATGCCTGCAAACCTACCAACGAGCGCCTGAAGGGCTGCTGGGGTACCTACCTCTTCCCGGGCATCGGTTGTGCCAACGCCGTGATTGCTTCATTGGAGGCTTCGCCAAAGGCTGCCGAGTTTGCCGGACTTATTGCCGAGTGCCGTGCCTTGCGTGCCATCGAATACTTCTGGGCCATGGAATATTGGGGCAACATCCCCGTCTTCACCGGACCAAAGGTCGATGCCAACAATCTGCCCGTGACCTCCCCTGTGGCTGACGTCTATGCATTCATCGAGACCGAATTGAAGGAGGCCGCTGCCGCCCTTCCTTCGGTAACCACCGTAAGTGCAAGCTACTATCCACGTCTCACCAAGGAGGCTGCCCTTTGCCGT
Source organism: uncultured Prevotellaceae bacterium (assembly GCA_900319235.1). Classification (GTDB taxonomy): domain Bacteria; phylum Bacteroidota; class Bacteroidia; order Bacteroidales; family UBA3663; genus Liminaster. The sequence goes on from ONNR01000002.1 coordinate 165,310, forward strand.
CTGGCCCAGCTCTACATCATGGGTGAGTTCTACACAGGTACCCCACGTTGGGCAGACTGTGAGAATGTGTGCAACCAGATCATCAATACGGGTGCCTATAAGCTGGAGGAGCACGTGGGCTATTGCTTCCGTGAGGATTACGAGGGCAAATCGACTGAGGTCATTTCGAGCTTTGCTGTCGATGCTAACCAGAATGTGGGAGGCAATGAGTTCTGGCTCTACTCACAGGGTGAATGGGATATGGCCAAGTATGGCTGCACTGCCTATGGTGCTCGCGGATACTGCTTCAACGAAGAGGCCTTGAACCGCTATGAGGCTGGTGACGAGCGCCTGGAGCTTCTGGAATATGGTCCACAGTTCGACCTGAACGGCAATATGATCGATGCCGCTGGCAATGTCGTTACCAATCCTGCAGACCAGCTCGTCCTGAAACCCATGACCAACAAGCGTGACTCGAAGACCGACGAGGGTTACATCGTACTGAAATATACCCCAGTGGGAGGAACAACCAAGGGCAATTCGCTCAACAACGACTATGTGCTTGATCGTTATTCAAACGTCCTGCTGCTGAAGTGCGAAGCACTGGTTCGCCAGAACAAGGACCTCAATACTGCACTGAGCCTGATCAACCAGGTGCGCAACCGTTCGGAACTGCGTGACCTCACTGCTGCCGAGCTTACCCTCGACAACATCGAGCGCGAACGTGCCAACGAGTTCATCTGGGAAGGCCAGCGTCGTCGCGACATGCAGCGCTTCGGTTCGTTCTTCACCGCTACCAACTGGTGGAAACCAACACCCGATGCCACCCGCGACACCCAGTTCTACCCAATTCCTGCCCAGCAGATCGCTGCCAACCCGAATCTGAAGCAGAACCCCGGTTATTGATTTTCCTTGAATGAAAACAACCGCCTTATTGGCTGCATTGGCTGTCGCGTTGACGACAGCCAATGCACAGCCTTTTCTCGACTATGGCTTCGAGCGCGAGTTTCCTGCTTGCCTCGACCAGATGCAGGAGACACTGACCTATCCGATGGCTTGGGGCAACAGCCCCATCAAGTCATTTGACCTTTGGAGGGTCGAAGCACGGCACTGTGTGCTCGATGCGATGCAGCTGGCACCACCTGTCTCGACTGACTACCAGCTGGAAGTGGTGGCAACGGAAAGGCGCGAGGGCTACGAGGCACGCAAGCTAAGATTCAACCTTTCGGCCTTTACACGGGCAGAAGCGTATTACCTGGTGCCCGAGGGCAAGGGACCATTCCCCACAGTCATTCTTTTGCATGACCACGGGGGACACTATATGATCGGAAAAGAGAAGATGGTGCGCCCCTTTGCCTGTGCAGACTCCATCGTACAGGATGCCGAATGGTGGCAGACGCAATGCTACGGCGGGCAGTATGTGGGCGATTACCTTGCAAGGCAGGGATATGCCGTCTTTGTGACCGATGCACTCTACTGGGGTGACCGAGGACGACGTGAAGGACGTCGAGTGGACACCCACATGCGCATGGCAGGCAACCTGATGGAACTGGGTTATTGCTGGAGCGGTATCATCACCTACGACGACATCTATACGGCAGACTTTGTGGCCACTTTGCCGGAGGTTGACAAGGAACGCATCGGCTGCATGGGACATTCGATGGGCGGCTACCGCACCTGGATGCTTGCGGCGATGAGTGACAAGGTGAAGGCGGGGGTTGCCGTCTGCTGGATGGTGACCACCGACGTACAGTGCTCGTGGAAATACGGCAACGAGTTTGGCGGTTTTGCCAATACATTGCCTGGCATCAAACGCTATCTGGACTATCCTCACATCGCATCAATGGCTTGTCCGAAGGCAATGTACTTTATCAACGGACAGCATGACAAACTCTTCCATCCCGAGGGTGTGCAGAAGGCATACGACTACATGCACAGCGTGTGGGATGGACAGGGCGCAGGCGACAAGCTCAAGACCGAGCTGTGGGATATGTCGCATTGGTGCGGTCCTGAAGTTCAGCAGGCTGCCAAGGCATTTTTGGACGAAAACTTGAAATGATTGGTGTTTTAAATAGATAATAATATGTGTGTATAGTATAAAATATCGTTAGTTAAAGAAATCATTTTTACTCACAAAAGGACCAGCAGTGGCGCGAGCTACGGCTGGTTTTTTCGATTCTTCCATTCGGTGGCCGTCATCTGATAGTACGCCTTGAACGCCTTGCCGAAGTAATGAGGGTCGTTGTAGCCCACTTCGTAGGCCACCTCTGCTATGTTAAGCTGACCGTCGTCGATAAGTTCGGCAGCGCGTTTCATGCGAGCATCGCGCAGCAGGTCGCTGGGAGTCTGGCCCAGGAGGGCCTTGATCTTCTTGTTGTAGGCGCTACGGCTCATACTGGTGGCTTGTGCCATATCGTCGACCGAATAGTCGGCATTGGCAAGATTCTGCTGCATGTCGGCGATGACCGTATCGATGAACCGCTGGTCGGCAGGAGAGAGAAGCTCGGCGGAAATGACAGGTTGAGGAGTAAGGTTCTCCTTCATTGCCGTGTAATGAGGAGCGACAGCTGCTGACAGACGGTGCTGATAGTACTGCTGGAGGAGAAGTCGTTTCTGCAGGATGTTCTCGACACGGGCCATGAGGTAGGATGCGCTGAATGGTTTGGTGATGTAGTCGTCGATACCAGAGCGAAGTCCTTCGAGCTTGTTGTCGGTATCGGCCAAGGCAGTCAGGAGGATGAGGGGAATGTGGCATAAGCCTGGGTCCTGACGCATGCGTTGGGCCAATCCGAAGCCGTCAAGGCCCGGCATCATGACATCGCTGATGACGATGTCGGGCATCAGTTCGGTTGCTTTTTGCAGACCTTCGATGCCATCGGCCGCCTCATACACCTGGTACTTCGAGGCGAAGATCTGACGAATGAACCGACGCAGTTCGTCATTGTCCTCTACAACGAGCAAGGTCATGTCGGAGTTGACAGTGGTGGTTTCGGCATTGGGAAGAATGGCTTCGGAAGGCGTGACGTTCAGGTTGTCGCTGACAATGAATTCAGTGTCGGGAGCGAAGTGCTCGCGACCGGTGTGCAGATAGATGGTGAAGCACGTTCCGACGTTGGGCTGGCTGTGGACGGTGATTTGCCCGTGATGCAGATCGACTAGTTCCTTGGTCAGGGACAGGCCGATGCCGGTACTTTCCATGCCCGATGGCGTATGTCGCAATTTGCTGCCGAAACGTTCGAAGAGATGCTGCAGTCCCTCGCGATTGATGCCTACGCCATAGTCGCGTACAGAGAGGATAGCCTTGCCCTTGGCCTCTTCGACAGTGACGCGGATAGGATGACCGGTGTGGGAGAACTTGAAGGCATTGCTCAGGAGGTTGCTTACCACTTGTGCAAGCTTGTCGGGGTCGGCCCAGATGGGGAGAGTGTCCACCTTGTGTTCGTAGATAAGGTCAATCTGCATGGTCTGAGCCAGCAGACGGAAGTCGTTGACCTGACGAGCCACGAAGGGGACGAAGTCGAAGTTTTCGACCGTGAGTGTCATCTTGCCGTTCTGTATCTTGCGGAAGTCGAGGATCTGGCTGACGAGATGTGACATTTTGGTAGCGTTGCTCGAGACGATGCCAAGTTGTTCGGCAAGTTCGGGCGTCAGGTCCTTGCGTTGCAGGATGTGCTCCAAAGGGCCGGTGATGAGGGTCAGAGGCGTGCGCAGTTCGTGAGAGACATTGGTGAAGAACTTCAGCTTCATGTTGGTCAATTGCTCTTCGACCTTGACCTGATGCTTGAGGCGATAGATGACGATGGCGATGCCTATGATGAGAGCCAGTAGCGCCAAGGCAGCCAAAAACTTCAAAGTGGTAGCTAAATTTGTTTCGCCGAACGTGGGCTTTACTTCGACAGGCAGGCTTCGGACATTATCGACCCAGAATCCTCCACTGTTGGTTGAACGCACTTCGAGCTGATATTGGCCGGGCGAGAGGTTGGTGTAGGTGGCGGTGTGGCCGGTACCCACGTAGGTCCAATCGTCGTCGAATCCCTTGAGGCGGTAGGCGTAGGTGATGACTTCGGGTGCTACGTAATCGAGGGCTGCAAAGCGTGCCACAAAACTGCGCTGCCCCGGTTGGAGCAGAATGGAGTCGTTGTTGAAGTGAATGGGCGGTACGAACTGGTCGATGTCAAGCGAACGGGGGTGGAAGTGCAGGAGTCCGCGTGTAGTGTTGAACAGCAATTCTCCATTTTGAAGCGGGATGGCCTGACCCTCGTTGATGGTGAAACGAATGGGGAAGAGACGTGCACGGTAATTGGTTATGTTGCCCGACAGGAGATTGTAGCTGAAGAGCCCGTCTTCGGTAGCACACCAGAGCAGATTGCCTTTGGTCTCGTCGGAGGAAAGGCTACTGCGGTCCTGCAGCATAGAGAGCACTACATCACCGGTTTCGCCCTGTTCGGGGCTTCCCAAACGTTGGAATGTCGCGGTACCGTCGGATGCGAGCTTCATCTCGCTGAGACCTCCTCCAAAGGTGCAGATGAAACTACGGCCGTCGTTGGTGAAGCAGATGCCATGTACGTCATCGCTGTTTAGTGTTGTCGGGTCGTTCTTGTCGTGGTGATAACGATGGAAAGAGACCTTGTCGGGAGATATGAAGTTCTCGGCGCAGGAAAGGAGTCCACCGGTGGTGCCTATCCAGATATTGCCCTGCCGGTCGCCCGTGATGAAACGAGCGCGATAACATGAGATAAGGGGGTAAGAGGTGAGCTTATTGCGTGTACTGAAGAAACGGGAGGGAATACCTTGTTCGTCGCGTTCCAAGATGTTGATGCCATTTTGGAAGGTGGCTATCCAGATTCGACCGCTTGAACTTTCGTAGAGACTGTAAATCTCGTTGCTGCTGAGGCTGTAGATGTTGTCGTCGGATGATGTGAACTGACGGAGCTGGAAGGAGAGACCCTTGGAGTTTGAGGTCTTGTTTTTAGAAGGAGTGAGCATAAAGAGACCATTGCCCTTCGTGCCAATCCATATCGTTCCATCGCGGCTCTGCAGGAATCCGTATGCCAAGCCCAGACCGTCTTCCCTGTCCGTGCGTATACTGCCATCGCGGCATAGGTTGCCTACAAATCGAAAGTTGGAGTCATAGACTCGAACCACACGGTCTTTGCATCCTGCCCAGATATAACCGTCGCTGTCCTGCAGAATGGCGCGAATGTTGTTGCCTGCAAAATCAAGTGCTTTACGGTCATAACTCTCAACGGCGAAGGGGTATTGGCCGAATGAGACTTTCTCCAAACCATTGCCATAGGAGCCAAACCACAGGTTACCTTGGCTGTCGCTGTAGAGGGAGGTGAGTTTGTTGGCATTGCTCCAGCGATTCTGCAGATTGGGATTGTAGAATGGCACGAGTTCATCCTTGTCGCGGTCGTACCAAGCCAATCCACCACCAGAGGGATGTATCCAAAGCTGGCCATCGACGTCTTCGACAACCATTTGGTCTTCGCGAGAATCGATTATTTCATAGCCATAGACACCGTGAAGGATGAAGTGTCGGGCAGAGTCGTTCGTAGGGTCAAAATGAACGACACCCGTCTTGTAGGTGCGTATCCACAATTGGCCCAATCGGTCGATGTAGATGTCGTGAATGGAATTGTCGCCCAGCGCCTTGCAATTGGCTGTAGTTATGTGTCTTGCTTTGTCGAGCGGCAGAGGAACGAGGAAGAAACCATCGGTTGCCGTGCAGGCTACAAGGCCTCCCGAGGGGTGATGGCGCAGAAGCTTGATGGAGGAACGGGTATCGAGTTGGAGGGTCTTCACCTCACGATCGCCTTTGCGGATATACTGAATCTTGCCATCTCTTGAACCTATGTAATAGATGCTATCGGTTTCGACAAACTCGTAGCAGGTCTGGTTGGTGATGATTGACACCTTGTCGGTTGTCGGATCGTAGCGGAAGCCACCCTCTTCGGTAAGTATCCAATGGCGGCCCTGACTGTCCATCTTCAGATCGTTGATGCGAGAAGGCTTCATCAGGTCGTAGGATGCAAAGAAGTCGCGTACGGAAACCTCCTTGTTTGCCGAGTCCCTTTGTGCTATCAACAGTTCCTGCTGCTGCGTGATGAGCCATGTCGTGCCGTCATCCATCAGCGTCAACGTTTTGACCTGATGAGCTTCGGAGGAAATTTGTTCGAACTGCTCCAGGCGTGGCTCGAAAGTATAGGCAATGCCATCGTAGGACACCATCCATAGATATCCGTAGCGGTCCTCAGCCAGTTGGTCGAGGCGGCTATTGGTGGGTTTGATGCCATTGGGACCTGCCTCGAAGCGACGGAACTTGTAGCCGTCGTAGTTGTATAGCCCATCCCATGTGGCAAACCACATCAGGCCCTGATGGTCCTGCAGGATGTTCTGCACCACGTATTCCTCCAGACCGTCTTCGGAGGTGTACTGGGTGAATTTGTGGGCAGGCAGAGCAAGGGCTGCATCAATGATGGAGACATACAGAAGCAGTGCGGCAAAAAGATGCTTGGGGAAAGATGCTATCATTGTGTGAATCGTTATCAGATGTGAAGAACGTAACTCGTTGAAATGTGCGCCGCAAAAATAATGAATTCTTTTGAGAAAAACAAGCTTTCGCAGAGTTTTAAAGTTTTTCTTCGTATTTTGTTGCTTTTTGACGAAAAATTGCGTATCTTTGTGGCTTGAAAGTTTATTTTTTGTATGGAGTATTATATTATAATAGGTGTAGTTTGCCTTGTCGTGCTGCTTGTGATGGTTGCACTGGTGGCTCATCACGTTGGGAAGGGCAAGGTGGAGTCGCAACTGGCTATTGCCAATAGAGAGAAGGAGCTGCTGGGACAGCGATTGACAGAGCTGAAGGAGATTTCGACCCGTGTGCTGGCTGATCAGAAAGACGAAGCCGCCAAACGACTGGACGAGGCGAAGGCTGAGGCTCGTGACCTGCTTGAACGAACAAAGGCTGAACAGACAGAGGCACTGGAGCGCATGGAACAGCGTCATCGTGAGGAGAAGCATCAGATGCAGGAACGCTATCAGGCTCAATTCAATGTGCTGCATGAATTGCAGGAGCAGCAGATGAGTGCACTGAGCAATCAGATGCAGAATGCGACCCAGAAGCTTCTTGAGGAACGACAGGCGGCCCTTGAACAAGGGAACACGAGGCAGATGGATGCCCTGTTGACACCGCTGCGCGAGAAGTTGGCCGAGATGAAGAATGCCTTTGAGGAGAGCAGGGAGAGCAACCACCGAAATTCGGCTGCGTTCGAGACGCAGATGAAGGCAATGCTCGACGGGACACTGCGGCTTGGCACAGAAGCCCAGCGTCTGACCGAGGCGCTAATCGGCAACGGAAAGGTGCAAGGCGACTGGGGCGAGCAGCTGCTGGCCACGATCCTGGAGAACAGTGGTCTGCGCGAAGGCAGCGAGTACGAGGTGCAGGAGAACGTGAAGGACGAGGAGGGCAACAACCTGCGCCCCGACGTGGTGGTGCATTGTTCGGACGGGCGTAACATCGTGATTGACTCGAAGGTGTCGCTGACCGGCTATTATAACTACGTGAATGCGACAAATGAGACCGAACGACAGCAGGCTGAACGTGACAATCTGGTGTCGATAAAGACGCACATCCGCGAACTTGCCGACAAGAACTATAGCAAGCTCGTCCCCAATGCTGTGCCTACGGTGCTGATGTTTGTGCCCAACGAGGGCAGTTACATCCTTGCCATGCAGAAGGACAAGAACCTCGCCAACGAGGCTTTTCGCAAAGGTGTGTTGCTCATCAACCCGACAAACCTGATGCTTGCCTTGACGTTGATCTACCAGTTGTGGAAGATCGAACATCGCGAAGAGGACGACCGACGCATCGTCGAGACGGCAACCGTACTCTACGAGAAATTCTGCGTGTTTGCAGAGACCTTCGAGAAGGTCGGTGCACAATTGCAGACAGCCCAAAGGAGCTACGACCTCGCCAAGTCGCAATTGAACGAAGGACGTGGCAACATCATCAAGCGTCTTGATTCATTGCAGAACATGGGTGTCAATTCGGGCAAGCAAATCCCTTCGAAGTTGAGAGAAGACCTCCAATAATCCCTGCTTAGGGGAACTTTTGGGGTAAATTGGGTGAAAATGGTGATGGATTTCTGTCCATTTTATATATAATTTTGTACAGGAACCATCTTTTTTATCATTTGCAACAAAAGTTACATACGCTTGGAGCTTTTTTCGCTAATTTTGCACCGCCGAAAGGAGGATGGGTAATCCCCCAATCGTTAACAAACAAGAATGTTTTTATCGCAAGGTTTAGTTATACATTCGATGTTTATTAATGGTATTAGTTTTATTCTAAGGTATAGATAGTGTTATTATAGGATAAACTGACCGTGAGGCCAGTTTATTTTTTTGTGGTAGCTGACCCTCTAAATCCCCCTGCTTAGGGGGACTTTTTTAGCAGGTCCTGATTATTTAGATTATTCTGACATAGCCTGGTCGAGCTTCTTCTGCTGGTCGCCGTTCCAGTAGGCGCAGTCGAGCTGGAAGAAGGTGGTGGTGTAGGGCATGGTGAGCGGAGTCTTGATGATGACGATGTTGTATAGACGACCTGCTTCGTCGAGGCGGGCAATGAGTTGCTCGTGAGGCACACTTTGCACTTCGTCGCCACAGATACTGTCCATTTTGGCACGCAGGGTGGAAATGCCTTCGACGTCTTCATCGGTGAGGAAATTGAGTTCCTTGTCACGATAGACGTGCGCAAAGACATGTGGAGAATCGTCGATCATCTGTTTCACTTCCTTCAGGACGGCAGGATAGGGTTCGTTGGCAAAGAGTGTTGTGATGCCCGAGCCTGACTGCCAGGGATAGGCCATGTCGGTGATGACGATCCAATTGCGATGACCTAAGTTAGGCATCATGTTGTAGAGCTGGAGATTCCATCTTTCCGGGACGGGCTGTGACTGAGGATTCCTGCAGGAGGAGAGGAGGACGAGAAGGAGGAAGGGAAGGAGACGTTTCATAGGGTTAATGGGTTTTAAGGAGACCCTCTCGGTCCCCCTTAAAGGGGGAGGACTTGCTTGTTCGGGCTTGATTCTTCCCCCTATGCAGGAGGACTAGAGGGGGCCTTGGGTCTGGGGATTATGGGAATTAATGTTTCCTTTGATTCTTAGCTTTCTTGAGTTCCTTGCTGCGTGCTTCGTAGCGTGGACGCAGTTCGTCGATCTGGGATTTGTCCTTGCAGATTGTGTTGTACTTGGCCCAAACGCTTTCTACATAGGGTGTGTCGATCATCAAGAAGAAGAACATCAGGTGGGAGGAGATATTGTCGAGCATCTTCTGGTTCTGCGTGCGTCGGGTCAGTTCTTCGAGGGCAGGCATGGTAGCACTACCACCCTGGTTCTTCTTCTGCACGTGGCGGCCATAGGTGATCAAAAACTGCTGAAGTGCGTCTTCGTTGACGGGATTGTTGAAGTCGAGGGCATTGATGAAGTCCATGTAGGCGGTTTCGACCGAATCGAGGTTGGCATCGTGAGTGATGTAGTTCACGAGTCGTGCATTGTGGTTGATAGGATCGTAGACAGCGTTGTACTGATCGACGAAGGCTGGATTGCCTATCTCCTTGGCACGAATCAAGCGGTCGGCATAGAAACGGTCCACACTGTCCTTGAAGTCATGGAACGTAGCGAAATCACGAGGATCGACAGAAGCATTGTCGTTTACGAACTCGGATTCAGCTCGCAGGTCACCCCCGAAAGTGGGCTCGATGTCGAAAGAATTGTTGTCGGTCGGCTGGATTTGATGAAGATCTACGGTCAACGTTTTCCCTTTTTCGAGAAAGACCGAGATGCGGTTTGTGCCTAAACCTGGACTATTGACGATGATGGAAGCAACGGTAGGCTTCACGACCGGTTGCTTGCGGCTGAAAGAGCCATCGCCATCGACGGGGATTTCAGCCATGATGGACTGCTTTGCGTCGTCGGCAGTAATGCCCAGGAAAAGATGGCTGCCTGGTGACCATTGGTCGATGGAGCCTGTGATGAGGGCATTCTCCTTGTCTGACTGACAACAGGTGAAGAAGGAGAGGAGAAGCCCTAAGCCTATCATCGTTCGAAGGGTGAGAGGCATAATCGATACGTATTTCATTTGCCCTAATTTGCGAATAAAGATTCGAAAGATGCACCGCAAAGATACATCTTTCCTTGTCAAAATCCAAAAGTTTCTTCTTATTTTGTCCTTATACCCCTACTTTTTTTTTGAAAATTTGGAGAATTAAGATTTTGTTTTGATATTTGCAAGACAAAATCAAATAACAATTGCTAATAACGATTGATAATTGTCGCATGAAAATATATAACTTGGTTACCTATCGAAGCTACAGGATATTTGGACAGACCATTACGCCTGAGACAGACCTCTTCAACCGGACATGGATAGTCTTCGACGAAGCGGCAAAGGATGAGGTGATCATCTTCCAACGCAACGGGATGGTGTGCCAAAAGAAAGGGAATGGCGCTCAGACGATGGGTAAATGGAGTTTCGAAGAAGGGGTTAAGCGGCTGCATGTTGAACTTGGCAAGTTGGATTTCGTCAGTACCCCTGTGATTTTCGAGGAGATGATGCTGGCCTTCGAGGTCAAGCCCGGAGAAGTAGTTTTCCTTGTCGATCAGGCACGACGTCATGCATTTGCACCCAAGAACTTCGAACAACTGCTGACATATCTGAAGGACTACGAACAGCGTGGCATCATCGAGATTGACGAGGGCAAACGTCCCGACTACAAACTCTTTCAGTCGTTCTTCAGCACGGTCGATTGGGGAGAGTTGCAGCGCCGATATCACGAAGAGACCAACAGAAGGGAGGCACGTATGCGCACTCCATTGATGAACACGTTGACTGTGCTTATCATATTGGCCCTGGCTGGTGGGTTGGTGGCGCTCAGAGGAATGGATGAGGTGCGATATGCTTTGAGCATATTCCTGAGAGCCTCGACAGGGATGCAGATGGTTTATACCATAGGCCTGGTGGCCATCCTGCTACTTGCCTTTGGTATCATCAGGATGTTCATCAGTGGAACGACATTTTCGTCGAAATGGATTGAGGAGTTTGCCGACAGTTGCAAGAAGAACTATTTTGACTCCCATCCCTACCTTTCACCCCGACAGGTGCAGCAGATACGCAAGATCAAGACCGAATCGTTTGAGAGGGAGATCAGATGAAGATTTTCAATTAACAATTAACAATTAATAATTAGGAGGGTAACCCATATTTGCGATTATTCGTGTAAATTATAAATTTGCAATGAAAAAGATACTTTTGTTGGCTGTAGCCGCCATAATGGCTACAATACGTGTAGATGCGCAGGTCATGAAGGCAGCAGACCTTGAGCAGTATGCCAAGGAACGTTATGGAGACAGGTGGCTTGATGCTGCAGCCAACCTTGCTGAGACACTTACGCTCGACAAGAACGAGAGCCTTACCTACCAGCAGATTATCCAAGCACCTGGCAAGACAAAGCAACAACTCTACGTGGCGCTCAACTATTGGGCTGTAGCTACCTTTCAGGACAAGCAGGCCATCACGCTTAATGACAAAGAGGCAGGCTGCATCATCGTCACATCGACCCTTCAGAACATTGTGAAGCATATCGGCACCATCAACTCCTATTCGGTGAGCATCACACCTGTGATCCGTATAGATATAAAAGAGGAACGCGTGCGCGTAACCTATACCGTTCAGAGTTATGACATCCTGACCGACATCAGTGGCGGTTGGTTCAGCCTTGCCGAACCCGATGAACGCACCTACGGCGACTCGAAGCGCAAGGCCGGCGACAAAACCAATGCCAATCTCTATGACGAGCGGTGGGAGATTGCACATCATTATCCCTTCGTGCCCAAGGATTTGCAGAAACGTACCTGTGCCAAGGCACTTGTCATGACCCATGCCTATTCGAACGCTGTGCTCGACAAGGTGGAGGAAGCCATCAAGCACGGCCTTGTGGGCAATGATGATGACGACTGGTGATCCCTGTTTGTCACGATTTCTTTTTATCACGAATTAGAGAATTAGAGAATTGATTTTTGGCCTATGAGGAATACGACACTTTGTTCACTTGTGCTCGTTGTCATGATGTGCAGCTGTGTGAAACGACAGACCGGGGAGCCTGCCGAAGGTGATGCTTCGGCCCAAACATCGATTGAAACCGTAGAACACAAAGACAGCAATGAGACAGCCCAAGACGGTAACGAGATAGCTCGAGACAGTATTGTCAAAGAAGACTGGAGTGATGCTTCGATGCCAGAAGGTATTCTGCAGACATTGCCAAAGACGGCTATTCTGTGTGACATCAAAGGCTCGTTCGAGTTATACAAGAACCTCGACATCGAGTGCTGTGACGAGCATCCCAACCAGTGGTCATTGTGGCTCAGGGACAAGGAGACGGGCAAGGTGATCTTCCTCATCCAGACGAACAACGATGCAGAACCGCGATGGGAAGAGATGACCGACGCCAATGCCCTCGAAGTGCCCCTTGAGCAGATAGCTGCCGGGGATTGTGACCAGGTTTCCCTCATTCCGAATGCTCCAGGCAAGGTCTTTGTGGAAGGATGTCCCGATGGACGCAACATCTGGTCGTATATCTACGACTTCTACATGCAGCGCATCATCCAGTTGCCTACCAACGAGGGGTTCGTCGATTTTGACATTCAGAATAATTATATTCGTCTGAGCCATTATCGCTACTATCCTGAAGGTGGTCGCTACTCGGTGATCAAGACCTTCACGTACAGTGGAAGATTCATCGGCGAAGAAAAGTACAACCCAGAGTAAAATATCCTATGAAGAGACATTTTATCAATGCTTTGTTTATTATGGCAGGTTTGACTACCTTGCAGGCACAAACCGCCCGCTCGCTCGAGGAGATCGGGCAGCAATGGTCCGATGTGGCCATCCGCGATGTCAACGATGGTTCGCTTCCCGTGATGCTTCGTGCCTTCGACCGCACCTGGCACACCAACGCTGTGGGTGATGCACTCGAGATTATGGCCAAGGGCACGACGCAGGGTAAGCTTCGCGAGGAGTCGGGTTACTCGGGATTGTATGACGCCAGGAATGGCTACATCGAGGTCTTCTTTGACGATGAAAGCAGCGGAACGATGCAAGCCTGCTACAGACGGCGTGCCAATGGACATAGTCTCCTCGTCGTCATGCTGGGCAGTCACGACGGATTTGATGTGGAACTGCTCCTCAGTTATGATTATGACCCGCAGGCCTGCAGACTTACTCCCGATGAGAAGGCCATCGAAGGGTTGCCCAAGGTGACAGACCCTAACATGATGCATATCCATGAGCTGCCCCAGACGGGGGACGAACTTGAAGTGATCGAGTATTACGGAGATGATGTGACAGAGTATCGGTTTGCCTGGGATGGTTCGAAATTCGGGCTCAGCAAAAAGAACACACAGTGCTACGACTGCGGTCCCGTCGAGATTGAAGGAGAATACTATATCCAGGTCCCGTTTGAGGCTGCCGAACCCACCATCGCCGACTTCGTTGATGTGTGCTTCAGCAATGGCGATGTGCTGCCCGAAATGCTCGGCGACATACGTTCGGCTTGGCATCGCTACAGGATGAACAAGACATTGCCTTCGCACACCACGTTCCTCCTCGACAAGAATCGCGGCTATATGCGCTACGAAAGGAAATGGGATGAGGGGGATTATTCGGTGGCAGAGATGTGCTACTGGAATTGTGCCGATCGCCGACATAAGCTCATTGCACAGAGCATCGCCACCTACGACGAGAACTCCATGTACATATGTTCGCAGTACGACGGCTACATGTTCAGCCTCTACGATAACCAAAAGAAAACCATGAATCAGGCAATACTTCCGGATATCATCAGCGGAGACTACTCTGATCTGGAGGACATGGCTACTGTTGTCTTTTCGCTGCCCCGCACCGGCAAGGACATCGTGGTGAAGTACTATACGCCGTCGGGTGTGAAGCAGGAGAAGCTCCTGTGGGACGGCAATAAATTTGTAAGAAAATGATGAAACGATTTGCACTCTTGGCCATCTGCGCGATGGCGGTACTGGCAGGTTGCCAGCAGAAAGGGAAGTCCGAAGGACAGACTTCAGGTACAGTTGCCACCGATAGCCTCGGTGAAGTGACCGACACCGTCCCCAAGCCGATATTCCTCATCAAGCGGATGTCCTTTTTTGAGATGAACTATTGGACAGACGTAGAGGAACCCTCGAAAGAGCAGCTTGATGAAGAGTATTACAAGGAATGCTACGCGTCGTGGAGCCAACAGGAGGCTTTCCGTCGTCGTGCCAGGCAATATACCCACCTGATCTCGGGCGATTCGGATGTCCCCATTGCCTTCTTCGATGAGGTGCTGAAGGACCCCGACGGCAATACGCCCAGCATCGGGCAGCTGCATGGACGCGAAGAGATCCCTTCGCTGTGCGCACGCTACAAGCTGGTCAACCCCAGTGACGCGGATGATGAGGCGTTGGGCATCGTCGCTGTCACCGACAGTTATCTGCAGACGCGACGTCGGCTCACAGTCAAAATTGGACCGAGTAACGATGAGAGTCTGCTGCCCTTGCCGGATTCCATCGTGACCAGGCTCGAGCAGCGCTATGGTATGAAGGCATCGCGTTCCTACTGGATGAACACTATCGACGATCGCTATATCCAGGGTTGCCTGCAGTTTGAAGGCGAATATAAGGACGCACCGAAGACCGAATCGTACAAGCGCAGCCTTGCCCTGGAGGTGATTGTCGATGGCAGCGAGATCTATGCGTGCGAGGTGTTGGGCTATTACGAATCGGAAACTTCATTCGGCTGGAATGTCGATGACGAAGGCGAATACATTCCCAATTGCATCGAATGCGCCTTCGAAGGCCCCAATGGCCTGGAGCTTTGCTATACCCGCTCGGCGGTTGAGAGCTTCACGGTAGGCATGGCCTATGTGCGGGACGGGAAATATGTGCTGGATCAGTTCGACATGTACCAGTACATGATCGACGAGGAGATTCCCGTCTGGAAGGCCGACTTCGCCAAGATGAAGGAACTGTATCGGGGCGCTGCAGCCAAGGAAGACAAGGATGTCGAACTGACCAAATGGGCCCACTGCTACATTGACTCGAGCAACGAATGGATCTGGTTGCGCGACAGCCTCGACCAGCGTGGGGCCTTCTTCATCCGCAAGGACGGGCAGTTCCGGCTTGTGGCCCTTGAGACACCGCAGCTCAAGCCCAAGGAGATGAACCGTAACTACAATGTGTACTACTTGTGCCTTTCCAGCCCTGAAGACGGAATGACCGTTCGCACACAGGTCTTCGCCTTCAAGGATGGCGAGCAGATCGAGGAGTTTTCGGCCCTGAAGGTCAATGGCATCTTTACCGAATGCCAAATGAACGGCAAGTCGATCAGTCCAGCTGAAGGAAAGGCGTACATCGACAAGCTTCCCGAACGGGAGGATATCACCGCCTATTTTAGCAACATCGAGGGAGGAGACTACTTCTAACGCCCTTTTCTGACAATAATCATTGACGGACGCGACAGATCCAGCAGGGTCTTGTCGCGTCTGTCGTCTTTTGGGCATCCTGTCGCTACAGACCACATAGAAAGTGATAAGAATGTTTGGAGCACTCACGAAAAGCCCGTACCTTTGCAGCGTCAAAATCAAGGAAACACTTGACAAGACACGAAACAAACAAGATTTTTCAACATTAAAGAAATAAACAATGATTCGCATGTATGCAATGGTCTGTGGGCTGACCTTTCTGAGAGCCCAAGCGCAGATTCTTCCGAAGAACGAAGCTGACATCAAGTCGAATAAAATCATCAACAATAACAATAATCAAAAACAACAATAACTCAAAAACTTCAAGCTATATGAAAAAGATTATGCTTATGGCCACAATGATGGTGGCAACACTTACAGCCAGTGCACAGTATGATGCAGGTACCTGGTCGCTCAACGTACGTTACGGTTTCACAGGAGCAACGATGCTCAACACCCCCGATATGGATCTCAGCCTCGCTCTTGGCCCCGGTTCTTCCATTAACCTGCCCGGCGGCGATTTGAAGGCTTCTGCCACAGGAGGCCATGTGGTGGGCCTTGAGCTCGAAAAACAGCTGACCAAGAGGTTCAGCATCTCGGGTGGCCTCGATTGGCTTATGGCTGGAACAGGTTGGAAAGACCACAAGTGGAAAGATGGCGATGTCGAATACAAGCTCAAGGATGCTTCAGTCAAGACATATTACCTGGCCGTTCCCGTTACCGCCAACCTCTATATCTGGAAAGGCTTGGCTTTGCACGCCGGAGTACAGGCTGCATACCTTACCGGTGCACGAAGGGAGGGCACGGTGACCTATAAGGAAGATGCCGACTACACTGTCAGCATGAGCTTGAGTGACAGGTCGGAGTTCAACAAGATTGATATCTCGATTCCTGTCGGCATCAGCTACGAATGGAGCAACCATCTCTTCGTCGATGCACGTTACAACATCGGTCTGTCGAATGTCACCAAGGAGAAGACCTACGAGGACAAGGATTTGAAGAATGCCTATCTCCAGCTCTCTGTCGGTTACAAGATCAAACTCAATCGCTAATATATCAAATCAAATAAAAACTCAAGATGAAAAAGTTTCTCATATTGGCCGTAGCCGCCGTAATGGCTTCAATGAACATTAACGCACAGAATGAGGCTGCACAACCATACTACGAATTGAACGAGATGCCCGAACTGCTCGAAATCATGCCCGAACCACCGGCTTTCGACAGCCCAGAGTTTGCCAACGACGTTGTTCGCTACTGTTGGGGCAAGCAGCAGCGTATGGATCCCGAACGTGTGGCTTTGGCCATCGCTGATGCCGAGTGGGACGACCTGACCAAATTCTTCGGACAGTATGCCGAAGCCTTCGGCCTGACCATCACCCCCGAGGATACCCCCGAGATCTATAAACTGCTCGAAACTAGCCTCGCTACCACCGATCCTATGCGCAAGAAGTGCAAGGCATACTATGGTCGTCAGCGTCCTTTCGAGCGTTTCGACGAAGCCATGCCTTCGCATGAGGAGGACGACCTGCGCGGTGAAGGCAGTTATCCTTCGGGCCACTCTCTGCGTGGCTGGGGCGTTGCCCTGCTACTGGCTCAGATTGCTCCTGAACGTGCCAACGAGATCTTCAAGCGTGGTTGGGACTACTGCAACAGCCGTGTCATCGTAGGTGCCCACTGGCAGAGCGATGTGGATGCAAGCCGTACGGCTGCCAGCATTGGCTTCTGCGCCCTGCAGGGCAGTCCCGAATTCCGCGCCCAGATGGAGAAGGCTCAGGAGGAATATGCCGTGAAGACCGGACAGACAGTGGGCGTCGAGACAGTGGCTGCGGCTGCGCAGGCTCCTGCCCAGCAGTACATCTTCCGCGTCGATGGAAGCCGTACTGCCGAACAGACACGTGGCATCAAGGTCCAGAACGGACGTAAGTATGTTACTCAGTAAAAAAAGAACAGCATAAATGGTTTTATAATAAAAAAATTCCCGATACTTTTGGAAGTGTCGGGAATTATCTTTATATTTGCGGCGTCAAACCGTGAAACTTATAAAAAGACAATACTTATGAAAAAACTATTTACTCTGCTCCTGGTCCTCTTCGCCGCCCTTCAGGCGATGGCCTATGATTTCCAGGCAACGATGTCCGACGGACGAGTCCTTTATTTCAATGTCCTTTCGAAGAATGAGTGCGAGGTGTCGCGCATGTACTACACCGAGCGAAATGCTTCGTACGTGAGTGGTAGCCTTGTCATTCCTACCCAGGTCACCGATGCCGAGGGCACGCGCTACACCGTTGTCGGTATCGGCAAGTCGGCTTTCGTGCATTGCCGCAGCCTGACTGCTGTTACTGTGCCAGCCACCGTGACCTACATCGACAATGCTGCCTTCCAGAAGTGTCGCAGCCTGACCACCGTGAATCTTCCCGATGCCATAACAAGCATCGGCGATGAGGCGTTCGAGGAATGCAGTTCGCTCACCGAGCTCACGTTGCCACGCAGCGTCCAGAAAATCGGTATCGAAGCTTTTGAGGACTGCGAAGCGATGAAGGCGCTTTATGTCAATAGCCCCGAGCCGCCGACAGTGGCTCCTTCCGCTTTCCCGCTGAACGACAACAATAAGGTGCCATTTACCCTCTATGTGCCCTACGGTACATATTCGGCCTATCGCAATGCCAACTATTGGAGTGCATTCAGCGACATTCGCGAGACGGGAGGCAATGGCCAGCAGAACTATGGCCAGCAAGGCTATAACCAACAAGGCTCTGCGGTCAATACGCTAACGTCGGACAACAATGCCTATACGTCACCTGCAGGTAATTACCAGCCCAGCGAATACTATGGTTCTGCTGATGAAGTCAATGATCTACAGCGCCAGGTTATCGACCTGCAGCAGCAGAATGCCCGCCTCAAGGATGCCATCTATCAGGCGCTATTCAGCTCGAACCTCGACGAGTGCAAACGTGTGCTCAGGGAGGCTGTTTCCGCTCGATAATCGGTCTGCTACTTTTTGATTCTGATAACAGGGGCAATGCCATTGAGCGGCAATTCGGGCAATGTCACTACGAGTCCCTCCTTCGTGCGTTCATATTTCAGTTTGCCGTATCCCAACAACTCCACTCTCGAGATTCCTCCTGGGTGGAGTTTGCTGTTCTTTGCCAATGAACGGATGATGATCTGATGATTGCCGGGCCAACCCAATGGGGTAACATAGATGTACTTCGCGGTTTGGGTGAAACGTATGTCGCGTGCATCGGCCTTTGTGTAGTTGCCATCGTTGAAGCCTTGCGCATTGATGGCAATTGTGGTTTCGGCTATTGGGCCTTCGCCGAAGACCTTCCACGGACGTGTTCCGATGATGCTTTCCTTGTTGATCTTCATCCAGGCACCGAATTCCTTCAGGATTGCTTCTTCCTTCTCGTCGAAGGTGCCGTCGGCACGCAGAGGCACGGAGAGCAGCATATTGCCGTTTTTCGAAACGATATCAACCAGCAGTTTGACCACTGTGGCAGCACTCTTGTAGGTGCCTTTCTCATAGATGTCGGTATTGTAGTGCCAGCCACCGATGCAATTGCAGCATTGCCATGGCTCGGGCTGAATCTCATTTGGGGCACCTCGCTCCACGTCCCAAACCAAAGCCTGTCGCTGCTGGTCGTTCTCCAATATTTTGCCGAAGACTACTGCCTGGTTCTTTCCTCCGTGGGTAGCCATGCTGTGGTTGTACATGTGTGCGGTGATCTTCATTCCTGCATCGCTTACGGGATAGAAGGGAAGCACGGTGACATCGAAATAGAGCAAGTCGGGATTGTAACGGTTGATGGCATCGAGAGTGCGGTTGTAGAAGTTGGTGGCAAATTCTTGCGAAGGAGGGCAGGCTCCGTTGCCCCATCCCCATTGGCGATGAATCATTCCATTTGCCCAGGTGCCCTCGCTCAGCGGATGGTTCTGGGCATAGAGTTCCTGCGGGTCGTAACCTTCCCACCATGTTCCTTTACCGTCTTCCTTCGTCAGCCAGCCATCGTAGGGCACGCCCATCTTGTCGCCCTTGGTGTCGTAGCGGCGAGAAGGTTCGTACCACGTCCACGCATGGTCGGCATGGAATGAGATGCCGAAGGGCAAGCCTGCCTTTTTGGCAGCAGCGGCCCAACCGGCCAGGATGTCCTTGTGAGGGCCGATGTTCATCGAGTTCCAGCGCTGGTACTTGCTGTCCCAAAGGTCGAAGTTGTCGTGATGATTGCCCAACGCGAAGAAATATTGTGCGCCAATCTCCTTGTAGAACTGCACCAGCGAATCAGGATTCCAGCGTTCAGCCTTGAAAAGGGGCAGGATGTCCTTGAAGCCTACCTCTGAAGGATGTCCGTAGTGTTCACGGTGATATTCATATTGGCTCGAACCTTCTTGATAGAGGCCTCGTGCCATCCAGTCACCCGAGCCCTCTACGCATTGAGGCCCCCAGTGTGCCCAAATGCCGAACTTGGCATTGCAGAACCATTCCGGCACCTCGTAGGTGCTGAGTGATTCCCACGTAGGTTCAAACTTGCCAGTTGCCATAGGTTCGTCATCTTCGAGAACTGGGATTGAAAAATCCTGGGCACTGATTGGCATCACAGTCAATGCTGCAATACATGCAATTAGATTGTAATACTTCATAATAATATGATTTAAGTAGGTGAAAATGGAAACGGGGAGAAGACATACTTTATGGCTTCTCCCCTCATACACACATCTAATATTAACCTAACACGTGGTTCGAAACAGGGGAAGAGTATGTCGACATATCAGTTGTAACCCTCATTTTGAACAAGGCTCTTATTCACGTTCAAGTCATTCTGTGGAATAGGCCAATAACGATTGTGCGAAGCCCAAGCTCTTTGTTCAAACTGATAATAACCATCGGCATCACGAGCTGAGTTACCACCATAGTTGTGAGCAGTGGGATCATCGCTCAACATCACGCCGGTGAATGTATGATTGAGTTCTTTTTCTGCTATTCCCCAACGCAACACGTCGAAGAGACGGAGTCCTTCGAAAGCCAACTCTACACGACGCTCCTTGCGAACGGCATTACGTACGGCCTGCTGATTCGAAAGCGTGGACTTGTTGAGCCCTGGCAGCAAAGCTCTGTCGCGTACATCGTTGATGGTAAGGTCGAGAAGTGTTTGGTCGACCTCAGCTGGAGCATACTCGTTCACAGCTTCTAGATAGCTCAGCAACACTTCGGCATAACGAATGACAGGGACATACACGTAAGCACTCCAAATGTCTTCGTTCGATGGATCAAGGCCCTTCTTGGGGCAATAACCATTGAAAAGGTTGAACTTGTTGTATGCATCGCTACTTGATCCACCATTGTAACAGTCGTAGATTTGACCTTTAAACTCGGTCCCAGGATAACTACCTAGGGGAGGAAGGAATACCGAAGCGTAGAGACGAATGTCGCGATTGGCATAGGGGTCAGCCTTATCATAGAGGGGCGACTCTTCGATGCTAAGGCCATCGCTACAGAAATAATCCTTGACCAATTCGTTATAGACTGCGAACTGATGCCAACCACCATATGTCTCAGGCGTGAGATAAATGTAGCGTGACCATGTGTACTTGCCCTTGGAACCATTGATGAAAAATAATTGTTCCTTGCTGTTCTCTCCTCCATACCAGAAGAGTTTTTCATAGCTATCAGCGCCATGGCTCCGGTCAATCTCATATTTGCCCGAGTTGATGATTGAACGATATTGATTAGCTGCATCAGACCAACGCTCTTCGGCCAGATAGAGACGGCCGAGTAAGGCACGAGCTGCACCCTGGGTATAACGACCATAGTCGGACGATGGATGTTCAAGAGGCAGAAGTTCGATAGCTTCAAGCAGGTCTTTCTCACACTGATCATAAACCTGCTGCTGAGGCGTTTGCTCAATCGTGTTGGCTTGCTCGATGTTGAGCGTAGTGAGCGGCATAGGAACATTCTTGTAGTGGAAGGCAAGTTTCATCAAGAAGGAAGCCCTGATGCACTTTGCTTCGGCAGCCCAAGCCTTAATCTTGTCTTCGCTCATCTTGCATGATTCGATGTTATCGAGGAAGGTATTGCAATTGGCGATGTTGGTATATGCATTTGACCAATAATAACGGAGATTGCTATTGGTAGCCAAGGTGTTGGTGCTGCACATCAGGGAAGTGAAGTTCTCTTTCTCGGTGCCGTTGCCGCCAGCGAAGTCCAAGTAGAGCATTCCTTGAGGAGAATCGAAGTTGTCGTGATTCCAGCCATGCGATGAGGTGTAGCATCCTACCAAGGCGAGCATGGCATCGCTTTCACCAGTCCAGAAGTTGCTGTTAGAGATTTCTGAGGGAGGGTTCTTCTCCAACAGGTCATCAGAACAACTGCCCAGCACAACCATGGCTATCATTGCAAGGGCGAGAGCCCTAAATATATTGCGAATTGAATTATAGGTTTTCATAACTGAAATGTCTTAATGGATTAAACTTAGAACTTGACATTCAAGCCGAATGAATATATTCTGGTGATAGGATAATAAGATGGAGCATCGCCGGTACCTATTTCGTTTTCGGGATCCCATCCCTTGTAGAATGAACTAAATGTGAAGAGGTTCTGTCCGCTGAAGAAGAGTCGAACATTCTCGATGCCTATTTTTCGAACCTTCTGTTTAGGCAAAGAGTACCCCAATTGGATGTTCTTGCAGCGCAGATAACTTGCATTGCGCACCCAGTAGTCGGAGGTCTGCGCATTCACATGGTTCATATTCATTGTCTCGATGCGTGGGTATTCTGCCCACTTGTTTGGATTGGCTTCAGTCCAAGCACCATCAGCTTGCCATTTTTGTATTTGTCCACCGTTATAGAACGCGTAAGCCATATACGAACCAATCAGACGCTTATGGCCACCCAGTCCCTGGAAAAGAATCGACAGATCCAGTCCTTTGTAAGACGCTGAGAGATTAAGTCCATAGTAGAACTTGGGAGTCATCGAACCCAGTACCTTGCGGTCTTCATTGGCGGTTACCTTGCCATCGCCGTCAATATCCTTGTAGCGAACATAGCCTGGCTTGAGACTAGACTTCCCTACAAGCTGTTCGGGAGCAGAATTAATTTCGGCCTGATCAACAAAAAGCCCCTCGGTCTCATAGCCGTAGATGATGCCAATAGGCTCGCCAACGATGCGGTTATTGTTGATGTCCTCCTTGGCTCCATCAGCAAGTTCTTCAACAGCATTCTTCACATAAGTGAAATTGGGAGCAATGCTATACTCGAAATTGTTGCCAATGCGACCTTTCCAGTTGAGTTCTATCTCGATACCCTTGTTGGAAACAGCACCTACATTGGATTGTCCAATCCCGCGGCCCATAATTGTAGCTACTTCGACCGAAGCAAGAATGTCGCTTGTATACTTGTTGAAATAATCTACGGTGCCGCTCAATTTCCCGCCAAACAAGCCGAAGTCAACACCTACATCAAAGATACTGGTACGCTCCCAAGTGACTTCTTCATTCTTGTAAGTTGCACTATAGGCGCCCGATACCAATGATCCACCTAACACATAATTCTGACCAAGCGAGTAGGTCTGCTGATAGGGATAAACGTCAATATTCTGATTGCCAAGCACACCTTCTGATACACGAATCTTCAGATTGTCGAACCAGGATGCAATGGCAGCATCCTTCCAGAATGCTTCTTCCGAAACACGCCAACCTACAGAGACGGAGGGGAAGACGCCCCAACGCTTGCCATCGGCAAAACGCGAAGAACCGTCGGCACGTACATTGGCCTCGAGAAGATAGCGATCCTTGAACGAATAGTTTACCCTGCCGAAGAACGACAACAACGTGTATTCAGTCAGTGAACTTCCGTTGGTAGATGTCGAAGCATCGCCTGAAGAGAGTTCGTAGAGATAGTTATTGGGGAATGTGGTTCGATAGCCATTCATGCCCTTGTTCTGTGTCTGTTCGAGAGAAGTGCCAAACAGGGCATTCAGTGAATGGTCAGATACTTTGAGTTCATAGTTAGCCAATGCCTCAACATCAGTGTATAAATTATTGGAGCTGTTGACCGAAAGGGAATTGGGGCCGATGCTCTTGTTTTCGTCAAACTGTGCAGTCGATTTGAACGTCTTGTTGTAGGATGTGTAATAATTGG
Source organism: uncultured Prevotellaceae bacterium (assembly GCA_900319235.1). Classification (GTDB taxonomy): domain Bacteria; phylum Bacteroidota; class Bacteroidia; order Bacteroidales; family UBA3663; genus Liminaster. The sequence goes on from ONNR01000002.1 coordinate 188,993, forward strand.
TGCCTGCTTTCCCAGTTAAAGAGAGACCCTTGATAGGAGTCTTCCACTTCAGCTGTGCCGATGCTGAGATGTTGGTGGAATAATTCTTGACGAACGACTCACTATCGAGCCATCCTTCGGGACAGTAGTCATCTTGATATCCGTAAGTGCCATCACTCTTCTTGCCGGCAATGATGGGAGTCTCACGAACGGCATAGCCAATGATGCCGTCGATACTGCCTGAGCCGTAAGGAGCACCATACCTATTGCGATAAGCGTTGAGGTTGAAGGTGAGAGTGAGATTATCGTTCAGCTCGCTTTTCATCGTAAATAGGGCAGTGAGGCGCCTATTCTGTGTTTGTGCTGTTAAACCATTCTGGTCGCGCAAACCGACAGAAAGATTATAGGTGGTATTGCCACTGCCACCCTGCACACCGATGTTGTGCTGCTGCTGGAATCCTGAACCACTATCAAGAAGCCACTTGAGGTGGTTGACGTTAGGGTAATTGTCAGGATCATTGCCGTTGCGGTACTTCTGGATATCGTCAGCTGAATAGACTTCTGCCCTGCCCATATTGGTCATTGCCATATTATAATAGGTGGCGTAGTCGGCTGACTCAAGGAATTCGGGCAGTTCGTTGGCAGTCTGCCAGCCGAACATATTGCTGTATGTCACATGCGTTTTGCCTTGTGTGCCCTTCTTGGTCTCGATGAGGATCACACCATTGGCTGCACGATTGCCGTAGATTGAGGCCGAAGCGGCATCCTTGAGGAACGAGATGCTCTGAATGTCATTGGCATCGACATCGTCAATGCTTCCAGCCAATCCATCGATGAGGATAAGAGGGTCATTGCCTGCCGAAGAGAAGGTGCCCGTACCACGTATTTTGATGGAAGCGCCAGCGCCAGGACGACCAGAATTGGCAACAACACTAAGACCTGGGGCCACACCTGCCAGAGCCTGAGCGGTGCTCATCACTGGTTTGTTCTCCAATTCCCTTGAGGTAATAGCAGAAACCGAACCAGTGAGGTCTACTTTGCGCTGTACGCCATAACCTACGACAACTACATCGTCGAGCAACTGAGAATCTTCGGTCATGGTGACATTGACTGCGCGGCGACCATCAATGGAGATGTCTTGCGAAGTGTATCCGATGTAAGAATATTGCAACACCTTACAGTTGTCGGGCACTTCGAGTGAATAGTTGCCATTAATGTCGGTTACTGTACCGAACTGAGTGCCTTTGGCTAAGACGGTAGCACCAGCAACAGGTTCACCAAACTCATCGAGGATGGTACCAGTCACAATATGGCCTTTGCGTGGGGCATCAGCTTTCTTGATAATGATGTGTTTGCCTTTCACTTCACAGGTCAGACCTGTCCCGGTAAGTATATCTTCTATGGCGGAACCGATGTTCCCGTCAATATCGTGGGCTTTGACGGCGACGTTAACATCGATGTCCGATGCGTCATAATCCACCGAGTAGCCCGATTGCCTTTCGATGGCAGAGATGACAGCTCGCAGAGTGTTTTCCTGAGGGGAAAATCTTACAGTTTGTGCCCAGATGGCAACGGGGGCCATCATGCATAGCGAGGCAATGACGAAGCCTCGGCTCAAGTAGTGATTTTTGTTCATCTGATTTGTTGTTTATGTTAATTAACTCGTGTGTCGTGTTGTGATGGTTATGGCAGGTCGGCAATCTGCCTTTTCACAAACAAGAAAGCAAGAGTTATGGGCACACACAAACGAAAATCATTTTTTTTTGTTTTTTATCGAAATTATTTAGTAGGCGACAAATAGATTGTATCGCCTTCTTCCCTATAGGTGAATCGCTGGCTAAGGTTGCCCAAAATATCCAAAGCGTCGTGAAGCGTTTCATCAGCGCGGAACTTGACAAAGAACTTGCCATTCATTCTTTCAATATGGTCACAGATAATGGTCACGTTATACTTGCGTTCCAAGGCTTGGAGGATGGTCTTGAAGTCCTCTCCTTCGAAGATCAGGTTGCCTTTTTCCCAAGACAGGCGTCGGCTTGCATCTATTTCGGTGACGGATACTTCTCCGGTTGCCTTGTTGTATACAAGGTTCTGATTGGGCGACATTATGTATGTGCGGCCTGAGGTCTTGGCCTCGGCCTCCACAATCACTACTTTGGTGCGACCTTCTTCGAGCACGGTGCTCACCGTACGGGCATCAGGGTAGGCTTGTACCTCGAACTTCGTTCCTAATGCTGTAACGTTGATGCTTTGAGTTTCTACTGTGAAGGGGCGTTTCTCGTCTCGAGTGACATCGAAATTAGCCTCGCCCGACAAGAAGACGTTTCGCTTTCCTTTGCCAAAGCGACGTGGATAGATAAGTGTCGTACCGGCATTGATGGTCACTCGTGTACTGTCCTCGAGGCAAAGGAATTTGGTCTGCCCGTAAGGAACACTGATATGCACGAACTCGTCACCCATGTCAGAGCGGGAACTTCCAATAAAATAGGATGCGACTGCCAGCACAGCCATCAAGCCGATGGCAGCGGCTGCCGACCAATATTTACGGCGCTTTGATGGTCGGTCGGTTGAGCTGTTATTGTAGCCGATTCTGGACTTCAAGGCTTCCAGATCTTTTAGTGTCTGCATGTCTATTCCCGCCATACTTTCTTCCCAAAGGTGCTGCATGGCTTCGTCCTTGGCATTGTCTTCATCTGAAGAGTTGACCATCCACCACGCGAACTTGCGACGTGTGGATTCAGAGAAATGACTGTGGAAGTAAGTCCTTATGATTTTTTCTATATTCAATTTGCTCATTTTTGCTTCGTTCATAAGTAAGAAAGCTAAATGATGGTTTGCACACAAGGGATTGAATTATTTCATACTCCCCAAAGCAGGAGGGCGAGGAAGGTTACCTTGCGTATTGCTGCCAATGCGGTGGTAATGTGGTTTTCTACAGTGCGTTTGCTAATGCCAAGCTTTTGGGCTATTTCCTCGTTCGACAACCCCTCCTTACGGCTCATCTCAAAGACGCGTCGTCGTTGTTCGGGCATATTCTTTATTGTAAGTTCAATGAGTTGCAGAAGTTCTTGGGCAAAAAGCCGTTCTTCAGTGTCATCGGTCTCTGTGGGGGTATATAACATCAATTCCACATACTTGTCGGCAACAAGCTGATGGTCGAAGTGGTTGTAGATGGCAAACTTGGCCGTCTTGAAGAGGAAGGCCTTGAAGGAAAGTATCTCTCCGCATCTTTGTCTGTTTTCCCATAGTCTCAGAAAGATGTCCTGGCTTATGTCGCGAGCTTCCTCGACATCCTTAATGAAGCCGTTGATAAATGCTACCAGACGTGGCTGATAATAAAGGAACAACAGTTCGAAGGCTCGATTGTTTCCATTCGCAAATGCTTGGATGTATTCTTTTTCTTCGGTATCTGTCATGAGTGTTACGCGATAAGATCGGGTGTTTCCATCGTTTTCTTTCGGCAAAGATATGGTAAATAAATGAATTGACAAAATATTTGAGAGAAAATGTGATGTAATTTCATATTTTTCAAGTCTTCATGTCGCTGAATTCCTACTCAAGATAAAGAAACTTTGTTTTCTGTCAGAAGCAAGCATTGTGTCGGCCGACAGAATGCTATCTCCGATTGCGGAAGCATCGTGACGGCCGACAGAGTGTAATTTCCGATTGGAGCAAGCACTCTGACGGCCGACAGAGTGCAATTTCTGATTGGAGCAAGCATCGTGACGGCCGACAGAGTGCAATTTCTGATTGGAGCAAGCATTGTGACGGCCGGCAGAGTGCAATTCCCGATTGGAGCAAGCATCGTGACGGCCGACAGAGTGCAATTCCCGATTGGAGCAAGCATCGTGACGGCCGACAGAGTGCAATTTCCGATTGGAACAAGCATCGTGACGGCCGACAAAGTGCAATTCCCGATTGGAACAAGCATCGTGACGGCCGACAAAGTGTAATATCCAATTGCGCAAGTATTCTGTCGGCCGTCAGAGTACTTCATCCGAATAGAGATAGTTCATGTCGCAAGTGGACATGACAAATTATACTAAAAATGAGTGAACTGCAACAAAAAACGAATGCATCTATTTTGCCGATTCGAAATAATTATTATCTTTGCCCCAGATAACCGTAAAAACACAACACTTTAAAAGGAGAATACTATGAAAGTTGGAATTCCAAAAGAAATCAAGCAGGGCGAGAGCCGTGTCGGTATGACGCCCGCAGGAGTGTCAGAATTTGTGAAACGTGGACACACCGTCTATGTGCAGCATACGGCGGGTGACGGTAGCGGTTTCCCTGACAAGGAATATGAGGAAGCTGGTGCTTCGATCTTGCCAACGATGGAAGAGGTTTATGCTGCTTCTGATATGATTGTGAAAGTCAAGGAACCCATCGCCCCCGAGTACCCGTTGATTCGCAAGGATCAGATTGTCTTCACCTATTTCCATTTTGCGTGCGAGCGTGAACTCACCGATGCCATGTTGAAGAGTGGTGCAGTCTGCATCGCCTATGAGACCGTGCAGAAGGCCGATCGCAGTCTTCCTTTGCTCATTCCGATGAGTGAGGTGGCTGGACGTATGGCTACGCTCAACGGAGCCTACTATCTGCAGAAGACCAAGGGCGGCAAGGGCAAACTCATCAGCGCTGTGCCAGGTGTAGAGCCTGCTCGTGTGCTCGTCTTGGGAGGAGGTACGGTAGGAGAGGCCGCTGCTCGCATGGCTGCAGGCTTGGGTGCAAGTGTCATCATTGCCGACATCAACCTGCCACGCCTGCGTCAGCTCGGCATGGAGTTGCCGCCCAATGTTCACACCATTTATTCCACCGAACACAATATCCGCAAGCTTTTGCCGACGGTCGATATTGTAGTTGGTTCGGTGCTCATTCCGGGAGCCAAGTGCCCGCATCTGATCACACGCGACATGTTGAAACTGATGGAGCCCGGCTCGGTACTCGTCGATGTTGCTATCGACCAGGGAGGTTGCTTCGAGACATCAAGGCCCACTACACACGAGGATCCTGTCTATACGGTCGATGGTATCGTCCACTACTGCGTGGCCAACATCCCAGGCGCCGTGTCGCATACCTCAACCTTGGCGCTAACCAATGCCACACTGCGCTATGCTCTCGCATTGGCCGACAAGGGCTGGCAGCAGGCTTGCCGCGAAGACCACGCGCTCTATCTTGGCCTCAATGTAGTCGATGGCAAGGTCACCTTCAAGGCTGTCGCCGAGGCGTTCGGAATGAAGTTTGAGCCGGTGGAGCTTTGACCTCATTTTTTCTAGAGGATCTAGATGTTCTAGAAGCTCTAGATATTCTAGGCTCTAATGGAAACAAAATATTAGCGGCCCGATGGATTCCATCAGGCCGCTAATGATTTTCAGATAGTCTTTTTTTACTTCATTGCCTTGGCATTGCCGATGCAGGAGTTAGGCATCTGGATATGGAGCATTTCACAGATGGTTGGTGCGATGTCCACGATGTTGGTGGGCTCGGAGGTCTCGCCATGATTGACGTGCCAGCCAAAGAGGACGAATGGGATGTGGGCATCGTAGGGGTTCCACATACCGTGGGTGGTACCAACATAGTCGGGCTTGTCACTTACGTTCTCCCAACCAGCCTTTGCAACATAGAAGATATCGCCGCTGCGTGCGGGATTGTAGCCGTTGGCGATGCGTTCGCGCAAGAGCTTTGGCATAGTAGTGGTGAGTGCCTTCTCGAAATCGACCACATAGATCAGTTCATCGATTTTCTTGAGTTCCTCGATGACGGCCTGCTTTACCTCGCAAAGTTTCTTGCCACTGGAAGCAATGTACGCGCGATTGAGGAAGATGCGTCCGGCATTTTCGCCCAGGATGACCTTCTCTTCGCCCGCGAGTTCGAACTTTGCTTTGACAGTCTCCTCGACCACTTTCAACTTGTTCCACATCTCCAAACCACCCGAAGGAATGTTGTGAGCCTTCATCACGTTGGGGTTGTGGGCTGCACCATGGTCGGCCGAGAGGAACAAGAGGTAGTTGCCCTTGCCCACCTTCTCGTCGAGCACCTTGAAGAAGTTGGCCAGCTGGCGGTCGAGTTCCATATATACAGCGTAGTTTTCGGGACCACGTGTGCCGATGGCATGGCCGATGACGTCGGTCGAAGAGATGCTGATGGCCAGCATATCGGTGATGTTGTCCTGTCCCATCTGCTCGTTCTCGAGCGCAGCGATAGCCATCTGGAAAGTCTTGATGACGCCCTCGGGTGAGCGCTTGATATCGGTACCAGGCTTTACGCCAATCTTCTTGTTCATCTCCTGCGCCCACTTGGGCAGCTCGTTCATATAGTAGGTCGAGCTGACGAAATGTCCGGCCGAGCCATCCCACCAGTAGGCAGCATCGGCGCCATGGCCGGCAGGCAGAATGGCAGCACGGTCCTTCAAGGCCACACCGATGACCTTGGCCTTGTAGTCGGTAGCGATTTTCAGCACGTCGCCGATGCCCGAGGCCAGATTGTTGCGGGGTGACATCTGTCCTTCCTTGCTGTCAGAACCGACACTCTGCACGGTTTCGTCGCCACAGCAATAGGTGCGCTTTCCGTTGATATAGAAATCGTTGCCGCAGATGCCGTGCAGGGCAGGTGTAGTGCCCGTATAGATGCTCGTGTGACCAATGGCAGTAACTGTAGGCACGTAGTTGATCATGGTGTTCTCGAAGCTGAAACCCTCGTCGACGAGTTTGCGGAGACCGCCCTCGCCATATTGGTCATAATAATAATAGAGGTAGTCCCAACGCATCTGGTCCACCACGAGACCTACCACAAGCTTGGGCCGCTGAATTTCGGCCATTGCTGATACGCATACCAGCGCAGCAACAATCATTGAAAACAGTTTTCTCATTTCTTTTGGAATTATAGGGTTATTATAGTTACTAAAATTATAATAAGGATTTCAGGTTGTTTTTATTTGGTGCAAAAATACGGACTTTTTTCGATTCTTCCAAATATTTTGCGTGAAAATTTGTTTTTGCAAAAAAAACTATCTATCTTTGCGCGGACAAATAATGTCTTTGCAACATAAATTATTATCATAACAACCTATGAGAACTATTTCCCGACTTCTCTTCGTGAGCCTGATGACTATGATGGCAGCAACGGTCGTTGCTCAGAATCCTTACCTTCCGCTGTGGGAGTTTATTCCCGATGGCGAACCATACGTCTTCGAGGATCCCGACAATCCGGGACAGTATCGCGTCTATATCTACGGCTCGCACGACAATCTGGTGACCATGTACTGCGGCTTGGATCAGGTTGTCTGGTCGGCTTCGGTCGATGACCTGCGTCATTGGCGTTATGATGGTGTTATTTTCGAATCGAAGAAAGATGCGTTGGGCAATAACCTACATCCCGATGGCAAGGGAGATGTCCTTTTTGCTCCCGATGTCAACGAGGTGGTTGGCAAGGATGGTACAAAGACCTATTACCTCTATCCAAACAACCAGGCGGGAGGCCGACAGACGATGGTAGCCAAATCGAATCGTCCCGATGGTCCCTTCGAGGTATGCAACTGGAGTCCGGACAATCCTAAGCAGACTATCGGCATCTTGGGATTCGACCCAGCTGTCTTCACCGACACCGATGGACGCACCTACGCCTATTGGGGCTTTGAGCAGTCGAATGGCGCCGAACTTGACCCCACGACGATGGCCACGGTGAAACCGGGGACTAAGATTGTGGAAAATATGATACCAAGCAGCAAACAGGATCATACCTATCGCTTCTTCGAGGCTTCGTCAATGCGCAAGATCGAGGACAAGTACGTCTTCGTTTATAGTCGTGTGACCAATGATGGAGAAGATGGTTTGCCCAGTTGCAACTACACGTTGGCCTATTGCTATGGCAACAGTCCGCTTGGTCCTTGGACCTACGGAGGCACCATCATCGATGGCCGTGGAAAGGAACATCGTCCCGATGGCACCACTGTTGCCACCGCAACACCTTTCGGCAACACGCATGGCAGCATCTGTCAGATTGGCGACCAGTGGTACGTCTTCTATCATCGTCAGGCTGGTACCGATGAGTACGGACGTCAGGCTATGGTAGCTCCTATTCGTGTTGAGGTAGTGAGTGGGGAAGATGGCTATGTCCGTATCTCCGAGGCAGAGTTCACCTCTGAAGGTTTCCTCACGGAGGGACTTGATCCCTACGAGACCTATCCCGCAGGAATCGCTTGCTACTATATGGGTCCTGAACCAGCCGTGCAGGACTATCCCAACGTCCATTACACGGGGTCGCATACGGCTATCGTGCGCAACCAGTACGACGGCAGGAAGGACGTCTATGCCCCCGAGGTGAACCGTTGCCCCGTGGTCAACAACACGGCAGGCTCGGTGGTGGGCTACAAGTACTATGACTTCAGCAAGACCTTCGGCCAGACGGGGCTGCAGCTCGTGCTCGACTTTACGCCCGAGGGCACGGCCGGCACGATTGACGTCCTGATTGACCGTCCGTCGGAGACCGAGGGCGGCGTGCGCCTTGCTACGCTCCGTGTGTACGACGGATGCCTCATCGAGCCTATTACAACGCGTATTGATGTGGAGCAACTGAAATACTATAACGGCAAGCATGCGCTGTTCTTCGTCTTTGATTCCGACACGAAGAAGCAGTCGATCTGCCAGCTCAACTATCTGCATTTCGAACATCAATAAACGGCTATCGATGAACAGTATCCTTATCGTACTTCCTATCCTGACGCTGCTGATGTTCGACCTGGGGCTCACGTTGCGTCCCAATGACTTCTTGCTAGTATTCAAGCAGCCGAAGGCCATTTTGCTTGGTCTTGCCGGACAGTTGATTCTCCTTCCACTTATTGCCTTTGCATTGGCTGAGATGTTCCATCTGGCCCCCTTGTTCTATATAGGCGTTGTGCTCATTGCCTGCTGCCCTGGCGGTTCGTCGAGCAATGTCTTCTCAATGCTTGCCAAAGGTGATGTTGCATTGTCGGTATCACTCACGGCGCTCAGTTCGATTATTACGCTCTTTACAGTGCCTCTCATTCTCGACTGGACTACGACGCAGGTGGGCGAGGCAGTAGGCATTCATCTGCCTGTCGGAAATCTGCTGATGCAGAACCTTGTCACTATGCTTATTCCAATTCTGTTGGGTATCGGTGTGAATCATTTCTGGCCGGTTGCTGCGACACGCATGGAACGCGTGCTCTCGAAGATCGCCTTCCCCGCCCTGATGCTTCTGGCAGGTATCTTCTTTGTACAGCATCACAACACCATTGCCGACAATTTCGGTGTCCTTGGTTTCTGCCTCACTGCTTTGATTCTCCTTGCTATCGGAGCATCATGGTTGGCAGGTCATCTGTGTGGCCTTGAGACACGCGAGAAGCGAACCATCGTCATTGAGGTGGGCATGCAGAATGCAGCACAGGCTATTGCCATTGCTTCTAGCCCATTCATTTTCAACAATGGCGTCATCGCCATTCCTGCCATCATCTATGCATTGATGATGAACGTAGTCCTGCTCACCTACGTCGGCATCATCATCAAGCGCAGGAAATAAGCCTCGTTTCATGGCACATGTACTTGTCTATGTGCCAATTTTTCTACATCTTTTGTCATTTTTCGAAGACAAAATTTGGCATTTTCGTCAAGATGCTTTATATTTGCATCGTCAATATCAATGAAAGCATCTTAACATGGAAAATCAAATTAGTGTCTTAAATATCAAACTCGAGGATGCTCCTTTCTATAAACGGGAAGGGGTGATGGCCTGTGAAGGTGTCGCGAGTGAAAGCGATGTCGCGTTCGTCGGGAAGATACAGAACGTGTATGTCGTTTGTGACACGAAGGGACTCATCAAAAGTGTATTGGCCTATTTCCCCGATGACATCAAAGCCATTGACATGGCGCCAGACTACAATCTGGCTGTCAAGTATTATGTGCCACAGCGACTGGTGGCCTATCGCAACGTGCAAGGCGAGATCATCAGTGCCGCCGAGTTTATGCGTATGTATCCGGAAGTTTATGTGCAATTGCTCAAAGGATTGAAACATGCTCACTTCCGCACCGAACGATGGCCATTGTTCCGTCAGTTCGAAGCTGATTGTTACCGTACATTGAAAGTGAATGAAAGCCTCGTCAAGCAATATGTTGCCGACGAGGAGGGTTCCACTCGTTACACTGAGATGCTTCGTGTCGTCGAGACCGATGGCTCATTGGGCAATTGCAATTTCGAAAGCAAGATTATACGATGCACAAAATCAGGCACGCCTGTCGAAATGTTCACCGATACGCTGCAGGCCAATGTCTATCAGTTGCTGGAAAAAGGATACGATTGTCTGTCGGACGATGGATATTCGGACATCCTTGCATCCATTGAGCAGTATCGACGCGATGTGCATGAGGCGGAAATGAGGCTTTCCGAGCGTATTGAAAAGATTCTGTCGAACCCAATTAAATAGGAATGATTATGGCAGAGCTATCTTCGCAAATGTCCCCGCAGAAGGAGGCATATCTAAGGAATGAATTACACAACTTCACGACAAAGATCACCAATCTGAGGTTGCGTGTAATCTTTATGTCGATGTTCTACAAGGTGAGTGCCATCGAACCTTATTTCAACTTGTCTTTCGAGGAGTTCGTGTCCCGGATTGACCGACCATTGCGATCCATCGATGTCAAGTTGCTCTATTTGCGGGTGCGCGATTTCCAGCGCATCTACGATAGGGTGATGAACATTCCCGTCGAACAACTTGATGTCGAGGAGATCATCCAGAAGTTCCCCTTCCTGGGCGAATCGGAGGCCGGGTTTGTGGAGTCGTTCAAGGCTGAACATGGATATTATCCGATGTTCTTCCTTCTGGAGCATCGTTTGTCGAAAGCCACCAGGAAGGAGGAAAAGATATTTGCCATGTTCAATGGCATCGGCAAATACATGGCGAAGGATCGACGCGACATAGCACAGGAGATAGGGTTGTCGAGCGAACGTGTGCGTCAGTATCTCTATAAACCTATCATGAAGAAAGACGCGTACCTGATGAAGAATCCCGATTGGAATCGTTATGACCTGATGGATGAAATCATCCTGACGCCGACGACTTCCGATTTTGCCAAGATCTCAGAGCGTGAATCGCTGTCGACCGAGTTCGAGGGTTTCCTTGCAATGGTTTGTCTGTCGGACAAGTTTAAGATGTGCAAAATCATGAAGGAATCCTATGCCATCGCATCAACCTTGGCCGACATATACAATTGGGAAGCAGGATGCAAGGCGGTGCTGGAGGCTTCGAAGAAAAAGTACGATCATGACACCGATGTGCCCTTCCTTTCTGTTCTGCCACATGTTGATGCCTTGTTCCCCGACATCCGTGATGCCGTGTTCGATATTATGGCTATACTGGCCTACGAACTTTTTGGCATCGAGGTCCAGCAGAAGCATCATTTCCACTTTACTCAGAATGGAATCAACGAGACATATGCCTTGGTTGACATCCTTAATCACAATGGAATACCGATGCATATGCGCGAACTGCTCATGACCTTCAATACGCAGCATCCCAAGTGGGCTCTCGACGATGTGTCGACGGCCAAGAAACTGCTCAACAAGAGTGATGAGGTCTTTGCATGCGGCTATTCGGATATGTACTCTTCGGATAAATGTGCCGATCCTTTGGAGGTATACGATGTCATCGAGAACATCGTTCGTGATATGCCCGACTATCCTGTGCATATTGACGAGATTATGGATGAGGTGCACGAATATTACCCCAATGCAAGTCGCAAAAGTGTGGAGGATCTCATCTTTTATTATGAAGCCATCGACGTGGTTCGCCTCGAAGATGACTACTACGCCTGGCGAGATAGTTACAAGGGCAGCGGCACCTATCATTCCACGCTCAAGATGCTTCCGCTCGATCGCAAGCTCGAGTACCTTCGCTATGCGCGCGATTGCCGCTATCGTGCCGAGACTTTCGGCAAGGCATAAGATTTTTTCTGACGGTCGGTATTCGTTATTTCGCTATGCCGTAATTCCGTTATACCGTAATTCCGGAATAACGACATAAAATATAATAAACATTAAGCAGGGGCATCTCCATCGAGATGCCCCTGCTGTAGTCTTTGGGTTTTGGAATCAATATGCCGAATTCTGAGTGATGACGTTAGGATTCTGGTCAATAACCTTCTGCGGAATGGGAAGGAGGAACTGACTGTCGCTGTTGAAGGTCAGTGTGCCTAACTTCTTGCAGCTGCTCAATACACTGACGGCCTTGCCAAGACGAAGGAGGTCGAACATACGATGATACTCGAAGGCGAACTCCAGCTGACGCTCGTGCATCAAAGCTTCGACACTATAGGTCGTGGTGCGTGGTGCACCCGCACGGTCTTGTACCTGGTTCATGTACTGGACGTCGCCTGTAGCCTCGGAGAGCATCAACAGTACGTCAGCATATCGCAGAATCATGAAGTTGTTGTCCGAAGCCTCACGCAGTCCGGTGACCTCGGCATTGTCGTCGCGCCACTTGATGGTGAATTTGGTGGGCACAAACTTGCCGTCGGCAGTGGTGTAGCCTACCTGAATTGACTTGTCACGACGCGAATCGACTACACCGTCAGTGGTGTAGGCATCGTAAAGCTCGTCCTCTGGCTGGTTGTAGCCACCGCCCCATGCCGTAACCACGCGGTTGTCGATGGGGGAGAAGAGTGCCCAGTACATCGAGTAGGGGTTGCCAATGCCACCCTTATACTGTACTTCGAAGATCGACTCTGAACTGTTCTTGTAACTGAGGTCCCAGAGATTGGCATAATCATCGAGCAGTTTGAAGCGTCCTGAGTTATAGACCTTAAGCAGTGCATTTTTTGCATTGTCCTTCTGTCCTGTGGTCAGATAAACCTTGCCAAGGAGAGCATTGGCAGCGTCGCTAGTGGCAGCACCAGCAACGCGTTCCTTCGACTTGTCTGGCAGGTTGCTGGCTGCATAGTTCAGGTCATCAATGATCTGAGCATACACGTCGGTTACGTTCGAACGTGCGATACCATAGGCCTCTGAGCCGCTTACGGGAGTGGTCACCAATGGAATGTCACCCCACATACGCACCATGTCGAAGTAGTAGAGGGCACGCAGGAAACGCACCTCGCCTACTAGGCTGTTCAGTGCATCATTGCCTTCGGCGTTCTTGATGATGTTGTTCATACGATAGATTGCCTGGTAGTAGATTTCCCAGTAGTTCTCTACAACCGAGTTGCTGGTGTTCATACCCTGATGGGTGTCGAAGGCTTCGGTGTCGCCCACCTGTCCTGCCGTATTGTCGGTGTGGGTCTCGTCCGACCAAATTTCTCCGAAATAGTACATCAGACCCTCGGCTCCGTAGGTGTCGTAAAGGGTGGAATAGCAGGCGGGAAGTGCTGTAAGCAACTGGTCGCTTGTCACATAGTAACCTGCTTCGCTGGCTGAACTGATTGGATTTTTCTCAAGGAAATCGTCGCAGCTGACAGCCAATGTAGCTCCTGCGGCCAAAGCTAAGATATATTTGAAGCTTTTCATTGTCTTATTACTTTATAGATTAGAAACTCAGGTTTACGCCCACTGTGGCTGTGAATGGATTGGGATAAGCGCCATAGTCGAAGCCGACGAAAGCGCCTGTCTGGAAGGTCGAGCCTTCGGGGTCATAGTTCTCATAGTCGCTCCATACATGGACATTTTCGAGGTTGCAATAGAGCTTGAGGCCAGCGATGTGGAGAGCATCGCATACCTTCTTGTTGAAAGTGTAGCCCAATCGGATGTTCTTCAGACGTACGAACGAACCGTCGTCAATCCACATGTCGGTGGTCTTCTGCTGGCAGGTGTTCGAAACGGTGCGTGGCTTGGGAGTCTTGCCATCGCCTGGTTCGGCATCGCTCTTCCAGAAGTTCGAGCGGCTTGCATAAAGGTTGCGTGCACCATTGTAGAAGCCAAGGAAACGGGCGTTCTGGTTCATAATCTCATTGCCTTGTACGCCGGTCAGCATCACAGTGAGGTCAAAGCCCTTGAAAGTGAAGGTATTGGTCCATCCCCAGGTGAAATCTGCCTGATAGCTGCCCAACTTGGTCTGGTCGTTCGAATCAATCTTGCCGTTGCCATCCACATCCACTACCTTCGGGTCACCAGCTTCCGAGCCAGCCCATTTGGGAAGATTGCTGTTGTTGATGTCTTCGGTCGAGAGCACACCATCGAGCTTGTAGCCGTAATAGTAGAAGAGCTCATCACCCACAGAAGTGCGTGCCTGACAGCTGTTCCACGACTTGTCAATAGGCGCGTCATTGTTGCCCAGTTTCAGTACCTCGTTACGGTTGAACGAAATGTTGAAATCAGAGGTCCATCTGAAGTTTCGTGTTACTACTGGTTGGCCATAGAGGTGGAACTCCATACCCCAGTTCTGCATCTCACCGATGTTCTGGAGCGAAGAGGTAAACCCTGAAAGAACAGGAATAGGCACGTCGAGCAGCATATCGGTGGTCTTCGACTTATAGTAGTCAATCTCCGTGCCCAAGCGGTTGCCCAGGAAGCTGGCGTCGAGGCCAAGGTCAAACTGACCTGTCTTCTCCCATTTGAGGTCGGATGCGGGGTAGGAGTAGGTGTACATGCCTGAAACGACAGAGCCGTTCTCAACGTAAGTGGCATCGCTCTTCAACAGACCAATGGCGCCATAGTTGCCGATGTTGTTGTTGCCGGTCACACCATAGCTCATGCGAAGCTTCAGGTTGTCGAGCCAGCCTTTGGTGCCCTCCATGAAGGGCTCGTCAGAGATGCGCCAAGCCAGTGAGCCAGAGGGGAACCAGCCCCAGGGATTCTCGGAGCCGAAACGCGACGAACCGTCGGCGCGAACGCTTGCAGTAGCCAGATAACGTCCCTTATATGAATAGTTGGCACGAGCAATAAATGAAGCCAGGCTCCATTCCTCTTCGTTGTTGCTCCAACTGCTGATCTTGGTGGCAGCGTTGAGTGTATATACCAGGTCATTGCCGGGATAGCCTGCACCGGTCACAGAGAGGTACTCGAACTTGTCTTCCTGCATCGTGAAGCCGACGAGGGCCGATACGAAATGATCCTCATTGAAGGTCTTGGCATAGTTGAGTGTGTTTTCCCACGCCCAGTTGGTCTCACGCCAGTGCTGGCGTGTGCCGGTCTCGGCCACCCAACCAGAATAGCCATAGTCCTGGCCCTCGTTCCAGTGGTACTTGTACTGCCAATCTTCGATGCTGGTGTTGAAAGCTGTCTTGAAGGTCAATCCGTCGAAGACTTTCCACTCCAGTGCAGCATTGCCGAGGAAGTTGAGTTGCTCCTTGTGCTTGTCTGACTCACGGGTGAGCGAGTAGGGGTGCCACAGTTGGAAACCGTATTTCACGAAAGTGTACCACATGGAGCTTGGGTCCTTGAAGCCCAGCGAACCCACTTCATTGCGAACAGGGAAGATAGGATCGCTTTGTACGGCGAGGCTGACTACGTCCGACTTGCCGGCGGTACCATGGTCCACCTTGTCTGAGCGGCTGAAGCTGAGATTGAGCGTAGCCTTCAGGTTCTTGTTGAGTTGCGAGGTGATGTTACTGCGTACGTTGATGCGCTTGTAGCGGGTCTTGTCTACTACGCCATCCTGATCAACCAGACCTGTCGAAATGAGGAACTGCACCTTCTCATTTCCACCGCTTGCACTCACTTGTGCATTGTGGGTTTGTGCTGTGCGGAGTACGACGTCCTGCCAATCAGTGCCGTTTCCGATACGAGCCAGCCAGGTGGCATCGGAGAACTCGTCGGGCACATAGTAGTTCGCCATCGAGGCTGAGGGTTGTAGTGCGGGGTTGGTCTTGGCAGCAGTGGCGTATGAATTGCGGCGAGCTGTCGATTCATACTCGATCCACTGAGGGCCGTCCATCATATCCATGGTACGAAGCACTTTCGAGAGACCGAATTCGTAGTTGACGTCAACTTTCGTCTTGCCGCTCTTGCCCTGACGTGTGGTGATGAGCACGACACCGTTGGCGCCACGGCTACCATAGATGGCGGCCGATGAGGCATCCTTCAGAATCTCGATACTCTCGATATCGTTGGGGTTGATGTTGTTCATTGGGTTGCGGTTGAAGTCATAGCTGCCGCCGTTTGTGCCCGTCGAATTGGAGTTGTCCTCGAGCGGGATGCCGTCGATGACATAGAGCGGGGTAGTACCGGCATTGACCGACGATGCACCACGCACCTTGATTGAAGGAGCCAGGCCAGGGGCACCCTGCGACTGGGTGATCTGTACACCCGACACTTGTCCCTGTAATGACTGCATAGCGTTGGTGTAGCTGCGTTCCTTCAGTTTGTCGGCGCCTACGCGGGCTACCGAGCCAGTGAGGTCACGTTTCTTGACCGCACCGTAACCTACTACCACAACTTCGTCGAGGTCTTCGAGTTCACTCTTGAGGTTCACGTTGATGATGTTCTTGCCGTTCACGGCGATGTCTTCCTGCTGATAACCTACGTAACGAATCTGCAAAGTACTACGGGCACCTGCCATGATGCTGTAGTTGCCATCCATATCGGTGATAGTACCATTGTTAGTACCCTTCTCCTGAATGGTGACGCCGACGAGAGGATCTCCGTTCTCATCGACAATTTTACCCTTGATGACTTGGGTTTGCGCAAATGCTGCTACTGAAAGCGAGGCACATATGAGCAATGCACAAGCTTTCCTTGCGAAATTTGTCGAATTCATATTTAAAATATTTGGTTATAATTGGTTCTGTATTCAATGAGTGTCTGCGGCTCATAGCGGAGTCAGAACCTTTAAAGCTCTCAGCTATGGACTCGGTGTGTTTGATCTTTTCTTAGCTTTTCTTTCTTTTTTTTGTGTGATTTTTGTTTTTATGGGTTAATAATTTGTGTTAAGAGTATAAATGATGCAAATTGTATCGGTTTTGCGCTGCAAATATATGGCTTTTATTTTAAAAAAGCAAAAAAACGAAAGAAAAAATGAAAAATAATAAATATTTTTATCCTCTTTGTGATGATTTATAGTCTTTCCTAGGGTTTGCGATACCCTAAAAAACGCGAAGAGCCCCGACACACGTCGGGACTCTTCGCAAATACACAGCGGCGGCCGTTCAATCAGCTCTGTCAGTTTCGGCCACCATTAAAATAAAATTCCCTATTCCAAATCATCATCATCCGCTTTTTCTGAGTGCAAATATAAAAGATTCCCGCTTTATTCGCAAATAATTTTCGAATAAAGTGGGAAAATAACGTAAAATAGTATAATATTTCGAGAATTTGATAAATATAAGTATCAAAAACGAGTAAAAGTCACGTAAAATGCTATATAAATCGTAATTCTTGTCAGAAATCTTGATAGAAACTCAGTGTGGTTGCTTCATCTTCTTCACGACCTATTTCTTCTTCAAGTTCTTCATTGTACGAATTTAAGAAATTCATTGTATGATGCACATATTTTTTCTTCAAGATTCTTGTAACTCCATCAGGACCTTTTTGAAATTTTCTTACGGCATCCTGTCGTATAAACTTACTGTCGAAGAGAATCAGATCGTGAGTGGCTACAAAGAGTTGACACTCACGATCGGCAGCCAGCGACAGATACATCTTTAAAATAAATTCCACAGCTTTCGAGTGCATCAGACGTTCAAATTCATCAATAAAGGCACTCTTTTTTCCAATAGCAATTTCATAAAGCACTATTCCAAGTTTGATGATTTGTTTTGTTCCGTCCGATTCGGGTTCAAAATCCAGCGATTGATAGACTGTCTGGTATTCTGTCGGATCGTCCTCATTTTGTTTCGGAAGTTCGGTTTGCAATTCGTGAACGAATCTTACTACCTTTTGTTTCAGGTTTCCATTGGGATATTGTTGCTGTAATACGTTTTTCACGATGTCGGGAGTCTCATTCTTGATAAGATCATTGAGATTAATGCTCACCTCTTCTATACGATAATCAACAATTTTCGAGCCGACATCCTTCAGCAATTGTGTCAGCAATTCCTTGATCTTGGCATCTCTTTCCGGGTCTCCCGACGAAAGTTTTTCAGTCAACGTAATATTCGCCTTATGTACAATACTTAGGCGGTTTACAAAATAATCATAATTTAATCTCAACAGTTTGCTTAACATATTCAGCGAACCGAACGTGGCAAGCACAGTAGCATTGTTCCATAGATTGAGTTCCAGGTCATGCTGATCAGATTCGCTCAAGTCGCAGGCACTGCCAAAATTGATCTTTATGGTCTCAGTATCCTTATCATATTTTCTACTATAAATCTTTAGTCCACGGCCTTTGATCTTAAGTTCCTCTTCTTCTATACGATCACGTGATATTTTGATGTTATAAATATAATTTACATCATCAATGTAATAAGACAACTCAAGTTCCGACGGCATCTCTTTCGATTCATTATCGAGCAGGAATGGCTTGTAATCAGGTAGGATAGTGGGTAATTGCGGCTTGACTGTAGCCTTTTCTTTAAGGTATTCAATGCCATTAAGCATTTTGGTCTTGCCTGCGCCATTCAGGCCAACACCAATCAAAAGTTTTAATATTCTTTTCCCATCAATTTCCTTATACCATGACAAAGGCAGGTCGTTATTTGGCCCGTTTTCCTTGCGGGACGCCACAAACGACAATATCGCTTCATCACGATAGGACTTGAAATTTTTAACTTTAAAATATTCTATCATAAGATATGCTTATTAATTAGCTCATTTTTCAGTGACAAAGATACGAGATTTTTTTGTTTTCTACCAAAAAAAGTGCTATAAATTTGCATCAACGGTGATTTTTGCACGGATTTCGCGCATCCTACTTTGCATTTTCCACAATCTACTTTGCATTTTCCATAATAATATATCTTCTTTCCAACAACACGAATTATCGCATTTGGATAATCCGTGTTGCAGGGAAAGAGACAGATTGCCGATCAATTGTAGGCTTTCAATTCTTTTATATGCCTGTTTTTGCGAAGCTTCTGGATGGCCCTTTCTCCAATCTGGCGTACACGTTCGCGAGTCAGTCCCAGCTCGCGGCTTATTTCCTCGTTGCTGCAAGGCGTGCAACCGATGCCGTAGGCGTGCTTCAGCACATAGATGTCGCGTGGTTTCAGGGTTGAGCCCATCAGTTCCTCCAGTTCGATGTGCAGCGATTCCTTGTCGAGGCTCAGGTCGGCATAGTAGCTATTGGTGTCGGGAATGACATCAATCAGTGTGCCGCCATCCTCGTCGGTAAGAGGCTCGTCGAGGCTTGCGTTACGACGGCTGGCCTGTAGCAGTTCCTTGAGCTTGTCTTCGTCCAAGTCCAATTCATCAGCAACTTCTTCAATGGTGGCGGGTCGACCCTCGCGCTGTTCGATGCGGTTGAAGGTGCGACGCACGTTGCGCAGCAATGTGTCCTGATTGTGTGGAATACGAATCTGACGCGAATAGTCGGTAAGTGCCTGCATAATGGACTGGCGAATCCACCATACGGCATATGAAATGAACTTCACGTTCATCGTTTCGTCAAAGGCTTCGGCTGCCTTCACAAGGCCGATGTTGCCTTCCGAGATGAGGTCCGAAAGGCCCATACCCTGATCCTGGTACTTCTTGGCTACCGACACTACAAAACGAAGGTTGGCACGCACGAGCTTGTCCAGGGCCTGCTTGTCGCCAAGATGGATGCGGCGAGCCAGTTCCTTCTCGTCCTCTGGTGTGACACTCTTCTCTTTCGAGATGTTGTTCAGATAAATGTCGAGCGAATCTTCATCACGATTCGTGATCATTGGTGTGATTTGTAAATTTTTCATCCTGTTCCAAATTTTTAAATGTTTTGCGGGGGCAAAGATAGTGCCTTTTCCTTGCCCCCGCAATCTTTTTCAACCTTGCATTAGCTTATCCCTTACCACCATCAAAGCGAAACCCAGCAGATTGATGCCATACCACTTTTCGGCATTCTTGGCATCCTTGTTGTCTTCTCTCATACCGATGCCCCAGACTCTGTCGTAGGGGCTAGCTTCGACCAGAATCGCCGAGCCTGTATTCAGCAGGAACTTTCGCAGCTTTTCGTTTTGACCGAACTTCGCCAGATTGCCCTTGACAACCACATCGAATTTGTGCTGGTCCCAGATTTCGGGATCGAAGCCCTTTACCTCGCGTCCCAAATCCTTGATAATGCTGGGCTCTTCCTCCTTCATGATGCGTTGGCGTGTTTCTTCGTCGCCGAAGATTCGTGCCTTCTCGGCCATCATGTATTGCTCGGCACTTTTGTAGGTCACTCCATCCACTTCGAACGTGCATCTCTGCCATTGGCTCAGGCAGCCATTCGATACACTTTCGAGTTTCGCACCACCCTCTCTCCAGAAGAAGATGAAGTCCAGATTCTTCTTGGCTTTCTGCTGATCCCAAACCCAGATGGGATTGTATTTCGAAGGATTGCCCTTCACGGCAGCAGCTAGTTTCATTTCTTGCCAGCGGCTATTGCGGGCTTCTCTCTTCTTGGCCTCCTCCTTCACGCGCAACTTGAGATCCTCCATCTGCTGAGGCCAAAGAGCTTTCTCTTCGTCGGTTAGCAAGCGTTCTACGGCCTTGACGATGAGTGACGCGTGACTCAATGGCTTTCTGGCATCCTCGATGTCTGGATTCGTGTCGTAGTCAAGCAGCACAACGACGCCGTTCACACACATTTCCTTGATTCGCAGTACAAGGTTCCAGCAGCGATTTTCGAGCATCCAATTGTAGGAAGGCACATAGATCTCCTTGCGTGCATCGATGTAGCTCAACAGTTCCGCGGAATGCAATCCTTTCTGGTGCCCCAGGCAGTTGCCCAGTTTCTTTCCGCTGCGCTTGATGCCGGACATCTTCCTGTTGTACAGTTTGTTCGTGTCTACGCCTTCGTTTTCAAAGACCTTCAAGGCTTGCCAGATGCCCTCTACCGTTTCGGCTTCCTCATCAGGGCTGAAAGGTACGGGGATTCCTCCGATAGGGAAGAACGGGCTCAATCGCACAAATTCATTTTTCGACTTGCTGGTGACGTCAATGATTTGTGCCCCGGGGTACTTCTCCTTCAACGTCTCTTCCTTCGTTCTTTTGTTTTCAATTAGAATCATTACTCTCCTTTTTAAATAAATAACCAATTACCCACATCTCTCTCCCAATGTGGGCCTCTATTTATTAATGTCAAATCTGCGAAAATGTAAACACATTATTTATTTAAAAGAGCATAATCTTGCAAATCTCACAAAACTTTCGTATCTTTGCCCCAGATTTCAATCATTTTATCTATGTATTCCCTTCGTAAACACCTTCTTTGGGTATTCGCCTTCGTTTCCTTGACGTTTACAATGAAGGCTCAGACCTCATGGCTCGAGACACTTGGCATCGATTTTGACTTCGACGTGCCGAAACCTGTCGTTACCTACAAGGATCTGATCGGTGTAGGTTCGGCACGCCATATGTCAGGCAATATCTGCGTACTCTATCTTTTTGTGGGTACCGAAACGAGCCAATGGAGCCAGGATGAGATCGAAGCCACCGCCCAAAAACTCTATGCTGCAGAAGACTGGCTCAAGGCAGAGGCACTCCGTTATGGAAAGAAGGTGGAATTCCACAACTATTCCATCAAACGCCAGCTTACCGACAACAATATTCCAAGCGATCCCTTCAAGCCAGATGCTGTCAACTATCCCAAGACGGTTCTTCGTCGTTTCGGTTACAATAGTAACCGAGAGTTGCACAATATTCTTTTGCGCAAGACTAATTGCCAGCAGTTCCTGGTGCTTATCTTTCCGCGTATTGCCGGCCGTTGTTACGCCTCGGCAGTCAATCGCAATATGGCCCGAAACGGATCGGGCCGCACTTTGCCCGAGTGCTGTATGCTCTATCAGATCTCGAATGATACAGGTCGGGAGTTGCAGGTGGGACGCATCGCCCACGAGATGCTGCACCTCTTCGGCGCCTGGGACTTCTATGCCGTCAATGCCGATGACAAGGAGCGAAGTGATAGGGCCGCAGAACTCTATCCTACGAGCATTATGTTGCGCTCCTATGGCGATATTGCTCAGCGTTCCATTGATCCACTCACTGCCTGGCTCACTGGCCTTTCGCGTAAAGAACAGGAGTGGTACAAGGAATTGATGCCACCACAACAGTGATTCGGAGGCCTGTCAACTTTTTTTAACGTAGTATATTTGGTCGGTTTTGAAAATACACTTATATTTGCACCGACAAAACAAGTATTTTTAATGATACGTCTGCAGAACATTCATAAGACCTACCAATCTGCAACACCGTTGCATGTGCTCAAAGGCATCGATCTCAATATCGAAGCAGGTGAACTCGTGAGCATTATGGGAGCTTCGGGATCGGGAAAATCCACTTTGCTGAATATTTTAGGAATCCTCGACGACTATGACGAAGGCACTTACACCCTCGATGGCACTCTCATTCGTGGGCTGAGCGAGACGCGTGCCGCCGAACTGCGCAACCAGATGATCGGATTCGTCTTTCAATCGTTCAATCTCATCAGCTTCAAGAATGCTATGGAGAATGTCGCACTTCCTTTATATTATAAAGGTGTGGGCAGACGCAAACGCAACGAACTCGCTTTGGAATATCTCGAGAAGATGGGCCTTCGCGAGTGGGCTGACCATTATCCGAGTGAAATGTCGGGAGGTCAGAAGCAACGTGTGGCCATCGCTCGTGCCCTCATCGCCA
Organism: uncultured Prevotellaceae bacterium; assembly: GCA_900319235.1. Lineage (GTDB taxonomy): Bacteria > Bacteroidota > Bacteroidia > Bacteroidales > UBA3663 > Liminaster. The sequence goes on from ONNR01000002.1 coordinate 211,649, forward strand.
ATCCGAAGATTATCCTGGCCGATGAGCCGACGGGTGCTCTCGATTCTAAGACCACGCTTGAGGTGATGGACTTGCTCAAGCAGGTGAACCGCGAAGAAGGGAAGACTGTCATCATCGTGACTCACGAGCGTGACATCGCCAATGCCACCGACCGCATTATTCATATCAAGGACGGACAGATATCGAGTGACGTCAAACAACAATGATAATAGACCAAATAGAGGAGATATATGTCTCGATGAGCCGCAACAAGCTGCGCATCGCACTGACGGGATTCAGCATTGCCTGGGGCATCTTCATGCTCATCGTGCTGCTGGGTGCCGGCAACGGGCTGCTGCATGGTATGGAGGATGCATTTGCATCGCGGAGCATCAACACTGTGTCGCTTAGCCCGGGCTGGACATCACAGAGCTTCGAGGGCTTGCGACGGTATCGCGAGATGTATCTCGACAGCGAGGACCTTCAGTTGCTTCGCAACAGGTTCCCTCATCAGATTGCCGATGCACAACCGACCTATGAGGCTTCGGTGCGTGCTTCTAAAGGCCTGCTCTATACGACGACGTCGCTGATGGGTGTCTTCCCAGAGTACATCACTACGAACGGATACACTGTGGTAGAAGGACGCTCAATCAACGAGATGGACCTTCGTGACAATCGCAAGGTGTGCATGGTCACAGCCAAGACGATTGAAGAACTCTTCGGAGATGAAGAGCCACATCTGGGCGAATGGATTGACCTCTATGACATCCCGTTCCAGATCGTGGGCAATTACAAGGCTCCTATGGAAGGTGAGACCGATATCCTTTCGCCCATAACAACGGTTGGCACCATCTACAAACCCAATGGACACTTTTCGAGGATAACCTTTCTGGTGAAGAACCTCGAAACTCCTGAGGCCAATGAGGAGTTCAACAAGGCCCTAAAGACTGTCTTGTCAAGTTCCAAGCGCTACGACCCGCAGGACAGAAATGCCTATTGGGTATGGAATTCGTATGAGGACTACTTGCAGACAATGCGCATCCTGCGTTACATCACGCTGTTTATATGGCTTATCGGTATTGCTACACTGATAGCTGGCGTGACAGGTATCTCGAACATTATGCTCATTACTGTGCGAGAAAGGACTCGCGAGTTCGGTATCCGCAAGGCATTGGGAGCACGGCCTCGTCAGATTGTTTCGCTGGTGCTGCTCGAGTCGGTTGCCATCGCACTGGTCTTCGGCTACATAGGTATGCTGGTAGGCACTCTTTTGACCAAAGGCGTCGATGCTATCCTCAAGATGAGTGGGGGCGATGGAGCAGCAATGTTCAAGGACCCGACGGTGGATTTCAAGACCGTTCTGATGGCTACCTTCGTGATGGTCATTGCTGGTATGATAGCAGGATATATTCCCGCCAAGCGGGCTGTAAGTATCAAACCTGTGGAAGCTTTGGCTGCGAATTAATATGGAAGAACTTTGGCAAGAGATATGGCAGACAATTAGCCGCAACAAGTGGCGTTCGCTGATGACGGCCTTCGGTGTATTCTGGGGGTTGTTGATGTTGATTCTGCTGCTTGGTTTCGGTGCGAGCATCACAGGTGGACTTCTGGACAGTATCAAGAGTGTCCCGAGCAATAGTATCTTTGTGATGGGATCACGCACTACGATTTCATACAAGGGCTTTGGCCGAGATCGCCGAATCTCAGTCGATAACATCGATATGCAGCTTGTGAAAAACGAGATGTCCGACCAGATTCGCTTTATTACTCCCATCAACTTTGCCGGAACCAAGAATGCGAATGTTGGAGAATTCAATTACGATGCCTCAGTAGTGGGTACAACGCCGAGCTACTACCACGTTCTGCCTACGCAGATGATCTATGGCCGCTACCTGAATGAAGTGGATCAACGTGAACGACGCAAAGTGTGTGTCATTGGGCGACAGACCTACGAGACACTTTTCCCCGGGGGAGGCGACCCTTGTGGACAGATGGTGCAAGTAGGTAGCATTTCCTACACCATCGTAGGCGTTGCCAAGAAACTGTCCGAATTGGTTTCCATCGGCACCGATCTGGATCGCTCGCTGCTCTTACCTATCAATACCGAGCAGCTGATGTATAACGAAGGTTCGCAGATTGACCTGTGTGTCTTCACACTGAGAGACAAGTATCCGGTCAGCGAATGGCAGGAGCCGATACTCAGTATTATGAAGGATCACCACTATGTGCATCCCGACGACAAGAGTGCCTTCTTTACCATCAATCTTGCCGATCTGGTCACAGCATTCTCGTTGCTGTTCCGAGGCTTGGACATTCTGCTTTGGATTGTAGGCTGTGGCTCACTGCTTGCCGGACTGATTGGTATCTCGAACATTATGCTGGTGACCGTCAAGGAACGTACACAAGAGATTGGCATCCGCAGGGCATTGGGCGCAAAACCCCAAACCATCGTGCGCCAGATATTGGCCGAAAGTCTGGTATTGACGGCATCGGCAGGCCTGATTGGTCTGATGACAGGCGTCTGGCTGCTACGTTTGGCTGGAAAGATCATCGAGGCGAATCCCTTGGAGGATTATCCTTTGGGCAATCCCCAGATTAGTTTCTCGGTAGCTTTGGCTGCTACGTTCGTCATCATCGTCGGTGGACTGCTTGCGGGCTGGATGCCTGCTAAGCGTGCGATGAAGATCAAGGCCATCGAGGCGCTCAGGGAAGAGTGATGACGCAGAAAACAGTTAGTCTAGATATTCTAGATATTCTAGAAAATCTAGAGACTCTAGAAAATCTAGAATCAATAGAACAAAATTAAACTACTATATAATATGAAGAAGTACATCAATATTGCTGTCTGGTGCGTGATAGGACTGTTTGTCCTTTATACATTCTATTACCTCTATCAGCAGGCACAGCCCAAGGTGAAGGTCTACGAAGTGCTTGCACCTGAAACGCGTGACATTGTGAAGACTAGCGTTGCCAGTGGCAAGGTGGAGCCGCGCGACGAGGTGAACATCAAGCCTCAGATCCAGGGAATCATCACCGAACTATATGTCGAGGCAGGCAACAAGGTGAAGCAGAACGATCCGATTGCGAAGGTTGCAGTTATCCCCGATATGGCACAACTCAACAATGCGCAAAGCAATGTACGCACGGCACAATTAACTCTTGAAGAGACCCAGCGCGAGCACGACCGACTGAAGACCCTGCATGAGAAGGGGCTCGTTTCGCACGAAGAGTTCGAAAAGAGCCAGAATGCGCTCGACAAGGCCATCGAGTCGCGACAAGCCGCACAGGATCAGCTCGATATTGTGACCGATGGCATTAGCAAACGTTCGGGCAAGATCAATACGACCATTGTTCGAAGCACTATTTCGGGTACAATTCTCGAAGTCCCTGTCAAAATTGGTACTTCGGTCATCAATGCGAACTCGTTCAACGAAGGTACGACAGTGGCCACGGTGGCCGATATGAGCAATATCATTTTCCGTGGCAATATTGACGAAACCGAAGTAGGACGACTGCGCCAAGGTATGCATATCGATCTCACCATCGGAGCTATTCAGGGTGTTACATTGCCTGCTACGCTCGAATACATCTCGCCAAAGGGCAACGAGAGTAATGGCGCTATCCTCTTCGAGATCAAGGCTGCAGCACAGATTCCAGACACGATTGTTGTTCGAGCTGGGTACAGTGCAAATGCAAAGATTGAGTTCGAGCGTCGAGACCAGGCACTCACCATTCAGGAAACTGCCATCGAGTTTGAAGGAGATTCAACCTTTGTCTATCGCCTCACATCGAGTGAGACCGCCAAGCCACAAAGCTTTGAGCGTATTCCAGTCGAAGTTGGACTGAGCGATGGTCTTTACATCGAGGTGACCAAAGGTGTCACAAGCGATATGAAGCTTCGTGGAAACGAAATAAATGAAGAGAACTAATAGTAAAGTTGGATTCTTTATGGCAACAAAGGGGGCGGCAAATTTGCCGTCCCCTTTATCATTATTGAAATGTCGTTTAGAAACCTAACTCGGCCTTGACGAGCGGGAAAACATCATCGCATTGCTCGGGAGAGAAATACATGATGCCTGCCTGCTTAAGGTCGAAGATGTAGGTGTAGCCGTACTTGTCGCCCACAGTCTGGATGGCCTGCGACACGCGTTCGATGATAGGAGCGGTCTTGGCCTCACGCTGTTCGCGAAGACTTTTGGCAGCCTTTTCGCGGAACTGCTGTATGCGCTGCTGCAGCTGCTCAATCTCCTGTGCCCTTGCTTCTGCAATGTTGGGGTCGAGTGTCTGCTGAACGGCTACGAAGTCACTTACCTTGATCTGATACTCTTCGCCCATTTTCTGAATCTCGTTGTCGTAGGAGAGCTGTATCTGTGCCAACTCATCCTCCACGGCCTTGCTTTCGGGCATAAGTCGGAAGAGCTGGGCCATGTCGATATTGCCAAACTTGGGTGCCTTTGGTTCGGACTGTGCATTTAGTCCGTAGACGAATAGGCAGGACAAAAGACAGATTGCAAGGAAGTGCTTCATAAGAGTTTATTGGATGTTCTCTTAACCAATATTACTTAATGCCAAGTTCGGCCTTGACGAGACCGGTCACGTCGGTAGTCTGCGAAGCCGAGAAATAGGTGGCATCGTTGGTTGGGAAGACGGCAAGGAACTTCTCGCGGTCGCCCACAGCCTTAACGGCCTTGAAGAGCTTCTCCTGGATCATGCCGAGCTGCTGTTCGCGATACTGGGTGATCTGCTGGTAAGCGCTCTGCTGGTACTGCTCAGCACGCTGCTGGAGTGAACGGAGTTCGTCCTCACGGACGCCACGTGTCAGCTCATCGAGGGAGTCAGCCTGCTCTACGTAAGCCTGGTACTTGGTCTGGAACTCGTCCTGCATGCTCTTGGCCTGTGTCTGGAACTTGGTAGTGCGGTCGGCCAATTCCTTCTCGAGGACCGATGTCTCAGGCATAGCCTGCATTACTTCGTCGAGGTTGACGGTACCAATCTTGAGGGTCTGAGCATAGGAAGTGATGCTTGCGATAGCAATGATGGCTGCTACAAAGAGTTTTTTGAACATAGTTTTGGTGTTTGTTTTGTTTGATTTATTTGATTTCTATTGTTTATTTTTATTTGTCGTTGTTTTATTCTAAGACACTTTTACCCCAGTCGATAAACTGGGGCTTTCGATCTAATTGGACCGTTCGGTATCATTCGAACCCTTCGAAATTTTTGAACCTTTCGAACCTTTCGAACCTTTCCTTAGTATCCCATCTTCTGCAATACCTCCTTCGAGATATCGATCTTGGGGCTTGCATAGATGACGCTTTCGGCCGAAGCGCGGTCGATGACCATCGAGAAATTGTTCTTCTCGGCAATCTCTTTCACGGCATTGTAGATGTCATCCTGGATGTGTCCCACCAGACTGTTGCGCTTCTGATACAGTTCGCCTTCGGGACCAAAATACTTGAGACGCAGATCCTGCACCTCCTTCTCCTTAGCCAGAATGTCGTTTTCGCGCTGGATTTTCTGCTCTTGGGTCAGATAGACCATATCGGCCTCATACTGCTTGTACATCTGTTCAGCCTCGGCTGCCAATGTCTCGACTTCGGCCTGCCAACGCTTGCTGATCTGGTTGAGCTGCTCGTTGGCCATCTCATACTGCGGTATCTGCTTCAGGATATAATCCATGTCGATAAGGGCGTACTTCTGTGCAAAGGCATTCACGCTGCCCAAGAGGGCGACAACGCATGCGATGATGATTTTCTTCATATAGCAAAAGGATTTTTAAGGGTTGATTTTGCTTTTAAGACTAAAAGAAAATATTGAAGTTTAAACATTCTGTCTAGAAGTGTCATTTAGAACTCCTGGCCAATGACGAAGTGGAAGTTCGAACCCGAATTGCTCGACGAGCCGAAAGTATTGTCGAAGCCATAGCCCCAGTCGATACCCAGCATACCAATCATCGGGAGGAAGATGCGGACACCGGCACCCATCGAACGTTTCAGCGAGAATGGGTTGAAGTATTTGATGTCGGTCCAGGCATTACCTGCTTCGGCAAATATCAGTCCATAGATGGTCGAAGACGACTCAAGCATAAACGGATAACGAAGCTCAGCCACTACGCGTGCATAGCAGGTAGCTACATCGTTGGTGTAACTGTAGTTCGAGGTGAGCGAACCGTTCTCGTAGCCACGCAATGGGATGTACTCTGTAATGTAGCTCGATGAATAGTACGAGTTGCCGTCACCACCCATGTAGTAGCTGTTGAAGGGTGACAGCTTGTTTGGGTTGTAGTGGCCCAGGAAGCCGAAGTCCGAACGGGTGTGGAACACGAGCGTGCGGGTATTGCCTACGATAGGGGTGAAGGTCTTGGTCGAGAACTTGATCTTCCAGAACTCCAGCCAGCGCATCTTGTCCTGCGAATACTTCTCCTGAGCGGCAAGCTTGTCCTTGTCCTGGAAGAGAGAGTAGGGAGGAGCAAATTCAGCATCGAGGGTGAAGGTCGAACCACGACGTGTGTAGTACGGGTTGTCGATGGAGTTACGCGAAAGGATGGCTTCGACGGAGAGACTGTTCGACGTGCCGTTCGAGACGGGGAAATACTGCCAATCCTTGAGGATATACACGTGGTAGTTGAGCAAAGCCTGCAGCTGGAAGTAGTCGTCAGGCCAGCTCAGACGCTTGCCGAAGCCCAGCGAAGCACCGATCATCTGGATTGACTTGTCGGGGTCGATGGCATATTCGTACGAAGCTGTGTTGCCATAGCCATATCCGTATCCGCCATAACCATATCCGCCGTAGCCATAACCATAGGGGCTGTAGCCTCCATAGTAGCCGTTGTACATATTGTTGTAGTACGTGTTGCTATAGTAGCGCGAGTTGATGTCCGACTGGCGGGAATAGTACACCGAAAGGTTGAGCGAATTGGGTCGCTTGCCTCCGAACCAGGGATTCATGTACGATACCGAGTACGACTGGTAATACTGGGCATTGGTCTGCACCGAAAGGGTGAACGTTTCGCCTTCGCCCGAAGGATAGATGCCGTGGTAGCGAGAAGGATGGAAGAGATCCTTCATCGATATGTTGGTCAGCTTGAGCGAGATGCGGCCGATGAGTCCGGTCGAGCCCCAACCGAGTGAGAACTCCACTTGGTCGTTGGCCTTCGACTCGAGGTCGTAGATGATGTCTACAGTGCCGTCTTCGGTATTGGGTACTGGGCGTGGGTTCATCTTCTCGGGGTCGAAGTGACCTGTCTGGGCCAATTCACGTGCCGAACGGATAAGGTCGGTCTTCGAGAAGAGTTCACCTGGACGGGTGCGAAGCTCGCGACGGATGACGTGTTCGTAGAGTCGGTCGTTACCGTTGATGACCACCTTGTTGATGCGTGCTGGAGGACCTTCAACTACGCGGAACTCGAGATCTACCGAGTCGCCCTCGATGTTCACCTCGATGGGATCCATACGGAAGAAGAGGTAGCCCTGATCCATGTAGAGGGTGCCGATGCCGTCCTCATCCTCGTCGATACGTTTCTTGATCTTCCTCTGGTTATAGACATCGCCCTTTTGGAGCTGCAGGAAGGCGAGGAGTCGTTCTTCCGACTCCACGGTATTACCCACGATTGACATGTTGCGGATATAGTACTTCTGACCTTCCTCGACGTCGATGGTGAGGTTGATGTGCTTGTCGTCGTAGCGTTCCTGCTTATCACTTAGGATACGTGCATCACGATAGCCCAGTTCGTGGAACTTGTCGATAAGTTTCTGCTTGTCCTCCTTGTAGGTCTCGGGCACGAACTTCTTGGCGCGGAATGCATTGTACCACTTGTTCACGGCGTTGGTCTTCTTCAGTGCTGCATTGGCCTTGCGATAGGTCATGTAGTTCTTCTTGAGGGGCAGCAGTTTCTTGTGTCCGATGCTGTCCCAGGTATCGAGACCATTGATGACGAGGTTCTTGATCTTCACCTTCTCGTGCTTGTCCACATAGATGGTGAGGTTCACCATGTTCTTGAGTGTGGAATCATCCTGCTGATAGATCTCGACATCGGCATTCTGATAGCCCTTGCCATCGTAGTAGCGCTTGATGATGGTCTTGGCACGGTCGATGATGTTGGGCGTCACCTGGCTGCCCTTGGCTACACCGATCTGTGCATCGAGGTCTTCGCGTTCCGACTTCTTGACGCCATCATATTCGATGTTGGCGATGCGAGGACGTGGGGTCAAGGCAATCTTGAGCCAGCAGTCGTTTTCATACACCTTTTCGAGCGTAATGGTGACGTCGCTGAAGAGACCCTGTCGCCAGAAACGCTTGATGGCATTGGTCACTTCGTCGCCCGGCACGGTGATGGTCTGTCCGATGGAGAGACCCGAAAAACCGATGAGGACATAATCCTCGTAGTTGTCGGCACCGGTGACCTCGATACCGCGTATGGTGTATTTTTTACCGGTCTGTGCGGTCTGGTTGACCGTAGGGTGGTAAATTGTGTCGTTAGGAAGTTCCTGAGCCAAGGTGATGCCTGCGAACGACATCACGAGGAGGAACAGTATCGTAACTTTACGTATCATTAATTTAATAATGTGTAATTACTGGGTTATTTGGTGCCGGCTTCAGCCTGCACTTGGGCGCTGGTCTTGCCGAAACGACGTTCGCGCGACTGGTAGTCGACGATGGCATCGTAGAACTGCTCGTGGTGGAAGTCAGGCCAAAGGACGGGGGTGAAGTAAAGTTCGGAGTAGGAGATCTGCCAAAGCATGAAGTTCGAGATGCGTTCCTCGCCACCAGTGCGGATCAGCAGATCGGGGTCGGGGTACCACGAAGTCGTCAGGTTGCGGCTGATCATCTCCTGATCGATCTCTTCGGGCTTGATGGTGCCCTCGACGCACTGGCGTGCCAGGCGTTGCATCGTATCGACGAGCTCCCAACGTGCGCTGTAGCTCAGGGCGATGATGAGGGTGATGTCTTGGCAGTTCTTGGTCTGTTCAATCGACCATTTGAGCTTGTCCATGGCAAACTTGGGCACGCGGCTGAAGTCGCCTATCATACCAAGGCGCACGCCCTTGCGTATCATGTCGGGTGTCTCCAGTTCGACAGCATAAGCGATGAGGTTCATCAGAGTGTCAACCTCTTTCTGCGGGCGGTTCCAGTTCTCGGTCGAGAAGGCATAGACGGTCAGGTATTTCACACCTGCCCATTTTGCGGCTTCGATGGAGTCGTGCAGCGAATCGATGCCGGCCTTGTGGCCTTCCGAACGGTCCATTCCACGCTGCCTGGCCCAACGTCCGTTACCATCCATGATGATGGCCACTGATTTTGGCGAGCGGGTTTTGTCGATTTGTTCAAGTGTTGCCATATATTGTTGATGTTTTTCTGTTTTGGTTGAATGCCTAATGAAGGCGTTATTTTCTCATCTGGTTCTTCTGGTTGTGGCATTCGATGCAGCGTTCCTTGAAGTCGAAGGTAACGCTTAGTTGTATAGATGCCATCCAGTCGTTGTCGATGAGCGAACTTGTGGCGATTCCCTCGGGGTCAACTCTGCCATCGAGCTTATCGCTGAAGGTCTTGGTGAAGAGGAGGGTTACCTGGGAGTTCCAGCGTTTTGCCATCTTGAATTTGTAGCCTGCGCCGAAAGGGATTCCCAGTGCAAACGACGAGCCGTCGTCCCCTCCGTTCACCAGCCCTGCCGAGAGCCCTGCGGTGAGGAAGGGCGTATAGCGTTTCTTTTCGCGATAGTCGCTGCCTAGGCCATAGTTCCAGAAGTGTACCTCAGGACGTAGCTGTAGTTGCCAGTAGCGTCGGCTGAATTCGTAGTCACCGCCGGGGAATGCAGCGTCGAAGTCGCGTGTGTCTCCCTTGAGACCCGAACTCTGAAGTTCTGCCGCCAACGCCCAGCGTAGGTTGAGGTTGTAGCGATAGATGAGGCTGTACGAAAGGGAAGGGCTATAGACGGCCTTCGAGGCATTCACGTCACCGTAGCCCCAACTGGCCCCTAGGCCGCCACCGATTTCGTAGAGGTATTCCTTCTCCTGTGCCCCGACGGTGGTCAGAAGGATGGCAAGGAGGCAGGTCATCAGCCATTTCTTCATGCTATCAACGCAGCTTGTCGAATGTGAGTGAGTTCAGACATCCTCCCCATACCGAGGTCTTGAATGTGCCATCGGCACGACGTCCACCGAAGAAGTACATCCTGAAGGACTGTGGATCGTAGAAGGCCGAGTTGCAGGCCACTTTCCCGATTGGTGTATTGTCGGCATACTGGGTGTAGTAGCGACTCAGACGATGCCAGCTCACACCGCTATCCTCCGAATAGTAAAGCGTCGTATAGTACTTGTTGTACAGTCGATTGGTGGGAACGTCACCTGTGGCAGTAAAGCCTGGATGCAGCAGCCAGAATGTCTTCGGCTTGTCGCTGTCGATGGTGTATTCGAGCACCGATGCACCCGTCATACCTGGCATCTCATCCTGCAGGAATTCCACCCAGTTAGGCCCGTGCACATCGTCATTCCAGCCGTCGCACGACCAGGTGCTTGACACGAACTGCCCTGAAACCGTCAATCCACCGGTGATGTAGAGCCGGGAGGTGAGGTTGCCGTAGTTGCTGCGTGCTTCAGTCCAGATGGGACGCGTGAAGCCTGTCACGGGGAAGTTGTCAGGGATTTGCTGAGCCACATGCCAATTCGATGCGTCGGCCGAAACGGCAAAGCGATATGCATCGTCCACTTTTACGATGACGTTCAACGAATCCTGGTTCCAGTTTCCATAGACGTCCTTGGTCTTATACTGATTGCCCAAAATGGCCACAAACGTTTGTCCGCTGCTGGCGACTTCCCAGTGGAAACCGTCGGCCGAGGTCATTAGCCTACCGTTGATCTTGCCGATAGCATAGAGTTGGTTGTGCCAGTTGTAGAGTGTCTTGAGGTCAAGCAGTTCGCCCTCGGCAATGCTGACGTCGGCCATCGCTTGCCATTCAGTGGGACTGTTTTCGCTGAGCTTCGAGGTGCTAACCTTGTAGCTTTGGCCATTTTCCTCCACAAACCAATAGAGCGTCTGGCCGATGGTGTCGGTGCGCTGGTCTGTGATGTTCATGTCGGCCCACATCTCATCGGTATAGTCGTGCCAGACAATAGTGTCGCCCTCCACCTTGTGGACATTGACCTTGATGTGGTAGGTTTTGCGGTTGCCGCCGCGAGCCACTATGGTCATGCGTGCATCGGGGTAGGAGCCGAAGTAGAATGCCGAGTCGGATGAGAATTGTGCATACTGGCCCAGTTCGCCGTCCAGCCCGAAGAGTTCCAGATAGACACTGTCGGGCTTGGAGAAGCTAACCGAGATCTTTACCGAGTCAGCGATGACACCACGGGGCAGCGAGTCGGGATTGAAGATGATGCCATCGTTGGGATAGAGTGCGTGGATCGAGTCGTCGCTCAATCCGTAATTGTCGATGGTAAACGAATACTTCGAAAGGCCGGAGCAGACGTTCGTGTTGTCTTCGAGCGAAAACGAAGTTACAATGCAGTTGTAGTAGTCGGTCACTACTGTCTCCGAGTCGTTGCCTGAGCCCAAACAGGAGGTGAGGCCTATGGCGACCAATGTCCAACAGATCAGACCGGATATATGTCGAAATAGTTTCATATCTATTTTTATACCAAAAATCGTGCGCAAATTTAGTGATTTTTCTTCAAAGATGGCCCTTTTTAGGCACATAATTATAATATTTTAGGGGAATTTCGTGTGAAAATGCATTTTTTTTAGAAATTATGACACCTTTTTATGTCAATCTTTCATAAAAAATCCCTAACTTTGCACCATGCTTGACACAATTAAAATAATACGCGCGAAGTTGTCGCAGGTGGTCGATTCCCAGGGTTTGCCGCTTTACGACGAGCGTGAAGTGCGTGCACTCGCCGACCTTTTGCTCGAGGAAGTGTGCGGCATCACACGCACCGATCGTCTCATGCATCCCGAGCGCATCCTCGCTGCCAAAGAACGTACGCGACTCTCGTCCATCGTCGCTCAAATGGAACAGGGTGTTCCCGTCCAGCAGGCCTTGGGATATGCGTGGTTCTATGGCATGCGTTTCGAGGTGAGCCCCGATGTGCTCGTTCCTCGGCCCGAAACTGCCGAACTCGTCGATTGGATTGTTACCGATTTGCGTTCGCGCCCAACGTCGTCGTCCGATGTTTCCTCGCCTGTTTCGAAGCCCCTCTCCATTTGCGACATCGGCACCGGATCGGGTTGCATCGCCATCAGTCTTGCACGTTGCTTCGAGGATGCAAGAGTCCTCGCTATCGACGTTTCTTCGGCTGCTTTGAACATCGCTCGCCGCAATGCCTGTCAACAAAATGTTGATAACTTGCAATTCGCTCAAATAGATATACTTGAATATGTTGATAACTTGGATTCAAACATAGAAAATACCTCCAAAAACAATACTTTTCCACAGGGTTATCAACATCTCGATATCATCGTCAGCAACCCGCCTTATGTCTGCCGAAATGAGGCTGCCCAGATGTCCGAAATCGTTCTGGAACATGAACCCGAAGTTGCCCTTTTCGTGCCTGACGACGACCCGCTCCTATTTTATCGTGCGATTGCCCGTTTGGGTCAAAAGCACTTGAAGAAAGGAGGTTTTCTTTATTTCGAGATCAATGCTGCTTTTGGTGAAGCCACGTGCCAGTTGCTTGGCCAGATGGGTTATCGCAATGTCGAGCTGCGTCGCGACATCACAGGCCGCGATCGTATGGTGAAAGCAGCCCTCTATAGTTGAATGCTGCCCACTTCCCCTTTTCGGATGCTACCCACTTTCACTTTTAATTATTATTTGTTAATTTTTTATTTCTCTTGTCGATTATGAAATTGACTTACGATCAAGCTCTAAATCGTGCTGCCGCCCTCTGTAGCCAGAGCGAACGCTGTCCTGGCGACATCTTCACAAAGGCACAATCCTGGGGCCTCACTGAGCCGGAGGCTGCCCGCTTGGTGGGCTATCTGACGAGCGAAGGATTCCTCGATGAGGCTCGTTTTGCCCGAGCCTTCGTGAATGACAAGTTTCGCTTTGAACAGTGGGGTAGAGTCAAGATAAGATACGCCCTTCGAGCCAAGGGCATCGACGATGGCCTCATCGACGAGGCTCTCGACGAGAAGATTGATCCCGACGAATATCTTGCCACCTGTAGCGACCTTTTGAGCAAGAAGATGCGCACTCTCGACCTTCCCCTTTCGCCCGCCGATCGTGCCCGTCTCCTTCGCTTTGCCGCCCAGCGTGGCTTCGAATCCTACATTATCTCGAAGGCCCTTCATAGCCTTTCAGACCCCTCTTAACCTTTCGAACCCTTCGAACCTTTCATAACCCTTTCGATGCTCTCCCTGATTCTTCCCCGTCGATGTCCCTATTGCGACAGCACTTTGCTGCCGGAGGAGGAGGGTGTGTGCCTGCGTTGTCTGCCCCTTTTACCCAGGGTGCATGCCGAGCACCCCAACAACGACGTTGAGCGCCGTCTTTTCGGAAGATTCCCCTTCGAGCACGCCACGTCGTTCTGCTATTATGGGCAAAAGGAACCTTTTGGCAACATCATTCGTCAGTCGAAGTTCCACGATCGCCCTTGGTTGAACGCTTGGGCAACTCGACTATTTGTGCAGGAATTGCAGTTGGCGTCCGACGAAAGGGGAGGAGAGGGCTGGCCTTACGACATTGACGTCATTGTTCCTGTTCCGCTCCATCCGTTCCGATCGCTATGGCGTGGCTACAACCAGTGCGCTGGCATTGTCGAAGTGCTGAAGCGGGCGTGGCATTTACCTTTGGAGACGCATTGTCTTTTCAAGCGTCGGCACACGCGCTCACAGGTCGGACTGTCAAGCAGCGAGCGGTTTTGGAATGTGACCAACTCCTTCGGCGTGCGTCATCCTGAGCGCCTCGCTTCACGACATGTACTCATTGTCGATGATGTGCTCACTACGGGCTCCACGATGGTAGCAGCTGCCGATGCCCTGCTCCAGGCAGTGCCCGATGTTCGCCTCAGCGTCCTCACGCTCGCCTTTGCAAGAGGTTAGTCATTGCCCCCTCAAAATGTCATTTCTCTCCCGAAATGCCCTTTTTTGTGCCCATTTATATTTTTTTAGTTGTACGTACACGCGAAATGTCATTTTTTTACGTTACATTTGCAAACCTATAGCAAAACAATCAAATATTCAAACATAGATATGAAAACTATCGAACGTCTCGTAGCTGAAAAGCTCATGGCCATCAAGGCCGTCAAGTTGCAGCCCACTCAGCCCTTCACTTGGGCATCTGGTTGGCATTCACCCATCTATTGCGACAACCGCAAGACCCTCGCCTTCCCCGACATCCGCACCATCATCAAGACTGGTCTCGTCAGCGCCGTGCAGCGCATCTATGGTGACAAGGTCGATGCCATCGCAGGTGTGGCCACTGGAGCCATCGCACAGGGTGCCCTCGTCGCCGATGCCCTCGGCGTACCTTTCGTCTATGTGCGTTCTGCTCCCAAGGACCATGGTATGGGTAACCTCATTGAGGGTCAGATTGAGGAGGGTTGGAACGTTGTTGTCATCGAAGACCTCATCTCCACCGGTGGCTCCAGCCTCAAGGCCGTCGCAGCACTTCGTCAGGCTAATGTCAACGTGCTGGGTATGGTGGCCATCTTCACCTATCAGTTCCCGCAGGCCCAGCAGGCATTCGAGGAGGCTGGTGTTGAGCTGACCACTCTTTCCAACTACACAGAGCTCGTCGCCGAAGCCGCCGAACAAGGCTACATCCAGCCCAGCGATATTGAAGTCCTCAAGCTCTGGCGCGCCAATCCCAGCGAATGGGGCCGCTAACCAGCCTTGCTTCACCCGGGTCCAGTGCCCTTGTCAGCCACGTGTTTTTGTCAGCAGCCAAGCTAGGCTGCTTCCTAACCCCATAATAACCCCCATTCCTCATCCCTATGTCCAAATATCAAAGCGAGGTAAAGATCATCCCCGCATCACAATACCAGGTTTGGAATCGCATCAGTGACTTGTCGCAATTCCAGACCATGAAGGACAACATGTCCCCCGAAATGAAAGAAGCCCTCAAGGCAAAGATTGCCGAGCAGGGCGGCGGTAAGATTACCCTGAGCGACTTGTCGTTCACGCGCGACACTGCCCTCTTCAAGGTTAATGGTATGCAGATCGGCCTCGGTGTCGTCGATCGTGAGGAACCCATGAAGTGCGTCAAGTTCCAGGCCGACCAGAGCCCCGTTGACGTTACTCTCTGGATTCAGCTCCTCCCCAAGTCTCCCTACGAGACACGTTGCCGCGTCACCGTTGATGTCGATATCCCCTTCTTCCTCAAGCCGATGGTTGGCAAGAAGCTCGATGGCGTCGCCGACCAGCTTGCCGAGATGCTCACCAAGATTCCCTATTAATTGAACCTTCGAA
Source organism: uncultured Prevotellaceae bacterium (assembly GCA_900319235.1). GTDB lineage: Bacteria > Bacteroidota > Bacteroidia > Bacteroidales > UBA3663 > Liminaster. The sequence goes on from ONNR01000002.1 coordinate 227,027, forward strand.
TGAAACTTTGGGAAAAATCCGTCCAGGTCGATAAGGATATCGAACGCTATACCATCGGTCGCGACCGCGAGATGGACCTCTATCTCGCCCCCTACGACGTGCTTGGTTCTATGGCGCATATCATCATGCTCGAAAGCATCGGCTTGCTCACCCGCGATGAACTTGACATCTTGCTTCGTGAGATGAAGCAGATCTATCGCGATGCCCTCGAAGGTCGTTTCGTCATCGAAGAAGGCATCGAGGACGTCCATAGTCAGGTGGAACTTATCCTCACGCGCCGTTTGGGCGACATCGGCAAGAAGATCCATTCGGGCCGAAGTCGCAACGACCAGGTGCTCATCGACCTCAAGCTCTACATGCGTCACGAGATCGAGGCAATCGTCAAGGCCGTCCGTCAGTTGTTCGATATGCTGCAGACGCAGTCTGAACGCTATCGCAACGTCCTTATGCCGGGATATACCCACCTGCAGGTGGCCATGCCCTCTAGTTTCGGCTTGTGGTTCGGTGCCTATGCCGAGAGCCTCGTCGATGACCTGCAGGTGCTGCAGGGCGCCTATCGTGTAGTCAACCGCAACCCTCTTGGGTCGGCTGCCGGCTATGGTTCGAGTTTCCCGCTGCGTCGCCAGATGACAACTGACCTGCTGGGCTTCGACTCGATGGCCTACAACGTCGTCTATGCGCAGATGGGACGCGGCAAGACTGAACGCATAGTCGCCCAGGCCTTGGGCGGCATTGCCGGCACCATTGCCAAACTTGCCTTCGATGCTTGCATGTTCTCGAGCCAGAACTTCGGCTTCATCAAGCTGCACGATGCCTTCACCACCGGCTCGTCCATCATGCCCCACAAGAAGAACCCCGATGTCTTCGAACTCACGCGCGCCAAGTGTAACAAACTGCAGGGTGTGCCCGAGCAGATTATGATGATCACTAACAATCTCCCCTCGGGTTACTTCCGCGATCTGCAGATCATCAAGGAGGTCTTCCTCCCAACTTTCGACGAACTGAAGGACATCCTGCGCATGGTGACGCTCATGATGGAGCACATCACTGTCAACGAGCACATTCTCGACGATCCGCGCTACGACCTGATGTTCTCGGTCGAAGAGGTCAATCGTCTTGCCTCCGAAGGTATGCCGTTCCGCGATGCCTACAAGAAGGTGGGACTCGACATCGAAGCCGGACGTTTCACCCCCGTCAAGGAGGTGCATCACACCCACGAGGGTTCCATCGGCAATCTCTGCACGGCCGAGATTCGTGCGCTGATGGATCGTGTGCTCGAAGGCTTTAATTTCCAAAAGGCCCATGATGCCATCGCTGCACTGGTCGGGTAGGATGCCTTTCGTCCGCGGGTTGTCGTCGCAGCATGGAGTAGTCTTAGGCGGCTTGTCGGCATTCCTCTTCGCTGCCTGTGTCGGCGTGGAGGCTGTCGAGTCGCCCGTTCCTGCCTACAACGTGCACTACAGTTGCAACATTAGCACCATCAACGCTGCCCTCCAGCAGAACGACCTCCCCAACCTCGACAGCCAGCCCGGCGTCGTCCTGGTCAACAAGTACCAGAACGTTTCTGACAACATCGGTGTCTGCGGCCTGTTGCTCTATCACGCTGCCACCGAAGACGTGTTCTACGCCTTCGACCTCGCTTGTCCCTACTGCTATCGTCGTGGCGCTGTGTCGGCCATCGGCATGAAGGATCCTTTCGTAGCCCGTTGTCCAGGCTGCGAGTCGGAATTCGGCGCCGTCCAGTACGGCTCGCCTGCACCCACTGCCGGTCCTGCCAATGCCGAAAACTACCACCTTCGTCAGTATCGTGCTCGTCTCACCACCTACACAACCCTCGTCGTCACCCGCAAATGACGTGCGTTCCCTTTGTCTTTTCTGCAGCCAAGCTTGGCTGCGACTATTGAACACCTATGCGCTCCCTCCTCATAGTTATCCTCTTCCTCGCTTTGGCCACTATCGCCTCGTGCAGCGACGACATCCTCACCGATGCCGGCGCACAGCCGTCGTATGTGCTCAACGACAGCGACTGCTACAACCTTGGCGTACTGCTTACGGGGCACAACACGGCTACGCAGAAACTGATGCTCTACAATCGTCAGAAGGGAGAACTCTCTCTCTCAAGCATCTGCCTGCGCGGAGGCGACAGCAGCATCTTCCGCATCAATGTCGATGGGATGGCAGGCACTGACTTCATCAATCCCGACTTCCTGCACATCGCCCAAGGCGATTCGCTCTACATCCTTGTCGAAGCCACATTCGCGGGAAGACAGGACGAGCGTGACGTCGTTCGTGAGGACTTTCTCGACATCGTATGCAATGGTCGGACGCAAAGCATACGTCTCGTTGTCACCACGCGCGACGTAGAGGAACTGCTGAACGACACCATCCGTCGCGACACCACGTGGCTGGCCGGAGGAATCGACAAGCTAATCTATGGCGCTTTTGCCATTGAACCTGGAGTGACGCTTACCGTTCAACCCGGTATCACGCTCTATCTCCACGACCATGCCTCCATCGAGGTCTATGGCACGTTGCGTCTCGAAGGTTCACTCGAGCATCCCGTCAACCTTCTGGGCGACCGTACCGACAAGATTTTCGACAATCTTTACTATCGCGACATGTCGGCACAGTGGGGCGGCATCAACATCTATCCCAGCAGCACAGGTAACATCTTCCAATATGCCGAGATCCGAGGTATGACCACGGGCATCGTCGTTCGTCGGGACTCCACCGATACGCGTTTCCTTGCCGAAGCTCCCGAGGGCATCGTTGTCCCCGGCGATCCCAAGCGCTACGCCTACGGTCCCGACTTCCTGGGCGACGAGCGCCAGCAGCTCATAGTTCGCAATTCGCTCATCATGAACTCAGACTCGTCGCTCATTGCTGCAACCAACAGCAACATGATCATCGAGAACTCGTGCCTGATGAACTCGGCAGGAGCCCTGCTCGAACTGGCGGGTGGTGCCTATGACGTCACACACTGCACCTTGGCCAACTACAACTATTGGGCAGCCTTCTCGAGGTGCGATGTCGTTATGCGTAACTATCAGGCCCCCTCTGACACGACGCGTCTTTGGTGCCCGCTCTATCGGTGCAACTTCACGAACTCCATCATCTACGGCAATTCAGGTATGGATCCCAACATCGATGCCAATGGCTACACGGCTTTCGTCGATGAGGCGGGTGTGCGTGTCGATAGCATCTACAATTATCGCCTCGACCATTGCCTTGTGCACTCCACTTCGGGCTTCGATGACGACGATTGCATTGCTATCTTTTGGGATGCCGACCCGCTCTACCTGCTCGTCGATATGCCCAACTACATTTGCGACCCGCATCTTCAGGCTGAGTCGCCCTGCATCGCCGTAGGTGAGCCGCGCACCGTCGCCCGTCTTCCCTTCGATCGCGATGGCCATCCTCGTGCTCTCCAGCCCTCCTTGGGATGCTATGAACCGTAGGCGGCCGGCCTCGTGTTTTAGTCAGCAGCCAAGCTTGGCTGCTTCTTAACCCTCGAACCTTTCGAACCCCTCTTAACCCCTTTTATCCCCTCCTTTCCATGTTCCCTACTCAAACCTACATCGAGCGCCGTCAGCGCTTGCAGCAGACCCTTGGCGGTGGTCTCGTTCTTATGCTGGGCAACGGCATCGCCTCCTATAACTACCCCGATAACAACTATCCGTTCCGTCAGGATTCCACGTTCCTCTATTTCTTTGGCCTCGACTACGAAGGTCTGGCAGCTATCATCGACATCGACAACGACCAGACCATCGTTTTCGGTGACGAACTCACCATCGACGACATCATCTGGTCGGGCGTGCAGCCCACGCTGGCCGAGCGCAGTCTGGCAGTGGGTGTCGCCGAGACGCGTCCCATGTCCACGCTCTGCAAGTATATCGAACTTGCCCTCGAGAAACGGCAGCCCATCCACTTCGTGCCGCCCTATCGTGGTCACACTATCCTGTGGCTCGAGCAGTTGCTCGGTGCCAAGGTCAGCACCAAGCCCGGTGACGCCTTCCTCAAAGGAATGCCTGTAGCCACGCCCAGCCTCGAACTCTGCTACAACATTGCTGATATGCGCAACCACAAGAGTCCCGAGGAACTCGAGCAGTTGGCCGAGGCTGTCGATATCACCGTGACGATGCACGAGACCGCCATCCGCCTCGTAAAGCCTGGTATGCACGAGAAGGACATCGCAGCCGCTGTGGGCGAAGTATGCCAGCGTCTGGGCTACTTCTTCTCGTTCCCCACCATCTGCACTAATCATGGCGAGACGCTCCACAACCACGGCTACATCCACCAGTTGCGCGAGGGCGATATGCTCCTGCTCGATGCAGGTGCCGAGAATGCCATGCACTACGCGGGCGACTGCACCACCACTATGCCTGTCGGTCGTGAGTTCACTGAGCGGCAGAAGGCCGTCTATCGTGTCCTCATCGACACCTACGAGAAGGCCGCAGCAATGCTTCGTCCTGGCATCACCTATCGCGAGTGCCACGTGGCAGCATGGGCCAATATCGCCGCGGGTCTCAAGGAATTAGGCATCATGAAGGGTGACCCGATGGAGGCCGCCGAGGCAGGTGCCGTGGCTATGTTCATGCCCCATGGCCTTGGCCATATGATGGGCCTCGACGTGCACGACATGGAGAACTACGGTGAGGTACACGTGGGCTATCCTCGTGGCGCACATAAGGATCCGCGTTTTGGTTTCGCTTCGCTGCGTCTGGGCCGTATGCTCGAACCTGGCTTTGTCTTCACCGTCGAACCCGGCATCTACTTCATCCCCGACCTCATCGACCAGTGGAAGGCAGCGGACAAGTTTGCCGACTTCATTTGCTATGACGAACTCGCCCATTGGTGCGACTTCGGCGGTATGCGCAACGAGGAGGACTATCTCATCACTCCTGATGGCGCCCGTCGCGTAGGCCGCAAGAAGCCCTACACCCTCGATGAACTTGCAGCTTTAAGAAGCTGAAGTTGATGTATGAAAGCGAAGGCGCAGTATCACACGATGCTGCGCCTTCGGCTATTGTTTATGGTCGATTGTATTCGATTTCAGTATTTTGTTCAAGCACATGTAAATAGCGAGATGTCAGAAGAGACATTTCGAATAGGTGGAAAAAAGGCTTTTTAGGTTGTTGTCAGAGATATGGGGAGATTAATAATCGCTATCCCAAATGCCTCTGCGCTTGGGGGATAAGACTTGACCATCCCCACTAGCATTAGGATTGGTAGGATCATATATTCCAGGCGTCGAGGAGGTAACGATTACATCGAAAGAATCGAGTTTCTCAACAAGGATGTTTGGTTGAATGTAATTTTTTTTCATAATAAGACAATGATTTAAGGGATGAACTATCCTTGGTCAAATAATACGGTGCAAAGATAGTGCTTATTTCGAATTAAGAAAATTATTTTGTCATTTTTCTGTTCTTTTTTTTGATTTTTTTGCAAATTAACGTTGTTTTTTGAATAAATCAAACATAAAAATTGGATGATTTGAAAAAATATTTGGGTAAATATGCTTTTTTTTACTCAGAGTTTTGGAAAGTGAAAAAAAAACTTTATATTTGCAGCACCTATTTCGAAAAACAAAATCGCTGTCACCAGTTACTGTCAGCCAATTTAAGATAATCACTAATCTTTATATTATGAAATATCTATACTTAACTATTTTTTCGCTTTTGACATTTGCATTGTCAGCTCAGGATGCAACTAAGCTGACGGGTGATTACATCTGGTTTAGCAAATCAGATACCCATGAGATTGCAGATGCCTTCGATGGAAAATCTGAGACCTATTTCGCTTCAAGGAGTGAGAAAGGTTGGGTCGGCTATGACTTTGGCAAACCCTGTGTGATTACGAAAATACGCTACATGCGTACTTCGTTTAAGGAAACAAATATGAAAGGAGGTATGATTGAGGGTGCTAACAATGCAGATTTCAGCGATGCCATTCCTCTCTATTGGATTACCGACCAACCTCAGATGGGGGCGTGGAACGAGGTCAAAGTGAACATATCGTTAGGTGTTCGCTATGTGCGCTACATGGGCCCAATGGGCGATTACTCCAGAATTGCTGAATTGGAATTCTATGGAAATGAAGGCGAGGGAGATAGTAAAAAAATGTTTTCGTCAACGAATATTCCTATCATATCGATCAGATGTAATCTCGACAGCGTTCCTTTTGATAAGGTGACTGAGATAACATCTGTTGTGACAGGTCTGATGCCTGGTGGGGATAATTTCATACAGCAAGCGGCTACTGTTCGACTCAGGGGTAATTATTCTTCGAGTCCCGATTGCCTGAAGAAATCCTATCGTGTCAAGTTTATTAAGAAGCAAAATTTCTTTGGATCTCCGGCAAAGGCCAAGAAGTGGACGTTGATTCCGAATTATGGCGACAAGAGTTTGATACGTAACCAGCTGGCATTAGATATCAGCGAACGTTTTGGTATGCCTTATACCCCATTCCATCAACTGGTACACGTATTTTTGAATGCTGAGTATAAGGGTGTGTACCAGCTTTGTGACCAGGTTGAAATCAATAAGAACAAAATCAATATTGATGAAATGGAAGAAAAAGATTTGGAAGGTGAAGCCCTGACGGGTGGATACTTCCTCGAGATCGATGCTTATGCCAAAGATGAGGAATGGTACTTTATGTCAAACAAGGGCATCCCTGTCACCATCAAGTCGCCCGAGAAATCCGACGATAAAGAAGTGGCAGCGGAACAGGTGGAGAAACAGCAAAAATATATTGTTGATTATTTCAACCAGATGGAGGCACTGGTATTTACCAAGAACTATGATGTCTATGAAGGATATCAGAAGTATCTCGACTTGCCCAGTTTCCTGAAGCGTCACCTCCATCAGGAACTTGTTGGCAATACCGATGCCCTCTGGAGCTGTTTCATGTATAAGCCGCGTGGCATCGATTCAACATTAATGACGGGTCCGGTGTGGGATCATGACCTGGCTTTCGACAACGATAAACGAATTAACCCATATTTGTCAAACACCAATAATATGGACTGGTCATATTATTATGGGTCCAGTTATGGTCGCTCAGCACCCTCTTCTTTTGGTTCGACCAATACACAGAAGTTTTGGGATAATATCCTTGCCGATCCCATTGCAGAGCACAAGATGTGGGCTGAATGGGCACGATTGCGCTGCACCAAGGCCGTGGACCAGGCCAAGCTTGGCGAAGTGATCGATGATTATTACAATTTGTTAGGCGGCGAGGCCCAGGACATGAATTTTACTCGCTGGAACATTCTGAGCTCAATGGTCCATCAGAATTATACAGCTCGAAACACCTTTGAGGCTGAGGTGGGTTATCTGAAGACTTACCTAGACTATCGCATCCCATGGATGGATAAAAAAATGAATTGCAAAGAGGGAACCTATTTGCTGACTATTTCCGATGCGAAGTGGGCCACACTCTATATTCCATTTGCTGCTGAGATTCCCGAGGGTTTGAAGGTGTATATTGTGACTGGCACACAAGGCAATAAACTCGTGAAGGAAGAGGTCAATTTTATAGAGGCGTACACGCCTTATCTGGTGAATGGAGAGGCAGGCGATTACGCAATTAAGGGCTTTAGCGTCAAAGATGACTGGGATAAACAAACCATGGGACTGCTGACCGGCACGATTTATACGGGAAAAGTTCCCGAAGAGAGTTATGTGATGCAGAAGATTGATGGTGTGGTATGCTTCCGCAAGGTTATCCCTGGAGACTTGCCAACCATCACTCCACACAAGTGTTATCTCTTTCCTCCCCATTATGTGGTTGAAGCACCCGAGCGTCTCAAGATTGATGACGAGGAGACCAACGATCTTAATTTCATCGAATCCGAGAGCCACAATGGTATCCTACGCGTGTATGGCCTGAATGGCACACTTGTGTATGACGGCAGCACGGGTGATCCCAATGTCGATAATGTGCTGAATACATTGCCCAAGGGTGTCTATGTGATTACCATGGACGGCAAGGGGTATAAGAAGATCGTGAAAAAGTAAATCGATAAGCAATAAGATTTGAATTGAAAGTCCAGGCGTTCCTATGCTTGGGCTTTTTTTATATCCTTATCATTCTCAACGTTGGATAATCACTAGTATTATATGCTGAAAAACAATTTCCTACCGTCGTATATCCCCTAAAGAAAGCTATAGGACATCTTCCCATCGTCGCATGTCTGATAGCCAACCATAGAGGACATCCTCCCATCGTCGCATGTCCCCAACGAACCGGAGAGGATGTGCTTCCACCGCCGCATGTCCGCTAGCGAACCATAGAGGACATCCTCCCATCGTCGCATGTCCCCCAACGAACCGGAGAGAATATGCTTCCACCGTCGAATGTCTCTCGGCGAACCTTAGAGGACATCTTTTTCATCGTCGCATGTCCCCCAACGAAACGGAGAGGACATCATCCCGTCGTCGTATGTCCCCTAACGAACTGTAGAGGACATCCTCCTTTCGAATCATGTCTTCCAACAAACGTTAGGGGACATGCCAAGAAAAAAATATTATCTCCTTATTTCTCCTTTTTCGATTCTTTCGATGTAGAAAATGGTTAAGTCATCTCAGGGAATGATTGTTTTATTTCGATTTCCTTTGCTATTTCAAAAAAATGCTATATCTTTGCCGAAAAATTGAGAATAAATATGATAAAGATAGAAAATGAAAGGGGCAGCGTTCTGCAGTCGGTGCTCTTCAATGGGCAGACGGGAATAGAGCACTTCTGCTCGATGAGGGATTGCAAGCATCCGGGACAGGGTGTGTGGATGCCGCAGCAGGTGCATGGTACAACCATCGTGGTGGTGGATGCCCATACGCCGATGGATATGGACTTGGAGCGTCAACCAGTGGATGCCGATGCGGTGATCACACGCGAGAAAGGGATGTGGATTGGCGTGCATACAGCCGACTGCGTGCCTGTGCTGCTCTATGACCCTGTGCAGGAGGTGGTGGCTGCCGTCCATGCGGGTTGGCGCGGCACGGTGGGGCATATTGTCGGCCTGACTTTGCAGAAGATGCGTGAGGAAATGGGTTGCCGGATGTCGGATGTGCTAGGTATGATTGGTCCGAGCATCAGCCCTATGGCCTATGAGGTGGGCGAGGATGTAGCCGACGCCTTTGTGAAGGCGGGTCGCGGTGATTGCGTGAGGCGAAGCCTTTGGGGCCCCAATGGAAAACTGCTGCTCCCGAAGCCGCACATCGACCTTTGGCAAAGCAATGTGATGGACATGATGGAGGCTGGAATGGACTTGCTACACATAGATTGTACGCCTTGGTGCACTTTCGAGCATTCCAATGTGGTCTTTTCTGCCCGAAAAGAAGGAATTGGTACGGGAAGAATCGTTTCTGCTATCAGTTTGAAACGTTAAATTGCGTTTACAAATCGAAGCGAATTGTAAAAAAATGTACTAGCATTTCGTTAAAATCCCTTTGAAATGTTAAAAAATGCTATCCTTGATAAAAATAATTACTGAAATATTTGTATGGTACAAAAAAAGGTCTTATCTTTGCACCGTGTTTTTCATGGTATTAGATTTAAGGTTAACGGAAGAAGGACGTCGTGAGATGGCCTTCTTTTCTTTGTACGCTCGGCATGAGCATTGTCTAACGGGTGCAAGTCCCGAGTGAGCCCTAATAGCGGGAATCACATAGCCTAAGGCAAGGGTGTCCATCGCGAGG
>ONNR01000043.1 GCA_900319235.1 uncultured Prevotellaceae bacterium
TTTTTTCGACCTCACCCTCCAAGGCCTATTCTTTTAGTATAACTACAAATTATAGACCTTATTATATTTAGCCAATATAATCTGGTGCAAATATAAGAGTTTTATTAACTCAAGTTTCGCATTTGCTCAACTTGATGATTATTAAGGGAGTTATCGGAAGTTAACAGGAGTTAAACGCTCCGCGCTGGAGTTAACGGACAAATGTTTCTTGGGTTCCGAATTCTTCAAGGAGATGGTATCGTCCGTTAACTCCCGATAACTTCACAGGCTTTCAGCCTGTTAACTCCCGTTTACTCCTACTTTCGCACTTGCGAAAGTTAAGTTATTAAATATAGGCTAATGAAACGATTAAGGACAACAGTTGTTTCGATGATATTAGCTACAACCGCAAATGCTCAGGGTGTGATAGATGTGCATAGCCACATCATCACTCCTGAGTTTGTGTCTGCTCTGGAGAAAGAAGGCAGATTGCTGGACGAAGGATTCCCTTTGCCGAAATACGACGTTGATAATCATTTGAAGTGGATGGACGAAGCAGGGGTGCAGATCTCTGTGCTGACGCTGGCTGCTCCCCAGCCAACTTCTGCCGACGTAGTAAGGAAGACGAACGAGGCTGCTGCCCTCATCAAGCGCGAACATCCAGACAGGTTCCTGTTCTGCGCCGCCCTGCCGCTGCCGGATGTCGATGCTGCCATCCGTGAGGCAAAGTATGCACTCGACACGCTGGGAGCCGACGGCATCAAGCTGGCCACAAATGTAAGAGGTCAGTATCTGGGTGCGCCCGAGTTGGATACGCTTTTCGCTATGCTCAACGAGCGGAAGGCCGTTGTTATCCTCCATCCCCATCGCCCTGAGCCTGTCAACCGCGAGGTGATGGCACAGACGCCGCTCGCCATGCAGGAATATCTGTCGGAAACCACTCGTGCCGTCGCAAACATGATCAGCCGCAACGTCCTTGCACGCTATCCCAACGTCAAGGTTGTGGTCCCCCATTGCGGAGCCTATCTGCCGTTGGCTGTGCCCCGCATGAAGTCACTCACAGCCGTGATGCAGGCGAACAAACTGGTGGGCGACATCGATTGGGAAGCAAACCTGCGTGCTCTCTACTACGATCTGGCAGGAGCACATTCGCCCGAGGTCATCCGCATGATGCTTACCATCACCACGCCTGACCATCTGCTCTATGGTTCCGACTATCCCTATGTCGCCCCACAGGTGCTGACGCAAAGCCTCGCGAGGATGAAACAATATCTGACGACGGAAGCGGACCTTGCCCCATTCCGCGAAATGATACTCTACAAGAATGCTAATCAACTATTTAATGGCCTATGATTATGAAGAAGCTGTCTTTCCTTTTGCTTTCTGCCCTGTTTTTACTTTCTGCTACTTTGAAGGCACAAACTACAAGTCCTATAACATACGGCAACATGATTGTCCGCATTGCCGAAATCGAAGTCTATCCGCAGTATCTTTCCGAGTATCTGACATTTGCCAACGAAGTGGATCGCCTGAGTGTGGAGCGTGAGAAGGGTGTCGTCTGCCTGTTCCCTATGCAGAGCGCCGAGGACTCCACGCAGATCCGTATCCTCGAAATCTATGCCTCCGAGGAGGCTTATCAGAGCCACTTGAAGACCGATCATTTCCAGAAATACAAACAGGGCACACTCCATATGGTGAAGAGCCTGAAGCTTCCGACCATGGTTCCACTCGACCCTGAGACAATGAAACTGATATTCAAGAAGCAAAGATGAGGGTAAAAATGTAATGTGACGCAACTAGAATATAGAAAAAATGTAAATTAAGAGAAATTGGTTACAAAAGCAACTAACAAGATTTGCAATTCTCAGTTTTTTTCGCTATCTTTGCACCCTCTAAACATTTTATTGTATGCAAATAATCAGGAATCAAGAATTTGGAGGTGAGCGTCCGCTCTATGCGTCGCATGACCTGAGGCTTGAGAATGTCACTATCCATTTAGGAGAGTCTTCTATAAAGGAATCGAGCAATATCGAGGCCGAAAACTGCCGTTTCGAAGGCAAATATGTCTTCTGGGAGACTTATGGCTTCAAGGTTCGCAACTGCTATTTTGCCGAGTCGGCACGCAGCAGCCTGTGGTATAGCAAGGGTGGACATTTGGTCGATTGCCAGGTGGATGCGCCGAAGATGTTCCGTCGCATGCAGGGTATCGAGGTCGAGCGCACGCAGTTCCCCAATGCACTCGAGACATTCTGGGACTGCTCGGACATCAGGCTGCGTGACGTGACCATCGCCAAGGCTGACTATGCCTTTATGCATTGTTCGAACATCCGTATCGACAACTATCGTCAGGATGGCAACTATTCCTTCCAATATGCCCGCAATGTAGAGATCCACAACGCCGTCATCAATTCGAAGGATGCCTTTTGGGAATCGGAAAACGTGACTATCTACGACTCGGAGATCAACGGGGAGTACTTGGCGTGGTATGGCAAGAACATTCGCCTGGTGCGTTGCCACCTGACGGGTGAACAGCTTCTCTGCTATGTCGATGGCCTGATCCTTGAGGACTGTACGTTTGGTGAAGATGCCAACCTCCTTTTCGAATACAGCACCCTCAATGCCACCATCAAGGGTGACGTTACTTCGATCAAGAACCCTACATCGGGCCATATCGCCGTACAGGGTAAAGTGGGAGAAATCATCTTCGACAAGAATCAAAAACAGCCAGCCAATGCCACAATTGTTCAACTTTGATCAGCCCATTGAGCGTCGAGGCACACGTTCGGTGAAATGGGACGAGGAGTCGTCCGATGTGTTGCCCTTATGGGTGGCCGACATGGATTTTGCCACCGCACCCTGTATCCAGAATGCCATCATGCAGCGTGCCATGCACCCATGCTATGGTTATACGTTGGTGCCCGACGAGTATTATCAGGCCATCATCGGGTGGTTCTGGTCGCGCCACCAGTGGCATATTCGTCGCGAGGAGATTCTTTATACCATTGGTGTGATTCCTGCCATTGCTGCCATACTGAAGGCACACGTCCAACAGGGTGACAATGTGGTCATCCTGACGCCAGTATATAATTGTTTCTACAACCTCATCCGCAATGCAGGTTGTCAGGCGATTGACGTGCCTTTGCTCAGCGAGGCTGAGGGCTCCACACTTAATTTTTCGATTGACTGGGATGCTCTTGAGGCCGCCCTTGCACTTGAGAAGACTACGGTGCTGCTGCTCAGTAACCCCCACAATCCTGTTGGGCGTATCTGGACGGCCGACGAACTGGGTCGTTTGGGCAAACTTTGCAGCAAACACAATGTCCTCCTGATTAGTGACGAGATTCACAACGAGCTGACCCGCCCGGGACTGCTTTATGTGCCAGCCGCACCTGTCCTCGAAGACCTGCCGACACGTCCGCTCTATGCCATCTGCACCTCGCCATCGAAGTCGTTCAACACGGCGGGCCTGCAGAATGCCAACATCATGATTCCCGACAGTGGTTTGCGTCGTCGGGTGGATCGCGCCATCAACCTCAACGAGACATGCGATGTCAATCCGTTCGGCGTTGAGGCCACGATCGCTGCCTACAACGAGGGATTGCCTTGGCTCGAAAGTCTTTGCTCCTACATTTGGGGCAACTATGCTTGGGCCAGACAGTTCCTCGCCAAGGAACTGCCGCTGATGAAGGTTGCCGACCTTCAGGCCACTTATCTGATGTGGGTCGATTATCGCGATTACACGACAATTCCGAGCCAGCAACTCAGTCGTCGCCTCATCGACGACGCCAAGGTGTGGTTCGCTGCTGGCTCAATCTACGGGGCAGCAGGCGAAGGTTTCCTGCGTATCAACCTTGCCACCACACGTGAAGTATTAACCGAAGCATTAACGAGATTCGCCGGATGGGTAAAGACCAACTGTTAGCCATGATTCGTGGAGGCCAGGAGCTGACTGCTCGTCAGCGTCTGGCCCTTGTTGTCAGCCTCTCTATGCCGGCCATGTTGTCGCAGCTCAGCACCATCGTTGAGGAATATGTCGATGCGATGATGGTGGGTCAGATGGGCGCGGCTGCCTCGGCATCGATTGGCTTGGTAAGTACGAGCATCTGGCTCATCGGAGGTTTGTCGCATGCTGCTTCGACAGGTTTCTACGTGCAGGTCGCCCATCGCATTGGTGCCAACGACTTCCGCGGGGCGCGCGACGTCTTCCGTCAGGGCATCACGGCGTGTATGGCATTCTGCAGCGTGCTTGTCGCCATTGGCGTGGCCATCTCGCCTTGGCTGCCGATGTGGTTGGGCGGTGACCGTGAGTTGTGGCGCGACGCGACACTATATTTCGCAGTCTTCTGTCTCTCGATGCCTCTCCACCAGATGTGTTCGCTGGCGGGCGGTGTGTTGCGATGCGCTGGCCACGTAAAGGTTCCTGCTTATTTGCAGGTCTTGGCCTGCGTGCTCAATATCGGGTTCAACTACCTGTTCATCTTCGTCTTTGGCTTGGGTGTCCTCGGTGCAGCCATCGGTACTTGTTGTGCCGAGCTGGTCGTGGCAGGAGCATTGAGCTGGTACGCTATTGTGAAGTGCCCTGAGATGAATCTGCTGCAGGATGTGGACAGAACCCGTTTCCGTCCGACGCGTATCACGATCCTCAAGTCGCTCAACATTGCCGGGCCTATGGGTATCGAGCATGTCATCCTCTGCGGTGCGCAGATTGTTTCGACCATCATCGTGGCTCCGCTTGGTACGGTGGCCTTGGCGGCAAATTCGTTCGGCATTATCATCGAGAGTCTTTGCTATATGCCAGGCTACGGCATTGCTGACGCTGCTACCACCTTGGTAGGGCAGAGCCTTGGTGCTGGACGAAAGCCGTTGGCTCGCCAGTTTGCACATATCACCGTGACTGGCGGCATCGCCATCATGTCGCTGATGGCAGTAGTCATGTTCGTGACGGCACCTTGGGTGATGCAGCTGATGTCGCCCGACGTGCTGGTACAGGAACTCACCACCCGTGTGCTTCGCATCGAGGCCTTTGCCGAACCGATGTTCGCTGCATCCATCGTTTGCTACGGTATCTTTGTAGGAGCTGGTGACACGAAGGTGCCTTGTGC
>ONNR01000026.1 GCA_900319235.1 uncultured Prevotellaceae bacterium
TGAGAGATTGTCAATCCTTATCAGACATTCCATTGTGAAGTCACCACTGATTTCTTCGATGAACTTCTTGTCGGCAGAATAGTCAAAGAAGTAAAAATCCTTCCCCGTGCCGGTAAATGTGGCAGCATTCAGCTTGTATGTGTCATTGAATGCCACCGAAGGGAGTGGCTCGCTCGATACGATCGTGCGGTTTTTGCCCGACACGTCGGTAGCTGTTCCATCGATATTGAACTGGATGTCGAGCAAGTCGGCCTTCGGAGTTTGGGCACATAAATTCACAGAAAAGAGGACCAACCCTAAGATGGTTAAAAGCGAAGAAGAATTCTTTGTATTCATATAGATTTATATAAATAAGTTTAAGGTATTGACATTGACAGGCCAAAAATAACACAAATATCTCACATAACCAAATTCCACGCCAAAAAACAATCAATTATCACACTTTAACCTCATAACAACCGATTGCACCAGGTCAAAAATCAATGAGATTTGTGTAAGTACTCTGTCGGCCGTGAGAGTGCTTTCTCCATCGTGGCAAGTAATTTGTCGGCTGTGAGAGTATCCCATTCCGTGGCATCAGGTACTCTGTCGGCCGTGACGATGCTTGCGCAAATTGCGGAAGTATTCTATCGGCCGTGATGGTATTTCCGCAGTTGTAGCAAGTACTCTGTCGCCCGTGAGAGTAATCCATCCTGCAGCATCGGGTACTCTGTCGGCCGTTGTAGTGTTTCCGCAATCGTAGCAAGTACTCTGTCGGCTGTGAGAGTACTCCATCCCACAGCATCGGGTACTCTGTCGGCCGAGAGAGTGCTTCATCCTGTCGAGGAAGCATTCTGTCGGCCGTCAGAGTGCTTCCTCGATTTGGATAAACAGACTCAAAAAAATATACAAAATATACAAAATCAATTATCAATTTTATCAATTCGCCGATTGGCACGCGCGTATATTTATATATAATAATTATATATATATTTATATAAAATTTATTGCAATAAAACGCACCCCCCTAAAGATTAATTGTCCCCCAAACTCAATCAAAATTGAAAAAGTTGATAGTTGAAAAAGTTGAAAAAATATATTTTTTGCATTGTGTCTTGTCCTGAAATAAGTAGACACTGTCTGAAAAATATATTATTTCAACTTTTTCAACAATCTATTTTATCAATTCGAACGAAATAATAAGCAAGTGGACCTTCACAGGAGGCTTGTTTTTAAAAATAATTGATTGAAAATATCGCTTTTTTCAATAATTTTTTTGGAGAATTGGAGAAAAGTCGCTATCTTTGCGGCGACAATCACAGTCTGGACTATGGGCTGTGAGCGTCATAAGCTTCACATTTACCGTACCGGGAATGTGGAGTCCCTCCATTTTGAGACGTCACAAATGGAGTGCGGTAGGCTTATCCGTGAGGACCAGCCTGCTTTTTTTTATTTACATTGCTTCTATAAAAAAAGATGGACAAGAAGGTGAAAATGGATTGGAGACATTGGGCTTCAATAGCCCGTCTCTCAATCCGGAAAATGTGCTGCCTCAATGGCAGCAGAAAATTGCTTACGCAGAAAATAAAGAGGGACGATGTAGTGACCAGGCTTTGGACCCACTTATTTTCTGCACGAAGTGCAATTTTCTGCAGGTATTGGACCTGCTCATTTTCTCGCAGAAACAACCAGGCCATTGAGGCCGAGGTTGTCTGCATTTTCACCTTCTTTTATATGCCGAATGGCAATGGGAACAAAAAATGCCGCAACTCTCATCAGAGAATTGCGGCTGGTTGCCCCACCGAGACTCGAACTCAGTCAAACAGAACCAAAATCTGGTGTGCTACCATTACACCATGGGGCAATCGATTTTAATTTTGCGATTTTGCGGGCGCAAAGATACGCGATTATTCCGACATTTCCAAATTTTTCGGGAAAAATCTTTCGCATTTGCGTGTAGTTTGTGGGGAAATGTTATGTGTGTTGCTCAAAATCACTCGGCTCACCATATGCTTCGATGACGTTGATGACATAGTCGCCAATCTTCTCGCAACCATTGATGATGTCCATATACATCATACCTGACTGGTAGGTGTAGTCGTTGTTCTGGACATTGCCGATGTTGAGTTCGCGCAACTGTCCGCGCAGGGCATTGATGGCATCCTCCTGGTTGTAGGAGCGCATCATGTCGGCTTCTGTCAACTCGGGCTTCTTAAGCAGAGCGACCATCTGATCGAGCGCCTGCTGGACGAGCTGGAACATCTTGTCGATGTTCTGCTGCTGCATAGGGATGAACACCACCTTGTGCTCGTTCTTGCGCTCGACGAGGCGTGCGAGCTTGTAGCAGGCATCGCCGATGGACTCCAGTTCGTCGACGATACGGAGCAGGGCACGCACACGTGCAGCGGTCTGCCCGGAGATGGTGGAGGTGTCGAGATGGCTCAGATAGCGGACAATCTCGAGCTCGAGGCGGTCGGTGATCTTCTCGTACTTTTCGATGCGCGAGAAAGTGTGGGCATACTGGGCATTGTCGGCCGAGAGATGCACGAAGTCGTCGGTGAGCTGCATCATACGCTGGCAGCGCACGGCGAAGAGGACGGTCTCCTTGCGCGCCTCCTCGATGGAAAGCTCGGCGGTGCTGAGCAAACCGCCCTGGATGAAATGCAGGTTGAGTTCCTCTTCATCTCCCTCGGGAATGGGCAGCAGACGCGCCATGAGGGCCTTGATCTGCGGAATGACACCGATGAGCAGGATGGCCGTGCCGAGGTTGAAGGCGGTGTGGAAGATGGCTATGCCGAAGGCAAGGGCTGCGGGCGTGGGGAAGCCTGTGCCAAACGACACGAGCTGCCAGAGCACTTCGCTGATGGGATAGATGAGGATGAGCGCCCAGACCATGCCGAAGAGGTTGAACAAAACGTGGCTAAGGGCGGCACGACGTGCGGAGACGTTGGTCTGACGTGCAGCTATAAACGCTGTGAGGGTGGTGCCCACATTGTCGCCAATGACGAGCGCAGCGGCCATGGGGAAGATGAGCCACTCCTTCGCCACCAGTGCCATGGCAAGCAGGATGGTGGCTGCCGACGAACGCAGGATGACGGTGATGAGGATGCCGATGAGGACGAAGAGGAACACGCTGCCATAGCCCCAGCTCGACAGGGTGGCCACGAACTGCGCTGCTGCAGGCTGGTCGTCGATGGTCGGCATCATGCTGATGAAGGTGGTGAAGCCAAGCACGTAGAGCGCCACGCCCATGAGCATCTCGCCCCAGGGACGCGCCTTGAGGTAGGTGGTATAGGCGAAAGGCAGTGCCAGGACGATGAGGGGAATGGCCCAAATACGTGCATTCCACAGGAACCCGAACAAGGCGATGATCCAGGCGGAAATGGTGGTGCCCACGTTGGCTCCCATCATGAGTGCGATGCTCTGACCGACGGAGAGGAGTCCGGCATTGACCAGTCCGACCGTCATGATGGTCATTGCCGACGACGACTGGATGATGGCGGTGATCCAGGTGCCCGTCCAGAAACTGGCGAAACGATTATGGCTGATGTGACGCAGGCTGGCTCGCATGCGTGAGCCTGCAAGTTTCATGATGCCCTGGCTCATCACCTTCATGCCGTAGAGGCTGAGGGCAATGCCACCGAGGAGGGAGAGTATGAGGAGAAGCGGGGTCATTGGGCAATTAACAATTAATAATTAACAATTAACAATTATTTTTTGTCAATTTTGAGTACAAAAATACGGAAAAAAATCAAGAATTGAGCATGTTGGGCATAAAAATCAGCATAAATAATGCGATTTTGGACAAAAAATGACGAAAATGACGAATTTATGCGTATCTTTGGCACTGATTTTTGAAACTTTCAAACCGTTCAAACAACCTCAAACCCATGAATAAGGCTTATACCTTGCACGACTACTGCACTATCACCCAGAAGGAGCTGCAGACCATCCCCTACATCAACGAGATCATCGAAACCGGACACGCCGCAGAACTCGTCCTCGTGAACGAGGCGCTGCAGGAGAGGCAGATTGCCAAGATTGCCGACGACATAGCTCGACGCTCGAAGGTGCGCATCGTACTCATTGCTGGCCCTTCGTCGAGCGGAAAGACCTCGACGAGCAAGCGCCTCTGTATCCAGCTCCTCGCCAACCGCAAGCACCCTGTGGCCCTCTCGACCGACAACTGGTTTGTGAACCGCGACCAGACACCCGTCGATGAGAACGGCAAGAAGGACTACGAAAGCATCCACTCGATGGACCTGAAGCAATTCAATGACGACCTGAACGCGCTGATTGCCGGAAAGACCGTGGAACTGCCGTTCTACAACTTCGGCAAGGGCGAACGCGAATACCGTGGAGAAATGCTGACACTGACTCCCGACATGATACTCGTGATTGAAGGCATCCATGCCCTCAACCCCATGCTTACCGATATGGTGGAAGAGAGCCGCAAGTTCAAGGTCTATGCCGCGCCGCTCACTCCCGTATCGATGGACGGACAGCACTGGATACCGACGTCGGTGAACCGCCTGCTGCGCCGCATCAGCCGCGACTTCCAGACACGCGGACAGAGCGCACAACAGACCATCGCCGGATGGGAATCGGTGCGTGCCGGCGAGAAGAAATGGATTGAGCCGTTTATGAAGGAAGCCGACGCGACGTTCGACACGTCGATGCTCTACGAGCTGGCCGCCCTCAAGCCCAAGGCACTGGAGATACTGGGCAATGTGCCCAAGGATTCGAGCGAATATTCGACGGTGAAACTGCTGATCGAGTTCCTGTCGTGGATCACTCCGATGGACATCACGAAGATTCCAACCACGTCGCTGCTACGCGAGTTCATTGGTGGGTCGCTGTTTGATGTGGGGTAAAGAAAAAAAAACTCCTCCCCGGGATTCCGGGGAGGAGTTTTTTTGGGGTTAAGAGGGGTTCTGAAGGGTTAAGAGGGGTTCTGAAGGGTTAAGAGGGGTTCTGAAGGGTTAAGAGGGGTTCGAAGGGTTAAGAGGGGTTCGAAGGGTTAAGAGGGCGGCCAAGCATAGCCGCGACGGGAACACAAGGGAACCCTTCGAACCTTTCGAACCTTTCGAACCTTTCGAACCCTTCGAACTGCTATTAGAGGCTGCTGTCGTTGGTGTACTGATCGACCATGGCCTGGGTGGCGAGGACGTAAACCTCGACACGGCGGTTCTGCTTGCGGCCTGCAGCGGTGCTGTTGTCGGCAACTGGCTCGTTGTAAGAGCAGCCTTCCTCAGAGAGGCGGGTAGAAGCGATACCATTCGACTTGAGGACCTTCGAAACGGCCTCGGCACGCTGGAGAGAGAGCTTCTCGTTGACGGCAGCCGAACCGGTGTTGTCGGTGTGACCCTTGATGAGGATGTCGGTGTTGATCATGTCGGCATCAGTCATCTGAGCAGCAAACTTCTGGAGAGCAGACTTGGCGGTAGAGCTGAGGACAGCCTTGCCAGTAGCAAAGGTCATATCGGCGTTGAAGGTGACTTTGATGGCGGTAAGACCGTTGGCATCGGTGATGGTCTCTACGTCGGCAGCCTGAGCGAGCTGAGCTTCGAGGGCAGCCTTCTTCTTGTCCATATGCTTGCCAATGAGAGCGCCAGTGCCCGCACCAACAGCAGCACCAACAGCTGAACCAATAGCAGCACCCTTACCCTTGCCAATGAGGGCGCCAACGCCAGCACCGAGGGCTGCGCCTGCACCTGTACCGATGAGGGTACCATTGCCAGTGTAAGTACCGCAAGAATTCATGACGAGCATGAGGCCTGCGAGAAGGATCAATGTGAACTTTTTCATTTGTTTAATGGATTTGTGTCGTTGACTTTGGGAATGAGAATTAGCCTTGCGGCAGCCCCTCATTGACTTGCGTCGCGGACGGGTTAATATTAAGAGAAAAAAAGAATAATCTAATTCGGAGTTAGCGGGAGGTAATGGGAGTTGATGGGAATTTATGGGAGTTAACGGGAGTTAACGGGAGTTAACGGGAGTTAACGGACGATACCTTTGCCTTGATCAGAATGGGGCCCAAGAAACATTTGTCCCTTAGAATCCCTTAATATCCCCAAGATTCCCTTAAAATCCCTGGAAGAACACCTGGCCATCTTCTACGGCGATGCCGCGAAAGGAATCGGAGACGGGCTTGCCGCTGAGGGTGAAGATGCGATGTCCCTTCTTGCGACCATCGAAGCGCAGGGCCTTGCGCGAGTTGTCGCCAGCGATGCCGATGCGGACGAAGGAGAGGAAGCAGCGCCTGTCGGTGGTTGCGATGGTGATGGTGGCATCGGCAGGACAGTTGTAGAGCGTGATGATGTGCGTCTCGTAGGAATCGCTCATCGTGGCCTCGTAATCGACCTGCAGACCTTCCTGACCGGTGATGCCGACAGTCAGACTACCTTCGACTGAGGTCCAGCCCTTGACGCCTACCTCGATGGTGAGCGTGGCTCCCTCGTCGTTGCCCAATGGACGGCTGGTGATCTGTCCAGTCTTCTTGCTGGTGCCCATTCGGATGGCGCCACCTGCCTGGAATGTCGATGCGACAGTGGGGAAGTTGTCATTGCCTGTCCAAACTACACCCGAACCGCCGTTGGTGTCATCGTTGCCGGTGGTGATGGACGAGAAGTCCTCGTCGAGCAGCATCTCTGCGATGGTAGTGTCGGTGGGGTCAACTTCGCCTCCACCCGGATTGGGATCGACCGGATCGCCACCCTCGTGGTGTCCTCCACTGGTGCCACCCGAAGCCGAACCATTGACGAGGGCATTGGCAAAGTCGAACTTATAATCGACGTTGTCGCCCCAGATGTAGTCGGCCAACTGCGGATAGTCGATGAAGGGGTTGCGGTTCTTCTGCTCGCTATAGACGCGTTCGTTGCGGATAATCTCCCAGTCGGACACAGGGTCGGCAGCATTCCACTCGAGCAGGAGGTCGAGCAACCACGACTTGATGGTGGGATAGTCCTGCTGCGTGAAGGCTACCGTCTTGGCAACGTTGGGGTTGGCACCCCAGGGTGCGTTGGCATAGCAGGTGGCGACGTAGAAGTAGATGCGTGCGAAGTCGCCCTTGTAGTCGTCGCAGGGTTCGAAGACCATTCCGTCGTATTCAGCGCGTTTCGACTGGCCTACCAGCGTGCAACCATTGTCGAACTTGACCGACGAGCCCACGAGACCGAGGGGATAGTTGCTCTTGGCCGAATTGGCGTCGATGTCGGAAGGATAGACGTTGAAGAGGTCGGAGTAGCAGTTGCTGACCGCTCCACTACCCCACCACGACTGTGGGCAGCAGTGCTCCTTGTTGGCACCACTGGGTGCGGTGCCTGTGCCAGTGAAATAATAGACGCGCGGGGAATAGTAGTCGAAGACCTGGTTGTCGGTACCCGGGACGACATCGGTGAGTTCGTAATGATACCACAGGGAACCATAGTCGAAGACCTCGTGCTCCTGGATGACCTTCTGCAAGGCGACCTTCAGGCTCTTTCCGCTAAGCTGGCTGGCCGAGTCGTAGTACCCCTGGGGCACCTGACTCTGCTCGGCATAGCCAGCCTGGGCAATGACGAGAAGCATTGCCCACGCTGCTGCCATATGTCGGATGTTACTTGACAACGTATTTCTTTCCGTTAACGATGTAGATACCCTTCTTGCTCATGTCGGTGACACGCTTGCCCAGCACGTTGTATATCACAGCAGTGGAGAGGTCGATAGCGTCGTCGCTGACGCGCTTGATGGCAGAGGTGTTGCCATTGAGCGAATAGATGGAGCTGCCTGACGAGAACTCGTAGGTGGTACCATAGAGCGTGAGCTTGCCATAGACGATCACCTCGTCGCCGACCTTGATCTCATCCTCGGCAGTGAACTTCTCACCACCTACCGAATAGCCGCGATAGATCTCGAGCTCCTTGGTTGTGGTGCCGTCGTCGGAGATGAAGTAGGTGGCGTTGCCGTGTTGGGTGCTCACTTCATTGATGGTAGAGATGATACCCTTGACATAGACCTTGTCGTCCAGGCCCTGACCGGCATCGATGAGCTCGAATGCCTTGGCTACGGTATAGGCTGTCTCAGGAGTGTTCTTGATGCTGACAGCGGGACCTTCGCCCTTGGTGAGCTTGACGATATAGTTGTTCTTGTCCATCTCGTAGGTGGTGTTGTACTTCTTGATGACACCATAGACGATGACCTCGTCGCCAGCCGAGAGATACTCGTCGGACTGAGGATCCTCACCATTGAGGCCCTGGCCAGAGTAGATCTGGAAGGCGTTGTCGTCGAGCCAGTAGGTGATGCTGTGGTACTTCGAGTTGTAGTTATCGACCTTGCTGACTACGCCCTTGACATACACGCTGTCGGAGAGGTCGGCATTGGGATCGTCGATAAGGGCGATGGCCTCAGCAGTGGTGTAGGCAGTCTCGATGGTGTTGGCGATGGAATGAACAGACTTGATGGTGATGACTGAGGTAGCAACCTTGCTCTGGGTGTCCTCGTCGTTGACAGCCACAGCCTTGACAGTGGTGGTCTCGCTTACGACGAATGACTCGGTGTAGAGCGTGCTGCCATCGTTGGGCTCGGTGCCATCGAGGGTGTAGTAGATCTTACAGCCTTCGGCAGCGGTGATGGTGACGGTCTGTGGCTCGTCGTAGGTGCCTGTAGCAGGCGTGATGACGGGAGCAGCCACCTCATCGACTGGAGTTTCGCCATCGGCAAGCACAAGGGTGATGTTCTGGAGGCCAATCTGATTGTTGGTCTCGGTGAAAGTGATGGTGTAGGAGGTAGCGCCAATGGCTACATTCTCGAATGCGAAAGCGTCGGTCTCGGCAACTGAGGTGCCATCAACCACGATGTTGGCAGTCTTGGTCTTGGTGTTCCACTGCTTGAAGAGCACAGATGTGCTGACGATCTGCGACTTGGCAGTCACCACGATGTCGTAGCCCTTGGTAACGGGGCAGTCGTCGATGGCATTGCCTTCAGGCTGGCGGTCGGCCTTCTTGAAATAAACGGTAGCATCGTCGAAATTGACGGTGTGCTCGGCATAGGACTGGGTCCATTCGGCTACGCCATCAAAGTTCCAGCCGACGAAATCAAGTGTAACAGTGCGGTCGGCCTTTGCTGCAAAGGCAGTCAAGGCGACAGCTGCTAAAGTAAGTAGAAATTTCCTCATGATGTATTTGTTTTTTAAAGTTTACGTTTGGGGCAAAGATATGAATTTTTTTCTTTGGATGAAAATAAAAAAGCGGAAAATTCAACTTTTAGGCTGAATTTTCCGCAATAAGTTTAAAAAATGTCATCGCACAAGGCAAATAAAATCGCTAAACGGATGGTTTCTGCTATGCAGATGATACAATCGGCGCATCAGAGGCCCCAGGCTGCTGCCGAGAAGCTTGCCTCGACAGTGCGCTCGACATCGTCGGGCAGATTGGGGAAGAAGTTGATGCCCGTGAGGGTCTCAAGCTGGTCGATGGAGAGACTATGCTCGAGGATCATCGGATTGATCTCGGTGGCAGGGATTTCAGTATAGTTGTCGCGATGCTCCACCCAGAAGCCCAACGCAGCATAATTGGAGCCCTTGACGCGCAGGAGCGCCATCCAGAAGTAACGTGGCACGGGAACAGTGTGGCCAGCCACGGAGATGTTCTGACGGACGTCGTCGAGCGTTCCGCCCTTGACGACGTAAAGCGTATCGGCAAATGACTCGGAGCGACCTTTAGTCTGAACGAAACTCTCGAAATAGACCCATTGTGTACCGTTGAAATTGCCCGACTGCGGCATTACGTTCGACATGTAGAATGTCTGGTCGTTGGCCTCACGGCTGTTGCGACGGTCGTTGCTGGCGCAGAGGTGACCGTGCTGGAAGCCGTTGAACGGCGCATCGCTGGGCAGGCCCTTGCTGCCCAATTCGGGATCGGCGGGGTACTGCGGTTTGGCATCGTAGCTCCTGCGGTTGGCCGTAAGGGCACGATTGCGAGCGTCGAAACGGAAGGCAACCCAGCGCGGCAGGAAGTGCTCGGGACTATACTCCAGCATAAAGTTGACCAGCGAATCGTCGCGCTCGAAGGTGCTGTGCTCGATGAAGATGCCATCCTTCAAAGCAGGCGTCTCAAGACGTGCGGTATAGCAGGTGAGCGGGATGGACGACACCTCATCGACACCCGGAGCATCGGGGTCGATGGCCTGTCCGTCGGGCTGCACGCTGAAGATATCGCCATCGTCATCGACATCCTCGCAGGCGGTGGTGGCTGCGAGCATCACAGCCATCATCGTCAAGTATTTAGCAAACTTATTATAAGTACTCATAATTCGAGATTTTTATATCAAGAATTAGCGAATTAGAGAATTGAAATGGATTGAACTTTGAATAAAATCTTTGAATAAACCAAGTCGATAATTCGATAATTCGTGACAATGGTGGAAAGAGAATTACTGGGCCTTATAGACCTTGACCTCGGTAATCTGGGTGTTGTGATTAGAGAGGACCTTGAGGGTGTAGTGGGTACCTGCTGTCTGGTAGTCGCTGGCGATGTTATAGACATTGGTGCCCTTGGCGCCTGTGGTCTGGGTGCTGACGGCAGTTTCGCCCACGAAGATGTTCTGGACAATGGATGCCGAAGCTGCTTCACGACCGGTGATTTCGATGGCACTGACTGCGAAGTCGAAGCCATGGAACTCGAGGGTAGCGTCCTGCTTGCCGAGGATGACGTACTTGTCCTTACTGTTGTAGTAGAAGCTGTTGCCCTCGCCTGCTGGCGTGAGGGTGATGCTGTAGCCCTCGTAGGTGTAGGTCTTGGCTGCGGTCTGCTTCTCGGTGTCGATGCCGAACACATTGTCGGTGAAGCTGAGGGTGATGTATTCGCCCGAGGGAACGGTGCCAGGATCGTCACCTCCACCCGAACCAGAGCCACCGCTGATGTACTGGGCGTTCTTGATCTGCGGGTTGCCGTTGTATTCGTTGTACTTGCCTTCGACGGTGATCTCGTCGCCCTCCTTGATGCCGAGGCTCTCGAAGTTCTTGGCGTTGCCATCCTTATCGAGCAGGCCATAGACGTAGATGGTGCCTGTAGCATCGACGAGGTCGAAGTTGCCGTACTGCGTGTTGGTGATGTTGCTCACCTTACCCGTGAGGCGATAGGTGGTGTTGGGATCGGCCTTCGAGAGAAAGTCGGCAATGGTGATCTGCTCGACGGTACCCGGACCAGGCACATCGCCACCCGAGCCACCACTGATGTACTGGGCGTTCTTGATCTGCGGGCTGTCGTTGTAGGTGGTGTACCTGCCTTCGACGGTGATCTCGTCGCCCTCCTTGATGCCGAGGCTCTCGAAGTTCTTGGCGTTGCCGTCCTTGTCGAGCAGGCCATAGATGTAGATGCTGCCTGTGGCATCGACGAGGTCGAAGTTACCATACTGCGTGTTGGTGATGTTGCTGACCTTACCCGTCAGACGATAGGTGGTGTTGGGATCGGCCTTCGAGAGGAACTCGGCAATGGTGATCTGCTCGGCAGGAGTAGATGGGCCAGGGCCATCACCGCTGCTGACGTGGCTGATGTACTGGGCATTGGCAATCTCGGCCTTTCCATTGTAATCCTTGTACTTGCCTTCGAGGGTTACCGTATCGCCTTCCTTGATGCCGATGCTCTCGAACTTCTGGGCATTGCCATCCTTGTCGAGCAGGCCGTAGATATAGACACTGCCTGTCTCATCGACGAGGTCGAAGTTACCGTAGAGCGTGTTGGAGATGTTCTTCACCGTACCCGTCAGGCGATAGGTGGTGTTGGGATCGGCCTTCGAGAGGAACTCGCCGATGGTAATCTCTTCGGCGGGAGTGCCAGGCTGCGGATCGTCGTCAATGGGGGCAGTACCCTCTTTGATGGAGAATTCCTTGAGTTCCCAGGTCGAAGCCCTTTCGCTGGTGCACTGGTAGCGATAGGCGATATATACCTTATCCTTGTTAAGCAGGGCTTCGGGCAGGCCTACGGTCTTGGCAGGATAGAAGTCCCACGTGTTGGTTGGACTTGCTTCGGGCTTGTAGTTGAGCTTGGTCCAGGTAGCCTTCGAAACATCGCCATCGTAGTCGGTCGATGCCCACATGGTGTGGTTGGCGAGGTCGGCAGCGCTGTTGGTGTAGCGGATGACGTGCTGCACGTCGATGACAACGCCAGAGCTGGTCTTGGTGTTGATGGCTGGCGAAACGAGCCAAGCGTCGGTCTCGGTGTAAGAGCTGTTGACGTAGCCCGATGCCTTGGCATAGGTGCTGCCGAGGCTCCAGTCGATGCCCTTGACGGTGACAGCCTTGAAGTCATTGAGGCTGGCGCTGGTCCATGGCATTTCTTTGGTTTCACCCGTATCGACAGGCTCGTCGGGAGTCTCCTCGGGGATGCCGGCATAGATCATCAGGTTCTGGAGCTCCCAGGTGCTGACCTTCTTGAGGTCGGTGACCTGATAATAGAATGCCACGTGCACATTGTCGCAGTTCTGGTATTCGGCAGGAATCTCGATGTCGCCGCTTCCATAGAGCGTCCAGTCGCTGTAGGGCGAAGCCTTTGGCTTGAAGTTGAGTTCCTTCCAGGTGGCAAGTGCGACGTCGCCATCGTAATCCTTGCTGACCAAGACCTTGTGGTTGGCTGCCAGTTCGGCGGCATTCATACTGTTGGCATAGCGGATGGTGTAGTCGAAGTTGAGCACAAGGCTCTCGGTGGTGGCGGTGTAGAGCGCGGGGCTGATGAGCCACGACTGGGTGTAGTTGTACTCCTTCGTTCCATCGCCATCGGCATCGACAAAACCTGTGATCTGCACGTAGCTTGAGCCTGTGCTCCAGCTGGCGATCGACGGGTAGTCGCTGGGGGTATAGATCTCGAATCCTGCACTCAGGTTGGCACTGGTGTAGGGAAGAATCGCGCCTTCGAAGTCAGGATTCGTGTCGTCGTTGAAGATGACCTCGTAGGGTGCCGGAACGTCCTCGCAGGCAGTGAGCGTCAGTCCAAGGAGTGCGGCAATCAGGATTGAAAACTTTTTCATATAGCGTATGTTTTAATAATCTTGTTACTGATGCTTCAAATCGGTGGTGTAGCGCAGATTCATCTGCCAGCCTGTGTAGTAGGACATCACACCGGTGTAGGTGCAGGTGTCGGCAGGCAGGAGCATGAAGGCGATGTCGTTCTGCGTGGAGGTTCGGATGGTTAGCCACTTGCCCGTCTGATGAATGAACATCAGGGTGCGATCGACGCCGTAGCCCTGGTCCTCAAGCACCTCGGGTGCGAAGATCTTGGGCAGAGGCTCCTTGCCTTCGAGGAAGAGACCACTCTCGGCGATGTTGGCATTGGCCTTGTACATCTCCTTGATGTATCCGCGAACGGTGCACAACTGGGGGCAGTAGCGGAAGTTCATGTGATTGGTGTTGCACAACCAGCGTTCGCCCTCCTCGTCGGTGTAGTCGATGGGTGTCAGCTCAGGAGCCTTGGGATCGGGCTGGCCGATGAGTTCGACGTTGGTACGCAACAGCTCGAAGAGGATGGGACCCAAGCGGTAGTTGCCCGTCGAACTGCCCGTAGTGATGACACTGGTCCAGTAGGGCTGTCCGATGCGGGGCATATAGCTGTAGTTGCCCAGGTAGAGACCCTTGAGGTTGACGCGTACACGCTGTCCCATCTTGAAGTAGGGATAGAGGCACGAGTTCTTGATGGCGAGGATGATCGAGGCATCGGTTCCCGCTGCCTCGTCGATGTCGCGCAGCATGATGGTCTGGTAGAGGTTGCCGCCCTCATCGTTGGCACAAACCACGCCTTCGAAGACGACGTCCTTCTTGATCTGCGTCCACGTGTTGTTGTTGACGAAGTAGCTCGAATACTGCTCCTTCAGGGCGTAGATCGTGGTGTTGACGTCGGGCAGGCTTCCGCTGGGAGCCGTGACGCCGACCGATTCTGCAGACAATGCCCAGACGTTCGGGTCATCCACGTCTCCCGTGCAGGCACTGAGCGCGAAGGCTGCCAGCAGACCTGCCGAAAGGATTGAAAGATACTGTTTCATAGTCGTATGCATTTTTTAGAATCGGTAGCTTACATTCAAGTAGAAGTTGAATGCGTTGGCATAGTAATATTTGGGGTTCTTCGAGAAGAGATAGGTCTTCTGCTTGCCTATCTTCGGGTCGGAACTGAGGGTGTAGTAGTTGTCGTCGCGGTTCTGCTCGTAGCCACCGGTACGCAGGTCGGTGTTGTTGCTGATGTTCTGCAACTGCAGGTTGATGCTCATCGTCGAACGGTTCTTGAAGCGAAGCGACTTGCCGATCGATGCATCGAACATCCAACCGCCGTCGTGCTTCTCCTGCTCGGCACCAAACGAACCCACGATGTTGCCATACTGGTCGAAGACGACGCCACCATTCTCCTTCAGATGCTGACGGAAGGCATCGCGCTCCTCGTCGGTAGAGATTGGATACGTCTCGGTGGCGTAGGCCTTGGTGGTGAGGTAGGCGCTCTGATTGTCGAAGACAAAGTTCTCGACGATGTTCGAAAGACGACGGTAGGGCGAGAAGCCTACATATACATTATTATAATAATTTGCATTGAACTCGAGGAACCAGTAGTTCTTGTTGTACTTCAGGCCCAGGTTGACGGCTGTGAGAGGTGTGGAGCCAACCTTCATGCCCTTGGCAAGAACGCGGAGGTTCTGGCTTTCGCCCGTCACCGGATTCTTCCAAAGGTTCACCTTGGCATTGTCCTCCTGATTCATACCTTCGGTGTTGAGCTGTGCGTATGGATTGTTGGTGTATTCGGCACCGCTCAGGGTTCCCATGGCGTGAATCGAAAGGTTCGACAGAATCTTGTACGACATGGCGAGTTCCACGCCGTAGTGCTGACGACGAACCTTGCTCATGGTGAGATAGGTGAAAGCGAAGTTGGCATCGTTGTAGAACGCTGTCTGTTCGACACCGTCGATGAAGCGCGTATAGTAGGCGTTGGCCTTGCCGATGAAAGAAGCGCCAATCTGTACCATCCAGGTGACTTCGCCGCTCAGGATCGACTCGAGCTTCAGGTTATCGACGTAGTTGTTCTGCACGCGGGGAGCCACGAAGGCGTTGCGTACCAACGGAGCCTTCTTCTCGGCACTACCGCCTATCGACAGGCGCTGACCAGCGATAGGAGTCCAAGCCAGCTGGATCTTGCCGCCACCGCCCAGGAAACGAGCCCAACCACTCTTGCCGTAGGAGTTGTCGTGATAGCTGCCGTCCTGCTGCAGCACCTGACCCTGACCATTCTGCATCTTGCCGTCGCGCTGCATCTGCGTAGCCACCAGATGGGCACTCAGGTCGAGGTCCCAGGGGCCGCGCTGCACACCGTACTGTGCCCAAAGCTTGGCCATATCGACGTAGGTGTTGTAGTCATAGCCGAAACGGTCACCTTCCCTCACCTTGCGGTTGGGGTTACGCATATCGCTCTGTGCCTGGATGGCATCGCGACCATAGTCGTTGATGGCATACTTGTCGACATCGGTGAACCAGTTGCCGCCCAGCAGGTCGTCCATCGTCTTGTAGTGGAGGCCGATGGTGTGGTTCAGATAGGCACCGGCCAGCAGTTTCTGGTTGCGTCCCATCGAGTGGGTCCAGGTACTCGAGAGGGCCCAGACAAGCTGGTCGTTGTGACGGCGCTCGAGGTAGTAGAGAGCGTCACCACCGAGGAGCGCATTCTGCTGGTTCACCAGGAACATGCGGTCCCAGTTAATCTGGCGATTGGCCTTCGACGAGGTCCAGAAGTCGTAGAGTGCGGTCCACTGCTCCCGAGCCTGCGGGTTGGACGACTGCCACTCAGTGCCCAGGTACTCAGGGTCGTAGACGTTGAAGATGCTCGATGGCAGATTCTTGTAGTAGTCGGGACGCGGGTCGTAGGCATCGCCTGACCAACCCAGAGCCGAAGAACTGTAGTTGGAGTACTTGAAAGCGCCTGTCGTCACCAGCAGGTTGCTTGCATCGGGTTTCCAGTCCCACGTCACGACGAGAGTAGGCTCGAAATCCTTCACTACGCGGGCATTGCGTTTCTTGCCACCCTGATAGCCCCAGTTGGAGTTGTAGTAATGGCTGTTGGCCAACCAATAGACCTCTTCGGTCGAAGCACCCTGCTGTGCACGCTTGGTGGGCGCACCGAAGGTCGAGATAGCCAGGGAGTGACGATCCCAGCGCTTTTCGGCGCCGAGGTAGTAGGAGAACGAATCGTAGAACGTGCCTTCGATGACACCTTCATCGGCCCAGCGATAACCGATCGAGCCAGCAAAAGCCCAACCGCGAGCCATCACACCCGTACCGAAGGTATAGATGGCACGTGCCTTGTAGTTGCGGTTGCACGCCGTCAGGGTGAACTTCTGCCCCTTGGCCACGTGCGAGGCACGCAGGTTGATGTTGTCGCCACCACCAATGCCGGTCACGCCAAACGAGTTGTTCTCGTAGCCTGTCGAGCCTTCCTTCGACCTGGTCAGGTCGTTCAGGCCGCCCAGCAGGCTGTAGTTATAGCGCCCCAGCTCCAAGTCGTTGAACTCCAACCCGTTGAGGAACGTGGTGGAGTACATATTGTCGAGCGCACGCACCCTGAAGCGCATTGCGCTCCACTTGAACCCCACCTGCGACAGGTAGGGGTCATTGTTCGACGAAGCGACATTCGAAATAGTCTGGGCGGCATCAACATCCTCGTCGAGCTGTGACTCGGTGAACGAGAAGTCGCTGCCGTCATCCTCCGTCGCCTGCGTCTCGGTAACCTCCGTGGCAGTGACCTGCTGAGGCGTCGTCTGCCCCATCAGTCCCATCACGGCAAGTGCCCAGGTCGCAGCTGTCAGTGTTACAACTTTGCTCATGATATGTTTTTTTAAGTAGGTATTTCCTGGTTTCGTTATTTCGGTATTACGTTCTCTCGGTATTGTTTGCTATCAGATGTTTTTCACCTATGTGCAATTCACGTACTAATCTGTGTGCAAAGATAGCATTTTTTTGTAAAACGTGCAAAATAAATTCAAAAAATCCGCGATTTTTGCGAAAAAGTACCCACTTTTTTGCGTACTTTGCAAAAAATTCACTATCTTTGCATCGTAAACTCTACAATGCGCCGCCCAGTTGGCCCGCAGGGAGCGATTTTTCAGTCCATAAATCATCTTGATATGAAACGACCCGT
Source organism: uncultured Prevotellaceae bacterium (assembly GCA_900319235.1). Classification (GTDB taxonomy): domain Bacteria; phylum Bacteroidota; class Bacteroidia; order Bacteroidales; family UBA3663; genus Liminaster. Next base: position 17,115 of record ONNR01000026.1, read on the forward strand.
CATCCTCACCCTCCTCTTTTCTCTGGCCGTCCTCATGCCTTCGCTGGCCCAGAAGGACGCATCCCAGTTGGCCGAGAAACGCTATGGCATGTACGCCATCGCCTTCTACAACCAGGAGAACCTCTTCGACACTATCGACGACCCGCTCATCCACGACGAGGACTTTCTTCCAGGCTCCTCCTACGGATGGAACGGCATGAAGTATCGCCGCAAGGTGCGCAACATGAGCGCGACCCTTGCTTCCATCGGCGTTGACAAGGGTCTGAAGTACGGCGCTGCCGTCATCGGCCTTGCTGAGGTCGAGAACCGCAATGTAGTCGTGGATCTGACGAAAAGCGATGCGCTGCGCGAACGTGGCTACCGCGTCCTCCATTTCGACAGCCCCGATGCACGCGGCATCGACTGCGCCATGCTTTACAATCCCCGCTACTTCCAGCTCGAGGACTCGCTCTACGTCTATTACATCTATCCCGAGCCGGGCTCCAACGACTGGTTGGGCTTCCACCAGGATCCTGTGACGCATGAGATCACTCCTCGTCCCCTCTTCGGCGACGTTTCGCACAAGACACGTGGCTTCCTCGTGGGCATTGGCACCATGGCCGACGAGAAGATGGCCATCATCGTCAACCACTGGCCCAGCCGCGGTGTAGAAAGCTGGGCACGCGAACAGGCCGCCGCCCAAGTGAAGCGCCTCACCGAAGCCCTGCAGCTTCGTTATCCCGGCATCAAGGTCGTCATCATGGGTGACCTCAATGACGACCCCGACAGCCCATCGATGGCCAAAGCCATGGGCTGCAAGTATGCCACCAAGGACGTGAAGTCGAGCGCCGACATCTTCAATCCCTGGAAGTACATGCTTCGCAAGGTCGGTCAGGGCACCCTGCTCTACGACGGCAAGTGGAACCTCTTCGACCAGATTGTCATAACCGGCAACATGGTTGACCATAAGACTCCGCTTCGCAAAGCAAAGCCCAAGATGAGCGACCTCGACGTCTCGGGCGGCCTCACATTCTACTTCGGGGAAGTCATCATCCGCGACTATCTCATCACTCCTTCCGGCCGCTACAAGGGCAGTCCTCTGCGTACTACCGCGAGCGGCGTCTGGAACGATGGTTACTCCGACCACTTCCCCACCTGCATCTATCTCGTCAAGGAAATTAAGTAATGCGCATCGACATCATCACCGTGCTGCCAGAACTGCTCACCGGTCCTCTCGACCAGAGCATCATCAAGCGAGCACAACAGAAAGGCTTGGCCGAAATACACATCCACAATCTGCGCGACTGGTCCACCGACCTGCGCCATCGTCGCGTCGATGACTATGCCTTCGGTGGCACAGCCGGCATGGTCATGCAGTGCGAACCTATCGACCGCTGCATCAGCGACCTCTCCTCGCAGCGCCATTACGACGAGGTCATCTTCGTCACACCCGACGGCGAGACGTTCAACCAGCACATTGCCAACGACCTGTCGATGAAGGAAAACCTCATCATCCTTTGCGGACACTACAAGGGCATCGACTACCGCATTCGCGAACACCTCATCACCCGCGAAATTTCGATCGGTGACTATGTGCTGACAGGCGGCGAACTGCCTGCCGCCATCATTGCCGATGCCGTGATCCGAGTACTCCCAGGAGCCATCGGTGACGAGCAGTCGGCCCTCAGCGACTCATTCCAGGACGACCTCCTTGCACCACCCGTCTATACCCGTCCAGCCGACTACAAGGGCTGGAAGGTACCCGACATCCTCCTCAGCGGCCACGAACGCAAGATTCGCGAATGGGAGCACGAACAAGCCCTCGAACGCACCCGCCGCTTACGCCCCGACCTATTGAAAGAAGAATAAAAAAATGTCTCAACTCACCCAAGAAATAAACAAAAGGCGAACATTCGCCATCATCTCACACCCCGACGCCGGCAAGACGACCTTGACCGAGAAACTCCTCCTCTTCGGTGGAGCCATCCACGTCGCCGGTGCCGTCAAGAGTAACAAGATCAAGAAAACAGCCACCTCCGACTGGATGGAGATCGAGAAGCAACGTGGCATCTCGGTAGCCACCTCCGTCATGGCTTTCGACTATGCCTGCACCTCGCAAAGCACCCTCCCCGGTGTAGAAAGCGACGGACAGGAGCATCAATACAAGATCAACATCCTCGACACCCCAGGTCACCAGGACTTTGCCGAAGATACCTACCGCACCCTCACAGCCGTCGATAGCGTCATCATCGTCATCGACTGCGCCAAGGGCGTCGAGACGCAGACACGCAAGCTCATGGAGGTTTGCCGCATGCGCAACACCCCCGTCATCGTCTTCATCAACAAGATGGACCGCGAAGGCAAGGATCCCTTCGACCTCATCGACGAAGTGGAGAAGGAGCTCAAGATAACCTGCCGTCCTCTCACCTGGCCCATCAACATCGGCGAACGCTTCAAGGGTGTATATAACCTCTTCGAGTCGTCGCTCAACCTTTATACGCCCAGCAAGCAGACCATCTCGGAGAGCGTAGCCATCGAGAGCCTTGACGACCCGCTGCTCGACGAACGCGTCGGCGAACGCGATGCTGAGAAGCTGCGCGAAGACGTCGAACTGCTCAGCGGTGTCTATCCCGACTTCGACAAGGAGGCCTACCTCGACGGACAACTGGCCCCCGTCTTCTTCGGTTCGGCACTCAACAACTTCGGTGTGCGCGAACTGCTCGACTGCTTCTGCCAGATAGCTCCCTCCCCCAAGCCTACCAAGACGGTGGAGCGCATCGTGCAGCCCGAAGAACAGGAATTCGCAGGCTTTGTGTTCAAGATTCATGCCAACATGGACCCCAACCACCGTTCGTGCATCGCTTTCGTCAAGGTTTGTTCAGGCAAGTTCGAACGCGGCGTCTATTACAAGCACGTGCGTCTTGGACAGAAGATGCGCTTCTCGGCGCCTACCTGCTTCATGGCTCAGAAGAAGGAGGTTGTCGATGAATGCTGGCCCGGCGACATCGTAGGTCTGCCCGACAATGGCGGCACGTTCAAGATCGGCGACACCCTCACCAGCGGTGAAGACCTCCACTTCACCGGCATCCCATCGTTCTCGCCCGAACTGTTCATGTACATCGAGAATGCTGACCCTATGAAGGCAAAACAACTCGCCAAGGGCATCGACCAGCTCATGGACGAAGGCGTGGCACAGGTCTTCACCAATCAGTTCAATGGACGCAAGGTTGTCGGAACTGTCGGACAACTGCAGTTCGAAGTCATCCAGTACCGTCTGGAGCACGAATACAACGCCAAGTGCCGCTGGGAGCCCATCCGCCTCTACAAGGCCTGCTGGATGCAGACCGACGACGAGGAGCAACTGCGCGACTTCAAGCGCCGCAAGATGCAGTTCATGGCCACCGACAAGGATGGCCGCGACGTCTTCCTTGCCGAATCGGGCTACGTCCTCTCCATGGCTCAGCAGGACTTCCCGCACATCACTTTCCATTTTACGTCAGAGTTCTAGATTTCCTAAATGATCAAGAGCTTCTAGACTTTTTAGATAATCTAGTTTCTCTAGATAAAGATATTTCTTTCTATGAAAGTATGCTACATCGTGGCCATGCGGGCTGAGGCGCAGCCTTTCATCGAGCACTATGGCGTCCAGTTGCTCGAAGGGTTCTTTGCGCCCCTCCCCTGTCTCTGCTATCATGCGAATGTCAATGGATCCGAACTCTACATCGTTTTGAACGGAGAGCAGCATGGCTCCGACCTGGTGGGATGTGAAGCAGCTTCGGTAGCCACCTTGGCGGCCATCCAGAAGATACTGCCCGACCTTGTCGTCAACTCTGGCACCTGCGGAGCCTTCCTCAGCAATGGTGCCAATATCGGCGACGTTTATCTTGGCAGCAGCGTGATGTTCCACGATCGCCGTGTGCCAGGCGATGATGCTTGGGGCACGCAAGCCCTCGGCAATTATCCCGTCTGGGAAGGCACAGCCGACCTAGCCCAGCGTCTTGGCTTAAAACTCGGCAAAGTCACCACGGGCTCTTCGCTCGATATGCAGCCTTGCGATGAGGAGATCATCCGACAGAACCACGGCGAACTGAAGGATATGGAGGGCGCAGCCATTGCCTTCGTCTGCTCGCTCTTCAAGATTCCCATCCTCTTCGTCAAGTCGGTCACCGACCTCTGCGACAGCGGTGCCGCCACCTATGAAGAGTTCTCCAAGAATCTCGCCCTTGCCTCCGAAAGACTTCGCCAGGCCAACGTCCGCATCATCGATGCATTGACCAAATAACTTTAATAACACCATTACCCTCAAAAAACTATAAAACCATGGCAACTCCCCACATTTCCGCTCCCGATGGCGCATTTGCCAAGACCGTCCTGATGCCAGGCGATCCACTGCGCGCCAAGTTTATTGCTGAAACATTCCTAGACGATCCGCAAGTCGTCACCTCTGTCCGCAACGTCCTCGGCTTCACCGGCTACTATAAGGGCGTTCGCGTTTCCGTTATGGCCAGCGGCATGGGCATTCCCAGCATCGGCATCTATTCGTACGAACTTTACAACGGTTACGGTGTTGAAAACATCATCCGCATCGGCTCGGCAGGCAGTTACGTTGACCACCTCGACGTGATGGATGTTGTTCTTGCCAAGGCTGCCTACAGTGACAGTTCCTACGCACGTGTCCTCAACGGTTACCGCAGCAAGAAGATCAAGCCCAGTCCCCTCATCAACGCTGTAATCATGCAGAAGGCTCACGAACTCGGCATCGACTGCAAGGAAGTCCTCGTTCATTCGAGCGACGTCTTCTACGGCCAGAAGCCCTGGCAGGAAATAGCTGAGCACTCCGGCTCGGAATGCGTCGAGATGGAGAGCTTCGGCCTCTTCCACAACGCCAATATTCTGGGTAAGCAGGCGGCCTGTCTGCTCACCATCAGCGACAGTTTCGTCGATCACGTTGAGCTCACCGCCGAAGAGCGCCAGACTTCCTTCAAAACCATGATGACGCTTGCCCTCGAGGCAGCCATCGTGCTCTAAGCGCTTTTGTCGCACACACATGCAACCCGCTACCGAACGTCTTTGGAACAGCAACTACTGGAAGGTGATGATAGCCAACTTCACGCTGTCGTTTTCCTTCTATTTGCTCACACCCCTGCTGCCTCTTTATCTGAGCGAGACATACGGCACTACCAAGGACATGATTGGAGTGGTGCTCTCGGGCTATACCGTCACTGCCCTCCTCGTACGACCGTTCAGCGGGTTCGTCGTCGATAGCTTTTCGCGCAAGCGTGTGCTTCTCATAAGCCTCTTTGCCTACTTCATATGTTTCGGCGGCTATATTGTCGCCGGAACCTTGTTGTGGTTTGCCATCGTCAGAACGCTCCATGGTGCGCCTTTTGGTGCCTCGTCGGTGTCCAATAGTACTGTGGCCATCGATGTGTTGCCATCCAGCCGGCGCAATGAAGGAATCGGCTACTACGGTCTGAGCAACAACGTAGCCACCGCCATCGCTCCCTCGGTAGGCATCTTCATCTACCGTTATGCCCATAACTTCGACCTGCTCTTCTGGCTGGCATTCCTTGTTGCAGGCCTTGGCTTTGCGGTCGATGCCACCGTCAAACTGCCCAAGCGAGCCATAGCCACGGGCAAACGTCCCATCTCGCTCGACCGCTTCTTCCTCCTAAGCGGCTGGCTTATCGGGCTTAACTTCATCTTCTTTGGCATCTGCTTCGGCGTGCTCAGCAACTACCTCGCCATTTACGGGAAGGAGACGATGGGCATCACCAGCGGCACGGGCACGTTCTTCATGCTGCTCTCCATCGGGCTGATTCTCTCACGTCTGCAGGGAGGAAAGATGCTGCGCCAGGGCAGGCTCATCTACAATGCAGGCATCGGCATTCTCACCTCCACCGTCGGCTATCTGCTCTTCGTCGCTTGTCCCAACATGGTGGGATACTACGGTGCCGCCATCCTCATCGGCCTTGGCAATGGCCATCTCTGGCCTGCCTTCCAGAACATGATTATCGGTGTAGCCACCAACGACCGGCGAGGCACTGCCAACTCCACACTCCTCACCAGCTGGGATCTCGGCATCGGTATCGGCATCCTCCTCGGCGGCTCAATCGTCGAGTATTTCAGCTATGCTGCTGCATTCTGGTGGATTGCCATCGTGCACTGTGTTGGCGCCCTCCTCTTTTTCCTCGCAACACGTTCCTCCTTCTACAGCCATCGAGTTGTACGATAAGGTTGCAACCTACACATATTATAATATAGTTATTTGCGCTGTCCATGAAACTGCATATATTGACTACTGCGTTGATTCTGGCTGCTGCCTTCGTCTCTTCGACACAGGCAGCACCATCAACTACGTCCTTAGCAGCGCTCCCCTCCTACCGCATCATAAAAGAGCTCGACGAACTTCCCTTCAAGGAAGTCACCGACCTCGTTTACGACAGCGATGGTCTGCTTTGGATGGCCACGCGCAATGGACTTTACTGCTACGACAACTATCGTATACGTCCTTATCGTCGCGATGGGCGTCACCCCGATATGCTTTCCGACAATGAGGTGAAGCGCGTGACCGAAGACCGCCAGCAGCGCATCTGGATAGCCACAGCACAAGGTTTGGACCGATTGGACAAGCAGACGGGACACATAGAGCACCTTGTACCGACGAAAAGCCAGATACGTAGCATCACAGAACTCATGGTGACACGTGAGGGAACCATTTGGGTGGCTTCTGATGACGGGTTCTTCTATTATCTGCCTGACGACGACGTGCCTCATCCCGTTCGCATCCTCAATAATCGAGGTGAACCGATCAGATACAGCCAGTGCATGATGGAAGACCACCGAGGGCACATCTGGCTGGGCACCTGGGCAGACGGACTGTTTCGCTACGATCCACACAGCGGCGAGATAATCCAATATCCCCAGATGAACAGCCGCAACTCCGCCCACGTGCTGCTCGAAGACGACCACAAGCGCATCTGGGTGGCTGGATGGGCCAGCGGCATCCATGTGCTCGAGAATGCGTGGGATATGAACCGCCTATCCTGGAAGACCTTTACGGAACCCGACCTGATTGGCGATATAACCTACAGTATGACCTTCGATGCAGAGCGTCATCAGATTCTGATAGGCTCCTCACGAGGTATGACCATTGCAGACACCGAGCGCATCGGAACTTTCCACAAACTCACAGATCCGAACGACGGACATCCCATTCCCGGCGTGGAGATAACGGGCATTGAGCAAAGCAAGGATGGGCAAACATGGGTCAGTATGATTGGTCAGGGCGTAGCGGCCATCGAACCCGACCAGGCGCATTTCGGACATTCCACACTCGAGAGTTCGCGCAAATACTTCAAGACCTCTTCCGTCAGAAGCATCTATGCGGACCGTCACCAACGCCTTTGGCTTGGCATCGGCACACAAGGACTTGCTGTACAGGATCTGAAGACAGGCAAGACCTACAACTGGAACGAAATACCAGCCTTGAGCAGGACACACCAGACCATGTCGACGGTCTATGCCATCACCGAGACTTACGATGGGCACATCTGGGTGGCCAACTTCGGTTCCGAAATCATGGAGATAGTCCCGCCCAAGGAAGGGGAGGATATTCGCAAGCTCACAGCTACCATCTATCAATCTGCCTCTACCCCATTTGCGCCATCAGACCGAATCTTCACCCTCTTCGAAGACCGCAACGACAACCTATGGTTTGGTGGCACAGGAGGTGCCGTGATGCGTCGTCCAGATGGCTCCATCCTCCGTCTCGATACCGTGCAGATGGACCCGAAGCACAAGATGAAGGACCTTGAAGTTCAACGGATTGCTCAGAGTTCCGACGGCAGCCTGCTGCTGGCAGCTCTCCACGCTGGTGTCTATCGTATGACAAAACGTGATGGAAAATGGGGCGTGCAATGTTTCAATGCAGAGAACGGAGGCATTGGCGACAACGAGATACAAAGCCTCTGTCTCGACAAGCAGGACAGACTGTGGGCAGGCTCGAAGAACGGTGATCTCTACGTGCTCTATCCGGGAAGCAAGCGTTTCCGTTCGGTAAAGGAAGACTGGCATCTGCCCGGAGCTTCGATCAACTTCATCATCGAGGACCGACGCACCATGCCTACACGCGAAGGCCAGCACAGCCTCTGGGTTGGAACCAACGAGGGGCTGCTCCAAATCATCACGAGTCTCGACCTGGCGACCACACGCGTAATTCATTACAACGAAGAGGATGGCCTGCTTGACAACTATCTCATACGAAGCTCTGCCACCTCCGACTATGATGGCAACATCTACTTCGGCACGCACCAAGGTTATAATTTCTTCAATGCCGAACAACTTGCGCAAGACAAGGAACGCAAACATCGTGTTTCCATCAGTGAATTGCTCGTGGAGGACACGCCTTGGCAGGAACTGCCCGTAGAAGAAAAGAGCAAGATCTCAGACTTTGACCCAAGATACACCAAGAAGCTGACCTTCACGCACAATCAAAGCCAGTTCACCCTGGAATTTGCTCAAACAGGCTTCACACACAAGAAGGAAATACAGTTCGCCTACAAGCTCGACGGCTATGACGAAGGATGGCGCTACGCATCAGGCAACCTCCCACAAGCCAGTTACAGCAACCTTCCTGCAGGCGACTACACCTTCCTGCTATGCAGCGCACACCACACCTACTCCAGTGGGAGCTCCAACCCCACCAACGATGACGATGTGCTTAAAATTGACATCACCATCCTTCCCTCCTGGTGGGAGACAAACACTGCCAAGCTGATTTATGCACTGCTGGGCATCCTTTCTGTATTGCTTCTGCAGAAAGGCTTCCGGATACTGAAAGTTCGCTACAAGCAACTCTTGATACGAGCGCGAGAACGTGCCGCCATCCGCAAGGGAGAAATTATTCTCAAGCCTGGCAAACCCGATGTCACCGATGCCGACAAGGACTTCATCAACCGTGCCATCGCATGCATCAACAATCACCTGAGTGACCCGGACTACGACCAGCAGCGATTCCTCGATGATATGGGCGTGTCGAAAGCTACCTGTTTCCGCAAACTCAAGGCCATGACCGGACAGAGCTATACCAACTTCGTCCGCGACATCAAGATGAAGGCTGCCATGAAACTGCAGCAGGAGAATCCCAACATCCGCATCTCCGATCTGGCCTATGCCGTCGGTTTCAGCGACCCGAAATACTTCTCGGCGTGCTTCAAGAAATATTATGGCAAGCTTCCTTCTGAAATCACCGAAGATAAACCAAACAAGAATCCCGACAATAAAGAAAATTCATAATTTCATCTTGTTTCACGTCTAAATTCAGTTCATTTTTCACATATTTTAGGTTCTTGAAACAATTTTCCACCTAATTGTAACAATTATTTCCTAATTAAATTAACAATAGACTACCTTTGCACCATCAAAATTGCGGGTAGTCTATTGTTGTTTTTGAACAATAAGCCCCAGAGATTTACACAACACATAATATTAACTTTAAACAAGGTACTAATGGAAAAAATTAGTCGAAAACTTACTGAAGGCTGGAAGATGCTACTTGGCATCCTGCTCTTCTGCTTCGTTATGGCCATTTCGCCAGCGTATGCACAGAACACCACTGTCAAGGGTGTAGTAAGAGATGCAATGGGTCCGACAGCGGGTGCTACCGTTGTTCAAAAAGGGACCAACAACGGAACCATCACCGACCTTGATGGTAATTTCGAGATTAGTGTTCCCGCCAATGCTGTCCTCGTCGTCAGTTTTGTAGGCTTGGATTCGCAAGAGATTCCTGTGGCAGGCAAGAAGTTTATCGAAGTAACCCTTTCGGGCAATGAGGAACTTGAGGAGGTCATCGTCGTTGGTTACGGTACCCAGAAGAAGTCCGACATCACCGGCTCAGTTGCCTCGGTTGACAAGGCTCGTCTTTCTAAACTTCCTGTCACCAACGTGCTGCAGGCTGTTCAGGGTGCAACTGCCGGTGTAACCATTTCGCAGGGCAGTTCGATACCTGGTGATGCTCCTTCTGCACTTGTGCGTGGACGCAACTCCATCAATGCAGGTACAGGTCCTTACATTGTTGTCGATGGTGTGCCCATCTCGAAGAGTGGCGGTTCATTGAATGACATCAATCCTGGCGACATCGAATCGATGGAAATCCTGAAGGATGCCTCTGCTACCGCCATCTATGGTACCAATGGTGCCAATGGTGTCATCCTTATCACCACCAAGCATGGCAAGGAAGGCAAGCCCTCTATCAGTTATAACGGCTATGTCGGCATTGAGGATTTTGCCAACAAGATGGACTTCTGCAATGGTGCACAGATTACGCAGCGCTACAAGGATTATGTGGCTCAGAATGCTGGCGAGACCATGTACAATGACTATGTCAAGAACCAAGGCGAAGCCGCTGCTCAGGCCGCAGGACAGGAAACTGACTGGATCTACGACATGGTTTCACGCACAGGTATCATTCAGGACCATAACGTTACCATCAATGGTGGAGCTGAGAAAGTAAAGTACTTCATCTCGGGTGACTATCTGACCCAGAAGGGTGTATTGAAAGGCTTCAACTACAAGCGTTATTCACTTCGTCTGAACATTGACGCCGACGTTACTGACTACCTGAAGATTGGCACAAACACCTACATCGTAAGCCACAACCGCGATGGCGGCCGTGTGAACTTCCTGATGGCTGAAGCTATGTCGCCTTATGGCCAGGTTTACAATGAGGACGGCTCGTACTGCATTTACCCAATGGCTTCGGAGAACCTCTTCTTCAACCCCATGCGTGACGTAAACCAGGATCATGAGCGTCGTCAGTGGAACATCAACCTGAATGGTTACGCCGACCTCGATTTCGGCCATATTTGGGCGCCACTGAAGGGTCTCCACTACAAGTTCAACTTCGGTTACTCTTACGTTCCTAAGCGCGAAAGTTACTATAATGGAGCTGAGCAGAACAATCTTAACGGATATGGCGAAATCTTCAATGCCGAAACACAGAACTATACGGCTGAGAACATTTTGAGTTGGGCTCGTGATTTTGGCAAGCATCATATCGACCTGACTGCCCTCTATGCTTCCTCGCGAAGGAAGTATCACGATAACACGGCGGCAGCCAGCAAATTCATCAATGACGAATTATTGTGGCACAACCTTGGTGGTGGCGGCACTCAGGTAGCAAAGTCTAAGACCGAACTATACACCACCGTTTCCCAGATGGGTCGTATCAACTACTCCTATGATAGCCGCTACCTTTTCACCGCTACCGTTCGTCGAGATGGTTCATCGGTGTTCGGTGATAACATCAAATACGGTACGTTCCCTTCGGTCGCTTTAGGTTGGAATATTGCCAACGAAGCGTTTATGGAGGGCACTAACGATTGGCTGAACAACTTGAAACTTCGCCTCTCCTATGGTAAGGCAGGTAACGAGGCTATCAACGTTTACGAGACCCTTTCCAAGATGACGAATGCAGCACTTGCTCTTGACGGAGCTTCATACACCGCCCTCTATCCCAACAGTCGCATGGGCAACTCCGGATTGAGCTGGGAGTCCACCCAGTCGTTCAACGTCGGCGTAGATTTCGGGTTCTTGAACAACCGCATCAACGGTAACATCGACTTCTATACATCAAAGACCACCGACCTGCTTCTGCAGCGCAACCTGCCTAAGATCTCCGGTTATTCGAATGTATATATGAACATGGGTGAGACAGCCAACAAGGGTCTCGAGATCACCATCAATTCGAAGAACATCTCGACGAAGGACTTCACATGGAGCACCTCTCTCGTTTGGTCGTGGAACAAGAATGAGATCAAGGACCTCTATGGCGACGGCAAGGATGACCTCGGCAACCGCTGGTTCATCGGACATCCAATCAGCGTCATCTACGACTATGAGATGGAAGGCATCTGGCAAAAGGATGAGATCGAACGTGGTGACCATCTGAATCATGATCCTCAGGCTCAAGCTGGTGATGTCAAGATTCGTGACATCGATGGAGATGGCAAGATTACTCCCGAAGGTGACAAGACCATCCAGGGTCAGACCTCTCCAAAATGGATTGGCGGCTTGACCAACACCTTCTCATACAAGAATATTACCTTGAGCATCTTCATCCAGACCGTACAGGGACTGAAGCGCAACAATTCGCTGCTGGCTATGGCAAGCGATGAGATGGGTCGCCGCAACAGTACCCTTGAGGTAGGATATTGGTCGGAAAGCAATCCAACCAACGAATTCCGTTCATTGAGCAAGACCTCAAACCGTTGGGGCTACGGATTCCCACGTGATGCAAGCTTCACTCGCGTAAAGGACATCACGCTGAGTTATCAATTCCCTGCCAAGATCACCAAGGCTCTGAACATCAACGCGCTGACCATCTATGCCAGCGGACGCAACCTCTTCACCTTCACCGACTGGATTGGATGGGACCCCGAGTCTGACATCACTCAGCGTGGATGGGGCGGCTACGAGAACAACTACCCAATGACAAAGAGCATGGTGTTCGGCCTCAACGTTACATTCTGATGAATATTTGAGTAATTGAAGATTTGAATAATAGAAATACACGAGAGTTATGAAAATCAAGAATATCATATACAGTGCATCTGTTGCCACCATGTTGGCCATCGGCCTTTCCGCTTGCAGCGACAGCTATCTCGATGAAAACTTGTTTTCACAATATGGCACAGATGTTACAGACGTGAACGCCAAGCTTATCGGCCTACACTATAAGTATGCTGCCCTCTGGGGCATGTCCAGCCGTCAGGGATTCACCGGCATCTGGCAGGACGGCACCGATGTGGGTGCCCCTGGCGATACCGAGGGTGTTGAGGTTCCTTTCTTCCAGTATGGTTCATTGAACGCCGAGAATGGTGGTGTCAGCTTCCTTTGGGAAAACCTCTACAGCATCATCAACAGTGCCAACATCATCATCAACACCGAAGGAGTGGATCCTGCAGCTAAAGGAGAGGCAGAATTCTTCCGCGCCTACAGTTATAACCTGCTCGTAACCCTTTGGGGCAATGTACCCCTTATCACCGAGAGCAAGGCTGAGCCACGCACCGACTTCACTCGCAACGCTGTCTCAGAGATTGATGCAGTCATCACCGCCGACCTGAACGATGCAATCGCCAATCTGCCGGAGGTGGGCAAAACTGCTACTGAAAGCCGCATCAACAAGGACTGTGCCCGCATACTGGCTGGCGAGGCCTTCAACCGTATGGGCAAGTACAGCGAGGCAGAGGCTGCTGTCAGCGCTACCATCAACAGCGGCAACTACAAACTCATCGACAAACGTTACGGCGTATTTCTCGCCGACAACGGCGACTACTACAGCGACATGTTCCGCTGGGGTAATCAGCGCCGTTCGCAGGGCAACACCGAGGGTATCTGGGTGTTCCAGATGGAGTTCAACCGCGACGTGACGGGTGGTACCATCGACAACCCACAGCAACGTCGTAACTGGGTGGCAGCATTCCACAAGATCAACGGTATGGTAAACGCCGATTCCATTGGAGGCCGCGGCAATGGCCGTCTCCGCCTGAGCAACTATGTGAAATACGCCATCTACAAGGAAGGTGATATTCGCAATTCGAACAACAACATCCGTCGCATCCTGTACTACAACAAGCCTGGTTTCAGCGCCGACATTTATGTAAAGGACGGTTTCCGCGTGGATGAGGGAACTGCCGGAGCACAGAAGATCTCCGTGAAGACGGGTGACCGCGCCTACTGGACTGTGAACGACACCCTGAACGTAATGTATCCACACACCACCAAGTGGGGCGGCTACGACCCAACCGACGATTTCGGTTATGCCCTCGTGAAGGACTGGCCAATCATGCGTCTTGCTGATGCCTATCTGCTCCGTGCCGAGGCTCGTATCATGCAGAACAACATGTCGGGTGCAGCCGAGGACATCAACGTACTGCGTGACCGTGCATTCAAAGCCTATCGCGAAGAAACTGGCAACGCCACAGCCGGAGCTGTCACTGCTGCCGACATGAGCTTGGATTTCCTGCTTGACGAACGCATCCGCGAGCTCGTTGGCGAGGAGAACCGCCGCTACACCCTCTGCCGCACAGGCAAGTTGGCTGAGCGCGTTCAGATGATAATGTCAAAATATGCTGAGGCTACCCAGAGCAAAGCCATCACCGGTTTTGATGCCAACAAGCACTGTCTGCTCCCAATTCCTCTGTCGGAGATACAGCTGAACAAGGATGCTGAGCTTCAGCAGAATCCCGGTTATTAATTATAATAACTTAGTTTCTAGGTTTAGTTAATAATAATATGTGTGTAATCGGGAGAGGTGTCATGCGAGGCAATGCCCTCAAAGGCACCTCTCCTTTTCACAACCCTTATAATATGAAAAAACACAACATTTTGCTCTCCGTCACCCTTCTCGTCCTGATGCTGGTGGCTGTTCCCGTTTCTGCGAAAAAGAAGGTTGTCAAGACGCCTTCCGACCGCGAGGTCTGGACCACCCTGCTCTATCGTATGGCTCAGCCTGTGCTTGAACCGATGGCTGAGGGACGTCTGCAGCAAGTGATGACCTACGAGAACGGCAATCTTGAAGTGTCGCCCACCTGGGACGGACGCAACAAGAAAGTCACCTATATGGAGGCTTTCGGCCGCCTGATGGCTGGTCTTGCCCCCTGGCTTTCGCTGCCCGATGACGAAACTCCAGAAGGACTGCAACGCAAGCAGCTGCGCGAATGGGCGCTCAAGGCCTACGCCAATGCCGTCGATCCTGCCAGCCCAGACTATCTCGGCTGGGGCTCGGGTGGACAGACTTTGGTCGATGCTGCCTACGTTGTCGAAAGCTTCCATCGCGGATGGGACGCCCTTTGGGAACCACTCAGCGTCGAGACCAAACTGCGTTATGTGCGCGAGATGCAGAAGCTCCATCGTTACGACCCACCTTATCAGAACTGGTTCCTCTTCTGCGGTATGGAAGAGTGCTTCCTCATGAAGGCCGAGGCTTCACTCAAGAAGGCTGGCGTCGATCTCCAGAAGGAAGGTTTTGACGGCCCACTTTACGACGCTTTCCGCATCAAGACGGCTGTCAATAAGGCCGAGGAATGGTATATCGGCGATGGCTGGTATGCCGATGGTCCGTCGTTTGCCTTCGATTACTACAATTCGTACGTCATCCATCCGATGTATGCCGAATGTGTCGAGATGGTCTGCGACGTACAACCCAATAACAGTTACCTTATTCATAGTGTCGATCCTGTGACCTACAAGACACAAGGTCCCACCTATCGTCTCGGCGTGATTCGTGAACGTATGCAGAAATTCAGCTGCATCCTCGAACGTATGGTTTCGCCCGAAGGCACCTATCCCGTCTTCGGCCGTAGCATCCCCTATCGCCTTGCTGTCTTCCAGCCTTTGGCCATGATGGCCTGGCAGAAACGTTTGCCCAAGCAGCTCACCAACGGACAAGTGCGTGCAGCCATCACCGCTGTAATGAAGCGAATGTACGCTGCCGACCTTTACGAACTCGGTCTTTCGTCCACTCCGGCCACTACTCCGACCAACTTCAACAAGGGCGGATTCCTGACCATCGGTTTCGTGGGTTCGCATCCCAATGTAGCTGACGTTTATACCAACAACGGTTCGCTCTACATGACCACACTTGCCTTCCTGCCCCTTGGCTTGCCAGCCGACGACCCATTCTGGACCGATCCCGCAGAGCCCTGGACCTCCAAGAAGGCCTGGGAAGCCGAAGACTTCCCGAAGGATCACAAGTGGCACATCAACAAGCAAATCCTCTATTGGGAATAATGAGTAATTCCTTTATCCTAAATTCGGAGTACTCGGAGTATTCAGAATACTCCGAAAAATAGAGACAAAAAAACATAGCCTCATGAAAAAATATTTTTCAATCATAGCAATTGCCGCCCTCTCGCTCGCAGCATGCACCAAGCAGGCGCAGCAATACAATCTCCCAGCCCCTGATACCGTTGTCAGCATCATCAAGCAGGTCAACACGCAGTGGCAGGAAAGTCACCCGCTCATTGCAGCCGCTGATGCGACCTACACCACCGATCCCGACAACGAGTGGACCTTCAAGCCCTACTCCAACAACAGTCCCTTCTGGGACAATGCTGCCTACCACACCGGCAATATGGAAGTTTGCAAACTCTCCGACGAGCTCAAAGCGCAGTTCATCGGTTACAGCCAGACATGGGCCGAAGCCGCCCAGTGGAAAGGTGCCACCAACTCGAATCCTGCCGAATGGGTCTATAACTACGGCGAAAAGCCCCGTAACGTGCTCTTCGGCGATTGGCAGATCTGTTTCCAGACCTATTGCGACCTCTACAACCTCGAGCCCGACGACCAGAAGATTGCACGAGCACGCGAAGTCATGGAGTATGAGATGTCCACTTCTGCCAACGACTACTGGTGGTGGGCCGACGGCCTCTATATGGTGATGCCTGTTATGACAAAGCTCTACAACATCACGGGCAACGAGCAGTATCTCCAGAAACTCACCGAATACTGGACCTTCGCCAAGAACCTGATGTACGACGGACAGGAGAGCATCCCCGACACCCTCGGACAACCGATGGCCAACGTGCCTCAGCACCTCTTCTACCGCGATGGCAAATATCTCTACCCGAAGCACGCCAGCCTCAATGGCAGCAAGGACTTCTGGGCACGCGGCTGCGGATGGGTCGTAGCCGGACTTGCCAAGGTTTTGGCCGACACACCCGACACGTGGAAGGACAAGGCAGAATTCCGTCAGACCTACATCGAGATGTGCGAAGCCGTGAAGAACTGCCAGCAGCCCGAAGGCTACTGGACCCGCTCACTCCTCGACCCCGAACATGCACCAGGTCCTGAAACCAGCGGCACAGCCTTCTTCACCTACGGCTTGCTCTGGGGCGTCAACAATGGTCTGCTCGACCGTGAGGCCTATATGCCCACTATCGTCAAGGCTTGGGAATATCTCACCAACGTTGCCCTGCAGGAAGACGGCAGCGTAGGCTACGTCCAGCCTATCGGCGAACGCGCTATCCCAGGCCAGACCGTTGACCAGAAGTCGATTTCCAACTTTGGCACAGGCGCCTTCCTATTGGCTTGCTGCGAAATGTATAGATTGGTGAAATGAGAAAGAAACTTTTTTTGCTGCTCACTCTTATCACCTTGGTGCTGGCAAGCTGTCAGCCCAAGGTGGAGCTACCTCGTTTCATCGAAGCAGGCATCGGATATAGCAACAATTCCGTCAATGCCACCGTGTTCCGCAACAGCTCGGTAGCAACCCTTGGGCAGACGCAATACGTAGCTTATTACGATTCGGCAGGATGGCTTACTTTGGGCAAACGTCAGCTTGACGACACAGAATTTGTCCTGCAGAAGACCCAGTATCAGGGCCATGTGCAGGATGCGCACAATGTCATCAGCATTATGCCCGATGGCGACGGCTATCTGCATGTCTCGTTCGACCACCACGGCCATCCGCTCCATTATGCTCGTAGCGTAGAGCCTGGCTCGTTGGCCTTGGGTGACATGGAACCGATGATCAGCCCTTCGATGGACGCACTTGTCCCCGACGAGCTCGATGTCACCTATCCAGAGTTCTATCGTCTGGCTTCGGGAAATGTGCTCTTCGCTTATCGCAGTGGTGCATCGGGACGTGGCAACCTCGTCATGAATCTCTACGACGTCAAGACGCGCAAGTGGAGCCGCTTGCAGGATGTGCTTATCGATGGCGAACAGCTCCGCAATGCCTACTGGCAGCTCTTCGTCGATGCGCAAGGAACTATCCACGTCAGCTGGGTATGGCGTGAGACCTGGCTTGTCGAAACCAACCACGACCTGTGCTATGCTTGCTCTACCGACGAGGGCAAGACGTGGCAGCGCAGCAATGGTACGCCCTACGTACTTCCCATCACGGCCGACAATGCCGAATACGCTTGCCGTATCCCTCAGAACAGCGAACTCATCAACCAGACTTCGATGAGCACCGATGCCGAAGGTCATCCCTACATCGCCACCTATTGGCGCAATCAGGGAGACTCTATCCCGCAGTATCGCATCGTCTGGAACGATGGCAGTGCCTGGCAGCAACAGCAGGTGAGTCAGCGCAAAACGCCTTTCAGCCTTTCGGGTGGAGGCACCAAGATGATTCCGATTGCTCGTCCGCGCGTTGCTATCGACGGCCACGAGGCATGGTACATCGTACGTGACGTGGAGCGCGACAGTCGTGTCTCGCTTTATCACACAGCCGATCTGCGCAATGGTCAATGGGAACTCTCCGACCTCACGGACTACTCAGTCGATGCTTGGGAGCCATCGTTCGACACCGAACTTTGGAAAGCGCAACGCCACCTGCATCTCTACGTGCAGTGCGTACATCAGGGCGATGGCGAAACATCTGTCGCTGCCGAACCGACAGCGGTAAGGATATTGGAAATACGTTAGGGATAATAAGAGATATTAAGGGATTCTAAGGGATATTTAGGGACGTTACCTTCGCCCTGTTGAAAACGGGACTCATAAAACATTTGTCCCTTAAAGTCCCTAAATATCCCTTAAAATCCCTAAGAATCCCTTAAAAATTCATGAAACTCCAGAAACTCATGCTTGATGGTGGATTCTCCTGTCCCAATCGTGATGGACACGTTGGGACGGGAGGATGCACCTTCTGTCGTACTGATGCGTTCAATCCTTCCTACTGTCGCAGCTCGACCAGCATCAGCGAACAACTCGAAGCAGGGAAGCGCTTCTTTGCGGGCAAATATCCCGACATGAAGTATCTGGCCTATTTCCAAGCCTATTCCAACACATACGCTCCTTTGGACCTGCTGCGCCATCGTTACGAGGAAGCTCTTTCGGTCGAAGATGTTGTCGGGCTCGTCATTGGCACTCGTCCCGATTGCATCGAAGATGATGTTCTGCATTATCTGGCAGATCTTCAGGACAAAGGTTTTCTCATCACCCTCGAACTGGGCATCGAATCCTTCTACGACAAGACTCTTCAACGCATCAATCGTGGGCATTCGGTTGAAGACAGCCTTACCGCCATCCAACGATGTGCCGATGCAGGCATCAATACCACCATCCACCTCATTTTAGGCCTTCCTGGTGAAATAAAGGAGGATATCCTTGCCGAAACCAACATCATCAATCACCTGCCCATCCAATCCATCAAATTACACCAACTTCAGATTCTCAAGGGTACTGTCATTGCTCAGGAATATGCCAATCATCCCGAAGATTTCCTTTCGATGAACATCGACGAATACGCCACATTGGTTGCCGAGTTTATCTCCCGCCTCCGAAAAGACATCCATATCGAACGCTTTGCCTCCTCCGCTCCATCCGACCTCATCATTGCCCCACGCTGGGGACTCAAACCTAGCGAAGTGCAGCAAAGAATAGAAGAAAAGCTTTCTCTCATTGGATAAAAAACACTTAGGAATCACATAATACTTTCTCTCATCGCGGCATACAGTTTTCATTTATCAAATCTGTATGCTCCAACTACGGCATACAGTTTTCATCTACCAAATCATTATGCTCCCATCGCGGCATACAGTTTTCATCTACCATATATGTATGCTCCGACCGCGGCATACAGTTTTCGTCTACCAAATCTGTATGCTCCGACCGCGGCATACAGTTTTCATCTACCAAATATGTATGCTCCAACCACGGCATACAGTTTTCATCTACCAAATATGTATGCTCCAACCGAGGCATACAGTTTTCATCTACCAAATATGTATGCTCCGACCGCGGCATACAGTTTTCTTCTGCCAAATATGTATGCTGCAACAGGAGAATACAGAATCTGTATATCAAATCTGTATGCTTAGACAAAAAATGCCAATTTCTCATCCCAAAAGTTGCTTTTCACACAAATCAGATGCCAATTCGAGGTTTATTTGATATTTTCATATGGCATTATTATACTACCAAATACAAATTTGGATGCAATCGTATACATTTTCGTCCGTTTCATTTACTAAATAAAGAAAAATACTTATTTTTGCAATGTTTTTGATAAACATTTAAAAGAGTCAGAGTTTCTAAATATTTTTGAGTATTATGCCACATTTATTGCTCATTTTTTAGAGTTCTGCTTTTGTTTATTATGCTTTTATCATTTGTATTTCTCAATTAATAACTATCTATATTTATTTTTTTATGAAAAGAGTTTTTACACAATCAACCTTGCTGACTTGCCTTGTCTTGTCGGCGTCAGCAGCGTTCGTAAGCTCCTGCCAGGACTACGAACCGTACAACGATCAGCATCTTAAGGATGTTGCTTACACTCATGAGTTCGAACGCCAGTTCGGCAAAATCGATCCCAACCAGAATTGGGACCTCTTCGGCCAGTTGGCACGTAAAAAGAAAATCGGAACCCGTGTTGACGATTATTGGGCACAAGTAAACGTCACTCCAATAAACGACTTTAATCAAGCCGTCAAAGTTTCAAAAGCAGCAGATGCAGAGTATGATCTAGTACTTCCCGAACAGCCTAATAACGCAGGTTACAATATTAGGTACGAAGAAACCAACCTCGGTCGCGTAGTACAGGATTTCGTAGCTACGGCGCATGAATTCACCGTCGCCCCTGTCCATTGGACGACCTCTGGCACGGACGAAATCGGTATTTACTGGTACACCGATGAAGAGGGTCACGCAGATAGAACCATCATGGGTCAAGATGGAGAACTTTACTGGCTTGTCACAAAAAAAATAATAGACGGCAAGTCACGCTTGTATTATGTAGTAGGTGAAAATGAAACTCCTATAGCCGTTCCAGGTGGGCGTAATGACCCTAATAATAGCAGCCATGTCTTTTCTAGGTATAACGCCGATCACCTGCTTGCTCTTCCTATCAATGTGCAGGTTCCTGAGGCCATACCCTTCTATGGTTTTTATATTCGCCAAGGCGATGACTGGAGATATTCGGAGGCAAAACTGAACACTCGTGTAACCTACACCAATTTTGCAGACAAGCAGCCATGCTTTGTAGCCACATTCAACATCCAACGAGACATTGACGCCAATTACCCTGATAGCAGAGATTATCTATGCTTCGAAGATTGGATGGATGGAGGCGACTTTGACCTCAATGACCTTGTATTCACCATTGATGGCTTCCATCAAGAGGACATTATCGATCAAACAACCGTCAGCGAGACTGCTGTCCTGGTTTGCGAAGACTTGAAGGAGTTCGACTTCGACTTCAACGACATAGCTCTCGAGCTGAACTACACTGAAGAAACAAACAGAGTTTATACTCAAAATGATCAAGGACGTTATGACCTTGATCCGGAAAAAACCACGACAGTTCAAAAACTTGAAGTAACAGCAATGGCAGCTGGTGGTTGGTACGAATCGACAGTTTCCTTCAAGAATGGAAATAACTGGAGTTATGATTGGGGCGAAATCCACTATTTATTAGGAGAGGATGGAGCCACACAAGCAGGCACCAATTCCAAGAAACATGCTGTCATCAATGCAGGAAAGGTATTCGGTACTGAGGGCCAGAAGATATCTTTCCCCTCAGAAGGGAAACCTCTTCCTGAAAAGGATAATCAATATCCGACCTACCTGTCACAGCTATTCGCCACAGACTTCTTCACAATCATTAGTAAAGTAGATGGTGCTGCTGATAAGATTATCTCCAATGGCACATATAAAGGCAAGGGAGAAGGTACTGCACCCCAGATGATGCTCCTCCCCAAGTATTTCGAGTGGCCACAAGAAGGGGTATACATCAACGATACATATAGTGGGTTCTCCGAGTGGGTGGCTGATGTAACCAAAACAGATTGGATTTTAAACTCACAGGACGAGTCGTTGATCACTGACCGAGGAGATTTACAGCCTGTAATCACGCCCGATGTGCCAACTGAGATTACAGATGAAGAAAAACTTACTCCTCTAAACGGTAGAATCCGATATAGATTAAACAACACAACTCAAAACTACTATGCTCAATATCTCGACCTCAGTGGCATCCAGCTCAAAGCAAATGACCATGCTACGGCAAAGCTTCATATAAAATATTCTAGAAAGCCTGCATCTACCATTCACCTTGTCATTGCTGATGCAAATGGTAACAATCAAACTCATCTCCTGGCACATCAATATAATTCGTCTGAAAACTATACGGAATACACGTATTCCATCAGCGAACCAATGCTTCAGAAAGCACTTCAATATGATCACATTTGGATTTTTGCTGAAAACAGTACCAGTCAAGGAAACCGCCCACAAATCGATGAGGCTATCATTGAGATCCATAATGTCACAACAGAAGCACATCATAAGCTTTTCGTTGATCCACAGTATATGACATTTGAAAGTTTGGCTACTCAGGAAATCTATGCAAGTTCTTCGACTGGCGCAATTATTAATTATACTTCCAGTGATGAATCCATAGCAAAAGTTGAAAAAATAGATAACAATCATGCCCGTGTAACTCCTATGGCCGATGGATATGCCTCCATCGTCGTAAGAGCAGAAGCATCAACTGTGAATGGCAAGGAATACAAGTCAACCTCTGAGCGCGTCAGCGTAGAAGTCATCATGGGCTCAGATACTAAGGTTATTCTTAGGCTGGGTGCAACACAACACGATGCAAGTGCCCAAGACAATCTAACCGAGTATGCATTGTGTACTACGGCACGAAATGTTATGAATTCGTGGAACAATGGAGCAACACTCACCGTTGCCAAGACGGCTGGTGGAAATGCTTCTTTCCAGATTCAAAATGCTGACGGTTCTTTCAAGAGTGCGACAAAAACTACCGACAACCAAGCAACTTATGTCTTTAGCTATGAAGAACTCCAGCAGTTCAAAAATAGCGATAACAGTGGATATACGTTCAAGATTCTCCACACTGATAACACTTATATTCAGTCTGCATCATTACAGAAGAATTAATCACAAATTCTCATAATTTAACCGCCGTCTGCCGATGGGCAGACGGCGGTTTTTTGTAACCTTCATTTTTCACTAAATCCTAAAATTGACAAAACGGAAGAAAAAATATACATTTTCACTTATTTTTGTGAATTATTTTTGAAAAACTGAGTAATTTTGCACAAAGAATTGCAAAAATAAAATAGTCATGAGTTGCCTGATAAAAGGATTACGCCCTTGAAATCACTCATATTATTTTTAGATTCTGTATTTTTGTTTCTACCATTATTCATCTTATTATAATTACACAAAACTAACAATCATTATTATGAAAAAGGGATCTATCCAATCCACGATGCTGACATACCTCCTATTGTCGGGCATAGCAGCTCTCGTTAGTTCCTGCCAGGACTACGAACCGTACAACGATCAACATCTTCAAGATGTTGCTTACACCCATGAGTTCGAACGCCAGTTCGGCGAAATCGACCCCAACCAGAACTGGGACCTCTTCGGGCAATTGGCTCGAAAAAAGGAAGCCCCAACTCGTGCCGACCAATATGTGAGTCAAGTTACTATCACGGATTTAACTACCCCCATCAAAATCACGAAGGATGAAAACGCGCAATACGAAAAAGTACTTCCAGAAAATGCTGGAGGCCCTGGTGCAGCTTATGCGAACACCAATCTTGGTCGTGTTATACAGGATTTCGTAGCAACATCGCACACTTTCACAATTGCGCCTGTCCATTGGACAACCAGCGGCACCGATGAGATTGGTATTTATTGGTACACTGACGATGAAAAATATGCTGATGTAACCATCATGGGAAATGATGGAGAAATGTACTGGCTAGTGCGTAAAAAGATTCTTGATTGTAAGACGCACCTCTATTATGTCAATGGAAATGTAGAACGACAAGTTACAGGACAAAATGTTAAAAATGTATTTACAAATGATAATATTTATTTGAACGCTTATCCTATCCAAGTCGAGATTCCAGAGGAAATCCCATTCTACGGCTTTTATATAACCCAACGCAGCCCATCATCTGGAACAAGATATTCTGAATCCAAACTTAATACTCCAATCACAGGCTGGGCTTCAGACCAGCGACCTTGCTATATCGCCACATTCAATATCCAGCGAGACATTGATGCCAGTTCAAAAGACACCAGAGACTATTTGTGTTTCGAGGATTGGTTTGTAGGAGGAGATTTTGACCTCAATGATGTTGTATTTACTATAGACGGTTTTGACAATCAGTCAATTGTAGATAGAACTACGACAAACGAGCATGCCATCCTCGTTTGCGAGGACCTGAAACAATATGATTTTGATTTCAACGACATCGCCCTCGAACTGAAATACACAGAGGAAATTGACAGGGAGTATTTTTGGGACGAACATAATGGAAGATACGAATTGGATGAAGAAAACACTAAAACGATAGAAGAGCTCAAAGTGACTGCTTTGGCAGCAGGTGGAGCTTTCGAATCAACAGTATCATTCAATAATGAAGAAGATAATTGGAGTTACAACTGGGGTGAGATTCACTCTTTGTTGAATGAGAGCCCTGTTCCTTCTAATTCAAGAAATCATAAAATCATTAATGCAGCTCCCACTTACACTGATTTGCATGGTCAATCGATAACCTTCCCTACAGAAGACCATCCTCTTCCTGACAAGAAAGTAGGAGCAGGCAATGGCCAATATCCCACTTACTTGTCACAGCTCTTTGCTTCCGGCTTTTTTGTTATCCACAGTGAAGAGGAAAACAGAGATGCTGTAAATATCAATTCTAACGGATCCTACAGCGAAGGCTCTGCACCCCAGATGATGCTCTTGCCCGAATATTTCGAGTGGCCACAAGAACAAAAGTACATCAAAGAGGCATATACCAAATTCACCGACTGGGTACAAGATGTAACTAAAACAGATTGGATACTTAGTTCTCAGGAAGCGGAGCTTATTACAGACCGAGGGAATCTTACTCCTACCAACCAAGATACTCCATCTGAGATTACCCAGTCTTTCCAGCTTACTCATGAAAATGGCACGTTTACATTTACAGGCAGCAATAACCAAACAGTTACCTACAGGAAAGGTCAATTCCTCGAATTTCCAGCTGAACTTATTGCATTAGTGAACGATAATGCGTCTGCCAAACTTCACATAACTTATTCCATAAAGAGAAATGTAACATATTACCTTGACGATGCGGCAGGGCAAGAAATCCTAAAGGACAACACTGGCTCTTCGGGGAACAATTATACAGTCACATATACTATCAGTCCCACAAGACTAAACCAAGCAGTCAAAGCAGTTTCTTCCAATGGGAAAGTTGGCATATGGATAGTAGCAAGAGATGAGACTAATAATGTTAATGATATAGAAGTCGAAATCTCAAAGGCAGAAATTGATATTCATAATGAAACAACAGAAGCACATCATAAGCTATTCGTCAATCCGCTCTTTATGACATTCGAGACTGACACTGAACAACAAATAAAAGCTCAATCTTCTACAGGTGGAGTGATTTCGTTTACATCTAGCGATGAATCTATAGTAAAGGTGGAACAAATCGATGCTACTACCGCTAAAGTTTGGCCAATTGCAGATGGTTACGCCTCCATCGTCGTTAGGGCAGAAGCGCCAACAGTGAATGGAAAGACATACAAACCGACCTCCGAACGAGTCAGTGTCGAAGTCATCATGGGGTCAAATAACACGGTGATACTTAATTTAGGAGCTACACAAGAAATTGCAGGAGGCTCAGGCGATAATGATCTTACTCATTTCGCATTGTGTACCACCGTTCGCGATGTCATGGATGATTGGAACAATGGTGCAACCCTCACCGTCACCAAAACAGCTGGCGATGTCGCATACTTCAGGATTCAAAACGCCAATGGCACTAACATTAGTCAAAAACAGCAAACTACCAATTCAACAACCTTCACTTTATCTGCTAACCAACTTAGACAATGTAGGAATACTGATGGCACTTATTCATTCAAGATTCTTCACAGTGGCAATACATATATACAATCTGCAGTCTTAAATAAAAGAAATTAATCCCAAATACACTTATTTCACCGCCGTATGCCCATCGTCATACGGCGGTATTTTTTCAAAAGCGATGCAAGTTTTTCGGATGTCGTGCATTTAGGGGGTAAAGAACCAAACAAACATTTTGACATGAAAAAGATTGCATTCAAGAATCATTCCACAAAGTTGTGCTTAGTCTGCACGCTGCTTCTTATGGCTCCTTTGTTCGCCTCCTGCGACCTAGATGACAAGGAAGAACCCATTATTATCATCGAACCTCCTATGGGAGGATTTATCATCGACGAAGACGGCATCCCTCGACGGGATGATGGAACAACACAATTATCGGAAAACGAGCAGCGACTGATAAAGAATGAGGTCATCGGCCATGGCTGGAAATGGCTCAACACCTACGAAATCAACGAGCATGGGGCACTAGTTTATCAAGATTACTTCAAGGAGAACCCTACAGCAAGATGCTGTAACTACTATTTCCCTTCGGCTAACGAGATGACCACCTACTCCTATCTCTATGGAGCCAAAGAACCCGGATATTTCGATTGGACAATCGCCATCGACTACACCAAGGGCGATGTGTGTCTCAATGCCCCTGGCGATAAATATTTCCTTCTGAACTTCCTGTCAGTCTTCAAGCTCGACGGACTATGGTACATCACGACAATCGAACGCCTTGGTATGAACGGCAATGGCATTGGAATGACCCAAAGCGGTTTCGGCGTTTCGGAATACGTCCGCATGACAGACGAAGAACTAGCCAAATTCCAGCATGACTATAAAGTCGATTGGAGAATGGTAAACTGATCATTATCCCGAATTATAGAATTTAAGAATTATTGAGATGAATCCATATTGGTTATTCACAATTTTTTAATTCGATAATTCGTGATGAATACAATAAAAAAACAACTCACGCAAAACGAAATTGCGTGAGTTGTACATTTTAAATATAATAAGATTACTTAAGAAGGTCCTTAGCCTTGTTGGCAGCCTTGTCGACAGCATCCTTGCCAGCCTGCTTGGCAGCATCGGTAGCTTCGTTCACCTTATCCTTGGCAGCATCGACAGCATCCTGGCCAGCCTGCTTGGCGGCATCGGTAGCTTCGTTCACCTTATCCTTGGCAGCATCAACAGCGCCCTGTCCAGCCTCCTTGGCGGCATCAGCAGTTTCCTTAGCCTTGGCAACCACTTCTTCCTTAGCGGCCTTGAAGCTTTCGGTCAACTCATTGAATTTGGCCTTCTGCTCCTCAGTGAAATCACCAGCCTTGGCCTGGAGCTCATCGATCTCCTTCTGTACCTTCTCGATAGCTTCTACACTACCACTCTCAACTGCTGCCTTGAGGTCAGCAGCGGCCTGCTCAACAGTGACGGGAGCCTCTGCTACTGCAGGAGCTGGTTCAGCGGCTGGTTCAGCCTTCTTCTCATTACCACTACATGCGCTGAGCACAAGGGCTGCAGCTGCGAAAAGAACAAAAAACTTTTTCATTTTACCAAATGTTTTAAATAGGTTATGTACAATCGGTTGCAAAGATAAAGAGTATTTATAATTGCACCAAATATTTTCACCAAAACTTAACAATTTTGGCTATATTTGGTCCATTTTGCTATCTGATAGGTTGAAAATAAGGCACATAAAATACAGATTATCCGTGCGGATTCGTATTTCTCTCCCAGAACACGCCATCCGCATATCCTTGAATTCCAGCATCATCTTTGGCCAAAGCGAGGCGTTTCAGTGCCCAAAGGCAATATTCCTCGTTCTGTTCGATGCCACAAAAATGACGACCTAATTTGCTTGCCACCACGCAACTCGTTCCACTGCCCATAAATGGATCGAAGACTACATCGCCTTCCTTGCTCGAAGCGAGGATGAGCTTGGCAATAAGTTTCTCGGGCTTCTGTGTCGGATGATCAGTGTTCTCATGCATCGACCAGAAAGGCACGCTGATGTCATCCCAGAAGTTCGAAGGATAGGTCAAGCGGTATTTCCCATCCGCACCTTCCTCCCAATCCTTCGGTTCTCCGTTCACCTTATAGGGAGCCAGCACACGGCGCTTCATCATCACGGCTTCCACATTGAAATAATAATGCTGCGGATCCTTCACCGCAAACCAGATGTCCTCCATCGAGTTCTTCCAGTTGTTCTTGGCGCCTCTCCCCTTTTCGCGCTGCCACGTGATGCGGTTCAAGATGGCCAGTTCGTCGGACAGAACGCGCTGCATCGCGGCCGTGCATCGCCAGTCGCCGCAGAGATAAAGCGAACCCGTAGGTTTCAACTTTTGACAAACAGCATGCATCCACGAGCGCAGATATTCCTCATATTCCTGATCGTTGCGCGCAGTGAACGAACTGCCTCCAAAGTCGCGTGTCAGGTTGTAGGGCGGATCAAGAATGATGAGGTCGGCCATCTCGTCGGGAATCCATTGCATCGCCTCCATCATATCGGCACAGATTACGGCATTGAGCCAAGAAGATGGGTTTCCCTGCCGAAGATCTTCTATCGATTTCAGCAAGGCTCGCAATGCAGGACGTTCGGCATCCTCAAGCAGAAGTGTACGATTGTTAGAGGCTCGTTGCTTCATGATGTCTGGTTATTTTGCGGAAGCGAAGGAGGTAAAGTATGCCAACGACAGTCAGGCCAAAGGGCATACCCATCCAAATGCCGTAGCATCCCCAATCCATAACGATTCCAAACAAATACGACATGGGAATGGAGATCACGACGTAGGCCAGAAAAGAGTACTTCATCAGCACTTTCACTTCGCCATAGCCGCGAAGGGCGTTGACGTAGGCCGTCTGCAATCCGTCGCCGAACTGATAGAGAATGACGGGAACAGTCGTGGCAGCCACAATTTCGGAAACACGTTGGAACATCTCCGCATCGGCCGAGTTGACGAAGAGTGCTGCCAGTTCGTGACGAAAACCGAAGACCAAAGCCGAGGCGATGATGCCCGTGAGCAGAATCATCTGATAACCAGCATTTGCTGCACAGCGCACGCCATGATTGTCTTCGAGTCCATGATAATTGGCCACACGAATGGCGATGGCCGTGCCGATGCCGATATAGAACATATAGATGAGTGAGGCGATGGAGTTCATCACCTGGTGCGAAGCCAAAGCCGAGGCTGCATCCCAAGTCTTGCCGCCCCAACCCAACATCAGCGCGGCTCCTGCAAAGGCAGCCAGTTCGAAACTCATCTGCACACCGATGGGCCAGCCCAGTTTGTTGAGTTGTACGATGCGCGGCCATGACACTTTGGCCTTCTTCCAATACTTCATATAGTCTTCGTAGCGCTTTGTACCGAAGACGACAAAGAGGAAAAGCACCACCATCAGCAGACGGCTCGTTGCCGTAGCGTAAGCTGCACCTTCGATACCCATTTCGGGGATGTGGAGCGTGTCATTGCCGAAGATGAGGAGCCAGTTGAACAGGATGTTCCAAACATTGCTGGCAAGGAGAATCCACATTGACAGTTTCGTGTCGTTGATGGAATCGGCGAAAGGCTTGAAGGCTGACGAGAATCCGAAAAGGAGAAGCGAAGGGAGCAGGATGAGATAGTAACGCTGCATCAGGGGCAACAGTTCGGGATCGAGCCCCATCATGGGCAGACAGAAGTAGATGCCCGTCATTACCAAGGTCAGGAGAAGCATCTGCAACATATCAGCCACTATGCTCGCCTTGAGCACCTCGGCAATCTCCCGGTTCTTGCCCTGCGTATAAAGCGAACCGATCACGGCTACCGCACCCTGCGAGAAGCCCAACGAAAGGATGATAGCAAAGACCAGGATCGAATTGACGAAGCCTACTGCCGACAGTTCCTGCGCATGATGTTGGCCCACCATGATGGTATCGGCCATACCTTGCAGGGTAAAGCCGATCTGTGCAATCAAGATGGGCACGCCAAGCCGCGTCAATGCAGCGTATTCCTTCGGATAAAATGCTCGCTTCATGTTTTAGCTTTAGGGATATTAAGGGATTATTAGGGATTCTAAGGGATTTTAAGGGACGTTACTTCCCCTTTTCGAGAATAAGGTCCCTAAAAACATACGTCCCTTAATATCACTTCATATCCCCAAATATCCCTTAAAATCCCTTAGTACTCTTAGTTCACCACATTCTGAGGTATTCCACTCAGATAGGCGCGGACATTGTCGAAAGCGATCTTGTCGAGGCGTTCGCGGGCAGCACGGGTAGCCCAGGCAATATGCGGGGTGATGTAGCAGTTGCGAGCTCCGATGAGGGGCGAACCTGCGCGAGGCGGTTCCTGCGTCAGGACATCGACACCTGCGGCATAGATCTTACCGCTGTTCAACGCATCGACCAAAGCCTGCTCATCGATGAGCGGGCCACGACCTGTGTTGATGAGGATGGCCGAAGGCTTCATCAGCGCCAGGCGCTCCCGGTTCACCAGATGTTTTGTTTGCGCATTGAGCGGGCAATGCAGGCTCACCACATCAGCTGTGCGAAAGACATCCTCGTAGCTGGCAGCCTTTTGGATGCCCATCTCTGCCAAAGCCTCCTCGCTCTTCGAGCTGTAGGCCATCACCTTCATGCCAAAGGTCTGAGCGATGCGAGCCACAGCACGTCCGATGTTGCCGAGTCCTACGATGCCGAGGGTAAGGCCATCAAGTTCGATGAGTTCGCTGTCCCAAAAGCAGAAGTCCTTGGAGTTCTGCCACGCTCCATTTGCTACACGTTCGGCATGCTGTGCTACATGATGCGTGATGTTGAGCAAATGAGCGAAGACCATCTGAGCTACCGACAGTGTGCTGTAGGCCGGAATGTTAGTCACGATGACGCCATGCTTAGAGGCAGCTTCCAAATCCACGACATTATAGCCCGTAGCGAGCACACCGATATATTTTAAAGCTGGCAATGCCTCGATAACCTTTGCTTCGAAAACAACCTTATTGGTCAAAACAATCTCTGCATCCTTGCAACGCTCCACGGTCTCTTCAGGAGCCGTGCGTTCATAAACTGTGAGTTCACCCAGAGCCTTCCAAGGCTCCCATCCGATATCGCCGGGATTGGCGGCATAGCCGTCGAGCACAACAATCTTTTTCATAAGTATGTAACTGAAATTAACAAAATTATATGTATTATTAAACACGAATTACCATGAATTATCATAAATTATTATAATGTTATTCCTATCGAATAAAGATACTTACTGAAAAATTAATGATAATTCGCGATAATTCTTGTTAAAAAACTCACTTCCGAAGTTCCCAGAAAGCGACGGCGGCGGCCGCAGCGACGTTGAGCGAATCGACGTTGTGGAACATTGGGATACGCACTACGTAATCGGCATCGGCGATGGTCTCTTTCGCCAAGCCGTCTCCTTCGGTGCCCATCACGATGGCCAGACGGTGCACTTCTTTCAGACGCGGATCATCAAGCGGAATACTGTCGTCCGACAATGCCATGGCAGCCGTCTGGAATCCATACCGATGCAGGCTGGGCAATGGCTCGCGCAGATAAGTCCAAGGCACGAGGAATACAGAGCCCATCGACACACGCACGGCACGACGATTCAAAGGGTCGCACGAAGTCGGGGTCAGCAGCACAGCATCGATGCCGAGGGCAGCCGCCGAACGGAAGATAGCACCGATGTTTGTCGTATCGACCACGCCATCAATCACTACGACGCGTCGGGCATCGCGCAACATATCCTCTATCCTCGCCCGCTCTCCGACTTTTTCGGCCAAACTCGGTGTAGCCTCAGGCCTTCGCATCGCGCACAGCACGCCACGCGTCAGGTTGTAGCCTGTCAATGCTCCGAGCATCCCGCGCTCACCTGTATAGACGGGCATGTCACCGCATCGACGGATGATGTCCGCTGCGTCGCCCGTGATATGCCTTTCTTCGCAGAGCAGGGCCATCGGCTCATAGCCTTTGTCGAGGGCCACTTGGATGACCTTCGGACTCTCGGCAATGAAGATTCCCTTCTCGGGTTCAAGCCTGTTGCGCAGCTGTGCTTCGGTGAGCACGCTGAAAATATCGACACCTGGGTCGCTGAGTGAATGGATACGGATGATGGACATTTTTTTTTTGAATTGTTTAGCTCAAAGACAGCATTTTTTGAAACCGTCGGCCTTTCGCACCCTCCTTAAAAGTGAGGAAGATACTCGTCATCAATTCTGAACTGCCGACGTTCGGCTATCCATTGCTTGAGATTCTTGCGAATGGCTTCATAGGTTCGGCGATCTTCAGTATCCTCATCGTCAAGAGAACCATACCTCTCA
>ONNR01000024.1 GCA_900319235.1 uncultured Prevotellaceae bacterium
CTTACAGGGTAGTTGCAGACGACAACATTGATAGGTTGCAGGTGTACGCACAGCGATGTGTTCAGCCGAGCAATACTAATCACCCGAACACTTCTTTCAAAAGAAAGCTTCTAGAGCATCTGGAATATCTAGATCATCTAGAGACTCTAGAAAAACTAGATAAAATCTACCGAGCTATTAAAACTTTTCTCCGAATGTCAAATCTCGGGGTGTAGCGCAGTCCGGTTAGCGCACCTGCTTTGGGAGCAGGGGGTCCCAGGTTCGAATCCTGGTACCCCGACGATTTTTTGACTCTCAAAGTCCTTTGGCTCCTTAGCTCAACTGAATAGAGCATCTGACTACGGATCAGAAGGTTACAGGTTTGAATCCTGTAGGAGTCACATTTATGTTGCCGTCATAGCTCAGTGGTAGAGCGCATCCTTGGTAAGGATGAGGTCCCGAGTTCAACTCTCGGTGACGGCTCAAAAATTTTCTAGGGCGCTTAGCTCAGCTGGTTCAGAGCGTCTGCCTTACAAGCAGAGGGTCGGGGGTTCGAATCCCTCAGCGCCCACCCGTCACGATCTTTATTTATTATGGCGCTTTCATCTAGCGGTTAGGATACCGGCCTCTCACGCCGGGTACACGGGTTCGAGTCCCGTAGGCGCTACATCTCTGCTGTATGGTGTAATGGTAGCACGCGAGATTCTGGTTCTCTTAGTCTGGGTTCGAGTCCTGGTACAGCAACATTAGTTAAAGACTATAACATAAGGCGGTTATAGCACAAGGGCTCCACCTCTTACCATTCCGAACAGAGAAGTTAAACCTTGTAACGCCGATGGTACTGCGAAAGCGGGAGAGTAGGAGTCTCTTTTTGTATATTTACTTACCTCTCTTTAAAGAGGCCGAAAGTGATGAATTCCAATAAAAAATCTAAAAAAAACATCAAAAGTTTTCTCATTTCGGAAATAATGTGTATATTTGCAGCGATATTTTGTCACACGAAGTTTTCTGTTGCGACGATATTTTTCAATAATTGATTGTCTTACTCGGTTCTCTTTTTTACAAATGAGCAAAACTTCTTTGACCAATCGGAAGTATTTAGTTCCGTTTATTCTCATTACAACCCTCTTCTTCTTATGGGGCTTTGCGCGTTCCATGCTGGATGTACTTAATCAGCACTTCAAGGACACGCTGAACATTTCCATCACACAGAGTTCTCTGGTTCAGGTTTGTAGTTATCTAGCCTATTTCATGATGGCGATTCCTGCTGGCATATTCATCAGCCGATTTGGATACCGCAGAGGTGTCGTCTTTGGATTGTTGCTTTTTGCTGCAGGTGCATTTATTTTTATCCCTGGTGCACAGATAGAATCTTTTTCCGTCTATTTAGGAGCACTCTTCATCATTGCTTGCGGCTTAGCATTCCTTGAGACAGCTGCCAATCCTTACTCTACCTTGCTTGGCCCTAAGGAGACAGCTACCAGTCGTCTCAACTTGAGCCAGTCGTTCAATGGCTTGGGCAGCTCACTGGGCCCACTTATCATGGGCGGTTATCTATTCAGCCAGGCTGATGCTGACCTTTCGATCCCATATGCTGTGATGGGTGTTGTGGTTGCTGTTGTTGCTGTCATTTTCAGCAGAGTGAACCTGCCTGAAATACAGAACGAGGAGGAAACTGTTGAAGTGGAAGCAATCAAGCATCCTTTGAAGATGCTGATGAGCAATCGAATGTTCCTGTTTGGCTTATTGGCCTTGCTGGCCTACGAGGTGAGCGAAATCAGCATCAACAGTTATTTCGTGCTCTTCGTGACTGGTATGGGTTGGTTGGCTGCCGATGGCGCCAGCTATGTACTCGGATTAAGCCTGTTCATCTTCATGGGAGGACGTTTCCTCGGTAGTTGGATCATGCGCAGTGTCAAACCGGCGCGTATGTTATCGTGGTGTGCCATGGGTAGTATTCTCAGTATGCTGATGATCCTGTTGACCAGTTCGTCAGTACAAGATGATGCTTCCTGGACGCGTTATCTTCCCATTGCATTCCTAATGGTGAACTATCTTTGCGAATCCATTATGTTCCCAACCATTTATAGTATGGCATTGAATTATGTGCCTTCTCGTCTGGTGGGTCGTGCGGGAAGTCTCTTGATGATGACTCCTGTTGGTGGATGTGCCTTCCTGCTTATGGGCATAATGGCCGATAATATTGGTTATATTCTGCCGTTCTTCCTGCCGCTTTGTGGCTTTGTGGTTGTGCTTGCTTTTGCTATTTATGCAAGGATGTCCAAAACCAGTGCGTAGGATGATAAGTACTATATAATATATAAATAATGAGAGGCATCACTTAGATGGTGCCTCTCATTATTTAATATATGAAGAAGTTATTTACGACGTCCTTTCTGATGGCGCGACTTGTGCTCAACCTTTATGCTTGAATCATCGGCAGGCTTCTCTTTGGGAGCAGCTTCCATCTTTTTGCCCTGATCGGAGCGAGCCATTCTAGGACGAAGGCCTCGTGGACCATTACCGAAGCGGATGACACCCTTGAGCATATCCGTCTCAATGCGGCGGGCAATTTCCTCGGCAATGAGCATGGCTCCAGCAGCATTGGGATGAATCTTGTCAGGAAGCAAATCCATAAACGGTTTCATTGGCTTATAGAGATCGATGACGGGCAGGTTGCGTTCTTGTGCCACAGCACGGATACGAGGGATGACCTCGCCTTCGATTACTGAGTCGCGAATAGTCCATACTTCACCATTGGCTGGGATAGGCAGACACAGGTAGATGTATGGCTTGCTGGGCAAGGCCTGGAACGAGTCAATCATGGCATTCAAGTCGCGCATGAAGTCGGCGTGGAGCAGCGAGTCGTAAGGCGTCTTCGAATCGTTAGTGCCAAGCTTGATGGTCACAATGTCAGGATTGCTGGCCAATGCCTTCTGGAAACGGAACCACTTGCCATCGTGCATATAGGGGCGGTCGGTGCCATTCATGAGCGTGTGGCCCGAGAGACCGAAGTTCTGTACGAAGTAACGGTCGCCGAGTAGTTCCTGCAGGCGGGCAGGATATGCTTCGGTCTTCTTGTCCTTCAGACCATGGCCTTCTGTAATGGAGTTGCCCACACAAGCCACGCGAATGGTATCATGTCCAAAATGGCGAGGACCTAGAGCCTGACGAGGAACAATCTGCTGCGCAGTAGCGGGAAGAGCGCAGGCGAGGAGGAGGGTGAGAAGAAAATTTTTCATAACTGTATTAATCATTAGTCTCGGAATCTCGGGATAAAGGTATTTCAGGATTCGGTATTACGGGATTTCGTAATATCGTTATTCCGAAATACTGATATTCCAGAATCTCGTTATTCCGTTATTCCGGAAAGTATTACTTTGTCTGAATAATCAGATAGGGTGAACCCTCCCAGAATGCGTCAGGATCTGTGATGCGGAGCGTAGTGGTCTCGTCGGGATTCTCGATGAGCAGGTATGAATTGGCAGGTTTCTCGGTGATGAGCTTGGCCTTTTTGCTATTGATGTTAAGCTCCCTGAATTCGCGGATATCAACTTTCGAGAACTTCGAGTTGTCGAGGTTCGCATAGTCGGCCTTCTGCTTGAAGACACCCTTGACGATGCCCAGATCGCGAAGCATAGACTTCGAACCTACTACAAAGTAAGCTGTGTTGATGACATCCTTCTGGAAGTTGGCCACTTCCAGCAATGCATCGCGAGCCTTGGTCATGGTGGCAGTGTTCTCTTCGCTCTTGGCGAGTGTCTTTTCCAGCTGGGCGATGTCCTTGTTCCGATTGTTCAGGTCGTTCTCTAGTTCGGCGATACGAACTTCCTTGTCGCGAATATCCTGACGAAGGCGTCCGATGATGGTGCGGAGGTCGCGGATGCTTGCCTTGTCGCTCTTGACCTGGTTTTCGAGTCTGGCGAGTTGCTCACTCTGACGGGCAAGCAGGTCCTTGTAGTTCTGGATGCGATCCAGTATTTGCCGCTTGGTAGCCTTGGTGCCGTCTTCATTGTTGACAAAGAGAAGATTCTCCTGGGCATCGATGCTGTCGAAGCAGGCAGTGACAGAACCAATCAGGTCCTGAAGTTCAACGATGTGGGTTGTCAAAGAGTCCTTCTCTTGAGCAAGGGCATCAAACTCTGCCTGCGTAGGGCCCTTGGGAGCCTGTTGGCAGGATGCGAGAAGAGCTATGGAAGAGAATAGAGCAAATAACTTCTTCATAAACGGAAAGGATTAATTGTCGTGAATTACTTTACTGGGATGTCGTCGATGCGCTGCTGATGGCGACCACCTGCGAATTCGGTGGCGAAGAACTCGTCGAGGCACTGGCGGCAAACCTCTTCACTGATGAAGCGGCCAGGGAAGACGATGACGTTGGCATTGTTGTGCTCGCGGATAAGGTGGGCAATCTCGGGACGCCAGACGAGGCCGGCGCGAATCTGCTGATGCTTGTTGAGAGTCATCGAAATGCCTTCGCCGCTGCCGCACATGGCGATGCCGGGATAGCATTCACCGGCTTCGATGGCGTTGGCCAAAGCATGGCCGAAGGTAGCATAGTTGCAGCTTTCCTCGGTGTAGGTGCCGTAATCGTGATACTTGATACCCTTCTCATCGAGGTATTTCTTGACAAACTGTTTCAGCGGAAATGCTGCGTGGTCGCTTGCCAGACCCACAAAATTCTTGATTTCCATTTTCTATTGGTTTTATTATACAAATGCACGGAATCAGAGTCCCGTGCATTTGTTTAATTAGGATAT
This sequence comes from uncultured Prevotellaceae bacterium, assembly GCA_900319235.1. Classification (GTDB taxonomy): domain Bacteria; phylum Bacteroidota; class Bacteroidia; order Bacteroidales; family UBA3663; genus Liminaster. Next base: position 4,740 of record ONNR01000024.1, read on the forward strand.
CTTATTTTTTGAGCATCTTCTTCACCTGGTTGTAAACGTTCTGTCCGGTGAAGCCGAGCTTCTCGTCGAGCACCTTGTAAGGAGCCGAGAAACCGAAGCTGGAGAGACCCCAGATTTCACCATCCTGGCCAACGAGGCCTTCGAGGGTTACGGGCAGGCCGGCGGTCATGCCGAACTTGGGCTTGCCGGGAGGCAGGATGCGGTTCTGGTAAGCCTTGGGCTGACGACGGAACAGACCCTCGGAAGGAACGCTGACGATGCGGCACTTGATGTCGTCTGCACGAAGCATCTCGGCACCAGCAACGAGGGTAGCAACCTCCGAACCCGAAGCGAGAAGGATAACGTCGAACTCTTCGTCCGAACCAGCTACGATGTAAGCACCCTTGTCGGCCTGGCTGTAGTCGTTGCCAGCGGGCAGGGTCTTGATGTTCTGGCGGCTGAAGATAAGACCAGTTGGGCTGACGGTGTTCTCCATAGCGAGCTTCCAGGCAGCGGTGGTCTCGTCAGAGTCGGCAGGACGAAGCACGAGCATGGAGTTGCGGCCCTTGTGGGTCTTGAGTTTCTCCATAAGGCGGATCTGAGCCTCCTGCTCAACTGGCTCGTGGGTTGGGCCATCCTCACCAACGCGGAATGCGTCATGGGTCCAGATGAACTTGACGGGGAGCTCCATGAGGGCAGCCATACGAACGGCAGGCTTCATGTAGTCGGAGAATACGAAGAAGGTACCGCAAGCGGGGATAACGCCGCCATGCAGAGCCATACCGATGCAGCAGCATGCCATGGTGAGCTCGGCAACACCAGCCTGGAAGAACGAACCGCCGAAGTCACCGCGTGTGATAGAGCGGGTCTGCTTCAGGAAGCCGTCGGTCTTGTCGGAGTTAGAAAGGTCGGCTGAAGCGCAAACCATATTGGGAACCTGAAGAGCGAGCTGGCTGAGGACGGCAGCCGAAGCGCTACGAGTCGAATCGTCGGCCTTCTGCTGAACCTTGCTCCAATCGATGACGGGAGCCTTGCCGCTGAACCAGTCCTTGAGCATATGAGCCTTCTCGGGATTCTGCTCAGCCCAAGCTGCCTTCTTGGCGTACTTGGCATCCATAATCTTGCGGAGCTCGGCACGGCGCTGCAGATAGAGCTTCTTAACCTCGGGGAATACCTCGAACGGATTCTCGGGATCGCCACCCAGGTTCTTGATGGTGTTGACGTAAGCGTCGCCACCGAGAGGAGCACCGTGGGTCTTGCAGTTGCGCTCGTAGGAAGTGCCGTCAGCCTTGAGTGCACCCTTGCCCATAATGCACTTGCCGATGATGAGGGTAGGCTGGCCCTTGGTTGCCTTGGCAATATTGAGGGCGCCACGGATTTGCTCAACGTCGTTGCCGTTGATCTCGAGCACCTTCCAGCCCCAAGCGCGATACTTGGCAGCGGTATCCTCAGCAGAAACGACAGAAGTCTCGGTAGAGAGCTGGATGTCGTTCGAATCGTAGAACATTACGAGGTTGTCAAGTCCGAGTGTGCCGGCGATACGGCCTGCGCCCTGCGAGATTTCCTCCTGAACGCCACCATCGGAGATATATGCATAAATGGTCTGGTCCATGATACCACCACCGAGGAGTGCATCGAGGTGCTTGGCAGCAATAGCGGCGCCCACAGCGAAGCAGTGACCCTGACCGAGAGGTCCAGAAGTATTTTCGATGCCACGGTGACGAACCTCAAGTTCCGGGTGACCGGTCACTGGAGAACCCCACTGACGGAGGGTCTGGAGCTCATCGGTAGTGAACTTGCCAGCCAGGCAAAGCTGTGCATAAAGCATTGGAGCCATATGGCCTGGGTCGAGGAAGAAACGATCGCGGCCTTCGTAGGCCATGTTCTTTGGATCGTACTCCAGGAACTCGCTGTAAAGTACATTGATGAAGTCAGCACCACCCATGGCACCGCCTGGGTGTCCACTCTTGGCCTTCTCGACCATAGCAGCAGCAAGGATGCGAATGTTATTGGCAGCCTTGTTCATTAACTCAATCGAATTGTTCATTGTGTAATGATTAGATGAATATTGGTAATTTGTTGGTGTTGTTTAGTATATAATACGGGGACAAAGATAATGATTATTTTTGTATAAACAAAAAAAAACGCTCCAAATTTGTGAAAATGGAGCGTTTTTTTAGGTTTTTTGTCTTTTGGCAGTGTGACTGCCATCACTTTGGAGCCTTCTTTTCATAGACATACCAGCAAAGGGGCAGGTAAACAAGGTTGGGCAGCCACACAGCGAGTATCACGCTCATCGCACCGCTCACTGCGAACGAAGAACTGACGGTCTGGAAGAGAATGTAGGCAAACGCCAGCACCAGGCCGATGCCCAGATTGATGCCCATGCCGCCACGAATCTTCTTCGACGAAAGGCAAACGCCCAAAAACGTCAGAATGAACGAAGTAGCGATGGCCGCAAAGCGCTTGTGGTACTCGATCTCGTATTCCTTTATATTACCTACGCCACGGCCACGCTGCTTGTCGATATATTCCTTCAACGCGGGTGTGGTGAGTTTCTCCATATCCTTCGAGCCGACGATGATGTCTTCGGGCGCCACGTGAACCACGGTGTCAACAGCATAACCCTCGGTGATGGTCTCACCGCGTTCGGTGATGTCGCGAATCTTGTAGTTGGTGAGGTGCCAGGTATCGTTGCCCTCCCACGAAGCGCGGTCGGCGGTCAGTCGTGAGACGAGTTGTGTGCCCTCGAACTTTTCCAAGGCGAATCGATAACCTGTTTGGCTGTCGCGGTCGAAGGAGTAGAAGAAAGCCACTTCGCCGGGTGCCACCATAAACTGGTTGTTGTATTGCGTCTTCTTGTCCTTGTCCTTGTAGTATTGCTTGAGCAGGGCAAGACGAGGCACCGATGTGACGGGGATGACCCAGCTGTTGAGCGCAAAGGTGAGCAAGCCCAGGAAGAGGGCCGACAGCATATAGGGCCGAAGCAGGCGGTTGAACGAGATGCCGGTGGCCAGCATGGCGATGATTTCGGAATTGCCGGCCAGCTTGGAGGTGAAGAAGATGCAAGCCACGAAGATGACGAGAGGCGACAGCATATTGGCCATATAAGGTACAAACGTGCAGTAGTACTTGAATATGGCGAAGGTGGGCGCCTCATGCTCCGCAAAGTTGTCCATCTTCTCGTTGTAGTCGAGGACCACAGCGATGGCCATGATGAGCAAAATTGCGAAGAAGAAGGTGCCCAGGAACTTCCTGATGATGTACCAATCGATCTTCTTTAACGACATTTTTGGTTGATGTTGCGGCTTTTTCGGTTTTTCGGAATGACGTTATTCCGTTATTTCGGGATTCAGTCATTTCGAACCTTTCGAACCTTTCTTAATCCTTCGAACCCCTCAGAACCTTTACCATTAATCTTCGTCCTCGTCGTCAACGATGCCGGCGGCACGCTTCAGGCGTTTGCGCTCCAGTTCGTCAAGCACAATCTTGCGCATACGAATGTTGTGGGGCGTAACCTCGACATATTCGTCGGCCTTGATGTACTCCAATGCCTCCTCGAGGCTGAATACCTTCGGCGGGATGAGCGCAGCCTTCTCGTCGCTCGACTTCGAACGCATATTGGTGAGTTTCTTCGACTTGGTGACGTTGACGGTGAGGTCCTTGTCCTTGGCGTGTTCGCCCACTACCTGTCCGGCATAGACCTCATCCTGCGGGAAGATGAAGAACTTGCCGCGGTCCTGCAGCTTGTCGAGAGCGTATGCAAAGGCGGTGCCAGCCTCCTTGGCGATGATCGAGCCGTTGGTGCGGCGCACGATGTCGCCCTTCCAGGGTTCGTAGGCGAGGAACTGGTGGGCCATAATGGCTTCGCCAGCCGAAGCGGTGAGCACGTTGGTACGCAGACCGATGACGCCGCGCGAAGGAATCTTGAATTCGAGGTGCTGACGATCGCCCTGGGTATCCATGGCAATCATTTCACCCTTGCGGCGGGTGACCATATCGATCATCTTCGAACTGAATTCCTCGGGACAGTTGATGGTGAGTTGCTCGATAGGCTCGCACTTCTGTCCATTAATCTCCTTGACAATGACCTGAGGTTGGCCGATAGCTACCTCGTAGCCCTCGCGGCGCATGGTCTCGATGAGGATGGAGAGGTGGAGCACACCACGACCATAGACCACCCACGCACCATCCCGGGTCTCGTCTTTTTCGACACGCAGGGCCACATCCTTCTCAAGTTCCTTGTAGAGGCGGTCCTGAATCTGGCGCGAGGTGACGTACTTGCCGTCCTTGCCGAAGAAGGGCGAATCGTTGATGGTGAAAAGCATCGACATCGTTGGCTCATCGACCTTGATGCGTGGCATGGCTTCTGCGGTCTCGATGTCGCTGATGGTGTCACCAATTTCGAAACCTTCGATGCCGGTCATGGCACAGATATCGCCCGAGAAGACTTCGTCGGTCTTCTTCTTGCCCATGCCCTCGAACGTAAAGAGTTCCTTCACCTTCACCTGCTTCGAAACGATACCCTCGTCGGTGTGGTGCATCAAGAGCACCATCTGTCCCTGCTTGATGCTGCCGCGATGAACACGGCCCACTGCGATACGACCTACGAACGAAGAGTATTCGAGCGAGGTGATGAGCATCTGAGTGGGGCCTTCGATAACCTCGGGTGCTGGGATATTTTCAAGGATGGCGTCGAGTAGGGGATAGACGTTGTTGGTTGGCTTCTTCCAATCGTCCGACATCCAGCCCTGCTTGGCTGAGCCGAAGATGGTCACGAAGTCGAGTTGCTCCTCGGTGGCACCGAGGTTATACATCAGGTCGAAGACCTTGTCCTGCGCAATGTCGGGGGTGCAGTTGGGCTTATCGACCTTGTTGACCACAACGATGGGCTTCAGACCGATTTCGATAGCCTTCTGCAGCACGAAGCGTGTCTGCGGCATGGGGCCTTCGAAAGCATCGACCAGGAGGAGGCAGCCGTCGGCCATGTTGAGCACGCGTTCCACCTCGCCGCCGAAGTCCGAGTGGCCTGGGGTGTCGATGATGTTGATCTTGGTGTCCTTGTAATTGATTGACACGTTCTTCGAGAGGATGGTGATGCCGCGCTCGCGCTCCAGCTCGTTGTTGTCGAGCATGAGGTCATTGGTCACCTGATTCTCACGAAAGAGGTTGCCGGCGTAGAGCATCTTGTCGACCAAGGTAGTCTTGCCATGGTCAACGTGTGCGATAATCGCAATATTACGGATGTTTTGTTTCATATAACTTAATAATCAGCGCGCAAAGTTAATAAAAATCCTGATATGTCGGTAATTGCAGAACCCAAAAAACGACTGCCTATTTGATTATAGAATATATTTGTAATATGGAATACACAAAATGGAATTCAATCTATCGTCCATTTTGTCTCATATAATTATATAAAAGGTTTGAAAATCTTATTGCTGAAATGCATTGGTAAAGTAAGATAACTCAATGTCTTTTTTCTCCATTTGGACGCCTAATCCTCATATTATGTTTTTGCTTTTGGTATGAGTCCAATTCTGTAACGTAAATTGGACCCATCCGATTGCTGGAGTCCAATTCTCTAACGTAAATTGGACCCGTCCAATCGTCGAAGTCCAATTCTCTAATGTAAATTGGACCCATCCGATCGTCGGCGTCCAATTCTGAATCGTAAATTGGACCCATCCGATCGTCGGCGTCCAATTCTGAATCGTAAATTGGACCCATCCGATTGTCGAAGTCCAATTCTGTAACGTAAATTGGACTCATCCGATCGTCGAAGTCCAATTCTCTAACGTAAATTGGACCCATCCAATCGTCGAAGTCCAATTCTCTAACGTAAATTGGAACCATCCAATCGTCGAAGTCCAATTCTGAATCGTAAATTGGACCCATAATGACAGAGAGACCTTTCCCCATAATTGAGCCTTCGTCCAACCAATCGTGGCGACAAAATATGCTCGTTAGGCAAGAACCAAGATTTAAAATATTGATAAATCAGTTAAAATATTTGGAGAAGTCGGAAATATATCCTAAATTTGCACCCTCAGAAATTATAGACTATGGAATCTTTCGCACATCTCCACGTACATACAGAGTTTTCGCTCCTCGATGGGCAGTGTAAAATCAGCCGACTCTTCGCCAAGGCTGCCGCCGACGGTATGCCAGGTTTCGCCATCACCGATCACGGCAATATGTTCGGCATTAAGGACTTTTTCGACATTGCATCCAAGGAAAACAAGGCTCGTTCGAAGGCTGGACAACCCATCGTCAAGCCTATCTTCGGTTGCGAAGTTTATGTGGCGCATCGTGGATTGGCCCGAAAGGAAGGTAAGGTCGATATGAGCGGCTGGCACCTGATCCTGCTGGCCAAGAACAAGCAGGGTTACCAGAATCTGATCAAGGCAGTATCCATCGGCTGGGTAGATGGCTACTATATGCGTCCGCGTATTGACCACGAGGTGCTGGAGAAGTATCACGAAGGACTGATCTGCTGCTCGGCCTGTCTAGGCGGCGAGGTGCCGCGCAAGTTCGAGGACGGCGACTTGGAAGGGGCAGAAGAGGCCATCCTTTGGCATAAGCGTCTCTTTGGCGATGACTATTACCTTGAACTTCAACGCCATCCGACGAAGGATCCCCTATACAATCCCGGATGTATCGTCAAGCAGAACAAACTCAACCCCTGGCTCATCGAGATGGCGCACAAGCACAACATCAAGCTGATTGCCACCAACGATGTGCACTTTGTCGATGAAGAGAACGCCGAGGCGCACGATCACCTGATCTGCATGAATACGGGCAAGGACCTCGACGACCCTACCCGTCTGCGCTACACCAAGCAGGAGTGGTTCAAGACTACGGCCGAGATGAACGAACTTTGGGCTGATGTGCCCGAGGCGCTTCGCAACACGATAGAAATTGTCGATAAATGCGAAGAGTATAGCATCGAGAACGGCCCCATCATGCCCAACTTCGAGATTCCGGCTTGGTTCGGCAACGAGGAACAATACCGTCAGCGGCTCACCGATCAGGACCTCTTCGACGAATTTACACAAGATGAGAACGGCAATGTGGTACTTCCCCAGGATGAGGCAGAGAAGAAAATCAAGAAACTGGGCGGCTATGAGAAACTCTACCGCATCAAGTTCGAGGCCGACTACCTGAGGTTCCTCGCTCTTCGTGGCGCTATTCCCCTCTATGGCAACGAGGCTATCCAGGCAAAATATGCCGCCGATCCAAAGTCTGTGACCGACCAGGATGTCATCGATTCGCTCGACCCTCCTGTTTGGGAACGTATCAAGTTCGAGCTGCATATCATGAAGACTATGGGCTTCCCCGGATACTTCCTCATCGTGTCGGACTTTATCCGCGCCTGCCGTGAAGAGTTGGGTGTCAGCGTAGGTCCAGGCCGTGGCTCGGCAGCCGGTTCGGCCGTGGCCTATTGCCTTGGCATCACCAAGATCGACCCCATCAAGTATGACTTGCTGTTCGAACGTTTCCTGAATCCCGACCGTATCTCTCTACCTGATATTGATACTGACTTCGACGATGATGGACGTGCTCGCGTCATCGAATGGGTGCAGGAAAAGTATGGTGCCGACCGCGTGAGCCACATCATCACCTACGGCACCATGGCCACCAAGATGGTCATCAAGGACATGGCGCGTGTCGAAAAGGTGCCCATCCCTGTGGCCAATCATCTGGCGGGCCTCGTACCCGACCGAATGCCCGAAGAGAACGGCAAGGCGTTGAAGTGTAACCTCAAGAATTGCATCAAGGTGGTGCCCGAATTGGCAGAAGCCTGCAACAGCGAAGATCCGGCTATCCGCAACGTGATGCGCCTCGGACAGATGCTCGAGGGCAACGTGCGCGGCACGGGTGTGCATGCTTGCGGTATGATTATCGGTCGAGACCCCATCGACACTGTCGTTCCTGTATCTGTGGTCGATGATCACGGTACCAAGTTGCTTGTAACCCAGTACGATGGACACGTCATCGAATCGACGGGCCTTATCAAGATGGACTTCCTCGGTCTCAAGACCTTGGGCATCATCAATGAAGCGCTCGACAATATTCGTGAGACACGAGGCATCGACATCGATATCGAAAAGATTCCAATCGATGACGAACTGACCTACAAGCTGTTCCAGGCAGGACGCACCGTGGGAACGTTCCAGTTCGAATCGCCCGGCATGCAGAAATACCTTAAGGAACTGAAGCCCGACTGCATTGGCGACATCGTTGCCATGAATGCCCTCTATCGCCCGGGCCCAATGGACTACATCCCGTCGTTCATCGCCCGCAAGAATGGCCGCGAACCCATCACCTACGATATCCCCGTCATGGAGAAATATCTGAAGGATACCTATGGCATCACGGTCTATCAGGAGCAGGTCATGCTGTTGTCACGTTTGTTGGCCGACTTCACGCGTGGTGAGTCGGATGCCCTCCGTAAGGCGATGGGCAAGAAGAAGAAGGACATCGTCGATGCGATGAAGCCCAAGTTCATCGAAGGTGGCAAGAGGAATGGACACGACCCGGAAAAGCTTGAGAAGATCTGGGGCGACTGGGAGAAGTTCGCCTCCTATGCCTTCAACAAGAGCCATGCCGTCTGCTATGCATGGGTGGCTTATCAGACAGCTTACCTCAAGGCACACTACCCGGCAGAATATATGGCGGCTGTGCTTTCGCGTTCGTTGAACGACGTGAACGAATTGGCCAAGCAGATGGACGAATGTCGTGCCATCGGCCTCTCGGTCAAGGGACCCGACATCAATCTTTCGCGTCAGCGTTATTCGGTCGATGCCGAAGGTGCAGTTCGTTTCGGATTGGCAGGCGTCAAGGGCTTTGGCGAAGGAGCTGCCGATGCAGTCGTAAAGGAGCGTAATGCCAATGGTCCGTTCAAGGATATCTTCGACTTTGTGGAACGCGTGGATCTCGGTGCCGTCAATCGCAAGGCCCTCGAGTCGCTGGCATTGTCGGGAGCCTTCGATAGTTTCGGCAAGATCAGCCGCGAACAATATCTTGCTTTGAATCCACAGGGTGTTGCCTTCCTCGATCAGGTGATCAAGTACGGGCAGAAGTTCAAGGCTGACAAGGAGTCGAACGAGATGAGCCTCTTCGGCGACCTGGAGGAGAACGATGTGATGATTCAGCATCCCGAACCTCCCAAGGAATTTGAGCAGTGGAGCACCCTTGAGCGCCTTAATCGCGAGAAAGAGCTGGTGGGCCTCTTCCTTTCGGCACACCCGCTCGACGAGTACAAGTTCCAGCTGAAATATGCCTGCAATACGACGATGGCCGAGCTCGAATCGATACCCAATCCGCGCACCAAGGAGGAGCAGGATGCCAAGTGGAAGGAGCTGCAGGGTAATCCTGTCGAAGTGGAGCGCATTCGCAAAATCCAGAATCGCGACATCACTTGCGGTGGCATCGTTACGGCTTGGCGCGAAGGTACTTCGCGTTCGGGTAACCCCTACGGCATCCTCACTCTTGAGGATTATTCAGGCCGACATGAGTTTGCACTCTTCGGCGCCGCCTATCCACAGTGGCGCGGTTTTGGCAAGGAGGGTATGTACCTCTACATTCAGGCCAAATATCAGCCCAAGCGTTTCCTGCGCGGCGAGCCACGTACAATCTTCGACGTGGAGTTCACTATCGGCACCATCCAGCAGCTCAGCCAGGTGGCAGACACGTTGCTCGACAGCCTGACGGTGGTCCTCGATTGTCATAGCCTGACCCATGCAGGCATCGAGCAGATGGCCGATGCTATCATCGCTCGCACCACAGAGGATGCCCGTGTCAAGAACGTTGAAGCCAAGACCACGCTCTACTTCGAGTTGTGCGATCCGCTCAAGAACTTTGTTGTGAAGCTCTACAGCCGCAACCACAAGGCCCACATCACCACCGACCTCATCGAATTCCTACGTGCACAGGACGGCGCGACTGTTCGCATTAACAATCGTCTCGTCGAGGATGTCGTTGCGGTTACTGATGAGTCGGAAGATACAATGACTGAAATGGAGGATCTCCTGCCGGATGATTAAGCGAGATTAACCAGCAGGTCATATTGTAAAGTGTAGCATAACAAAAAACGTGTCAAAAGGCCGAAACCTTTTGACACGTTTATTATTCAGTCGAAACTTGGATTAGCACTGGGCAAGCTTGCCGTCAGAGCCAAGCACGTTGACGATCTTGTGGATGTACATCTTCTTCATGTTGTCACGAGCAGGAGTGAGGTACTGACGTGGATCGAAGTGAGATGGGTTCTCAGCGAGATGCTTGCGGATAGCAGCAGTCATGGCAAGACGAGAGTCGGAGTCGATGTTGATCTTGCAGACAGCGCTCTTGGCAGCTTCGCGGAGCTGCTCCTCGGGGATACCGATAGCATCGGGCAACTTGCCGCCATACTTGTTGATGGTGTCGACCTCTTCCTGTGGAACCGACGAAGAGCCGTGGAGAACGATTGGGAAGCCGGGGAGCTTCTTCTCGATTTGATGGAGCACGTCGAATGCGAGTGGGGGTGGAACGAGCTTGCCGGTCTTTGGATCGCGGGTGCACTGCTCGGGCTTGAACTTGTAAGCGCCGTGGCTGGTGCCGATAGAGATGGCGAGGGAGTCGCAACCTGTGCGGGTAGCGAAGTCGATCACTTCCTCAGGCTTGGTGTAGTGGCTAACCTCAGAGGCAACCTCATCCTCAACACCTGCGAGTACACCGAGCTCACACTCTACGGTAACATCATACTTGTGGGCATATTCAACTACCTGACGAGAGATCTTGATGTTCTCCTCGTAAGGAAGAGCCGAGCCGTCGAACATTACAGATGAGAAGCCCATATCGATGCAGTCCTTGCAAGTCTCGAAGCTGTCACCGTGGTCGAGGTGAAGCACGATTTCGGGATGTGCGCAGCCAAGCTCCTTGGCATAAGCTACAGCACCTTCAGCCATGTAGCGGAGGATCGTTGGGTTGGCATACTTGCGTGCGCCCTTCGAAACCTGCATAATCACTGGAGACTTGGTTTCAACAGCAGCCTGCACGATAGCCTGCATCTGCTCCATGGTGTTGAAGTTAAAAGCTGGGATAGCGTAACCGCCGTCAACTGCTCTCTTGAACATCTCGCGAGTATTCACGAGACCGAGGTCTTTGTAATTGATCATAATTTGAGTTTGTTAAAAATGTTGTTTGGTATTGTTAAGTTAGTTAATCGCTGTTATTGTCTCTTTTCGTTAGACGTTGCAAATATAATAACTTTTATTCGAAAAGCGTTATTTTAGACGGAAAAATAATGCTTTTCATCAGTTTTTTTATGAAAATCGTAATGTAGAGTGAAAAAAATCGGTAAAAAGTTTGGAGGTTTTAAAAGTTTGCCTTATCTTTGCCCCGGTTTTTTTCAAGAATTATGAACAATTTATTTGGCCGATTTTACTTTTACTATTATTATTGCTTTGCTGAAGGTAAGGTCGGGCCGACGTGTGCATAACTGCATGCGATAACATAAAGAATAGACTAAAAATCCCGACCATGCACATGGCCGGGATTTTTTACATTATATAATAAATTATGCAACAGAGATTACGTGTGGCCATTCAGGGCCAGGAGGGTTGTTACCACGAGATGGCAGCCCGCGAGTATTTCAGGGATTGTGAAGTCGAGGTTGTTCCGTGCAAGTCGTTCCAGGCAGAGTTCGACACGATGGCTGCCGATCCGCGTGTCCTTGGCGTGATAGCAATCGAGAACACCATCGCTGGCAACCTGCTGGGCAACCATGAGTTACTGCGCCAGTCGCAGCGCCAGGTGATTGGGGAGCAGCGCCTCCACATCAGCCACGTACTCTGCTGCGTGCCGGGCCAGACGATGGAAGATATCGTCGAGGTCAATTCGCATCCGATAGCCCTGTTGCAATGCGAAGTCTTCCTGCAGTCGCAGTTGCCGAAAGCCAAGATTGTGGAAATGGCTGATACTGCGGGTTCGGCAAAGATAATCATAGACAACAAGATGATGGGGCATGCTGCCATCTGCTCGGAATATGCAGCCAAACTCTATGGTATGCAGATTCTGGCTCGTGCCATCGAAACCAACAAGCGCAACTTCACGCGCTTCCTGATTCTGCAGGACAAGTATTCGACGCTCATCGAGATGGACCGCATGCGTGTCAACAAGTCGAGCATCGAGTTTTGCGTAAGGCACACCCAGGGTTCGCTCACCAAGGTGCTCACCATCCTGTCGTTCTACGATATGAACCTAACCAAGATCCAGTCGATGCCCATCATCGGGCGTGAGTGGGAGTATCGCTTCTTCGTCGATATGACGTTCCGCGACTACATGGCCTATCGTAATGCACTCGATGCCATCATGCCTTTTACCACCGACTTCATGATTCTGGGTGAATACACCGAAAACCTAATGGAAATAGACGTATGAAAGAGATCAAGCCTGCCGACCGTATCAGCCACGTCGAAGAATACTACTTCAGCCGCAAGCTCAAGGAAGTGGCTCGAATGAATGCCGATGGAGGACTGCCCGTCATAAGCCTTGGCATTGGTGGCCCCGACTTCATGCCTTCGCAGCAGACCATCTTTGCGCTGATGGAGGATGTGATGAAGCCCGATGCCCACAGCTATCAGTCGTATGTGGGACTTCCAGCCTTGCGCAAGGCTTGGAGCGACTTCTACCATCGTTGGTATGACGTCGATCTGGATCCTGCCACGGAGATGATTCCGCTCATCGGCTCGAAGGAAGGTATCATGCACGTCTCGATGGCGCTGCTTAATCCCGGTGACAAGGTGCTCGTCCCCGATCCGGGTTATCCGACCTATTCGTCGGTGAGCAAATTGGTCGGTGCAGAAATCATCAAATATGATCTCAAATACGAAAACGATTGGGAGCCTGACTTCGCCGCCCTTGAGAATACTCCAGGCATAGACGATGTGAAGGTGATGTGGGTCAATTATCCCCATATGCCAACCGGACATTGTGCATCGCTCGAACTCTTGACGCGCATCGTCGATTTCGGACGTCGTCACGGCATCGTCATCATCAACGACAATCCCTATTCGTTCATCCTCAACGATCAGCCTTTGTCGATTATGCAGGTCGAAGGAGCGAAGGATGTTTGCCTGGAATTCAACTCGATGTCGAAGAGCCACTCGATGGCCGGCTGGCGACAGGGTATCGTGGTAGGCAAGAAGGAATACATCGACTGGGTGCTGCGTGTGAAATCGAACGTCGATTCGGGCATGTTCCGTCCCGTGATGAAGGCGGCTATCGCCGCCCTTGGCGCTCCGCAGGAATACTTTACCCAGCTCAACGAAGCCTATCGCGTGCGCCGCATCGCTGCCGAACAGATCATGCACTACCTTGGTTGCGAATTCGACCCTGCGCAACGCGGACTCTTCCTGTGGGGGCGCATCCCCGACAAATATGACCACTGCGAGGAACTGACCGAGCCGGTACTTCACAAGGCGCGCGTCTTCCTGACCCCAGGCTTTATCTTTGGCCGCAATGGCGAGCGCTTTGTGCGCATCAGCCTCTGCGCCCCCTTCGAGAAGATGCAGGAGGCCCTGCTCCGCATTAAGGCGGCGGGACTCTGAGAAGGTTCAAAAGGTTCGAAAGTTCAAAAGGTTCGAAAGGTGGTCCTCAGAACCCCTCAAACCCTCAGAACCCCTCAAACCCTTTGAACCCTCGAACTTCTTAAACCCTTCGAACTCCTCAAACCCTTCGAACTTTAATTTTTTATCACTATACATTATGGAAATGACATTCTCTCCGCTGCTGCCGCAGCTCGACGTCGAACGTCCTCTCGTCATCGCAGGCCCTTGTAGCGCCGAAAGTGAAGAACAGGTTTTGACCACAGGACACGCTCTCGCCCGACAGGGTATCAAACTCTTCCGTGCCGGTATCTGGAAACCCCGCACCAAGCCAGGAGGCTTCGAGGGCGTAGGCGTCATCGGTCTGCCGTGGCTCCAGAAACTCAAGGCCGAGACGGGATTGCTCACTTGTGTCGAAGTGGCTACCAAGGCGCACGTCGATGCTGCCCTGGCTTTTGGCGTGGATGTGCTGTGGATCGGTGCACGCACTACTGCGAATCCCTTTGCCGTGCAGGAACTTGCTGATGCACTGGCAGGAAAGGACGTGCCCGTCTTGATCAAGAATCCAGTCAACCCAGACATCGAGCTTTGGATTGGTGCCATCGAACGCATCTATCGTGCAGGCATTCGCCGCATCGGTGCTATTCATCGCGGCTTCTCGAGTGCCGACAAGACCATCTACCGCAATGTTCCCCAGTGGCATCTGCCCATTGAACTGCGTCGCCGTCTGCCCCAGTTGCCCATTATTTGTGACCCTTCGCACATTGCCGGACGTCGCGATCTTATCCAGCCCCTTTCGCAGCAAGCTATGGACCTTGGTTTCGATGGACTTATCATCGAGAGTCACTGCAATCCTGATGCGGCCTGGAGTGATGCCAAGCAGCAGGTCACCCCAGAACGATTGGAGGAGATTCTTGGCAACCTGATTATCCGTAACAATATTGTGCATACCGAAGATTTACGCGACCTGCGTGGACAAATAGACGAGATCGACGATCAAATCATTGCCATCCTTTCGAAGCGTATGCGCATCTCGCGCGAAATTGCCCTCTACAAGAAGGAACACTCGATGCCGGTATTGCAGGCAACGCGCTACGACGAGATCCTTACCAAGCGCAGTGAGCAAGGCGCTACCCTCGAGATGGCACCCGAATTCATCAAGGAAGTCTTTGAGGCCATTCATGCAGAATCGGTACGCAAACAAATGGAAATCCTGAATCAATGAAAATCTGTATAATGGGTGCCGGCAAGATGGGCATGTTTATGGCCGACACGCTTTGCATGGACCACGATGTGGCCGTTTATGCCCGCCGACCCGAGAAACTGCGCTATTGCTTGAACACGCGCCGGTTTACATCGATGGAGGAGATTCGGGAATTCGACCCCGACCTGCTCATCAATGCGGTAACCATCAAGAATACGCTCTCAGCCTTCGAAGAGGTGCTGCCTAACCTGCGCCCTTCCTGTATGCTTTCTGACATTGCATCGGTCAAGACGGGCTTGCCGGAATTCTACGCCAAGTGCGGACATCCTTTTGTCTCGACTCACCCGATGTTCGGCCCGACTTTTGCCAATCTAAACGACTTGAGCCAGAATTACACCGTTATCATCAAGGAGTCTGACCCCTTCGGCAAGGCATTCTTCCGTGAAGTGTATGGTAGCTTGCGCCTCAACATCTACGACTACACCTTCGAGGAGCACGACGAGACAATCGCCTATTCGCTATCCATCCCCTTCGTCTCGACACTCGCCTTCACGGGTGTGATGAAGCCACAGGATGCTCCGGGAACGACTTTCAAGAAGCACATGGCGATCGCCCGAGGCCTTTTGAGTGAGGACGATTATTTGCTCACTGAGATTTTGTTCAATCCGTATAGCCCTGGACAGATCGACAAAATCTGTGCTCGACTGGCGGAACTTTCCGACATCATCAAACGGCACGACAGTGAACGTTTGCTCGCCTACATCAACGAGTGCCGCAACAATATCAAGGACCAGCGATAATGCTGGCCCTTTTTTTGTGGATAGATAATTTTTTGTGTTAAAAAACATATTTTTAAGTGCCAAACGTATCGAAAAAATGATATAATTCAAGAAAATGAACAAAAATTGAATATTTTTTGTACATCTTTGAATTTTTTTTTGTATCTTTGCGCCCGTATTATCTCTTTTTATCACCATTAATGAGCAAATAACGGCAATATTATAATCATTATAAACATTAAATATGAAAAAACTTCTATCCTTCATTGTGACTCTGGTTATGAGTTTTACGATGATGATGGCGCAGAAGCAGGTGACAGGTAGTGTCATCTCGGCCGAGGACAGAGAGCCCGTTATCGGTGCCTCGATTGTCGTCAAGGGCACGCAGACGGGCACAACCACCGACATTGACGGCAAGTTCAGCCTTCGTGTACCTGACAATGCCAAGACGCTGGTGATTTCGTACATCGGTATGAGGACACAGGAAGTCTCCCTGAAGGGCAAGACGAATTTTGCCATTGTGCTCGAATCGGATGAGCAGGTCATCGAAGAGGTGGTCGTCACCGGTATGGGCAAGGTCGACAAGCGTATGTTTACGGGTGCTTCGACCAACCTGAAAGCCGATGCTATGATGCAGGCCGGTGCCAACGACGTGAGTCGTTCGCTCGAAGGACGTGTGGCAGGTGTGCAGGTTACCAATGTGAGTGGTACATTCGGTACAGCTCCCAAAATTCGTATCCGTGGCGCCACATCCATTTATGGTAATTCGAAGCCCCTTTGGGTAATCGATGGTGTGATTTATGAGGATAACGTGGATGTAAGCTCCGACGAACTTTCTTCGGGCGATGCCAAGACCTTGATTTCTTCGGCTGTGGCTGGTTTGAACTCCGACGATATCGAGTCGTTCACTGTGCTCAAGGACGGTTCAGCCACCTCTATTTATGGTGCGCGTGCTATGGCCGGTGTGATTGTCATCACCACCAAGAAGGGCCAGAAGGGTCGTGCCACCTTGAACTATACGGGTGAGTTCACCACACGTTTGAAGCCTTCTTATCGCGACTACAACATCATGAACTCGCAGGAGATGATGGGTGTGTATAAGGAAATGGCCGACAAGGGATGGCTTCAGCTCGAGAACCTGGCCAATGCCTCGAATACGGGTGTCTATGGCTATATGTTCCAGCAGCTCCGAAGCTACAACTCCTCGACAGGTACTTTCGGCCTTGAGAATACCGAGGCTGCCCGCAACGCATACCTGCAGCAGGCGGAGTTCCGCAACACCGACTGGTTTGATATGCTGTTCTCAACCGCTGTCAGTCAGTCCCATTCGGTCAGCATGTCGGCAGGTACCGACAAGTCGCAGAGCTACTTCTCAATGTCGCTTATGAATGACCCAGGTCAGTACGTGAATCGTTCAAAGGTGCGTCGTTACACCTTCAATGCCAACACATCGTACGACATTCTGAAGAACCTGACCATCCGCTTCGCTTCATCGGGTACCCATCGTGACCAGGAGGCTCCTGGTTCGCTCAACCAGACCACCGATGTCGTAACAGGCGAGGTAAAGCGTGACTTCGATATCAACCCATTCAGCTATGCGATGAATACCAGCCGCTGCTTGGATCCAAACATCAACTACACACGTTTCTATACCCGCTTCAACATCTTTGATGAGTTGGAGAACAACTACAACGACATCAATGTGAACGAGTTGATGTTCCGTGGTGAGTTGGAATTCAAGCCATTCCGTGGTCTTACCCTCAATGGTTTCGCTTCAGCCCGTATGACCTCCGTGAAGCGTGTACAGAATGTGATGGATGATTCGAACCAGGCCAATGCCTATCGTGCAGGTACCGATGCTACGGATGATAACTCAACCATCCGTGACTCCAACTCCTTGCTCTATACCGACCCGGATAACGACCTGGCTCTCCCCGAGTCAGTACTTCCTGTCGGTGGTATCCGCTATCAGTATGACGATGCAATGCGTTCGTTCATGTATCGTATGAATGCCGACTACCGCAACGTGTTCAAGGAGAAGCATACGGTTAATGCCATGATTGGTTCTGAGCTTTCGACCGTGCGTCGTACCTCTTCCTATATGACTGGTTGGGGTTACCAGTACAACAATGGTGGTATTACCTATACTCCATATCTTTGGTTGAAGCAGTGTAACGAAGAGAACACCGAATACTTCGGAGAATCGTTTACGCAGACCAATACCTTGGCTTATTTTGCTACAGCTACCTATAGCTACGATCAGCGTTACACCTTGTCGGGAACTTATCGTTATGAGGGCACCAACCGTCTGGGCAAGGCAACCAGCAGCCGCTGGCTCCCAACCTGGAACGTTTCGGGCAGCTACGACATTGCCGCCGAACCTTGGATGGAGGGCGTCAACAAGTGGATCTCGATGTTGAAGGTACGTGTGTCTTATTCGTTGACAGCCGATACTGGTCCGGCCTACGTGACCAACGCAACTGCCATTTACAAGACTGCCAACCTCTGGCGTCCTACCAATTCGGCAGCTGAGTCGATGATCTACATCTCCGACATCGCCAACGAGGAGCTTACCTACGAGAAGAAGCACGAGTTCAACGTCGGTGTCGATATGGGCTTCCTCGGTGACCGCATCTCTATTATTGCCGACTACTACAAGCGTAACAACTTCGACCTTATCGGTACTGCTTATACTCAGGGTGCCGGTGGTGTGATCTCGAAGATGGCCAACGTGGCCGATATGAAGTCGAGCGGTGTTGAGTTCTCGCTCTCTACCGTTCCTGTGAAGACTAACCGTTTCACATGGAATCTTGACTTCAACTACACGCATGCCACCAACGAGATTACCAAGCTCAATACTGCCGACCGTGCTGTCGATCTCGTAACCGGTGCAGGTTATGGTGTTGAGGGTTATCCGGTTCGCGCCCTCTTCAGCTATCAGTTTGCCGGCCTCAACGGCGAAGGTCTTCCTCAGGTTTACAACGAAGCTGGAAACGTCACCGTGGGTGACCTCAACTTCCAGGAGACTGAGAACCTGACCGACTACCTCGTTTATGAAGGCCCAGGTGAACCGGTTTGGAATGGTTCGCTTGGCAATACTTTCTCCTATGACTTCGGCAAGGGCGGCAAGTTGTCACTTAACGTGTATGTGACCTATTCGGGTGGCAACAAGGTGCGTCTCGATCCTGTTTTCCACTATGCTTACAGCGACCTCTCTTCACTCCCACGCGAGTTCAAGAATCGTTGGATGGTTTCCGGTGATGAGAATATGACTGACATCCCGACCGTTGCTACCAAGAACCAGGTGGACCGCTATGGTTCGACCAACCTCAGCACCGCATACAACGCCTACAACTATTCGACGGCACGTATCGCCAAGGGTGACTTCGTTCGTATGAAGGAAATTGCCATTACATATGGCCTGCCGAATGATGTCGTCCGCAAGACGCGTGTGTTGAGCAGCGCTTCGCTTAAGATCTCCGGTACCAACCTCTTCCTGATCTACGCCGATGATGCATTGAATGGTCAGGATCCTGAGTATGTGAATGCCGGTGGTGTGGCTTCGCCTATCTCCAAGCAGTTCACTGCTACTCTTCGTCTTGGTTTCTAACGTATAACATGATGTACAAACAATATGAATACACCTTTTAAATATATATATAGGAGCATGGTTCTGGCCGCAGCTGCAATGATGGTTGCGTCTTGCCAGGACAAACTTGACGAGGTGCCCGATAACCGAACAGAAATTGATACCCCCAAGAAGGTGGCTTCTCTTCTCACTTCCGGTTATCCCGATAATACTCCAGCGGTGATTTGCGAATTGACAGGCGACAACTATGTAGACAACAACGTAGTAGTTCCTGCCACTCACCGTGATGCCTATCAGGACTTCCACGAGGAGGCATACAAGTGGCTTGACATCAACAACTATTCGTTGGGCGCCCAGGATACTCCCTATTCAGTCTGGCAGTCCTACTATGGAGGCATTTCGGTTTGTAACCACGCCATTGCTGCCATGAAGGAGATGTGCCCAGGCATCGAGACCATGTCGGCTTCTGAAATTGCTGCCAACTATCCCGAAGTGTCGGCTTCATGGGGCGAGGCTATGGTGCTTCGTGCCTACCTGCACTTTATGCTTGTCAACATCTTTGCTGAGGCATATAAGAATGATCAGTTGAGCCTGAATGACAAGGGTGTCCCCTATGTTACTGAGCCTGAAACTACGGTATATGTGGATTACGGACAGTCGGAGTTCCTTCACAATGTAAAGGAGACCTACGATCTGATTGAACGTGACCTGGTAGCTGGCCTGCCACTCATTGACGACAACAATTATACGGTTCCTGCTTATCACTTCAACCGCAATGCTGCCAATGCTTTCGCCGCTCGCTTCTACCTCTTCAAGCGTGATTATGCCAAGTGTGTGCATTATGCTGATGAGGCTTTGGGTGCCAATCCTTCGGCTATGCTGCGCAAGTGGTCGTCGATGAACAAGAACACCATCAACTCCTGTCTGCTTGACTACAACGACGAGACAGCTCCCTGCAACTTTATGATCCAGTCGACCTATTCGGTGCAGGATCGTATGCTTTCGGCTTGCCGTTATGCCATCAATTCAGGAACGACCTTCACGAAGGATAACACCAGCTATACAGTCCCCTCCACTTACGATATTATTTATAAGGGAGGTGGCCCGAACTGGAGTGGTCAGCTTTCCTGCTATGATAACTGCATCTATGTATGGGGTGCCGGCCAGCAGTACGGCGTATGGCTCTTCACCGTTTACGAGTATTTCGAATACACCGACAAGATTGCAGGTATTGGCTATGTTCATATGCTCTATCATCCTTTCACTGCCGAAGAGACACTGCTCTGCCGTGCCGAGGCAAAACTCTATATGGGTGATCGCGATGGCGCAATTCAGGATCTGGGCTTCTGGACCAGTGGCAAACTCGTAACCAGCGAACTTACTCTTGCCAACATCACACGTAAATATTCGCGTGCAAGCAATAATATTTACTGCAGTCCATTGCATCCTTCAGAGATGGGCTTCGAGAAGGTGCTGACAGGTGATGACCTTGCCATTCTAGACTGTGTGCTCCACTTCCGTCGCATCGAAACGATGTTCGAAGGTATGCGCTGGTTCGACATCAAGCGTTATGGCATAGAGGTAGTTCATTACTATCGTGGCGCGAATGAAGATGAAATCCATATCGATACGATGCCTTGGAATGATCCACGTCGTGTGCTTCAGCTCCCCAAGAATGTCATCGATGCCGGCTATCCTGCCAACCGTGGCACTTCGGGTGCTGTCGTAGGCGGTAGCTCAGCTTCCGTGGTAAATGCCCTCTCAAAGGACAATGAGGCTACTCCTATCAGGTTGTCAAACAATTAATCGGTTCTGAAGAATGAAAAAGATATTCCAAACGACCCTGGTGCTGTCGGCTATGCTGGCAGTGACCTCATGCGGAAATGATGAAGACTTCACCGAGTCTATCTTCGATACCAATATTGCTGCCGTTGACCAGAGCTCGGTCACTGCACCTTTCGACCAGTGGCTGTACGACAATTTCGTAGTGCCTTACAACACCGAAATCCAGTACAAGTTCAACTTCACGGCCTCTGACCTCAGCTATCAGCTGGCTCCTGCCGACTACAAGAAGTCGCAGCTGCTCTCGCACTTCATCAAGTACCTTTTCTACGAGGTATATGACAAGTATGGCGAGAAGGACCACAATGGCAATCCAATATTTATGAAGACTTACGGTCCACGTATCTTCCACTTTATCGGTTCGGCAGCCTACAGTCCTACCACTGGCACTGAGACCTTGGGTTATGCCTCAGCAGGTGTAAAGATTACGCTCATCAATGTGAACGATATGCGTACGGTGACCGAGGGTATGGACTTCACACCCGAAGACATGTTCTCGCTCAACGAACGCCAGTTCCATACGATGCACCACGAGTTCTCGCACATCCTGCATCAGACCAAGTCGTACCCCACGACATTCGGCATTGTTACGGCAGGTTCATACGAACCGCGTAACTGGCAGGAACGTGACTCTTGCGACAGCCACTCTCTTGGTTATGTAACACAGTACGGTTCTTCGGCTACTTACGAGGATTTCGTTGAGACCCTTTCGTGCACCATCACAGACACCGATGATCGTTGGATGAACACCATCATCGAATGCTGTCTGAACGGTGGCGTCAAGGCAGGTGACAAGGAGCAGATATATACCCTCATCGATAGCCTGGAGATTGATGATTTCGACAATCCGAAGATGCATTGGAACAACTTCAGCATCTATGAGGAGACGGTGACCGACAGCGACACTGGTGAAAAGGTGCATACTCGCTACATTCTTGATACCCACTTGAGTGATTCGCGTTCGCATCTCCAGTCGAACTTGACAAATTCCGAGTATTCGAAGTATAGTTGGAGCACCTACAAGAGCTTCACTTCGTTCCGTGACTTCCTCGACAACTGGGTGACCTACGACTCGAGTGACGAGACCAAGGGCATCAACGCCTTGCTAAAGAAGATTGACATCGCATCTAAATGGTACACCGAATATTGGGGACTCCATTTGTTTACCATTCGTCGCGAAGTCGATTATCGCCAGAAGCATGTCAATGACTATGTGCACAGCGATCAGTGTGTGATCTTTGACTATCAGTAATTGCTAAGAACGTTTTCGTCAAGCTATGTGCAGAGCGAAGCTTGTTTCAGCTCTGCCATGGCGAGAAAACGAATCCAACACAACAATATGAAGAATTATTCTAATATCCTACGCGTAATGCTGTCAGGTGCAGCATTGGCAGCCATGTTCTCGGCATGTACGTTTGAGCAGGAGGATTATTTCGACGAGTCGGCTGCTATCCGCATCCAGCACGTCAATGATGAAATCAAATCTACGCTTTGCGCTCCATCATCCGGCAATGGATGGCTCATCCAGTATTATGTTGCAGGCACTGACGATTATGATTTCGAAGGCTTTAACCTTTTCGGCAAGTTCTACGAGTCGGGCAAGGTGACACTATGCAGTGACCATCGTTTCTTGCGCGATGGACGTGCAGGCAAGGTTACCGAATATACCAGCTATTACGAGATGCTGGCTGAGGAAGGTCCCGTTCTGGTGTTCAACACTTGGAATGATATTCTCAGCGTCTTTGTTGATCCAGTGGATCCAGGTTCTGCCCCTATCGCTATCTTCGATGATGGCGAAGGTATGAATGGTGATGACCGCCTCGTGGTGCTTTCTTATAAGGAAGACGAAGTGTTGCTCCGTGGCGAACGTCATTCCGCTCCCGTTCGTTTTGTACGTCTTGATCGCACCCCTGAGGAGTACATTGCTCAGACTGCTGCGATGAAGGATTATATCTCTAATGAAAAACTGGCACAGTACTACGTGAGCAACGGCACCGACACCATGTATATCGACGGACTCTATAAGGGTTATTTCAACTATAACGATCGCCTTATCGATCCATTGGATTCATCAGTCAAGAACTGCGTATTCACGCCTGAAGGCTTCCGTCTGCGCACTCCACTCGTGCTAGGTGCCGACACTTGCCAGGAATTCACGCTCAATGCCGAGCGCACTGCACTCACCTCGGGCAACGTTAGTGTTGCTCCTTGCTGGTTGCTGGCAGTCAACAACCTCTGTCAGATCACCAATTCTGCAAAGATTACTGCACAGGGTGCATGCGATAGCTTTGCTGCCCTCTACAATAAACTGAATGACGACATCATTGAAAACTTCTCGTCTCAGACTTTCAACTTCATTACGTTCGGCAAGTCATCCGAGTCGGGTTCCAGTAGTCGTGTGGGCATCGTGTTCAATTGTAGCAGCGGCACCCGCAAGTATCTGACTGGTTTCACTGGCACTGTGAAGGTGGACCCCCAGACGGGCATCGCCACCATCCAGGCTGATCCTAACGACCCATCGTCGAACTACACTAGCTACAACCGCAAGGACATCGGCAGTTCTTTTACCAATATTGTTAGTGCTATGAATGGTTCTTATCGCCTCACCACCAACAATCCATTCAAACCTACTGAGGTTCTTTGGACCAAGGTCGATGACCCGACGTTCTATTTTGTCACACAGTTTGACTTCACAAGTTCTGGAACTATTAACTAATCCATTTATATTCATTTTTATTTTTCGTCTATGAAAGCAATGTTACTTTCTGCTGTCGCCCTTCTTAGCGCTACAGCTTTGGCAGGCCCTCAGTTTGAGGGTGCTGTAAGTCGTCACATCAGTCTTCCCAATCAGCCTGCAAAGATCGAAAGAGCTCTTCCTACGGCTACTCGTCCTATCGAACTCCGTTCGGGCGAGAGTCTCAAGCCTGGTCGTTTTGAGGCAATGGGAGAAACTTCCTCAGCTGCTCGTCGCGCTAAGGCTACCACCTATGGTGCTTACTATTCGTTCGGTGAAGGCACATTGAAGTCTTCACTCGTTTGGGATGGTGGTTTCTATGGCTATTCGTATGCTGTGGCTCATGCATTCCCCTATTCTGCAAAGTTCAATGCTCAGCTTGGCAACTCTTGGACGATGATTACTGCCTCCGAGACTCTTGACCTGAGCGAGAATGTAGATTCTGATGGCAACCTCTTTATGGATAATCTGGGCATCGGTAACTACTATATGCCTACTATCAATGCTCGCGATGCGCAATATACTTGGAGCACCAGGGATACAAAAGGCCAGATTCTCAATTATGCTCTTTTTCAGGACAGCTGGGGAATGGGCACATTTGATGCTTTCGAGGTTGAAGCATTCTATAGCGGTTATTCTGATGGCTATGGCTATGGCTCGTCTACGCCTTATGGCCCATCCAACCGTACACTTGTAGATATTGGTCAGGTGGGTGGCCCATTGGTTGTCGATGACGTTTGCATTTGGCTTGTTACCGAAACTCAGCTTTTTGCTACTGAAGATGACTATATCCTTGTAAGTCTTTATGACATCCATCCGAATGATACTATTATCTACAATGCCTATATTCGTCCCGAGAACATCGAGGAAGCTACTAATGGCGCAACTTGTGGCGTTGGTAAGTTCGTAGAGATTGATGAGGATGGCTTTGAGAGTGAGGTGTCTCCAGTGGTTACTGGTGAAGTTCAAATTCTCATCACTGGTACCGAGGGTACAGACTATGGTATTATCATGGCTTATTCCGATATGGAGGATGAGGATGATGAGGGCTATAAGTACTACGACTCTCACACCTATTGGTGGAACGAAGTCGCAGATGGAGGAATGCAGCAGCGTTTCTATCGTTGGACAGCTATCGATGCTGCTGTGATTCTTGATGCACGTTTCAATGCACTCACCACCTATGGCACTGCTGAGCGTGAGGCTGTTGGTATTGTTCCCAACGATGCCACTTATTATCAGGCTGAGGATGGCACCTCTTACACTTGGGCAGTTTCCAATGTTTCTGTTACTGGTGACACTCTCTATAATGATTTTGACGTCGAGACTACCTTCAATCTTGATAACTTCACTGTAGAATATGACCCAGAAGTAGTGGTTGGTCTTGACTTCGACACCACCTATTATGCCGATTATAATCTTGTCATGCTCTATGTCGCTGTAAAGGAGCTCCCACAGGATGTTGAAACTCGCACCACTACTGTAACCTTCACATCTAATGAGGAAGTAGTGTATCCTATCACCATCACTCAGTTTGGCGCTGGTGCAGGCATCAACAACGTTGCCAAGGATGCAGAGAAGGAGGACAACGAGGTTTACAACCTCCAGGGCGTGAAGGTCAGCAAGTCGGAGGCCGATCTCCCCGCTGGCGTTTATGTGAAGAATGGCAAGAAGTTCGTGAAGTAAGTAGCGGGTTTTTACCTGTATGATAATTAGGCCGATTCCTTTGGGAATCGGTCTTTTCGTAAAAAAGTCAAATCTATGAAGAAACTTTTCACTTTACTGGCAGCTTCTATGCTTGCCATCTCATCGGTTTCTGCCGAAGATTATACGCCTTGGGGGTATTACCTCGGCAATATGGAAACTGATAACCTCGGCCTTATTGGTGCTGGTGTGGCTACTCTTCGTATCGCTATCTTTGTGCCTGGCGATGGAATTCTAGCGGGTGGAACCGTTGCTGGCGTTAACGTTCCAGTGGCCGATGCATCGGCTGTGACTGCACTCAGTGCTTGGGTCACTCCAACTCTTTCCTCCGATGAGACATATACTCAGCAGGTTGACCTGACTGGTTATGCCAGCGGGTTCAATCAGGCTATCTTTGATGAGCCTTATACTGTAACCGAATCGGGTTGTTACGTAGGTTATACCATTACGGTCAATACTGCTCTCAATACGCAAGGAAGCAAGTATCCTGCTGTTTATGATCCTTCGACCCAGGTTCCAAATAGCTTTTGGATTTGGTACAGTGCCCAGTATGGCTGGCAGGACATCGGAAGCGATTATGGACAGTCGTGTCTGCAGGCGCTGTTCAAGGATCTCCAATTGCCTGAGACAGCTGCACACTTCGGAACAATCAAGAATGCTGTCACCGGTGTAAATACAGAGACCGAATGGCCAGTCACGGTTTATTCGGATGCTTCGGAGGCCGTCAATAGCATCGAATATACGATTGATGTAAATGGTGTCAAGGAAACTCGTACAGCTGATGTCTCTATCGAATCAGGCTTCAACAAGTCGGGCGAAATCATGGTCAAGGTAGCTTCGCCTGCCGAACTTGGTGTATATGATGTAACCCTCGCCATCACGAAGGTCAATGGGAAAGACAATTCTTTGGCTGATGATCAGACGGTAATCAGTTTCAAGAACCTTAGCCGCATCGTACAGCGCAATACTGTTGTTGAGGAATTCACAGGTACAGGCTGTGGATGGTGTCCACGTGGTATGCAGGGTATGGCCAATCTGCGTGCAGAATTCGGTGAGCGTTTCATTGGCTTGGCCTTCCATGCCTATAATACTTCCGACCCGATGTATCCCAACTACTACATCTCGGCTTCCAAACTCGGCATCTCAGGTGCTCCAAGCTGTGTCATAGATCGTAAGGAAGTGATGGATCCCTATTATGGAACACAGAAGAATGAGCGTTATGTGCTTCAGGACTTCGAGGATTATAGTTCTATTCCAGCCGAAGTGGATATTGACTTGAAGGCTGAGTGGGCAGACAATGACAAAGTGCAGCTTGATGCAAAAATAGAGCCTTTGGTAGATGACAAGTACGAAGTTGTCTATGTCCTTACTGCTGATAGCCTCACAGGTACATCTACTGCATGGCGTCAGTCCAATTATTATTACCAGTATTCAGCTGCTGAAGTTGGAGATGCAGATCTTGCCAAATTCTGTAAAGGTGGCGAATATGGTACAAGCCGTTTCGCTTGGAACTTCGATGATGTGGTGATTGCAAGCTCTTATAATTCTTTGGGCAACAATCAGGCTGCGTCGTTGGGCACTCTTGCCGCTGGCCAGAGCGTAGAGGATAGCTATACACTTTCTTTGCCAGCCAAGGCTACCCTTCGTACAGCTGTAGATGCAAGCATTGATAAGGTTTATGCTGTTGCTTTTGTCCTCAATTCCGAGGGCGCAATTGCGCAGGCCGTGAAGGTGGCTATCGCCAAATCATCGGGCGAGGGTATCGAATCTGTTAGCGAAGACGTGAAAGTTTCCGAGGCTCCAACCTATGACCTCCAGGGCCGTCAGATCATTACTCCACGTCACGGTCAGCTCTTCATCCGCGATGGCAAGAAGATGATTGTTGAGTAAAGACTATAAGGTCTCTTAAAATAATATGCCCCCGAAAGTCGGATATGCACTTTCGGGGGCATTGATTATTTGTGTGATATTTGATTTTCTTTTGCGATGCGCTGCAAGGTGGGAGCCGCATATAGGAACTTTCGGAGCACGGGGCTCTCGGTGTGCAGGATGTTATCCTTGTTGCCTTGCCAGTTAACCACGCCGCCTGCTAGGAAGGTGATGTGGTCGCCGATGCCGAGCACTGAATTCATATCGTGGGTGTTGACCACGGTGGTGATGTTGTACTCGCGGGTGATGTCGTCGATGAGCTGGTCGATGAGAATGGAGGTCTGCGGATCGAGACCCGAGTTGGGCTCGTCGCAGAAGAGGTATTTGGGATTGAGCGAGATGGCACGGGCGATGGCGACACGTTTCTGCATACCGCCAGAGAGTTCGGAGGGCATCTTCTGATGTGCTCCCTTGAGGCCTACACGTTCCAGGCAGAAATCCACGCGTTCGCGTATCTCAGCCACTGTCTTGTCGCTGAACATACGGAGGGGAAAGGCAACGTTTTCTTCCACCGACATCGAGTCGAAGAGGGCAGAGCCTTGGAAGAGCACACCGATTTCCTTGCGGATCTCCTTCATCTCCTTGTCCTTTAGTTTCGTGATGTCGCGTCCGTCGTAGAGGATTTCTCCCTGCTCGGGCTTATGAAGGCCGATGAGGCATTTGAGCAGCACGGTCTTGCCCGAACCGGATTGCCCGATGATGAGGTTATTGATGCCTGGCTCGAAGATGCAGTTGATGCCGTTGAGCACTGTCTGCTCGCCAAAAGACTTATATAGGTTCTTTACTTCAATCATGATTGCGATTTTTGCGGTGCAAATATAGTGATTTTTTAGATAAGTAAGTTGATAATTCCCGACAATTAACAATTATTGATGGCAGTTTTTGGTTATTTCGGAAATTTTGCGTATCTTTGCGCCGCAATTTCCGTTGCTGCGGTCAAGTCAACAAAAGCTGAAAGTAATGTTTGACAATCTATCGGAGCGTCTTGAGCGCTCGTTCAAAATCCTCAAGGGTGAAGGCAAGATCACCGAAATCAATGTTGCAGAGACTCTCAAGGACGTGCGTCGTGCGCTGCTCGATGCCGACGTAAACTATAAGGTTGCCAAGAACTTCACCGACGAGGTGAAGAAGAAGGCTCTGGGCATGGACGTGCTTACAGCCGTCAAGCCTGGTCAGTTGATGGTCAAGATCGTTCACGACGAACTGGCACAGCTGATGGGCGGCGAGGCCGTTGATCTGAACCTGAAGGCCAATCCCACCATCATCCTGATGGCAGGCCTGCAGGGTTCTGGTAAGACTACCCACACCGGCAAGCTTGCCCTGATGCTGAAGACGAAGAAAGGCAAGCGTCCGTTGCTTGCAGCTTGCGACGTCTATCGTCCCGCTGCCATCGATCAGTTGGAAGTCGTGGCAGGCCAGGTGGGTGTGCCCGTCTATACCAATCGTGACTCGAAGGATCCCGTCAAGATAGCCAAGGATGCCATCGCTCAGGCCAAGCACGACGGCAATGATGTGGTCATCATCGATACCGCTGGTCGTCTGGCAGTTGATGAGCAGATGATGCGTGAGATTAAGAACATCAAGGATGCCGTTGATCCACACGAGATCCTCTTCGTCGTCGACTCGATGACAGGTCAGGATGCTGTTAACACGGCCAAGGAATTCAACGATCGTCTCGACTTCACGGGTGTCATTCTCACCAAACTTGATGGTGATACACGTGGTGGTGCGGCCCTCTCTATCCGCACCGTGGTGCAGAAGCCAATCAAGTTCATCGGTACGGGCGAGAAGATGGAGGCACTCGATGTATTCTATCCCGAACGTATGGCCGGTCGTATTCTCGGCATGGGTGATGTGGTTTCGCTCGTCGAACGTGCCCAGCAGCAGTACGACGAAGAGGAGGCCAAGAAGCTGCAGAAGAAGATTGCGAAGAACAAGTTCGACTTCAACGACTTCTTCGAGCAGATTCAGCAGATCAAGAAGATGGGCAACATCAAGGATCTCGCTTCGATGATTCCTGGTGTGGGCAAGGCCATCAAGGATGTGGACATCGACAACAACTCTTTCAAGAGTGTTGAGGCCATCATCCAGTCGATGACACCTTTTGAGCGTGAGCATCCCGAGGTGATGAACCAGAGCCGTAAGATGCGCATCGCCAAGGGTTCGGGCACCAACATCCAGGAAGTGAACCGCCTTGTTAAGCAGTTCGATGATATGCGCAAGGTGATGAAGAAGATGAACGACCTGAAGGGTAATCCTCGTGCGCTGATGCAGATGCAACAGATGGCCTCCAAGATGCGAGGCAAGGGCTTCGGAATGTAAGTCAAAGAAAAAAGTTGGGCTGTTGCTCAACTTTTTTTATTACTGAATAGTACATCCCAGTGCAAATGACATCTGCTCGGCCTCGAAACCATTGCCTTTAGTGTAGAATCCTATGTAAGGAGATATGGTTTTATGGCGGAACATCACGTATTTGTATCCGATATTTTCATAGATTCGCGCGGTTCCTTTATATTTTATAGGGCGTTTGCCGTTCAAATAGGAGCCGACCTGCACGTGGATGACAAAGGGCCCGAACCATCGGTCATATTTGATGCCCGCACCGATATAATCTTTTTGGTCGGTTCGGTCGGGATTATCGTTGTGATAGTAGTCCAGACCCACGCCAATGCCGTTGTTTGGGTCGATTTTATACATTGCATCCACCATCATGGTGATTTGTACGGCAGAATTCGGGTCTTCGAAATACACTTTACCATATCCCGTCATCACGCTTCCATAGAAGTGTGATCGGAACTTCCTGCCATCTTTTTCGATGAGGGCTTCCTCGGGCTTGCACTTCTGTATTTCCTTCAAAGTCTTGTGTCGGTAGCGCAGCGAAAGCGAGAAGTTGTTGATACCAGTGTTGTAGTTCGCAAGTCCACTGTTGCTGAGATGCGTGAATTGCGGACCGAAGGCTATTTCCCCACCTTTGATCTCGTAGGCGAAGAACCACCCGAACCCTACAAATATTTGCCAAGGCTTGGAGAGAGTAACCCAACTGGGGACTTCATAGACGGGATTGAAGACGTAGGCAGCTCCCGTTTCCTGATTCAGATATCCGCGCCATCTGCCGTTTGTCCAGCAGTACTGGTGCAAGGTAATGCCAAACGTGGCAATCTGCCCGTAATCGGAAGTCTTGCTTTTAGGAAAGATGGGTTCCACACCCCGTATCTTCAGATGACTATAGTCCAGCCATTGGAAAAACATGCCGAGAGTAGGGTAATAATAGCCCTTTGGAGCAGCTCCATAATCCTTCGATGAGAACTGGTGCCCGATATTCAGTTGCCACATCTGGCTAAATTTCTGTGTGAATTCCGAGTTCTTGACCGATCTCCATTCCGTGGCTCCAAAAGGCGAACCAGCACCATAGCCAATTCCCCATTCGTTGATCAGAGGTTCACGCTTGGCCTCTTTCCTAAGCTGCGAATAAGCATCTCCTTCTGCCATCAGCAGAACGAAAGACAATGTCAATAATCGGAGGAAGAACATTGTATGCCTAAGGGTGTGGAACTTGTGCCATTTCATATTGCAAAGATAATTTGTATCGAACAAAAAACGCCATTTCTGCATAAAAAACGGGGATAAAGTCTTTTATTGTCTTCGAAATTTGGCCAATTGAATAATTTGCATTACATTTGCAAACCTAAATTCAGACAATTATGACATTGATAGATGGAAAGGCTACTGCTGCGGCCATTAAGCAAGAGATAGCAGCAGAAGTCCAGCAGATGCTGGCCGAAGGCAAACGTGCTCCCCATCTGGCTGCTGTCCTGGTGGGCCATGATGGCGGCTCGGAGACCTATGTGGCAGCCAAGGTAAAGGCTTGTGCTGAGTGTGGATTTACTTCTTCACTGATACGTTTCGAGAGTGATGTCACCGAGGAGGAACTCCTTGCCAAGGTGGACGAACTGAACAAGAATCCCGAGATCGATGGCTTCATTGTGCAGCTTCCTTTGCCGAAGCACATCAACAGCCAGAAGATCATTGAGGCTATCGATTACCGCAAGGATGTGGACGGATTCCATCCAGTCAACGTTGGACGTCTTTCCATTGGTCTCCCATGCTTCGTGAGCGCTACGCCAATGGGCATTATGGATCTGCTCGAGCGCTATAATATTCCTACCAAGGGCAAGCATTGCGTGGTTCTCGGACGTTCGAACATCGTGGGCAAGCCTGTAGCTTCGCTGATGATGCAGAAGGCCTACCCCGGCAACTCGACGGTGACCGTCTGCCACAGCGCTTCGGAGAACCTCAAGGAAATCTGTGCTTCGGCTGATATCCTTATCGCAGCCATTGGCCAGCCAGAGTTCGTCACCGCCGATATGGTGAAGGAGGGAGCTACGGTCATCGATGTAGGCACCACCCGCGTACCCGATGCCACCAAGAAGTCGGGCTTCAAGCTGAAAGGCGACGTCAAGTTCGACGAAGTGGCTCCCAAGTGCGCCTTCATCACGCCCGTTCCCGGCGGCGTTGGCCCTATGACCATCTGCTCGCTGATGAAGAATACGCTCAAGGCGGGGAAGGGAATCAACTGGTAAGGCGACGGGTGGCGGCTTCGGGTTCGTTTTTTACCGAAATCCTGATATGCCGTGATACCGTTATACCGGAATATCGTGATTCCGAAATTCCGCAATAACGAAAAACGAATCCCCCTCATAACCAAAACAAGGTGGTGACTAAGCAGTCACCACCTTGTTCATTCTTACGTCCCATTCGTCGCAGGGAACCATCCGTTGCAGCTGACAGGTGAAGCATACGCCCCACTTCGGGCAATCCAATGCGGGCAGCAGCTTGTCGTAGTAGCCCTTGCCGCGTCCCATACGATGTCCTTTTCGGCTAAATGCTCGACCGGGGATGATGGCAAGGTCAATTGATGTCAGATTGGTCAGTTCCTCGCAGGCTTCGGTGGGTTCCTCGATGTGGAATTTCCCTTGCGTTGTGGTTTGCTGTGGGTCGTATTTCCGGAGCCTTAGCGTATCGCCATCGACAACGGGCAGGATGACCTTTTTGCCCGAACCCATTGCATCGTCGATGAGCAGCTGCAGATTGACCTCGTCAGGCAGGGCGGCATAGAGAAGCACGGTTTCGGCCTGTTGCCATTCTGCGGAACCAATGACCTGCAGACAGACATAGAGAGACTGGGTGTCGCGTTCTGCGGCGCTCAGTTTCTTTATTTCCTCTTTGATCTGTTTGCGTAGTTCGTCTTTGGTCATTGTCCTGAATTTTTATCCTACGACAACGGTTTTTGTAAGATATGCTATAAAGATAATGGTAAGTATGACACCTTCCCATCGTTCGAGCAGATGCTTAGAACGTAGGAACAACCAAAGCAGTACGCCCAGGAAGATCATCAGTGCATAGTCGAAGGCAAAACCGATGTTGGTGTCCATAATCGGTGTGATGATAGATGACACGCCGATTACACAAAGGATATTGAAGGTTACTGACCCGATGATGTTGCCGATGGCCATGTCAGTCTTGCCCTTGACGGCAGCCATGACGCTGGAGAAAAGTTCGGGCAGAGAAGTGCCGATAGCCACGATGGTTAGACCGATGACGCGGTCGGTTACCCCTAAGAGGCGGGCAATGTTGGAAGCTCCTTCTACTAGGATATTGGCACCAAAGACCATGGCAAGGAATGAGACAAGGACCAGCAACAAGGCTTTCCAGAGAGCCATCAGCTCGGCTTCGGCATGAGCTTCGGGATTCTCTTTCGCAAGTGCGGCTTCGGCTTTGCGCGACTGACGAACCTGGTAAGACACGAAGCAAATGAGCATCAGGACTCCGATAACACCCGCTACACGCCCCACAGAGCCCGTCATGGCTATTGCCACAAAAAGGACAAAGGAAAGGAGCATGAACGGAAGATCAATCTTGAGCGTTATCTTTTGTGCTGGAATCACATTCACGATAGACGTGAGGCCAAGGATCAATGCAATGTTTGAGATATTGGAACCCACGACATTACCGATGGCGATACCAGAGTTGCCCATCCATGCCGATTGAGCCGAAACCAAGAGTTCCGGCATGGAAGTACCGAAACCTACCACGGTGAGTCCGATGACCATTTCGCTGAGCTTGGCACGCTTGGCAATGGCCACCGAACCATCGACGAGATAATCGCCTCCCTTGACAAGAAGCGCCAATCCCAAAAGAATATATACGATGTCTAAGATCATAATTACTTGATTATGCCGTCACGACGCATCAGGGCATTGATGTCGGGATCGGCTCCCTTGAACTGTCGGTAGAGTTCGGCAGGATCCACAGTGTCACCACTTTCAAGCAGGTGACGGAAACGCTTGGCCGTTTCGGGATTGAACAGACCTTCCTTCTGGAATACAGCGAATGCGTCGGCATCGAGCATCTCGGCCCACTTGTAGCCGTAATAGCCGGCAGCATAACCTCCACTGAAGATGTGGGTGAACGAAGTGGCCATCATAGAGCCATCGACACGAGGCAGAACCTGCGTGGGGGCCATGGCATCTGCCTCAAACTGCTCAATGTCCTGGAGCTGAGGGAAGCGTGCTGTAATCTCGTTTGTGTTGCCCCCAACGTTGCCCTTGCCCAGGGTATGGAACTGCATATCAAGCATACCGAACGAAAGCTGGCGTACGCAGGCGTAGGCAGCCTGGAAGTTCGAAGCGTCCTGTATGCGGTCCACAAGATCCTGTGGAATCTTTTCGCCCGTCTGGTAATCGGCAGCGAAGGTGTCGAGGAACTCCTTTTCGCGCATGAAGTTCTCGTTGAACTGCGAAGGCAATTCCACGAAGTCATGAGCTACATTGGTGCCGCTTTGTCCCTTGTAGGTACACTTGGTGAGGAGGCCATGCAGTGAATGTCCGAACTCGTGCAGGAATGTAGTGCACTCGTCATAGGTCAGAAGGGCTGGTACATATGTCGAGTCACCGGGCTGACCAATAGGTTTGCTGAACGACATTACAATCTGGATGTGCGGACGGCTGTCGGTGCCATCCTTTTCACGCCACTGTCCCTTGAACTCGGTCATCCATGCACCGGGACGCTTCACCTCGCGTGGGAAGAAGTCGGTGTAGAGGAGGCCAAGATAAGATGAGTCGGCATCAAGCACCTCGAAGCATTCGGCAGCCTCGTTATATACGGGCACGTCAATCTTGTGGAAGGTTACACCATAGAGGCGCTCGGCCAGGCCGAACACACCCTTCTTGACCTTTTCGAGGGAGAGATAGGGCTTGACCTGTGCATCGCTGACGTTGTACTTCTGGGCCTTGAGCTTCTCGCTATAGTAGCTGAAGTCCCAAGGCATCAGATCCTTGACGCCATCCTTTGCTGCAAAGGCTGCCACCTCCTTGACATCGTTCAAGGCGGGCTGCTTATATGCCTTGAGCAACTGATTAAGCAGGCTGTTGACCGCATTGGGCGTATGCGCCATGGTGTTGGTAAGGCGCAAATCGGCAAAAGTCTCGTAACCCAGCAGATCGGCTTTCTCTTGACGCAGCGTGGCAATCTTGCGTATGTTTTCGGTATTGTCGAATTCTCCGCCAACACAGCGCGAGTTGTATGCCTTGTAAAGCAGTTCGCGAAGGTCGCGACGGCTCGAATAGGTCATGAACGGACGATAGTCGGTAGCAAGAAGTCCGATCTGATAATCCTTCTGCTTGAGTGCTTCGGTAACGAAGCCGGGAAGTCCTGCAAGGTCGGTCTCGGGATTGAGTTGGTACTTCCATGTGCCTGTAGCCTTCTGCACGTTTTGTCCGAAGACGAGGGTAAGGCTGTCGAGTTCGGCGCTCACCTGGCGCCAACGCTCGCGTTTCTCGCCCTTGAGGGTGGCGCCACTGCGAACATAACTTTCGTAGGTATCTTTCAACAGGCGATATTGCTCGGTGGTGAGCGAGGTGGCCTTGGGGTCGGCATTGTCGTTCCATACCTGCTGGATGCGCTCGAACAGTTTCTCGTTGAGGCTGATGTCGAGGCTGTGCTGGCTCATCATTGGCTGCAGTTCTTCACCGAGGGCGAGCATCTCGTCGGTGCCATCGCACTCGTGCAGGTTATAGAAGATGCCGGCTACGCGGTTCAGGAGGCCACCACTGTAGTCAAGAGCAGCGATTGTGTTCTCGAAAGTGGGAGCTTCGGGATTGTTGACGATAGCGTCAATCTCCTTGTTATGCTCCTCGATGCCAGCCTCGAATGCCGGCTTATAATGTTCGGTTTTGAGTTTGTCGAAGGGAAATGCACCATGAGGAAGGGTGGATTCTACGAGGAAAGGATTTTCCATATCGTTATTTGCGTTACGGTCAGTGCAGCTGGCCAAAGTGAATGTAGTAACGGCCATTGCACAAAGGATTGTTGAGGTTTTCATTAGAGTTCTTAAGGGTTAAGAAAGGTTGTTCCCTTTATTTGGTAAAATTGGATACAAGTTCGTCAGCTTTCACCTTGACCTGTTCTCCGGTAATCATATTCTTGAGCGAAACCTCACCCGAAGCCACTTCTTCCGAGCCTACGATGACAACGTAGGGAATCTGCTTGGCGTTGGCATAGGTCATCTGCTTCTTCATCTTGGCGCGTGCTTCAGGATATACTTCGGCACGGATGCCAGCCTTGCGAAGTGCGGCAAGGAGGGGCAGACAGAAGTCCTGCTCGGCCTCGCCGAAGGTTACGAAGAGCACTTGTGTCGATTGCAGGGCATCGGTGGGGTATAGGTTGAGCTGGTTGAGTACGTCATAGATGCGGTCGGCACCGAATGAGATGCCTACTCCCGACATACCTGGCATACCGAATACGCCCGTAAGGTTGTCGTAGCGGCCGCCGCCTGTGATGGAACCCATCTCCACGTCGAGTGCTTTCACCTCGAAGATGGCACCTGTGTAGTAGTTGAGGCCACGGGCCAGTGTGAGGTCAATATCGAGCTGACAATCTGTGCCGCCCAGTTTATCAACCTTGTTCAGGATATACTCAAGTTCATCAACGCCCTTTACGCCAACTTCCGACTGTGCCAATGTCTCGCGGATGGTGGCAAGTTTCTGTCGGTTCTCACCTTCCAGTTTGATAATGGGCTGCAGTTTGGCAATCTGCTCCTCGCCAAGCCCCTTTTCGCGAAGTTCGGCATTCACATTGTCGAGGCCGATCTTGTCGAGTTTGTCGATGGCAACGGTGATATCGACCAGTAGTTCAGGGGCGCCGATGACATCAGCGATGCCGGCAAGGATCTTGCGGTTGTTCATCTTGATGGCCACACGGATGCCGAAACGGCGGAACACTTCGTCGATGATCTGGATGAGCTCCACTTCGTTGAGCAGCGAGTCGGAACCCACTACATCAGCATCACACTGAAAGAATTCGCGGTAGCGGCCTTTCTGTGGACGGTCAGCACGCCATACGGGCTGAATCTGATAGCGCTTGAAGGGGAAGGCAAGTTCATTCTGGTGCATCACCACAAAGCGTGCGAAGGGGACGGTGAGGTCGTAGCGCAGACCTTTCTCGCAGATGCGTGCTGCAAGCTTGGCTGTGCCGCCATCCTGAAGTTCCTCGGGTTTGACGTCGGCGAGGAAGTTGCCCGAGTCGAGAATCTTGAAGAGCAGTTTGTCGCCCTCTTCACCATACTTGCCCATCAGTGTTGAAAGGTTCTCCATCGAAGGAGTTTCGATCTGCTGGTAGCCGTAGAGGCCATAGACGTCACGTATGGTGTTGAAGATGTAGTTGCGCTTGGCCATCTCGACAGGCGAGAAGTCGCGTGTTCCCTTGGGGATACTTGGTTTTACTTGTGCCATATTGTTTTTGTTCTAAATATTCTGAGTTCTCGGAGTCTTCAGAGTTATTGGAATCCTTTTTAATTACTCAATTTTGCTTTTTATTATTCATTTTAGCGCGCAAATATACAAAATTTTTGTCTTTTTTCGGCAGAATTGAGTGTTTTTTTTCGAAAACCCTTACATTTTAAATAATAATATGTATCTTTGCAACTCCAAAATTCTTTTTTATGAGCGTATCAGAGATTCTGCGTTGTACCAAAGAGACGTTATTCTCGTTTGAGGTATTGCCCCCGTTGCGTGGGAAGAGCCTCGAACAGATTTACGATACCATCGATCGTCTGATCGTATTTAATCCTGCATTCATCGAAGTGACGACCCATCGCAGCGACTATGTCTATAAGGAGTTGGCTCCCGGTCAGTATCGCCGTGTAGAGGAGCGTCTTCGCCCTGGCACCGTGCCCATCAGTTATGCCATCAAGCAGCGCTATAATGTTCCCGTTGTGCCCCATGTCATCTGTTCGGGCTATTCGCAACAGGACACCGAGAACGAATTGATGGATCTTGCTTTTCTCGGAATGCATGACTTGCTCGTGCTGCGTGGTGACAAGTCGAAACAGGACAGCCGCTTCATCCCCAAAGAGGGAGGCCTGCAGTATGCCAGCGAACTTTGTGAGCAAATCAACGAGTTCAACAAGGGAAAACTCCTCTACGGCGGACAGCATGAGTTGACACGTGAGATGCCTTTCACCTACGGCGTGGCAGGTTATCCTGAGAAGCACGAAGAGGCTATGAGTCCGGCAGCCGATTTGCGTGCCTTGAAGCGCAAGGTGGACTTGGGCGCGGGATATGTTTCGACGCAGATGTTCTTCGATAACAAGAAGTACTTTGACTTTGTGAAGCGTTGTCGCGAGATAGGAATCAATGTACCGATAGTCCCCGGATTGAAACCCCTCACTACCCTCAATCAGCGGGCTATGCTGCCACGCACTTTCCATATCGATTTTCCCGAGAAACTGGTGCGGATGCTTGAGAAGTGTCAGACCAATGACGACGTGAAGGAAGTGGGAGTCGAATGGCTTATTCGCCAGTGTCGCGAGTTGAAGGACCGCGAGGTGCCTTGTCTCCACTTCTATTCGATGAATGCTGCCAATCAGATTGTGAAGATCATGTCTGCCATTTAAGTATTTCCTTTATGACATTAAGGGAGGCTTTTAACGATAGAATTCTTCTTCTGGACGGAGCGATGGGTTCGTTGCTGATGAAAGGCAACAATGATCATCTCTCGCTCACCGATCCGGAGGCGATCCTTGATATACATCGGCGCTATGTGGCTGCCGGTGCGGATGTTATTACCACCAATACATTCTCTTCGCAGCGTATTTCGCAGCACGACTATCATCTCGATGAGCAGATTGAGGCTATGAATCGTGCAGCTGTGCGACTGGCTCGACAGGCAGCTTCCGAAGCCAAGGTCCACCAGGTTTTTGTACTGGGCGATGTGGGCCCCACAAGCAAGATGCTATCGATGAGCGAGGATGCAGACGATCCTGCAGCTCGTTCCATTACTTTCGACCAACTCGAAGCGGCTTATCTCGAGCAGATACAGGTGCTCGTCGAAGAAGGTGTCGATGGTATCCTCATCGAGACAATTTTCGACACGCTCAATGCCAAGGCTGCCATCAGCGCCTGCTTGAAGGCAGGAGCACCCGAGATCTTGCTGAGTATGACGGTGAGCGATGCCAGTGGGCGAACGTTGAGCGGACAGACGGTTGAGGCTTTCATTACGTCAGTAATGCATGCCAATCCCCTTTGTGTCGGCTTGAACTGCGGATTGGGAGCAGATGGTATGTTGCCTTACCTGCGTCAGATGTCGGCATTTGCGCCCACATTCGTAAGTTGTCATCCGAATGCCGGATTGCCCAATGAGTTCGGTGCTTACGAGGATAGTCCCGAGGATATGGTGCGTCAGATGTCGCCCTACCTTGAGGAGCATCTGGTCAATATAATAGGTGGATGTTGTGGAACGACACCTGCACATATTTCTGCAATGCGCTCGATGCTTGATAGTCTGCCTGATTCTTACACGAAACGTGTCCCGAAGTCAAGAAAGGGAGTGCAACCTTTATTGCTTTCCGGTCTTGATGTGCTGAAGGCTGATTCAAGAACATTCGTCAAAGTGGGCGAGCGATGCAATGTGGCTGGTAGTCGAAAGTTCCTGCGACTCATTGGAGAGAAACACTACGACGAGGCGCTCGACATCGCACGCAAACAGGTGGAGGATGGAGCAATGGTCATCGATGTCAACATGGATGATGGTATGCTCGACGCGAAGCAGGAAGTGCAGACTTTTCTCAATCTTGTGGCTTCCGATCCCTCCATCAGTCGTGTGCCGATTATGATTGATAGTTCGCGCTTCGAGGTGATTGAGGCAGGGTTGAAGTGTTGTCAAGGAAAAGGCATTGTTAATTCCATCAGTTTGAAGATGGGAGAGGCGGACTTCCTTGCCAAGGCACGTGTCGTGAAGCGGCTCGGTGCTGCAGTCATCGCTATGTGTTTCGACGAAGAAGGGCAGGCTACCGATTATGAGCGACGCATCAAGGTTTGTCAGCGTATGTATAAGTTGCTCACTGAAGAGGTAGGCTTTGCTCCCGAGGATATCATCTTTGATCCCAATGTACTGACCATCGCTACGGGTATGCCTGAACATGCTGCCTATGCGCAGGACTTCATTCGTGCAACTCGTTGGGTAACCGACAACTTGCCTGGAGTTCGCGTCTCGGGTGGACTGTCGAATCTCTCATTTGCCTTCCGTGGTAACAATTTTCTGCGCGAATCGATGCACTCGGTCTTCTTGCATCATGCCATTGCCAATGGAATGGGCATGGCCATCATGAATCCAGCCACCGAGGTGTCATATAAGACAATCCCCCTCGAACTGCGTATGGCCATTACCGAGGTGGTTTTGAATTCGGCTACAGATGCCAGCGAGGACCTCATTGAGATTGCTCAAAAGATGAGTGAGGCACAGTCGGCGGCAAAAGAGGCTGGCTTGAAATATGATCCGAAAGCGATTTTCTCGACGATGCCGCAGCCTGTTGAGAAGACAATTGCGGAACGAGACATCCCTCACGTTGCTCAGAAACCAATAGTTAATACTCCAGAACTGCGATTGCAGGATGCACTTCTGAAGGGTCTAACCACTACGCTCGACACCGACCTGAAGGAATTGCTTGCAAGAGGCGATTCTCCACTTTCGATCATTTCGGGCCCATTGATGGAGGGAATGAATGAGGTTGGGCGTCTCTTTGGAGAAGGAAAGATGTTCCTGCCCCAGGTCGTCAAGACGGCACGTACGATGAAGAAGGCAGTTGAGATTCTTGATCCCTATATCAAAAGCGAACAGTCTTCCGACGTCTCTGCAAAAGCACCCTCGCGTGGCCGAATACTCATAGCGACGGTGAAAGGTGATGTGCACGACATCGGCAAGAACATCGTAGGCGTAATTCTTGCCTGCAATGGTTTCGAAGTGGTTGACCTCGGTGTGATGGTACCCGTCGAGAAGATTCTTGCCACTATCCGTGAGCAAACCATCGACATCGTTTGTCTTTCGGGACTGATTACTCCAAGCCTCGAAGAGATGTGTGTCGTGGCGCGGGCTATGCAAGCCGAAGGACTTGATATCCCGCTGATTGTAGGTGGAGCCACAACTTCACCTGTGCATACGGCTGTGAAGATTGCTCCTTGCTATGAAGGTCCCGTATTCCATGTGCGTGACGCTGCCAGCAATCCTGTATTGGCGATGAAGTTACTCGATCCTGCTACTCGAGAACAAGTGATAGACGCCAATCGTGTCGAGCAGGAACGTATTCGTCAGCAACAGTCTCAGCGTCAGTTGCGCGACAAGGTGTATGAACAGACCAGCCGAACTTTGGGCGAGGCATCGCCGTTGCAGCGCAGGTTGAAGGTCGATTGGCAAAAATATCCCAAAGTTGTTCCACCATTCTATGGAGCCCGTGTTTTGCCTCCAATACTTGTTCGCGACCTCATTCCTCACATCGATTGGACGTATTTCTTCTGGGCATGGCGTGTGAAGGAGGACAGTGAGGAAGGCAAGAAGCTTCGTTATGATGCAGATCACCTCCTGGCTCAGATTGCCGAAGGACAGGAATATGCTGTGCGCGTGACGCAGGCATTCTATCTTGCAGTCGGACTTGAAGACAGGATTCGTGTGACGTTTCGTCGAAATGGGCATGACCTGAATTGTCCCTGTTGCAATCAGACACTCGACATTCCGACTCCTCGCCAGCAGAAGGAGATGGGCACGTGCCTCGCTCTTTGTGATTATGTCAACGACTGTGTGGGCGCCTTTGCGTGTACGGTGAGTGAGAAGTTCGTGCAACGTCTTGAGACGCTCAAGCAGAGTCAGGGTGGCAACGACTACGATGTTCTTTTGCTCCAGACTGTGGGCGATCGGCTTGCTGAAGCAGCTTCGGAGTATCTTTCGCAAAAACTAAAGGCGGAAAACCAATGGGGTGGCATTCGTCCCGCTGTGGGCTATCCTTCTTTGCCCGACCAGAAGACCATTTTCCTCTTGGCACGGATGATTGACTTCGAGGCTATTGGCATCAGTTTGACCGAAAACGGAGCCATGTATCCACAGGCTTCGGTGAGCGGTCTTTATATCCCTTATCCCGATGCGGATTATTTCAGCGTAAAGTGATGACCGACGAATACTATATGCGACAGGCTTTGATCGAGGCACGACAAGCAGCCGAAGAGGGAGAGATTCCAGTTGGCGCCGTCATCGTGTGCCGCGACCGCATTCTGGCTCGCACACACAACCTCACCCAGACGCTCCGCGACGTTACAGCGCATGCCGAGATGCAGGCTATCACGGCAGCTGCCGAAACGCTGGGCGGTAAATATCTTACTGACTGTACACTTTATGTTACTCTTGAACCTTGCGTGATGTGTGCAGGCGCATTGGGATGGAGTCAGATCTCCCGCATCGTCTATGGTGCTCCCGATCCACGTCGGGGTTATGCTCTCTTCGCTCCCAAGGCATTGCACCCCAAGACACAGGTTGTAGGAGGCATTCTCGAAGAGGAATCTTTGCAATTGGTGAAGGATTTCTTCTCGAAAAAGCGATAAAAAGGGCTATTCTGAAGGTAATGAAGCAAAAAGTGAAATGCAAAAAACACTTTTTTGCTTTTTTCTTTGGTCGTTTCGTGGAATGTTACTATCTTTGCAGGCCTTTTGGGCGCTTAATAATTTAATTACTATTGGTATTCAATATGCTGAAGCAATATAATACACCGTCTGTTCGTGTCGTCCTATTGGATGAGGCTGATCTCATCGTCACAAGTAATGGTTCTGATAATAAAGAAACTTTAAGTGTCAATCTCAATTCTGATGTAGATGGCGCTTCAAAAGCTCCAAACCGTTCTATCTGGGGCGATGACTGATATCCGTCTATCGACCTTTATTTTGCCTCCCCGATTTGCCAAATTCGCGTAAATATCGGCTGAAAAACTCTCGAAACGTTCGATTTTAGGGCGTTTCCCTTTGTCATACCACAAATTCATCGTAATTTTGCACCGCAAAAACAAAGAATATTAGTCCCGGAAGCGGACCAAAGAAACTATTTAATTATTTAAGGTATGATGAATTTTATGAATAAGAGACCCGTTATGATGGGAACTCTTGCAGCTTACGCAGCTGCCCTGATTTATGTGGCTTGGGCAATCTTCAAGTAACCTGTCCAGGTTGAGATTAGAAAACAGTTAATCATTTTATACCCAGCCGGTCCTTCATTTGTGTCCGGCTGGCTTTTTTATATAACAATGCAAAGAGCTGAAAATGAAGTGCTGTTGCACTGCTGCTGTGCCCCATGTTCGAGTGCCATCATCGAATGGATGTTGGCCCACGACGTGCGTCCCACACTCTATTACTTCAATCCCAACATCTTCCCCGAGGAAGAATATCTGATTCGCAAGAATGAATGCACGCGCTATGCTGCTTCGTTGGATTTGGACATCATCGACGATGACTACGATCATGAGGCTTGGCGTTGCCAGGTGAAGGGAATGGAGATGGAGCCAGAACGTGGCGCACGTTGCCTGCAATGCTTCAAGATGCGATTGCTCCATGCGGCACGTAAGGCAGTAGAACTGGGCTTTGAGGTGTTCACTACGACATTGGCATCGAGTCGCTGGAAGTCGCTCACTCAAATCAACGAAGCGGGGCATTGGGCCGCAAAGAAAGTATCGGAGGAGACGGGCAAAACTGTCCGCTTCGACGATCGTAACTGGCGCAAGGGAGGTCTGCAACAGCGTCGCAACGAACTGCTCAAGGAGAACGGTTTCTACAACCAGCTCTATTGCGGATGCGAATTCAGCCTGGAGGCTATGAAGAAGCGTTACCATTTGCCCGAGGTGCAATCTACCAATACCTATCTGCTCGATCTTCTGGCTCAAGGGACAACCTTGCCCGATACAACGGTCATTTATACGCTCCGACAGACCGCAGGACGCGGACAGATGGGTAACAGTTGGGAGTCGGAGATGGATAAGAATATCCTTTTCTCGATGCTGCTCTGTCCAACGTTCCTGCCCATCAAGGAGCAGTTCCTCCTCAGTCAAATCTGCAGTTTGGGTATCGTGGAAGCACTCGACGAATTGATTTGTGCACAGCAGTTGCAGGACGATGTCAAGTTGAGCATCAAGTGGCCCAATGACATTTATGCAGGCGACGGTAAGCTGTGCGGCATCCTCATCGAGAATCGTCTGATGGGTGGCACCTTGCAGCATAGTGTGCTCGGTGTAGGCATCAACGTCAATCAGGAAAAGTGGATCGGCAATGCTCCCAATCCGGTTTCATTGAAGATGCTTGGCATCCAGACCAATCCACTGACTGTCTTGGATTTGGCGACAAAACATATCGTTGAACTTTATCATTCTTTGCGCGACAACATGGAGATGGCTGTCACCATACGAGAGCGTTATATGCAACGCCTCTATCGTAAGGATGGCTATTATGCATATTATGACCCGACAAAGGACGAACATTTCGATGCCGAGATTGCAGGAGTTGATGCACAGGGGCCGCTTATGCTTCGATTGCCTTCGGGCGAAGTGCGAAGTTATTGGTTCAAGGAGGTTAAGTTTGTCCTGCCTTGTGGAGTAACGAAGGAATAAATAATTATTTATAACGACAAGATG
Organism: uncultured Prevotellaceae bacterium; assembly: GCA_900319235.1. GTDB lineage: Bacteria > Bacteroidota > Bacteroidia > Bacteroidales > UBA3663 > Liminaster. The sequence goes on from ONNR01000024.1 coordinate 49,079, forward strand.
GCGCGACCCGTAAGGATTGTGCCATCTTGTTTTGATAGAGAAAGGGCTAATGTGCGTTAGAACTTAGATATGTTGTTCCTTCATCAGTTGCTTCCACTTGAAGAAGCCGAAAACGGCGATGATGACGTAAAGGGCATAGAGGCTGGCCTTGAAGGGGATATCCTTATAGAAGTAGAGGATGCAGGTGACGACATCGACGGCAATCCAAATGAGCCATTGCTCGAGGTACTTGTGTGCCAAAGCCCAGATGCCAACAAGACTCAAGGCCGTGGTAAAGCTGTCTGCTAAAGGCACATTGCTATTGGTGAACGTTACCAGTAGCCAGTAGATGATGCCCCAGATGGCCGCCATAAGCGCGAGCCAAGGCAGGATGAGGCGACGTGGGAATGGGCGGATGGGCAGTTCCTTGCTCTTCTTGCCTCCATGCACCCACCGCCAATAGCCGTAAATGGTCATCGAAAGGTAGTAGAACTCCATGCCGCAGTCGGCATAAAGCCCTTTCTGATAATAGAGCACGATGCCGAGAGCTTGCATGAGGAAGCCGACGAGCCACATCCAGATGCTCGCCCGATATTCCAGCAGAATATAGGCCAGGCCGAGGATGGTGGTTATGATGTCAAGCCAATGCGCGGTCAAAAATTCCATATCAAGTTTAGAATCTCAGTGTGATGTTGCTCATAACCGTCGTGCCGGCTTGTGGGATGTAGCCGATTTCGGTGTAGCGGTTGCTGTTAGGATTGCCGCCGCTCTCGTAAATGGCCGAATAAACCCAGCCCGAAGCGGCATAGTGCAGGTCGAAGATGTTGTTGATGTTGAAACCAAGAATCATCTCCTTGATGCCTTTGTTCTTGAAGTTGAACACATAGTTGGCCGAGAGGTCACTGGTAGAGAAACTCGGCAATGAGCGCTGCTTGCACTCGGTGTTGTCGAGATACTGACGCGACACGTAGTTGGTGTGCCAGGTAGCCGTGAGCCCGTTCTTTCGGTAGGTGATAAATCCGTTGAGAATGACCGAAGGCGAGAAGGCAAGTGTGCTGTTATCGTAGTGAATCACGTCGAAGCCATCACCATCATAAGCCTTGCCATTGGCGTTGGTGTTGCCCTCCCAGTCGTCCCAGTTTTCGATATGCTCGTTGAAATCCTTGATCTTGTTCTGGCTGAGTGCTGCATTGCCCTCGATGGTGAGTCCAGGAAGGATGGTCCATGCTGCGGTGAGTTCTATGCCGAGTCGATATGACTTGTCGATGTTGGTGGTCAGGTTTTCGCCAATGTCGCTCAATTCTCCGGTCTGTACAAACTGGTCTTTGTAGTGCATCCAGTAGAGGTTGGCGCCTACTGCCCAACGCTTGGCCATATAGTTATAGCCAATCTCGGTGTCGAGAAGTTGTTCGGCCTTGGGTGCAGGGTAGTTGTAATTGTCGGTGAAGTTGTTGCGCTCGGGTTCACGATTGCTCATGGCAAACGATGCGAAGGCGTGATGTCCATCCTGATGGAAGCTGATGCCCACTTTTGGATTGACGAAGTCGTACTTCTTGTCGATGTCGAGACGTTGGTTGACATATCCGTTATCGGTGGAGACGAATTTGTCGTTGATGCCATCGGTGGTGTAGGAGACGTGACGATACTGTACATCAGCAAAGATGTCCCATTGGTCGGTGAGATGATAGGTGGCCTTGACGAAGATGTTGCCATCAAGCTTGTCGGCATCGCTGTCGTAATATTGGTAATCGCCGTTATTCAGGTACTTGTTGCTCATCTCGTTATTGGCAATGTACGTGATGTAACCGAAATGGTTCGACCAGAAGTTCTGGAGTGAGAGGCCTCCGATGATATCCCAGTGCTCGTCCTTGTAGTTAGCATTCCAAACAAAGCCCAGGAAGTCCTGAGAGAGTCCCTTCTTTCGCACGAAGTCTGTGCGTTTGAGAGTCGAACCATCGCTCAACGTGAAGTTCGAGAACCCGAATTTTGAGAGTTTGTTGTTGTAGCGGAACTCCTTGTAGTAACCGTAGCCGTGGGTATAGTGTACTGAACCCGATGTGGTCCAATGGTCGTTGATTTCCCAAGCCAATGAGAGGATGGTGCGGTTCTGCCAGAAGTTGTCGGTGGTTTTGTCCCAAAGCGAGCCATCGGAAAGTTTGTAGCGTTCGGTGCCCTTTGAGGGGTCGCTGCCATCAACGAGATGCTCGTAGAGTGTGTTGTACTTGCCGAGGCCTGCTTCATAGAAGTCCTTGTATTCGAAGAGTCCTGTGCCCATGCCGCCATAATTCCAGTCGAGCAGGTCACCGGTGTCGAGGCCGTTCCATGCCTGGCCTGTCTTCTCGAAGTTGCCGAAGTTCTTGAGGCGCACCACGAACTTGTCACCCATGTAGGCGAGGCCTCCGTAGTAGGAGCCGCTGCGTCCTGATGTACCATGCATATAGCCGTCGGTGCTGGTCTCGTGGTAGGCCCCGTCGAAGATCCAGTGGTTGGCAAACAGGCCGGTCGAGAACGAGCCGCCGACATTGAAGGTGTTGTAGGAGCCATAGGAGCCGGTTATTTCTGCCGATGGCTTGGTGTCGGGCGCCTTGCTGGTCAGCGCGATGGTGCCGCCGAAAGCACCGTCACCATTGGACGAGGTGCCTACGCCTCGCTGAATCTGTGCGCCGCCAAGCAGCGATGCGTAGCTGTTCATATTGGCCCAGAAGACACACTGGTCTTCTGGTGAGTTGAGAGGCACACCGTCGAGGGTGACATTTATGCGTGAATCAGCGGCACCACGTATGCGCATATAGACGGTACCCGTGCCCAGACCATTTTCGCCGTATGCAACTACACCTGGAGTGTGGGTGAAGAGCATGGGTAACTCGCGTCCTGTCTTCGAGAATTCTTCGAGTTCCTCTTGTTCGATATTGGTCTTCGAGAAAGGTGCTTCCTTCTGAGCTTTCACCGACTTGACCACTATTTCGTTCAGTTGGTGAATCTTGCTCGCTGTCATACGAATCTGCTGCTTCGTGCCAGGTTCGGCCGTGAATGTCTGATCCTCATAGCCGAGATAGCGTACAACCAGTTCGGTGCCACTGGCTGCATTGAGAGAGAAATTGCCAGAGCCATCGGTGATGGTGCCGATGCTGCGCCCTTTGAGCATGATGTGTGCGCCGGGAAGTGGCTCACCGTTCTCGTCAACGACTGTGCCGGTTACTCGATGTGATGAGGCCTGCTGTTCTGTTGGGACCGAATTTAAAGTAGGGGAGAGAGCGAACCCCATACCTGTACTTGTTGCCAGAATGGCAACCATAAACAATACCTTTTTCATCTTGCGAAGAAAAATTAGAATGAATAATAAGACGAGATGGGGTTCTGCATGTTCCCTTGCCAGAATTACCTGGCCAGGTTCAATGGGTCTAATCTCAGCCTCACAGTCCTGCAGGACAAGCGAAGCACCCCAAGTTGCCGTAACTGTCGCTTCATCGCGACATGGCAAATGTCAGTTTGCGGGTGCAAAGATAATGCCTTTTTGCGAAATTTCCAAAAGTATTGATAATTATTTTTCAGATTTGTCAATAAATAGCTCCATTAATATATATTATATGTACGCGCGCGAAAAACTTTGTGCCTGAAAAATTTGCAAGTGTGCAAAAAAAGATGTATCTTTGCGCCGCTATTTCTAAAAAAGACGAAGAGATTTGCATTCCTATGGATAAGACACAAGTATATAACAGCGTCAGAAATTGTATTTCCGAGGAGTTGAACGATTTCGAACATATGTTTGAAGGCGTTTTGCGCACGCGGGTGCCTTTGGCCGATTCTGTTATTCACTATTTTCTGGAGCGTAGCGGCAAGCAGTTGCGCCCCATTATGACACTTCTTGCTGCCAAGATGCTGGGCAATGTCAACGAAGCTACTACCTATGGTGCTGTCGCTTTGGAGTTGCTCCATAATGCCACATTGATGCACGACGATGTTATCGATCAGAGTTCTACACGTCGTGGTAGTGATACCATCAATAAGATCTGGGACAACAAGGTCGCTGTGCTTATGGGCGACTTCTTCTTGTCGAAATGCCTTTATTGTAGCAATGCCACCGGGTCGTTGCAGATTTCTCGCGTCTTGTCCGACATGGTGACGATGCTCGTCGAAGGCGAGTTGGAACAGATTTCCAACGTGCGTACCCATCTCTTGAGCGAAGATGCCTATTTCTCGGTGATTCGTGGCAAGACGGCATCGCTCTTTGCAGCATGCATGAAGATTGGCGCTCTTAGTGTCGAAGCCTCTGAAGCCGACAAGGAGCGATTGGCAAAGGTGGGGGAACTGATGGGCATAGTCTTCCAGATTCGTGACGATATCTTCGACTATTATCCTTCGACCAAGGAAGTGGGCAAGCCTACGGGCCATGACATCATGGAGGGTAAGATCACTTTGCCGCTGCTCTATGCCTTGCAGCATGCACCTGCCGACGAAGCTGCTCGCATGAAGGCCATCATCGAGCAGCCCCAGGAATTGACAGGTAGTCAGGTGGCACTGTTGGTGGAGTTTGCCAAAAGTATCGGAGGCATAGAATATGCACAGGCAAAGATGAAGAATATCTCCTACGAGGCCAAGAAACTGCTCTCCACCTTCCCCGAGAGTGATGCTCGTGAAGCTGTGATGTGTCTGATAGACTATTTCTCGGATAGAAATTATTGATTTTGCCGCACAGACAAAGCAAAACTGGATTGTAAGAACCCCATTTGAGGCCAAAATAAAACATTTTTCAAAAAAACTTGCCAAAAAATTTGGAGGATTGAAATAAATGCGCTATCTTTGCACCCGCAAAACAAGAAACGGGGTGTAGCGCAGTCCGGTTAGCGCACCTGCTTTGGGAGCAGGGGGTCCCAGGTTCGAATCCTGGTACCCCGACTACACACCACAAAATGTTCGTTCTTTGAAAGATCTACGATGGCTCCTTAGCTCAACTGAATAGAGCATCTGACTACGGATCAGAAGGTTACAGGTTTGAATCCTGTAGGAGTCACAATCTGAGTTTCCTCGTCGGTGGCTGAGGGGTTTTTTAATACTGCTTCAATAGCTCAGTTGGTTAGAGCACCTGACTGTTAATCAGGGGGTCGTTGGTTCAAGCCCATCTTGAAGCGCATCTGCCTCTTTAGCTCAGTTGGCCAGAGCACGTGATTTGTAATCTCGGGGTCGTTGGTTCGAATCCGACAAGAGGCTCAGATTTTTTAGGGCGTATTCCAGAGTGGCCAAATGGGGCAGACTGTAAATCTGCTGTCGACGACTTCGGTGGTTCGAATCCATCTGCGCCCACCACAAGCGAGTCTGACTCGCAAATGATCTTTGACATATTGAAGGATAAACGATATAAGAAACATCTTCGGAAGCGGAAACGCTTCCCGTCTATGACTTCGTAGCTCAGTTGGTAGAGCAACTGACTCTTAATCAGTGGGTCCAGGGTTCGAGCCCCTGCGAGGTCACCATGATGGCGAGATAGCTCAGCTGGTTAGAGCGTCGGATTCATAATCCGAAGGTCCAGGGTTCAAGTCCCTGTCTCGCTACGGTTCATTTTACAGGGATTATACTGGAGAGATGGTAGAGTGGTCGATTACACCGGTCTTGAAAACCGGCGAACGGCGACGTTCCGGGGGTTCGAATCCCTCTCTCTCCGCTTTTCTTCCCGCTGTTGCGGGACGGTCTTCGGATCGCATAGTTCCTGGTGCGTTAGTTCAGTTGGTTAGAATATCGCCCTGTCACGGCGGAGGTCACGGGTTCGAGTCCCGTACGCACCGCAAGCGTTAGCTTGTCTAATGGCTTTTATATCGCGGAGTGGAGCAGTGGTAGCTCGCCAGGCTCATAACCTGGAGGTCAGTGGTTCGATCCCGCTCTCCGCAACTAATTCAATGTCCTTTGCGAAAATAGCTCAGTTGGTAGAGCACGACCTTGCCAAGGTCGGGGTCGCGGGTTCGAGTCCCGTTTTTCGCTCATCAGCCCAAATGGCGGAATCGGTAGACGCGTTGGTCTCAAACACCAATGGAGAAATCCGTCCCGGTTCGACCCCGGGTTTGGGTACATCAAGATGACTCTTCTGAGTCTGACTTTGCGGAGGTGGTGAAATTGGTAGACACGCTACTTTGAGGGGGTAGTGGCCGTTAGGCTGTGTGAGTTCGAGTCTCATCCTCCGTACTTCGATCCGCTAGCTCAGTCGGTAGAGCACAACACTTTTAATGTTGGGGTCTTGGGTTCGAACCCCAAGCGGATCACGTTATTTCGTGGCCGATTGGGTCATTCGAAGAATAACCCCAAGCGGATGACTTCGAATCCATTTTGCCTCCAGAAAATCGCGAGATTGACATTTGGTGCCATAGCTCAGATGGTAGAGCAAAGGACTGAAAATCCTTGTGTCCCCGGTTCGATTCCTGGTGGCACCACAATTTTTTTGGTCAGTTGGATGAGTGGTTTAGTCACTGGTCTGCAAAACCAGCTACAGCGGTTCGAGTCCGCTACTGACCTCTTAAAAAATTCGGGCGCTTAGCTCAGCTGGTTCAGAGCGTCTGCCTTACAAGCAGAGGGTCGGGGGTTCGAATCCCTCAGCGCCCACAAGTCGTTGCTCAGCAACGGCTTTTTATTTCGCTTATCCTTCAATAATCGAAGTAAACGATCTTTGAAAGTTTGAAATTGACAAATAGATTAGCAAGCACATACTTAGGGTAGAGCAAGTGCAAGACAAAAGCTTTACCGTCAATAACTTTATTGATTGCCAGCATCAAACAAACGATAAAAAAAGTACAACGAAGAGTTTGATCCTGGCTCAGGATGAACGCTAGCGACAGGCCTAACACATGCAAGTCGAGCGGCAGCACCTCGGGT
>ONNR01000008.1 GCA_900319235.1 uncultured Prevotellaceae bacterium
ACAGAGAAGTTAAACCTTGTAACGCCGATGGTACTGCGAAAGCGGGAGAGTAGGAAGCCGCCACCTTATATGAGACTCGAGTTGCTATAGCTCGGGTCTTTTTTTTTGTATTGATTTTGCTAATCTACCTTATACGCTAGTATGGAAAAGCGTCAATCTGCATACAGATTTCCGCCATTATGAAAAATATCAATGTTGGAATTGCCTTTAATATTATAATAATGTGTATCTTTGTAGCGGATTTATAAAAGACACAACATGTATAGAGCTATCATCTTTTTTCTTTCAGTCTTATTTGCTGCATCCACCTGGGCGCAGATGGGTCGTCGTTTTCCTTCAGAGCGTAAAGTGATCAATGATCCGAAAACGGGTGTAGAATTGGTATTCCTTACTTCCAAGAGTGGTACTGGCGACTCCAAGATCTATCAAACCCACAATCAGTGGACTTCGGATGGCAAGTGGGTCATCTTCCGTTCGAATCGTGTAGAGGGCGAGGCCATGGCTGTCAATGAGGAGACGGGCGACATTGTACAAGTGACCGAAGGAGGTTTTACCGGTATGCTCTGCGTGGCCCGTAAGTCGATGAACCTATATCATATGCGCGAAGTCAAGGATAAGGAGGGCAAGCGCACGGGCATGGAGGTAGTCGAGGTGAACCTTGAGAAACTCTTTACCGACAGTGAAGCAGGCAAGTTGCAGAAGAAGAAAGAATACGAGCGCATCTGCGGCATTATCCCTATTGAGATGTGCAGCGAAGGTGATATGGCATTGGACGGTAGCGAGACGTTTGTCTATTTCCGTCTTGACAAGGAGTTTGCCCGTAAGTATCCCATTGCTGAGCAGATTGCTCCCAATTTCGGTCCACACCATATGGGTGCTGGCCCTGGTGGCATTGGTAAGATGGATCTCACGACAGGCAAGGCCGAGCCCGTGGTAGCTGTTCATTTCAAGGTAGGCCACATCCAAGGCAATCCCTGGCATCCTGGCGAAGTCATCTTCTGTTGGGAAACTGGCGGCAAAGCTCCGCAACGCACATGGATGTGTAATGCCGATGGCACAGGGCTGCGTCCCATCTATCGGGAGACGGAGCATGACTGGGTGACTCATGAGGCCGTAATCAGCGATGATGAACTTGTGATAGCCATCATCGGCCATCGCCCCATCAACAAGGGTGAAAAGAAGACGATTGATGGTTTGGAGTCCTTTGCCACATCTGATGACTGGGGGCCTTCAGGCACTAAGGAATATGCCACGGGCATTGCTGTGGTGAATATGCGTACACGCGAACTGACGCTCGAAGGTCAGGTCCCAGGTGATAACTTCTGGCATGTGGCTGGCTCACAGGATGGTCACTGGGTGGCTGGCGATGACTTTGCCCGCGAATTGTGGCTCATCGATCGCCATACGGGAGAACGCATTCTGCTCAGCGCAGGACATAAGACAACGGCTCGTGACCACGTTCACCCTACGTTCAAGCCCGATGGCACAGAGATTGAAATACAGTCGGCTATGCTTTCCGAAGATGGTCGTTCGATGAACATCTGTATTGTTCGTCTTCCTCAGCATCTAATAGACCGTTATAAATAAGATTCAGTCCTTTCTCATTCCATTTTTCAAAAGGCGCAGCATCTATCGTGCGTCGCTGCGCCTTCGCAGTTTTTTGTTTTAGTTAATAATATGTTTGTGTAAAGCACTCTGCCAGTATCGGTAGAGTGTTTTTATTTCGTACAGAGATAATAAACTGTAAATATATCGTAGCATATCCTCAAACGTTCTATGAAGGACATGATTCTATAGAAGTAAGCCCTCTTCAGTACTTTGAAGGATATGCAGCGACGGGAGGATGTCCTCCAACGTTCGCAGAAGGACATGCGACGATGGGAAATTGCTTTTTGGTATTTAGAACTGGTGAATATTATTCGTCGGAAAGACGGAAATCATTTCATTTTTACGTTCCTCTTCATTTTATAGTACTCTGACGGGCGACAGAGTGCTTGCTACGATTGGATAGAGTACTCTGACGGCCGACAGGATGCTTGCTCCGATTGGAAGGAGTACTCTGACGGGCGACAGAATGCTTGCTCCGATTGGAAGGAGTATTCTGACGGCCGACAGAATGCTTGCCGCGTTTGGAAGGAGTACTCTGACGGGCGACAGAGTGCTTGCTACGATTGGATGGAGTACTCTGACGGGCGACAGAGTGCTTGCTACGATTGGATGGAGTACTCTGACGGGCGACAGAATGCTTGCTCCGATTGGAAGGAGTACTCTGACGGGCGACAGAGTGCTAGCGCGGTTGGATAGAGTACTCTGACGGGCGACAGAGTGCTTGCGCGAATGGAAATAACACTCTGACGGCCGACAGAATGCTTGCTGCGATTTGATAGAGAATAATATTTGAAAATATGGCTCAAGATGATGCATACTTGTGAAAAATGTTGAATAAAATGTAAAAAATGATTCAAACACTTCATGAAACAACAAATATTGCACGAAATGAACAATTTTTTTCGGTAATATGAAAAATAATAAGTATCTTTGCAGCGTAAAGAAATAACCAAACAGTAAAACACAATGTCTATCTGGATTGTCCTTAAGCTTCTCGGTTCGCTGGCTCTGCTTATGTTCGGTATGAAGACCATGAGCGACGCCCTGCAGAAGATGGCGGGTCCACAACTGCGCCATGTTTTGGGAGCCATGACCACCAACCGATTTACGGGAATGTTGACGGGTATGGTTGTTACAGCCTCCGTCCAGTCATCAACAGCGACGACCGTTATGACGGTATCGTTCGTTAACGCCGGTTTGCTCACCCTGGCTCAGGCCATCTCGGTCATCATGGGTGCCAACATCGGTACCACGTTGACCGCCTGGATTATGTCGGCGGGTATGTCATTCGACATCACGTCGGTCGTTTATCCGGCTTTCTTCCTCGGAATCATCCTTATTTACCAGAAGCGCTATCGCTACTTCGGCGATTTCCTCTTCGGTTTGTCATTCCTGCTCCTGGGCTTGGGTACCTTGCGTGCTACGGGCACCGAAATGAACCTCGGAGAGAATGAGGCACTGCTGAACTTCTTCTCGTCATTCGATCCGACATCGTTCCTCACCACCATCGTCTTCCTGCTGTTGGGCGGTATTTTGACTTTCTGCGTACAGTCGAGTGCAGCTGTGATGGCCATCACGATGATCCTCTGCTCGAGTGGTGCACTGCCCATCTATCAGGGTATTGCACTGGTGCTGGGTGAGAACATCGGTACTACAATCACTTCGAACCTCGCAGCTCTTTCTGCCAACACCCAGGCACGTCGTGCAGCCTTCGCACACATGTTCTTCAATGTGTTTGGCGTAATCTGGATTCTCTTCGTATTCCGTCCTTTCATCAACATGGTTTGCGGTTGGGTAGGTTACGACGTGAACATGAACAAGGAGGCCGTTGATGCTGCTACATTTATGGCCAATGCTGCCAAGCTGAGCTTTGTGCTTGCAGCCTTCCACACCACATTCAATGTGACCAACACGTTCATCCTCATCTGGTTCATCAAGCAGATTGAGAAGTTCGTATGCTGGGTTATCAAGCCGAAGCGTGTCGACGAGGAAGAGGACTTCCGCCTGCACTTCATTACTGCTGGCTTCATGCGTACTCCCGAACTTTCAGTACTCGAGGCCCAGAAGGAGATCTCTTCGTTTGCAGAACGCATGCAGCGTATGTTCGGCATGGTGAAGGAACTGCTTTACCTGTCGTCGAGTGCACTGAACGCTGACAAGAACCGCGAGTCCAACTTGAACAAACTCTATTCGCGCATCGAGAAGTACGAAAGCATCAGCGATAACATGGAACTGGAAATTGGCCAGTACCTCGAGCAGGTGAGCGATGCACACCTTAGCGACGATACCAAGGGCAAGATTCGTGCAATGCTTCGCGAAGTGAGCGAGTTGGAGAGTATCGGTGACTCGTGCTACAACTTGGCACGCACTATCAACCGCAAGTTCGTCAATAAGCAGGAGCACTTCACCGATAAGCAGTACGAGCGTCTTTATCAGATGATTGCCCTCACCAACCAAGCTCTCACCAACATGAATATGCTGATGGCTGGCCGTAAGGAGGACTACGACATCAACCTGACGTTCAATCTGGAGAACGAAATCAACAACTTCCGCAACCAGTTGAAGGCACAGAACATCAGCGACGTGAATAACCACGAGTACACCTACGCCGAAGGTACGACCTACATCGACCTCGTGAACGAGTGCGAGAAACTCGCCGACTATGTGGTAAATGTTGTCGAGGCCCGTATGGGTGTTCGTCAGCGCGATCTCTAATAAGGGATATTTAGGGATTTTAAGGGATATTTGGGGATATTTAGGGACAAATGTTTCTTGGGTTCCATTTTCTACAAGCGAAGGTGACGTCCCATAATATCCCTTAGAATCATCAAAGTAAATTAGACATAAAATTAGGGTGTGCCCATTTGAGCACACCCTTTTATATATATTAAGGTATTCAGGTATTAGTTGTCATTACAAAATGTTCATCAAAGCCATACCATAGGAACGATTCTCACAGAGCATCCGCAGAAACTCCTTTGTAGCACGTTTCGTGTAACTGTTCTTGAGCACATGGAATGAGCCTTCCATATCGGTGTTGTCGCAATCGATGGGGACAGCTTTCAACCCCGATCGGCCTGCCAAAGCGGCTTGACTGAGCACTGTGACCAGACTGGTGGATGCGTGTACAAGCGAAATCAGTACGTTCACCTCATTGATTTCGAGTCGGATGTCGAAATTATATGTTGTACCTTCGGTAATACGGTCGAAAGCCTTGCGTGCCTGAAAGCCCGATGCCGGCATGGCTAACGGGAATCGTTCAAGATCCTGCAATTTCACCTTCGACAATCCAGCCAATGGATGGTTTTCACTGACAATGACGGCGAGCTTGTTGTCGAAAAGGATGTGCGAACTGATATCGGGATAGACGACCAAAGGATTGTAACTCAATACCACGTCAAGACGCTCTTCCTGCAACATCTTGAGCAGAGTCTCCATGGAGTTGCAGGAAATCTTAAGTTTTATACCAGGGTATTGTTTCATGAACTGCATCACGGTCTCCTTGAGCAGCGGCAAAAACGAATAAGTAGAACCCAGAACCAGTTCGCCGGTGTCAAGTCCCATCACGTCGCGGATACTGTCGATACAGGCATTGGCTGCCGAAATGGCGTGTTCGGCACGTGGCAGGAAGGCCAATCCTACATCCGATAACTTTACGTGATGAGAGTCGCGGATAAGCAGTTCGACACCCAACTCGCCCTCCAATAAGCGTATCTGCTGTGACAGATTGCTCTGGGTGATACTCAGTTGTCGAGCTGCTTCGCTGAAATTCTTGAGTTCAGCAACCTTCGCGAAATATCGCAATTGTCTTAATTCCATTCAGTTGAGTCTTTAAGGCATAAAAAACAGTGCAAAGATACTAATTATTTGTGAAAAAAACAAGTGATAACTATTATTTTTTATTATAGCAAAAATTAGTTTGCCTAAATTTAGAAATAATGATAATAATAATCGGAACAAACAATTAAGAATCCTTTTTCAACTTGCAGAAAAGCAGTAACTTTGCAGCGTCAAAAAACAAATACCGATCATCTGACTATAGGATGAAGGTAGAACAACAAACAATAACAATAATTAAAAATTATAATATTATGGTATTAGTATTTTTTAGCGTAGTGCTTCTGTTTTCGTTGACATTGAATGCAATATATAAAATAAAGGAATATAAGAGCGACGAAAAGACTGTATGGGAAGATGGCGACAGCGTCTGCATCAAAAAGCAGAATGACCAGTTCAACATCAGCTTCATGCAGCGCATTGCATAAATAGAAGTTTAGTCATTAACCACTTAATAACTGCACGAACATGTCAAAATTCAATAAATTGGATATGGCTAAGGAAGTGGCCAAGCATCCTCAGATTGTATTGAAGAACTATTTCTTCGGCCTATTGAGCAACACAGTCTATGCTCCGACATCGAGCGAGGTGGAGAGTTATTCGAACTACTACCAGGACAAGGATGCGCTTCTTTTCAGAAACCTGATTGATGCTTCTGCATCGGACCTCGAGCAGAATCTGAAGCCCTTGGAGGATGTCGAGACAAAAGAAGATGGAAATTACCGTCTGGATCTTTGCGTCTCACACGATGGTCAGTTCATTGCTATGCAGCTTAATGAAGTGGTCGGTGACGTTGTAAAACATCTCACTCCTGTTCGCTACTTTATGGGTGAAGAGGCCCAGAAAGTAGATCAAATCTTTTGAATAACAAATATATAGAAGGTAATAAATCAGAAATGTGAGTCATCTGTGAAAGATGGCTCACATTGTTTATTATATTTATCTGGCGTTAACTCCGCGCGGGAGCGCTAACTCCTGTTTACTTCAAATGCTTATCTGCGGCCTGGGATGATAACTCGTTCGCCTAACTCTTTGTCGAAGGATTTTTTTATTTTGATTTTTTCGGCGAGTTGTTGCATGAGTTCGTTGCACTTGGAAAGGTCGGCAGTGACGCGCAGTTCCTGGGTAAGGGCATCGATCTGCTGTTCGAGGATGCAGTTCTTCAGTTCGAGGATAGAGCGAGGGACGAGGATGTCGATGCGCTCGATGTTTTGGGCGATGCCGAGGGCATCGTAACGGTCCTGCAAGAGGTTGATGGCTGTCTGCTGCACCTCGGGATCGTCGAAACGATTGCTGAAGAACTTGACACTATCCCACGCGACGCTTGGGTCAGCCGATGCATCGAGCGCCAAGTTGTACATGCGTGCATAAAGTGGATGCTGGAAGGTCAGTTCATCGACATTGAGTTCGTTGTAGATGAAGTCGATGACGCGGATATCGACATTCTCCTCCTTCTTTTCGTCATTGTTGAAATAGGAGAACGTAAACGTTTCGCCACCATGACGGACGATGTGCTTGATGATGTTGCGCTCGAAGCGATCGGTGAGACGGGAGGGATAGGCTGCGGTCTGTGTCGCTGGAGCTGGTTTGGGAGTTGAATTTCCGGAGTTGTCGGAGTTTTCAGCAGGTTCCGGGTAATCAGAAGAATCCTTTGTTACTCCCAATTCTTCGCGTTCGCGGGCAGCTTGCTCGCGTCTCATCTCGATTTCCATCTTGCGCACCTCGGCTTGGTAGTTGTTCTGCTTGGCCTGGTTGACGTAGCGCATAGTCTGGCGTTCGCTGAGATTGAGACTTTGTGCCACCCTTCCGACAAGGATTGAACTGGTGATGGGGTCGGCGATGAGGGCAACACTGTTGCACACGCTTTGCGCCACCTTTGCCATGGCGTAGGGATCGTAGGGATTAACGTCCTTGAGCAGCGTACGGGTCTTGAACGAGATGAAATCCTGCATATTGGCCTTGAAGTAGTTGGCGACCTCTTCGCTCGAATGTTTGCGACAGAACGAGTCGGGGTCTTCGCCTTCGGGCAAAGTAATAATGCTGACGTTCATACCTTCGAGGAGGAGCAAGTCGATGCTCTTGATGGCGGCAGTGATGCCTGCATTGTCGGCATCGAACATGAGAGCACAGTTGCGGGTGAATCGCTTAATGATGCGAATGTGCTCGGAGGTCAAGGCAGTACCAGAAGCTGCTATGACATTCTGGAAGCCAGCCTGCGACATGCTGAGCACATCTACATTACCTTCGACTACGTAGCAGAGGTCCTGCTTTGCCATTTCGTTCTTGGCTTCGAACAAGCCGTAGGGTAGGTCGGACTTGTGATAGATAGCCGATTCGGGTGAATTGACGTACTTCTTGAAAGCATGATCGACACGCTGGAGGATACGTCCTCCGAAAGCGATGCACTTGCCCGATAGAGAATGATGGGGGAAGATAACGCGACCAGCAAACCGGCATACGGGTGTCTTCTTGGGGTCGTCGCCGTAGCAGAGGCCTACGCCTGTGCCATCGAGCAGGTATTCACGCTTGTGACCGCGCTCTAAAGCACGTCGTGCAAAATTATCCTTTGCTTCAAGCGCGTAGCCAAGGTGATAGCGATGGATGGTAGCATCTTGGATGCCGCGTTCGCGGAAGTAGGCAAGTCCGATGTTACGTCCCTCGGGAGTATTGAAAAGATCGTCCTCGAAGCACTTTTGGGCAAATTCATTAAGGTTGAACATGCCCTCACGATCGGTCTGCTGCTGACGCTCCTCTTCGTTCATCTTCTTTTCCTCGACCTCGATGCCATACTTCTTGCCGAGCCAGCGTATGGCTTCGTAGAAGGTCATCTGCTCCTTTTTCATCAGGAAGGTGACTGGCGAACCCCCTTCGCCGCAAGAGAAGCATTTGCAGATGTTCTTGGCAGGCGAAACGTTGAATGATGGCGACTTGTCGGGATGGAAAGGACACAAACCGATATAGTTGACTCCGCGGCGCCGTAGTGTCACGAAGTCGGAGACAACATCGACGATTTGAGCAGCGTCGATAACTTTGTCTATGGTTTGTTGATCAATCATTTTGTTTTGAGTCGAACCGTGAGGTCAATGAAGTCCTGTACGGAGAGTTGTTCTGCACGTTGGTCGAAGAGTGGATCCTGCAGGATGGCGGCAAAGTCATCGGGCTGCCATTCCTGGACGAGGCTACGCAGGCAGTTGCGAAGCGTTTTGCGACGGGTCCCGAAGGCGTTCTTGACGAGGGTGCGGAAGTCGTGTTCGTCGCAAGGAAGTTGGCAGACATTGTTGCGCGTCATTCGAATGACGGCACTTTGCACCTTCGGAGGTGGATTGAACACTCCAGGAGGAACAGTGAAGCAGTATTCGATGTCGTACCACACCTGGATGAGTACCGAGAGCACACCATAGGTCTTTGAACCAGGCTTGGCGGCAAGACGTTCGGCCACCTCCTTCTGAATCATGCCCGAACATAGAGGTATCAGGTCGCGATAATCAACGACGCGGAAGAAGATCTGCGAAGAGATGTTGTAGGGGTAGTTGCCGATGAGTGCAAAAGGCTGGCCATTGAAAACCTCGGGGCCATCGAGCGGCAACTTGAGGAAGTCGGCTTCGATGATGCGCTTGTCGAGCGAACTGGGATAATGCAACCGCAAGTAGGATACCGATTCGCCATCGAGTTCGACAACTTTCAGGTTGCAGCCCTTCTGAATAAGAAACTGCGTGAGCACACCCATACCGGGGCCTACTTCAAGCACAGGCAGCTGGCTGTGGGTGTCCAACGTGTCGGCGATGCGCTGGGCGATGGACAGATCGGTGAGGAAGTGCTGGCCCAAGTTTTTCTTGGCACGCACCTTGTCGTCGAAGGACATAGGACGCACCTGGTCGGAACGTTGGGCACGGTCGGTGTAGCGTCGATTCTTATTCATTGTTGTTTTTTTCGGAGTGATCGGAATACTCGGAGTATTCTGAATATTCGGAGTACTCAGAGTACTCGGAATTCTGGAATAAGGCCTAAGCCTGGTTCGGTCTGTAAAGTAACACGGCCGTCAATGACCTGTATGCCACCGCGGAACGGATCGTTGGAGATGAGCAGATTTCCGTCGAGGTCGAGATAATCGGCGCAAGGGGCCAGTTGGGCTGCAGCGGTAACGGCGCATGTTGTTTCGGTCATGCAGCCAAGCATCACCTGCATACCCTGCAAACGCGCCAACTGCACCATAAGACGGGCAGGGGCAAGGCCACCGCACTTCATCAGCTTGATGTTGATGCCATGACAGCAACCCTTTAGGCGGACAACATCCTCGGGCCCTTGCACACTCTCATCGAGGATGATGGGAAGTGGCGAGCGCTCGGTGAGCCAGCGCAAGCCTTCCAGATTGTGTTTTGGCAATGGTTGTTCAACCATGATAACACCTTGTGTCTGGAGCCATTCAATCTGGCGTAGCGCCTCTTCGGCCGAGGTCCAACCTTGGTTGGCATCGACAGTGAGCGGCAGGTCAGAAACCTCGCGAATGGACTTGATGAGTTCACGGTCGCCTTCTACCCCTACTTTGACCTTCAGTCGGCCAAAACGTCCCTCCACTTCGCGTACCTTCTGCTTGACAACTTCAGGAGTGTCGATGCCGATGGTGTAGGTTGTGTAGGTGCAACGTTCGGGCGTAAGTCCAAAAAGGCGCCATATAGGCTGGCCGAGTATTTGTCCCACAAGGTCGTGGAGGGCGATGTCGATGGCGGCCTTGGCTGCGAAGTTGTGGGCAGCAGGTTCGTCATCGTCGAGGTGCATCACGTATGTAAGGATGTCGTCGGTGCGAAGAGGGTCATTGAATGAGCTCAGATCGACACGTTCGAGGAAGGCGCAAACGCTCTGTATGCTCTCTCCTAGGTAGGGAGGCATGGATGCCTCGCCATATCCCGTCACCCCTTGATGAGTGATGGCTATAATAACATCAGGTGTCTGGCTGCGAGAGCAACCAGACACTGTGAATGTATGCTGCAACTGCAGCGGATAGGGTCGAAAACTGAGCTGCATCAGAGCTTGTCACTCTGCTCGAGGGTGAGTGTTGCTGTTGGACGATCGCAAACCTCTGCTGGGCCGAAATACTGGATTGGGCCAGGATATACGAACGAGGTGTTGCGTGACCACTCGGTACGATGACGAACGAAGTACTTGTAGGGCTTGCCCGAAAGTTCAACGAGGGCCTTCTTGATTACAGGCTTCATCTGACCATTGCGCTTCTCCATGTTCATCATCATGGTGATGGGGATACCACCAGCGATCCATTCGTCGGCAGGACGGAAGGTGTTCTTGATAGAGGACATGTAGCCGGTCTTGCCAGCAGCGATGAGCATAGATGCGTTGTAACCAAGGCTATAGCAGTAGTCAGCATCCCAGTTGGATGGAGCGGCGCAACGGCCCTCATATCCGAAGAAGTGGTGCTGGGTAGCGAACTTGCCGGTGTAGATACCATCGCGCTTCCAGTCGGCGAGTTTCTTGGCAACCATCTCGGCGAGCAGCTGCTCGGTCTCGATGAGCGATACCTGTACGTTGCCGTGTGGGTCGCGCTCGAGAGCCAACTGACGACTTACAGAGAGCGGAAGGGACTTGAAGAGGGCAGCGTTCTCGTCAGAGAGGTGAGCGAGCACGTAGTCAATCTTCTTGTCGTCGGCTACGAGGTCGAAGTCGGCCTGGTTCTTGGCGAGCATGTCGTTGAGCTCAGCGATGAGTCGCTTGATGGCTGGAATGAACTCGATGAGTCCCTCAGGAACGAGGACAACGCCATAGTTCATACCGAGGTTAGCACGATCGGTAACGACTTCAGCGATATAGGTTACGATGTCGTCGAGGGTCTGGTTCTTTGCTTCAACCTCTTCGCCGAGCAGGGTAACATTGGGGTGAGTCTGAAGGGCGCACTCGAGGGTAACGTGGCTGGCGCTACGACCCATAAGCTTCACAAAGTGCCAGTACTTTTTGGCAGAGTTGCAGTCGCGCATGATGTTGCCGATCACCTCAGAGTAAACCTTTGTAGCGGTGTCGAAGCCGAACGATGCCTCGATCTCGCTGTTCTTGAGGTCGCCGTCGATGGTCTTTGGGCAGCCGATAACCTGCACGTCAGCACCGATGGCCTTGTAGTATTCGGCGAGCACGCAGGCATTGGTGTTGGAGTCGTCACCACCAATGATTACGAGAGCCTTGATGTCGAGAGCCTGAAGAATCTCAAGACCCTTGTCGAACTGCTCCTTCTTCTCGAGCTTGGTACGGCCGGAACCGATGATGTCGAAACCACCGGTGTTGCGGTACTCGTCGATGATGTTGCCAGTGAGCTCAATGTAGTTGTGCTCAATGAGGCCGGCAGGGCCGAGGATGAAGCCGTAGAGACGGTTCTTGGGATTGAGGCTCTTCACGCCGTCGAAGAGACCAGAGATGACATTATGACCACCAGGAGCCTGGCCGCCAGAGAGGATGACGCCTACGTTGAGAGTAGCCGAGTGCTTGCCGCCTTCAGAGGGTTCGAAGTGAACGTAAGGCATACCATAGGTATTGGGGAAGAGTTCCTTGATCTCCTCCTGATTGTCGGCAGATTCGGTGGGTTCACCTTCTACGATGGTAAGAGGGCCACAGAGGGCCTTAGGCATCTTGGGACGATAAGCTGAACGAGCAATCTCAAGAGCGCTTTTTTCAACTGTTGCTTCCATAAAATAAATTTTTAGTAATGTTTTTGGTTAATAGTTCTTGTTCTGAATATAGATTTTGAATGCTGATCAATGGTGGAAGAGACGAACGCCTGTGAAGACGCATACCATACCGTACTTGTCGCAGGTGGCAATCACATTATCGTCACGTACCGAACCGCCGGCTTCGGCGATGTACTGAACACCAGACTTGCGAGCACGCTCGATGTTGTCGCCGAATGGGAAGAAGGCATCGGAGCCTAAGGAGACGCCCGAAAGTTTCTGGAGCCACTCCTTTTTCTCGGCCAAGGTGAGTACCTCGGGACGCTCGGTGAAGAAGTTCTGCCATGTGCCTTCGCGCAGCACGTCGTCATGTTCCTCCTCGCTGATGTAAACATCGATGGTGTTGTCGCGGTCGGCACGCTTGATGCCTTCCTTGAACGGAAGAGCCATCACCTTTGGATGCTGGCGCAGCCACCAGATGTCAGCCTTGTTGCCAGCGAGACGAGTGCAGTGGATGCGGCTCTGCTGACCGGCGCCAATGCCGATTGCCTGACCGTCCTTCACGTAGCATACCGAATTGGACTGGGTATATTTGATGGTGATGAGCGCGATGACAAGATCGCGACGAGCCTCGGCGGGAAGATTCTTGTTTTGGGTAGGGATGTTGGCGAAGAGCGCATCATCGTTGAGGTTGATTTCGTTGCGTCCCTGTTCGAATGTAATGCCATAGACCATCTTGCGCTCAACGGGAGCAGGGCGGTAGGAGGGATTCATCTGAATGACGCAGTAGGTTCCCTTGCGCTTGGCTTGAAGAATGGCGAGGGCCTCGGGTTCGTAGCCTGGGGCAATGACACCATCACTCACTTCGCGGTTGATGAGACGGGCAGTAGCCACATCACATACATCGGAGAGTGCAATGAAGTCGCCGAACGATGACATGCGGTCGGCACCACGGGCACGGACATAGGCTGAAGCCAATGGGGTGAGCTCATAGTCATCGGTAAAATAGATCTTCTTCAAAGTCTCGCTGAGGGGCAGACCCACAGCAGCGCCAGCAGGCGATACGTGCTTGAAACTGGTGGCAGCAGGCAGGCCGGTGGCAGCCTTAAGCTCGCTGACGAGCTGCCAGCTGTTGAAGGCATCGAGCAGGTTGATGTAGCCTGGACGGCCATTGAGAACGGTGATGGGCAGTTCCTTGTCGCCCTCCATAAAGATTCGTGACGGCTTCTGATTGGGATTGCAGCCGTATTTGAGTTCGAGTTCTTTCATATTAAATATATGTACTGACCTTATAGTCGGTGCAAATGTAGTATTTTTGCCCGAAAAAAACAAATATTTGCCGATGATTTTGTTTTTGTCAAATTATTTTCCTATATTTGCACCCGCTAAATATGAAGATATGCAAAATTCAAATGTCACTACCGCAAAAATAATGGGACTTGCAGCTTTGGCTGCAGTGCTCGTTTCGTGCAATAGGAAGGCCGATGCACCCATCGACCGAGTGGCTCTGCTGGAGCGCAACAACCCCGTCGTAACCGCCATCGACACTATGGCGTCGCTGACAGTAGGCAATGGAGACTTCGCGATGACCTTCGATGTCACCGGCCTTCAGACCTTCCCCGAAAAATACAGCAAAGGTGTGCCCCTTGGCACCATGTCGAGCTGGGGATGGCATAGTTTTGACAATCCAGAGAAGTACGACCCGAAGGAAGTACTTGTTGCCTACGACTTCGGCACGGGTAGCAAGGAGGCACTCTACTCACAGCAGGTGAATCCGAAGAAGGATGCCCGTAAGGCAGCCGCCTCCGACTGGTTGCGTGCCAATCCGCATCGTCTTCACTTGGGTAATCTGGGCCTCTTCATCGATGAAGGTGAGAACCCCGAGATCACCGATATCAACCAGAAGCTCGACCTGCTGACGGGCACCATTACTTCCGACTACAAATACAATGGAATGCCTATGCACGTCGTGACGGCTTGTGCACCCGAAGCTGACGTCATTGGCGTGTCCATCGAAGCCGAGCAGCCTATGCCACTCGTGCTGCGTATTCCTGGTCCAACAGGCAAGCATTCCGACGATGCGAGCGACTGGCTCAACACGCCCGACTGCCTGCTGCGCGACAAGTCGTTCGTCGTGCCCTATGGCTTCACCATCGACATCGAGGGAGGCGAGGGCTGCGCCCTTGAGCAGATTGACAACAACAAGGTCCTCATCGAGCCTCGAAAGAACGAAACTGGTCGCTATGACCTGACTTTCCGCTGGCGTCCCGACACGCTTCAAAACGTGCCGGCTATGATGAATACCGCTGACGTCATTGCAGCCAGTGAAGCACATTGGAAGACCTTCTGGACAGAAGGTGCCGCTGTCGATTTCAGCGGCTGCACCGACCCACGTGCCAAGGAGATGGAGCGCCGCGTCGTGCTCAGCCAATATCTGTTGGCCATCAACAGCGCAGGACATACTCCTCCACAGGAGACAGGCTTAACCTACAACTCATGGTTCGGCAAGTTCCATCTCGAGATGATCTATTGGCACCAGGCTTGGCTCCCGCTTTGGGGACATGGCGAACTGCTCGACCGCACCCTTTCGTGGTACAAGCAACCCGAACCGCACGCTCTAGCAAAAGAGATTGCCGAGCGACAAGGCTATAAAGGCGTGCGTTGGATGAAGATGACCGACCCAAGTGGCATGGAGGCTCCTTCGAAGGTGGGCAGTTTCCTGATCTGGCAACAGCCTCATCCCATCTATCTTGCCGAACTTCTGCGTCGCAACGATCCTTCGGTGGTCGATCGCTATTACGACATTGTGATGGAGACAGCCACGTTCATGGGTGATTTTGCCGTATTTGAGCCCGAAAACAATCGATTTGTTCTGAAGGGCAATATCCCTGCACAGGAGACCCTTCGTGCCGCCGAAGTAGTGAATTCGCCCTATGAACTTTCGGAATGGCGCACAGTGCTCATGATGGCCCAGCACTGGCGTGAGATCAAGGGAGAGGAGCGTGTGGCTCGTTGGGACTCAATCATCGACCTCATCGCGCCCTTGGCTTGGAAAGACGGCGCTGCCGACAATTCGGAATTCAATGTAGATAAGAACAAGAAATACGGCAAGGTCTATCTGGCCTGCGAAACCAATCCCGATACTTACAGCGATCGTCGTCTGACCAGCGACCATATGGCTGTGCTTGGTGCCCTCGGCATTTATCCTGACTCGCGTCTCATAAACGACACCATCATGAGCAATACGCTTTCTTGGGTGATGGATAACTGGAACTGGAACCATACCTGGGGATGGGATTACCCGATGACAGCGATGTGTGCTGCCCGTTTGAATCGTCCGGACGATGCCGTATCGATTCTTTTGAACAAGGAACGTACAAATACCTATCTGCCCAACGGACACAACTTTCAGGACCAGCGTCTGCGCTGCTATCTGCCAGGCAATGGCGGACTGCTGACGGCTGTGGCTATGATGTGTGCTGGTTGGGATGGCTGTGAACTGGGCAAGAATCCCGGTTGGCCTAAGGATGGTAAGTGGAATGTACGTTGGGAAGGTTTGAAACCTTTGCCATAATAATTAGTAATGAATCAATTCAGTAGATCAATGTTTCGGGCTCTCAGTTGGCTCGAAAGGAGATATTATAGACTTAGCTTTTGGCCCCGACATGTTATAGGAATCCTGCTGGCACTTTCTTTGCTGGCAGGAGTAGTTGGCATCTGCTATGGAGGCTATTGTGGAGTGAAGGCTTGTGTCGAGTTTGTTGTCTCGGTGTTCAACGACGCCAAAGAACTGTTTGAAGAAGAGGTAGATGACGAATACTGCTGGAGTTCGAAACATCATGCCGAATTCCCCGTCCCCGAAGACAAGCGGCATCCGAAGCGTGTGCCGAACTTTGCGAGGGACTTTGCCTTTGTCAACGACGTGCATCTCACTGCAGCCACCGAACTGGGTATCACACCTGTTGAAAATCGGGAAATACTGTTTCAGATGAAGGAAGAACTTGTGGAACTCAAGGACACGCGTTACTTCAAGGTTCTGCCGCTGACCAGTTCGTCACCCTATCTGGTGCCTCGTGCTGCCGATTTCCTGACCGACTTGGGTCGATTGATGCAGGAATATAACGGCACAAAGTCACGCTTCCTCATTTCGAGTGTTTTGCGAACGCAAAGTGACGTGCAGAAGTTGAGCCGTGTGAATGTGAATGCTACAACCAACTCAACCCATTGCTACGGTACGACGTTCGACATCACTTACAACCGCTTTGACATTCATGGCAAAACGTGGGAAGGAAAACTCAAGGAAGACCTTGCCAAGGCGCTCTACGACCTGCAGGCGATGGGTTATTGCTATGTGAAATATGAAATCAAGCAGCCCTGTTTCCATGTGACGGTTCGACCGTGACAAACAGAAATCTATATTTTCGAAAATAATTTTTGCTCTTTATACAATAAAATTCATAGGCACACGTTTTATTAATGACTAACCAATAAAACGTGTGCCTATGAAGCATAGATTTACTTCCTTACTATCTTCAATACCGGGTCCTCGTCGGGAGACCATCCACAAACTGCAGATGTTGGCTCGCTGCTATAACCCGAGCAATGTAGAAAATCTAAAAGATCGATGGTTCGACGAACATGCGCTGACCGGCGAAGCCATCTAAGTCCGTAAGACAGATGCCCGTAATGATATGCAGCATCTCGAGCGACGATGGTTCAGACCCCACAATCTGTGGACCCAGCTGGCCCCCGCATTCCGGAGCGATCAACAGGTATTGTTCTTTATGTCCGCCATTTCCCTTCAACTTTAGGGAGATGGCGGTATCGTTTTTCAATTGATCGACAAATCCCTTCAAACCGCCCTTGTCTTGGCTGTAGAGCCCTGCGACACGGTCCACGATGCTCACGTTGAGGATGGGTGGCAAAGTGCCGTCTGTGATGCGTTGGTGGATGTAACTGTCGATGTCGTTGCTAAGTCCGTCGCGCAGACGATGTAGCAAGTCTTCGGCATGAAGCGGTGGCATCTCGCCGTAAAGCATCTTCGATATTACGAGGTAATCGTGCTGGAGCTGGGTCGTGTCCAATCGAATTGCCTGTACGGCATCGACGATGGGCTGCACGGGGAAGGTGGTGTCGAGGGCTGAGGGCGGATTGTCGTTCAAATATTGTTGTGTCGTCTCAAATGCCTCCTGGCAAACCTGTGCAAGGTGTTCCGACTGGCTGGATAGGGCAGATACTTGAGGAATGAACTCATTGAGCAACTTAGTGGCAAAGGCGGCACCTTCGTATTGGGTGCGCTGGATGTAGTAGCCGGTGATTGTCGACTGATAGTCATCGAAGAGGTTCTTGTCCTTGCCACGCATACGGTCAAAGAATCCGAATTTTTCCCAACGATGGATGTAGTCCTTAATCGTCTCATCGGTATGTTCCAACGTTTTTCCAAGGTCGGCTTGTCGTTGGCTGAAATGGAGTGTCAGTAATTGCAGGTGGTTGATGATGGAACGTACAATGTCCTGACCCGTTTCGGGTGGATACGCTAAGTTGAGCAGAATCTTTTGAAGTTTTTCCTTCAATGTGCAAAGCAGAGCCAGGCAATAGTCGGGTGTCTTCTTCTTCTCCTGTCGATAGAAGTATTCGACGCCCATATTTCTATATCGGGTCTGGTAATCGACTTCTAGATTATTGCGAAGCTGCGAGGCCCATTCGTCGCGTGGTTTGTCCTGCAGGTCCTGCACGATGCGCTCCACGGCTTGCTGCCAATATTCATCGACATTTTGCCATGTGACTCCCGACGCACGGTTGAGGGCAAGGAAATGGTTGCCCGTCAAGTCGGTGAGTTCTTCCGACAAGGGAAGGTCTGTAAGAAGTTCGCTGACGTGTTCGTTGCACTGCTCCATACTGATCGGATTGACATTTGGACGGCTCAGTCCGAGCAAGGCGTTTAGGTAGCTCTGATGAATGTAGTGGCGTATCTCGTCGTCGGGATAACTGATGCCACTGACGTTAAACGAACTGAAAATGGCCGGAAACTCCATCTCGAAGGCAGTCTCGTAGGTTTTCGGCCGACGCAGTTTGTTGAGGTAACCGTAACGTTCCACCAGGTCGAGTGCCTCACTCTCCTGTGTGATGTCGAAAAGAAAATGCGCCAGCGACACCTGGGAACTATCGTGATAGAGGAAACAGTGGGAGATGAGTTGTACGTCAGGATAATCGTTGATGCCGTTGTTGATGGCCACGAGGCTGTTCCACGCATTCTTCTTCTGGATTGCAGAGCAGGTGTCAAGGTCAGGCAAAAGGGCATAGACATAGGATGGAACATCGTACAGACGACGTATCATCGTTATGGCTTGTATGATCTGTTGGCCCATCATAGGTTCGTCGAGCGTAGCGCAAATGTGGAATCCGAGTTCGCTGGGCATACCAGCTCTGCGCTGCTGCTCGTTTACTTCGTGCACAAACTCACGCTCCTCCAGTTGGTGTGACTGGAAGAGCAGAGTCGTGTTACGTCCAACGAGCGAAGCCTGGATGAACCGACGATAGACGGGATGCTGGATACGCGATTGATTGTATCCGAGAAAAATGATGATGTGTCTCACTTCTTTTCCTGCATCATTTCGGCATAGCAACAACGGCACAGTGGCATATACTCCTGCTTGGCACCAATCATCACCTGCTGGCTGGCATTGGAGATTCGATACGAAAAGTTGGCCAGATGACCGCACTTCATGCAGATGGCGCGGCATTTATAGACGTCGTCGGCCATTGCCATCAGGTCGGGCATTGGGCCAAAAGGCTGGCCTAGGTAGTCCATGTCGAGGCCAGCGATAATGACTCGCTTTCCCTGGTCAACCAGTTCACGTACGACGTCGAGAACATTCACGTCGAAGAACTGTGCTTCGTCGATGGCAACAACTTCAGTGTCGGCCTCTACCAGGTTGCTGATTACACGGGCGTTTTGCACGGGGATGGCTTCGCTCGTGCTGTTGGCATGGCTGACAATGTCGGTCTTGCTATATCGGCTGTCGATGGTTGGTTTGAAGATCTGTATCTTGCGCTTGGCAATCTTCACACGGTTGATGCGACGGATGAGTTCTTCTGTCTTACCCGAAAACATCGAGCCGCAAATCACTTCAATGCTTCCGCATTGGCGTAGGTGGATATTCTCTAAATACATTATATTATAATTTATTTATTCGCTTGCTGCTGAAATGACGTTAATCACGTAGTCACCGATTTTTTCGCATTCGTTGATGATGTGCATGAAGAAGGAGTGCTGATAGTAGTCGATCTTCTTGCGGTCGAGTGAGTCGAATATTTCGTTACGTAACTGATTCCTGAGGTTGTTGATCTCGTCTTCGTGGTTGTAAGCCTTGTTGAGAGCGCTTTGCGGCACCTGATCCATAGCCAAAACCTTGAGCATGTGAGCCAGGGCAATATCGATGAGCGACATCATCTGAGAGAGATTCTTGTTCATATCGGGAGTGAAGCGCACACGCTGCTCATACTTCTGATAGAGCACCATCGAGATGTGGCAGATGGCATCGGCTATCGATTCCAGTTCGTCCACCTCCTTGTAGAGGTTGCGACTCAGTTGCTCACCTGAATAGGAGAGGGTCTTGGGCGATACGCTATTGAGGAATTTTGCTATTTCGAGTTCTGCACTGTCACTGTCTTCCTCCATACGACGGATGCGCTGATTCAGTTCAAGTTGCTTTTCCGAACCCATTTGTTCATCGAGCATCGTCCGGACCATCCCAAACATCTTGTACACCTCTTCACCATAGCGCGAAGCTTCCTTCTGAACCTGCACGAGGGCCATCTCGCTCGATGCAGTCATAAAGCCCGTGTTGATGTACTGTAGTTTGAAATCCTTTTCCAGGTCTTCCTTTTCGGGAATGAGGCGCGTCAGGAGGCGCGCAATCTGTGTGGTGAGCGGCAGCATCAGGCAGAGGCTGATGAAGTTGAACACGGTGTGGAACATTGCAAGTCCCATTGCAACATTATCTACCTCATGGGGATCGCCCAGTCCGATGTGGCTGCAAAGGTAGCTGATGGCATCACATAGGTAATAGAAGATTGCCAAGGCCCAGACCATACCCAATACGTTGAACAGCAGGTGGCCCAATGCGGCTCGCTTGGCCATGGTGTTGGCCGAAAGGGTGGCAAGCATGGGGATGAGGCATGTGCCGATATTGGAGCCCAGCACGAGGGCGCATCCCATCTCAAACGAGATCCATTGGTTGACGCACATCAGCAAGGCGATAGCGAAAGTGGCGCTTGTAGCCTGCACAACCATTGTAAGCAACATACCGGCCACCAGAAAGATGAGAATCGAGGGATAACCCATCGCACTCGAATCGTGCAGCACGTCAATCACTGCCGGCATCTGCGAGACGACGGGCACAAGGTGCTTCAGTTCCTCCAAGCCGAGGAAGAGCAGCGAAAAGCCGATTATAAACTCACCCCAGGCATTACCGCGACCGCTGTTCGAATTGAAAAAGGGAAGCGAAAGCGCTATGAGCGGGAAAATGAGAAAAGCGATATTGAACTTGAAACTGAACAGTGCAATGATCCACGTCGTCAGCGTCGTGCCCACATTGGCTCCCATGATGACGGCCATCGATTGAGCCAGTGTGACCAGTCCACCATTGACAAACGAAACGACAATCACCGTCGTAGCCGACGAAGATTGGATAAGGGCCGTGATGAGCACGCCCATCAGCATCGCGGCAAAGCGGTTGCTACGCATCGCCGACAAAGCCTTGCGGAGGCTGTCGCCAGCAGCCTTCTGCAGGCCTTCGCTCATCAGCCTCAGTCCGTAAAGGAAAAGACCGATGGCACCAATCAACGTCAAGACGTCAATCCAAGTCATGGTTTTCAGTATGATTTTATATTAAAGCCTTTAGTGCTTGTCTGAACGAATCGCGGTAAGTTCGGCCGATAGGCAACTCCTCGCCAGTGGTTAGTGACACAACGCTCGCGCTG
Source organism: uncultured Prevotellaceae bacterium (assembly GCA_900319235.1). Taxonomy (GTDB): domain Bacteria; phylum Bacteroidota; class Bacteroidia; order Bacteroidales; family UBA3663; genus Liminaster. The sequence continues at coordinate 21,096 of ONNR01000008.1, forward strand.
AAGTTCTTGACGTGCTTGAGACCCACTAGATAACTGCGTTGTATGCGCGAGAAGAGTATCGCGGGCAATTGTTGCTCGAAACCTGTCAAGGTACCTATGGTCGAGAGTTTTCGCCCATCGGCGAGTGTGAACTCCGTGTAGTCCTTTTGTGCTGCCAGACTCACGATGTCGATGATACGGATTGGTACGGTTCGTCCGTCCACCCGAATGCTTACAAAGGGTTCAGGACGAACTTTGTCAAGTGCTTGCCGCAGGCGGTCGAGGGTATATGGCTTGAGCAGATAATCGGCTACACCGAAGTTGAATCCGTCGATGGCATACTGGTCGTAGGCAGAGGTAATAATCACCTTGAGATTCTTTTTCCCTGAAGACTGTCCTGGTGTCTGTAATTGCTGGAGCACTTCGATTCCTGTCAGTCCTGGCATTTGGATGTCCAAGAAGAGCAGGTCGGGCGTAGGCATAGTCTTAAGGGCTTCAACAAGGTCTGTACCATTGTCAAACACTGTCGTATCCTCTTCTCCCAGTTTTTGTAGGAAGAGTTGCAGTTTCTGGGCAGCTAGAGGTTCGTCTTCGGCTATAAATATCCGCATAATCTATAGGAGTCACTGGGTGAGAATATCCTTGATTCGTTGGGCGACAACCTTGGGCTCGATTTTGGTCAGACAACGGTAATCGCCGTACTTGCAAGGTTTGTTGCCGTAGATCGAACACGGACGGCAGGGTAGTTCCAGTTCAATGCAGTCGTCTTCGTTTTGTCGGTAGCCCAAGAACCCTGCATAGCGATGCGTGGCGCCCCAGATTGAGATGCAACGCAGACCCACTAATGATGCGAGATGCATATTAGCGGAGTCCATCGACACCATCAGCTTGAGGTTGGCCATGCAGCGCAGGTCGTCCTCGATGGTCTGCCGTCCTGCCAGGTTCTTAATATGCTCGGGATGATCGGCTACCCAAGTGTCGAGCACTTCCTGTTCGTCTGGTCCACCGAAAAGGTAGATTTTTACTTCGGGTAACTGCTCGACAAGATAGATCAGCATCTGTCGCATCAATGTTTCTGGATAAACCTTGCCCCGATGTTGCGCAAAGGGAGCAATACCTACCGAAAGCGTCTCGGGAGGCACAGCACAAGGTTTCTCTCGCAACAAGGCGGCATGTGAGGCACCATCATAGTCGATGGTGAAATCCAACCCAAGGGCAGAAAAAACTTGTCTGTATCGCTCGACGCTGGTCGTGAGTTGCCGATGGATGGCTCCCGTGGTCAAGGCCTTCTTCTCGCTACGTCCCTTCTGGATTCTCATTACGGGTTTTCCTGAAAGCCAGAAACGTAGATCGACCCATTGAGTACGCAATACATCGTGGAGGTCGGCCACAGCATCGACATCCAGTGCTTTCAGTTCTTTGTAAAGCCGATTGAGCCCAGCGATGCCGTTATAGTCACGTTTGTTGATGACCTTCACCGAAAGGTTGGGCTGATGAAGCATCGTTTCCATCACAATGGCCCCTGCTTTCGAGGTCAGCAGTGTGAACTGCACGTCAGGATAGGTTCGTGACACACTGTCGAGCACGGGCAACGTCATACAGATGTCGCCCAGCGCACTTAAGCGTATGGCCAATACTTTCCGGAAGGTTTTCATTACGTCACTTGTTCCCGTAGAGTACGGGGTTCAGGTTCGGGTCATTGTACATCTTCATCTGCTTGTACACTTTCATGTACTTGCGTCCGGCAGCGATGTCATCCAGCAGTTGATCGATGGCCGTAGTCAAGTCGATGCGCTGCGTGAGGAGCACATCAAGTTTCTGGGCGCACTTGTCGTGATGCTCCTGCGAAACATCGGTACGATCTACCTCAACCTGCATGTGGAAGATCTTCAGATAAAGAATCGACAGGCGATCGATGGCCCATGCCGGTGACTCGGTGTTGATGGTGGCATCGGGCAGAATCTCTACGTTCTTGTAAGTGTCGAGAAAATAACTGTCGATCATTTCCACCAGATCAGTACGGTCCTGGTTCGACTTGTCGATTCTGCGCTTGAGCACAAGAGCAGCCTCAGGATTGATTTCGGGGTCGCGGATGATGTCCTCGAAGTGCCACTGCACGGTGTCAATCCAATTCTTCAGGTAAAGGAAAAACTCGATCGTTCCTTTTTCGTAGGGATTCTGGATAGGGGTATCTACGTTATCGGTCTTGTGATAGTCGGCGATGGAGCGTTTGAAGATGCCATCGCAAAGCTCAGTGAATTTCATAAATTACGGGTTTTAAAACTAAATTTGCCGCAAAGATAACATTTTTTTCTGAATTAAAGGATAACTTTCGCAAAAAATCTTTATCTTTGCACGCGATTTTTTCCAAAACGAGCTATTTTGGCAATCATCACATCTATTTAATTTATTTTAGCAATATCCGCCAACATCAACATGAAGGTTTGTATCGCCGAGAAACCGAGCGTCGCACAGAGCATCGCACAGATCCTTGGAGCTAACCAGGGAGGACCTCGCCAGGGCTACTGGGAAGGCAATGGCTATCAGGTGACGTGGACGTTCGGTCACCTTTGTGAACTGAAGAACCCCGACGAATATGATCCCAAATGGAAGACTTGGAGTATCGTTTGGCTTCCGATTATTCCTCAGAAATTCGGTATCACGCTCAAGGATGACGAGGGTGTACGCAAGCAGTTCGAAATCATCAGTCACCTTTATGCCAATGCCGAGTGCATCATCAACTGTGGTGATGCCGGTCAGGAGGGTGAATTGATACAACGTTGGGTCATGCAGAAAGCGGGTGCCATCGAACGTGAACATGCTGGACAAATTCCCATTTATCGCCTGTGGATCAATTCGATGACCGACGAAGCCATTCGTGAAGGATTCCAGCATCTTGAACTTCAGGCAAAGTACGATCGTCTATACATGGCTGGCCTCAGTCGTGCCATCGGTGACTGGCTTTTGGGCATGAACGCCACCCGTCTCTACACTATTCGTTACGGCCAAACGGGACAAAGACAAGTGCTCTCTATCGGTCGTGTCCAGACGCCCACTTTGGCCATGATTGTGAAGCGTCATTTCGAGATTGTCAACTTTGTGCCCCAACAGTATTGGGAGCTCAAGACACTCTATCGTGATGTCACTTTCAACAGCACAAAAGGTCGCTATGATAAGATTGAAGAGGCACAGACTGCACTCGATGCTATCAAGGATAGTCTATTCACCATCACCGATGTCCAGAAGAAGTCGGGCAAGGAGAGTCCCAAGCGACTTTATGATCTCACATCCTTGCAGGTCGATTGCAACCGCAAGTTCGGATTCAGTGCCGACCAGACACTCCAACTCATTCAAAGCCTCTACGAAAAGAAGGTAGCAACCTATCCTCGTGTTGATACCACTTATCTTCCTGATGACGTCTATCCCAAGTGCCCGAATATCCTTAGGGGACTGCGAGGATACGAGCAGTTGACAGCCACTTTGCTTGAGCCGAACAAGAAGCTCCAAAAGTCGAAGAATGTGTTCGATAATTCGAAGGTTACCGATCACCACGCCATTATTCCGACGGGTGTTCCAGCCAACAATTTGAGTGCACAAGAACGCCTGGTTTATGACCTGTTGACTCGTCGATTTATTTCTGTGTTTTATCCTGATTGTAAGTTCAATACGACCACAGTTTTGGGTGAAGCCTCGAAGGTCGAATTCAAGGCCACTGGCAAGCTTATCGTTGACCCTGGTTGGCGTGTCGTCTATGCAGGAGAAAAGGATGATGATGACGACAAGGAAGGTGCATCCATATTGCCCGAATTTACGGTTGGGGAGAGCGGCCCACACACGCCTTCGCTGCTTGAAAAATGGACGCAACCACCTAAGCCATACACCGAGGCTACATTACTTCGTGCCATGGAAACTGCTGGCAAGCAGTGTGAGGACGAGTCACTTCGTGAAGCCATGAAGGAGAACGGCATCGGTCGTCCTTCCACGCGTGCAGCCATCATCGAGACGCTCTTTAAACGACGCTACATTCGCAAGGATAAGAAAAACCTCATCGCCACCCAAACGGGCATCGATGTTATTCAGGTTATTCACGAGGAATTGCTTAAAAGCCCAGAACTGACAGGTCAATGGGAACGCAAACTGCGTATGATCGAGCGTGGTGAATACGAGGCCAGCGTGTTTATCTCCGAACTCAAGCAGATGGTTGTTGACATCATTCATAGCGTCATGTCTGATCAGTCCAACCGTCAAGTTGCCTACGTCAACCCTGAGGAGGAGAAGAAACAGGCTGCCTCCGAGAAGAAAGCTGCGGCATCCAAGAAAGCCGCTACCCCCAAAAAAGCCAGCACTCCCAAAAAGTCAGTGCCCAAAAAGCCTGCTTCCCCAGTGAACCAGTCGCAGCCAAGTTCGGTTACCCCTGTATCTTCATTGCAGTCAGATTCCACTGCACTTAAAGTTCCCCAAAAGTGTCCCCTCTGCGGTGGAGATGTCATCAAGGGACGTACTGCCTATGGATGTTCCAATTGGCGAACAGGATGTACTTGGAGGCTTCCTTTTGACGCATCTAACTCCTAAAAAAGCATAAAAACCTCCTTCTTTTCGCGCGTATATGCAAAAAAGTGCGGCAAAGGTTTGGCAAAATCGAAGAAAATGCCTAACTTTGCCGCGTTTTTAAATAATGCATACGTTTTTTAGACGACATATAAACAAGGGCAATGCCCCAATATTGCTTACACTAATCCTCCTGCTGACACCTCTGTGTCTCGGCAGAAGGGTTTATGCTGAGCCCTTGCCTTTGCGCGTCTTCGATACTTTGCAGGAGTCTGTCGATTCACTTTCTCTCCCCATCGTTTCTCCCGACACTCTCGCTGATTTCCCGTCTCTCGATTCCCTTTCCCTTGCCACCGACAGTCTTTCTGTCGATACACTTGCAATCGATTCCGTGTCCACTAAACCCGAGGGTGGGGGATTGACAGCTGTAGTCAACTATAAGGCACAGGACTCTCTGGTCTTTGCTGCCGGCAACATGGCTTGGCTCTATGGTTCATCGCAGGTCACCTATACCGACATCACCCTTGATGCCGAGCGTCTCCAACTTTCGCTAGACAGTTCTCTCGTGCATGCCAATGGTGTGCCCGACACTGTTACGGGTAAACTCAAGGGCAAACCGGTCTTCAAGGATAGTTCCGGCGAATATGAGACACGCACCATGTCCTACAACTTCAAGACGGCCAAGGGCTTCATCTGTGACGTTACATCCCAGCAAGGTGAAGGATACGTGACGGGTGGCGTTACCAAGAAGATGCCCAACAACGACATCTATCTCGAAAATGGTCGTTACACTACTTGCGACCAGACCGAGTGCCCTCACTTCTATATCGAACTTACCAAGGGTCGTTTGCGTCCCAATAAGAATATCGTCACTGGTCCTGCTTATCTTGTCGTGGCCGATGTGCCATTGCCCATCGCCATTCCCTTTGGCTATTTCCCCTTTACGAAATCATACTCCAGCGGTGTCATCGTGCCCACTTACGGTGCCGATCAGACCAAGGGACTTTATTTACGAGAAGGTGGCTACTATTTTGCCATAAATGATTATGTTGATCTGGCACTACGTGGCGAAATATATACCAAAGGCTCATGGGGTTTATCGGCCGAAAGCCGTTATGCCATCCGTTACAAGTTCAAGGGCAACTTCTCCTTCAGTTATCTCGTGGCGAAGACAGGCGACAAGGGACTTTCCGACTATGTCGAACAGAAGAATTTGAAGGTCGCCTGGAGTCATTCCCAGGATTCGCGTTTCAATCCGAATCTTAGTCTTTCGGCCAACGTTAACTTCACGACCTCTGGCTACGAACGCAGTAACACCACTTCGATTTATAGCAATGACCTGACCACATCGACCAAGCAGTCAACAGTCAATGCTAGCTACAAGATTCCAAATACCAAATGGAATTTGACGGCATCGACGAGTATTACACAGCGTACTACTGACTCCACCCTCGTGGTCACATTGCCGCAGTTGACTGCCTCGATGAGCACCTGGTATCCCTTCAAGCGCAAGCAGAAGAGCGGCTCCGATCGTTGGTATGAGAAGATCTCGATGACTTACAACATGAATATGACCAACAAGGTCACAACCAAGGAAAACGAGTTTGGACAGAAAAATATCCTCCGCGATTGGGAGAATGGCATCAAGCACTCGATACCCATCGGAGCTACATTCACGGCCGCGAAGTACATTCAGATTTCGCCGCGTTTCAATTTCACCGATCGCATGTACAGCCACAAGACTGTGCAGTATTATGATCCCTCTTTGGTTAACTCCAATGGTTCTTATGGCGGTATAGCCAAGGATACTGTCTATGGATTCTACAATTCTTATGACTTTAGCACTTCCTTAAGTTTCTCCACCAAGCTCTATGGTTTCTTCAAACCATTGTGGAAGTCACGTCTCTTTGCCGTTCGTCATGTGCTCTCGCCGAATATTTCGTTCAGTTATACACCCGACTTCAGCGAAAAGAAATATGGCAGTTGGGGAACGTATTATCTCCCCGACAGTACGTCGGTAACCGGACGTCGTGAGGTTCGATATAATTACTTCCAGGGCTATACCCAGGGCGGTGCTCCTCAGGGTCGTAGTGGTTCCATCTCATTTTCATTCGACAACAATATCGAGGCAAAGATACGTTCCGACAAGGATTCCTCGGGTTATAAGAAGATTTCCATCATCGACAAACTGTCCACCAGCATTTCTTATAACATGGTGGCTGACTCGATGCGCTGGAGTACCACCGTGCCTATCAACGCCACCATCAAGTTGGGCAAGAATTCGTCTATGAACCTCAATACGTCGTGGGACGTATATAAATACGATGAGAACGGGCGACATTACGACCGTCCGCGATGGAAAGACGGTGAATTCCTTCGTTTGATGTCAACTGGCTATTCGTTCAACTATACGCTCAACAATCAGAAACTTGCCAAACTTTTCGGACGAGGAGGAGACGAAGATGAGGAAGAGGAAGACGAAAGCTACGACCTCGACAGTGAAGATGGCTACGTCGAGGAAGATCTCGATCCGACGAGTCTCGAAGGCATGCAGCGCAATGCCGAAAAACGAAAACGAAAGGAGAAGAAGACTGCCGGATCGTATGATGACGATGGTTATCTTGTCTGGACGGTGCCCTGGTCGCTCAACATCTCCTACTCAATGCGCTATCAGTACAAGTCTTTCAACAAGGAAAAGCGCGAATTTGATCGTGGCATTGTTCATAGTGCCACATTTAGCGGAACGTTGCAACCCACCAAGGGGTGGAACTTCTCGTTCAATGCATCTTATGACATGAACCTCAATAAAGTCACCTTTATGAACATCAACGCGAGTCGTGATATGCATTGCTGGACACTAACAGCTTCGCTCAACCCTTTGGGCCGATTCGCGTCATTCAATGTGAACATCGCTGTCAAGAGCTCTATGCTTTCCGATCTCAAGTATCAGAAGTCGAGCGTTTCGCGCAGCAACAAGATCCAATGGTATAACGACTAAAATGAAAGTAGCAATCATCAAATACAACGCAGGCAACATTTACAGTGTCTATTGCGCTTGCCGTCGTCTTGGCCATGATGCTGTCATCACCGACGATCCTGTCGTCATTCGTCAGGCCGACCGCGTCATCTTTCCCGGAGTGGGTGAGGCACGTGCAGCTATGCAGCATCTCAACCAAACTGGCCTTGCCGATGTGATTCGCGGCCTCCGACAGCCGGTCCTTGGCATTTGCATTGGTATGCAGCTCCTCTGCCGTCACAGCGAGGAAGGTGATGTCGATTGCCTTGGCATCTTTGATGTCCCTGTCGTTCGTTTCCGTTCTTCTTCAAAGGAATTCAAGGTCCCGCAGATGGGATGGAATACCATTGAGAAGTTCGAAAAGACTGCCGAAAACGACAACTCAAATCGCTTGTTTATTAATTTGCACGAAGGCGATTACGTTTATTACGTGCATAGTTTTCATGTTCCCATCTGTTCCTACACCATTGCCCAGACCGACTACGACGGTTTCTATAGTGCTGCACTCCACAAGGACAACTTTTGGGCTACGCAGTTCCATCCTGAGAAATCAGGCCCAGTCGGTGAACAGATTTTACGCAACTTTTTATTATGATTGAAATAATCCCGGCCGTTGACATTATCGACGGCAAACTCGTTCGCCTTACCAAAGGCGACTATGATACTAAGAAAGAATACAGTCAGGACCCTCTTGAGATGGCCCGTCAGTTCGAAGATATCGGCATCCATCGTCTTCACCTTGTCGATCTTGATGGTGCAAAAGGCGGTCACATTGTCAACCATCGGATCCTCGAACAGATTGCATCCCAAACCAATCTCATCGTCGATTTTGGTGGTGGATTGAAGAGCGACGATGATGTCCGCATCGCTTTCGAAAGTGGAGCACAAATGATTACCAGTGGCTCTATTGCGGTACAGCGCCCCCAGCTCTTTTTGGCTTGGCTGCAGCAGTATGGTTCCGACCGTGTCATTCTCGGTGCCGATATCAAGGACGGTCGCATTGCCATCCAGGGCTGGCTCGAGGAGAGCGATGCTCGTTGGCAGACGTTTCTTGAGAGCTACACCGCACGTGGCGTCAGCAAAGTCATCTCCACCGACATTTCGCGAGACGGCATGATGGCTGGCCCTTCCACTGAACTCTATAAGGATATGATGGCAGAGTTCCCCGACCTTTATGTCATTGCTTCCGGTGGTGTCAGTTGCATGATGGATGTACTTCAGCTCGAAGCTGCCAACGTCCCCGCCGTCATTATTGGTAAGGCCATCTACGAGGGTCGCATCACATTCTCTGAACTCGAACGCTACCAACAAAACAATTGTTAATTGCAATTGTTATTTGTTAATTGTTAATTATTAATTAAGCTATGTTAGCCAAACGCATCATCCCCTGTCTCGACGTTAAGGACGGCACCACCGTCAAGGGTGTGCAGTTCGTCAATTTCCGCGATGCTGGTGATCCTGTTGAGCTCGGCAAGCAATATAGCCAAATGGGTGCCGATGAACTAGTCTATCTCGACATCACTGCCTCACACGAAGGACGACGCACATTCACCGACCTTGTCCGTCGCATTGCTGCAGAGGTATCCATACCCTTCACCGTGGGTGGTGGCATACACGAACTCAGTGATGTTGAACGTCTTCTAGCTGCTGGAGCCGATAAGGTGTCGGTTAATTCGTCTGCCCTTCGACGTCCAGAACTCATCACTGAGATTGCCGAGCGCTTTGGTCGACAGGAGTGTGTCTGCGCCATCGATGCCCGCCTTGAGGACGATGGCCAATGGCGCTGCTACCTCAACGGAGGTCGTATACCCACCCAGCGTTACCTCTTTGAGTGGGCGCATGAAGCCCAGGAACGCGGTGCCGGCGAGATACTCTTCACATCGATGAACCATGATGGTTCGAAGCAAGGTTTCGCTAATGATGCTCTTGCCCGTCTCTCCGACGAACTTTCAATCCCCATCATCGCATCGGGTGGAGCTGGCACCAAGGAGCATTTCCTCGACGTTTTCCAGATAGGCCACGCTGATGCAGCGTTAGCTGCCTCGGTCTTCCACTTCGGCGAGATTCCCATGCGTGAACTTAAGCTTTATCTTGCCGATCACGGTATCAACGTTCGCCTTTAACCCGCGCTTTGCGTCCCGCCCTTTTCGCCGTCCCCCTATGTTCTCGTTACGGCTGTTTTCTGCCGCATTCTTCGTGTTCCTGTTGCAGCCAAGTTCGGCTGCCCTCTATCATAACCCATCATAACCCCCAATAAACGAATGCAAATCGATTTCGACAAACTCCAAGGCCTGGTGCCCGCTGTCATCCAGGATGCTGTGACCAACAAGGTCCTCATGCTCGGCTTCATGAATCGCGAAGCCTACGAAAAAACCGTTCAGACTGGTCTCGTTACCTTCTGGAGCCGCACTCGTAATTGCCTTTGGACCAAAGGTGAGACCTCTGGCAACGTCCTTCGCGTAGTCAAAATCCTCAACGATTGCGATAACGATACCCTTCTTATCAAAGTCAATCCAGCTGGCCCCGTTTGTCATACTGGTGCCGATACCTGTTGGAATGAGACCAACGAACGCAACCCTCTGCTTTTCCTCACTGAACTGCAGGATTTCATCAACAAGCGTCATGAAGAGATGCCCGAAGGCTCCTACACCACAAGCCTCTTCAAGGATGGTCTCAACCGCATGGCTCAGAAGGTGGGAGAGGAGGCGCTCGAACTCGTCATCGAAGCCACCAATGGTACTAACGACCGTCTCATCTACGAAGGCTCTGACATGCTTTATCACCTCATAGTTCTGCTTACAAGCAAGGGCCTCCGCATTGAGGATATGGCTGCAGAACTGGCCGAACGTCATCAGCCTGGTTGGAAAAAACATTAACCCCTCATAACTCCTCCCATGATCCAATACAAGAACGTCACAATAGCACGAGGTGACAACGTCCTCGTCAGCCACATGGACCTCACTGTCGGTGAGGGAGAGTTCGTCTATCTCATAGGCAAGGTTGGTGCTGGCAAATCCTCACTTCTTCGGACTATGTACAAGGATCTCGACATCCTCGAGGGCGACGAGGCTTGCATTTTCGACGAATACAATCTCCTTGCACTCAAGTCTAGTCAGATACCCCACCTTCGTCGTAAAGTCGGCATCATCTTCCAGGACTTTCAGTTGCTTACCGACCGCAGTGTCGAAGCCAATCTTGACTTTGTCCTTCGTGCCACAGGTTGGAAAAACTCCGATGACCGTCGTCGTCGAATTACTGAAGTGCTCGATCTCGTCGATATGGTTGGTTGTGAAAAACGAATGCCCAACACCCTTTCGGGTGGTGAGCAGCAACGTATCGTAATCGCAAGGGCTCTTCTCAATAGTCCCCGTCTCATTCTCGCCGACGAGCCTACTGGCAATCTCGACCCCGAGACAGGACAGCGCATAGTGAGTCTTCTCTATAAGATTTGCAAGGAACAACATTCCACCGTAATCATGTCGACCCACAATCTGGCTTTTCTCAACAACTTCCCAGGTCGTGTCATCCATCTCACCGACAACCAACTTGTCGAAGTAGGTGGTACCGACGAGCCTGACACCATCGAGGATGTCATCGCTGGCTCAACGCCTGATAGTTTGGAATCGTTGGAAGGAATTCCCAGCAATTTGCTTCACGGTTCAGGTGACAGCAGTAGTGCTGCATCCCATTGCTGACAAGCAGCCAATCCACTTGCAGCGCAATGTTGTAGCGCGAAACCTGGTCAAACACTTCTTGTGTCAGCCGAACACTCGACGCCTTGTACTCTACAATCATCAGTGCTTCTCCTTCGTCACCGAAGACCACACTGTCGCACCTTCGCTCCAGTTGTCCCACACGAATGCTGACCTCATTACCTATTCTTCCCGAAGGGTAATTTATCGTCCCGATCAGGTAATGCACGAAGTGCTGGCGCACCCATTCTTCTGGAGTGAGTTTCACCCAGCGACGACGCTGAGTGTCCCAGATCTCCTCCAGCGAGTTCTTAGGATTTATTCGAGTGCGTACCTCGTATGATGGCAGATTCAGTTTTTCCAAAGTCCAGTTAACTATTTATTGTTAATTGTTATTTGTTAATTGATAAGTGTTTTAGGCTGCAAAGATACTAAAGAAATTCGAAATGGCAAAGAAATCCGACGATTTTCAGCGCATAAAGGCCCAAATTGAGCAGCGGCAATACGCTCCTGTCTATCTTCTGCATGGCGAAGAAGCCTTTTTCATTGACCAACTCGCCAACCTTCTCCTCGATACGGTGCTCACCGATGACGAGAAGGATTTCGATCTGGTGCAGTTCTTTGCAGGTGCAGGCGAGTTCACGATAGGAGATGTTATCTCTGCCTGTCGTCGTTTCCCCATGGTGGCCGAAAAACAACTTGTCCTGCTTCGTGAAGCGCAGGCTCTTGACAAGCGTTCCTTCAAGCTCGACGACCTTTGTCTCTACCTTAAGCAGCCCAGCCCAAGCACTATCCTCGTCATCATCTATAAGACTTCCACTATCACCGGTGCCACCGAATTGGTGAAGCTTTGCAAAAAGATTGGAGAAGTCTATCAGAGCGACAAGGTGCGTGACTACGAACTGCCCCGCGTCCTTCCTGGTTTCCTGCAGTCGCTTGGCGTCAACGCCGAACCCAAGGCCATCGACATGCTTCAGAACTTCATCGGAGCTGATTTTAGCCGTCTCACCCATGAGGTGGACAAACTCCGTCTCTCGTTGCAAGGACGAACTACAATCACTGCACAGGATGTGGCTGACCATGTCGGTATATCTCGCGAGTTCAATGTCTTTGAACTTGTAGAAGCCCTTGCTCGCAAGGATGCCCAGCGCGTCGAGTTGATTCGTCTTTATTTCGCGCGTAATCCCAAGGCTGGACCCTTGCCCATGGTCATCTCCACGCTCTTCAGTTTCTTCCAGAACATGATGATGGCCTACTATTGTCAGGATCGCTCTGTCAACGGCATCATGAAAGAGGTAGGTTGCAGCTATCCGCAAGCGAAGAGCGTCCTCGACGGTATGCGTCAGTTCAATGCTCGCACCGTGATGCGCAACATCGCTATCCTTCGTGATTTCGATGCGCGCAGCAAAGGTGGCCGTCCCGCCACCACACCCGATCCCGACCTCCTACATGAGTTGTTCTATCAGCTCACCCACTAAGAGTGTCCATATCACAGTCACTCAGCCCGCCCTTTAATGTGTTTCAGTCGCGACCAACTATGGCCGCCCAATATAAGATTAACTATGCATCCATTCTCCGAAATCACCATTGCTGTAGCCGGTACAGGCTATGTAGGCCTTTCCATCGCCACATTGTTGGCACAGCATCACAAAGTCATCGCTGTTGATGTCGTCCCCGAAAAGGTTGATAAAATTAACCGTGGCATCAGCCCCATACAGGATGAATACATCGAACGTTACCTCACAGAGGTTCTTCCCGCCCTCCGCAAGGAAGGCAAGGGTGGTGACCTCACCGCCACCCTCGATGGTCCAGCTGCCTATCGCCAGGCCGACTTTGTGGTCATTGCTGCTCCCACCAATTATGATCCCGTCAAGAACTACTTCGACACTTCCCACGTCGAAGAAGTCATCGACCTCGTCATCGCCAACAACCCCGATGCTGTCATGGTCATCAAGAGCACCATCCCCGTCGGTTACACCCGTTCGCTCTACGTCAAGTACGCTCTCCAGTTCCTCTACAAGCCAGAACTGAAAGGCAAGAAGTTCAACCTTCTTTTCTCGCCTGAATTCCTGCGCGAGTCGAAGGCCCTCTATGACAACCTCTATCCTTCGCGCATCATCGTAGGCTTCCCCAAGCTCATCCACATCGACGAGAAGAACTTCACCGAGGAGAACGCCGCCATCACCGCTATCGGCAATCCTCAGGCCGAGGAGTTCGCCCACACGTTTGCCGACCTTCTTGTCGAAGGAGCGCTGAAGGAAGATATCCCAACGCTCTTTATGGGCATGAAGGAGGCAGAAGCCGTCAAACTTTTCTCCAACACCTATCTCGCCCTGCGTGTCAGCTATTTCAACGAACTTGACACCTACGCCGAAGTCAAGGGTCTCGATACCGCATCCATCATCAATGGTGTTGGCCTCGATCCACGAATCGGTACCCATTACAATAACCCATCATTTGGCTATGGAGGCTATTGCCTGCCCAAGGACACCAAGCAGCTCCTTGCCAACTATCAGGACGTTCCGCAGGAGATGATGACAGCTATCGTGCAGAGCAACCGCACACGCAAGGATTTCATAGCCGATGCTGTGCTGAAGATGGCAGGATGGTACGACTATAGCAGCAACAACCAGTATGGTGCAAACGACCCCAATGCCTGTGTCATTGGAGTCTATCGCCTCACGATGAAGTCCAACTCCGATAACTTCCGCCAGTCCGCCATCCAGGGCATTATGAAGCGCATCAAGGCCAAGGGTGCGGAAGTCATCATCTACGAGCCAGCTCTTCCCGATGGCTCTACCTTCTTCGGCAGCAAGGTAATCAACGACCTTCAGGCGTTCAAAGATCAATCCCACGCTATTATTGCGAACCGCTACGACACCTGCCTTGATGACGTCAAGGATAAGGTCTACACCCGCGACATCTTCCGTCGCGATTAATTAGTTCCTCGCGTCGCTCGGTTCCGTTGCCTCGCGTTCCATTTGTTTTCGTCGCAGCTATGTTTGGCTGCCCCATCATTTAATATCCACTCCTATGAACCGCACAGTCATAACCGTAGTAGGCAAGGATACCATCGGTATCATCGCCGCCGTATGCACTTATCTTGCAGAAAACAATGTCAACATCCTCGACATCACTCAGACCACTCTCCGTGACTACTTTACAATGATGATGATCGTCGACATCAACAACTGTAACGTCCCTTTCAGCGAACTTCGTGACGGTCTCGCTGCCGTCGGCCAATCCAAGGGCTTGGAAATCAAGTGCCAGAAGGAAGAAATCTTCAACCAGATGCATCGCATCTAATTTTGCCTAACCATGATCAATGTATCCGAGGTCCTTGAGACCAACCAAATGATAGACCAGGAACATCTCGATGTGCGCACCATCACGATGGGCATCTCCTTGCTCGACTGTTCCACCGAATCCGTACTTCAGACTTGCCAGAATATCTACGATAAGATCCTGCGCTATGCTTCAAGCCTTGTCCGCACGGGCGAAGCCATCTCGCAGGAATACGGCATTCCTATTGTCAACAAACGCATCTCCATCACACCAGTAGCCATCGTTGGCGCTTCGTGCTGCAAGACAACCCACGATTTCGTGAAGATAGCTCGAACACTCGACCGCGCAGCCCACGATGTCGGCGTCAACTTCATTGGTGGTTATTCGGCTACTGTGCAGAAGGGTATGACCCGAGCCGATGAACTTCTTATCCGTTCTATCCCTGAAGCCATGAAGCGCACCGAACTCGTCTGCTCCAGCGTCAATGTCGGCTCAACAAAGACAGGTATCAATATGGATGCAGTGCGTCTTATGGGTGATGTCATTAAAGAAACTGCCCTCGCCACTAAGGAATCCGATTCACTGGGTTGCGCCAAGCTTGTCGTTTTCTGCAATGCACCCGATGATAACCCCTTCATGGCAGGTGCTTTTCATGGCGTGTCTGAAGCTGAAGCCATCATCAATGTCGGTGTCTCAGGCCCTGGCGTCGTAAAGCATGTGCTCGAAAATCTGCCTGAAGGCACCAACTTCGAAGTGCTCTGTGAAACCATCAAGAAGACTGCATTCAAGATTACTCGTGTGGGACAACTTGTCGCACAGGAAGCCTCTCGTCGCCTGGGAGTACCCTTCGGCATCATCGACCTCTCGTTGGCTCCCACGCCCGCTATTGGCGACTCCGTGGCCGACATCCTGCAGGCCATCGGCCTTGAGCGAACAGGTGCACCAGGTACCACAGCAGCCCTTGCACTCCTTAACGACCAGGTCAAGAAGGGCGGCGTGATGGCAAGTTCTTATGTAGGCGGTCTCTCGGGCGCCTTTATCCCCGTCAGCGAAGATCAAGGCATGATTGATGCCGTCAATGCTGGAGCCCTAACCATCGAAAAACTCGAAGCTATGACCTGCGTATGTTCTGTAGGTCTCGACATGATTGCCATCCCGGGCGATACACCAGCCACTACCATTGCCGGCATCATCGCCGACGAAGCTGCTATCGGTATGGTCAACCAGAAGACCACTGCTGTTCGCGTCATCCCCGTCATCGGCAAGGGAGTGGGAGAGGTGGTAGAGTTCGGTGGCCTCCTCGGTTATGCCCCCATTATGCCCGTCAATCGTTTTGCATGCGACGTCTTCGTCAATCGTGGTGGCCGCATCCCAGCACCCATCCATAGCTTCAAGAACTGAAGCTGCTTTTCTGCATTCGTTTATTTCGGTTTTCCGTAATTCCGGTATTCCGTTATACCTGTTCTCAAAAAAGTCTTTACTATGCGCTTCCTCCTGACCCTGTTGTCTCTCCTCCTTTCTCTCCCTGCTATGGCGCAGGTAGAGAAAAATGATTCGCTTGCCGAACGTCTACAGCTCCAGCGTAGCCTGTTCCCACAGGAGAAGGTTCACATTATGACTGACCGCGAGCTCTATCATCCCGGCGACACGATTTGGATGCGCGCATGGTTAGTGGAAGGTGAATCGCTGAAGCCGCGATATCGGAGTAGCCGCTTCGTTTACTCCGACCTGCGCAATGGCATAGACCAACCTGTCTCGTGGTGTAAGATGATGGAGCGCGAAGGCCGTTTCGTTGGGCACATTATCTTGTCCAAGGAACTCGTCAGTGGCGATTACACGCTCACCGGCTACACTTATTATATATTAGGGACGAAACAAGAATTTATTTTTCGCAAAACTATCCATGTCATCACTGAAAAGGATGTGGCCAAAGGCTATGTTGTGCGTCCGCTTCACGAAGGCTATCGCCCCGATGCGCCAATGCTTCTACCAGATTCCGTTAGGCCATATTCCTATTATCGACGCGACACGCTCACACGCTTCACCTTCGACGCTCCCGATTCCACTTGGCTCTCTATCTCAGTCACCGACGACCACCTAACCCCCGTCGATACTGCAGCTTCCATCACGCATATGCTGCCTCTTGTGCCCGATCTCTTTTCTCTCGAAACTATTTCTAGTGACACTAGTCTCTACAAGCCACGTTTCTTCTACGAAAGGTCGCAGAGCATCAGCGGTCGTCTCACTTACCGCCTCTACAATAAGCCTTATAAGGTCGTTCTGGTGAATGTGACTAATTCTGAGATCTATACTACTGAATGCGAAGATGATGGCGTTTTCCATTTCCGAAATCTTAGCTATCCCGACAGTACCTTGTTCTGCATTATGGCCTTCGCTCCCAATGGCAAACCGACTAAGGCAATTGAAATCGATAACTTTTCATTGCCCAAAACCATACAGCATCTGCCGAGCGATGCAAAGCAATACTACCTCAAGCTTACTTCCGATACGATAGCTGCCGACACTACGGCCAAATCCGCCAAGGCAGAGCCTGACAAAAATAAGGAGAAGCTCGAACAGAAAGTCAAGGAGATGCTTGTTTCCAGTGAACCCGATGACATATACACGCGCTCTGCCCATAAAACCAGATACACCCGTACTCTTTCGGATTATAAATATTACGAACTCAAGGATATGATCTTGAAGTTCGACGACATTACCTTCGATGGCGAGGTAGCCAAGTATAAGACCAACGGTATGCACGTTCCTGTCCGCTTCGTAGTAGGAACCACCGAAATGCCCATCGAGAAGGACTCTTTAGGTAAATATCTACCTCAAAAAGCCCTGGAGATACCCGTTGAAATGGTCTATGCCGTCGATTTCATTCATCCCGAAGTTGCACGAACCATTGGGCGAACCGAATACCCCGAATCGCCCATCATCCGCATCGACTTGAAGAAGCTCAATGAACTCGTCTATGAATCCGGATGGAATGATGTTCTCAAGCTTGTGATGCCCTTGGGCTACGTCAAGCGACTGCAGTTCCCCAACATTCACGTATCTCGCTCTCCCCGTGCCACCCGCTTCTGGAACCCCGAGTACTTCACAGGTCCTTCAGGCCGGGTTACTCTCGACCTTCCTCTTCCCACCAACTATCACACCACCTACACTCTCCGCGCCGAAGGCATCACGCCCCTTGGCGAACCGATATCCCTTATCTATAGTATACAAAAGTAACTCCAAAATAATATGAAAGAACTGAAGTGTCCGAAGTGTGGCAGCGTTTTTACAGTCGACGAAGCAGACTATGCATTAATTTTGAGCCAAGTGAAGAACGCTGAGTTCAATGCCGAGGTCAATCGTCGCATTGGCGAACTCTATGTGCAACATCAGGCAGAACAGGCAGCAGCAGAAGCGAAAGCCGCCTCCACCTACCAGATGGAAATCAGCAAGCGTGAACAGGCGATGGTAAGGAAGGATGCCGAAATGCAGACAATGAAGAATCAGTTGTCCTCCGAAATCAGCCGTTTGAAAGGAGAACTTAGTGCCATACGACAGCAGGGAGAAGACGCCAGAAAGATTGCTGTGATGGAAGCCATGCAGTCCTCCCAAGAAGAGATTCAGCGAAAGAACAATGAAATAGCTGAACTCAAGGCAAACATCAAAGTGGCTGAAAGCAAAGCAGTGAATGATCTTTCCATTCAAAAGGAGCAGTACGAAACCAAACTGAAAGTCGCCCAGGATCAGGTCGCATATTATAAGGACCTGAAGACCCGCATGAGTACCAAAATGGTGGGAGAGACCCTTGAACAACACTGCAGCATCCAATACAATCAGATGCTGCGACCCGTTATGCCTCAAGCCTACTTCGAGAAGGATAACGATGCCTCGGGAGGATCAAAGGGAGACTTCATCTTTCGCGATTTTGATGACGATGGACAAGAGTATGTGAGTATCATGTTCGAGATGAAGAACGAAGTCGATACGACTTTATCCCGTCATAAGAACGAGGATTTCTTTGCTAAACTCGACATAGATCGCAAGTCAAAGGGATGTGAGTACGCGGTACTGGTAAGTCTTCTTGAACCTGATAACGATCTCTATAACGGTGGTATTGTCTCCGTGCCAAGCAATCAGTATGAGAAAATGTACGTCATTCGTCCGCAATCTTTCCTTCCACTCATCAGCCTCTTGATTCAAACTTCCAAGAAGAATATTGAGTTGAAGAAAGAGCTTGCCATAGCTCGAAGTCAGTCGCTCGATGTTACCAATTTCGAGGAGCAACTGAATGATTTCAAGCTGAAGTTTGGCAATAACTATCGTTTAGCATGCGAAAAGTTTACCAAGGCCATCGAGGAAATTGATAAATCCATAGAGCATCTCCAAAAGATCAAGGAAGCGTTGTTAGGCTCCGACAGAAATCTCCGCCTTGCCAATGACAAGGCAGAAGCCTTGACCATAAAGAAGCTCACGAGGAACAATCCGACAATGAAGGCAAAATTCGAGGAAGCTCGATTACTGAATTCCAATTAATAGCAATTATTTACAATAATGATTTAATGGCGTGAATTTATTATTGCTGCGTATATTTTGATAATCAAATACCAAACCATAAAATTTATTATTATGAATCAAGGTTTTAACAATCAAGGGTCAATCACGGTCAACGGACATGTGTACACAGTAAGTAAGAGCGGAGAATCGGTGCTCGTTTCGTTTACCAATATTCCTTCTGATGCGAAGGAATTTGAGCAGGTTTATCGCGAACTGTTGGGCAGAAATGAATACACGGTACCTGCCCTCATCCCGATGGCGATGGAGATTTATGCCAGGAATCAGCAGGAAGGTGAGAAGTGCATCACCGTTTTATGCACTTTTACTGCCAAGGCTGAGATGATACGAATCATCAAGGATAAGTTCAGTCATCCAGATGATCCCTATTGCCAGCGATATCTTCCCGCTGCTTTGTTGCAGGGCGCTTCCAACAAGAACGCTTATACGCCCAATACCCCCTATACGGTTTGCATCGAACACTCGGTGAACAAGGACCAGGAAACAGAAATGTATAATGGCACTTACTATTTCCTTCAGATTATAGCCGACGGATGGGATACCCATCAGCGTGGCGTACAGGTGTTCAGGTCATTCGATAAGGAATTATTTCAGGTCTTCAGTTGTCCTGCTACCTATACACAATGCAAGCCAATCCGCGGCACATGGCCGGGACTGGCTTGATATGTAGGCAAACTGATATTAAGGTCGCAAAGCGACCATAGATTACATCCGTTCGGGCACCTCGATGCCGAGGAGGTCCATCGCGGTCTTGATGACGCGGGCCACGCAGGTGCTGAGTACGAGGCGGAACTGACGTTTGCGGGCATCTTCCTCCTTGAGGATGGAGGTGTCGTGGTAGAACTGGTTGTACTCCTTGGCAAGGTCGTAGGTGTAGTTGGCAATGAGTGCGGGAGAGTATTCAGCGCCAGCACGCTTTACGACCTGTTCGAAGTCGAGCAACTTCTGGATGATAGTTTGTTCCTTCTCTGATATTTCAACACCATCGAGACCTTCGGCATTGAGGGTCTCGGCTTCTGCCTTGCGGAGCACCGACTTGATGCGGGCATGCGTATATTGGATGAAGGGGCCGGTGTTGCCGTTAAAGTCGATAGACTCGGCTGGGTTGAACACCATATTGTTGACGGGATTGACCTTGAGGAGGAAGTACTTGAGCGCGCCCAGTCCGATGATGCGGTAGACGTTCTGCTTCTCTTCGTCGCTCATATCGGCTAGACGCTCGGAACTTGCCTCACGTGCATCGTCGATCATAGCTGCCATTAGGTCGTCGGCATCGACGACAGTGCCTTCGCGGCTCTTCATCTTGCCGTTGGGCAGTTCGACCATACCATAGGAGAAGTGCACGAGGTCCTTGCCCCACTTGAAGCCGAGACGGTCGAGAAGGAGTGAGAGCACCTGGAAGTGATAGTTCTGCTCGTTGCCTACCACGTAAATCATCTTGTCGATGGGGTAGTCCTGATAGCGAAGCTTGGCTGTGCCGATGTCCTGTGTCATGTAGACGGAAGTGCCGTCCTTGCGAAGCAGGATCTTCTGGTCGAGGCCTTCCTTGGTGAAGTCGGCCCATACGGAGCCGTCGGCCTTGCGGAAGAAGAGGCCCTTCTCCAAACCTTCGAGTACAAGTTCCTTGCCTTCGAGGTAGGTGTTCGACTCGTAGTAAATCTTGTCGAAGCCGACTCCCATCATCTTATAGGTTTCATCGAAACCTGCATAAACCCACTCGTTCATCTTGGCCCAAAGAGCTCGTACCTCGGGATCGCCGGCCTCCCACTTGCGGAGCATCTCGCGTGCTTCCTGCATGAGGGTGGACTTCATTTCGGCTACACCCTTGCGAGCCTCGGCAGTTTTCTCAGGATCTTCTGGGAGTGTACCGTCGGGCAGTTGGTCCTTGAAGACGTGGATACCCTGTATCTCGGGGTCGTTGGCAAGGATATCCTGCAATTCGGCCTTATAGTGCTTGTCGAAGGCTACGTAGCAGTCGCCGATGAGGTGGTCACCTTTCTTTCCTGTGCTTTCGGGCGTGGCACCATCAAACCACTTCTGCCAAGCAAGCATTGACTTGCAGATATGGATACCACGGTCGTTTACAATGTTGGTCTTCACTACCTTGTTGCCACAGGCAGTGATAATCTTTGAGAGTGACCAGCCGAGCAGAATGTTGCGCAGATGGCCCAGATGAAGGGGCTTGTTGGTATTGGGCGACGAATATTCAATCATCACGAGTGGTGCATCGTCGCTGATGGGCTGTATGCCAAAGTTCGGGTTGGCAAAGATACCCTGCAACTTCTCGACCCATGAACCGGCATTGATGGAGAGATTGAGGAATCCCTTGATGACGTTGAACTTTGCCACGAGCGGCTCGTTGGCCACGAGCCATTCGCCGATGGCCTGTCCTAGCAGCTCGGGATTCTTGACGGGTGTCTGCTTCATGAAGGGGAACACCATGAGGGTGAGATGACCTTCAAACTCCTTGCGGGTGGGGCTCAACTGAACCTGCTTGTCGGCAAGTTCGATATCGTAAAGTGACTTAACGGCGGCCTTGATGCTGGCCGATAATTGCTGTTCGATTTCCATATACAGTTAAAATTTTGGCGCAAATATAGCGTTTTTTTTTGAGAAGAACACACATTTTAAATAAAAAAAGAAGCCTTATCAGTTTTTTTTATTATCTTTGCGCCCGAAAATAATAGTAAATATGACAGAAAACGAAGTTTTAGAAATACAAAAGCAGGTGGTCGATGTCTGCAAACTTGTCTATGACCCCGAGATACCTGTGAACATCTACGACCTTGGCCTTATCTACGGCATCGATGTCGAGGATGGAGGGCACGTACACATCAAGATGACGTTGACGGCGCCTACTTGCCCCGAGGGTGACTTCTTGATGGAGGACCTAAGGATGAAAGTGGAGGGCCTTCGCGAGGTGTCGTCGTGCGATGTCGAACTGGTCTTTGAGCCTGAGTGGAACCAAGATATGATCACTGAAGAGGCGAAGCTCGAATTAGGTATGCTCTAATGGGAAAGATCTATTTCATCAGTGATTGCCATCTTGGCGCCGGAACGCTTGAGAATCCGTTGGAATACGAGCGAAGAGTAGTGCGTTTCCTCGAATCTATTGAGGACGACTGCGAGGAGCTCTTTCTGATGGGCGACATCATCGACTATTGGTTCGAGTTCAAGTATGTGGTGCCTCGTGGCTTCACACGCTTCTTGGGCAAACTGGCGATGATGGCCGACAAGGGTGTCAAGATACATTGGTTCACCGGCAATCACGACATTTGGATCTTCGACTATCTTCCCAACGAAATCGGCTGCACGCTTCACACGGGACCAGAGGTCTTGGATCGCTATGGACGGAAATTGTACTTGGCTCATGGTGATGGACTTGGTGAGGACTCGAAGATGCTGCAGTTTATGACGGGCTTTTTTCACAGTCGCATCTGCCAGAAGATGTACCGTTGGATACATCCAGACCTTTCGACTGCTTTTGCACACTGGTGGAGCCGCAAGAGTCGCCTTTCGGGCAACGAGTTCCCCGATTATTTGGGCGAAGACCGCGAGCACTTGGTGCAGTTTGCGAAGAAGAAGATCGGTGAGGGTTTCGAGCCCGACTATTTTATCTTTGGACATCGTCACATTATGCTCGACATTATGCTGAGCCGAAAGAGCCGAATGATGATCCTGGGCGACTGGATTACGCATTTCTCCTATGCCGTGATGGACGAGGAGGGCGAGATGATGCTCGATCAGTTTGAATATGGCGACGTCGAGGAGGAGACCCGTGACGGGGTAAGTATCGCGATTTTCTGATCTTTATCACAGTCTCTTTATCACGAAATAGAATGAATGCAATGATATTTGCGGCAGGTCTGGGAACAAGGCTGCGACCGCTGACCAATGACCGACCCAAAGCGCTGGTCGAAGTGAACGGCAAAACCCTGCTAGAACATAACATCGTGAAGCTAAAAGAGGCAGGATTTGACCGAATTGTGGTCAACATCCACCACTTTGGTGAGCAGATCATCGAATTCCTCAAGTCCCACGATAATTTTGGTATTGACATTCGGGTGAGCGACGAACGCCATCAGTTGCTCGACACTGGTGGCGGCATTAAGCACGCTATCCCCCTTTTCGACCTGACACAACCCATCTTGATCCACAACGTCGATATCATTTCGGACATCGACCTGCGTAATCTTTATGTCAAGCATTTCGACAATGCCAGTATGCACGACGGGGCAAGTCCCTCCGGAGCAACACTTGCCGTGCATCAGCGCAAGACTTCACGCTACCTTCAGTTTACCGACGATATGCGTCTCTGTGGTTGGACCAACGTCAAGACTGGTGAGGTGAAGGGCGAACTTGGAGAGGCATTTGCTTTTGCTGGTATCCACGTGATAGATCCAAGTCTACTGCCTTATCTGCTGGCACAGGATGCCGATGTCTTCTCAATCATCGACTTCTACCTGAAGGTCTGCAACGAGATCGCGATATCTGGCGCCGATGTCACAGGCCGGGAATGGGTCGATTGCGGCAAGCCCGAAGCTTTGGCCAAAGCTGCTCAACTGACAAGCAATAATCTGAAAAAATAATATGAATCAAAAAATAAGACAAATCTTTCTTTCCATACTCGCCATCCTTCTGCTTGGAGCTATGCCGGCTACACTGTCGGCACAGAATAGGAATCAAGACAAGCAGGTGGCACGTATCACCGTGCAGGGACAGGTGCTGGACAGCATCACAGGCGAGCCTCTCGACTTTGTAAACATTGCGGAAAAAGGTACTACCAACGGCACTATCACCAATACACAGGGCAACTTTTCGATGCTCGCCCGTCCAGGTAGCGTCATTCAGTTCAGTTATCTTGGCTACGACACGAAGACCATCGTGACTGGCAATCGTAAGATGAATGTGACCATCCAGATGCTCTCGCAGGACGTGCAACTGAGCGAAGTGGTGGTCAAGCCTAAGCGTGAACGTTATCGCCGCAAGGATAATCCTGCCGTCATCCTGATACGCAACGTCATCGAGCATAAGGACGACCATTCTCCCAAGGAAAATGACTACTTCAGCGAAACTCGATATGACAACATGACCTATTCGCTGAACAACTTCAGCGGCAGTCACCTTGCCCGTTGGAAGAAGAAGTTCAAGTTCATCGAAAACTTCATCGACACCGCTATTGTGACGGGTACGCCAGTGTTGCCCGTTTCGACCGACGAACGCATTGAGAAGCATTACTGGAAGAATGCCGGCAACTTGAACCGCATTGTCACCGAGGCTGAGCAGCATGCCGGTATGGATGATATGATGCCCGAACAGTTTGTGGCCCTCCTCAAGACGGAAGTGTTCCCTGAAATGGATCTCAACGAGGATAACATCTACCTCTATCGCAAGAAGTTCGTCTCGCCCCTTTCGTCGTTCGGCCCTACGTTCTACAAATACTACATCCTCGACACCCTGAAGCTGGATGATGGGCTCCGGTACATCGACCTTGGCTTTGCACCTGCCATGCCGCAGTCGTTCGGCTTTGTAGGGCACCTTTATGTGAGCCTCGATAGCACCTATTGGGTGAAGCGTGCCGAACTGAACATCCCGCCTGACATTAACCTCAACTTCGTGCGTAACCTGCACGTTGAGTTCGAGAACGGACGACTGGCCGACAGCACACGTGTCGTGTTGGGCAAGAGTTTCTACTCAGAGCTCAACGTCACCGCAGGCTCGCTGGGCCTTTATGCACAGCGTATGATACGCTACAGCGACTTTAGCGATGCGCCCCTCGACAAGAAGATATTCGGTGCTGCTCCAAAGTCCGATTCGCCCGACCTGATTCGCAATTCTACCGATCTGGCTTTTTGGCAAACACATCGTCCAGCAAAGGGCTTTGATCCCGACAAGTCGGTCGAAGCGATGATGAATCAGATGCGCGGTGTGCCTTTCTATAAATACGGAGAGAAGGTGCTTACCTGGCTCTTCAAGGGCTTTGTGCCCATCGACGACAAGGTGGAGGAGCGCGCCAAATTCCTCTATGGCCCAATCAATACTTCGGTATCGTGGAACAGTCTGGAACACATTCGTCTGCGCGTTGGCGGCATCACTACGGCTAACCTAAACCATCACCTCTTCGGCTCTGGCTATGCCGTGTATGCCATTGAAGACCACAAGTGGAAATATGATGCTGCGCTCGAATATTCGTTCCGTCGCAAGAAGCATTATGCCAACGAGTTCCCCATCCATTCGCTCAAGCTGGAAAGCACCTATGACTCGAAGGAATTGGGTCTAGTGCTTCAAACCAACCGTGACAACTTCATCACCTCTTTCCGCAAGGCCGACCAGCCGAAGTTCATCTATGTGCGCAGTAATTCGCTGCTCTATACGTTGGAGTTCTGGAATCACGTAAGCCTCAAGTTGAAGGCCGACCTACGTCGCGAATATCAGACACGTCTCGGCAAGTTCGAAATGGTAGGAACAGGCATGGAGCAGAGTTACTACGATATGGCTTTGGCAACGGCTTCGTTGCGCTGGGCACCCAAGGAAGCATTCGCGGAAAACAAGACTTCGCGTGTTCGCGTCGATCATCGCCATCCTGTCTTCGAACTGACGCACAAGATGGCACGCAACGGCTTGATGGGTACCGACTTCGACTACCAGGCCACCGAGTTCTCGTTCGAGAAGCGTTTCTGGCTTAATGTGCTCGGTCATGCTACGGTCAATATCGACTTGGGCAAGATTTGGACAAGCGACACTCCTTATCCGCTGCTCTACATGCCCAATGCCAACACCGGCTACACCATCCAGGAAGGCTCGTTCTCACAGCTCCAATCGATGGAGTTCGTCTATGACCAGTATGCCCACTGGCACGTGTCGTGGCGTATGCTTGGCCTGATGTTCAACAACATTCCCTACGTGCGTCACCTGAAATGGCGCGAAGTGGTGACGTTCCGTGGTGTCTATGGCAAACTTTCGGAGAAGAACGACCCCGATGCACTCAATGCTGACGGCACGCTGAGGAACCCCAATCTCTTCCGTCTGCCCAGCAACGGCACCGTCTATCGCTTGGGCAACACGCCCTATATGGAGGTTTCCTTTGGTCTTGAAAACATCTTCAAGGTGCTGAGAATTGAATACATACGACGTCTGACCTACCTCGACCATCCCGGCATTCGCAAGAATGGTGCACAAGCCACCATCGTGCTGAGCTTCTGATCATTTACTTATCGTTTTGATATGTCAAGAACAGCAGTTATCATACTCAATTGGAACGGCGAACAGAAAGGCCTGATTCGCCGATACCTGCCTTCGGTCGTGAAGAATACTCCCAAGGAGGTTGCTGAGGTGGTAGTGGCCGACAACGGCTCGACCGACAAGAGCCTTCAAGTGCTGAAGGAAGAATTTCCAAGCGTTAAGGTCATCCCTCTAGAGAAGAACTATGGTTTTGCCGAAGGCTACAATCAGGCCATCGACATCATTACCGAGCTCAAGCAGGAAGAGCTGAGAAGCCCCTCGGGCAATGTCTTCGAGGTGCATCGTATGGAGTCGCCTGACTATGTCGTCTTGCTCAACGACGACGTGCGTGTTCCCGAGGGATGGCTCGAACCGATGATAGCCTTTTTGGATAGTCACCCCAATTGCGCTGCTCTGCAGCCCAAGATTCTTAAGGATGGCAACGAACAGATGTTCGAGTATGCCGGGGCCTGTGGAGGTTATCTCGATAACCTGTGCTTCCCTTATTGTCGCGGACGTATCTTCGACACGGTGGAGGAGGATATGGGCCAGTATGACCTGCCCGAAGGCGAGGCGTGGCCCGTGATGTGGGCCTCGGGAGCGTGCCTGCTGATTCGCACCGAGCTCTATATGAAAGCCGGTGGACTGGACCGTCGTTTCTATGCCCATATGGAGGAGATCGATTTATGTTGGAGGCTTCGAAGGATGGGCTATGACATCGTTTGCGTACCCCAGTCGAAGGTCTATCATCTGGGAGGTGCCAGTCTGCCTCAGGGCAATCCGAAGAAGACCAAACTCAACTTCCGTAACAACATCGTGATGATGTGGAAGAATCTTCCTGCAGACCAGTACAAGCACCTATTGCGCCGACGCAAGTTACTCGACGGTGTGGCTGCCGCCAACTTCCTTCGACAAGGGCAGTTCCGTAACTTCAAAGCCGTGTACGACGCCCATCGCGAGGCTGAGAAGATGATTGCCGAACAATATACAGCAGCAGAACTTATTGGCTTTGGAACTGCCAAGCCTTTCCTGCAGCAGCAGTTCAGCATCCTTTGGAAATACTTCAAGAAAGGCATCAAACGATATAGTGACCTGGGACTTTGACCATTCAACGTATGGTTCCTTTCTATAAACAAGCAATCCCCGCAACTTTCGGCTGCGGGGATTGCTTGTTCTTTCCTAACTTCTCCTCATTTCGCTTAGGCAGATGGCGGTGGCAACGCTGACGTTGAGCGACTCGACATGCTGCCCATCTGACGAGAAGTGGGGGATTAGAAGTTTGTCGGTGACCAATGCGGCCACTTCGGGCGAAACACCCCGTCCCTCATTGCCCATAACAAGCACGGCATGCTTCTGCAGTCGGGTGGCATAGATGTTGTCGCCTTCAAGGAATGTGCCATAGATGGGACATTGTCGGTTTTGGAGCCATGCGCATTCCTCCTCTTTTGAGGCAAAATAATGTACGCGAACGCGAGCCAAAGCACTCATTGTGGCCTGTACGACCTTCGGATTGAAACAGTCTGCGGAGCCTGGTGCGCAGAAGATGTCCCTCACGCCAAACCAGTCGGCAGTGCGGATGATGGTGCCCAGGTTGCCCGGATCCTGCACTTCGTCGAGAAGAATGCTCAAGTCATCGTTGGCATCGGCTGCATTGTTTTTGCGTGTCTCATCGAAGACCGCAAGCACGTCCTGTGGTGCCTGCTGCAGCGACACTCGCTGCATCTCTGTAGGGGTAACCTGATAGCATTCGGCAGCAATATGGGCAAACTCGGGATGAGCCTCCCACCAATCGCTGGTGGCAACCAGACGACGACAGGCAAAGGCATCGGAAACCAGCAGATCGCCCACCATTCGGTTCCCTTCTGCCAGCCATGCGTGCTGCTCCTTGCGGCCCTTTCGTTGCTCTAGGGCTCGTATTTCCTTGATTGTGTTTTTTGTCAGAATCTGCATCAAAGTGTATTTTATCGCTGCAAAATTAAGGTAAAAACAGAAAAAAAACAAGTATTTTAGTGCCAACTTGCATTTTTTCTTGGTAAAAAGGTCCACAATTCACAAATATTTTGTAAATTTGCCCCAAAAATATAATAATATGATCATTGGTATAGCAGGCGGCACAGGATCGGGAAAGACGACTGTGGTCCGCAAGATTATCGAGAGTCTACCAGAAGGCAGTGTTGCAGTAGTTTCGCAGGACAGTTATTACAAGGACAGTTCGCATCTTCCATGGGAACAGCGTCGAGCTCAGAACTTCGACGAGCCCCGCGCATTCGACTGGGAACTGCTCTACAAGCACCTCGCCCTCTTGCGTGAGGGCCGAGCTATCGACGAGCCTGTATATGATTACACAACCTGTTCGCGTCTCTCCAAGACCGTGCGCATCGAGCCTCGTCCGGTCATCATCCTCGAAGGCATCATGGCCCTGGTCGATCCTTCGATTCGTGCCATCCTCGACATGAAGGTCTTTGTCGATGCCGACAGTGATGAGCGACTGATACGCGTTCTGCGCCGCGATGTGGTGGAGCGTGGGCGTACCATCGAGGACCTCATCAACCGTTATCAGACCATCATCAAACCCATGCACAACCTCCACATTGAACCCACCAAAGCTTATGCTGACCTGATTGTTCCGCAGGGCGGATCCAATTCGGTGGCCATCAATGTGCTGAAGGAATTCATTCAGCATCTCCTAATCAAGAAATAGGCTGTGGCTAAACAACCTGGCAAAATCTCGAACAAACCAACCTCAGTAAAGGTTTACGATCGCTTGCGCACGCTGCTTGCGATTGGTCTTTTTGTGCTTGTAGGTTTCCTGTGGTTCAAGGTGAACAAGAAGGTTGAAGTCATTGAAATCGAACGTGCTCCCAAATCGCGTACCTGGTCTGAAATCGTAGCTTCCGACACGCTGAATGTTGTCACCTTGCCTACCAGTTTTACCGCTTTCCAATATCGTGGCCGATGGTACGGCAATGAGTATGAGAACGCGAAAACGGTGGCTGAAGCCTTGGGGCTGAAGCTGAATATCATACTCGTGAAAAGCGAAGGCGCAATTGCCGATAGTCTTTTCTATGGGGCTGCCGATGTGGCTATCTGGCCGATGGCGTATAGTGTGGTCGAAGGCTATTGGTATCTCCGTCCGACAGGTCCCCGTTGGGCCGACGGGCAGTGTATCGCTTCGGCTCGCAAACTGAATATCGATGCATATAAGGATACGCTCTTGACCGACAGTGCTATTGCCGAACTACCAAAGTACAAGTTGTCGCTCATCAAGGATTCCCACCAGTGGAATGTCTATAATGACCGAAATATTCGCAAGCAGTTCGATTTCCGACCATACGTCATCGATACGATTCCCAGCGACAGCCTGAACACCGAGCTCTTGACCGACTCGATGATTGTCGGCCTCACTGAGGCTGTGATGTTGCGATGCAATGTTGCCCGACTGATGCGCGACTATTACCCCACGCTTGTTGTGTCGGATACGCTTCCTGGCAGCATCGATTCGCTGGCATGGATGTTAACAAATGTGTCGGATACGCTGAGATATAAGATCGACTCGGTTTCTACCGAACAGTTTGACAACCAGACCCCTCACTACACCATCGTCGCCCGTCGCAAGAAACAGCCGAAGAACAAGCGTCCCTTGATCGTCAGCAGTTTCAAGATGAAGGATGGTGCCATCTCGCCCTATGACGATATCTTCAAGCGTAAAGCCAAGGAATTTAACCTCGATTGGCGTATGCTGGCTGGCATTGCATTCATCGAGAGCCGTTTCAACCATGCCGTCGTTTCGCATAAGGGTCCCATCGGTCTGATGCAGTTGATGCCGCAGACTGCACGTATCTTCGGCCATGAGCCTGAGGATGTGCTCGATCCGGATCTTAACATCGAATTGGCATGTCGACTCTACGTGCGTATTGCCGACCGTATACGCAATCGCGTGCCTGGCATTTCTGACGAAGATCTGATGTGCGTCTCGCTAGCAGGCTACAACGCTGGCATTGGCCACGTCTATGACGCTATTCGTTTGGCCGAGACACTGGGTTACAAGGCAAATGTTTGGCCTAACAATGTCGAACACTGCCTGCGCCTCAAGTCCGACCCGCAGTATTATCGTATGTCGGTAGTAAAGCAGGGCAAGTTCAACGGAGCTTTCACCATCAATTATGTCAATCAGGTAATGGCTGCCTATCACACCTTCTGCCAGAAGGTTCCTAAAGACTAACGGTTCAGTATGAGAAGACTACAGAAAATCATCCAGGTCCTTTTGCCTCTGGCCTTCGGTATCGGAATCGTCTGGTTCATCCTCAAGAAGGTCGATATGCAACTGCTGTTCGACACGATTAAAAGCGGTATCAATTGGACCTGGGTCATCATATCCTGGTTTTTTGCATTACTCGCCAACGTGGTTCGCGGCATTCGTTGGCGCCAGCAGTTGCGTACTGTTGGCGTCGATCCGTCGCTTCATATGATGAGCATCTCGTTCTTCGGCAACTATGGTATGAACCTGGTCTTCCCTCGTCTGGGAGAGTTCTGGCGTTGCAATTACATCGCCCAGAACAACCGCAAGCCTTTTTCAACCATTGCCGGTACGATACTCTCCGAACGTCTCACCGACATCCTGTGCAGTGCTTCGATCATTCTCCTTTGCCTTGTCCTTGAGGGCAAGGTGCTGCTCAGGTTCTTTTTCGACGATGACAGTAAGGCCGAAGCCATCGCTGCTGCTGGCGGTGAGATTAGGGCCGAATCCACGTTGGTTGTTCCTGGCTGGCTGTGGGTATTGGTAATTTTGGTGATATTGCTCCTTCTCTTCTGGATTTTCCGTCCGAAACTCAAGCGGATGAGTTTCTATCAGTCGTTTGTCAGCGTAGGCCAGAATATGTGGAAAGGCTTCCTTTCACTGAAGGACCTGCCTAATATATGGAGCTACATCGGTTGGTCCGTGCTTATCTGGTTCTTCTATTTCTTGAACACGCTGACACAATTCTACTTCTTCGATTTCACCAGTCATCTCGGCCTTCTTGCCTGCCTATCTGTTTTTGTCATGGGCACGATGTCCCAATTGCTGCCCATCCAGGGCGGACTGGGAGCATGGCAGGCAATGGTGATTTTCGCACTGCTCCAATATGGAATCGACAATCAACACGCGATAATATTTGCCGTTGTGGCATGGATAATCGAACAGGCGTTTGTTCTCCTGATGGGTCTCTATGCTTTCATCGCTGTAGCACTTAAAAAGAACAATACCAAATGAACCGAATTATTGACCTTGAACCGAAAGCCTTATGGACACAGTTTGCCAGCATCGCTCAGTTGCCACATCCCAGCGGTTGCCTTGACGAATTGCGCAATTACATCTTGAAAACCGCCCGTCAGCACGCCTTTGAGACGCTTGTTGACGAAGCTGGTAATATTCTGGTGCGTACAGGCGAAGCACCCGTCCTTTGCCTGCAGGCCCATTATGACATGGTTCCTCAAAAGGACGAGCATGTCACCTTCGACTTCACCAAAGACTCTCTGCAGCTTCGCATCGAAGGAGATGAAGTGAAGGCTACAGGCACGACGCTCGGTGCTGACAATGGCATCGGAGTCGCCGCTATGCTCGCCTTGATCGATTCCTCTGAATATACGGATATCTTGAAACACACCCCCTTGGAATTCCTCTTTACGGCCAATGAAGAGACGGGTATGCAGGGAGCTCGCAAACTGAGTGCCGATTGGCTTAGGTCGCGACAGCTTATTAACCTCGATAGTGAGGAAGAAGGTGTGCTGATGACGGGCTGTGCAGGTGCGGTCAATATGACAGCCTCGCTGAAATACAAGATGGATACTGCCATCCCACAAGGCGATGCTGCGGTTCTGCTTAGCCTTACAGGTCTACAAGGCGGACATAGCGGTATGGATATTCATCTCGGTCGTGCCAATGCCTGCAAGCTTATGAATCGTTTTCTCAAGCATGTGGTCGTCAGTTTCGAGGCACGTCTGGGAAGTTTCAACAGCGGCACGCTGCGCAATGCCATCCCTCGTGAGGCACAAGCCATCATCACTGTGCCTGAGGAAATAGTCGATGAGGTGATCGACGAAGTGCGTTACTATAACGACCTTTTCCGTGAGGAATATCGGCAGAGTGAACCTTATCTAAGTTTTACGGCACAGGCTGTACAGATGCCAGGAGCACTCATCCCTGAAGAAATACAGGACGACCTGCTCAATGCCATTGAAGCCTGTCACAATGGAGTGTGGACGATGGGAGAGGGGTATGTCGATACCAGCTCCAATATGGCTCATGTGCAGACCAATGCTGAAGGTGAAGCCGAAGTGCTCCTGATGGTTCGCAGTATGAACGAGGAACGCAAACGTGCATGTGCAAGTGCTATCCAGTCAGCTTTCCTGTTAGGAGGCTTTCGCGTGGATTTTGCCGCAAGTTATGGAGCTTGGGACATCGAGAAGGATGCTCCGATGGTTCAGAAGGCACTCCATGCCAATCCGAATCTCAAGCTCGACAAGGTGCATTGCGGCCTTGAATGTGGCGTGATTACCGAGAATTATCCCGATATGCAGATTATTTCAGTGGGGCCGACCATCCATCACCCGCATTCGCCTCAGGAAAGCGTCGAAATCCCGAGTGTCAGGAAGTTCTGGGACTTCCTCCTCAGCTTCCTCTCCTTAACCAATTGTTAATTTTTAATTGTTATTTGTTAATTGATTATAGGTGGCAACAAAGAATAAATTAGCCAAGTTCGCCGATATGGCCAGTTATCCCAACTGTCTTCAATATTCTTTCGAGCAGTTGCAGGCTACTGGATTCCCGCTGAAGGGACGTTGGCATGAAGATTACTTCCACAACGAGCATCCCATTGTGCTTGAACTGGGTTGCGGTAAGGGCGAATACACCGTTGGTCTTGCTCGACGTTATCCTGAAAAGAACTTCATCGGCATCGACATCAAGGGCGCACGAATGTGGACAGGAGCTACGGCTGCATTGAAGGAACAACTTGCCAACGTAGCCTTTGTACGAACTCACATCGAACTCATCGAGCAATTCTTTGCACCCGACGAAGTGTCGGAGATTTGGATCACCTTCTGTGACCCCCAGATGAAGAAGGTTTCGAAACGACTCACTTCCACGCGTTTCCTGAACCGTTATACCCACATTATGCGACCTGGTGGATTGGTCCACTTGAAGTGCGACTCGAATTTCCTCTTCACCTATACCGAGGAGATGGCGAAGGTCAACCACCTTGAAGTACTGGCCTCAACGCGTGACCTCTATTCGCCCGAGGCAGCTCATGATGCCGATGCTCATATCGACTGGGATGCCCTTCGAACCATTCAGACTGCCTACGAGAAACAATGGCTTGCACGAGGCAAGGACATCAAGTATATGCTGATCCGTCTTTGGCCACGCGAAGAATGGGATGAACCCGATGTCGAGATCCCGCTCGACGATTATCGATCCTACAACCGCGACAAGCGCAGTTCGCTCGAGCAGCATTGTTAATTGTTAATTATTAATTTTTAGTTGCTATTCATGGCCCTATATCCAAAACTCATCCTTGATGCCCTGGCACAGGTCATCTATCCCGGCACCAAAAAGAACCTCGTCGAGAGCGAGATGGTAGCCGATGACATGCGTATCGAAGGAAAGCACGTTTCCTTCAGTCTCATCTTCGACAAACAAACCGACCCCTTTATGAAGTCGGTGCTTCGTGCTGCTGAAGCCAATATCCGACATGCCTGCCAGATGGTAGGTGAAGAGGTCGAACCCGAAATAAATGTAAAGACCAAGCAGGCCCCACGTCCTGCTCCCGAGAAGCAGTTGCCTAATGTCAAGAACATCATCGCCATCGCTTCTGGCAAAGGCGGAGTAGGCAAGAGCACCGTTTCTGCTAACCTTGCCGTCGGTCTTTCGATGCTCGGCTACAAGGTAGGTCTGCTCGATGCCGATATCTTCGGCCCATCCATCCCCAAGATGTTCGGCCTCGAGGATTTCCAGGCCTATGCCATCAATAAGGATGGTCGCGACTTGCTTGTTCCTGCCGAGAAATATGGCGTGAAGATTCTTTCAGTAGGATTCTTCATCGATCCCAATTCTGCCACCATCTGGCGTGGCTCGATGGCAGGTTCGGCCATCAAGCAGTTCATTGGCGATGCCGACTGGGGCGAATTGGACTATTTCCTCATCGACCTTCCCCCTGGAACCAGCGACATCCATCTCACCATCGTTCAGACACTTGGCCTCACGGGCGCTGTCGTTGTCAGCACACCACAGGAAGTGGCTTTGGCCGACTGTCGCAAGGGCATCGATATGTTCCAGAACGAAAAGATCAATGTCCCTGTGCTTGGACTCGTGGAAAATATGGCATGGTTTACACCAGCTGAACTTCCTCAAAACAAATACTACCTCTTTGGCAAAGAGGGTGTAAAGCGACTGAGCGATGAGACCGGACTACCTCTGCTCGCACAGATTCCCATCGTGCAGAGCATCTGTGAGAATGGCGATGGAGGCACGCCTATCGTCCTCAACCATAACTCGATGGTAGGTCAGTCGTTCCTTAGCCTTGCACAATCAGTAGTAACCCAGACGAACATACGCAATGCTAATCAACCCCGCACACAACGCGTTCGCGTCAACACCGATTAAACCCGAGCTACCGCATGTATTGATCATTTATACCGGTGGTACCATCGGCATGGTTCAGAACCCCCATACGGGGGCTCATGAGCCAATTGACTTCAGCCATCTGCTGAGTCATGTCCCTGAGTTGCAAAGTGTCTCGGTTAACTTCAATACCATTCAGTTTAACCCGCCTTTGGATTCAGCCAATATGAATCCGACCCTTTGGGCCAACATGGTACACGTCATTGTCGACAACTACGACAAGTACGATGGTTTCGTTGTACTCCATGGCACCGACACGATGGCTTATACGGCCTCTGCGCTCAGTTATATGCTTCAGAACCTCGCCAAGCCCGTGATTCTGACAGGTTCGCAGTTGCCCATCGGCGTACTGCGTACCGATGGCAAGGAAAATCTGATTACCAGTATCGAGATAGCCGCAGCAAAGGACCGTATCGGTATGCCGATGGTACCCGAAGTCTGCATCTATTTCCAAGGTGCCTTGTTCCGCGGTAATCGAGCCAAAAAACTCAGCAGCGAAGAGTTCAAGGCATTCTCTTCGCCCAACTACCCTCCTTTGGCCCGTGTGGGCGTACACATCACCTGGGCACATCACCACATCAACCATATCTCGAACGAGGATCAAATCAAACCCTTCTATAAGATGGGTACCGATGTAGTGGTGCTGCGTCTTTTCCCCGGTATCACCCAACAGACCATCGAGGCCGTACTCGGAATCCCATCGCTGAGAGGTGTCGTACTCGAAACGTATGGTGCGGGCAATGCCATGACCTACGACTGGTTCCTGAATGCACTCCACAATGCCGTCAAACGTGGCATCATCATTATGAATGTGTCGCAATGCCTCGGTGGTTCGGTCGAAATGGGTATCTACGAAACAGGCAACCAACTCAGCAAGGCAGGCGTCATTGGCGCTATGGATATGACCACCGAAGCCACTGTCGTCAAACTCATGTTCCTCTTGGGCCAGGGTTATAGCCAGTCGGAGATTGAAAAACTGATGCTTCAGAACATTTCGGGAGAAATCACCGTCCAGTAATACGTCGCCTCCTGCGTCTTAAAAGGAGGGAACCAACGCACATCTATTTATAACACACATAAGCTATGCGAAAAATCATCGTTACCGTGGCACCCGTATGCCATGTGGGCAAACCTATTCCCGAAGGATGCAAGAATCCGCTCACGCCCGAAGAGATCACCGAAGACGTGCTCAACTGCTATCGAGCTGGAGCATGTCAGGTGCATCTTCACACCCGTGACTTGAAAGGCAATCCTACTTTTGAACTTGATGTCTTCAGTCAAACCATTCATGCCATTCGCGAGCATTCGGATATGATCATCCAAGGTTCGACGGGAGGATTGTCAGATCTCTCGCTTGCCGATCGTTGTGTGAGCCTCAACGTTCCCGAGGTTGAGATAGCTTCGTTGAATATGGGTTCGGTTAACTTTGGCGAAACTGTCTATATTAACACTATGCCCGACCTGCGCTATTGGGCAAAGCGTCAGCAAGAAGCCAACGTTGTACCCGAGATGGAATTGTTCGATCTCTCGCATGTCGAATGTTGTACAAGGTTGGCCGACGAAGGCGTCATCCGACGTCCCCTCCATTATAATTTCTGTGTAGGTCCCGGTGGTTCGAGCAATCTCTCGGCTACAGGTCGCAACCTCGCCCTGCTTTGTGCCCTCACCGAACCAGGTACGTCGTGGGGCATCAATCACGACTCGATGAAGGACTTCTCGATTCTTGCCTGCGCTATCGGCATGGGCGCAAATGCCGTGCGTGTCGGTTTCGAGGACAGCTTCTATTATGCTGAAGGCAAACTTGCTCGCACCAACGCCGAACTCGTTGAGCGCCTTGTCACTCTCATTCGTGCTATGGGCTGCGAACCTGCCACACCCGCCGAAGCCCGCGAGATGCTTGAAATTGGCACTTATTGGAATAAATAAAATGAATCGCAAAAATATCATTCTTGCACTCCTCGTCATCCTGAGTGTCATCACCTTCCTCGATCGTACCTGCATCACCTTCTCGAGCATGGAGATCAAGGCCGACCTCGGCATTGATCAAAGCGGCTGGGGATGGGTGATGAGCATCTTCACCTTGTCCTACGGCTTGATGCAGATCCCTTTAGGCGCTCTTGGCGACAAGATGGGCCATCGTTGGATCCTGGCCATCATTGTGCTGTGGTGGTCCGCTTTCACCAGCTTTACGGGATTGGCAGGAGGCCTCATGTCAATGCTGGCCATCCGTTTCTGCTTCGGAATAGGTGAAGCCGGCGCTTCCCCCTGTTCAACAAGCGTCATCAGCCGATGGTTTGAGAAAGACAAAGTGGGCAAGGCACAGGGCTACGTATGGGCAGCTACACGTCTCGGAGGCGCTGCCGCTCCGTTCATCGTCATCCCGCTGGTCAACAATCAGGGCTGGCGTTTCTCGTTCTATCTGTTGGGCGCCATCGGTGTCGTCTGGTCTGTCATCTGGTTCTTTTACTATCGTGACAAAAAACCGCAAGCAACCGCGGTAACCCCACAGGAAACCGCCAATAAAACCTCAGTCAGAATCCCTTGGTGCACCATCTTCCGAAACAGGCAGTTCTGGATGCTTTGCGCCATGTATTTCTTCTATGCGTTTGGCTCGTGGTTCTTCTTCTCTTGGTTCCCCGAGTTTATGAAGGCAGGACGTGGCTTCTCAGCCGAACAGTTGAAGTATGCCGTGGCCATTCCCTTCATAATGAGTATGTGTGGAAATATCGCAGGCGGTTATCTTACAGATAAGCTCACCGCAAAATATGGCATCAAGGTGGGCCGTAAGGCGCTTGGTTCCGTTTGCCTTGCCGTATCGGCAGTTTGTATGGTGCTCGCTGCGTTCATCCCCGGCAAGATAGCTGTCTTCGTCTTCCTTTCTCTTTGCTTCGGCATCTTCGATCTTATGCTTCCTTCGGCATGGGCGCTTTGCATCGATCTGGGCAAGAACTTTGCAGGTTCAATCTCTGGCGCGATGAATACGTTCGGCAATCTTGGCGGATTCTGCTGCATGCTGATGTTCGGCTATCTGCTTGATGCTACCCACAACTACAATCTTCCCCTTTATATGATTGGTGGCATGTTGATTCTCTCCGCCATCCTTTTTGCTTTCATAAATCCCGAAAAGCCTATCATCAATGAAACTAAGTAATTTGCATCCAACGACGCGTATGGTCGTCTTCGACGATGATCCGACAGGCATCCAAACCGTACATGGTTGTCTGCTGGTCACCGATTGGAGCGACGACAACATCCGTATGGCAATGCGCGACGAGGTTCCATTCTTCTATATCCTGACTAATACGCGTGCGCTTACGGCCGAAGCAGCTCGCAAGACATTGACCACAGCCCTCGAAACCGTCATCCGCGTAAATCAGGAATTTGGTTATCGTCTCATCTGTGTCAGTCGTAGTGACTCCTGTCTGCGGGGACATTTCCCGTTGGAGCCCAATGTGATGCGCGAAGTCTTGATGAAGCATGGTTACAAGGTTTGGCCAAAGATTCCTTTTGCACCTGCCTTCATCGAAAGCGGGCGCTTTACGATTGATGGTACACACTATATGCGCGATGGAGAACGGCTTATTCCGGTCTCTGAAAGCGAATTTGCACGCGATAATGTCTTTGGATACAAGCATTCTCATCTCGTGGATTATATCAAGGAGAAAGGAGGAAATCCAGAAGACTACGACATCGTGAATGCCCAGAACTATGAAGAATTGAATTCCTTCCGTGATGCCCTATTTGCCGAATTGGAAGGGGAGGAGTGTACTGTCGTGATTCGTAGTTCCTCTTCGTTGCCTCGTTCTATGAGCGGCATAGCCGAAAAGCCCTTCCTCACACGCGAGGATTTGGGAATCCAGGCGAATGGAACAGGTATCTTCATCGTGGGTTCGCATGTGAAGAAGACCACAGAGCAACTTAGTAATCTGCTCAAGTTATCCAGTGTAAAAGGTATCGAATTGCCGATTGATGACATCCTCAATCATTCCGATGCCCTTATATCCAGGACCTTGGAATCCATCAAGTCATTATCTTCCAATGGAATCACGCCAGTAGTTTATACTGCGCGCAAGGAGGTTCGTATCGAAGATGCATCACAACGCCTTAGTTTGGGACAAACTGTTTCGGAGTTCCTTGTTGATATTGTCCGTCAACTTCCTATCCATCCCAATTATAT
Organism: uncultured Prevotellaceae bacterium; assembly: GCA_900319235.1. GTDB lineage: Bacteria > Bacteroidota > Bacteroidia > Bacteroidales > UBA3663 > Liminaster. The sequence continues at coordinate 60,245 of ONNR01000008.1, forward strand.
TGTAGCAAAGGGTGGTATCACAAGTCATGACATCTTGACCAAGGGCCTCGCAGTCAAGACGGCTCGTGTGATGGGCCAGGTCATCAACAGCGTTCCATGTGTGATGACCGAACGCTTCCCCTACATTATCTTCCCCGGAAATGTGGGTGGTCCGCGCTCATTGGAAGATATATATAAGGTAATAGCACTCTGACGGCCGTCAAAGTGCTATTTCTTGTAGAAACCAGTATTTGTCGGCCGTTAGAGTGCTATTTCCTATAGAATCCAACATTGTGACGGCCGTCATAGTGCTATTTCTTGAAGAATCCAACATTGTGACGGCCGTCATAGTGCTATTTCTTGAAGAATCCAACATTGTGATGGCCGTCAGAGTGCTATTTCCAATAGAATTCAACATTATGACGGCCGTCAGAGTGCTATTTCCTATAGAATTCAACATTATGACGGCCGTCAGAGTGCTATTTCCTATAGAATTCAACATTATGACGGCCGTCAGAGTGCTCAATCTGTTTGCGGAAGCATCCTGACGGCCGTTAGAGTGCTAAATTCTAAAGAAGTAAGTATCCTGATGCCCGACAGAGTGCTTACATACCAAGGAAACTGCGTAATCCCTTCACCCCAAGTACAGGCGACGAAAGGACAGGCTTTCCGGTTATTTCTGACAAGCGTTTTTCCATACGAGCCATGGAACCTTGAGCCAAAACGAACAGATCCACTTTATCAGCAATGCGAGCAGCAGCCTCGGCAATGAGGCGGTCGTGGGTAGCACCGTCACCGCTTTGTCCAGCTGCAAATGCTCCATCGGCAAGACCTTCAACAAGTTCCACTTCGGTTCCAGCCTCCTTGGCACAGGCAAGGAGCAGACGGCACGTAGGATCGAGCGTGGTAGGTAGGGTAGAAATCACTCCGATGCGCTTGGCCTCACGCACGGCCTTCTCAGCCATCGGGCGATCGATGCGGAACACGGGAACTCGTGCAATCTTGTTTCCAAGATCGGCCACATCACCAACCGAAGAACAGGTATTGAAAATCACATCTGCACCCGAATCAGCGGCAGCATTATAATAATCGAGCAAACGGCGGCATACGGCAGGAGTTACTGCATTGTTGGCAATCACTTCCTTGATGAGTGAACTCTCGGCGATATGCTCAACCTGCACCTCTGGAAAGTATTCGTGGAAAATCTCAGTTAATGGCCCCACCAGAGCCATTGCGGTGTGTACGCAAACAACTTTTTTCATAATATAATAATGTGTTAAGGTGTGTAATAATGCCGCAAAGATATAGAAAAATACAATGATTTGCAAATTTTTACCAATATTTCTGAAATTTAACCCTCAAAATTTGGATGATTCTTCAATTTGCCATATCTTTGCAGCCACAAAATTCATTAAATAATTATTATGAAATACTTTTATTCTATTCTACTTTCAGCATTTGCAGCAATCGCTTTGACCTCTTGTCTTGGCGATTCGGATGAATCCGAAAACACCTACACGGCATACGGTTATTACACCATTACTGGTAACTTCAATTCAAGTTATACTCTCTATAGCGATTTGGGAGGCAAGGTCATTCCAACTATGTCGAGTGTCGCTCAATTGACTGATAACAAGGGTTTTGGCAATCACTCTCGTGCTATGCTTTATTTCACCTACAAGCCTTCTCAGGTGTCGCAGGATCAGCAGACCATCACTGGAGCTGAACTCTATGACGGCAGATATTTCGACGAGTATTTGCCCCTGAGCAAGCAGAAGGCCGACGAGGCTCTTGTCACCGCTACCGACAGCATCTTCCAAATCAGGGAGCTGAATGACGTCTGGGCTTATCGTGGCTATCTCAATACTGTGATCAATGCAACCTATTCGTCTGTCAATGGTGTCAACGTCAAGCCAACCGTCAATCTCGTCTATGATCCCGCAACGATTACAGAGAATGCTATCACATTCAACATATATTTCAATCGTCATAGCGACCAGAACGCCACCTCCAACGGCCCCGTCTATTTCTACACCTCTCACTACCTGAACTTCATCGATGAACTCGTCCCCGGCTCTGGCGATGTCACCATCACCATTAAGGCTAGCGACACTGTATCGAAGCAGATTAAAGTCTCCCGCCAGAATTTCCACACTGGCAACTACGAATAAGATTTATCTCTTCACCATAAACTGACCGAAGATGTCTTTTTGTAGACATTTTCGGTTCTTTTTTTGTTAAATCCTTTTGGAATATAGTTTTTTTAGTTATCTTTGCAGCGTGTTTGCAAAAATATATGCCAGATAAACTAACTCCGGAACAGCGCCACAAGTGCATGAGCCGCATTCGTGGCAAGGATACCAAACCCGAACTATGGGTTAGGAAGTATCTATATGCCCATGGCTTCAGGTATCGTCTGCATGAGAAACGTCTGCCTGGCAAGCCCGACATCGTGATACGTCGTCTCCGCACGGTCATCCTCGTGAACGGATGCTTCTGGCATGGTCATACCGAGCCGCCCTTGCCATCGCCCGTTGAGGACGGAAAGGGAGGTGTGCGTTGCAAATATTATGTGACTCCGCACACTCGCGTCGATTTCTGGCAAAAGAAAATCGAACGCAACAAGGCGCGTGACCTTGAAGATCGAAATGCATTGAAACTTCTTGGCTGGAATGTCATCGTCATTTGGGAATGCCAAGTTAATCAGGCGGAGATTAGGGAACAAACCCTTCAAAGCCTGGTTCGGACGCTCAGTCAAATCGAACTTGATATTGCTAAGATCAAACGTCCAGCTGTAAAGAAATATGATTTCGAAGAAGAACAGCCTTACAGTTTGGTTGCAGATGAAAACGATAATCCTTCTTTATAATTGAATTTGATTAAAATGAAACAGAGCACACTTTTCCTTGCAGCAGCAACAATGTTGCTGGCATCATGCTCAACACAACCAAAAGTTGAAAGTGGGTACATACCAGTAATGAATGGAGGTCAAATTTATTACGAAGCAGTAGGAGAGGGGACCCCCGTGATTCTCCTTCATGGTCACACACTCGACCTGCGTATGTGGGACCCACAGGTGAAACCATTGCTTGAAGCGGGTTATCGCGTGATTCGTCCCGAGATGCGCGGCTACGGACACTCGTCGAAGCAACAGCCTGACCAGCAGTTCACACATCTCGACGATATGATGACTGTGATGGATTCGCTTCATATCGCAAAGGCACACGTGGTTGGTCTCTCTATGGGATCGTTTGTGGCCAGCGAGATGGTGGCTATGCACTCCGACAGGTTGCTGACAGCTACCCTTGCCTCGGGTAATATCCGCAATATGCCTGGCCCCTCGACACCATTCGATAGCCTCGAACTGGCACGCAAGGATTCGATCATTGCCCAAAACCTGGCACAGGGCATCGACAAATGGAAAGAGGAATGGATTGAGAAACTGGTCAGCGGAGGTGGCTCCAATCGTGAAGCCATTCGAGAATCGGTTACCCAACAGGTGAATGATTGGGACGGGTGGCAATTGATCAACCGCGAGATGCGCAACTATTATGGCTACGAGGCATGGGACACGCTCAAGGCTCGCCAACCCGAGATTCCTGTCCTAATCCTCTCGGGGGAGAAGGAAGGGAAGGGCAAGAATCCTATGCTGCAGTACCTGCCCAACAGTCGCCAGGTCATCATTCCAGACTGCGGACATATGTCGAACATGGAGAAGCCAGACGAGTTCACAAGGCTGATTCTGGAACAATTCAAATTCGCTCAATAAGTGATAAAAAAAATAACCACCGCCTTTTAATTGGGCGGTGGCTTGTTTTTATCCTCTCTTCATCTTGTCATGCCATTCGGAGGTGATTGTGAAGATGGCATCGCCACTTGAGTTTAGAGCGGTTTCGACAGAATCCTGCACGACGCCAATGATGAAGCCTACGGCAACGGCCTCCATCGCGATGTCATTGGAGATGCCAAAGAGTGAGCAGGTCATAGGGATGAGAAGCAGCGAACCGCCAGCCACACCTGATGTGCCACAGGCAGCAAGTGCAGCCAGGATGCTAAGCAGGATGGCCGACATGAAGCTTACTTCGATGCCGAGTGTGTAACAAGTCGCCAATGTCATCACCGTGATGGTGACGGCAGCACCATCCATATTGATGGTCGAGCCGAGAGGAATACTTACAGAGTAGAATTTCTCATCGATACCGAATTTCTTGCAAAGCTGCATATTGATGGGAATGTTGGCAGCCGACGAACGGGTGAAGAACGCATGGATGCCACTTTCCTTCAAGCATGTCCAAACCAATGGATACGGATTTCGACGAATGAACAGAGAAACGATGAATGGATTGATGACAAGCGAAGAGAAAAGCATACAACCCACCAAGAGCAGCAGCAACTTTCCATAAACGGTGAAAATTTCCATACCGCTTTCCGAAACCGACGTGAACACCAGGCCGAAGATTCCGAAAGGCGCGAACTGGATGATCCAACGTACAACTGTCGAGGTAGCTTCGGCAAAATCTGCTACAGCATCCAATGTGGCAGGTGAAGCAAGTTGTTTGAGCGCTAGACCGATGATGATCGCCCAGAAGAGCACTCCCAGATAGTTTGCATTCGCTACAGCCATCACCGGGTTGGCAACCATATTCGTCAGCAGATTCGAGAACACATCGACAAGGGCTCCTGGTGCAGAATCAGAGGCAGCACCTTCCTTCAGCACCATCGAAACGGGGAAAAGGAAACTGCCCACCACAGCCACGATGGCCGCAATCATAGTCGTCACCAGATAGAGGGTGATGACAGTGCGGAAACGAGGTCCAAGACCACCATTTGCCTGAGCTACTGAACTGGCCACCAGGATGGCTACAAGAACTGGAGCAATAGCTTTCAACGCTCCAACAAACAATTGACCGAGAATGGAAATACCAGTCCACTCAGGAAGAAACAGGCCCAGGATGGTGCCCAGCACGAGTCCAATCACGATGCGCAGCACCAGGCTCGTTTCGGTGTACTTTTTTACGATGCTCATATTTTACTATTTTATCACGAATTATCGAAATAAAGAATTTCTTGAAAAGCTTTTGTTCGATAGGGCGAAACAATGGTGCAAATATACACATTTTCTGTCAATACTTTTATATTTTATTGTGTTTTTTTCATTTTTGACCTTAAAAACCTTTTTTAATAAGTAAAAAAAGATTATATTTGCAGCGAAATAAACTTGATTTATCGAAATAATCATTAATAAACAATCAAATTTTAATAAGACAATGGCATTCACTGAAACTCGAACCACAGGATATGGTTCACGTCTTAGTAATTCCTGCTTGGGAATACCTATGGGTATTTTTCTTTTTGTGGTTGCTACCATCCTGCTGTGGTGGAACGAAGGACGAGCTGTGCGTCGTGCTCAGGACATCAAGCTGGTTGCCAAGACCGCACAATCCATTGGCGACATCTCGAACGCCAACGCATCACTCGACGGCCAGTTGATCCATACTACCGGAACCGCTGCGACCGAAGACATTCTCAGCGATGATCTTTTCGGCATCAAAACAAACGCCTTGGCAATTGTCCGTTCGGCAGAGTATTACCAATGGATGGAGAAAGAGAAGCATGAAACGAAGAACAAAATGGGTGGAAAGAAGGAAGAGACCATCATCTACACCTACGAAAGAGGTTGGAGCGCTGATCCCATCAACTCCTCGCAGTTCAAGGACCCCGACTACCAGGGTGTCAACAATGTCATCTGGGAAATCGAGGATATGCGCGTCATCGCCTCGAATGTTAGTTTCGGTACCTACACACTGCCCGAAATGTTCGTCAGCGACATCGTATCGAAGCAATCCGGCAATGTTTCGCCTCTGATGATTTCGGCCGACAATCCTGCGCTGAAGCAACTCAACGAAACTGTGATGAAGGCATTGGGAGAAAATGTTCGTCCGGAAGCTGCTCAGGTGAAGGACAGCCTTGCTTACGTGCATGTATTCGGTAATCAGGTCTATATCGGCTTCAATCCGTCGAACCCTTCCATCGGTGACATCCGTCTCACCTTTGAGCAACTGGCTCCTAGCTGCAGCATTTCGCTGATTGCCGTGCCCACCAACGGAACGTTCACAACCTTCAAGGCCAAGCACGATGATAGCGAATACGAGCTTCGTACCGGCACCTGGACACTCGACCAGATGATCAAGCAGGCCAATGACGACAACAATACTATGACCTGGTTCCTCCGTATCCTTGGCGTGATTCTTGTCATTGCTGCCCTCAAGATGATATTCAGCATCCTCGTCACGCTGCTCCAACTTGTGCCCTTCCTTGCCAGCATCATGAACCTCGGTGTGGGCCTCGTCTGTGGTGTGCTTGGCTTCGTGTGGTCGCTCATCATCATAGCGATCGCCTGGATTTTCTATCGTCCGATCCTGGGCATTTCCCTGCTCGTCATTGCAGCTGGCCTCGTCTATTGGCTTGTGATCAGGGGTAAGAAACAACAGGCTGTAGGATGAAGCTGATCAGCGGTGTAGCAAGTCTGTTGGCTGGTGCCGTGATCTATCTTCTGTTCCGCAGCAAGAACCTGCTTGGTTTCGAGTTGCTTAATAGGATAGGGGTGGAGCCATGGGCCGATAGGATGCGCAGCTATACCGCTGATGTCAGGCTTCCCGACGTGGTTGTCAATTCCTTGCCCGGAGGTCTCTGGGCATTGGGATACATCCTTGTCATCGACAGCATATTCGGCAATCAGTCACGTTCCACGCGCATCGTCTGGGCATCGGTCATTCCCCTGCTTGGCGTATGCTCCGAAGTGATGCAAGGCGTTGGCCTCCTTCCTGGCGTCTTCGACCTGTGGGACCTCTTCTGCTATGCTTTACCATTCATTATTTTTGTTACAAGAATATGAGTAAACTGACCAATTCACAAGTCGTACTTGGTGCCATCATCATCGGTTTCTTCATTGCATCGGCTATCTTTACCGCATCGGTCGATACTGATGATGTTGACAATACGCCCGAAGAGCCAGTGCAAATCGACACTACCACAGTTCAGGCCACCCAGGCACAGATGTCGCAAAGTGACAAGCCTGCCGTAAGCCCCCAGCAACCGGTGGTGAAGACCGAAGCCATCGAGGGTGACCCGATGGAGGAACTCAATTCGCTGATCGGTCTCGAGGAAGTGAAGGCCGAAGTACGTTCCCTGGCCAATATCGTCAAGGTGCAGAAGGAACGCGAGGCACAGGGTTTGAAGAATACGCCTATCACTTATCATTGCGTCTTCAGCGGCAGTCCTGGTACCGGCAAAACGACGGTAGCGCGCATCCTTGCTCGCATCTACAAGGACCTTGGCGTGCTGAAATCAGGTCATCTGGTCGAGACTGACCGTTCGGGACTTGTCGGCGAATACGTCGGCCAGACGGCACCCAAGACCAATGCCTTAATCGATTCGGCATTGGGCGGAGTGCTCTTCATCGACGAGGCTTACGCCTTGACCGAGAATAAGGGTAACGATTATGGGGGAGAGGCCATCGCGACACTGCTCAAACGCATGGAGGACAATCGCGACAACCTGGTGGTCATCGTGGCAGGATACAAGGACGAGATGAAGCGTTTCGTCGATTCAAATCCTGGATTGCGTTCGCGTTTCACCCGCTTCATCGACTTCCCCGATTACACGGGCGAAGAACTGTACAAGATCTATCTGATGCGTTCAAACAAATACGGCTACAAACTCGATGCCGACGCTGATGCCCTCCTGCAGGAGCAACTCAACAAGGCTGTGGAGCACAAGAACCGTTATTTTGGCAACGGACGCTATGTTCGCAATCTCTTCGAAAGCTGCGTCACCCATCAGGCCACCCGCCTGAGCGCCATCAGCAATCCTTCGGTCGAGCAGTTGCAGCAATTGACCAAGGAGGATGTCGAGAAGGCCTACGAATCGGTATTACAGTAAGGACCCTCTCTAATCCCCCTTTAAGGGGGAGGAGTGTCATCCAGAATAAAGATAATGATATTAATGCGCCCCGCAATTCATCCCTCTTTAAGGGTGACTGAGAGGGTCTTTTAATTTAGTAAGATAATGAAAAAGAGAATTTCGCTGCTATTCACAAGCATGTTGTTTGCAGCAACGGCAAGTGCCAATGATGCTGCATATTTCACTTCAGGCAATCAACTCATCCCCGTCAAGGAAACCGACATCAGCATCCGGAAGGAAATCCTTACCATCGGCCTGCAGGATGATGGCAAAGCCGACATAACCGTCTATTATGAGTTCTTCAACCCAGGCACGACCGACAAGACGATTCTGATGGGCTTCGAGGCTGATCCTTCGTACAACGATGACTACGAATTTCATGCCGATGGTGTTCACCCGCACATCTTCGATTTCACCGTCGAGATGAACGGTGAAAAACTTTCGTACAAGAATGCTGTCTGTCTGGAGGGCCTGCCCGATGGTTTGCAGCCACTTGACATGAATAAATACGAGATAACTGAAGAGACCGTTACCTCGGTGCGTCCCGTCGGCAACGACACACTCTTTATTCCCTTCGCTTACGTCTATTATTTCGAAGCCACCTTTAAGCCTGGTATCAATAAGATACAGCATACCTATAAATATACGGAATCCAATGGTGTGGGCTTCTCTTACCAGATTGACTACAAATTGTCGCCTGCCACTCGTTGGGCAAATCATCAGATCGACGACTTCACGCTCGTCATCCGTGCCAACAACACAGCAAAGCACTTCTTCCTCGACGAACAAGCCTTCAACATGGCACCCTGGGTGCTGTCAGAAGGGGAGGGCAAGCAGCGTGTCACCAACAATTATGATGAATCCTTACGCGAGTTTTCGCTCCGCAATGGTGCATTCACCTGGCACAAAACCAACTTTTGCCCTAGTAGAGAATTAACGATCACTTCAGCCGACGAGATTTACTTGTTCAACGATAATGCTCCATTCGGCTCATTCTACGACCGCGGTTCTTCACTGGAATTGTATTATGGAGAAGGAAGGACCAAATACACTATGGAAGAAAGTCTGCGACGCCGCGTCGCTCACAACCTTCCCTATGCTCACCGTGGCCACGTCTTCAAGGATCCTGTGCTTAACGCATACTTCCGCGCACTCTGGTGGTATATGCCCAATCCTTATTACAAGGACGACCAGAGCGACTTCACCGATGTTGATAGGCAGTATTTGAGTTATTAAGTTGGTCTCGGTTTTTCGGTATTTTGAAATACCGGTTTACCATAATACCGAAATGCCGATATTCCGATAAATATAACCTCATACAAAAACATCGCCATAATGTCTTTGGCGGTGTTTTTATTTTTCAAAACTTCTTGACACGGAGATGGCAATAAGGTTCGCCACCCGTCTTTTCGTAATAGCGCTGATGATATGCCTCGCCGATGTAGAATTTCTGAGCGGGGAGGAGTAGGGTGTTCACCACGTCGCCACGACTTCGAAGATAATCAATCACATTTTCAGCTGTCTTCTTTTGAGCCTCATTGCGATAGAAGAGGCAACTGCGGTATTGTGGACCAAGGTCGGGACCGACTCCATCGGTTTGCGCGGGATCATGAATCTCGAAAAACACTTGACATAGTTTCTCGTAAGTCGTCACCTTCGGATCGTACTCGACGATGATGGCTTCGACGTGGTGCGTCTTGTGGTCGCGTACGTCGGCGTAGGTCGGGTATTCCTCATCGCCTCCCGTATAGCCTGCCAGGGTGCGCTTGATGCCTGGCTCCTTGTCGTATTGATGCTGCACGCCCCAGAAGCATCCGCAGGCGAAGATAGCCACTTCGGTGTCGGAATCCTTTGGCGCCACATAAAGATCGACCTTCGAACATTCTTCAATCGCCTTTCGAACCATCTCCAATGCAGGGCCATGTTTCTGCTGGAGGTCAGGATAGGCTTTGCCTCGTGCAAAATTGTGCTGCAAGTCATTGTATTTCACTTGCAATGCGATTGGGTTGCCCGAATCAATAATCCTTTGTACATAGTCGTAGTAAGGCATGTCTTTCGGATGGGTGAGGAGGCGGAGCGCATTGACCACACCCACGGGAATGCCAGCCTCGAGAAGGTCGTTGAAGGTGTAGTCGCTGTCCTCCACCACGTCGTGCAGGAATCCAGCCATCTTCTCTTCGTCGGTATGGCCCATATGGCCAACGGTCAGCGGATGAAGGATCACGGGATAACCATCTCGGTCGAGTTGCCCGGCATAGGCAGTTGTCGCAATCTTGAGCGCAATATCTATGGGATGCATTATTACTAAATGATAATAAGGAATATTAAGGGATAAGAAGGGTCATTAGAGGATAATAAGGGATATTAGGAGATATTATTAAGGGATATTAAGGGACAAATGATTGTTGTGGCCCATTCTATCCCTTAATAACCATCTTGCTGAGAATTACTCTTTGAGCCCTTGCTGAATCGTCGCAGCGCTTCGGTTACAATGATGATGCCGAACACGATAGCAACGGTTACCTTCAACGCCAGGAATCCGCTTTGAAGGGCTGCACCGAGTTGGTCGCTGACGATGTTGTAACTCGTCCAAAACACACCCGCACCAGGCACAAGCGGGAAGATGCCGCACACCAGAAAGACGATGACCGGACATTTCAGACGTTTGGCGAAGAAATAGGCTGTTAGCACCACCACAATTGTGGCAAAGAACGTCGCTTCGACAGGGCTAGCTCCGGCCAGACGTGTCAGGCACATATAGGCTATCCACCCGAATGTACCCGAAATGCCGCATGCCACATAGTAACGGCGAGGTACTCCGAAGAGTACGGCAAAGGCACCGGTACCGAAGAAGGCAGCAAGGATTTGGAAAAGCCAATTGCTTGTAAATGGGTCGGTTAGCATACCATGCAGTTCAATCATACTGCCCTCGATATGACTATCGACGAGAAAGGTGATACTCACACCTATGGCGATGCATAGGAACACCATCAGGGCGTCCAGCAGTCGTGTGGCACCAGCAATATAGTCTTCGGCAGCAAGGTCACGGATACCGTTGGTGAAAGGCACACCAGGGATGAGCGGAATGATGGCGCCGATCATGATGTTGCCCAAATGTCCAAGTCCCAAGTTATGAGCCAGGATGCAGAACACCGTTACCAGAGCGCCTCCCAGGATGTTAGCAGTTACTTTCGAGAAGTTCGGGGCGCTGAAAAACAAGACGAAACACCAAAGCAGGATACCTGAAAGGAACGAGATGGCGCAATCAATCAGTCCACCGCCGAAGATGGCACAGAAACCAGCAGAACCAACTGCCGACGCCGCAATCTGCTCCCAAGCAGGATGGGGCGGGAGCGTGCGAATGCGTTGCAGTTCCTTGTTGGCATCATCGAGCGTATATTTGCCCGCTTCGATGTCACGCGACAATTTGGTAACAGCCACCACCTTGTCAAGCTGGGTGCCATGGAATGGGATAAACTCCACATTCGCATAACCGCCTTGACCTGTGGTGAAGATGCCATTGCTGAGCACAAAGAAGTTGCTCGAACTCACGCCATAACACGCCGAGATGCGTTGCATGACTTCTTCGACACGCGATATCTCGGCTCCGTTTTCGAGCATGATGTGTCCGGCTTGACTGGCAATATCTAAGGCACTTTCTTTCATTTGTTCTTCATTTTTCGGGCACAAAAATAGTATTTTTTTCATGAAATGCGCAAAAATATGCCCGAAAATACGATTTTTACCCTCAGTCTTTGTCTGATTAATCTATTTTTGCTATCTTTGTACCGCTTTTATTAATACATTATTTAATTTAAAACTATGAAAAAAATTCTTTCATTATTTATGGTTGCGGCTGCACTTTTCGCTACAACCTCGTGTGCACAAAAAGCTTCAAGTGTGGAGATTTCCTTCAATTACGAGCATCAGGATGGACCTGGTTCGAACCAGTATGCCGTATGGGTAGAGAATGCCCAAGGTAAGGTGGTTCGAACGCTCTTCGTCACCTCATTTACCACCAAGGGAAGAGCTCGTGGCGACGAGGAACTTGTCCGCGGATATATCAAGCGACCTGCTTGCGTTCCTGATTGGGTTAAGGCTGTGAATGCCAACGAGTTGAGCGATGAGGAACTGGATGCTTTCACTGGTGCCACACCTCAGAGTAATGGTGTTCAGACATTTACCTGGGACTTCAAGGATCAGCGTGGTGTGATTGTTCCGAAAGGCGAGTACAAGATTATTGTCGAAGCTACGCTCATCTTCGATAGCGATGTGAAGTACGTGGCAACTATCTCGACTGACGACGAAATCAACAAGACGCTGGAATTCACCGAAACTATCACGAAAGAGAACTATACGCATAGGGGTATGATCAAGAACGTGACTGGTATCACAAAGTGATCTATTTCTTTAACACGAATTATCACGAATTAGTCACGATTTTTCCATAAAGTTTTTTTCTGTGAAGTCATTCAACTCTGATGTTTTTATCACGAATTAGCGAATTAGCGAATTATTATTTACTCTAAGGATTAAGACGGATTATTACAGTAGGATAGCCAAAAGTTCTTTGGGGACTCCAAAGGGTAGAAGGCTATCCTATTTTTCAATAAACCAACTTAACATAATCCCAATTAAAGAATAATAATATAGGTTTTCCTAAGCAAATTGACCAATGGTAAACGCAGATGGCTGAATAATGATTATTCAAATACTGATATTACACCTTATTATATATAAAAAGCCCCAAACTTAATGTCTGGGGCTAAATTTGATAAATGAATTAGAAATAATCTGAAATTATTACTCTTTCATAAAATACGATAATATTCGAATTCGCGATAATAAAAAATTATGCAATAGCAAATCAAAGATTTTCGTAACGTGGTGAGAATGTATCACCCTTCGTGATGTCGCCAGTCCTGATGCCGAGTTTCAGCCAACGGTTACGCTGTTCGCTTGTACCATGGTTGAACGACTCAGGCACAACGTATCCACGAGCCTTCTTCTGCAGATAGTCGTCGCCGATCTTCGAAGCGGCATTCAGACCTTCTTCGATATCGCCTTCCTCCAGCGAGCCGAACATTGCATTGTCCTGATGAGCCCAAACGCCAGCATAGAAGTCGGCCTGCAACTCAAGACGTACGCTGAGCTGGTTGGCTTCCTTGCTGTCCTGACCATAACGAGCCATCTGAGCATGCACTTTTTCAAGCGTGCCGAGCTGGTTCTGAACATGATGTCCAATCTCGTGGGCAATCACGTAAGCATAGGCAAAGTCGCCATCGGCACCAATCTGCTGCTTCATAGTCATAAAGAACGAAAGGTCGATGTAAACAGTCTGATCAGCAGAGCAATAGAATGGTCCTGTGCTCGACGAAGCAGCGCCACAGCCCGAACGAACGGCATCGGTAAAGAGCACGAGCTTCGGAGCCTGATAGGTCTTGCCCATCTTCTGGAAATATGCTGTCCACACGTCTTCGGTGCCAGCCAGAATCTTCTTGGTGAAGGTTGCAAGTTCCTCCTCTTGTTCGCTGCCTTGGTAAGGTGTGGTTGGCTGCTCGGTGTCGTCATCGCCGTAGCTGGCACCCAGGCCACCACCCGACATCATACCGCCGAGGATGTCAGAGCATCCACTGTTGCCACCCATGCCACCCAACAGGAAGAAGAGCACCAGCAGAACCAGCAGGATCATGATGCAACCGCATCCACCCTTACCGCCGCCGGCAGCATTGTTTGTACCGCCGCCCGAGCCGCGCTTCATCAGGAAAAGCTGAAGCAAGAGCTGAAGCAGGTTAAAGCCACCACCGCCGGAGCTGAATCCTCCGAATCCACCGCCGCTCGATTGACCGCGACGATCCACTACATTACCGCTTTCGCGACGTCCATTTAGATCCATGTTATTAAGTTTTTTGGTTAAAGATTGATTTTTTCCTTCACGATAAACATATCCTTGGCATAGCCAGGGAATGTCTTGCGCAATTTGGCCAACATCGAACTGGCCTCTTCCGAGGTGCGGAAGTCACCTACCGACACGCGCCAGTTGGGCGTCTTGAATGCCACATAGGTAGGCAGTTCGGGCATTTCCTGGTTGATATACGCCTGGATGGAATAGCAGCGATTCTTGGATTGCGTCTGCTGATTGCCCGAGAAAACGCGTATGCGATAACCCATGACATTCTGCGCGGTTTCACCCGAACGGGTGCCGTTGGCATAGTATGCATGCGGCTCATTTCCAACGAGTTCGGTGAGACGACTATCCTGCTGGATGGTCACACGTCCAGTCTCCTGCAGGTAGGTACAGATATCCTGCGATTCCTGCCCGTGGGCAAATGCGATCGAACAAATGAAGAAGAGCGAGATAAGGATTCTTTTCATCACGAATGAAAGCCACGAAGGGTGAAACTGCAATGCGTCCACCCTTCGCGTCAGATGGTTAAAGATTACTTCCAAGCCTCGATGATAGGCATAAAGGTATCTACCTTGAGGGCAGCACCACCGATCAGGCCACCGTCGATGTCGGGCTGGGCAAAGAGCTCAGGAGCATTGGAGCCCTTGCAGCTGCCGCCATAGAGAATGCTGGTGTTGTCAGCCACGGCTGCATCGTACTTCTTGGCAATAGATGCGCGGATGAAGGCGTGAACCTCCTCAGCCTGCTCGCTGGTAGCGGTCAGACCGGTACCGATAGCCCAAACGGGCTCGTAAGCAACGACGCACTTGGCAAAGTCCTCAGCCGAAAGGGTGTAGAGAGCCTCCATCTGGCCTTCGATAACCTCCTTGTAGGTGCCATTGACACGCTCCTCCTTCACTTCGCCAACGCAGAAGATTGGAGTAAGGCCATTGGCAAGAGCCTGCTGGAGCTTGGCAACGAGCAGCTCGTTGTTCTCGCCGTGGTACTGGCGACGCTCAGAATGACCGAGGATGACATACTTGGCACCCGTCGAAGCGATCATGTTGGCAGCAACCTCGCCTGTATAGGCGCCCTTCTCGTGAGCAGAGCAATCCTCGGCACCAACGCCGATGACGCTACCCTCGACAGCCTTGACTACCGATGCTACAGAGATGAATGGAGTACAAACGACAACGTCGCAATTGACCTTCTTGCCTGCAAGGGCCTCCTTGAGACCTTCAGCAAGTGCTATGCCTTCCTGGAGAGTGGTATTCATCTTCCAGTTGCCGGCTACGATTTTCTTACGCATTTTTTTAGAATTATTTATTAATGTTTGTTTATGTAGAAATTGTACTATTTCAACGAGCAAAAATAGAAAAAATGGAGCAAACAGCAAAAACAAAACCAATAAAATTCGGTTATGGTAGTTAATTTCTTCAATATCGCCGCTTGTTTGCTCATTTAACTTGCCACTTGTGAGACCTTCGGCATCGAGTCGCGAAAGAGGCGTTTTCCAGCAGATGACCCCATCGCGCAGCAACATCACCGCTGGATTCGAGCGGCACATCGTCTCGATGATCGAAGCATCGGTGAACACAAACGGGTATTCAGCGCCCGTGTTGAACTTCCATCGTTCGAGCTGTTTCTCGTCGCGTGCCGTAAGGCAAAGGAAGCCGTAGTCGTTGTCACCGGCATATTCCGAAAGGAGTTCGATGCGGTCGATGTCGTGCTGCGAAGCCTTGTCGAGCGAATGACTGAGTAAAAGCAGCGTATATCCAGGTCTCGACAAAAGTTCGTCGGTGATGACCTCGCCATCGGCGGTTTTTACGAAGAAGTCGATGTGCTTTGGTTCGGCCTTGCTCCTATCGTCTGAAACCTTGCCATCGGCGTGACGTTCAATCGTTTCGACAAACTCCCAGCCCTCGGCTTCGTCGGGAAGGCTGTCGAGCGAAAACTCCTGGCGAACGCCGTTGCGCTGATAGATGCAGACCCACTCCGAGTCGGAGTCCGTTGTTTGCTCCTGCCCCTCTCCCATCACGGCTTCCTTCAGATTGGTTCCGGGGGTGAACGGGCGAAAGTCGATGAAGGGTTCGCGCCAGCTGCCCATCCAGCAGAGCCACACGGCCAAACCTAAGGCACAATAGCTGTAGAACACGTAGAACGTGCGTCCCATAAGCCGGTACATCAGCTCGCTCTTCGTCCAGAGTAGGGCAAGCATCACGATGAGAATCAGGTTCTTGCCGAATGTTTGCCAGTTGGTCAGATGGACGGCATCGCCGAAGCATCCGCATTCGCTGATGGCATCGGTAAGCGCCAACCAAAGCGTCAACGGGGTGAACAAGAGCAGCAGCAGGGTGCTGACCACAAGGGTGAGATGTCGTGCATGGCCCAACAGTATGTTCACACCGCAGATAAACTCCACGATGCACAACAGCCACGCTATGCCCATCGACAGGTCGGTCAGCATCCCAAACCCGAAATATTGCAGGTATTCGGTCACCTTGATCGAGGTACCTGCCGGATCGACACACTTGGCCAGACCGCTGAAAATGAACACGGCGGCAAAAAGGAACTGAACGATGCGTACGACAATCTTCATCCCTTCGAGTCCAAGTCTTTAGCCTTCCTCCTTGCCCTCGCCTTCGCAAACCAGCTTGATAAGTGCGAAGAGCGAATAGTTCACCATATCCATATAGTTGGCGTCGATGCCTTCGCTGATGAGCGTATGACCCTTGTGGTCCTCGATCTGCTTGGTGCGTTCAAGCTTCATCAGGATAAGGTCCACGTAGCTCGAGATGCGCATCAGTCGCCACGCCTCGTCGTAGTCGTGGTTCTTGGCTTCGAGCAGGGTGAGCGTCTTCTCCATATACTTGTCGTAGAGCGCCACCACCTTGTCGGCGTCCATATCGACGCCATCAGCAGGACCGTATTCAAGCTGTATCAGGCCCATCAGTCCGTAATTGACGATGCCGATGAATTCGGGCAGGATGCCCTCTCCCACCTTCGATTCGCCCTTGATCTGTAGCGAACGTATGCGGGTGGCCTTGATCAGCAGCTGGTCGGTGACCGAAGTGGGACGCATAATGCGCCACGATGCACCATAGTCGTAGGTCTTTTTCGTGAATATGTCACGGCAAATCTTAGTGACGGCCTTAAGTTCTTCGTTTGTAGTCATTATCTGTTATTTCTGATTGATTGTCACGGGTTCGAAGAAGTTGAATGGAGCATTCACCAGCTCCTTCATCTGATCGTCGGGCGTATAGGCCACGCGCTGTATCTCGCCCTGGTTCGAATTGATGGTTCGGAATGTGCCGATGCCCTTCACCTCCACCTCCTCGCCGCGGGCCAGCACGGCCAGGATGCTTTTGGCCAAGGCTGCCACAAAGCGGCTTGCTTCCTCGATGGGTGTCTTGGTCGATTCGGCCAAATGGTGGTCGAGCCACTCGCGCCCTACGCCTTCTTCCTCGACCTGCATACGGTAGGAGATGCGAGGTGGATAGAGGGTCAGTTGGCCAGTTTCGGGGTCGTTGGCGATGTATTCGGGATGCTTGTGCGAAGCGAAGGTGCCCAGCCCGGGTAGGGTCACAGGGATTTGTTCGACGCCTGCATTGGCCATCTGTCGGCCCACGGCGTTCAGAAGCACGGCGCATTGCTGTCGATCAAGATGGCATAACTTTTGCAAGTATGTGATAAAATCCTTCTGTGTCATATTTTTTATAATATTGGTGTGCAAAAATAGTGATTTTTCTCCAATCTTGTGACATTTTTAGGTAATAATTGTGAATTTTTTTCGAAAAACCACCCGATTCTCGAAAATTATTCTTATTTTTGCATCAAATTATGGGACTTTTTGTCCAAATGATTTATTTTTGACAACGAAAATGACAAACAAATTCAACTCGCGTATTCAGGAGATACTGCAACTCAGCCAGCGGGAAGCCGAGCGTTTCCACAGCCCCCTCATCAAGACCGAGCATCTGATGCTGGGTATCCTTCGTGACGGCAAGGGACGCGGGGTCGAGGCGTTGTTGCGCCATGGCGTCGATCTTGTTCGTCTGCGAATGAATATCGAGCAGAGTCTCTACAACACCACGAGCGACAACTTCGACAGCGTGCCGACGGCCGATAGCGGTGCCACCGACACCCTCGACGAGAACGAACAGCATCTGTCGCGTGATTGCGACCGCACGATGAAGCTCAGCCAGCTCGAGGCGCGCATGATGAAGGAGCAGAACGTGGCTCCCGAGCACATCATTCTGGCTATGCTGAAGGACGATCGGAGTGTGGTCAGCCAGCTGCTTATGCAGTACAATGTGGATTACTCGTCCTACTACAAGCAGGTTGCTGAAATCGGACACATCGACCCCAGCGAGCAGAACAATGCCCGCGCACACGGCCTGGCACGCGACGACGACCAGCCCGACGACCAGCCGCAGGCCTCTGCTGACGAGGGAAACAACGATATGTACAGCGACGGCTACGATGATGATGCCGAAGAAGAGGAGGAAGAAGACGGTCCGTTGGGCGGTCAGCGTTCGCGTACCCGTCAGCGCAAGCAGGGACAGCAGGCCGAATCGAGCACACCGGCTCTCGACAAGTTCGGCTTCGACCTCACGCAGGCTGCCAAGGAAGGAAAACTTGATCCCGTAGTGGGTCGTCACGACGAAATCGAGCGTCTCACACAGATTCTTTCGCGCCGCAAGAAGAACAACCCCATCCTCATCGGCGAACCCGGTGTGGGCAAGAGCGCCATCGTCGAAGGCCTCGCCCAGCGCATCGTCGAGAAGAAGGTCTCGTGGCTGCTTACCGACAAGCGCGTCATCAGCCTTGATATGGCTGGTCTTGTGGCCGGCACCAAGTATCGTGGACAGTTCGAGGAGCGCCTCAAGGCTGTCATCAAGGAACTGGAGGACAACAAGGACATCATCCTCTTCATCGACGAGATCCACACCATGGTAGGTGCCGGCAATGCTCAGGGCTCGATGGATGCTGCCAATATGCTCAAGCCCGCCCTCAGCCGTGGCGAGATCCAGTGCATCGGCTCGACCACCATCGACGAGTACCGCAAGACCATCGAGAAGGACGGTGCCCTCGAGCGCCGATTCCAGAAGGTAATGGTTGAACCTACGTCGGCCGACGACACCCTCACCATCCTGCGTAACATCCGCGACCGCTACGAGGAGCACCACAACGTGCACTTCACCGACGAGGCCCTCGAAGCCTGCGTGCGCCTTACCGACCGCTACGTCACCGACCGCAACTTCCCCGACAAGGCCATCGACGCCATGGACGAGGCAGGCTCGCGTATGCACCTCTATTCTGCCGACCAGCCCTCCATCTTTGCCGAACTCGAAGCCAAGATCGAGGAGACCAAGCGCCTCAAGGACGAGGCCATCATCAGTCAGACGTTCGAAGTGGCTGCCTCGTGCCGCGACCGTCAGCGCACCCTCGAGCAGCAGCTCAAAGAGGAACGCCGCAAGTGGGCCGAAGAGCAGAAGAGCAACCGCGCCGAAGTAACACCCGAAATCATTGCCGAATGTGTGGCCAAGATGACGGGCATTCCCGTGCAGAAGGTGGCCGCCACCGAAGGTCAGAAGCTCCTCGCCCTCAAGGACATCATGAAGAGCAAGGTCATCGGGCAGGATGCTGCCATCGACAAGGTGGTACGTGCCATCCAGCGCAACCGCATCGGTCTGAAGGACCCCGCCAAGCCCATCGGAACCTTCCTCTTCCTCGGTCCTACGGGTGTGGGCAAGACCTATCTTGCCAAGATCCTGGCCGAAGAAATGTTCTCTACCAAGGACAGCCTTATCCGCGTGGATATGAGTGAGTTCATGGAGAAGTACAGCGTGTCGCGTCTCATCGGCGCGCCTCCTGGCTACGTAGGTTACGATGAGGGCGGACAGCTCACCGAGCGCGTGCGTCGTCACCCCTACTCTGTCGTCCTCTTCGATGAGATCGAGAAGGCTCATCCCGACGTGTTCAACCTTATGCTGCAGATCTTCGACGAAGGTCACCTCACCGACTCGCTCGGTCACAGGGTTTCGTTCAAGAACACCATCATCATCCTCACCTCCAACGTCGGCAGTCGCCAGGTGAAGGAGTTCGGTTCGGGCATCGGTTTCTCGGCTCGCACCGACCAGGAGGAGAACGAGGCAGCACAGTCGATAGTGATGAAGGCGCTCCGCAAGACCTTCGCTCCCGAGTTCCTCAACCGTATTGACGACATCATTAGCTTCAACCAGCTCGGAAAGAACGAGATACGCAGGATTGTCGATCTCGAACTCGGCGCCGTCATCAAGCGTCTCACTGGTCTCGGCTACGACATCACGGTCACCGATGCCGCCAAGGAGTTCCTCGGCGTGAAGGGCTACGACAAGCAGTATGGTGCCCGTCCACTCAAGCGTGCCGTGCAGCAGTATGTCGAGGATATGCTCTGCGAGCAGATGCTCGAGCACCAGGGCGAAACCGGTGTGCGCATCACCATTGACAAGGACCCCGACAAGGATTCCACGATCGCTCGTTTCGAGTCCACGAATTAATATTTATTTTATCACGAATTAGAGAATTAAAGAATTTTTTAACCTTTCCTTATTATTTTAATTCCATAATTCTCAAATTCGCTAATTCGTGATAAGAAAAAAAGTCCCCCTCTTAATGAATCCCCGAAGAAAGGTCCTGACCGTCCTCTTGGCCGTCGTGACCATCTTGACCCAAGCGCAGCAGGCTACATCCCTGCAAATCAACGAGATCTGCCCATCGAACATCGATCAATGGGTTGATCCTTCGTTTAATTATGGCGGTTGGGTCGAGCTTTATAATCCCACTTCCACGGCCGTCAATATCACCGGCTGGTATCTGAGCGACAAGAAGGAAAAGCTGCAGAAGGCCAAGGTCACGCAGACAACCTCCGTGCCCGCCAAGGGCTTCACAACCCTTTGGTTCGACCATTACAGCAAATGGTCGAAGAAGACCATCGATATGAAGCTCGATTGCGATGGCGGCACGCTCTATCTCAGCGACGCCCAGGGCAACCTCGTCACTTCGCGCGAATATCCCGAGGCCGTGTCGCGCTGCTCGTGGGCACGTACGTCCGATGGTGGCGACACGTGGAGCTATTGTGCCAATCCCACCCCAGGCAAGACCAATGCGGGCTGCAAGTTCGCCACCGAGCGTCTTGAAGAACCGGAAATCGACACACCCTCGCAGGTCTTCGGTACGTCAAGCATCGCCGTCCACGTCACCATTCCCGAAGGCTGCACTTTGCGCTACACCACCGACGGCAGCGCGCCCACCGAGAAGAACGGCTACAATTCGCTGACGGGCGTCTTTTCGACCACTGTCACGCGCACGTTCCGCTTCCGTCTCTTCCGCGACGGCTACCTGCCCAGCGCCGTGGCTACGCGAACATTCATCAAGAGCACGCGCGACATCGACCTGCCCATCCTCTCCATCACGGGCACGCAGGCCAATTTCTACGGCGACTCGCTGGGCATCTTCGTACAGGGAGTCAACGGACGCCCGGGCAACGGACAGAGCTTCAAATGCAATTTCAATATGGATTGGGAGCGTCCCTCGGTGTTCGAATATTTCACGGCCGATGGCAAACTGCTCTTTGAGCAGGAGGCGGGCATCGAGCGTTGCGGTGGCTGGAGCCGAGCCTGGTCGCCCGCTTCGTTCAAGATCAAGGCCAACAAGCGCTACGAGGGCCAGAAGCACCTCCTCTATCCTTTCTTCGAGGAGAAACCCTACCTCAAGCACAAGACCGTGCAGATTCGCAATGGTGGCAACGACAACGGTTGTCGCGTGCTGGACGTCATTCTCCAGCAGATAGCTGCCACCTCGGGCCTCGACATCGACTACCAGGCCTATCAGCCCGTCGCCCATTTCGTCAACGGCGTGTGGAAGGGTGCCATCAATATGCGCGAGCCCAACAACAAGCACTTCGTCTATTCGAACTACGGCTACGACGAGGACGAGATCGACCAGTTCGAGATGTCGCCCGATTCGGGCTATTGCCAGAAGTGCGGCACCTACGAGGCGATGCAGGACCTGCTCACCCTTTCTAAGTCGGCTTCCGACGCCAATACCTACAAAGCCATCTGCGACCTCATCGATATGGACGAGTTCTGCAACTATATGGCCATCGAATTCTACCTGCGCAACAGCGACTGGCCGCAGAACAACCTCAAGGCCTGGCGCCCGCGTCGCGAGGACGGCCGCTTCCGCTTCGTGCTTTACGACCTCGATGGCTTCGACTGGACAAGTTCGCCGTTCAACGACTTCACCAACAAGCGCATCTATACCTTCAATCGCCTCTATGGCGAATCGCAGCAGTACATCACCAAGGAGATCGAGGTGGTCACCATCTTCCTCAATCTGCTCAACAACGAGACCTTCCGCAAGAAGTTCATCGACACGTTCTGCCTCATTACCTATTCGGTGTTCGAACCTTCGCGTTGTGCCGAAATCTGCGAAAGTGTGGCCAACCGCGTGGCGCACACCCAAGGCCTTTACAACAACGAAAGTCCTTGGGGCACAGCCAACAACGTGAGGTCGGCGCTCTCGACATCGCGGCAGAACACCCTGATGAATTTGCTCAAAAGCTACAGCCGTATGAAGCTGTCGTCGCAATCCCCCCGCACGGCAAAGCTTGAGGCGAATATTCCTGAGGCGCGCCTTTCGTTCAACGGCATGCCCATCCCCACCGGCAAGTTCAACGGCAAATACTACGCGCCCGTCACCGTCAAGGCCGAAGCCCCGTCGGGCTACGTCTTCACGGGTTGGCGTGTCGCTTCTACCACCAGCAGCGAGCTCTTCCCCACCACGCAAACCTGGCGCTACTACGACAAGGGTTCGCTCGACGGAATCAACTGGAGTGATGCCGACTACAACGATGGTTCGTGGGCTTCGGGACCTGCTCCGTTGGGTTACTACGTGGGCGGAAGTCGAGCCTATGGCACCACCATCAGCTACGGATACAACGTCAACAGCAAGTATCCGACCTACTATTTCCGCACGTCGTTCGACCTCGCCGAAGCGCCCATGGGCAACGAGACGTTCCGCCTTTCGTTCACCGTCGACGACGGAATGATTGTCTATGTCAACGGCGTTGAGGCCATACGCTACAATATGCCCGGTGGCAACGTCACCTACAACACCTACGCCACAACTTACGCCCAGGGCAACCCCGACAGCGGCACCGCCAACCTCAATGCCTCGCTCTTCAGGCAGGGCACCAACGTCATCGCCGTCGAAGTGCACAACAACTCCGGCTCTTCGACCGATATCTATTGGAGTGCCTCGTTGTCGAAAAACCTGACGTCGGGCGGAGAACTGGTGTGCAGCGATCCCGAATATGAACTCCCAGCAAGCAGCCGCGACCTCATCGCCTGCTTCGAACCCATCGCTTCTGCCGACACCCCTCTCCCACCTGTTGTCATCAACGAGGTGAGTGCCGACAATGGCATCTACATCAACGACTTGTGGAAGAAATCCGATTGGATTGAACTCCACAACACCACCAATCAGGACATCGACCTCGCGGGTATGTATCTCTCCGACAAGGTGGGTAAACCCGACAAGTGGCAGATAGGCGCAGACCTCGCTGAAGATTCCTCCATCTCGACCATCATTCCCGCCCACGGCTACCGCATCATCTGGTGCGACAAGGAGGAGGGCATCCGTGACCTCCACGCCCCCTTCAAGCTCGAAAACGTCGATCAGAGCCAGGTCATCCTCTCGGCTGCCGATGGCTCGTGGAGCGACACGCTCACCTATTGCGCCCATCTCCCTGCCGAAACCGTCGGGCGCTATCCCGATGCTTCGCGCAACGTCTATCTGATGACGCGCACCACCATCGAGCGCACCAACCAGCTCACCACCATCGCCGCCACCGTCGAGCAACCTGCCGAGAGTGCCATCCAGCAGGTACTCTCCGACGACATCCTCGATGACAGCTATTCCATCTTCGACCTCAATGGCCGCCTTGTCCGCGAAGGCCGTGGCTCCCTCACTGAGGACCTTCCCTCGGGCGTCTATATCGTCCGCAGCAAGGGCTCGGCGTATAAGGTCGTGGTGCCGTGATCACTTTCCACGGAATATAGATAAACACCCCTTCGTACCGCGCGGCGCAGCCTCGCCAAAAGATTGCACCACTCCGTACCAAGCGGAGCAGCCTCGTCGCAAGATTGCTCCCTTTCGTACCAAGTGGAGCAGTCACGCTGCAAGATTGCACCACTCCGTCCCTCGGGGAGCAGCCGTCATCGCAACCCGCCTTGTCCCGTTTGTTATTGTCGCAGCTATGTTTGGCTGCCGCTCCAATAGGGACCACGCAGCGCATCCCTCCCCGCAATATCCCCCATCTACAAACAAAGGGCCCGCATCAAACGATACGGACCCTTTTCCTTTATTGAGAGTGAGCATTCTCACAATATTTCGAGCTTTACCCCATATCGGTGAGTGAGAGGTGATGCCTTTAGCCGTCAATACGTTTTACGCTTCATCGGGCTGATCCTCATTGTCAGCCTTATTATCTCTACTTTCGGCTTCAAGATGGGCCATTTGACCACAAAATCTTTCCAAGTAAGGTCTGGATATAAGAATTCCACACCGCTCATTTGTGCGCCAAGTATGGGAAAAAGCATCGGAAAGAGGGGTCCTTGTGTGTCTTTTGATGTCTGTGAGAGCTGAATTTTGATGATTTCTGTCCTTTTTTCGAGTTTGTGCGTCTTGGATACGATTGATATTGAGATATCGTACATAATTGATATTCAGCTTAATAGGTGAAAACTTGGAAAGGTTCACTGCTTCAATTTCAGTTATTTCAGTTCTTCAGTTGTTTTTTCGAAGGGTGTGTCTTTTCTTCTTTTATTTTAAAATATTATATATAATTAATTATTAATAAGTTATATATTATTAATAAAGGCCTTAAAAAAATAGACCCTCTAAAATCTAACTGAAGAACTGAAATAACTGAAGAACTGAAATACTTTGTTGCGAACTACTCAACTGCTTTCCCCCTACAAGGCCTGGGAGTGCTCGGAGGATCTCGTCACTCATTCACAACTCTGTTTTTTTTTTGGGTAAACGGCTGGATTAATCCTCAAAAAATATAAAAAATTATTCAATTTTCTTTGCCATCTCCCCGAAAACACGTAACTTTGCAGCGCATAATTATTGCAGCGAAAATATGGATATTCAGCACTATTATATCGAGAAGGGACAGGGCGAGGAGACCATCATCCTGCTGCATGGCAATGGGGAGGACTGCACCTACTTTGTGGGGCAGATCGACGAGTTTGCCAGGCGATACCACGTGTATGCCATCGACACGCGCGGACATGGCAGGACACCGCGAGGCAACGCACCCTTCACCATCCGTCAGTTTGCCGATGACCTGCTCGAGTTTATGGACCTGCACCACATTGCGAAAGCCCACATCCTCGGCTTCTCGGATGGCGGCAACATCGCCATGATCTTCGCACTGCGGCATCCCGAACGCGTCGATAGGCTGATACTGAACGGTGCCAACCTCAATGCACGCGGCGTGAAGTTCCTGACGCAGTTCCCCATCGAAGTCGGTTACCGCATCGCCCGCCTGTCAGCAAGGTGGAGCGCTAAGGCCAAGGCAAACGCCGAGATGCTTGGTCTGATGGTGAACGACCCCAACGTTGCCCCTTCCGAACTCGCTGCCATCCGTGCCAGGACGCTGGTGATAGCGGGCACCCACGATATGATAAAGGATGCCCACACGCGACTCATCGCGCGGAGCATCCCCAATGCTGAGCTCGTGCTGATCGATGGCTCCCATTTCATCGCCAATGAGAAGCCGGAGGAGTTCAATCGTGCCGTGCTCGCGTTTTTATAGTGTTACTTGATCAGCACCTTGCGACCGTTGTGGATGTAGAGGCCCTTGGCAGCGGGCTTGGTTGTGAGGCGACGGCCATCGAGGGTGAACCAGGCATCGGAAGCTGGGATGTCGTTGTTGGAGTCGATGGTCGGGATGGCAACGGTAGTGTTGGCAATGTAGTCGGCCTCGAGAGCCCCGATCTTGCTGATGACATTCATGACGAAGAGCAAGGCTGCGTCGACGTGTCTGCCTTCGGAGGTATAGGTTTCGAGCTTGTCGTCGCCGATGCCGCATTTGTCACGCAGGAAGTCGCGCATGTGCTCCATGTTGAAGTAAGGCACCACCTCGTCGTCGGCTGAATGATAGAGGAAGAAGCGGGTGTCGGGATTGGGCGTCCAGTCGTAGCAGACGGAGTTGTCGTAGATAGCCTGGAAGTAGGAATCCATTGCGGGGTTGGTACGTGAGATGTTGTCGGTGCGAATCATCTTGTCGACCCGGATTCCGGTGGAGGGATTGCCGCCGATGCAAGCGAAGATGGAGTCGTTGATTTCGTCGGTGGTGAGCGCCTTGCTGTCGTTCCATTCGATGAGTTTGGTATCGAGGGGAGCGTAGAAGATGTCGCTATAGCTGATGTCGAGGTTTGCACCTTCGATCTGACCTTCGACGATGAGCGAGATGCCACACGGATAGGGGAAGGTAGCATCGGGAATGAGCAGCGTATCCATCATTGCCTTGAGGTCGTAGGGACCGTCGCCGCAGAGGGTATAGTCGATGCGGGAGATGACTGCGGGATCGACCTCGTGGGTGTCGAAATAGCGCTGAACGGCCATTGAGGAGTGTCCACCCTGCGAATAGCCGAACTGTGCAAAGAGGTCGGCGACGGAGTAACCCATCTTCTTGAGCAGACGGCGTGCGGCACCGACGGCATCGATGTGGTTGATGGCAGTGGCGTCGGCAATGAGGTAGGCCTGCGGCTTGTCATCGGTCACGCCAAAGCCGTAGCTGTCGGGGCTGACGATGATGAGGCTGGGGCCGAGGGTGGCGAAGGGGCCTTCGATCAGTGGGTTACTGTTGACGGTAGGCGCCTCGTCGCGCTTGGTGATGGTGAAGTGGTTGTTGAGCACGAGTCCGCTGGCGTTGAATTCCTTGCCAGCGATTTCGAGCATCGCAGTGCGCTCGAAGATGCGCTGGGGGAAGAAGAGAGCCGAGGAGAGTGTGACGGGTGTGACGCCGTCGGGGGCCACGCTCTCGTAGGTGTAGTTGACGCGATAGTAGGGCATCGCGCCCATCATGTTGAACGTCATCAGCGTGGTGTCGGTGATGACTTCTTCGGCCGAAAGGCTCAGGGTGCACGCCATGAGGAGTGCGGAGAGGTAGAATTTCTTGTTCATAAATAAAGTGTTTTATGAATTAGTTATACGCCGCAAAGATAAGCTTTTGGGGTGAGAATACCAAAATAATGATTAAAAAATAATGCCGAAAAGTGAAATATAATTATTTTTTATGGTTGATTGAATAAAAATCAGTATCTTTGCGCAGTTTTAACAATAAAGAAGAAAGTTATGATTAAAATGTTTGTTATGCCGACTTGTCCATACTGCGACTATGTGGAGAAGCAGGTCGAAGGAAATCCTCGTTTTGAGGTGATTGACATTAGTAAACACGTCCACAACCTGCAAATGTTCATCGACTTGAGGGACAACAATCCTGCTTTCGATGAGGCAAAGAAGATTGGGGACATTGGTATTCCCTGCTATGTGCTTGAGGACGGCACGGTGACACTTTCGTCGAAGGATGTTGGCCTGGAGCCCCTACCCGATGACTTTGGTGCCACCTGCAGCATTGACGGAAAGGGATGTTGACGTCATTTTTAACACGAATTATCAGGAATTTACGTGAATCATTATGGGTATTACGCAACGTATATTTGCAGTTATGCTGGGACTGAGCGTCCTGACAGGCTGCAGTCAGAAGAACAATCAAAACATTAACGAAGACATGAAGAATGAGAATGTGCAGGCCGTAGAAGGCCGCAAGAACTTTGGCACAAGCCAGGCATTGATGACCACGCCCCAACCGTGCGTGATGCTCGCCACGTGGGACAAGGACCACAATCCCGACGTGATGATGGCCGCGTGGGCAGGACAGTATGACTACAAGCAGATTGTTGTCAGCCTGAGCAAGCACAAGACCACCGACAACCTGGAACTCACAGGCGCCTTTACCGTCAGCTTTGCCGACGAGCGCACGGTGGCCGAGTCGGACTATTTCGGTCTTGTGAGCGGCAACGATGTGCCCGACAAGGTGGCCAGGGTAGGCTTTACGGTTACTCCCAGCCCCAATGTGGATGCCCCCATCATCAACGAGTATCCGCTGACTTTGGAGTGCAAGGTGATCAGTTTTGCCGACGGTATTCTGGTTGGCGAAGTTGTGAACATGAGTGCCGACGAGAGCATCCTGGATGAAAAGGGGCGCGTCGATCTGGGCAAGCTCAAGCCAATCGTATTCGATGCCGCTGCTATGTGCTATCGTGCCATTGGCGACAGCGTCGGCCAGGCTTGGGGAGCTGGAAAGAAGTTTGCTGGACAACAGGAATGATAATCGGGACTTTAATTTAGAGAAGGTGAAAATGGCAGACAACCTCGGCCTCAATGGCCTGGTTGTTTTTGCCGGAAAATGTGCTGCCTCAATGGCAGCAGAAAATTGCGCAAATGCTCAGAAAATAAAACGGGCGGAGATGACATCGATTCATCCCCGCCCGAAAATTTTTATCTGATTTGTATCTTCTTGACCAGAGGGCCCTGGCGCACGATATAGATGCCCGTGGGAAGAGCGTTGAGGTCGGTGCCGAGGGTTTGGCCACTGAGCGAATAGACGCTGTAGGGGCGGCTGAAGTCGATGTCGTCGGGGTCGGAATCGGAGATGATTGAGATGCTTTCGGGAACATAGGTGTAGCCCAGGCGATTGTCCATCCATTCGACGCGCTTTCGGATGAAGTCGCGCACATTCTCCACCTCGGCGGCATAACTGCCCCAGATCCTGGGGTTCTGGTGCACAATCTTCTTCATGATGGGCCAACGGAGGAAGTTGAGTTCCTGCGACAGGAGGAGCTCCTCCTCCATCGAATCGACGAAGGCGACGAGATGTTCCTGGTCGATGCCATTGTGTCGAGCCTCGCCCCATATCGCGAGCAGCTGGTCCTTCGTGCTTTCGTTATTGATGATGATCTTATCGACAAAACTGCGCATATTGCCCGCACAGCTTCCTCCCGATCGATAGACGTAGTCGCTCATATCGTTGGGGTTCCTGATGCGCCCGTCGTTGTTGAAAGCGAGGTCGAAGTCCCAGACGGGACCTGTGTAGATGGTGTCGTTCAGACGTTGCTTGTACATGAAGACGCTCCAATAGGTGTCGATGTTGCCCGAGAGTTCGCCCACGAGGAAATGTCGCAGGAAGGTGTTGAGGTCGAGGTAACTGCTCCAGTTGCTCTCCATCCTGTTGAAGTGATTGCGGATGTAGTTCTTCTGGACGGAGGTGATGCTGTCGCTATCGGGCGACTTGATGGTGACGGGCTTCCACTGATTGGAGTAGAAATAGGATGCTTCGCGATCGGCATAAGCATCGATTTCGAAGAAGTAGCCGCCTGTGAGCGCATCGCCGCTATTGTCGCGCGGCGTCATCTCCTCGATCTGGACACGATCCTTGTGAACCTGGATGTGGTCGCAAAGCTGGTAACAGCCCTTGTATTCGCCGTTGAGCAGCACATCGACGGCACGGCCGTAGGGAGTGTAGGGCATGCCCAACCGTCGACTCAATTCGAAGGCCAGCAGGTTGCGCATCAGCGTCTTGTCGCCATAATTGTTGATGAGTGTCCACTTTTTGGCGTGGGCAGGAGCATCGAGCACGTGCTGCTTCTTTTCGAACTTGATGCGCCAGGGCTTCTTGGGAAAATCGCGCGAAGCATTGCCGCGTTCGCGGATGGTGCCGGGTTCGGAGAGCAGGGCATAAGAGCTGTCGCCGATGATGGTGAACTGCGCCTCTATTTCGTGCTCTTTATCGTAGGGAATTACCCCATCGAGGGTGTGGATGCTGACGGTGGGGAGGTTGGTGATGCGAGTGAGATTGGAATGGTCGCCCATGCCTTTATGGCCATAGAATTCGAGCTCAGCGACTTGAGAAAAACTGGTAGCCGGTCCTACATAGCGCACATAACGAAAACCTACGGAACAAGTGATCTCAGCATAATTCATCTCCCCCGGTTTGCCCACCTCGCCGACACTTCTGATGATGTGAAGGGGCAAGGCATCCATAAAGTCGGGGCTATTGGCGCCTTCGAACACGCCGAGGATCATACGGCTGGGGACGTTGTCGCGCGGCATCCACCCTACCCTGGTGATGACGTGACGTTCACCCAGGTCGAGGCCTGCCCAACCGTAGTTGAAGTTCGTGGCAGAGAAGTAAGTGCCAGGATTTCCGTCGAAAGCCTTGTCGGCGTTGTTGAGTACGGTTCCCGTCAACAGGTCATCTGCAGCCAGCGACACCATGCTGACTGCCCATAGAATGACCAATGATGTATAGAATCTTAACATGACGTATCAATCATCAGGACTAAATATCCGATTTCCAGTTTCTTCGAGCCGCAAATTTATGTAAAACCGCTCAAAACCCCAAACTTTTGTCTCAAGTTTGTCGATGATGGACCAAATTCGATATTTCATGGTGACAAAAACCGAAATATTGCATGGTGAAGATGGCAATAATATGCTAAAATATAAAATCTAGTGACTAAGTGTCGTCTTTTTTGTAGAAATAGCGTCGATTGTTTCGGGAAAAGTGATTATCTTTGCATAAAGAAAACAGTTGTCAATTACCTCACCCACTCTATTTTTTGATAATCCTAATACATATCTAATTCTAATAAACATCATGAAACATCTTTCTACGTTTCTGGCTTTACTTTCGGCATTAACCGTAAATGTAGCCGTGGCTCAGGAAGTTAGCATCGATGAGGCACAAGGCCGTGCCGTCGATTTCCTGAAGAGCCAGACCGATGGCGCCAAGCGCGTCAAGGGGGCAGACGTTGCCCCACATGTTTCGTTGGCCTATACCTCGAAGAGCGAGGACAAGACATGTTTCTACGTCTTCAATGCCGGTGAGGACGAGGGTTTCGTCATCGTCGGTGGTGACGAGGCTGCGCATGAGATTTTGGGTTATTGTGACCATGGCTCGTTCGATTATGACACTGCTCCTGCCAACTTAAAGTGGTGGCTGAGCCAGTACACCGAGCAGATTGCCCATGCCGCAAAGGCTGGGGTTAAGGGTGCACGTAGAGCGAAGGCAGAAACGACGACACGAGCAGAAATAACTCCTTTGATAAGCACGAAGTGGGATCAAGATGCTCCCTATAATGGTTTGATTCCTAAATACACAAGTGGAAATAATGAATATTCTTTCATCACAGGATGTGTGGCAACGGCTATGGCACAAGTGATGAAATACCATCACTTTACCCCTTTTGCTGGTGTTACTATACCAAGCTATAATAGTCTGATTACGTATCCAAACAGTAGCAAGGATGAAAAGATGGAGATACCAAGTATTACGGTTCCATCTAATTATTCATGGGATGCTATGTTAGATTTGTATCCATCGTCTTACGATCCTCAGAATGCCAATGATGTTGCAGTAGCTGAGCTGATGTATCATGCAGGAGCTTCGGTGCTAATGAAGTATGGCACTATGCAAACCGGTGGTTCGAGCGCTAGTTCAGCAAAAATACCTGGAGCTCTATCTTCATATTTCGGATACGACAAATCGGCGCACAATGAGTATAGAGGATGCTATTCGGATGAGGTGTGGGAAGACATGGTTTATGCAGAACTGTCAAATGGTAAGCCTGTACTATATAGCGGAAGTACAATAGAAGGTGCTGGTCATCAATTCATTTGTGACGGTTATAAAGATGTCGGTTATCATATCAATTGGGGATGGAGCGGTGCTTATAATGGCTTTTTTCTGTTGACTCCATATAACAACACTCCCGCCTTAACTCCTGACGGTACTGGAAGTGGTGGTGGAGCTGCTGGATCATCATACGACCAAGGTCAACTGATTACTTTGGGACTGAAACAAAATGCAGGAGGTTCAGAAACTCCACATCTTGTTCAGATCACAGATAATTCTACACTCACTACTCCAATGTATATGAAGGTAGGAAATGAACAAGTAAATAATTATACATACAATGTTTCTACCGACAATAGTCAGTGTTATCTTTCTACTACAATCTATAATATCAGTTGCCTTTCTAGCCAGTTTGACTATGGCGTTAAAGCAGTTAATAAGGAATCTGGCGAGGTAAAATATATACTATCACAATATGAGGGTCAAAATTTAAGTGTTGGTAATTACTATAGTAGTCTGGTTAATCTTCATTTTACCCCATCCAACCTTACTGATGGCACATATCAGCTATTTCCTGCATTCAGAATGTATGGAAGTAGTGATTGGATGGATGTTCAGTTGAATTGTTCTGCTACTATTCCAGAAATAACGATAACAAGAGATGTGCAACCAAGCACACAACTGATTCAATTGACAAGGAGCCCGGAATTCAATAATGACAACAATCCATATTCCGGAGATCTTGTATTTAATATTTATTTTAGGATTAATGTTGCGGATGCTGGGAACGATAAAATTCCCTCAGTTTCTTTATATGCTAAAATAGATAAAGAAGATGGAACAAACGTAGCTAATCATACTATCAATTTTTCCAATGTTCAACCAAATGCTAATTTAAGTGGTACAGTCAACTTATCAAGTTTGTCAGAATCACTAGTTACCAACAACAAATACACTTTGACATTCTTTTCTGATGCAAGTTATACAGAATCACTTGGTGATAATTCTTCCATCGACTTCACTTATCGTGAAGGATTAACTGTATATTACGGCGTAAGTCCTGCTGGATACGGCACACTCATCTTGCCATTCAATGCTAAGGTGCCCGAAGGTATGACTCTCTATAGTTGCGATTTGACTGATAATAATAATGCTATTTTATTGTCTCCATTGACAACAACTGTTATCGAACGCAACAAGCCCTACATCGTAAAGGCAAATTATGATTCTAATGATCCTAGTCCTTATTCGTTTACAGGCCCCAAGGCAATAGATGATGACCATCTATTCGTAGATGGCTTCTTGTGTGGAGCAGTGGCTAACGATGTGCCACTTACCCATAATGATTATATTTTGCAATATAATTCTGAGACTCAAACCGCTGGATTCTATTTGTACGTCAGCGAAACTGAAAATCGCAAAGCAGCACCTTATCGTGCGTTTTTACGTATTCAGAATCGTAATTTGGCACCTCCTGTTCTACCTAATGAAGAGCCAGAAAGCATCGAGGAAATACGGATGAACCACAGCATTCCTGCCGGCATCTACTCGCTCGACGGCAAACGCCAATCGGAGCTGAAGAAGGGTCTGAATGTGATTATCCTCGACGATGGAACTTCTAAAAAAGTATATGTCAAATAATCTATAATTTAGAATGTTATGAAAAAGCAATATAATACCCCAAAACTTGATGTAGTCAATTTGGAGCTTAATGATATAGTAACTCAATCGAATGGAGGTGAAACATTGGGTGTTTCTGCAACCGGTTATACCTCAGGAGCTACTCAATGGGGCAAGCGCCGTCCGGACATCTGGGGAGAGGACGAAGACTAATTCGAAATAACTACCCTATCAATAAGCCTTGGCCGATTGTGGTCAAGGCTTTATTTTGCGTTCAAAAATTGTTCGACAAACATGGCAAAAATAAAATATAGAAATATTTTAGAGAAACAATAGTGAATTTTTTGGTGTTTGAATTTGTTTAATTCAGAAAAAAGTTGTATTTTTGCAAAGTTATGTTCGAAAATTCGGAAACTAGCCTATTGTAAAAGGTATCGAATCACAGAATATGGTTGTAAGTATATTTTATTTTAGAAAGAACTGAATGTTTTTAGAACTACTATCTAATGTGCTGAAACGGTTTTGTTTCTGTTTGA
The DNA here is from genome assembly GCA_900319235.1 of uncultured Prevotellaceae bacterium. GTDB lineage: Bacteria > Bacteroidota > Bacteroidia > Bacteroidales > UBA3663 > Liminaster. The sequence continues at coordinate 93,984 of ONNR01000008.1, forward strand.
TATTTATGAGCTCAGCCACTGCGATGTCTTTGGCTGAAGATGTTGTATTGTCTGGCACGGTGCTCAATGGTTCAAATAATGCTTTTGACCAAAACGCAAGCACATACTATTCGGGCAATTCCAAGAACTATGCATGGGCAGGTTTGGATTTGGGAGACCCGTGCATTATTACTAAGGTGGGATGGATGCCTCGTAGCGGTTATGTTAGTCGTATGCAACTTGGCGTCTTTGAAGGAGCTAACGACCCGAACTTTATGGATGCCTTGCCTCTCACGATTATTCGTGTTGCTGGACAAGCGGGAAAAATGAACTATGCCGAAGTCTCCTGTTCTCGTGGTTTTCGCTATGTGCGCTATGTCGGTCCTTCGGGTAGTTTTGGAAATGTCGCAGAACTAGAATTCTATGGGCATCCAGGCGAGGGTGATATGTCCAATCTCTATCGTATCACCAATCTGCCTACTATCAGCCTCCATACTCTCAATAATGAGCTTCCCGTAGATAAGGAAAATGATGTGAATGTACAAATTATCATCATTGGTGATAACGTCAGTCAATATCTGATTGAACCAGGATCATTCCGTGAGCGAGGCAATGTGTCGCGTTATTTTGACAAGAAACCCTGGCGAATAAAGTTTGAGAGCAAGCAACGCGTGCTTGATGCACCTGCCAAGGCCAAGAAATGGACCCTTATCCCTAACTATAGTGACAAGACCTTGATGCGTAACCTTTTAGCCTTCGAGCTAAGTCGATGTGTCGGTATGCCTTATACTCCTTATGGACGTTCCGTAGATGTTCTTGTGAATGGCGAGTACAAAGGTAATTATCAGTTATGTGATCAGATTCAGGTCCATAAGAAACGTGTCAATATCGAGGAGATGACACCTCGTGATGACTCTGGAGATGCCCTTACTGGTGGATATCTGTTTGAGATTGATGCTTATGCTGACGATGAGAAGTCCTTTTTTTATTCTGAGAAGAATACTCCTGTGACCATCAAGTCGCCTGATGATGACAGTATCACCGACAATCAGAGGAATTATATCGAGACTCATTTTAACAAATTGGAGAACGATTGGCGCAAATATCTTGACCTGAATACATTCCTGCGACACTTTCTTGTTGGAGAGCTATCGGGCAATACTGACACCTATTGGAGCGTCTACATGTACAAGCATAGGATGAATGATACCATCTATACAGGCCCCGTATGGGATTTCGACATAGCTTTTCAAAACGATTATCGTACCTACCCCATCAATGACAAGAGCGATTTTATTTATCGCTCGGGAGGAAGTTGTGCGGGCAACATGCTGAATTTTGTAGATGATATCGTCATTAACAATGATAGCGCATCTCAACGACTTGTTTCCATTTGGGAAGAAGCTCGTCATAAAGTATTGGATGAAGAACATGTTGTTGCATATATAGATTCACTTGAGGAGGAAATGCAGCAATCGCAGGAGCTTAATTTCAAGCGCTGGCCTATTTTGAAAGAGAGGGTACAAATGAATCCAATTGTCTGGGGCAGTTATGAAGCCGAGGTCGGAAATGTGCGCGACTTTGTCGTCAATCGTATTAAATGGATGGACAATCGCCTGGGTGCTGTGATTGACCCGGCACTATTTGTTGATCAGCCTTTTGTCAACAATGGCAATAATGCATACGAAGATGATCTGGTGATGCACTTCAATCTCAAGAGTGAATCCCGGTATGAGTCAAATGCCCATGTATATTATTCGATCAATGCCGATCAGTTGGCATGGAATGGTCGAAATGATTATGCTTCGATTCCTGTTGGCGGAGAATTGACGGGAGAATTGGACCTTGCTCAGTCTTTTGCAGACATCAAGAATGACTTGACGCCAAATCAGAGCTACACGGTCTATTTCTATACCGATAAGAACCGGAACAAGCCCTACAACTATCCTTCGGCCACCTTTACCTATCGTTCGAAACTGACGGTTGACTATAGTGTTGAATCTATGGGATATGGCACGCTGATACTTCCATTTGACCACGAACTTCCCGAAGGCTGGAAAGTGTATGGTTGTTCGGGCGTAGATGAAAATGGCGTGCTGACCTTGGACGAAGATGTCAGCATCAGGCGCAATGTGCCATACATCATACAGGCCACTCCAGGCACTACCTACCAGTTTGTGGGCCCTAAGGCCATCGATGCCGATAAACCTACATTTACCGAAGGTGTGTTGGTCGGAGTTGTTGCCGACAACGTCCCGCTCGTTGCAGGAACAGACTACATCATGCAGGATCAGGCTGGCAGGGTCGCATTCTATAAATACACGGGCACTCCCTCGACCGACCCATTGGAGAATGACAGCAATAATAATCGGCTTGCTACACCTTTCCGTGCTTATCTGAGGCTCAATAATTCAGCCAATGCCAAGTTATTCTTGCCTAATCATATTGCTGGCGAGACTGAGGGTATCGAGGAAATTGGCAACGAAAATGCCCGTCGTGCCGGCTTCTACTCCATCGACGGCAAGCGACATGAATCTCTCCAGAAGGGCTTTAACCTAATCATCAGCGAAGATGGCTCGGTTCAAAAAGTTTTCGTCAAATAATTTTATGATTTTACAACATTATTCGATATGAAAAAGTCATATGATTCTCCGATATTTCGGGTTCGGTTTGTAAAAGTGTCTGACGTGATAGTCACCTCCGACCCACAACTTACTGACGATCCTTCTGACGACGGCAAGCAGTTGGCAAAGCCTACGGGTCGTTCTAATGATTGGGAAAGTTACGAGTAATCTTTGGATTAGAAAAGCCTTGGCCAATGTGGTCAAGGCTTTATTTTCTTCATATATGATCGTGGCGAATCGTTCATGATCTGTTTGAACTTGCGGAAGAATGCCGTCTCTGAAACGAAACCCGATTCGGTGGCAACATTTTCCATCGTCATCATGGGATGTTCGGCCATCACGGCGATTGAATATTCGATGCGCTTTCGATTAAGGTAAACGGTAAACGAATAGCCGAATGTCGTGTTTATCGCCCTTGATACGTAAAGGCGATTGGTGGCAAGTTCCCTGGCAACATCCCGGATTGTGAGTTCGGGGTTTCGGAACAGTAGCTCATCGTTCATGATGGCTTCTATCTTTTGAATAAGCTCTTCCATTATTGAATATCGTCAGTTAATAATGAGATACAAAATGAGAAAACTATGTTTTCGGTTTTTACTGCTTGTATAACGCGGCAAAGGTATGCCTTTATTATCATCAAAGCAAGCCCAAACAGCAATATTTTCTATATTTAACGTTAATTAACAAATGGGGGGGGTAAAAACTAGTGTTTATGTGGGTAAATATAGTTTGAAATGGCTTGAGAGGCTGATTGAACAACATTGTGACAGGTTGGTTGAAGGTTTGGAAATTTACGTTTTGCCTCGCTATAATCACCATAAATGTAACATTTTATTCACTAATTTGCGTTTTTTGGCCGAAATACTTTGTGGAATGAAGAATTTTAATTAACTTTGCGGCGTATATTATTATTTATGAGTAAACATCCTTACTAAAACCAACACAAATGAAAAAGACATTTCTTTTGACACTTGCCCTGGCTGTGGTTGCAACCGCTTGTAACAAGCAGCAGACGACCGAGCCGGCAATTCCTCGTGATGCAGAACTTGAAGCCAAGATCGAGAAGAAACTGGCTGAGATGTCGCTCGATGAGAAGATCGGTCAGATGCTCGAACTCAATCTCGACGTCCTGGGGGGTATGAAGTTTGAGAATGCGAAGATTGACCGCGATAAACTTCGCAAGACATTGCTTCAGTTCGGACAGGGCGAACAGGCTGTGGCCGAAGTGCTGAAGCTCACCGATGAAGAGATCATGCAGCGTATGGGCGGCTATGGCCTCGACATCTTCACAAGCGACACCAAGCGTTCGTGGGAACTCAACGAGACCGTGCTCGACACCACCATCAGCAAATGGAAGGTGGGTTCGGTGCTCAATGCCCCTGGCAAAGCCGGTACGGTGGAGCAATGGCAGCGCTGGATTCCGCAGATCCAGGCGAAGTCGATGGAGTACCTCGGCATCCCCGACATCTATGGCCTTGACAACAACCACGGCGTGACCTACGTGCAGGGCGGCACACTCTTCCCGCAGCCCATCAACCTCGGCGCATCGTTCAACATCGCCTTGGCAAAGGAGATGGCCGAAATCACCGCCTACGAGAGCCGTGCCGCCAACTGCCCTTGGGTGTATAATCCTGTGCTCGACCTGGGTCGTGACCCGCGCTGGTCGCGTATCTGGGAAAGCTTCGGCGAAGATGCCATCGTCAATTCGCGTATGGTTGAGGCCGAGATTGCAGGTTATCAGGGCGACGATCCCAACCACCTCGGCAAGTACCATGTGGCAACGAGCGTGAAGCATTACTTCGCCTATGGCGCTCCCTTCACCGGCAAGGACCGTACTCCTGCCTACCTCTCCCCTGCTATGCTTCGCGAGAAGTATTTCGAGCCCTTCAAGAACGCCATCAAGGCGGGCGCCCTGACCATTATGGTCAATTCCGCTTCGATCAATGGTGTTCCCGTACACGCAAGCTACAAGTACCTGACCCAATGGCTGAAGGAAGACCTGCAGTGGGACGGTATGATTGTGACCGACTGGGCCGACATCAACAACCTCTATCAGCGCGAAAGGGTTGCCAAGGACAAGAAGGATGCCATCCGCATCGCCATCAACGCCGGTATCGATATGAGCATGGACCCCTACAGCGTGGAGTTCTGCGTATTGCTGAAGGAACTGGTTGAGGAAGGAAAGGTGCCTATGTCGCGCATCGATGATGCCACTCGCCGCGTGCTTCGCGTGAAGTATCGTCTCGGCTTGTTTGATAACCCCAACACCGGTGGCGAGGGTTATGAGAAGTTCGGATGTGACGAGTTTGCCCAGAAGGCCCTCCATTCGGCTGAGGAAGGCGAGATCCTGCTCAAGAACGAAGGCGGCATCCTCCCGCTCAAGCAGGGCGTCCGCATTCTGCTCACCGGACCTAATGCCAACCAGATGCGCTGCCTCAATGGCGGCTGGAGCTACACCTGGCAGGGTTCGAACATCGAGGAGATGGCTGAGAAGTACAACACCATCTACGAGGCATTCTGCAACAAGTTCGGTGCGAAGAACGTTGTCCTCGAGAAGGGCGTCGAATACAACGAGGCTGGTGCCTACTATGACGAACTTCCTCCACGCATCGAAAAGGCTGTGGCTGCTGCCCGTGGCGTCGATGTCATCGTGGCCTGCATTGGTGAGAACAGCTACTGCGAGACTCCTGGTAACCTCACTGACCTTTGGCTGAGCGAGAACCAGCGCAATCTCGTGAAGGCTTTGGCAAAGACCGGCAAGCCCATCATCCTCGTGCTCAACGAAGGCCGTCCACGTCTGATTGCCGACATCGAGCCTTTGGCAAAGGGTGTCATCGACATTCTGCTTCCAGGCAACTACGGTGCCGATGCGCTTGCAAACCTGATGGCTGGCGATGCCAACTTCTCGGCAAAGCTGCCTTACACCTATCCGCGTGAAATCAACTCGCTTGCCAACTATGACTACAAGGTGAGCGAAGAGGTAGGAACCATGGCAGGCGCCTACAACTACGATGCCAAGGTTTCGCTGCAATGGCCCTTCGGCTACGGTTTGAGCTACACTACCTTCGAATACAGCAACCTGAAAGTGGATAAGACCGACTTTGGTGTGAACGACGAACTGACAGTTACCGTCGATGTGAAGAACACCGGTTCGGTGGCTGGCAAGGAGCCTGTCCTCCTCTACTCGAGCGATGTGGTTGCAAGCATCGTGCCCGACAATCGTCGTCTGCGCTGCTTCGACAAGGTGGATCTGAATCCGGGTGAGAGCACAACTGTTACCTTCAAGCTTCCAGCCAAGAACCTCGCTTTCGTCAACGAAGACGGCAAGTGGACGCTCGAAGAAGGCGAATTCATCCTCAAGGTGGGCCAGTTGACCCAAAGCGTCAATTGCACGACCACCAAGGTTTGGGATGAGCCGAACATCTAACTAGTCTAAAAGATCGGAGTACTCGGAATGATCGGAATGTTCTGGGTACTCCGATTATTAGAGATTAAACACATTATGAAAAAATTCTTTCTATCACTTTTGGCAACCGCGCTGATTGCCAATGTTCAGGCTGGCGTTGAGGTCCAGCAGGTTGGTGGATGGTTTGAGTCTGGGTATGTCACTTGGACGGGTGTGTCGGGCGCTACCGACTACAATGTTTATGTGAAAGCTGGTGAAGGCGGCGATTGGACGCAACTTGACAAGGAACTTGTTCGCCAATATCCCTCCTACTTCCGTGCTGATGCCGTGGGCTTAAAGGCGGGAACGTATCTGTTCAAGGTCGTTCCGGTGAATGCAAGCGGCGAGATGAACGGAGAGGCGACAGAGACCGAAGCGTTTACTGCCTCGGCTCACGATCGCTCAGGATTTGCGCACGTGGGTATGGACGATGGCATTGGTGCCTACAAGAACGATGGCGCGTTGAAAGAGAGTGCCAAGGTGATCTATGTCTGGGCAGATAATGCCAAGACGGTGAGCACCGACGTGAAGACTTCATCGTCGAAATACACTACCGCCAAAGGCTTGCAGGACATCATCTACTATTATCAGAAAGGCTACGACACCACGCCATTGGCCATTCGTGTGATCGGCACCATCAAGGATGGCGATATGGACCGCTTTGAGTCGAGTGGCGAAGGCCTTCAGGTAAAGGGCAAGAACGAATACAGCAATGTGCCCATCACCATCGAGGGCGTTGGCGAAGATGCCGCGTTCCATGGTTTCGGTATGCTGGTGCGTAACTGCAAAGGCGTGGAGATTCGTAACCTCGGTATCCTTTGTTGCATGGACGATGCCATCTCGCTCGACACGGGCAATTCGAACGTGTGGGTTCATAACTGTGACTTCTTCTATGGCAAACCCGGCAGCGATGCCGATCAAGCCAAGGGCGATGGCACAGTGGACATCAAGGGTGAATCGAAGAACATTACGGTTTCGTACAACCATTTCTTCGACACGGGCAAGTCGAGCCTCGGTGGTATGAAGAGCGAAACAATTGCCTGCTGGCACAGCTATCATCACAACTGGTTCGACCATAGCGACTCGCGTCATCCACGCATTCGCACGATGTTCTTCCACGTCTATAACAACTATTTCGATGGCGTGTCGAAATACGGCGTGGGTGTGACGATGGGCGGTTCGGCTTTCGTCGAAGGCAATTACTTCCGCAACTGCAAGTACCCGATGCTCATCTCGAAGCAGGGTACGGATGCCGAAGGAAGCGGCACTTTCTCGGGCGAGAATGGCGGCGTGATCAAGGCATTCAACAACGAGATCGTCAATCCGCGAAAAGTTCAGTATTACGATGGTAGTCAAACCAATGGCCGTTGGGATGCCGTGCTCGTAGCCAATCGTGCTGACGAAGTGACTGCCAAGGCTTACGCAGGTGGTACGACCTACAACGAAGAGGCCGATGCCGCTGCTAGAAGCACCTATGTCGAGAACAAGATGGATGCTCCTGCTGATGTGCCCGCTATCGTTCGTGGTACGTTGGGTGCCGGACGTATGAACCATGGCGACTTCAAGTGGACCTTCAACAACTTGAAGCAGGATGAGAACTATGGTGTGATTGCTGAGCTCAAGACCGCTTTGCTCAATTACAAGAGCACGCTCGTAGGCTTTGCCGATGGCACGACAATCAGCAATGGCGGCGCTACGGAAACGGTGAATGGTGGCGATGGCGTGGGTATGGATCAGGCCGAGAACGATGCCTATGTTCCCTCGTGGGCAGGTGGTGGTGGCACTACCCCAACATCCGAAGGTGAGGCATATATTGCCACCGACAAGGGTGACGGCACGTATGATTACTTCTGGTTCAATGCTGACAATGCAGAGACTGTGAATGCCTATCTGTCTTCGGGTGTCATCATCCTGGACGAAGGCAGCAAGTTCCAAACCACTTCGAATGTCGCAGGCAGCGACGGCACGGTATATTCCGATAAGGTGGGTTCCATCCAGCTTGCCAAGAGCACGGGCACGATGACTGTCTATTGTCCCGATGGCATCACTTCGGTCGATTATTACCTGGCGCGTACGGGTTCGTTCAAGGGCGATGTATTAGGTTGTGACGATGGCGTGAACTTCACCGAGATTACCGAATACAGCGGAAGCAAGGGCATCAAGGAAGTTGGCGTCACGCTCGACACTCCTTACAAGTATGTGCAGCTCACCAATACTGCTTCGGGTTCGCTCCATGTGCAGGGCATCATTGTGATGCGCGTGAAGGGCGAGGATGCGATTCACACGGTTCGTCTTGACTCCTCCCCTGCTGGCGTGGCTTATGACCTGATGGGACGAAAGGTGCGTACTGAGCAGCGCGGAGTGCTGGTTAAAGGCGGGCGCGTGGTGGTGGTGAAGTGAGATAATATAAGGCTGCTGAGAACAAAACAATAATGCCGACTCATTTGAGCCGGCATTAATTGTGGATAAGGATGGATAATGCATTACCTGTAATGAAGGTATTATCTGTAAGGGACAAGGCATTACCAGCCCCAAGTTTCATACTGAACGTTAAATATGGAAAACGATAAAATGAATCGATTTTGAAAAATGCAATTACCAATTATCGTGTACCTTTTTCCCTGAGCAAAGAAAATTGACTCCATGCGCCTTGCAGAGTGTGGCCAACGGGACGAGGATGCGGTGGTCGTATTGATAGAGGGGAATAAAATACTCCAAGATGCTATAGTTGTTTAAATCATATTCCAGATCCAATGAGATGGAATCATATTCCTTGTTTTTGAATTTCACATTCAAGCACGATGCATTATGAATGCGGTAAAAGGGTATTCGCCAAGTCCACCGTGTAAACCATGAGGTTTTGTATTCAATCCTCTCGATTTCCTTCCATTCGATGTCATTGAGCAGGAAGCCGTTTACCAAACGATCGTACAGCGGTTGTTCATTTTTCTTGATGAGGGTCAAATCCTCATTCCGATGTGTATAGAGAAAATAGGATAATGCCAAGGAAAGTGCGAGAGAGATCATTAGCCAAAACGGGAAAGATTTCAGCAGAAAGATTTTTATGTAGATACCCCACAAGCAGCCGATTACGATGAGGATGGTGATAGCAATCAGCGCGTCTTTAGCGATGAAATCCTTGTTTTCGGGGATTCTGTCTTTTGTATGCATACCATCCTTGTCAAACCATATCTTGGGAGAATAGATGATGTTGGTGATACAGGCATAGATAAAGTAAAGTGAACAGCAAATTAAAATCATATTGCTTTGATAGTCATCCATAGGAGAAGTGATAATATCATGGATGCAAATTACCAAATAGATAAGGCATAACAATAGCAATTCGAAAAACATTCTCGAGAATCTGTACAACGGGAGGCATAGCCGCATGCTGTCGGCACAAGATATATCAACGCCCGAAACACGCCCGTTTTTGACACCTATCCCCTTCATCATTTTCTTTCGAGAATGGATGCGAGAAATAATGCTGTAAGCGATGTAGCTCGGCACAAAAAGGATGATGAGGATGAAAATGAGGTTGGAGATGGAAAACATACTAATGCAAACTTCTATGTCTAATAATTCCTGCGCAAAGATAAGGACAAAAATTTGCATTGCCAAATTTTATTGCAATTTTTTACTTGATTATCGACAAAAGTATCAAAATATACTCGAAATACAACGGAGGGGCATCCGTTCGTCGGTGAAAATATGTATTCTGTCGATAAGGCGAGTTTTTTTGAAGAAAATGTTTGGAGCCGATGAAAAAAAGTCTTATCTTTGCAACATTAAAACATAAACAACTATGAAGAAGACTTTGATTACTCTAATGCTGCTGGCTATGACTGCCGTGGCTTGGTCGCAGGATAACAAGGTACGAATTGCTGAGCTTGACAGCATCGGCATCATGCAGTTTAATAATCAGCAGTACGATGAAGCGCTGACCACCTTTCAGCAGGAACTGAGTCTTATCCAGCAGGAATATGGTGAAAACGACTCTCTTTACGTCGATGATCTGGCGGTAATCAGCCGCTGCTATTTCCGTCAGAAGGCTTACAAGAAGGCGCTTGAGACGGGGCTTAAGGCTGCAGAAATCTATGGCAATCATTACAGCAAGGATAATGTCTATTATGCCAACCTGCTCGACAATGTTTCACTCTATTATTCGAGTGTTGATGATCTGGCGAATGCCGAGAAGTACAGCGATGAGGCGGTGAAAATCTACTACAAGTATTTCACCAACGATCGTCATATGGGTGGCACTTTGGCCCATGCGGCTGAAATCAAGTACAGTTTGGACAAATTCGCTGAGGCTGTAGCTCTGCAGGAACATGCGCTGACTCTGATTGAGAATGATGAGGGTACACATTCCGATCATTATCTCAATGAGTTGAAATACATGAAGATGTATTATGACGAGGTGGGCAATGCGGCCAAGGTGGAGGAAATGGAGGCGCTGGAGGCTCAGTTGAAAGACGAGATGGAACATGGCTTTGTGCCACCATTGGTGGAATTCAAGACTGCCGAAAAGTGCCGCGAGCACAACGAGGATGCCTACTATTGCAGCCTTTATTACCTCAATCATTACCTCAATGCAGATAAGATGGGGCAAGCTGCACAATACATCCAATCCTGGTCGATGTCGTCGCCCGATGTGATGATGATTTTTGGAGAACCAGAGGCAAAGTGGGGCAACGAACCAAAGAATGCAGTATATATGATTGCCTATATGGCTGCCTGCACCAAATTTGCATTGACGCACGAGCCGGTCGATCCCCTCGAACAATATATGAGTGCCATCATTGATATGATCAACTATTATTCGGCCAACAAGGAGCTGACAGGCGAAGTGGAGGCATTCGAGGAGTATATCAATCTTTTCAACAAAGACCCTAAGAAGCTGACTGATAGGCTTGAAAAGGATTATGCTGCATTCCAGAAGGCTTCCGACAAGGGAAAGACCACGAAGCTTACTACAAGAACCGAAAGCGAACAATGATGATACAATGATGATAATGACAATGCCGACTCAATGAGAGCCGGCATTGCTGTGTATGGATGTGGGAGTTGTTTTGTTCGAAACTCATTCGATTCGGATCGTCTTCGAAGAGGAGATGATGTTGCCATCGTCCGAAACACCTTCGATGCGGATGGTGCAGGTGGAGCCTTGTGCATCGTTTGTCCAGAAGCTGAAAGTGCATTGGCCGTCGGCATTCACCACGAGGTTGGGATTCCAGTAGAGCGTGATGCGCTGGTCGGTGCCATTGGGTGTGGTGGGGCCTTGATAGACGCCGTTGTTGAACGTGCGAGGATGCTGATGTCCGAGGGGCGTGACTTCCTTCACGAGCGATTCCTTGCCGACATTGGGTATCTCCTTCAGGGTGAAGATGCGGAGGCAGTAGTTGTGGGTGCGTAATGCTCTGTCTTGTCCGCCAGCAGCGCCTCCCTTAGGACCGATTGTTCTCGAAATGGTGGGTACTGCCGTGGTGTTCACGATGTCCAGGTAATCTACGTAATAAGGTGGGCAGATCTGGTTGATGTAATCAGGTACATTCATACCGAAAGGCGGTTGGATCAGGACATTGTCAATCATCACAAGCAAGGGCTCATTGCGGAAGTGCGGATGGTTGTCGCGCACGGTGACACCTGGGATGGCATTGAGCAGGGTTTCGAAGGTGTAGTCCTTGTATTCGGCTACCTTGCTTTGGTCGAGGCGAGCGAGGGCATTTTGTCCAGCGGGGTCAAGTTGTTCGCGTGTACGGCCCACTACGTCGATTTCGTTGAGCAGAATCTCCCATTGGGCGTTGTTGTACTTCATTCGGGTGATGAGGTTGTCGTAGAACGATTGGCTTTCGACCTCGGCTGCGTTGGCTTCGAGGTGGTGAACATCCTTGGCGAAAAGTTCGGGAAGCAGCTCTATTTCACCCACATCCTTGCCAGCCTCGTCGTGTGAACGAAGGAAGAACCTTGTGCCATCGGGCAGGTCAAAGCCATCGAAGGTGAACATACCGCGTTCGTCGGAAACCTGCTCATCCACATAGCCTTGTGTCGGGGCGATCAGGCTGACCTCGATGCCCGATAAAAGACGTCCGCGCATGGAGCTACGGACACGTCCGGTGATGATTTCAAATTCCTCGGGAAGATATGTTGGATAGCGCAATTTGCCTTTCTCCATGTCCTTGATGCTGTGGAGGAAAGGTTGTCCGAAGAGTTCGTATTGGATGGCATTGGTCGGGTCGATGGGTGCAGCTGCATCGTCGGTCACCGAAGCGGCAAGGACGGTGTTGGCAGGAGCGCGGAAACTCACTTCCACAAAGGTGCGCTGGCTGTAGCTGTCCTTGTCGGTCTTGATTTCAGGATGATAGACGCGCGGGTTGTGGTCGGCCTTGAGCAGCGAAGTGCGGTCGATGGGGTGATAGGCATCCTCCTGGGTCGTTTGCGTCAGCAGCATCGGGTAAGCGCCATTGCTGAGTTCACGGGCATTGACCACCTGCACGTTGCGCTTGAAGAAGTATTGTTCGCCCGCATTGAGCATCCAACGCGTGTAGCCAACGAGGGTGTAGATGCCCGAAGGCAGCGTCGGGTCGAGGGGAACGTAGCCGCGCATAGTTAAGACGTCACGTTCGGGCTGCATATGGAGCTTTGCGCGATAGACGAGGCTGTCGGTTTGGCTCAAAAGTTCGACGTAGAGGAAACGGCTGAAGAGTGCAGGTTTCATCGTAAGGCCATCGACGATGAATGGACGCAGCCAGATGGTGTCGCCGCCCACATAAAGATTGCGGTCCGTCATTATGTGCACCTTTTCCTGCGGCATTATTCTGTTTTGCAAGGAAAAACGCTCCTGCACTTCGTCCTGTGCAGAAAGAGAGGAACTCAATAAGAATAAAGAGAAGACCAGTAAATGCGCTGTTTTCATAGTTTTGTTGATTTGGAATTCTAAGTTTTAGACCTTCCCAATGCCGATAGTTTAAAGAAAATACTGCAAATTTGTGTTGGAAAAATAGAAAAAGGCTTTTAGATTTGGAAATATTGCGCAGAGTGAGTAACTTTGCGGCGCTTTTCGAAATCATAGTACACTCTCGGAATGCGGAAGTACTTTGTCGGCCGTTGTAGTACAATCTACGAGCGCGGAAGTACTCTGTCGGCCGTGATAGTACAATCTCCGAACGCGGAAGTACTCTGTCGGCCGTGATAGTACAATCTACGAATGCGGAAGTACTATGTGGGCCGAAGTAGTACAATCTCAGAATGCGGAAGTACTGAAACGGCCGAAGTAGTGCAATCTCGGAGCGGGAATGTTCCACTCCGTAACAAGTAGTGCAATCTCGGAGCGCTAAAAGTACTCTGTCGGCCGAGGTAGTGCAATCTCAGAATGCGGAAGTACTCTGTCGGCCGTTGTAGTACAATCTCCGAACGCGGAAGTACTCCGTCGGCCGAGATAGTACAATCTCACCCTACTCGAATATTTTCAGCAAAAATACTAACATTCAATCATTCATATATAAATGTATCTTGCAAACAAACGGCCCCATGCCTATCATCGGAAGAAACTTATCCGACAACTTGTGGCCGATGGCTACAAACTTGAAAAGGCTCCCAAAATCAACAGAACGGAACCATACGCCTTGTTCAATGGTCCTCGACCAGATGACTGGTTTTTTGAGATTGACTTGAAGCGCTTTCATGCAGGCGAAGCCTTTTATCGGGTAGAGAGTTTCTCAGTAATCGTAGATCATATTGGTTTGCGCGCTTTCCATCATTATTGGCCCGAAAGTAAAGTTACTGATACTTACTCACTCGCCGAAGCGCGCGAACGTTTCTACGACTATCTGCTGTGCGGCTATGAGTTCAAGTACGGCAGCAAGCGCCGCCCGCAATATGGACTGTGCCAGCTCATCGACTATAAGAATCTCGCATCCAATACCTTGCGTGTCTTTGAGGCGTGGCCAGGTTCGCAGCCAAATGGCTTTGCTTGGGACCTGATCATCACCATCAATAGTATGCCCCTCGTGGCAGTGGTCTTTGGCGACAAGGGGAAACTCCTTGCCACGGCAGAGAAGGCGCTCGAGGAAGTACGTGCCGACAAGTACTTTGCCACTTTCCTCCAGATGCTCATCGTCACCGACGGACACACTTCCTACATGGGTTCGCCCGACGATGATGCAAAGGCCTTTACCCGATGGGATAACCTCCACGACGACATTCTCAGCCCCACCAGGCTCATCAAACAGATCTACTACGGCATTCGTCCGGGCAATACGGACGATGGATTTGTTACGTTTGTAGCTGATTATCAGCAGAGGGATCTGGTGAACAAGATAAATCTGTTCCTTCAGCAGAACATGGTGGAAAAGCCGTCCGATTCGTCGCAATGCCTGGGTTATGTGTTGGCTACCAGCAGCGAAAACAATCTGCGCCACCCCTCTCCTTTCGGATGGATGGGAGCCGTCAGGCAGATGGTGCTCGAACAGAATATCCTGCTTTGCCCGAGCGAAGTGATAGCCGACCTCACTGAGAATGAGGAGATTGATGATGACACGCGATTCGCTTTTCTGCGTGAGACGATGACCGTGGACGAATGCCGCCAGCTGATGCAGGAAAGGCCCAATGTCCGCTTCGTCCGTTTCGTCGATCGTCCCACGGGACCTTATCTGGTCGATCCGCAGCTCTTCGGCCAATTGATCTGTAAGTTTGACCACCCCATCGACACTCTCGAATATGAAGCCGAATAAGCCGATTTTACCCACGATGCAGGACGTCGAGGATTGGGAAAAGATAGGAGAATCGTTGAAGTGGATGAAGGCGCGCCTGGTTGAACTGCTGCCATTTGCTGCCCACCAGGCTCCGTCGCGCGACCTGGATTATCACCTCAGGAATGCCATTGCGACGTGGGAAGCGAGTGGCGGCATACAGTTGCCTGAAGCCACAGCCACCGAAGCTGCACCCGAGGTCGAAATCCCAGGCGAAGAGCCTTGCCACAAGCGAGGCCCGAAGACCGACTCCTTCCTGTGCAACAATGACGATAGGGACGCCTTTGTCGTCAAACTCCGTGGAATGATACGCTCGCGGTTCAAGACCGAGGGGAAGCACGGAATGATGGAGGTGGGACGCGAAAATCTGCAAGAATTGGAGCCTTCGAAGTACTTTGCCTGCCTTTTTGCCGTACTTATCGAATATGGAGTTGCGAAAGAGAATGCCACACCTAAGGGTTTTGAGCGCCTTATCAAGGAAGCTGTTGACGTGCCCGACCTGCAGGGCGTCTTCAAGCTCCACTACACTTCGTTCAACAATGTGATCAACGATTGGATGAAGATGTGCAAAAGTGAGGTCATAAAATCGCTGAAAGGACGTCAACGCGTGCTCATTTCTTCCATGCAGATGTCCGATTGCAACGGCAAGGAAGCCATGAATGAGCTCCAGGATTGGAAAAACAAGTATAGTTACGTGGCCGACAACGCACGCAAAGATGGACTATTGCGCGATGTTTCAATGACTTAGCCTTATAGGGAAAAATTTGGCTGCGGTCGCACGGTCGCGCGGTCGCGACCATTTGGCACACTTACACAGGCAGAGACACAGAGATAAGAGAGGAATATATATAGAATAAATTTTCCTTATATATATTATACACCTTATTCCTCCATACTTCCCTACCACGGCACACATATACATACCCCCTGCGGTCGCGACCGACCGCGACCGCGACCGCTTTGTTGGTTTCCACTAACGGTTTTTCAAGGATTGTCGCTAATAATTTTGCAGCCAGCACTAATTATTTCGCAGGAAATTGTTAGTGTTGGTTTTCTCATTATTTATTATTAACTTTGCACCAGCAAATCGAAAAGGACCATATCCGGAGATGGTTTTTGAGAGCTGCTTTTGTTGAACATTTATTGTATAATCTAATCTAATTTAATTATGAAAACAAAAAATTCATTCGATTACATCGACAGGATCACGTATTCGAAAGGATGCAAGATCTGTACCCGAGAGGTCTTCGAGTCGATGCTTGATGATCGTAACATCCAAAGTAACTGCGAAGCTGTGGCTCACTTGCGAAACCAGGAAACACCCGAGATGAGCGACCAGGAACGGAGAAACCTGAAGGACACGGCCAACAACATCAAGAAGGAACTCAAGGCCATCCTGCCCCACGGCCATTCGACCACCGGGCAACGCAAGAACGAGTGCATGATACCCAGCCCCTGGTGCTGCATGGACATCGACAATGTGGAGAATCCGCGCGAGTACTTCGAGACGCTGACTCCCCTGCTCGAACCTCTGCACTGCCCGCTCGCCTTCGTCAGTCCTTCGGGACGAGGACTCAAGCTCCTGCTGCCGATGGTAGAGGGTATGGATCGCAAGCAAGCGCAGAAGTACTTTGCCGACGTGCTTCACCTCGAATCCTACGACTCGACGCCCGACCTGGCACGCTGCTGCTTCATGGTGCCGCGCAAGAACCTGCTCATCTACAAGCCCGAAGAGCTCTTTGCTGCGGAGGTCGAGCTTCTGCCCAATCCCAATGGTGGTGCGGGTGCCATCGTCCCCTACGAGGAGGTTGAACCGCCAGTCATCGAGGATGCGGAGATCATCGAAGAACCCGACCAGCCTGCAGAGGAATCGG
The DNA here is from genome assembly GCA_900319235.1 of uncultured Prevotellaceae bacterium. Classification (GTDB taxonomy): domain Bacteria; phylum Bacteroidota; class Bacteroidia; order Bacteroidales; family UBA3663; genus Liminaster. Next base: position 110,656 of record ONNR01000008.1, read on the forward strand.
CCGAGGCTGACCCCAACGCGGAACCCACCTATCACGGCATTCCCGTCAGCCGCATCATCGAAGCCTATTGGATCGTCAACAACGAAGGAAACACCCCTTCGCACGGCGAACGCAACGACCTGACCTACGAGCTGGCCTTGGGTGTGCGCCACATCTGCGACTACAACCGCGACATCATGCTTCGCGTCATCCCCTGCTACGACGGCCTTCCCGATGCGGAACGCATCTCGTGCATCGACAGTGCCTTGAAGCGTCCCCGTTCGAAGATGCCCGAAAAGATGCTCAACACCTTGAACTATCTGCGCAAGAGGGAGCGCGACAACATGGAATTCCAGCAGTCGCTGCTCGACATCGAGGAAGTTGACAACAGCTTCTACATCAGCCAGATTCGCACCTCCTTCGCCCAACCTACGTCACGCGTGAGGGGCCTTCCTCTCCGCGAACGAGGCAAGCTGCCAGCAGGACTTCGCGAGACGCTCGAACCCTTCCCCGACAGCAAGGCAATGCCCGTCATTGTCGCCATGGGTACGATGATTGGAGTATTGGCCAACAACGTTCGACTGATCATTCGCGACGAAGACCCCAAGGCGCTCAACCTGCAATGCTTCATAGTTGGCCCTTCAGGCTCGGGCAAGTCGCAGATCGACAAGGTTGACCAGATTTGGATGAAGACCTGGCGCGAGAAGCAGGCCATCGAAATCCAGAAGGAACGCGTCTATGAGGATCAACGCCGACTCAAACGCAATGCCAAGGATCAGCCCAAGGACCCCAAGGCTCGCATCCTCGAACTTTCGCCACGTACTTCCACTTCAATGATCGTGGTTCGACTGGAGAATGCCGATGGCAACATGTGCTATACGTTCATGCAGGAAGCCGACATGGCTACGGCCAACGGCGGGCAGACGTTCAACAAGGACCTGAGTGTCATCCAACGCTGCCAGTTTGACGAAAGCTCCTACAGCACCGCCTATATGAACACCGACACCGGCTACCGGTTCATCCCCAACGTGCGCTGGAACATTGTGAAGTGCGGCACACCCGACGCCCTCTATCGCTCACAACTCCGTGTGCTCGATGGCGAAATCACCCGCCTGGCCATTGCCAGTATGCCCGACAACACCTTTGCCCCCTTCAAGGCAATGAAGCCACGCAGCGAGCAGTCGATTGACAACATCATCCGCTATTCGTCGCTCATTCAGGAGATGCAGGGCGAGGTAAGGCTGAAGGAACTCGAGCAGGTGGGATTGGATTGGCTGGAGCGCATCCGTCTGGAGTCGCTGCGCAAGGACGATGAGGTGATGGCCAGCCAGCGAATGCGAATCCCTATTACAGCCGAACGCATCTGCTGCGCCCTGATGCTGGCACAATATGCCCGTTGGCTTGTGGCTCAGCTCGACGAACGCAAGGGCGAGTTGCCGAAGTGGGCAGGAGGCTGCACAACGGCCGAGGACTATCTGAAGGCTCATCCCAATGTCCTGAGTGAGCATCTGACTAAGTTCCAAACTGCTGGATGGTGCACGATGATGGATTGCCTCTGTGACTACCTGCACGAACAGGTCCTCCTCTACTTCCGTTCGCGTCTTGAACGTGCCCGTGCTTCCGAGGATCACGTTGTACAATCGTCCTGCCGCAGGTCAAACGACAGCATCTACGACCAGCTGCCTCAGGAGTTTACCGATGCCGACCTCATCAAGAGCAAGGATGGCAACAAGGAGGCCGCACGCTCGATGCGTCGCCGCTGGCTGAAGTACGGAATGATCAGAATAAGCGAGGCTCAGGGTCGCTATGTGAAGTGCAGCTAAGTAGAGAATGGAAGTATTAGCCAATGTTTCATTCGTTGATTGAATAATCTTTATTGTACCACGAATCGGTGAAAAAAAACGATTCGTGGTACTTTCATTTATTTTTGAAGAAAAAAGAGGGTGAAAATTTGGTAATTCAGATTTTTGTTCATATCTTTGCATCGAAAAATAGCAACTATATTTCTACTATGAAAACAGTTTCGAAACGAAGGATTACCTTATGTCTTCTCTTGTCATTGATTGTCACGACCGGGCTTGAGGCACAGAATCGGAGTTTTGTTCTGTCGGACGACAGTACACACAATATTGGTGGTTCGACCGTAGTCATCGACCAGAAGAGGATGAACCGAGGCCTGATGACCAATTCCCTGCAGGCACTTACGGGACAGGCAGCAGGCTTGAATGTGCAGACATCGGGTGCCAACCGCATGGCGATGTTGAACAGCGTGCGTCTGCGTGGCACAACCTCGCTGACAGGTGGTAACGAACCGTTGGTAATCATCGATGGCGTCTATAGCAACCTTTCTGCCCTTTCGGGTATCTATCCTGCCGACATCGAGAGCTTCACCATCCTCAAGAATGCAGCCGAGACAGCGCCCTACGGCTCGCAGGGTGCATCGGGCGTGATTGTGGTGACCACCAAGAAGGGACAGGGTGCGCAGTTCCACATCTCGTACGACGGCAACATCGGTTTCGAAGCAGCCTACAAGCAGCTCGACATGCTCGATGCCAACGAGTATGTGGCTACGGCACGACAGCTTCACAAGCCCTATGTGGATGGCGGCAACGACACCGACTTCCAGCGTGCCCTGCGACGTACGGGTTTTGCACAGAATCATCACATCGCATTCAGCGGCGGCAGCGACAAGCAGCACTATCGCGCCTCGCTTGCCTACATGGGCGAGAACACGGTGATCACGAACAACAGTTACCGCAATTTCGCAGCCAAGCTCGACGTGTCGCAGCAGGCCTTCGACGACATTCTGACCATCGACCTCGGCGTGGTGGGAAGCAGCCAGCGCAACAACGACATCTTCGACGAACAGAAACTCTTCTATTCGGCTGCCACACAGAACCCTACCTACCCCAACGGCCCGAATGCCAGCGGAGGATGGGACTGTAACATCAATGCCACGCAGATCAACAATCCGCTGGCGTTGATTGTCGAGGAGGACAAGGACAAGGTCCTGAACTTCAATTCGCACATCAAGCTCAACTACCGCATCGGCAAGGATTGGAATGTGACGGCCTTCGGTTCCTATTCGTTTGTCTCGTCGGAGAACTCGCAGTTCAAGCCCACCTGGATCTGGGCACACGGACAGGCCGATCGCTCCGAGACCAAGTCCGAAGCCTGGCTGGGCAATATCGCTGTCAACTGGACACATGATTGGGGCGTCCATCACCTTGCCGCGAAACAGATGGCCGAATATCAATCGCACACCACCACGGCCTTCAATGCGACAGTCCGTGGATTGAGCCATAACACGGTGACCAACAACAACCTTGCGGCAGGCAGCATGCGGCAATATGGCGCCACCGGAAGCAGCTATATGAACGATGCCCTGCTCTCGTTCCTGACACAGGTCGATTACCGCCTGATGGACAAATATACGGTCACCGTCAATGCGCGTGTGGATGGCAGTTCGATGTTCGCCGACGACCACAAATGGGGACTCTTCCCCTCGCTTTCAGCTACATGGGATTTGCGCAAGGAGTCTTTCTTCGATGACTTTGACTGGCTCAGCCAATTGAAGCTACGTGCAGGTATGGGCATCTCGGGTAACCTGGGTGGCATCACGGCCTACAATACCCTGGCACTGCTTTATCCTACGGGCCTCGTTCCCTGGTATGGCACTGCCACGGTGACCTACACACCGAAGACCAACCCCAATCCCGACCTGCATTGGGAGCGTCGCGGCTCGTACAACATCGGTGCCGACATGGGCTTCTTCAGGAATCTGGTGGTGCTGACTGTCGAGTATTACCATTCGAATACGCGCGACATGCTTTACCTCTACGATGTGCCTGTGCCACCCTACACCTTCGACAAGATGCTTGCCAACCTGGGCCGAATGAGCAACAAGGGCTTCGAGATGGGCATCGGCTACTCTCCCATTCATAAGCGCGACATGGAGCTCAACATCAACCTCAACATGTCGTACCAGAAGAACAAGCTCATTTCGCTGAGCGGCAATTACAACGGCACTTATTTCTCGGCGCCCGACATGTCGAGCATTGCAAGTCTGAATGGCGCTGGTTTCCATGGCGGCAACAATAACATCGTCTATCAGATTGTCGGTCAGCCGCTGGGCGTGTTCTATCTGCCCCACTGCCTGGGTCTTGTCACACAGGACGATGGGACCACCTGCTACGAAATCGAGGACCTCGACGGCAACGGACGCATCAACATCGAGGATGGAGGCGACCGCTACATCGCAGGACAGGCCACCCCGAAATGGACCTTGGGTTCGAACATCAGCTTCCGTTACTATGACTTCGACATTTCTATTCAGATGAACGGTGCCTTCGGACACAAGATCTACAACGGAACGAGCCTTTCGTACATGAATATGCGAGGCTTCCCCGATTACAATGTGCTGACCGATGCGCCCAAGTACAACATCAACGACCAGACGGCCACCGACTATTGGCTGGAGCGAGGCGACTACCTCAACTTCGACTACATCACTGTGGGATATACTTTCCCCCGGAAGCTGTTGAGCCGTCACATCAGTGCCTTGCGCCTGTCGCTTTCGATCAACAACCCGGCCACCATCACCGGCTACAGCGGTTTGACGCCTATGATCAACAGCTTTGCCGTAAACAGCACCATGGGCATCGACGACAAGCGTAGTTATCCTCCCTATTGTTCCTACAGCTTAGGGTTCAGCATTCAGTTCTAAATCAATTAACAATTAATAATTAACAAATTACAATTGATTGTTGTGAGACCATATATTTTGATTCTTGGTACGGCGATGGCAGGTATGGCGCTGACATCCTGCCTCGATGAATATCCCAAAGGAGAGGTCGAGGAGGCCGAAGCCTACACTTCGGTAGCATACATCGAACGCGACCTGGTGGGCGACCTCTATAATTATATAGGTGGCGACAGTCCCAGCCATGGCCTGCAAGGGACGATACGTGGCGTCTATGACTGGAATTCCGTGACCACCGACGAGCAGATGATGCCTGTGCGTGGAGCCGACTGGGACGATGGCGGCTTCTGGAACCGTCTCTACAACCACCGGTGGACGTCGTCGGATGGCGAGTTGAGCAGCACCTGGAAATATCTCTATGAGGTGATTTCGCGCTGCAACCGTTCGCTCTATTTCATCGACCGCTATCGTTACCGACTGGTACTTACCAACGAGCAATACGAGGCTTTCACCGCCGAAGTGAGGGGCTTGCGTGCCATGTTCTATTTCTATACGATGGACATGTTCGGCAACATCCCGTTGGTGACCGACTACAATACCCCGGTGTCCGACATCAGACAGAGTCCCCGCAGCGAAGTCTTCCGATTTATCTTCAACGAACTGCAGGAAGTGGCTCCTTACCTGAAGGGCGAGCGCAGCAACGAATTGGGAAATTATTACGGACGCTTTACCCGTCCGGTAGCGTACTTCCTCCTGGCCAAGCTTGCCCTGAATGCCGAGGTCTATAGCGACAATGACTGGACCGATGGTATTCGCCCCGATGGCAAGTCAATCTATTTTTCAGTAGATGAAAAGCAGCTGAACGCTTGGGAAACAGTCGTGTACTATTGCCAGGAGATCTATGACCTGGGCTATCGGCTGGAAGAGTATTACGGCACGAACTTCGCTATTCACAATGAAGTGTCTAAGGAGAACATCTTTGTCATACCGATGGACAACAACCTCTACAGCAACCGTTTCAACTACATTTTCCGCAGCCTTCACGCTGCCCATGGAGGTGCCATCGGCTGGGGCACTGAGAACGGTACCTGTGCCACCGTCAGCACCATGAATGCCTATGGTATCACCGAAGATAATCCAAGCAAGCGTGATCCCGGGGAAATCGACTCGCGCTACTATATCAACTTCCATTCTGACACCGTGCTCGTCAAGGGCCAGAAGGTAAATGATGGCTATGGCAACGTGCTGGTGTACCATCCACTCGAGGTGGCTGAAAACCTTACAGGTTCCCCTTTCGAGCGCAATGGTGGAGCACGCATGGCCAAGTATGAGACCGACTTCACAGCCAGCGAGGACGGCACTCTGCAGAACAACGACATCGTGCTGTTCCGCTATGCCGATGTGCTGCTGATGCAGGCTGAAGCAAAGGTGCGTAATGGCGGCAGCGGTCAGGAGGAGATGGACTTTGTCCGCAGTCGTGTGCACGAGAAAATACGTGAAGCCACGCTCGACAACCTGCTCACCGAACGTCTGCTCGAGCTGATGTGGGAAGGATGGCGCCGCAATGACCTGATACGCTTCGGCAAATTCACCGAGCTCTACGACCACCGCGTGAATGCTGTCGTTGACAACACAGGCTACACTACGGTCTTCCCCATCACGGGTGATGTGCTCAGCCTTAATCCCAATATGGTGCAGAATCCCGGCTACTGATAGTTTTTTCGCAAATCGCTTCTAAATAAAAAGATTATCAAGAAGGAGAAAATGGCAGGAGACTGCGGGCTCAATGCCCTGTCTCTACTGCCGGAAAATGTGCTGCCTCAATGGCAGCAGAAAATTGCACTTCGTGCGGAAAATCCATCCGGCCACAATTATTGTCATAAAAAAAGCCCACCCGATGTTTTGTCGAGTGGGTCTTTATTTTGCGCTGGAGTCGTGAATCAATATTCGTTGTTAGTGAATCAGTATTCGTGGATGGTTGATTTCACCTCTTCGCTTCTATAATTTTTGCGGCTCCACGACATACCTCCCCAGTTGTAGGAGATGGAGAGATTGATGGCGGGTGTCCAACCGAGATGATTGAATTGCGTGAGGCTGAAATAAGGCCTGATGCGAATGGCCTGATAGGTGGCATCGGCCAGACTCCCCCAGTTGGGATGGATGGTGATGCGACGAATGAGGAAGATGTCGAACATCATACCTGCACATACCGAAAAGCCATCCTTCTCGGGATCCTTCAAGTCACGATCTCCCAATGGATGAGTTATTCCGCTCGCACCAAGACCGACGAAGGGGAAGGACTGGTACTTCTTGTTGCGGGCAGCACAATAGGCATAGGTGGCATAGACTTGATAGACGTTGAGATGTTCATTCTCGTAGATCCATCCGTTTCGAGTGTCGAAATCCGCCTTTGCCTTGCCGCTGAAACCGAGCGACATGTCTATACTCCAAAGGTGACGCTTCCTGCCAACTCCGAATCCAAGGTTGAAGCCGATGCTTTGATTGTAGTAGTCGGAAATCGGGAAATGACCGTTTACGCCTGCATAGAATTCGCCAAAGTAATCGATGGGCTGATCTTCGACCACGGCAGCGGGATTGAAGTGGGTGCGCTCAAGGTCGAGGGCAACGCCTGTGGCAAAGAAGGGCAGCTGGTCGGCATCGGTGCCGCGACGAGAGGCTTCATCAAGTTCGTGTACCTGCTTGTCGAACTGACGTTTGTAGAACGAGCGGATCTGTTCGTCGGAGTATTCGCCGCTTTCACGGTTGAAGTCGATGGTGGCGCGACGGGCGTAGAGCTCGAGCATATCGAACATAATCTGATTGTACTGCAGCATAGCGTCGTTCTTGAACCTCGGGTGGGTCCACGATTCCGTCTGGTCGAAATAAGGAGTGAACTTCGAATAGATATAGGTAGTGTTGCCTATCTTTTCGGTGGCACGGCCCAGTTTGACGTTATATGCGAATCGGTTGATGGTTGTGTCACTTTTGCTTTCTCCCAGGAATTCATCCCACGCGAGTTTGCCGGCGTCCCAGCGGCGGGATGCCTGGTCGATGGTTTGGGCAGAGAGCGTGCCAACAGTAAGTGATGCAGCGAGGGCTGCGAGAATGGTTAGTTTCATTTTTTTGTAAAAGTAGTTTATTTGTTATAAAGTTGATGAAAAGCGCCGCAAAGATACTACCTATTTTTTTAATAAACAAAGAAAACGGGGGAAAAATGAAGTCCCCCGTTCGATTTTTAACATTTCGTCTTGTTTCGATACCTTGCGTTAGTTAAGCCTGAAGGTGATCGGCAGGTTGAACTGCACGCGAACCTCCTTGCCGTCCTGCTTGCCCGGCTTCCATTTCGGCATCAATTTGACCACGCGGATTGCCTCTTCGGTGAGGACCGGATGGGGCGACTTGACCTCTTCGATATTCGTCACCGAACCGTCCTTTTCGACCACGAACGACAGGAGCACACGGCCTTCCACCTTTTCCTTCTGCATCTGCTGGGGATACTTGAGGTTCTCGGCCACGAACTTCATCATTGCCTCCATACCGCCAGGATATTCAGGCATATCTTCGACCATAGGGAGCGCTGGATCGACTATGATTACAGCAGGATGGAATTCGCCCTTTGCCGAAGGTTGGAATTGGCCCTTTGCTGAAGGTACGGAATCAAGCTTAAGATGAATCGTTTTGCCAGACGATTTTGTAGTGATCAGGATGACTCCCTTGGCATCGGTGATACCAAATTTGGCCATTGCATCCTTGTCTTTGAGCACTTCCATATGGTCGATGTTCTCGGGATTGATGTCATCGATGCTCTCCACTCGTTTGCCATCCACGAAGAAAATGACGTCCTTGTCTATCTCCGCTGTACCCGAAACGGTTCGAATTTCAACTTTCGGTGTATTTTTTTGGTCCGAAATTTGGTGGTTTGCGAAAAACTCGCTAACTTTGCACTCGGAAATCTCCTTGGAGAGCGCCGAGGCCTGAGGTGTTGACAACACGGCTACACTGAGGGCAGCCACTGGCACAGCAAGCAGATACTTGGCTCGTGCCCACGGATTTGATTTTTTCTTCAGCATCAAAATGATATGTTTTTCTTGTTTTGGCGGTTTAACTTATTGATTTATAATTCGTTATAACATCGTATTTCGTTTTGTGGTTTTGCAAAAATGTCAAAAAGTTGTCAATAACTAATATCTTTCAATCGTCGCCCGTCCCTCGTTGTCCTGCATCGACGGGGCAAAGATAGGCATTATTTCGACAAAATGCAAATTTTTTCCGATTTTTCCACTTTGTCACGTCCAAATATCAATAAAAGGATGCTTTATGCAGGATAGAAACAAAAAAAAGATGCTGCCCGTTTCACAACGTGCGGCATCCATTCACAACTATATGACTACAATTCAAAAGAAATCTTATTAAATGAACAAGTCAGCCAAAGGTCGAAGATGTCGGGATCGGTTGCTTGTTCCGGCGGTGGCGGTCGAACATACCAAACAACTTTTTCGTGTATCTGATACGGGGCGAAAACTGTTGCCCGTGTTCGGTCGCCCTGGGTTGCAAATTTTGTTGCTCCCAAATGTAGTTTTCTAAACTACCAAAGAAAGCGACGTGACAATGATTTATATTATCGGATTTCCGTTATTTCGGCATCCCAAAAGGTTTATATAAAAGTCAGTCAGTCGTCGGTTTTTGTGGTATCGTCTGCCCGTCTTGTTTCGGGAATAGATACCAACAAATAAAACGTGTTCGGGTTCGATTCGTTTCTGCTTGACGAAATATTGGTTTCTCATCAATGCGTCGTTTTCGATTGTCTGGGTTATTCCTCCCCTATCAATGCGAAAAAGTGCCAACGTGTGAAAACTTAATCGTCTTGCAAGGTCGTTAAGTATGCCAGGGGTAAACAAATATATTTTCCTGCTGCAAGTATTGCAACGTAAACCGTGCTTAACGATTTGCCCGACGTTCGGCACGTCCGTAATATGGAAATAATACTTTTTCATTTTTGGGTTGTGGGGTGGGGGTTTTCCTCTCTCTCCACTCTCTATATCTTGAAATATATTTTTCTATTATTATATATATCTATCACTTTACTTTTGGCAAAGTTGAAAGTTTGCTTTTGGAAAGGTGGGGCGGTTTCCCTTTTGGAAAGTCGAAAGTTTACTTTTGGCAAAGTGATAACGCGCGTATATCACTTTACTTTTGGCAAAGTTATCTTCTAAAATCGCCTCGATGGTTAAACCACATTCTTAACCTCCATTTTAGATTAAATGTCTTTTCAAGTTCAAAAGCCAACTTTGTTTCGTCGATGGTGGGTTCACTCCATTTCAAAATGAAAATATTGAATTGCTCATCATCCTCATATATCTCCCCGTCCTCGACTAATTCGTTATATATTCTTTTGGCATCGCGGTAAAAGTCGTTAATACGTTTTTGCAGGGGTTCGTCGGTTTGGTCTTGTCCTTTCTCCTGCTGCTCCTGCCGTTCCTGCTCTTTCAGTTCCTCGTATTGGTCGGGCAAGTTCTTCAAGTATAGAAAAAAGTCTTTAAGCATCTTTCTAACCTCTGCAATATCGTCGCCCTTTCCGGCATCTTGTGGGGTTATCTGCTCGATGAATTTATCATCAACCATTCTATCCCACAAAAAAAGGTAAAATTTGGTTGTGTCTGCAAAGTATGTCTTATCGTCCTTTTGTCGGGGTTTGGTTGAATTGCGGCGGTCAAATAATGGTTTCCCGTTTATTCGTCGCGCCTCATTATATGGCAAAGTTGTAAGTATTCGGAGGTCGTCACAAAGGTAGTCAATTACTTTGCTTGCCCTCTTATACTTATAATCCAATTCTTTTTCAATGCTTGTTAAAAGCCAGTAGAAAACACTATTTCCGTATGTTTTGGCGAAATACTCATACTTTACCAATAATTCGCGCAAAAACTCCTTATATATTGGGCGGTTCACTCCCTCACCAATTTTAATTAAATGGTGTAACGTGGGGTGAAAAAATGGGTTTGATGGTTTTGTAGTTTCTTGTCGCATATAGTTGTTATTTGTGGGCGCGTCACATTCAGCGCGCGCCCTGGGTGATAAGACGTAATAAATCGGCTTTGCGGTATCGCTTGGCATTTCCTGCGGTGATAGGCTGCAAATATCCTGCTTTATCGTATCGGTGCAAGGTGGTACGGCTCACTTTGAGAAAAGCGGCGGCTTCGTTGATAGTGAGTAAATCGGGGGTGTCGGGATCGGTGGCGGTTGCTCCTGCCATTTGTTCCTTTGCGTCCTCGATGGCATCGCGTCGGATGGCTTGCGCAAATTCCATTAAATCCGAAAGACGAAAAATCCCGATTGCGTTCTGCTCGTTGTTGATGGTGTCGAAAATTGTTGGCATAATCTAATTTTTTTTAAGTTATGGTGCAAAATAATGCAGTTTACTCCAATGTGATACACGAAAAAACGCGATAATGCAATTTTGTCGATTTTCGCACGTCAAATTAACCATTTTGTAAACTCTGCATAGCTTTAAGCCGTTCTTCCTCCCGTCTGCGTTGTTCCAAAACCTCCCTTATTGTCGTGCGTAGTTGTGGAATGTCGGCGGCGGTCAAGCTGCCCAAAGATATTTCGTTTTCGACGTATGCCAGGGGCGCGCCCTCGTTGGCTGCGTCATTCGTCGGTGTCGTCGTCGTTGTCCTGCTCATATCGTTTTATCTTTTTGTTGTCGGTTATCTTGAAAATATCGCTTTCGGGGTCGATAACAAAATCTTTCTCTCCATTCGGGGCAATGGTCGCCATATATCCCAAAGATTGGATATAATTGTTTATAGATTCGTCGTCCCTCAACCATCGCAAAGCCATTTTGTGCAAGATGTGGGGGTCGGTGGCTTTCGTTTCGTTCCTGCGTGTCAGTTTATACGCGGTGTCGATGGCATCCCCCGAACAATGAAACAAAAGGGAATGAACAACGAATTTTTCTATTTTTGAAAGTTTCCGTATCATAGTGCCTAATTTGCGTAATTTGCCGAATTTGTCAAAGGTCTTGAAAAACCCCGTGTCGCCTGCAATGGCTACGGATGACCACCACAAAGGTAAAGCCACCAAACGGCACGGGGCGCAAACAAGAATAAAACACGACAAATAACCCTATTATTTCCTAACCTCAAACCAAAACAATCGGTTTGCAAAATCTTCTAAATCAAGTGGCGGCGTAGTGCTGCCCAATAGCTGCGCAATGGCTGCAAGGTTCACGGTTGCAACACCTCCACCGTCGCCCATTTGATTAACTCCTTTGTGTCGTATGTTGATACCCTCAATTTGCAGGGTATCTTCAAACGTTAGGATGGCTTTGTCAAGCGCACACAATGCGTTATACAAGCGGCACAATTTTTCGTTGTTGATGGTGTCGTAGCATTTCGCGCGCCCTTTCTCAATCGTCTTTTCTCGGTCGATGTGGGGTGTTCCGTCCTCGTCGTATGTCACAACTATTTCGGGGTTGTTCAAAATCGATGAAACAGTTACGACGGGGCGGCGGTGGTCGTTATATACGCGGCTGTATGTCTGCGCGATTCGCAAACGTTCCTCCATCGGTATAAACTTTTGTGCTTTGATATACGAATTTTTGGCATCGTCAATGAAAGCCTTAAATTCGTCGTCCGTCCTGATCCCTGCGATTTGCTCAACCGATAAGCCGGAATTAAGCGCGGATGGCAAAAAAATATCAAGGTCGGAAACGGCATCATCGACGCGTCGCCGCAATGCCTCAAATTTTGTGCGGTTGAAAACCTGCTTATCGAAAGGGTTGTTTTTGGGGTTGTTTTCCTGCTTGCTCATATTGTTTTATCTTTATGAGGTCGATATTTGCATTTTAACGCGTTTTGGCTGCGTTTCCCGTGATAGATGGATGATTGCAGGATAAGCGGTTAAAATGCGTTTATACACGAAATTTCGGGGGTTGTGCCGTTATCCCTGCCCGTTGCCAAATTTGGCGGCAAAAAACGCGTCAATCTCCTTTTTGCAATCCACTTGGTACGGCTCACCATCGCAAAGCCTCTCCAAAAATTGGTATTCGTAGGATTTGGCGGTCAATTCCTCGATATATTCGGGGGTTGCTCCTGGGTGGGCGGTGGCGGCTTGCTGCTTGCACTCGTCCCAAAGTGCTTGATTCGTGGGGGTTTCGGATTCTCTAATCATAGAACAAAATATATTTGTGGGTTACTTACTGCCCTGCGTGGTTGCAGGGGTGACAATAAACTTTCTTTGCAGTTCCTCGTCGTCAAGATAAACGCGCCCTAATTCACGGAAAACCGATAAATCGCGGCGGCTCATCGCTTTGTAAAGCCTGCTTTCTTTGCAGCCGTATTTCTTCGCTGCGTCCTTAACTGAAATTTTAATCATATATTTATTTTTTTGTGGTGCAAAGATAGATAAATATGCCGAAAATTCCAAATATTCGATGCAAGAATATGCAATTTTTATGCAGAAATAGGTCAAAATATGCGTTTTGTACTATCCAATGACGGGAATTTATGCGGTTTTGTTGTGCCAGGGCAATTTTTTTTTAATTTTTATATTTCGGGAATGATTCCGACAAAATACCCGATATATAGGGGGGGGGGGTGGGGTGGTATGGTCGGGGGTGCAAATTGTGGGTGTTTATGGCATCGTAGAAAATCCCCGTGTCGCTTGTTCCTGCTGCTCGGTGTATGTTTGTGCCATCCATTCCCGAAAGTGGCTAAAATCGCCCTTAAAATCGAAATATCGCGGCATCGTTTGGGGTGGTTGTTTCGGTTGTCAGTAGGTCGGGCAAAGGTGGCAAAGGTTGTTTTATGGCATCCGTGAAAATTGCCCGTCTTGTTGTGTTCCTGCTGCTCGATGGGTGATTGTTCCAACGTTTTATCAAAGTGTCTAAAATCGCCCTCAAAATGGCTTTGTCGGGGTGTATTGTGAGGTCGTGGCGGTTCGGGTGTCTGCATCGTTGGCGGTCGATTTGCAGGGGACAAAAAATGCACCTCCCGAAATGGTGGGGGGTGCAATGTCTGGGTGTGGTGGTGTCGCTATTCGTCGCCCTGCTCCTGCGTGCTTTCAGACGTTGGCATCGTGCGTAATAATAGCGCGTATTGGTTGAGTAGTCGGATGGTTTTTATTTCGTCCGTGCATCCGCTTGAAATGGTGTCAATGGTGTCTAAAACCTCGTCAATCCTGCCCTCTCTCAATTCGGCATCTGCTGCCAACGTGTTAAATTCACTTGTTTTCATAATTGATAGTTTTAATTGTTATTACTTTGCCATTTCCTCGTTTGAGGTGGTGGCGGTTTCGTTCATTCTCTTTATCGCCTCGGCTTGCATCCCTACGGTGTCGCTTATGTAGGTCGTTTCGGTTACTCTCGACGTGTCGCTATGTCCTGCGGCTTTCTTCACCATCATTACGTTTGAGGTTGCCAAATATAAGTTTTGGGTAAATGTCTTTCGTGCAAGATGGGATGATGCAATTTCGTTTAGTGGTTGTATTGTTGTTTCGCCCGTTTCGGGGTTCGTTACCTCGACGGGATCGGTCAATCCGGCATCGACAAAGATTTCCTTTATAAGTTGGTTATATCTTACTCTCGTCGAACACGGGAAAAGTTTTCCGTCGGTCGTGCTGCCCTTGTATTTCTCGACGATTTCCAATGCTTTTGGGGATAGAACAACGGCGGCGGTTTTTACTTTGCGGTTGTGGCTTGTCTTGATGGGTACATACTCCAAAACACTATAAATCGCGCCCGTGTTCCTATCCTCTACCCTCTTTATATTCTTTTCGGTCAAGTTCATTAAATCGGATATTCTGCACCCCGTATGGCACGCGAAAACGAAAATATCACGGGTTATTTGTCTGCGTTTCCCTTTGATGGGTGCATCTGCCAGGCGGTCGCGCTGCTCGATGGTTAAATATAAAACCTCCTTTTCGTATTCTTTCGGGGTGTCAATCATCGCACGTTTGCAGGGGTTCACGGCGATAAATTCCTTTTCCTCGACTATCCAATCAAACAAAGAATTTAACAACGAAAAGATATATAAAACGGTTGCGGTGCTGCGGTTCGATTGTTTCATCCCTCTACGTCCTTTCACGGCTAAAATCTCGTTGTCGTTGAATTTCTCCCTAACTCCTTTGAAGATGTTGGGGTGTTTCTCCAATAAATCGCCCTCGGTTTTGTAGAATTGCAAAAAGTCCTCAACGATTTTATGTGTAATATCTGGAATATGTAGGGAAAAATCGGGGTTGCCCGTGCGCTGCTTGAAATACTCATATCGTGCCAAAGTTCGTGCAAGTGTGCGATAACCTAAAACCGTGCTTTCGCTTACGTTCTTATAAAATCCTTTTCCGTAGCGGTGTTTACTTTCGCAATACTCCCGAATAAGATTATAAATCGTGTCAATCTTTGCAACT
Source organism: uncultured Prevotellaceae bacterium (assembly GCA_900319235.1). Taxonomy (GTDB): domain Bacteria; phylum Bacteroidota; class Bacteroidia; order Bacteroidales; family UBA3663; genus Liminaster. Next base: position 125,738 of record ONNR01000008.1, read on the forward strand.
TGTTCGGCGGCTTTCTCTGCCTCCATCGCCTCGACGATGTTATCGTAGGTAAACGGGGAAATGGTCGAAAGGGATTTGAGCGACAAAACGGCTTTTATCCATTCTTTCATTTCCTTTGCCTCGACGCGTCCCCGTGATTGCAGGATGATGTCGTTTAACGTGGCGGTGTATTTGTTGAGCTGCGTTTTGGCGCGGCTTGCCTCGTCGATTTCCACCTGATTAACTGCGATTGCACCACCTTTGACGATTTTGGCGCGTGGTATCTTGATTTCTCCCTTTCCATCCGTGAAAAGTTCGGGGTTCACATATACACCCGTTTTGAAAGATGGTCTAATCGTGGCGGTCAAGTCCACACGGAGCAAGATTTGTTTTTTCCCGTCGCTTTCGGTTTTCTTTGCCAAAGAAAATTTGAAATTTGCCATATCTGATAAATTTTTAAGGGTTGTTTGTTTCTTGTTTACGATGCAAATATAAGCATAAAATTCGACACCTCCAAAAAAATGTCAAAAAAAATGTCAATAAATAGTGCGGTTTATGTCATAAAATGGCAAAAAATAAGCAATACTTTGCATTTTCAAGTATTGCTAACTAATTGATATATAAAACAATTTGTTTCACTTTGTTTCAAACGTATCATTTAGCATCATTGTGATACGTTTTTTAATTGAACTTTGGTGCAAGCTGTTGGTAATTGATTGCAGTCGGCTACCAGCAGCTTTTTTTATGAGTAGTAATTGATAGGATTTCGCGTCAATGCCATAGTCAAGCACGGCTTCGTCAGCTTCGTACTCGTGGATGGTTTGCAGCTCGCGGCGCATAAGCCAGATGGCGGGATTGAACCATTGCAGAATGAGGGCCACTTCGGTGAGGATAAGGTCGAAGGTGTGATGGTTGTGGATGTGTCCGAGCTCGTGGCAGAGTATGGCAACGCCACTCTCCTCGATGTCCTTGCGACTGGCTACGATGTAATGCATCCAGCTGAAGGGCGCAATCTGTTCTTCGTGAAGGCAGAGGATGGAGCCATCGTTGAGTGTTTGCCTCTCCCCTTTCCGCAACTGTTTGGCAAGGCTGAAGTACGAAATGAGGCTTCGCAGCGTGAATGCGACCACACCCAGGAGATAGAAGAGCATCAGAGCTCCGAGCAGGATGTGCGAAGTGGGAATCTGTGCTGCTTCGGCATCTTCGACCCCGGTTGCCATCATCAGCATCCCTTCGAGGGCTACGAGCCCTTCGCCCGTGCCCACGCCTTTGAACAGCGATTCTGCCAGGGGCAGCACAAAGCTGAGCAACAGCAAGCTCACCAGCGCCACGCGATTGAACCGATGGAACGTCTCGCGGCTCATCAGCAGCTTGTAGAACAGATAATAGACGATCAGGAACATCGCCGTCTTGAGGATGTATGCAAAGAAGGTGCCCATAGGTTCATTATTTATTGTTTTCCCTTTTCCACTTGTTCGATCAGTTCCTTGAGTTCCTCGACCGAGACCTTCTCTTCGTTGACCAGCGCGGAGATGGCATTGACGTACGAACCGCGGAAGTAGCGGCTGATGACCGATGTGAGGGTGCGCTTGTGGTATTGCTCGTCGCTCACCACAGCATAGTACTGGTAGGATGTGCCGATGCTCTTGTGGCTCACATACCCTTTCTCTTCGAGGGTGCGCACCACTGTCGATAGCGTATTGATATGCGGTTTCGGATCGTCGTAGAAGGCGATCATTTCTTTGACGAACTGAGGTCCATGCTGCCAGAAGATGTTCATGGCCTCTTCTTCTTTTGCCGTGAGTTCTTGTTTCATATTGCTCGTTTGTTTTGTGCCGTTTGGCGAATCAACATTGTGCCGTTTGACAAATCAACAGTCATTTTGTTCTGTTTGACGATGCAAATGAACTAAATAATTTAGTTACGAACGAATATTTTTAGTTAATAATTCGTTTTTCAACTAAAAAAAATAGTTAAATGTGTGTTTTGATAGCTTTAGTTGACAAATATAAAGTAAAAAACGGAGGAAACTTGGTGTTTCTTCCGTTTGAATTCAATTTTTGAGCTTATAATTAAATGAGAAACTGATGGGCAGGAGCATTTTCACCCTTATCGCCCTACCATCTTTCATGGCAGGCTTCCATTTCGGCATTATTTTTACTACGCGGATGGCTTCTTCGGTAAGTAAATGATGCGGAGAACGAACTTCTTCGATATTGGATAACGAGCCATCCTTTTCGACTATGAAAGAAAGAACGACCCTACCATTAAGACAGGTTTCTGCCAGTTCCTTGGGATACACAAGATTCTGACTGAGAAAAGTCACAAGCTCTTGGAGGCCACCGGGATATTCCGGCCATTGATTAACGTCTTCAGAAACTGGCTCATCACAAACGTTATCTTCTACTGTTTTATTGATTATTATTAGAAGCCTGGCATCTTTAATGCCGGATTTGACAATGGAGTGCTTGTCATTCACGATATTGACGGAATTACTGTATATATCAAGACTATCAATATTTTCCACTTTCTTGCAATCCACGATGTAAAGGACATCGTCTGGTACTTTCGTCTTTGAACATGCAATTACGCAGTGTGCAGCTATAAGTAGTGCAAGCACATACTTGGCTCGAATCCACGGATATGTTTTCTTTTGTGTCATGGTGAAAATGCTATTTGGTGCGATTTATATAATAAGATACTGTTCAAAACGAGAGATTATACTATTTTAGTTTTCGGAAACCCGTAATAACGTTATTTTCGGAATTACGAAAATTCGTTATAACGTTATTACGGAATACCGGTATTTCGAAAAATCAAGTGTTGAGATTTCGTTACTTCTTTGCAAGCGCCTTGTCGATGGCTTCCTTGATCTGGGTGCCACGAATGTCGCGAGCGAGGATGGTGCCATCGGGGGCGATGAGCATGATATGGGGGATGCCGTTGATGCCGTAAGCGTTGGTAGGAGAATCATCACCACGACCGCCGGCGAAGAGCACTGGCCACGTGATGGGGAGTTCGCCCATGGCCTTCTTCGTATCGTCGATGCCGTCTTCCCAAACTGCGATGCCCACGAAGTTCACCTTGTTCTTATACTCCTTGGCATACTTCGAAAGGTATTTGTTGATCTCGGCACGACAAGGACCGCACCACGATGCCCAGAAATCGACAATGACTGGCTTGCCCTTGGCGAGAACTTGGGAGAGCTTGAACTCCTTGCCTGTATTGGCATCTACACCCACGATGTCGATATAGGGTTTGCCTGCACCCGTTGCCTCCATCACCTTCTTGGACTCGAGAATATCCTGAAGAGTTGGATCTGCGGCATAGGAAGGATAAAGCTTCATAACGCTGTCGATTTCAGCCAATGGCTTCATCATAGCCAGAGCCTTGAAGATATCGAGACCCAGGGGATCGCCGGCATGCTCCACACCAGCTTCGTTGAGAACAGCCATAAAAACTTCATTCAGGCTATCCGCATTGGCATTTTCGGCTTTGGAAGCTTTGTCGATAGCCAGCAGCTTGTCGTTGAGTTCCTTGTTGGCATCGTTAAGCGGTGTACCAGTAGGCAAACGATCTTCGAAGTTGAAGGAGATGACACCTGGCTCGAGGAAGACCTCGCCGTTGAGTTGGCGGCTGATGAAGATGCGTACAAGCTTTGGAACTTCGACATCACCCTTGAACGTAAAGGCGCCATTCTGAACGGTTTCAACGCTCAGAGTATCGCTGCCATCAATGAGATAAATGGTCTCGCCATCAGCACCCGTCACGATACCGTTGATGGTGTAGGCATTCGGATTGGACTTCTCGCCTGAGCAAGCAACGAGAGCCAGCGCAGCAACTGCTGCAAAGAAAATCTGTTTCATTTGATTTGGGTTTATAAATTTTTATTTGGGTTTAATTTATTTCGAGTTTCGGGATTTCGGGATTTCGGGATTTCGGTATTCCGTAATTCCGTAATTCCGGTATTCCGGTATAACGGTATTCCGACATTCCGTTATTTCGTCAAGACCTATTTAAAACGCGCAAAGAGCGCTTTTATTGTGTAAACTAAAAGAAAATCAGGATTTTCGATTGCTATATCGATCCATAATTACCGCAAGGAGGATGACGAGGCCCTTGATGACCTGCTGCCAGAAGGGCGAGACATTGAGCAGGACGAGGCCATTGTTGAGCACACCGATGATGAGCGCACCCACGACTGTTCCCCAGATGGAACCCTTGCCACCACTCAAGGAAGCGCCACCAATCACCACCGCTGCGATGGCATCGAGTTCATACCCTGTGCCGGCATTAGGCTGTGCCGAATCGAGACGAGCCGTGACTAGCAGACCTGCCTCCGCCGATAGGATACCTGCCAATGTATAAACCAACAGGATGACCTTGCCCGTGCGAATACCGCTCAACAGACTTGCCTTCTCGTTGCCACCAATGGCATAGATATAGCGGCCAGTGCGTGTTTTGGCCATGAAGAATGCGAAGAAGAGGATGATCGCGAACGCTATCCAAACAGGCATCGGCACACCTAAGAACCACCCCGTTCCCATCACTTCGAAACCATGTCCCAACTTCGTGATAGGAAAGCCTCCGGTGTAGAGTAAGGTAAGACCTCGAGCAATCGTCATCGTGCCGAGCGTAGCTACGAAAGCAGGAACCTTGAAATGTGTCACCAGGCAGCCATTGAATCCTCCCAACAAGGCGCCCAACAGAAGAGCGGCAAAGCATCCTCCCCAGAAAGTGAAGCCCACGAAGGTATCTATGCCAGTCAGTTCAAGTCCATCGCGTGTAAGTCCGGCAGCTATGGCACCCGTCAGAGCAAGCACCGAACCTACCGAAAGGTCGATACCTCCCGTCAGGATGACAAGTGTCATACCCACCGAGATGCAGAGGTTGACAGAGGTTTGTCGCAGCACATTGAACAGATTGTCCGAGGTGGCGAAGTTCTCCGATAGGAAAGTCATAGCCAGGCACATCAGCAACAGGGCGATGAGCGGCTTGACAACGGGTTGTTTGAGGATAGACATATATTTTGGTTCTGAAAGGTTCGAAGGGTTTACTCTCTCGGCAAAGCATCTTTAAGGATGGAGGCTTCGGAGAATTGATCGCGACTGAATTCCGCACCTATTTCTCCTTCGCGCAGGGTGATGATACGATCGGAGACTGCCATGATTTCGGGAAGTTCCGACGAGACCACGATGAGCGCCATCCCCTGCCCTGCCAGTTCGTCCATAAGTTTGTAGATCTCGTTCTTGGCAAGGATGTCGATACCGCGCGTTGGCTCGTCGAGGAAGAGAACCTTAGGTCCTGTCAGCAGCCATTTTGCCAGCACAATCTTCTGCTGGTTGCCGCCGCTGAGTTGTCCTGCCAATTGTTCGAGCGAATAGGACTTGATGCCTAAGCGCTGACGAAAGTTTTCGGCTACCTTATCTTCCTTTCGCTTATCCAAAAGTCCGATAGTAAGGCATTCTGCCAACGATGCCAGCGTAGTGTTTTGACCGACATTCATCCCAAGCACAAGTCCGGCAATCTTTCGGTCTTCGGGAATCAAGGCCATTCCACAGTGGACAGCATCTTCGGGATGCCGAATCGTAACCTTCGAGCCACACATCCATACTTCGCCTGTTGTGTCATGGGGAAAGAGGCCGAAAAGAGTTTCGAAGAGTTCGGTTCTGCCAGCCCCCATCAAGCCATATATGCCCAGCACCTCCCCTGCTCGAACGTGCAGATTGATGTTGGTCAAGATGTTCTTGTCGGGATGGATGGCATCCTTGAGACAAATATTTCGTGTTTCGAGCACGATGTCGCCATATTTGTGGGGCTGCTTGACGAAGAAGTCCTTCTTGTCTCGTCCTACCATCATGCTTACAATCTCGTCGATTGATGTTTCGGACATCGGTATCTCCTTGATGAACCTTCCGTCACGCAAGATGGTGACATAGTCGGCCAACTGCTTGATTTCGTCCATCTTGTGCGAGATGTAAACGATGCCCACCCCTTGACTCTTCAATTCGCGGATAAGATCAAATAGCAGGATGGTCTCGCCTTCGGAGAGCGACGAGGTAGGTTCGTCCATAATAAGCACCTTGGCTTTAAGTGACAATGCCTTGGCAATCTCCACGATTTGCTGTTGGCCCACTCGAAGGTCAACCATCGGAGTATGTGTATCGACCTCACAATGCAGGCGTTGGAGAAGTTCTTTTGCTTCACGATACATCCTTCGTTTATCGATAAGCCCGAAGACATTGAGCGGCTCTCGCCCAAGGAACATATTCTCGGCAACGTTGAGGTATGGAATCACATTCAGCTCCTGATGGATGATGGCAATGCCTTTTTGCTGTGCATCGGTGACCGACTGGAAATGTTGCACCTCGCCTTCGACCAGCACTTCGCCCTCATAGTCGGGATAGACACCCGAAAGGATGTTCATCAAGGTGGATTTGCCTGCACCATTCTCCCCTACCAACGCATTGACCTGCCCCGACACGACGCGAAGATTCACGCGGTCGAGGGCCAGAACGCCGGGGAAGCGCTTGGTGATGTTGCGGGCTTCGAGGTAGGGCTGATTCATTGCAGTTCGAAGATATAGGGATAAAGCGTCAAGTGTTCGACTGTCTTGGCATCGGGTTTGACCTCAATGGATCCACAGAAATGAAATTTCGTGTAATCGGCAGCGTGCTGAGCCTTGTCGCCGATGACCTGCTCCTTGATGCGCTGGTTCATACATGCTGAGACAGCATTGAAGTCCATCGTATTCTGGAAGTTATCGATGTTGAACCATCCGCAGGCATCGCGGGCAGTGTTGCCGAAAATATATTTTGCCGGAACCTTAAAATCGATGCCATTCATCTTGAAGTGGAACTCGTTGTCGGAAAAACTAACGTTTTCGGCATCGCCCTTGAGCACATAACATACGTTCGAACCAATACCCAGGATATGGCCCGATTTTTCGCGAAGGGTTTGAGCATCAGTCTGTAATGCATTGACAAAGGATGCTACATCGAGAGCGTTGGCTTCGAGATCCTGCAATCCTGAGCTCCAATAATGTTCGACAAGTTGCTCAGGTTTATATTGTTTCAAAGCTTCGCGTTCCTTGCGGACACTCAACGGCTCGGTATAGAACGAGAACCAAAGAGCCACAAAGAACAAAGCGGCGAAGATGACGTATTTGATTACCTTTTTCATAGCATTGCGTTTAATCCAGACGACCGAAATGTCCGTAATGTGAGACATTTGTTCCATTCACGAGTTCGACGGCAACAGGCAGTTTCTTGGGAAGATTGCGTTCGCCTTTCAGCCATCGGTCTGCCAGTTCTGCCGCTGTTGTGGCCATCGTCTTGGGAAACTGCATGCCTGTGGCTTCAACCTTTCCTTCACGAATCGCATTGACGCAATCCTCGGCACCATCGAACCCGAATACCTTGATATGGTTTTCCTTGCCTGCACCCAATACTGCTTGGTAGGCACCCATAGCCATCGCATCGTTGCCACAGAAGACGGCGTCGATGTTCGGATTGGCCTGCATCATTGACTCCATCACCTCCATAGCCTTGTTCTGATCGAAGTCGGCCGTCTGTTGCGAAAGCATATGGAGATCCTCGTAACAATCGACCACCGAATGGAATCCTCGACTGCGTGCCCATGTATTGTTATCGCCAACAATGCCGAGAATCTCGACATAATTGCCGCGGCCATTCATTACCTCGACGAAGTATTGTCCCAATTGGATGCAACCGGAATAGTTGTCGGATAAGATCTGTGTAACGCAGGCGCCTGGTTCATTGATCTCGCGATCCATGCAGAACACACCCACTCCAGCACGAGCTGCTGCCTTGGCATTGACTGCACTTCCGTCGGCATCTGTCGGATTGAAAAGCACAGCCTTGTAACCCGAAGATAGAAGGTTGTCGAAATGTTCCTGTTCCTTCGATGGGTTGTTTTGCGAATCAAAGAGCACGGCTTCGTAGCCAAGTTCCTCAGCACGTTTTACGGCAGATTCGCCCAGCACGACAAACCACGGGTTGTTGAGCGTGGATATAACTACGGCTATCTTGCCCTTCTCATTCCTTGCCTTGTCGGAACAAGCGGTGAAGCCAGGGAGAAGCATCGAGAGCAAACCTATTAGAACGACTTGACGCAAACACTTTTTCATTGACATTTCAAACATTTAAGTGTGTTTATTTTCGCGACAAAGATATAGCAAATTCCTTTTATTTCCAAATTATTTCGTCTAAAAGATTAAATATTTGAACTTAAATGGGATGAATTTCATTTTAATTCCTTATCTTTGCAAAAATTCAAACATCATGACACGAGAAGAAACCGTATTGAACTATCTGCGTGAGCACAACATCCCCTTTACAAACTATAATCATCCCGAAGGCAAGACCATCGAGGAAGCCCGTCGCTGGTGGAAGGACGATGGCTCGGTACATTGCAAGAACCTCTTTTTCCGCAATCATAAGGGCAACAAGCATTATCTGGTATGCTTTGACTGCGACCATGATCTTGCCATCCACGATCTGGAGGCGCGTCTCAAGGCTTCACTTATTTCAAAAGGACTGCCTTCTTGCGGCAAACTTTCCTTTGCATCGCCCGAGCGTATGATGCGTTATCTTGGTTTGGAGCCAGGCAGCGTTTCTCCCTTTGGCCTAATCAACGATACCGAACATCATGTGCATCTCTTCTTGGACGAGAACTTGCGTAATGCTTCGTCCTTATCATTCCACCCCAATGATTGCCGAGGCACTGTGGTAATCAGCCATGATGACTTCGAGCGTTATCTTAAAGAGGTGGGAAACACTTATGAGTACATTACGCTTTATTAATTATTCGGAGTTCTCTGAATCTTCCGAGTAATCAGAGTATTCCGAGTATTCCGAGTAATCAGAGTTATCCGAAAAAAATGATACTTTAAAAAATTAAAACCTATGAGAGACTTTGCAGCCCTGACGCTGATGCTTGCTTTCGCAGGCCTTTCAGCACAAAACTATACACAATATGTCGATCCTACGATAGGAACAGGTGATCATGGACATGTCTTTCTTGGAGCAAATGTGCCACAGGGTATGGTGAATGCCGGACCCACTCAGACGAAAGTGGGTTGGGATTGGTGCTCGGGTTATCACGAGAGTGGTGATTCGATTGTAGGTTTTGCGCAATTGCATTTGAGCGGAACAGGATGCAGCGACTTGGGAGATGTAGCCTTGATGCCAGTTGTCGGAGATGTCGAATTGTCGCGGCTTGGCATTGCTTCGCCATATCGCCATGAAACCGAGACCACACGCCCTGGTTATTACAGCGTCCTCTTGGATCGGTTCAAAATCAACTGCGAAGTTACTACAACTACCCGCGTGGCGCTTTATCGATTCACTTGGCAGGACGAGATGAATGATCGTCGTTTGATCGTTGACCTTGAGAATGGCGTTGGTGATCGTATGCTTCAGGCACGTATCGAACAAGTGGATGATCACACCATTGTAGGATATCGTATCAGTCATGGCTGGACAAGTCATCAGGAAGTTTATTTCGAATTGACTACCAATGCGCCTATCAAGGAAATGCAATGGGATGGCAAGTTCGGTGTATTGAAGTTCGATGAAACTGCTTCGACCCGTTCGACACTTATGAATCCTGCAGACGGGAGCATCCCTTCGGACCTTTCCGCTCCTATCCTCGTGAAAGTTGCCCTCTCTCCCACTAGTTATTTCAATGCTCGAAATAACCGAATCGCAGAATTGAATCACTGGGACTTCGAGTCAGTACGCGAAGCTGCTGATGCGGCTTGGAACAAGGAACTGGGAAGAATCGGTGTCAATATGCCTTCGCTCAAGGAGATGCGTATCTTCTACACAGGTATGTACCATTTCATGGTGGCACCTCAGGTTTGGAATGATGTGAACGGCGACTATATGGGCAGCGATTATCACGCGTATCGTGAAGGTAATTTCCAGAACTATACCACTTGGTCGCTTTGGGATACCTACCGCTCGGCACATCCTTTGGCTACACTCATCATGCGCGACAAGTTGCCCGATTATGCACAGACGATGCTTCATATCTATCAGGAACAGGGCGAACTGCCTGTTTGGCATTTGATGAACAACGAGACCTATTGTATGGTTGGATGTCCAGCTGTCCCCGTTCTTGCCGATATGATTCTGAAAGATGTTCCAGGTATCGATACTACAATGGCAGCTCGTGCCATCAAGGAGAGTCTCCTGATGAAAAACCGCTCGTTGCATTGGATGGAGGAATTAGGCTATGTACCCTACGACCACAACGATTGGGAACCCGTCGGCAAAAGCATGGAGTATTTCCTTGCGGATTGGGCAGGTGCAGAGGCTTTGGGTCGATTAGGAATGAAGGAAGATAGTGCCCACTTCCATCAGCGCAGTATGGGCTATAAGAAAATGTTTGACAAGCAACTGCAGTTCTTCCGCGCTTTGGACGACAAAGGAGAGTTCCGTTCGCGAGAGGGTTTCAATCCGTGTCATCAGACTTCCGATTACACCGAAGGTAATCCGTGGCAATATGCTTGGCTTGTGCCACACGATGTGCCAGGTCTTGTAGAGTGTTTTGGCGGCAAGGAAAATTTCATCTTCCGTCTTGATTCCCTGTTCCTTGCATCAAGTGAACTTAACGCAGAAGCCAATCCCGACATCACGGGTCTTATCGGTCAATATGCCCACGGCAACGAACCTTCGCACCACATTATTTATTTATATAATTATGTTGGACAACCTTGGAAGACTGCCCGTCGTGTACGACAAGTAATGAATGAACTTTATACCGACCAGCCGGCAGGACTTTGCGGAAACGAGGATGTCGGCCAGATGTCGGCTTGGTATATTCTTTCATCGCTTGGTCTCTATCAGGTGGAGCCGTGCGGAGGTAAGTGGCAGATAGGAAGTGCGATAGTGAAGGATGCGACGCTGCAGGTCGGCGATGGAAAGACCTTCCGAATCATCACGCACAAGAATTCTGACAAGAACATATATGTGCAGAAAGTACTGCTCAATGGCATACCTGTGAACCGCACTTGGATTGACCACAAGGACATCGTAAATGGAGGAACACTGGAAGTATTTTTTGGAAAGAAGCCCAGCAAATGGGGTACCCTATAACAAATAAGAGCAGCTCAAATGGGCTGCTCTTTTCATTGTACGCTCGGCATGAGCATTGTCTAACGGGTGCAAGTCCCGAGTGAGCCCTAATAGCGGGAATCACATAGCCTAAGGCAAGGGTGTCCATCGCGAGG
>ONNR01000041.1 GCA_900319235.1 uncultured Prevotellaceae bacterium
CACAAAAAAAAAAAAAAAAAAAAAAAAAAAAATAAAAAAATATTTCGTGGGGATTTAATTACCTTAGATGGGTATTTCTATCTTGTAATTGTCTGATATTCAGAGATTCGAACGAAACGTTAGAATCTAAAAATGTAATATATTAAAGGGATAAATATTTTTTTGGGCATTAATACAGCATTGTAATCGTATAAATTGAGTTTATAATTCACTGATTCCCAGGGCTTGCCCTAAAACAAGGCAAGCCTCCTCTTATCAATATTAATTACTTCGAAGTAAATATTTAGCAAAATAATTGGAGAAAATACTCTCACGGCCGACGGAATACTTCCTCATTTCGCGTAAGTATCGTGACGGCCGTCAGAGTACGTTATGCTACGAGATGGAGCACTCTCACGGCCGACAAAGTACCTTATGCTGCAGGATGAAGCACTATGACGGGCGACAGAGTACTTGCTACAACTGCGGAAATACTACGACGGCCGACAGAGTACTTCAGCATTTTGCGCAAGCATCGTGACGGCCGACAGAATACCTTATGCTGCAGGATGAAATACTATGACGGCCGACAAAGTACATTATTCAACTGCGGAAACACTCCGACGGCCGACAGAGTACTTCCGCATTTAGCGCAAGCATCGTGACGGCCGACAGAATATACAAACTGATTATTATAGATTATTGGTAAAAATTGGTAAAATCTTTTTTTCTTTTTTTTGTTTTTTCATTTTTATTTGTTTTATCCCCTTCGGAAGCCTCTATTATCGCCTTTTGTAAAAAAAACAGCCAAAATTTTGGTTATATCAAAAGGAATCCATACCTTTGCAACGAGATATCAATCATAATCACCAATCACTAAATCACAACACCACTTCGCTATGAAGTTTCGCTTGATTCTCTTGTTCCTCTTGTGGTACACCTGTGCAAATGCGCAGGTAGCTCTCGTGTACGATTCGATTGGCGAAATCCAGTTGCTGCCCATCAAGGATGAGGACGATTCGACCCCTTATCTTCGCCAGTTCTCTTTCACTTGCATCGATCGGCAAAGCAATCGTCAGATCACACTTACCCCCGACTCGTGCCATGGATACAGGTTCTCGTCGCACATGCTATATGCCAGCAAGACGTTTGAATATGCAGGCGAAACGAAACGACTCTTCCTGCGTCGCGTGCGGGTCTATCAGGACAGCATCGTCTTCTACGTCTATTACAACGACAAAGCAGCGCTCGAACCCATCTACTATTTCCAGACAAGGGATGACGACAGGGTCTATCCTATGGCCGACGATCCGGAGAAGGGCTACATCTCGCCCCTGCACTCCCTGCTGCTGAGCTACCCGATGGCCGAAGACCCCGAGGTGCGTGCCTACTTCGACAAGATGGAACCTACACCACGGTCGTTCGTGAAGCGTCACCGGCTGGCCCTCTCGAAATATGCCTCCCACCTCCCCCGCTTCAAGTGGGGCGTAACGCTGGGCCTGGCGAGCTCGAAGCTCAAGGCCGATGACTACAAGATGGATCAGGTGATGAGCGTGGTGCCCGGCGTCTTTGCCGACATCCCCATCCTTCCCAACACCTCGTACCACCCCGAACTCACCTTCGAGAAATATGCGGCAAAGGGGCGGCGCAATCTCATCCCAGGGGATTTCAACCACGCGGCCTACAACGTCACTTCCCTTGCCACGCCCCAGCTGATCAGATACACGATGTTCAATCTGCCCAAGCGCCTCCTGCCCTTTGTCGAATTGGGCGGGCAGTTCTCGCTCAACATGAAGCATTCGTTGGAGTACTCCTACATGAAAGAGGCGGGCGAGGACATCAATACCAATCTGCCGATCGTACACGAAATACGTGGTGAAGAAGACATACCTGCGGCATCGCTTGCCCTGCTGGGGGGCGTGGGTGCTGAATGGCAATGTTCGCGTCATCACTCGTGGTTCGTCTCGGTACGCCTTGTCAAGGAAATGGGCGACTTCGGCCGCACAGGCTGCCTCCTGCAAATCTCATATAGTCTTTAACTTGAATTGCCACAAATCAGCTATGAAACATCCAGGAATCATCGATTGCAAGCGGCTTGGCCGAAACTGTGCCCCAATACTTCTGGCTGCAATCCTGACGGGTTGTGCCGATGTGGAACTGCCCGAAGACCCCACCCCAAGAATCTCGATGGAGATGACGTTTGAAGACTATGTCCCCCGATATACAGTAAAGGTGGAGACGAAAGACGGAATGAGCGTAAGGGAAGTGGGCATCGTGGAAACCTACAAGGACAACAATATTGCGAATGATGCGAAAAGAATATCGACCAGAGTGATCCGACTCGAACCTTCGTCTTCGCCCAACGTCTATATCGGCGAAAGCAAAAGAGGGTATGCCATGGACGAGATCAAGGCCTACGCCTACGCGCATACGGACATAGGGGCCGTCAGAAGCGACAACCAGACGGCAGTCATCCCCGGCAGCGCTGAGCCGCTCATCAAGGAGACGCGCTTCGACTTCAGCGGCCCGACGGGCACAAGTGGCGTGCTTCGCATCTATGGCGAAAACTTCTCCCTTCGCCCCAATGCCATTTCGCTCAAATCCAACACAGGGTTTAACATATCGAATGCCAGTATTCAATGCTACAGCGACAGCATCGTAGCCCCCGATGTCAGATGCTTTGCCTACGGAGGCTATACACTGCAACTGCTGCAATACGGCAAGTCATATCCTTTCGACGTGAGTGTCATGGGCCCGCTCATCGACAGCATCTCGTCTTCGGTGGTCAAGGCCGGCGAGCCATTGACCATCTACTATTCGAATGCCACGCCCGTTGGTGAGTATGAGTTCAACACGACAAAAAACGAATTCTCGGACTTCTACTCAATCAAGTTCAGCCAGGACGAACACCATATTGAATTGCTGCCAATTGTGGAGAATGAAAATTTCACCTCGCTTACCACTACCCTTCGCATCAAGGACAAGGTGCGCGGCATCGATTTCAATACAGGCGTGAAGTGTTCCTTCAACCGCGAGGCCTGGTCAGATTGGGGCAATTGCGGCAGTCCCTACGTATGCAAAGTGGGCAATTTCCTCTATTCGACTGATATTGCAATGCTATACGGGTACAATCTCGAAACGCACAAGATCGAGTTCAGTCAGAAAATCCCCAATCGAACAATGATATTCGGTACAAGGGCGCACGCCATCGACGACAGGTATGTCTACGTCTGGTGCTGGACCCAGTACACTGGTTACCTCAAGCGCTACGATACCGTGGAGAAACAATGGGAGGACATCACATTTCAGAGCACCACAGCACCAAAGACGTGGTTTGAGGACGCGAATACCTTCCGTGCGCTGAAGGGGAACAGGTTGTTCACCTATCACCTCGACACGAACACCTGGGACGAGCCAGAGGTCCTCTACAAGAACGAAGACAGCGATGGAGTACCGCTGTCCGAGAAAAGTCAGTTATGCGGCACCTACAACGACCATGTCTATTTCTCGCAGGCGGGCAAGGTCTATCGCTATCCCATAGGGAAACCCTTGGAAACCTCTTTTGTCGGCAAGCCCAACAGACCAGTCTCCCAAGCCTTCACCATCAAAAACGACTACCTATATTTCGCCTACATGGGCTCCTACTTCATGTACCTATACAAGATGCCGATGTCATCGTTGATCGAAGGCACCAACGAAATCACCTGTATCGGTGGCCCAAGATACCGCAATTCCGGAGACCCGAATTCGAGTTTTTTCGAAACAGATACACATTATCTAATGATCAACCGAGACGGATCGGTACAAGCACTGAATAAATGAAGAAAGCCATCGCCGCACTGGCAATCATAGCCGCGCTCATCGCAGCAATACTCATGTTCTCGTCGCGCTTCAAGGTGACGGAACACATCTACGTGGAATGGAACGGCGAACGTGTCGGCATCCGAGGCGAGGGCTCGGCAGGTCTGAAATGGACCATCGACCGGGGCTTCCTCTCGATGACTGCCAACGAGACCGTGGGCAAGAGTCTGAAGATTCACCTGAGTGGAGAATGTGCAAACGGGCAGTTCGAACTCACCGCAGCGAAAAGGACCTTCGTCCTGCTCGAAGGCCTGAAGCTGCTGAACCCCACCGACGCAGCCCTGGTGCTGAAGGGTACAAAACCGACCTATCTGAACCTTGCCGACAACACCGAGAATACCCTCGGCGATGCGGGCATCGAAGCCGCTGGTGACCTCACCATCGGCGGCGACGGCTCACTCACCATCGTCGCTCAAGGAACAGGACACAAGGGCATCAACATCGACGGGAACCTCAAGATCAAGGACGACCCGACCATCACCATCACCACCAGCGGACAACCCGAACACATGCAAGTGCTTCCCCAGTCGGTATGGCTGGGCAAAGGTCCGGGTCTCCCTCGGAACCTTGCCGAAGGGGACACGCTCCCTCCTCCTCCCCCAGGCTATCAGCGCTACGACTTCTCGGGAACTGCCAAGGCCATCAAGGCACAGGGCACCATCCTCATCGAGGGCGGCACCATCACGCTATCGACCTGCACACCGGGAGCTGAAGGCCTCGAATCGAAAAGGGACATCATCATCAACGGCGGCATCCTGAACGTAGAAGCCTACGACGATGCCATCAACGCCCTGATGACAATGACCGTGAATGGCGGCATCGTCAATGCCGTGAGTTCCCACAACGACGGCATCGACATCAACGGAGGCCAACTCAAACCCTGGGCAACCTCCATACCCAAAAACTTCGATTCCCAACGTGCCAAGGAGCTGGAAGGTCAGCCCACCTACTACCAGACGGGCGGCAGCGTCACGGCACGCACCACGGCAGGCTTCCCCGAGGAAGGTCTCGACACCGACAACGCTCCCATCAGTCACACGGGAGGAGAACTTAGAATTAACAATTAACAATTAATAATTAACAATTGATTGCTCGTCCCAAACTCGTCAAGCAAAGGTAACGTCCTTTTTACTCCCCTTTTACTCCCTTTTTACTCCCTTTTTACTCCCAATAATCAATAGTTTGTGATCGCCTCCTTCACCTGCGCGACATTGCTGCGCGAAACGGGAATGGAGTCGTGACTGTGCCTGATGAGCAGATGCATCGCTCCCGAACGGGTGACAATCTGCTCGACCTGCTGCAGGTTGACCAGAAAGGCGCGATGACAACGCACTACCGACCGGCTTGCCTGCAGATCACCTTCGACCTGCTTCATCGTAGCGCGAATCATATCGGTTCGCAGCTCGTTGTCGCTCCATTGATATACCTTCACATAGTTACCTACTGCCTCGGCATACAGAAAGTCGGCAAGGGGAATCGTCACCGAGTCGCTGGTCGTTCCTTTCAGCACGATTGCGCCAGGGACGGGTTCCCTCGACAAAGTTTCCTTCTCAATCGTCTCGACCGATGGTGCAGCGTCAACACGTTGCACGGCATCCTGCTGCAGTTGCTGCAACTGTTCGTTCAAGAGACGAGTCTCCTCAAGTTCGGCGGCCAGGTAACGACTGCGGAACTTGAATCGCCAATACAGGCCGATGGCAAACGAACAGAATGCGATGATGACGAGCGTCTCGAAGAAGTTGCTCCACGACAGCCTGTTGCCCTCCACTCGGTCGCTGAGCAGGAAGTGCCGATAGAGGCAGATCATCACCGTGACGAGCAGCGTGTTGATGAGCTGGAACCACAGATTGCGTCGGATGATGTATTCCACTCCATTGTCTGAACGCCTCGGCATCCTGACCACCCATTTCAAGATCAGTTCGGTGAGCATACAAACACACACTCCCAACAAACCGACCATCAGCAGGTGGGCATAAGCCTCCCACTGCCACGCATCGAGTCCAAAGGGCTTGAAGACCGCAAGTGCCAGTATCGTGAAGCAGACGCTGATGATTCGCGTCCGCAAAGTTTCATTTTGTCCATTCTTCATGATGGGCGCAAAGATACACTTTTTCGGTCATTTCTCCAAACCATTCGTCACATTTAGACCTTTTATCCCAACATTTTTGGCCATTCGTCACAAAACCCTGCAAAATATCCCAGAATTTTGCAGGTTTTTGCATTACTTTATATCTTTGCACCAGCAATTCTGATTAAAAATAATCTGCAAAGAATATGAAAGCAAGGACATTCGTTGGAATCACACTTTTCGTTGCCGGCATACTCAAGCTGGCAAGTATCTGGGACATCATCCATCTGGACTGGTTCGAAAACCTTTTCGCACAACGCTGGATGATCTACCTCACTCCTATTCTATTAATATATGTAGGCATAAAACTGTTGATCGAAAGCTTTATGCGCGACCGTGACCAATGGCTTCGACGCCCCCTGCCAATCGGTGACGAGGGAAAACGCATCCACTGTTCGGTTCACTACGGTGCCGACGAATATGTGTATCAGGGAGAGACGTTCAAGGGAGCCCGGCTCGATGCCTTCTGCGGCGGCATCAGCATGGATCTGCGCGAGGCTGTCATCACCGAGGACGAGGAGATCGACATCCACACCTTCCTGGGCGGCGTGGAGCTTTACGTTCCATCCACAGTGAACGTAGTGGTCAAGAGCAGAAGTTTCATTGGAGGTGTGGGGAATGAGACAGACGGGAATCCAAAGCCCAACGTCCCCAGCCTTCACATCGTGGCAAGCAACTTCTTTGGCGGAGTAAGTATCAAAAAAAATTAACAATTAATAATTAACAAATAACAATGGAAATTAACAAATAACAATTAACAAATAACAATTAATAATTAACAACTAAAGTTTCCCACACCCGCGTAAGGCGAGTGTAGTGAAGAAACAGCCCAAGCCCCCTTTACAGGAGGTTGGCATATGATCTTTGAAAAACTTGAAA
>ONNR01000033.1 GCA_900319235.1 uncultured Prevotellaceae bacterium
GTGTTTGTTGCCTGCTTCGAGGCCACCACCATGGAACCATACCACTACGGGCGCATCCTTCACGTCGGTAGGATAATACACATCGAGTTTGCAACGCTCCTGAGCATAGGCATCAGGGTCTGTGCTGTAAGGGATGTCGTTGATGCGAGCATACTGTGCCATGACTGCTAAGGTGCAGCACAGCAACATGAGGGTCATAAATACTTTTTTCATGATTGATTCAGAGCTAATAATAAAATGTTAATAGGATAATTATTAATTGTTAATTATTAATTGTTAATTGCCTAGATTATTTTTTCGAGCAGAATCAGCGTCACAAATCCAAGAACCAGTGCGTAGGTCGCCTGTTTTTGATAACCATGCGCATGGGTTTCTGGAATCATTTCGTCCGACGTCACGTAGAGCATGGCTCCACCTGCAAATCCGAGCATTACTGGGAGGAATGCCTCGGAGGCAGCACCCAAAGCGTAGCCAATCCAAACGCCAACAATTTCGAGCAGGCCGATGGCAAGCGAAATCAGAAAGGTGCGTATCTTGGAGACGCCCGCCAATAGAAGAGGAGCGATGACCACCATGCCTTCAGGCACATTCTGCAGAGCAATGCCGAAGGTGACAGACCAGGATGTTTCACCCGAACCCATGTCGTTCATGCTCACGCCTGCGGCCATGCCTTCGGGCAGTTTGTGGATGGCGATGGCCATGACAAAGAGCAGGATGTGGTTGATGGTGCTGTTGTTGGCATGTGTCTCGGGGTCTAGACCCGTAATCTGGTGGAGGTGTGGAGTCACGTAGTCGAGCACATTGAGGAAAAGCGCTCCACCCATCACGCCGACCACTACAATCCAGTTGCTCCACCCTTCGACCATATCAAAGGCTGGGACGATGAGGCCCAGAGTAGCGGCAGCAAGCATCACGCCGGCGCAATAGCCTAACGTGGCATCATTCCACATGTGCGGGAGCTCCTTGATCAGAAATCCCAGCAACGAACCGATGAGCGTCGCGCCGCACAGTCCAGCGGCACTGATCCAAACAATTGACATTATTAATAGTTTTTACGAAAGTGCAGCGCCGATGGCTGTCATAAAGGTTGCATTCTTGGGAATGAGCAGACGGATCTTGTAGAGTTGTTCCAGACGGTCGAATATCTCACGTACATGGGGTAGTGTGGTCATTCGACCGATGCAGACGAAGGTTCGGATGCCGAATCCTTTGCCTGCAAGGTGGGCCATCACGCCGATGTTCTGGAGGACGAGGTTCACGAGTCCGGCAGCGATGTCTTCGGGCTTCGAGTCGGGACTTGCCTTGCCGAAGTTGGTGGCTGTCACGTCGAGGGGTAGATTGGGCAAGGCTTCCTTGCTGACGTCTCCAATCTCAAGGTCGATATTGGACAAGGAGCCTTTCGTAGCCAACGATCGGAACTGCGAATAATCGATACCGGGAAGCATCAGTCGGAACAGTCCATAGAGCGAACCTCCACCAAGTGCACTGCCTCCAAGGTGCTTTGATGTTGGGCCATCAAGCAGTACAAAACTGGTGCCAGTGCCCAACGACACGACGATGAATGTCTCGTCCTTGCAAAGCCAGCGCGCCGCCTTGGCATTGGCGTCGAACTCATCCACGTGAATGGCGGGAATGCCGAGGAGCGAATCCCCAAATTGATCATTGCCCACTCCTGTCAAGGCGAAATGTTCGATGTCAGTTGCTTCTATGTGATGACGTTTCAGATAGTCCTGCAGCTTGTTCTCCGAGAAACGGTCTTCCCAGATTTCTTCGCAATAGGTCTCTTTACCGTTCAGCGAAATGATTTTGGTGGCGCTGATGCCCAAATCTATTCCTAATTTCACTTTACTTTTGTTTTTGCTTCTTCAATGGCTTCTATAATGCGGTCACACCAAGCGTCAAACTCGGGATCCTCCTGCTGAAGTTCCGGATGAGCTAGGATGTGCTCAATAACCATGCGTGCACCTTGGTCGAAACGGACAGTGGCAACGAATTCGGGCACGGCACGTTTCAGCTTCGAGTTGTCGAAAATTACGGTGCAAGCCTTGTCGCCGAGCAATCCGCCATAAAGGTCGTACTGCGTGCCCACGGCTGCCAGAAAGTCCGACGAGACGTGGTAGGCTTTCAGTTCGACACCGAGGACATTGGCGATGATCTCGTGAATCTGGTTCCATGTAAGGTTTTCGTCACCAGTAATCTGGAATGCCTCGCCGATGGCGTGCTTGTTGCCCATCAGGCCGACGAATGCCTTGGCGAAATCAGAGTTGTGAGTTAGGGTCCAAAGTGTCGTACCATCTCCTGGGATGATGACAGGTTTTCCTTCAAGCATACGTTTCAGAACTGACCAACTGCCCTTGTTGCCGTGAACAGCCACCGGCACACCGCGTTCGCAATAGGTGTGGCTGGGGCGGATGATGGTGATGGGGAATTGCTCTTCTCGATAATGACGCATCAGCAGTTCCTCGCAGGCAATCTTATTCCGCGAATATTGCCAATAGGGATTAGCCAGCGTGGTGCCTTCGTTGATGATAGGCGAGGAGAGTGGTTTGTGGTAGGCTGATGCCGAACTGATATACATGAATTGTTTCGTACGACCTTTGAAGAGTCGATAGTCGCGCTCCACCTGTTCGGGAACGAATCCGATAAAGTCACAAACCACATCGAACGACATGCCTGCGAGTGCCATTTCGGCAGCTGCCTCGTCGTTGATGTCTGCGATGATGGTCTTTACGTTTTTTGGCACTTCGTTCTTGTGCGTACCACGGTTCAGAAGATAAAGTTCCCAGCCTGGTGTCTGTGCCACCAGCCTTGTGATTGCCGAACTGATAGTGCCAGTTCCTCCGATAAATAGTGCTTTCATAAATGTGGGGGTTAAGTCATAAATTCCTTTTTCGTGGGCAAAGATAATCATTTCTTGCGTTCTTTCCAAAGTCTTTGCGGATTATTTTAGGATATTTTTTGATAAATGTAATCTCTGTTTGCATTTTGTTACCGAAGACATCGGAAAAAGCGTGAAAAACGTGCCGATGTTTGGCAAAATGAATGTTTATCCTTACCTTTGCGCCCTCAATCACTTATTCTAAACAACATTTTCAGATTGATTATGAGTAATTCCAAGATTTCGATGAGTCCCAATCCATTGGTGCGTTTCCTGAAGAAGGAACCCAAGGATTTCACACGTGAGGACCTCATCAACTATTGCAAAGAGAACGACATTCGCTTCATCAATTTCCATTATTGCGGTTGGGGCGGTCGCCTGAAGACCCTGAATTTCGTGATCCAGAGCGAGGAGCATCTGCGTGGCATCCTTGAGGCTGGCGAACGTGTCGATGGTTCGAGCCTTTTCCCCTTCGTGGAGGCCGGACGCTCGGACCTTTACGTGATGCCTCGTTACAAGACGGCTTTCGTCAATCCTTTTGCCGAGGAACCTTCTCTCGACGTGCTGTGTGCTTTCCTCGATCGTGATGGCGAATTCTTCGAGTCGTCGCCCCAGTATATCCTGCACAAGGCCAATGAGGCTTTCGTTCGCAAGACGGGTATGCAGATGGAGACGATGGGCGAACTGGAATACTACGTCATCGGCGAACAGGATCCTCTCTATCAGGTTGAGGACCAGCGCGGTTACCACGAGAGTGCACCGTTCAACAAGTTTGCCGAACTGCGCACCGAGGCTATGAAACTGATTGCCGAGTGCGGAGGCGAAATCAAGTACGGACATTCCGAGGTGGGTAATTTCACGGAGGATGGAAAGATCTATGAGCAGAATGAGATCGAATTCCTGCCCACCAATATCGAAGATGCAGCCGACCAGCTCGTCATTGCCAAATGGATCATGCGTCAGCTGGCTTATCAATATGGCGTGGAGTTGACCTTTGCACCCAAGATTACTGTGGGCAAGGCCGGTTCGGGTATGCACGTACATTGCCGCTTCACCAAGGAAGGCAAGAGCATGATGCTCGAAGGTGGCAAACTCAGCTACCATGCACGCCGTGCTATCGCGGGCTATATGGATGCAGGCACATCACTGCCCGCCTTCGGTAATCCCCATCCGCTTTCCTTTATGCGCCTTGTGCCCCATCAGGAGGCTCCGACTTCGTTGTGCTGGTCATTCAGCAACCGCTCAGCACTGGTGCGCGTTCCTCTTGGCTGGCAGACCGAAATGGATATGGCCAGCAAGGTCAATCCCTGCGAGAAACCGCTTAACAAGGACCTCTCCATCAAGCAGACCTTCGAATGGCGTGCCTCCGATGGTATGGCCGACACCTACCTGCTGATGGCAGCTCTTTGCTGTGCCGCGCGTCATGGCTTCGAGATGCCCGATGCCCTGCAGGTTGCCGAACGCACCTACGTCGATCTTGGTGTGAACATACACGACAAGAGCAACCGCCAAGTGCAGGAGGCACTCGAGCAGTTGCCCGGTTCGTGTGAAGAGGCTGCCGATGAACTCAACAAGGATCGTGCCATCTATAGTTCGGAAGGCGTATTCAGCGACTCAATCATCGACTATACCATCAAGTATCTCAAGAGTTTTGACGACAAGCATACCCGCCAGGAACTCATGGCTTCGCCTGAGAAACTCCTCAACTACGTGATGACTAACATCGACAATGGTTAAATAAATAACAATTAACAAATAACAGTTAACAATTGATTGTTTGTCCTGTTTGTTTGTCGGTGTCATCAGCCAAGCTTGGCTGATACAAACCCTATGAGGCGCTGCTTGAATGCAGCGCCTTTTTCTTCATATTCCTGTCTGCTCACACCCTCCAGGAAGGGCGCATCCTTCCATTGTTCCCACGTTCCGAAGATCAAAGGCAGTTCCAGGCAATGAATCGCCCCGAAGGATGATTGTCCGTGTCTCCAATCCAGCAGCCACGTTTCCGTTTTCACACCTTTCTTTTCAAGATGTTTCGCATATTTCTCGGCTGGCCAGCGAAAGACGATCCTTGTCACGATGCCATTCAGGAAACGGAAAGGAACGAAAGGCAGGGCATCGTCCTGCTGCGTCCAGATAAGGACGGATTTCAGCCCGGGAATGATTTGTTCAGGTGCCTTGATGTCGGTGCAGACGGGTGCAAAAGGCATACCGCCAAGGGTGCCGTGCGAAGCGTTGTATTGTGCTTCAAGCATTTTCGAAAGCGGGGCTGTCTTGGGGTTGTCGTTGAGGAAAGTACGGAACTTGCGTGTCCTCTTGGCTTGTGCCTTGGCAGTAGCTGGAATGAATGGAGCACTGGCGAGGATGGCCTTCTGAAAAAGTACTTGCTTCTGCTGAGCTATGTGGCATAGTACGCTATGAGCACCCGCTGATTGTCCGAAGACGGTTACTTGTTCGGGATCACCACCGAAGAGGCGGATGTTCCGCTGAATCCATTGCAAAGCGCAGACTTGATCCAGCAGGCCGAGGTTAACGATATCCTTTTCTTTGTCGTAATAGAATCCGAACACGCCCATGCGATAGGAGATGTTGACTACGACAATGTTGCCTTGTTTCAAAATCTCGCTCGCATCATAGCGCTGATACATCCCGCTTCCCGTCAGGTAAGCTCCTCCATGAATCCAAACCAGGACGGGATGCATGCCTTCGGTAGCTGGTGTAAAGATGGAGAGCCGCATACAATCCTCGCTTTGCTCTTCTCCGCTCGACATAAGTCCTAGCAACGTGTCGAGTCTCGACGGATTCTGTGGGCAGATGGTCACCCGGCACTCGACATTGTCCACCGACTGGAGGTCGGGGGTAGGGATGGGTTTGCCAAAACGTTCAGCCTTGGCGTACCGGATGCCGATGTATTTCTTCATGCGGATTGTTCGATAATAGACTTTAGTTCATGTACATATTGTGCCGCATCTTGGAAGACGATGCCGTGCATACCAACCTTTGCTGCACCTTCGACATTGATGGCTTTGTCGTCGGTGAAGACGCATTCTTCTGCTTGGAGGTCGAACTTTTCGAGCAAATGTTCGTAAATCTCGGGCTCCGGCTTGAGAAGATGCACTTCCGACGAGATGACCTGTCCGTCGAGCAGGTCGAAGATGTCGTAGTTCTTCATCACTTGGTGCACCTTGCTGCTCCAGTTGGTAAGACCATATAGTTCATAACCGCTGGCCTTCAGTTCTTTCAAAAGCAATTTCATGCCGGGCACTTCGCCTGTCACAAAATCCACATACTTGTCGAAGAATACTTGAAGTTGCTCAGTGTATTTAGGATACTCCTGTTGTTTGCGGCGGATGATGTCGATAAAAGGGGTGACTTCGCGATCCAATTCGTTGATGAACTCCAACGAGGCGAAGAAGGTGTAGAACTCCTGTCTGTCCTCCTCGTTGTCGAAGAGAGGGTCGATGATGTGTGCGAAGTCGTAATCGACGAGCACCTTTCCGAAGTCGAATATCAGGGCTTTAATCATTGGGGCGGTTTTGTATGGTTGTTTTGCAAGCAGCCAAGCTTGGCTGCTGACGATAACAAATGGGCTATAAAGGGTTATTTTGGGTGTGCTTCTCTGCAAAGTATTTCCACAGCGGAGCGACCATCATGGCTTGATGAAACTCTCCGCGTTGGAGCATTTCAAAGACTTCTTCCTGGCTGAAAAGTTCGATACGGATGTCTTCCGATTCCTCCAGATGTTGTGTTGAAACTTTCTCCACGCCGATGGCGAGGAACGTATGGCTGTAGTTGGTGCATGCGCCAGGATTGGGACTGATGGTCATGAAGTGACGCCATTCGCCGCCCGAATAACCAGTCTCTTCGTAGAGTTCGCGTTTGGCGCCTTCCATCGCATCTTCCCCTGGTTCGACACACCCGGCAGGAATCTCGTAGCCTGTGATTTGTTGGGCATGACGATATTGCCGTTCTAGCACGAATTGTCCTTCCTTTGTGATGGCGATGACGTTGCAGAAATCTGGATACTCCAAGATGTAGAAATCCTGAATCTCGGCCCCTGTGGGTAGTTTCACGTGTTCGCGTCTTGCTGTCAGCCAGGGACGCTTGAAGAGGTATTCGCTCTCAAGCACTTCCCATTGCATCGGGTCTTTTTCCATATCTATTTGTTGAAAATTGCGTTGCAAAGATAATTAAAAAATGAATAGGATGGTATCCTTGTGTCTTCTTTTGTGCAAAATTGGAAGAATTATGGTCAAAAACTTGGAATTTGCCGAATTATTCGTTATTTTTGCGGCGTATTAATCAATCCACACCAACATATGAAACGACGTCTTTCCATCCGATTCCTTCTGCTGCTTGTTTGCAGTCTTTTATCTGTGAATCTCCTTGCGCAACCTCGCAATCCGATGCGTGCCACCGATGATGCATTCTTCCAAACCGACGAGGCTCGACGCATTGGCGACCAGATGCTGCTCTATCAGCGTGTCACGGGCGGTTGGCCCAAGAATATCGATATGGCACGCAACCTCACTCCCGAGGAACGTGCCCGAATAGCACGCGATAAGCAACGTGACGACGATTCGACCATCGACAACGGAGCCACCACGATGCAGATGAAATATCTGGCGCGTCTCTATAAGCAGACGGGCGAACAGCGTTATAAGGACGGTTTCCGTCGTGGCGTGGAATACTTGCTCAGCGGACAATACGAGAATGGAGGTTGGCCACAGTTCTGGCCCAACAATCGTGGCTATCAGGTGCATATCACTTATAATGATGACGCCATGGTGAATACACTCACCCTCTTCCGTGACCTCTTCGAGGGACGCGACATCTACGGCGGCGATCTTATCGACGACGAGATGAAAGCAAGGCTTCGCGCTTCGTTCGACAAAGGCATCGACTGTATCCTCAATACACAGATTCGCGTGAAAGGCAAGCCTACCATCTGGTGCCAACAGCACGATCACGAGACATTCGAGCCGGCTGCTGCCCGTGCCTATGAATTGCCATCCTACGGCCCGTCGGAGAGTGCAGGCATCCTGCGTCTGCTCATGGAGCTGCCTAATCCCGACAAGCGCGTCAAGGCAGCTGTGCATGGTGGTATGAAATGGCTCGACACCTACAAACTCACCGGCCTGCGCTACGTGCGAGCACATCAAGGACGAAACGATACCGATGCCGACACGCATCTTGAGAAAGATCCTACGGCTTCACCGCTTTGGGGACGTTTCTACGACCTCGTAAATGTTGAACCCTACGTTTGCGATCGCGATGGTTTGCCACGCAAGCACCTCGATCAGATTGGTCCCGAGCGCCGCAATGGCTATGGTTGGTATGTCACACGTCCTGCAGAATTATATCCGCTCTATGAGACTTGGGCAGACAAGTACGACAAGCGACATAAGGTGAAGATCAGCCTCGACACCAAAGGTGCCAACGAAACTGGTCTCATCGACATGGACCGCAAACCTGTCATCAATCCCAAGAACTTTGACATCGTGGTACGTCCTGGCGAAAGCATCCAAAAAGCCATCGAACAGGCTCCCGATGAAGGCACTGAACCTTTCAAGATCCTTGTTATGAATGGTATCTATCGTCAGAAGGTCATCATCGACAAGCCGAACATCGTGCTGGTGGGAGAGGATCGCGACAGCACACGTCTCATTCTTGCCGAAACAGGCAATACCATCACGGTCCCCGAATACAAGGGCAAGAAGGTACACATGGGTGTGATCGTACTCACCGAGGAGGCCGACAACTGTGTCATCAGCGGTATGACCGTATATAACAACTACGGAACGACAGTCGAAGAGACGACCGTCCATCAGATGGCCATCTACGGAAGTGCCAACCATACCATCATCGTCAACTGCAATGTCTGGGCCGATGGCAACGATGCACTTTCACTTTGGGCACCTGAGGGCGAAGGCATGTACTATCATGCTGACCTCGACCTGCGTTGCCCGGGTGTGGATTTCATGTGTCCACGTGGTTGGTGCTTTGCCACGCGTTGCAAATTCTACGGTGATGGCCGCGCCATCCTTTGGCACGACGGTCGTGGCAACAGGTTGAAGAAGTTTGTGGTCAAGGATTCCTGGTTTGACGCCAAATCACCCACACTCCTAGGCCGTTATCATCATGACCATCAGATCTATCTGCTCAATTGTCACCTTTCAGAACAGATTCTCGATGCCAACATCCAATATGCCTATTCCGACAAGGTGCTCGATCCATGTCCGTGGGGCAATCGTGTCTATTACTATCATTGCATTCGCGAAGGCGGACAAGGACATTGGCTCGACGACAACCTCCAGCAGGCCGTGGGCTCACCTCGCAACTATGAGATGACTGCCCAGTGGACCTTCAACTATGAATGGGATCCCGAGCAATGTCTGCGTGACCTCTGGTATCTCTTGGCATATTAGACCCCCTCAATCCCCCTGCTTAGGGGGAGAACCCCTCTTAACCCTTCTTAACCCCTCCAAACCTCTCTTAACTCCAATAATGGAACAAGACCCTTTCATCGGACGATACTACGTTGGGCGGCGCTACCTCCGTGAGAATCGTCTCTATCACGTGCTGGGCACCTACATGCCTAGTTACAACGCGAAGCACGTCTATCGCTGTGAGACGCTCGACTACGATGGCGACTATGCGGTAAAGGTGGAGTATGACCATATCGATATGGAGACTGCTCCCGACTTCTTCATTCAGGAGATCACGCAGGAGCAGTATATGCGTGGCATCGAACTTTTCTACCAGTCGGTTGCCCGCATTCGCCAATACATTTTATCGATGAAAGGCATTCCTTGCGACCATATTCAGATTGGCAAGGCTTATCGTTGCTTCGATATTCTTTATTACAACATCAAGCAGAACCCCAAGGACTTGCTTGTCGAATGCGAAAGCATAAAGATTGAACCTTCTTCTGTTACCCTCGGCAATTCCTGGATTCCCATCAACTTCGCCAAGTTCAATCGTATCGCCTACGAGGAAATCGACCTCACCGATGCACAGAAAGCCATCAAGCAATTCCAATTCCTCCACGCCACCATCCGCAGTTACATCGATGCGCTGGTGAAAGAGGAGCCACCATATGGATTATTTGGCGCGGTTAAAAGATAATTCTAAAAAAAGATATTCATTAGTTTCTATGATTACAGAAACAGATAAATCATTTGTTATAGCTTCATCGAGGGATCCCCGATTGGATTCGGTTAAGTTTTGTCTTATCCTGCTGGTAGTAACAGGTCATGTGCTAGAAAGTAATCAGTTCAACTCGATATCAGGCGGCACTTCGCTATGGAATTGGATTTATATGTTTCATATGCCGTTGTTCATATTCATATCTGGTTATTTCTCACAAAAGAAAGATAGCCGTAAATTCCTGTCAAGTTGCTGGAGTTTAATAGAACCACTGATTCTTTTCCAACTGATATGGCTTGCTTATGGATATTTTGCTAGCGGAGAAATAGCAATCGAAACTGTGTTTACCCCAATGTGGGGATTGTGGTACCTTCTTAGTCTTCTCTACTGGAGAATCTTATTGCAAATAATTCCCGATAAAATACTTTTAAACAAGAAACTGGTTATCATCGTTTCTTTTGCAATCGGTATACTTGCAGGTTTTCTTCCGTTTGATCGTTTCTTGTCTCTGCAAAGGACTTTTGCATTCCTCCCATTTTTCATGTTAGGACATTGCATGAGGGGAAAGAGCCTCTTTATTGATTCGAAGTATAGATTATGGTGTGGACTCTTTTTGGTGGCTCTTTTTGTTCTATTGTGTATCATTAAGGTAGACAATCTTAATCTTAATCATACAGATCCGTACCGTGATATTACAGGAATGTACATAAGGTTAGCATCTTTTGCCCTATGCATTCCGATGTCTGTGGCTTTCATCAATGTCTGTCCTTCTACCAGATGGATCGCAACACAAGGAAAGCATACTTTGAATTACTACCTCTATCACGTTTTTTTCATCCTTCTCTTTATGAAGGTTTTAAGCAGATTTGTTTTCCCTAAAAACCTGATCTCTTTATTTCTCGTAGTTTCACTAATTATTCTCTGTATATCGTTGTTATTGCGAATTCCTCTTTTTCAAAAAATTACCAATCCATCCTCATTTTTCAATAATCTAGGCAAGAGAACAGCATAGTAATTCATTCAAATGTGTAGCTGAATCCCTGCACCTTGTTCCAATTGCCACGCGTGAAGTCGGGGACTTCGACAGGAGCAAAGTCATTTTCGAGCGAGAGGGCGGAAAGGGGGCTGATGCAACACCACTCGGCAAGGTCATAGACGTCCATGTCGAGGGGAAGACCGTGATGCAGGCAATAGACAAGGCGGTAGTCCATGATGAAGTCCATGCCGCCATGTCCGCCCACACGACGTGCATTCTCTTCGAGGTCAGCAGTGAGGATGGGGCTGCGGTAGGCTTGCGTCAACGAATCGCGAACGGCATCACTGACGAAACTATGCGAGTTGATGGAGTAGCCTGGTCTCGGATATTTCTGTGCAAAACCTTTTGTGCCGGTCAGTTCATAGAGGCGGCTGTAAGGTCGGGGAGTAGCAGTGCAATGCTGGATGAGCATGCTCTTGCCTAGTTCGGTGCGGACCATCGTCATCGTGTGGTCACCGTTGGCTACGTTTGCAGTATCGCCTCGTACATCTTTCAGATAAGCTGGTAGGGAGACGGCCTTGGTGTCCATCGAGACGAGTGTCTTCATGCGGTCGCCGCGATGAATGTTGAGCAACTGACAGGCAGGCCCCATGCCGTGGGTCGGATAGACGTCGCCACGATGTGCCTTGTTGTATCTCATTCGCCAGTCGTCGTTATATTCGGGCCAATAGGGTTCGAGGCAATGCAAGTAGCCACCTTCGACGTGCATCAGTTCACCGAAGACACCGTGCTGTGCCATGTTGAGCGTCGTCATCTCGAAGAAGTCATAGACGCAGTTCTCGAGCATCATGCAATGGAGTTGGGTACGTTCGGCCATGTTGATCACGTCCCAAATCTCCTGCATTGTCAAGGCTGCGGGCACTTCGCAAGCCACGTTCTTGCCGTGCTCCATGGCATAGAGCATCATGGGAGCGTGGTCAATCCAGTCGGTGCAAATGTATATAAGATTGATGTCAGGACGTTCACAAACAGCTTTCCAGGCATCCTCGCTACCAGCATACGTATCTGCTTCGGGCAAGCCTGCTGCACGAAGAAAACGCTGACACGAGTCGGCACGCTCCTGATGCAGGTCGCAGAGCGCCTTGATTTCCACACCAGGGAGGTTGGTGTAGCGATAGACGGCATCTTCGCCTCGCATGCCAAGGCCAATAAAGCCGACACGAATGGTGTCGATGGGTGGAAGGCGAAGCCCGAGCACGTCTTTCTGTCCGGCAGGACGAGTTGGTGTTTCCACGGGGATGATGCGGCTTTTATGTGCGTTGCTGTTGCATCCGCAAAGGATGATACTGCAGATTACTGGTACTGCAAGAAGTAGCTGAATTAAATGACGTTTCATGTTTTTTGGGGGGAATTTTTTAATAGTGACTATAGTGGCTATAGTGACTATAAATACTATAGGCACTATAATTATTTAAGGGATCAAAGTCGCAATGAACTCTTTCATCCCAGGCATGCACTCTTCTTCGCTTTCGAGCAACTTCATCTGAGCTCGAGCGCGGACGAGGTTGTGCTCGGGATATGCGATCTTGTAGTAGGTGTCGCCATTGAGATAATCGCCCAGGAAGCGAACTGTCTGCATATATGGGAAGAGCGCTGCAGCATAGGGGAGGTGCGAAATCTCGATATCGGTGAGGAAATGTGCGCTTTCGAGATAGCCGCGGGTAAATGCTTCGAAGATCTCCATGTTGAAGCCAACGCGGCTAAGGTCAGGTTCATCTTCGGCAGCGGTGTTGGCAGCAGTGCGCAGGAAGTCGCCGTAGTCGGAGAAGATGAAGTTGGGCATCACGGTGTCGAGGTCGATGACGCAAAGCACTCGTCCCTCTCGGTCGAAGAGGATGTTGTTGACCTTTGTGTCGCAATGGCGGATGCGCTTGGGCAGGAGTCCAGCTCGATGCAGACGTTCACCTTCGCACATTGCTTCGGCTCTTTGCTCGATGCCGTCGATGAGGTCGCTCACCTTGGCAGCCCGTCCAGCCCGATTGCTACGAACTGCCTCGCGGAACTCCTCAAGGCGGAATTCCATATTGTGGAAGTTAGGAATGGTTTCGCCCAACACGATGGGGATATCTGCCAGCATATTCTGGAATTCTCCGAAGGCAAGGCCGGCAAAGTGCGAATACTTGGCATCGACCACATCGAAGCTCTCCGAATCGGCGATGCAAATCATCAGTCGCCAATACGATTCGCCGTCGAAATGGTAGTATTTACCTTCGCGGGTGGGAAGGAATCGAAGCACGCGGCGGTCGAGGTCTTTGACGCCTTGTTGTTCCAGTTTCTTGCGAATATGATCGGTGACAGCGATGATGTTGTCCATCAGCATATCCACGTTTTTGAAAATGTGGTGGTTGATGCGCTGCAGCACGTAGTCGGGCGTGTCATCGCCCTCGGTGATGACGCGGAATGTGTCGTTGATGTGCCCGTTCCCAAAAGGTTGCACGGCAGTGGCTTTCCCTTTGATGTCGAAAGCCGAAACTATCTGTTGTTCCTTCTTCATGTCGTGGAAAAGATTCGAGGCAAAGATAATGCATATTTCAGCCGCAAATATATTAAAATATCGAATTATACCCAAACCAATTCGGTTTTTTTTGCCGTTTTTCGGCCAAATATTTGGAAATAGGATAAATAATCGTTATTTTTGCACCCAAAAATGCGATAAAAGTATGAAATTCATCAGTTGGAATGTAAACGGCCTGCGTGCCGTAGTGGGCAAAAACTTCAAGGAAGTGTTTGAGACTCTCGATGCCGATTTCTTCTGCTTGCAGGAGACCAAGATGCAGGAGGGTCAACTCGATATCGAATTCCCCGGCTATCGGTCCTATTGGAACTATGCCGAGAAAAAAGGATATTCGGGTACCGCAATTTTTACGAAACATGAACCCCTTTCGGTCAACTATGGAATAGGTAGTTGGACTGACGAAACGGGTACAGAAACCTCCGATCATGAGGGTCGTGTCATCACGCTCGAATATCCCGACTTCTGTCTCATCACCGTCTATACACCCAATTCGCAGGACGGCCTACGTCGTCTCGACTACCGCATGACGTGGGATGAAGCCTTCCGTCGGTATATGCAGGAACTTGATGCCAAGAAGCCCATCATCGTGTGCGGCGATATGAACGTAGCCCACGAGGAGATTGACATTAAGAATCCCAAGGCCAACCGCATGAATGCAGGTTTCACCGACCAGGAACGCGCGCAGATGACCCAGCATCTCAATGCCGGGTTCATCGACACCTTCCGCCATTTCTATCCTACACTCGAAGGAGCCTATTCGTGGTGGAGCTATCGTTTCAAGGCCCGCGAGAAGAACGCCGGATGGCGCATCGACTATTTCCTGGTCAGCAGTCGCCTGGCCGACCGTCTCGAA
This sequence comes from uncultured Prevotellaceae bacterium, assembly GCA_900319235.1. Lineage (GTDB taxonomy): Bacteria > Bacteroidota > Bacteroidia > Bacteroidales > UBA3663 > Liminaster. Next base: position 14,429 of record ONNR01000033.1, read on the forward strand.
GGTGCCAGCATCCACAACGAGATTTTTGGCAGTGACCACTGCCCTGTGGAAGTGGTATTGAAATGATTTTTTTCGAAGAACTCCGAATACTCTGAATACTCCGATAACCCTGATAAAAAGATGAAGAATTTATTAATATCTTTTCTGCTGGTGGCGCTTTTCGCGCTGCCAAGTGTGGCACAGACTCTGCAAGGAGTCATTTTGCTCAACGACAGTACGCCTTGCCCTTATGCCACGGTCTATATCGCATCTGCCAATCGCGGTATAGCTGCTAACGAAAAGGGCGAATATATGCTCGACGAACTTCCCGCAGGCAATCTGAAGGTGGAATATTCGTGCATGGGCCAGCAGACCGTGCGTCGTGAACTTACTTTGACCAAGGGTGAGACGCTGGTTCACAACGAGGCACTCACCGAGAAACTGATGCTGCTGCCTCCTGCCATCGTTACTCCCGACGGCGAGTCACCTGCCCATTACGTGTTGCGTCACGTTTGGGACAAGGCCAAGGAAAACAAGAAACGCATCGACTCATGGCAGGCTGCGGTGAAGTATGATGCTGGCATGAACGACATGGACTTGCTCTTCAAGATAATTCCCAAGAAGTATATGATTCTGTTGAAAAGTGCCCTTGCGTTAGGCGGCTATAAAAAGATCTTTAACCTGGCGCTCGACCACCCATCGCTTAAGGCGAAAGTGTCGCTGGTACGCACCTATACGAATGGGAAGGTTACCGATTCGGAACAGAAGATTACCGAATGTAACGAAAAACTCACAGCCGAAGAACAGAAGACGCTCTACAGCAATAAACTCCTCATCGAGCCCAACATCTTCGATGAAGTCTATGGTGATTATGAGGATTGGGGTCGCTATGGTTCGGCACGCGACAAGTTCCAGTTGGTAGGTTCCTACGAACAGGATGGCAAGATGATTGACGTGCTCGAATATATCGAAACACGCACCACCGAGCGTGAGAAAGTCAATGAGCAGGGTGAAAAAGTCAAGGAGAAGAAGACCCGAACCACCGTCAGCCGTCTCCATGTGGTGGAAGACGATTGGGGCATCCTGAAGACAGAGAAAAAGGGTGAACATATTCAGGGGGGCACCGAGTGTCGTGATTTGGGTGGTGGCATCTATATGCCCATCAGTTCCAGCAGTCGTCTCACGTTCCCTACTATTCCCGCCGATTCTTTGCCTAGTAAGATTGCCAAGGCAGAGAAGGAATTAAAGGACCCGAAAGGTTTCAATAAGACCGAGCAACAGATGCTTGAGCGTTTTATCAAGCAGTTGAAGGAGCACGAGGGACGTGACATCCGCATGGAGTTATTCTTCGCTTACGACATTAAGTATAGATATTTCAAGCTGAAATAAGGACCGATTATAATAATCAGGGCGGCATTCCGAAAAGAAATGCCGCCCTAGTTTTTTCGTAATACCGGAATACCGTTATTCCGTTATACCGTTATTCCGTAATGCCGTTATTCCGAAATTCCGGAATCCCGAAATTAAATCATCACCATCCACCTGGATGACCGCCGCCACCAGGACCACCTCCGCCACCAGGGCCTCCGCCCTGATTGCCGCCCGTGTAGTTGGAGATCGAGACAGCCGAGCCGCCGCTCACCGAGGCGCCCGTGTAGGCCACACCGTCGAAGATCTCCGTGCCTCCCGAAACGCTGACACCGCTTTGGAGTGATGGGGTAGAAGGTGCGGAGACAACCATCGTGGTGCCGCCGCTCGATGGGGTTTGGAAGGCGAAGGTTTCGTTACCGTAGGTCAGCGCATACCAGGTATTCTTGTTCCAAGAGGAAGCGGCATAGCAGGTCTGCGAGAGGCTGGCACCCGATTCCAGTCCGCCAAGGGCAACGATGGTGCCACCTGTGAGGTAGAGTTTCTTCTGCTCTTCGCTGTTGGCATCGATGGCCACTTCGGGAGCATTGCCGCTGATGGCATATACCAATCCGCCCTTGATGTAGCAGTTGCCGTTGGTGTCTATACCATCGTTGCTGGTCGAGCGAGCATAGACGCAGCCACCTTCGACGGTCATGTCACTGCCCGAGTTGATGGCATCATCGTAGGCATTGACGGTAGTAACACCACCCTTGATTGTGATGATGTTGTCGCTCTCCATACCCTCGCAACCACTGGCTTTTCCGCTGACGGTGACGCTGACATTGCCGCCATTGATGACGATGCCGCCTGCAAGTGTGCCACTGTCGGTGCCTGCTTTAAGACCCTTTGGATAAGTGCTGTCTCCATTGGATGTAAAACCTGTGCCTGAGGTCGAGATCGAGAGCGTGCCACCGTTCATGGTGAATGTGGAGTCGCACTTCAGTCCCTTGCCGCCATTGCCCGTTGCGCTGAGCGTGATGGTGCCTGCGTCGATGGTGATGTCGGCATCACTTGTCATGCATGCTGCGCCTACAGCCTTCCGGTTGGTGTCGTCGTAGGTGCCCGTGCCGCTGTTGGCAATAGTGATGACGGGTGCCGACTTGTCGTCGTCGATGCGAATGTATCCTGCTGCCTTGATGCCCTTGCATCCTGCACCCGCCGCACTGATGTCGATGGTGCCACCGTTGATGTTGACGTAGCCAGTATATTTCTCATCGGCGTTGACCTGCAGACCGTCGCCCATGATGCCCGATATCTTCACGGTGCCGCCGTTTTGCTCGAAGTATTGGTTGACATTGATGCCGTCGCTTGCTGCGTAGGTCACGACAAGGCTTCCGGTGAACGATTGCTTGAGCTGGATGTATTCGTCAGCCCAGAAGGCATGACTGGCCATGCCGTAAAGCGTCAATGTTCCTGAGCCGCTGAACTGTGAATGTCCGTTGATCACCAGAGCACCTTTGCCGCTGCTCTTCGCTCCGTCCTTGAGGGTATTGTTGCCCTCGACAACGACGTTGATGCGCTTGCCGTTCTGGATGTTGACAGCAGCACTGTCGGCGCAGGTGAGGGTAAGGCCGTTGAAGGCCACTGTGGCATCGGTCGAACCATTGAGGAAGAGCGAGCCTTTGCTGGCAGTACCGCTGAGGGTGTAGGTCACTTCGTCGGTGAGGCTGGCACTCGAAGTAATGATAACCTGTGTTCCCGTACCTTCGAAGGTGAGGGAGGAATAGATGTCGGAAGCCACGGTAAGTTCGGCAGCAACGCTGGTCCAGTTGATTTCAACAGCTTTCGATAGGTTGCTGCTCTGGGTAATGGTGAGGTCGGAAGTGTTGCCACCAGTGCCGCCACCTTCTTCGCCACCACCTTCTTCTCCGCCGCCTTCACCGCCTTGCGAACCACCTCCCGAATTGTTGTTGATGATGTCGCTGAAGTCGGTATCGTCGCTCTCGCAGGCTGAGAAGCCCACGACGGCTAGAGCCATCAGTATATAGATGATATTTTTTTTCATTGTTGCTTAGAATTTGAAATTGTAACCCAAGCCGATGATGTGCATGTCTAAATCTCCATCATCCGAACTGCCGCGATTGTCCTGGAAACGATAGTAGATGCTGAAGGAGTTCTTCTTGTTGATCTTCCAGTCGGCACCGATGGTGTAGCGCACCTTTTGGACAGACCAGGCATTGTAGAGTTCAACGCTGGCGTTGGGGGTCCAGGTGCACAATGGGATGTCGTATTCCGCCTGAATACGGCTTCGCAGCACACTGCCGGCATTTCCTTTGACGGTGGTGTCTTCCCACTTTGCATTGTCGAAGTCGTAGCGCGTAGTGGTCTTCTCGGGGCGATAGGTGTATTGCCAGCGTTCGCGTAGCGAGAATGACCAGCGCCCAACGTCGGTGCTCAGGCCGAAGCCGGCAAACACACGATGGCGGACGGTCCAATAGGAGGGACGCCAGTTGTTGTAGTAGTTGACCGACGTGGGATCGTCGTTGTTGTAACTGATTTTCTCCTTGCGGTTGTCGTTAAGGAGGACGTAGCCGGCGGCCACGCGGAACTTCTTGTTGAACTTCCAGGTGGCATCGAGGCCCACGCTCCAGCGGTCGGCAGTCTTGAAGTCGTTGCGCGAACGGAATTCACCTTCAAGGCCGAACGAGAGTTTCTTGTTGATTTTCTTGTCGATGCCGACCGATGTCCACAATCCGGCATCCGACTGCGCCATACTGACCATGGGGAGCATGGCTAGGAGGAAGAGAAGATATTTTTTCATCAGAATAATGTGTGTCGTGGATACTCTAGAATATCTAGAATCTCTAGATTGTCTAGAAATTAAAAATTGGGAACCTTTCTGATTAGTTCATCGACCGTGTTTTCTTCGTTGCCGTCCTCTGGCTCATACCAAACCTTGAGGAGCGCCATATCCTTGAGGAAATTGACGGTTCCAATATCTACACGACGAACGGTGATGCCCAGGCGTTTCTCAAGGTCGGCAATGAGTTCGGCGCGACGTGCAGGGACAATGAGGTCGATGCGGTCGTACTTGACATACTTGCAGGCAAGGTGTTTCATCTTGCGTGTCAGTTCGGCCAAAGAGATGGCGACGACAAAGATGACATTGATGGCAATGAGGCCGATCCAGCCTACGGCATCACCCGCCAGGGCGTTGACCACCGAGATGGCGATGATGGCAAAGAGATAGGTCATTTCGCGTACAGGCATCGACTCCGTTCGATAACGTATGATCGAGAAGATGGCAAAGAGGCCCAGTGCGAAACCTGTCTTGAGTTTCACGGTGCCCAGCAATGCCACGATCATGAAGGTCGAGAGCGAGATGATGGCAAAAGTGAAGTAGTAGTCGGCGCGACGCGAGCGGCGATAGTAGAGGAAGTGGATGATGCCGATCACGAAGAGCACGTTGATGAGGAGACGCAACAAAAAGTCGGTCATGCCAATTGGCTTGATCAGTTCGGAGCCTACATCGATAAAATCTGGATCCATAGGTGGTGGTATAATTAACAATTAACAAATAACAATTAACAATTACAGTGGGTCGCTATGATACATCACACCGAAGTGCAGCTTTGTCGCGACAAACATCAATCTATCAGCAATCCCTCCTGCATCTGGCGGAAACGCTCCACACGGTGCATCTTTTCTTTGAGGTTGTTGTGGCGAAGTGCGGGATTGGTGAAGGCGCTGCCGATGCAATACTTGCTGAATCCACCGGGGAGGATGCGCATGTCGAGGAAGATATCCTGCATAGGCGAATGGATGAGACCATCGCGCTTCAGTTCGATGACCACGCAGTGGCCGATGTCGGCTCGGGTGTCGATGTCGTAGTTGTGGAACCGCAAGCCCAGGTCGATGGTGAGGCGTTCGGTCATGCCGTGGTTGATGAGGGTGATGCGGTCGAAGAAGTTCTCGACGTGCGGATGCAGTTGGTCGATGGTGTACCACGACTTCTCGATCAGGAACTGGCTGGCCTCCTCGCTCTGGAATACGCTCTCGAAACTGGGCACCTCGATGCGTTTCTTCTTGGTGCGGCCGTGGTTGTTCTTGTTCTTGACCTCAAGGAAGGTGACACCCGTCTCTTCGTAGGTGCGCACACGAATCTTCTGTCTTACCTTGCGGCCCGTCTGATGCATATTGTACATGCGGTGGTCGTCGGTGTCGAGATAGATGGTGTGATAACCCGCTGTGGGCTTGCCGTTGAGCACCTGGACGTAGTACTGCGAGGCTGCAGTCAGAAGCAGAGGCTTGAGTTGCACCAGCGGGATGACGAACTTCGTATCGATACGGTTCATCAACTTCACAGCGCTCATCTCTTCGAGCGAGATGGGCTGGTAAGTCGCAAGTACTTCGTTGATTTGCTGAAAGACAGACTCTCGGGTTTCGGCCATTGGGGAGATAAATAGCAGTTTTTATTATTTTCCGGCTGCAAAGATACTTCTTTTTTCGCAAATAATCGTCTTTTGGGAGGAGAAAATCCCCTTTTTTCACGATTTTTATCTAAATCGACAGACAAACGTTTGCATTTTTACTTTTATTTGTTCAGTTTTTTGGTAGTTTGGTCAGAAAATACTACCTTTGTGCCAAAATTATAATCGACAAGTTCACAAAACTCTATGATACGAAAATCTACCAAAGGAGATATACCTTTCATCCTTGCCCTTATCGACGAGGCTCGCAAGAAGATGGTGGCCGAAGGCAATATTCATCAATGGGCCAACGGCCATCCCTCACCTCAGCAGATCGAGAACGACGTGGAGCGTGGCGTCAGTTATGTGATGGAGGAGGAGGGTGAGCCCGTGGCCACTTTCGCGCTCGTTGAAGGTCACGACCCGACATATGCTGTGATCTACGATGGCCAATGGCTCAACGAGTATCCATACTATGTGATCCATCGCGTAGCTTCGGGGCCGAAGGCACATGGCGTGATGCGTCGTGTGCTCGACTATGCTTTTGCACTCACCGACACCATCCGTATCGACACCCATGCCGACAACAAGACGATGCAGAGCCTGCTCCGAAAGTATGGCTTCACCTATTGTGGCATCATCCATCTGGCCAACGGCGACCCGCGTCTGGCCTTCCAGAAAACCATTACATCGAAAGAGAAATGAAACCCAAGGACCGCCTGAGCGAACTCATCGCCGAGGGCGAACATCAGCAACAGGATTTCAAATACGAGATATCCAGCGTGAGCAAGATTGCCCACAGCATCTCTGCCTTCGCCAATACCGATGGCGGACGGCTGCTCGTCGGTGTTCGCGACAATGGGACGATAGCCGGCGTGCGCAGCGACGAGGAGATCTATATGATCGATGCGGCTGCCCACACGGGATGCCGTCCCGAAGTCAATTGCACGTGGGAGACCGTGAAAGCCGAAGGCCACACGGTGCTCATCGCTACCATCCCCGCTTCGACCGACCGTCCCGTTATGGCTCGCGAAGAAGATGGACGTTGGCGTGCCTATGTGCGTGTTGCCGACGAGAATATCGTGGCTACGCCCGTACATCTTGCCCTATGGCGTAGTGATCAGCACGATGCCGGAACGCTGATGCGTTTTACCGAGCAGCAGTCGTCTGCTCTTGATCTGCTTGCCAAGGAGGGCGAGGCTGGTCTTACGCTCAATCAGTTCTGTCGTCGTGTAATGCTGTCGCGAAAGAGTGCTATTCGTCTGCTTGCCGACCTTGTTCGATTCTACTTGGTCAAGATGGAGTATCGTGGCCAGCAGTTCCGTTTCGTGACCACTGGCGAAGAGATTTCGGGCACCGTCGTGCGCGGTCATCAGTTGGGACGTCGACTGGGTTATCCCACGGCCAACGTTGCAGCCGTTGGCAATGAAAGCGCTATTCCACGTCGTGGCGTGTATGCAGCCATTGCTACACTTCCCGATGCCCGCCGCTTTCCAGCGATGGTCAACATCGGCTATCGTCCCACGGTCGAGAATGAGCATCATCTCACCATCGAGGCGCATCTCATCGGCTTCAGTGGCGACCTCTACGGTCAGCGACTCAGCCTGCGTTTCATCGTCCGAATTCGCGATGAACGCAAGATGGAATCGCTCGACGATCTCAAGGCACAACTGGCTCGCGACCTTCAGGCCGTCAAGGCTTGTTCGCAACTCAAGCCATTGATGTCGAATAACTGATTTTGTTTCTTGTTAAGAAAATAAAAGACGGAAACGCGGATTCCTTCGGGAATCCGCGTTTCCGTCCTGTCTGTAAATCAACGATTAAGCGTTACTTCTTGTTACGTTCACGCCAGAGACGTGACATATCCTCGAGTGACTTGCCCTTGGTCTCGGGAACGAGCTTCCAAACGAAGAGGGCAGCGATGACGCAGATGATGCCGTAGAGGCCGTAGGTGAACCAGTGACCGAAGTCGTCGCCAGGAGTGAGGTGCATGTTGAACATCGGCACGAACGTGGAGCTTACGACGAAGTTGAAGATCCACTGGAAGGCCACAGCGATGGCAGTGGCAGCGCCACGGATGGTGTTGGGGAAGAGCTCGGAGATATATACCCAGCAGATGGGACCCCAAGAGAACATGAAGCAAGCGGAATAAACCATGATGCTGAGCATGGTGACGATGCTGAGGGCTTCGTTGCCGAAGGTCACAGCCACGCCGAAAGCTCCGATGGCCATGCCGAGCGAGCCGGTGATGAGCAGCGGTTTGCGGCCCAGCTTCTCGACAGTGAACACAGCCACGAGGGTGAAGGTGATGTTCACGATGCCCATGATGACGGTCTGCATCATTGGGTTGTTCATGCCCATATCGGCGAAGATACGCGGAGCATAGTAGAGCACGGCATTGATGCCGACGGTCTGCTGGAATACGCTGAGCATTACGCCAACGAAGATGCAGATGAAGCCGTAGGCGAAGAGTTTCTCACGCTTCTCGGCCACGGTGTTCTTGATGTTGTCGAGGATGTCAACGGCCTTCGAATATCCATTGATGCGCGAGAGGACGTGCAGCGCCTTCTCGTCCTGACCGGTCATGGCCAGATAACGTGGAGTCTCAGGCACGAAGCAGATGAGCAGGGTGAAGAGACCTGCGGGCACCATTTCGCTACCGAACATGTAACGCCAACCGGTTTCGATGGTCCACTGTGCTTCGGTGAGGTTCATGATTGCGCCCGACACGGCATCATAGATGGGGTTGGCATGTGAACCGAGGATGACGAGGTTGACGAAATAGACGACGAGCTGGCCGAAGATAATGGCAAACTGGTTCCAGCTCACGAGCATGCCTCGGATGTTGGCAGGAGCTACTTCGCCGATATACATCGGGCAGATGGCCGATGCCATGCCTACGCCAATGCCGCCCAGCACGCGATAGAGGTTGAAGACAACGAGTAGCGTCATTGAAGGCTCACCATAGGCAAGAATGCCCGTCTCAGGGCTCATGCTTCCCCAAGCGGAGAGGAAGAAGCAGATGCCGGCGAAGATCAGCGAACGCTTGCGGCCGAAGCGTGTGGCAAACAGGCCCGAGAGCGCCGAGCCGATGATGCAGCCGATGAGTGCTGACGACGATGTGAAGCCGTGCATGAAGTCGGTGTACACAAATCCGTCGGCTCCCTTGAAGAATGCCTGCAAGCCTTTCTCGGCACCAGAAATGACAGCGGTGTCGTAACCGAAGAGCAATCCGCCCAACACGGCTACCAACACAATACCAAACAAGTAGCTCTTGCTACCCTTTTCGTTTTGTTGCATAATAGGTATTATTAAATGAAAGGTAAATAAAAACGTGTGCAAAGATAAGGCATAAATGTGGTAAATCCAAAAAATATTCGTCTTTTTTGATATTTTTGGAGTCCTTTGAAACAAAACGGCCTGAGGTTCGCAACATAATAAAGGTAAATTGCGGTGTTTTTCAAGAAAAACCAACGCGCTAAGGCAATAATTACGTCCCTAATACGTTATTTGGTAGAAGAACGATGAGTTCTATATTTCTTTAATTCCAATATGCAATTACATCAAATCTTATGAAGAAAATCTTAGTCCTCTTTCTGATGTCGCTCCTTATGCTGACATCCGTTTCACTCAAAGCACAATGCCGTTACTGCAAAACCTACGAAGATTATGTGGCTGGCCGCTGGCAGTCCTTGGACACCATCTATTTCGATCAACACAGTAAGAGTCATCAGGTATGGTGGGGTGGAAGCGACTTTACTTTGAAGACTGGCGATAAGGCCCTCGACAAAATGTTGAAGAAGGAAGTTTTCGCCGTGATGCAGGCTGATACCATCTATGTGAATTGCCGGAATCTTCGCTATGAGAAAGCCCGCTTCGGCAATGGCTATTCGAGAGCAATACGGATGGGACAGAACGATCTGCTTTTTGTCAACAGGAAGATTGGCCGTAAGGAGCAAATGAACGCTGGAGCCATGGCTGGCGTGTTCGGAGTGTTTGGTGGCGCTATTGTCGGAGGCATTGCAGGTGGAATGATTGCCAGTGATATGCTGAAGAATCAGGTTTGTTATGTCGTTTCGGGTGGTGCAGATAAAAAGGGACATATCATCCTCCAACTGATGGACGATGAGGAGATGCACGAGATTGTCAAGGATCGTGACGACCTTCATCAACTGTATTGGAACGAGAAGGACGAATCGAAGCGAAGGGCGGCCTCTAATGTCCTTCCCATTCTTGAGAAGGCTGGATTGATCCATCTGGATGATTCTAAGGGATTCTAAGGGATATTTAAGGATTCTAAGTGATTTTAAGGGACGAATGTTCTGCTATTGTAAATAGGCAAGACGAAACAAATGCCTAGTAAATATAAAATGCCGACAGACCCAATCTGCCGGCATTTTTAATCAATCCATCTTCGCCATCGCCTGCTTGAGGTCGGCGATGATGTCATCGACGTTTTCGATGCCGACTTATAGGCTAATTCAGAATGGAATGCTGAGTTTTCAATATGTTTCCATATTAAGCCAAAAACATATATAATTAAGAATAATCCCGTCAAAATGACGGATATGTCTGATTTATCTCTTATATTTGTAGCGTCATCTAGTCGAAAGGTAATGACTTGTGGACAGATGTCAATGGAATCATAAGTTAGGAAAAATCAACGAATAGGAAACAACTTCAAAACCTTCGAAATATGCAACACTTCACATCCATCATAAGCCTATTCATCCTGAACTCGGCTGTTGCCTTCTCGTCGGTAACACATATACCGATGCCTCAGATATCTACCCTGAAGGGTGTTGGACGTTGGAGTTCGATAGAGACATAACCAAGATCGGTGGTTTTAACGCGTTAGAAACACTCAAAAGCGTAGTCCTGCCTGATGGCATCATCACAATTGCGCCCAGCGCGTTCATTGGTTGTTCAAACCTTCAAGAGATTAATATCCCCTACGGAGTTGAGAGTATTGGATCAGCTGCATTCGCTGGGTGTGACTTAAGAAAGATCGTAATACCAGCGAGTGTAAAGAGAATTGAAGACAGTGTTTTTCTGGCAAATGTTCTGTTGGCAGACATCGAACTGCCAGATACTCCCATAGAGGAAATCGGATACTATGCATTCCGAGATACCAAGTGGTGGGCCAACTATAGCGCTGACGAGAAAAACATCTATGGCAACACCGTTTACATCTATGATATAGCATATCAGGCGGTATCGCTCGATATAACTGAATGTACTATCAAGGAGGGTACAAAGATAATTGCAGATGAGGCTTTTGCTTATTGCAGAAATCTTCAAGAGGCCCATATTCCTTACGGAGTAGAGAGCATCGGCTTTGAAGCATTCTATGAGTGTGACTTGAGGAAGGTCGCAATTCCGTCGAGTGTGAGAAGTATAGGCAAATATGCTTTTCAGTGTAACACTTGGATAGATGTTGAACTTCCCGAAACTCCTATAGAGGAAATTGGAAGGTATGCTTTTGACGGCTCTTTATGGTGGCAAAATTATATGAAAGACGAGAATAACATCTATGGCAACATAGTATATATATATGATATAGCATATCTTGCTGCGTCACACGATATAACAGAATGCACCTTCCGAGAGGACACAAGAAAAATTGGGGATTGTATTTTTCAAGGTTGCAAGAAACTTTCGAAAATTGAATTTCCCGAGGGCATTACCAAGATCGTCGATGGCATGTTCAGCGGTTGTATTAGCCTAAAGGAAATCAACATCCCCGAAAGTGTGACCGAAATTGGATGTGGTGCTTTCGTGGGGTGTACCTTCGAAACTATTGACCTTCCTCAAAACATTATTGAAATAGGGGAAGATGCTTTCAAAGATTGTACCTTCGAAACTATATATCTTCCTCAAAGCATTACACATATTGGGCGGGAGGCTTTCTATTCATGCGATAACCTGAAGAAAATAGCTCTT
>ONNR01000001.1 GCA_900319235.1 uncultured Prevotellaceae bacterium
CCGCCGTATGCCGAACGGCACGTACGGTGGTGTGAGAGGTCGGCAAACATGAAAGCAGGAGATAAACACCTGTGATTAGTGTTTACCTCCTACTCGATTCCATTGCGGCCATCATTGTAGGACCCTCATTCGTTTCTCAGTAGCGGCCATCTTTGTCCGTGCCTACAAAAAGGCAGCGAAGGTCGCCCTCCGCTGCCCATATTTATTCTCGAGATGCATCTCACCACTTTTCTACATGAACCTTTTCCCACTGTAACTTGGCTGTGTCGTAAGGCTTGCGCTCTTCGCCAATGTGTCCGATGGCGATGATGTTGAGCACCTCGTATTCATCTGGTATGCCCAACAGTTGTCTGACGACATAAGGAGCAGGCACACCATCTGCATTCTCGCGTCCACGCATTTGGCACCAGACACTGCCCAATCCGAGGTCTGTGCATTGCAACTGCATCTGTATGCTGGCAATCGAAAGGTCTTCAACCCATGTGTCCGATTCAGCTGGATTGGCACAGAGAACGATGGCCATAGCACATTTTGCAATTTGTGCAGTACCCATCGGACGTGCTTCGCTCAGCTTCTGCAATGTCTCTGGGTCGTCAACCACAACGAAATGCCAGGGATTGCGACGCTTGCCAGCAGGAGCCATAAGCCCCGCTTCCAGAATCATACGTACCTGGTCCGGATCCAATAGTTCCCCGGTATATTGCCGTATGCTCCGCCTATGTATCACTAAATCATGAAAACTATTCATACCTTTTTGTTTTTGTTTTTATTAGTGTCTTTGCCAGCGACAGTCCTTGGCCACTTCTCATGTCTCCGTCGCAGTCAAGTTTGGTCGTCTGATCTCCTCACTTTCCAATTTGCTTCATCATCTTTGCCACAGCCTCGGCGTTCTTCTGGAACTCGGGGTTCTTGGTGTTTTGTGCCAACGAAGACCACAGCTTCTGTGCTACATCGAGGTTGCGTAATGCATCACGATAACGACGGATGTTGTCGTCGGCCTGGCACTGTCCGCACTTGGTGTGAATCATCGCCATGTCTACGCAGAGTTGCTGGTCGAGGCGCAGGTTGTTGAGCACACCAAACTGGCTGATCACGCGGGTGTAGGTGTCGCACTCTGCCTTCAGTCCTTTGCTCTTGTGCTGCAAATCGCCCAGCTCGAGGGCAGCATTGATCACAAAGTGGATAACTCGTCCATCACGTGGATAGGCCTTGAAGCAATCCAGTGCCATGTCCATATTCGATCGAAGAAGTACCGAAAGGTCGCGCTGTGATTTGCCTTCCTTACGGTAGTAAAGACCTAGATTGTGGTTGGTAACACTGAGCGTCAAACGTGCAATGAGTGAGCGTTGTGACATCTGAATGCCCGCTTCCTCGTCCTCCTTCTTGAGGGCGGCGAGGTAACGCATCTGTCGGATCTGTGCCTCAGTATACGCGTCGTAACTTTCGTCAGTCTTGCCAAGGTGGTCATAAAGTTCACCCATAGTCTGGTAGAAATTGCAAAGACGCAGTTCCTCATCTTGTCCTTTCTCATTGTCCTCGCCTTCTTTGTTCAAACCGTCGAGGTAGGCCTGTATCAACGAAATGCAGCCTTCCGAATAGTTGGTGAACTGCTCCTGCAGGGGTTGTGGCATCTGGTAATAGAGCTTCGACATGTCGATATGCTGGTCGATGATGCTGGTTGAGAGTTGATGAGCGCGTTTTTCGTCAGCCTCTACCTCCTCGCTGACTTCACTTGTGTCAGCATGCTTGTTGGCAAGAGCTGCGATTTGTGCTTGTTCTACCTTGACAATGGCCTCAAAGAGAAGGCTGATGGCCTTGGGCTGTGCCATCTCTTGACAGATTTTCAGGCAGAGCCAGTACTGGCGTACCTGCTCATCGCTGATTGTTGTAGGATCAGCCTGCTGAAGGGGTGGCATAAGGTAATTGAGTGCACCGATGAAAGCCTGTTGAGCCTGCTGTTCAAATTCCTTGGCTTCTTCCTCCTTCAGTTGTTGGTGGGCAATCTGTGCGCGTGTTCGTGCGCTCTGGGCAATGCGAAGCTTGGCTATACCCAGTAGCACAGTGATTTCGTCGTTGCCCTGTTGGATCATCGAACCGATGATGTTGTGAAGTTTTTCAGCCACGACCTTCTGACGGTCGGGATTGCCGACGATGGCAATGCAGTCATTGAGCTGAAGCATAAGGATTTTCTTTTGATCGACCTTCTCGCTCTGCACCAAGGGCAGGTCGAAGACGCACTGCTGCACATACTCCGGACCATCCTTTAATGCATTTCCCATTGTCATCACGGCCAGACGCAACGATTCACCCTCGGCCTGGCTGATGTATTCGGCAGCGGCAGCTGCCTCATCTCCATCGAGTAGTAGGTGCATGGTTTGAAGGTCACGCACAGGATCGCCTGCCTGGCAATGTTCAAGCAGATGATAGCCGAGGTCACTGGCACATGCACGATAGGCTCCTTCGCCCATCAGTTTCTGCAGGCTCACGCGAATAGGAGGGAAGCGGAAATCGGTCACCTCGCAGTTGGGTGTTAGGTTGCGCTTTACGAAAAGGTCGAAGCCCAGTCCTGTGCAGAATTCGGACCATACTTCTGTGATAAAGTCTTCGCCGATCACGGCCTTCAGGTCGTCAATGCGCACACCGTTTGTCGAACTGCATAAATAACGGAAAGGCTCTCCCACATTGTCTTCGCCCAAGGCAGGGGAAGCAACGTCTATGATGAAGTCATAGAGCACCTTGGCATCAGCCTCGGTCACATCCTTGTCTTTCGCACATACGTCCTTCACTTTGTCCAGAATCTCGGCATCTAGCGAGGACTTGAATTCTTCAATATTCATATTTTTAATCAGTAATTATCTTTTATTTTTAATCTTCGATATCCCGTTATTTTATTATAACTTTATCCCGAAATCTCGAATCTCGGATTTAACAAAAAAATGTAGCAAAAACTATGCCACGGATATCATCGTGGCATAATATAAAGTTAATCATTGAAGCTTATCGCACTCGTTCAGCCAAATTGTCGCACATGCGTCACTAGGCATCCTCAGGTCTCCGCGTGGTGATATGCTTACTGTACCGACTTTCGGCCCATCGGGCAGACACGATCGCTTGAACTGTTGCTGGAAGAAACGGCGGAAAAAGCTGCGCATCCACTTCTTGATGGTTTCGTCGTCATAGGTTCCCTCGCGTACATCTTTATATTTATCGCGCTGGAAGGCCTCCTTTGCCAGCAGGAAGATTTTCTTCGGACTTGCTCCAAAACGGAACGAATGATAGAGGAAAAAGTCATTCAGCTCGTAGGGGCCGATGAAGTCCTCAGTCTTTTGCTCAATCTCTCCCGCACTGTTGGTGGGTGTCAACTCAGGAGAGATGGGTGTGTCTATGATGTCCAAAAGGTAGGGGCGTGCTTCTACGTCTCCCTTCATGGCAGCATACCTCACCAGATACTTCACAAGCGTCTTGGGAATCGAAGTGTTAACGGCATACATCGACATGTGGTCGCCGTTATAGGTGCACCAACCCAATACCAGTTCTGAGAGGTCACCCGTTCCAATCACCAGTCCTCCGGTCTGATTGGCGGCATCCATCAAGATCTGGGTCCTTTCGCGCGCCTGACAGTTCTCGTAGGTCACGTCCTTGTTGTTTGGGTCTATGCCGAGGTCCTTGAAATGCTGCAGTACGGCCTCCTTGATAGAAATTTCGCGTTGGGTAATGCCCAGGGCAGTCATCAGTCCTAAGGCGTTGCGATAGGTGCGTCCTGAAGTGCCAAAGCCTGGCATGGTGATGCCAATGATGCGCTCTCGGTTCCATCCCAGTTTGTCAAAGGCGCGTACAACCACGAGTAAGGCCAGTGTGGAGTCCAAACCACCTGAAATGCCAATCACTGCGGTCTTAGCATTGATGTGGTTCAGACGTGTTACAAGTCCCTGTACCTGGATGTTGAAGATTTCCGAGCAGCGTTCCTCCATGTCGGCATCGTTCGAAGGAACAAACGGCCTTGGGGCGATATATCTATACAACTTGGATGTGAAGTCGGGAGAAGGCAGCGTGGTGAGTTCCACCGTGTAGTAGCCATTCTGAGTGGGTTCACAGGTATGGTGCCTGTCGCCATAGATCATCTTCTCGGTCTGAATCCCCATCTCGGGTTGCAGTTGAGTAAACGAGGTTTGAGTGCGGCGCAGCACTTTCAACTTTTCTATATCTACATCGCGCACCAAGAGGCTCGATTCCATCTTGAAGCGTTCGCTTTCGCCCAACAAGGCACCGTTTTCAGCAATCATTCCCTTGCCTGCAAAAACAAGGTCGGTGGTCGATTCGCCGAAGCCCGAAGAGGCATATACGTAGCCACAGATCAGTCGACCGCTGTGCGACTCAATCATCTGGCGCAGGTAGGCGTGCTTGCAGGTCACTTCGTCTGAACAAGAGAGGTTCACGATGATATGAGCACCTGCCAGGGCCATCCGACTCGACGGAGGAATGGGTACCCAAAGGTCTTCGCAGATTTCGATACCTAACGTGAATCCCTCGAACCCGAACAACAGATTGGCACCAAAGATGATGCTATCAAAGCGCTTGTCTGCCAATTGCCCCAGGTCAATTCTTGCACCCGCTGGAACTTCAGCTCCACTGGCGAACCAACGCGCCTCATAGAACTCACAATAGTTGGGTAGATAGACTTTTGGAACGATGCCTACGATATTGCCGTCTCCAAGCAGAACCGCGCAGTTGTACAGTCGATTCCGATAGGAGAGGGGTGTACCCACAATGACTGCCATATCAATACCGCGTGTGGCTTCTGCAAGGTGTTTCAGTCCCTCGCGAGCTGCATTGAGCAGAGACTCATAGTGAAAAAGGTCTGCACAAGTGTATCCCGTCAGCGAGAGTTCAGGGAATGCTAGCACTTGCACGCCTTCGTCGTGAGCCTCCCGTATCAGTTGGATGTGCTGCTTCAGATTATACTCCACATCCGCTACCTTGACGGTAGGGATAGCCGTGGCTACACGCAGCAGCCCATAGTCATCGTATATCTTCGTTGTCTTCTTTGCCATTTCTTTATTTGTTTAGAGCTAGGTCGCAGTCATTGATGGCTGCCTTCCCTTGGTGTTTCGTTGCGGCCAAGTTTGGCCACCTCTTCTTATCTACTTATCTACGTCCTCGTCGTGGCGTTTTTTGTCCGCCTTTTCGTTGGCTTTTAGCCTTCGGATTGACACCCTCCACACGTCGGGTCTTGACGTTCATCAGTCCCTGCTTATCATTCGAAAAGACGTCGCTGAACGACTTGGCCTTCATGTTTTCCTTCTTGACGGCCTTCTTCAACTGGGTTTCGTCCATCTCCATCGCTTCGGCATTATTCTTCAGTACACGTCGCTCGCCAGCCGTGCCGTTCTTGGCTTTCTTGCGTAGAAGCTTGCTCTTGGGGTTCTGCATCTTTGCTTGCAGTTTCTGCCGCTTCAGTTCGTTGTGCTCTGCCCACCAGGGATTCCTTTTGCGTTCCAACTCGTCCAAAGCTTCCTGGGAGATGGCGTTCTTGTAAGGGTTCAAGGGATCGACTTTCTGTCCATCCACAGTGACAATGTCGTGTTCCGTATCAATCTGCATACCGATGTGTGCTGGTTGTCCATTGACTTCCACGCGTCCGTCTCCGATGAGTTCATCAACTTCGCGTCGGCTGCATACGCCCGACTCGCTCAAATATTTGTTGATTCTTTCGATTTTTTCCATACATTTGATAATTTTACGGTGCAAATATACACATTATAATTTAAAAAACATCACCTCTACACCCAAAATCTAACATTTTTTACAAATTTTCACACAAAAAATTTGGAACTTACAAAATAATCATCTATCTTTGCACCCGCAAAATCGAAAGATGGAGCAAGTTCGGGATGTAGCTCAGTCGGTAGAGTACACGTCTGGGGGGCGCGAGGTCGCCCGTTCGAATCGGGTCATCCCGACCAGGTTGCAAGGTTCTTCCTTGCAACCTTTTTTTGTTTTTCTCCTTTTTCCTCTGTCCTATTTTATCTCATTCTTCGGCCTTCAAAATAATTATTTTTATCCTTTTCATCTCGGTTGTGTATGACCTTATTCCTTTCCGTATCCTTGTTCCCTGTTTTCTTGATTAAGTTTGCCCGCCATACCCTCGAATTTAGTCTCAAATGTGCCAAATATCCTCTTTTTTTGCAAACTCTACCCCATAAAATTTGGAACGAATAAGAATATTCGCTATCTTTGCTGCAAAATAATTTAAAATCAAACAAATAATTGTCTAACTTATGAAATATTTGTCTGCAATTCTTCTCTCTTTTGCTATTTTTGTAGTTTCATGCAAAAAAGAGAAAGATGTATGGCATGGTTCCACATACGAAACCCTATCAATTGCCGCGGCTCCATTTTCTATGAAAGAAATTCAGGTGCCTGTTTTTCCTAATCGAGAGTTCCCAATTACAAATTATGGGGCTATTCCTCTCCCAATTGATGGAAGTGGTTTCCCTACATCTCTTGACTCTTCTCGTGTTATCCGTGTTAATGCCAAGGCTTTTGAAAATGCAATGGTAGATTGTTGTAACTCAAGTGGAGGACACGTAGTTGTTCCGGAAGGTGAGTGGCTGACGGGTGCTATAAAATTTCAAAGTAACTGTGATTTATTCCTTTCTGAGGGTTCTGTTTTAGTCTTCAGTGGCAAGCCTGATGACTATGTTCTTGACGAAAATGGTTCTTGGGAGGGTATTGAGTGCTTTAATTATTGTCCTCTCATTTTGGCTCGCCAGTGTTCTAATATTTCAATTTCAGGCACAGGCACACTTAAACCCATTATGACCGAATGGATCAAATGGTATGAGCCGACTCCTGATTTTCAAAAGGCCCTTCAGATTCTTGATCGATGGGGATCTTATGGCGAAAAATTTTTCTTGCGTCAAATCTCTGGGTATAAATATCGCCTTCGGCCACAATTAATTCTGTTCTATAAGTGTAATGGGATTCTACTACAGGATTTTAAGGTTCGTGAGTCGCCTCATTGGGCTATCCATTGTTTCGGCTGTGATCAAGGAGTTGTACGACGCCTCGATGTGTCTGCGCATGGTAGGAGGTGTGATGGTGTTGCTCTCGAAATGTCACATAGTTTTGTTGTTGAGGACTGTGTTTTTGAACAAGGTGGAGATGCGGTATCAATTAAATCTGGACGAGTTTTTGAAACTTGGAATTTCCCCGAATCATCACATGATATCATAATTCGTCGTTGTGAAGCTAAACGATGTAAGGCTTTTCTCAGCATCGGCGAAGAAATTTCACATGGTGTACATAATGTTTATATGTATAATTGTAAGGCTTCAGGCGAGGTTGATGATTTGCTTTCCATTAGGAGTAACCGTCGTCAAGGCTCGGAGGTTTTTGGAATAACCATTGAACGATGTGAAGCGGGTGCATTGCAGCGCATACTTGGCATAGATACCGATGTGTATGGTGATTGGCGTAATTCATCTTCCGCAATTAAAGACTCATTGTGCGCCACGATTAAGGGTGTGGACGTGCATGATGTGAAATGCCGTAGAACTGTCGCCGTCGTCGATATTAATGGAGATGATAGAAATCCTGTTATGGATGTTATTGTCAAAAATGTTCACGTCGACAGCATTTCTTCTTTTGTCGATCATACCATCAATGTTAAAGGCTATATGGTTGAAGACATTGATTACAGGTGGCTCGGTCACTCAAGTAAACAGCCTATTCGTCCGCGGTAATTCCAACCTTCTTCATTGTTTCAATTATTTCAAATGTAGCTATTTGAGATGTTCGGTTTTGGCCTCCATCTTCTTTGTCAAAGTCAAATTTCGCCGCCCTCTTCTTCAATAATGAAATCCATCCACTCCCTTCTCATAGCCCTCTTCCTCCTAGCTTCCCCCTTTGCTTCGGCCCAGTTCCTGGTCAAGGATGACTTTTGGACTCTCGAACAGATTGGCAAGCGATATTACGATGTCGAGCCCGCTATGATTTATCAGCAAACCTTCGGCATCACTGGTCATAATCAAGTCAAAGGGAACACCCTTTCAGAAATCGGTTTTCGTGAAGCGGGACTGACACCCCCTGCCGAAGTAAACGGCCTTCAGCTTTCGTTTTTCCAGCCTGCCGACTTCGGCTATTATGCTGTGTTCGACGAAAAGGACTACAACATCATCGAACCTACTACTATCCTAGTTCTATATAATAAGGAAAAGAAACCTACCCACCAGTATCTGCTCAGCGAAGTTTTTGCCAATGGTCGTGTGTGCGATTTTCGCTATGCCGATGGTCTTTTTTACATAGCGTTAGGCAACGAAAATCGACTGACGGAGTTCGGCTATATGTCTTACCAGCTGTTCTGCTTCGACCTTCAGGCCGACCGCATCCTATGGCGTACCAATTATGAGGTTTGCAAGAATCAGTTCGACGTGCTCGACAAATATCTCGTCTCTGGGTTCGGAGGCTCCGATCTCTCCGATTATGTCTATCTTATCGACCGTCGTACTGGTGTTGTTCTCGACTATGTGCCCACTCCTTCACAACCAGAGTATATCGAAGCCACCCGCACACAAGATACCGTCTACGTGGTCGATTATAATTCGGTAATCTATCGTTATCTCATCCTCGATAGATGCGTTCATGTAACTGGTAATGGCGTGCGACTGCGTCGTGGCCCTTCCACCAGCCATGAGATTTTTGCCGATGCCAAGGGTCGTCCCATCTATCCCCTGGCAGGCGACAATCTTGTCTATCTTGGTCAGTCGGGCGACTTTTACAAAGTGCGCTTCAAGAAGCAGGAACTATATATCTCCAAGCGTTACTCCGAACTCCGCGATCATATGCTCGAAAAGCAGAAACTCCTCACGCGTTGGCAGGACGCACTCGCTAGCCGTGGTGAGTATGTAGCTGCTCCCGCAAGCATTCTTTTTGTCGATATTGACAAAGATGGCGTTGACGAACGTATTTGCAAGGACTTCAATGACAACATAGCTGTATTCACGGCGCGTAACCAGAACTATCAGCTTCTCTTCCTCGACAACCTCGAAAGTACACATATCTATCCCTCATCCGATGCCTTGCGCACCTATATGGACTTGTCCAATGGTTACATATCCGAGTCCATCTATCTGCTCAATGGCAGCCGTCTCCAGGCCACCTATCGCCGCGATAACGACACTTACACCAAACTCATCCCTCCCTCTAATTCACCCATCAAGATCAAAGCCAAGGAGTACGAAGCCCAACGTGCCCGCCTTGATGCCGCACCAGAGCTTTCCCTTGACACTTGCTTCGACCTTTGATGCCCCTTTTTTGTCTCCGTCACGGCCGTCTTTGGTTGCTGTCCCTTCCTCCTGCGTTTCAATATCGGCCATCATTGGCTGCCCTCGTTCCTTTTTTAATACCACCCCTTTATGAAACCCTTCCATTTCCTCCCCCTCGCCCTCTGTCTGCTGGCCTCTTGTGCTCAGCAACCCACTCAGTCTCCCGACCCTGCCGATGAGCAGCAGCTCTACATCGGCGATAACATCGCCGTAGCAAAGACCCAGTACGGCTATGTCAAGGGTTACATTCTTCACGGCACTTACACCTACCTCGGTATCCCCTACGGAAAAACCACCGAAGGCGAAGGTCGCTTCCTTCCCGCCCAGGCTCCAACTGCATGGAATGACACGCTGCCCACCGTCTTTTATGCGGCGTCGGCTCCACAGTTCACCGAGGGCAAATATGCCAACAACTACTACACCTTCACCGACCACTGGAACTACTATGATGTTGGTGAGGATTGCCTCAAACTCAACGTCTGGACTCAAGGCTTGGCCGATGGCAAGAAGCGTCCCGTCCTCTTCTGGATCCACGGCGGAGGCTTCACCAATGGTAATGGCATTGAGCAGGATGGCTACCATGGTGAGAATCTCAGTCGTTATGGCGATGTTGTCTTCGTTTCCGTAAACCATCGTCTCGGCCCCATCGGCTTTTCCGATTTCTCTGCCGTCGATCCTCGTTATGCCGATTCGGGCAATGTCGGCATTCTCGACCTCGTGGAAGCCCTCAGATGGGTGAAAAACAACATTGAAGCCTTCGGCGGTGATCCTGCTAATGTTACCATTATGGGCCAGTCGGGTGGTGGAGCCAAAGTCTGTACCCTCGTCTCTATGGATGAATGCAAAGGCCTGATCAGCAAAGCTGTAGCTCTTAGCGGAAACATCTATAGTGCAATCGATCAGAATTATAGCTCTGCACTCGGTCAGTACATCTACCAGAAGGCAGGTCGCAATATGAAGAAACTCACCTCTATGCCTTGGATCGAATACCTCCGTTTCGCCAATGAGGCCGCTGCCGAATTCAACCAGAAGACAAAAGGAAATGGCATGATGCGCGGTGCCTTTGGGCCTGTTGCCGATGGCCGTCACATACCCAAGGGAACCTTCTTCCAGGATCCCAATGGTGCTTCTGCAAATGTGCCGATGATTTTCTCCACCACCACTTGCGAGAATTCCATCAGCCGCACCAACGCAGCCCTCGAAACGCTCACCGACGAGCAGCTCGTTCCCTTTGTCGAGCGCTCTAAGCCTGGCCGTGATGCCAAGGCCATCATTGAAGCCTACCGTAAGGCACTGCCCGATAAGTCGGGAATTGAACTTCTCGGCTACATCAATAGTTCACGCGATCGTGTCATTGGCGCAATCAATGCCAAGGCCGTACAGCCAGCTCCGCTCTATCTCGCATGGTTCGATTGGCAGCCACCTCTCTTCGATGGTCGTATGCGTGCTTTCCATTGTCTTGACATCTGTTTCTGGTTCCGCAACACCGACCTTATGGTGACTCATACGGGTGGCGGCGCTCGTCCACGTGCGCTCTCGACTAAGATGGCTGATGCTCTCCTTGCATTTATGCGCACTGGTGACCCAAATTGCGCATCTCTTCACGAGTGGCCACGCTACACTCCCGAAACCGGCCAGAGTATGCTCCTCAATGACGACTGCCATGTCGTCGACGACATCGACCGTGACGCTCGTGCACTGCTCCAATAATCTCGAGCACTCGTTGCAGGTCTGGTTTCTCTATCCATTTAAGTGATCCCATTGCATCCATCGTAGGCTATTCCCTATTTTGTGTCTCATCGGCGGCCTTCTTTGGTCGCCCTTTTCATTTTGTCTCATTTTGCCCACTCTACCCATCAATTCTTACCAAATCATTCTCTAAGCCCCACTTTTCACCCGCAAAAACACCCACCCAAACAAAAAAATCCCTACCTTTGCCCAAATTATATCAATCCAACCAATTCGCAAATTATCAAATTCGTGACAAAAAAAATCAAAATACTCCTTCTCCTCGCCGTCGTTTCCGCTTCGACAGTACAGGCCCAGACCCCTGATGGCTACGACGATGGTATATACCACAAGTGGGAAATCAAGTTCGATGCCGCACCATCCATCGCCTCCCGAGGCGATCAGGACGAAGGCTACGGCCTCACTGATTACGATGAGTCCATCGGTGCCGACCTTGGTTTTGGCTACAACTTCACTTCCAACTGGTATGCAGGCCTGTCCTCGGGATTTTGGTTCCATTGGGGAGGCGAGACCAACAAGATGATTCCTGTCCTTGCCGATATTGTATGGCGTTGGAATCTCGGTACCAGCGAGCGTTTTTCTCTTTTCCTCCAGGGCCGCTCAGGCTACCTCTTCGGTCTCGAGAAGGATCGTGATCGCTACAAAGGGCTCCCCGACTATCGATTCTCCGACCATTTCTATGCCGATATTCAGCCCGGTATCTATATTCGCACTCGTCGAAACATCGACTTCCGCGTCTCTCTCGGTTATGGCTACACCCATCCCATTCATAACTACGAGCAGAAGTACATCGATGCTATGTCCGAAGAGCAGCGCGAAGAATTTGGTAAGGACTATTATTTCGCCCAACCCGAACACATCGTCACCCTCAAGCTCGGTTTCAACTTCCGTGGCAAACCTACCACACCTTCTCGCAACTTCAAACTTGAAGACGAGATTGAAGAGCTCGAAGTAAAGGCTCGCATCGAGCGTCAGGTAGCCGACCGTGCACAATACCGTGCTGACCGCGCTACCGAGCGTTTGGTAAAGAATGATGAACAGTTCGAGCGTCAGGTCGAGAAGACACGCCAGCGAGAGTCCGACATGGTTCTTTATTATGTCATTCCCGATGCCGACGATGTCCCCACTATCGATGCAGATCTTCAGCTCCTCGCCGAATGGGCCAAGTCGCACAAGAAAGGCCGTATTGTCCTCAAGACTTACATCGCCAATACTCGTTCTGCCCTGTCGTATGCCTCCGACGCACGTAAGCGCATCAAGCACGTCAAAGACGTTCTTGTTAACACCTACCATATCAAGGCCCGCGTCATCAAGTCCGACATTTACGTAGTTTCCGACAAGACCGCCCGCGAAAACGACATTTCTCGCCGCGTAGACATCTACAAGAAACTCCGCAAATAATCCTTCGTTTATTCGTGGCCGCCAAGTTTGGCGGCCCTTCACCCTTAATACCCATCCCCATGAAACCCCTAAAGTCCCTTCTCCTCGCCGCCTTGACAGCCCTGACGCTCGTTTCATGCGGCACTGCATCGAAAGTCCCCGTCACAGGCCGTGTCCACCGCCTTTCTGTTTCTGACGAACAAGTGCTCAGCCTCAGTAACTCTCAGTACAAGGAGTATATGGCTTCCGCCAAAAAGTCAACCGACGCTAACGCCACAGCCCTTGTCAAGCGTGTCGGACAGCGCCTTGCCACTGCGGTCGAAACTTATCTGCGTGAAAACGGATTCGCCAACGAACTGCAGTACTTCAATTGGGAATTCAATCTTGTGAAGGACGACGCAGTCAACGCATTCTGTATGCCCGGTGGTAAGATTGTAGTTTATGAAGGTCTCCTGCCCGTCACACAGGACGAGCCATCCCTCGCCATCGTCCTCGGCCATGAGATTGCCCATGCTGTGGCCAAACATAGCGCCGAGCAGATTTCAAAGAAGTACAATCAGAGCCAGTTCACCCAGTTGGGAGGAGCCATTCTCTCGTCTGCTGTTGGTGAAGGTGCAGCCCAAGTCGCCACCGCTATGGCATCTATCGGTCTCCAGTTCGCCAACGCTCACTACAGCCGTGAGAACGAAAGCGAAGCTGATCACATGGGCCTCGTCTTCGCAGCTATGGCAGGCTACGATCCTGCCGTTGCAGTTACATTCTGGCAGCGAATGAGTGCCGCATCCGGCGGTGGTTCCACAAGCTATCTAAGTAGTCACCCCAGCGATGCCAAGCGTATCACTGACATCCAGAAGTGGCTCCCCGAGGCTCAGCAGTACTACCAAGCCTCTAAGGCCACTCCTGCTGCCACAACGCAGTCCTCTTCAAAGAAGTCCACTAAGACCTCCACAAAAACTACCACAAAGGCTTCCACAAAAACCAACACCTCTAAAGCCACGACTTCCAAGAAGTTCACTTTCTGACTCCATAATAAGAGGCGGCCCATCTCGGCCGCCTCATTCATTGCCCCACGTCTTCCTCGTTTGCGTCGAGGCCAAGTTTGGCTGCATCTCTCTTCGTTTCATTTCGCGTCCCCGTCGCGACCGTTCTTGTCTACTTCCCTTTGGTATCCTAGTCTCGACCATCTATGGCCGCCCAAATGAAAACTCTCCTCATCAATTTCCCCCAAAAAACACCAAATATCACCATAAAAACACATTTTTTAACCCTAAACGTGTACAACCTATTATATAATAGATTATATTTGCCATGAAAAATAAAGTTCTACTGCTTTATGCGCGAAATTATTTGTATTGGTCACATCACGCATGACCACATCGTAACCCCAGATATCGACCTCCATATCCCGGGCGGTACTGCATGGTATTTCGCATGGGGTATGCATGCTCTTGCTGCTTCCGATTCCGCACCTTGTTCCCCTTATCGGCTCATTACCGCAGTAGGAGAGGAGGATATGCCTGCCGTCGAGCAGCTGCGCAATGCAGGTGTGAATGTCGAGGTTCTCCCAAGCCAGGCCACGGTGTATTTCGAAAACAAGTATGGCGCCAATATGAACAACCGTCAGCAGCGTGTGCTCAGCAAGGCCGCTCCTTTCACTTGGGACCGCCTCGAACCCCTGCTCCAGGGCGTTGAACGCCCATACTTCATCCTTGGTTCCCTATTGGCCGATGATTTCCCGCTCGATGTCATCCATCGTCTCCACGAGATTGGCAAGGTCGTCGTTGACGTGCAAGGTTATCTGCGCGAAGTTGTAGGCGAAGAGGTTCGTGCTACCGATTGGCCCCAGAAGCAGGAAGCCCTTCAGTATGTCCATGTCCTCAAGACCAACGAATACGAGATGGACGTCCTTACAGGCGAAACCGATCCAGTCAAGGCTGTCCATAAGCTTGGCAACTGGGGAGTAGGAGAGGTTCTCCTCACACTCGGCGACCTCGGTTCGGTCATTTATCGCCGCAAGGAGGATAGTACCACCCGCATTGAATCTTTCCCACCTCGTAAGCTTGTCGATGCCACTGGTTGTGGCGACACCTATACGATGGCTTACTGCTATCGTCGCACACAAGGCGCTAGCGTTCTCGAAGCTGGCCGTTTCGCTGCCGCCGTCGCCTCCCTTAAGCTCGAGCGCTCCGGTCCCTTCAACGGCACCGTCCCTCAGGTCCAGGCACTCTTGGCTAAGTAGCCGCCCCTAGCATCCCCGTCTCGGCCGTCCTTGCCGCCTCCTCGTGTCTATGTCGCAGCTATGTTTGGCTGCCCCCTATAAAATTCCTTTAACCAAAATAAACAGTGTTCTAAAACCAATTAAAAACAATGAAAATCGAAAAAATCCACGCACGTGAGATTCTTGATTCACGTGGCAATCCAACCGTTGAGGTTGACGTAGTGCTTGAAAATGGTGTATTGGGTCGCGCAGCTGTTCCTTCTGGAGCATCTACCGGCGAGAATGAAGCTCTCGAGCTTCGCGACGGCGACAAGGGCCGTTATCTCGGCAAGGGTACCACCAAGGCTGTTGCCAACGTCAACGACATCATCGCTCCTGCTCTCAAGGGCTGCTGCGTATTCCAGCAGCGCGCTATCGACGAGAAGATGCTTGCCCTCGACGGCACTCCAACCAAGTCTAACCTCGGTGCCAATGCCATCCTTGGCGTTTCCCTCGCTGTGGCTCAGGCTGCTGCCAAGGCTCTCGGTATGCCTCTCTATCGTTACATCGGTGGCTGCAACGCCTATACTCTCCCCGTTCCTATGATGAACATCATCAACGGTGGCGCTCACTCTGATGCTCCTATCGCTTTCCAGGAGTTCATGATCCGTCCCGTAGGTGCTCCTACTCTCAAGGAGGCTGTTCGTTGGGGTGCTGAGGTCTTCCACAACCTCGCCAAGCTCCTCAAGAAGCGTGGTCTCTCCACCGCTGTAGGTGACGAAGGTGGCTTCGCTCCTGCTCTTGACGGCATCGAGGATGCTCTCCAGATCATCGTTGACGCTATCAAGGCTGCTGGTTATGAGCCAGGCAAGGACGTTAAGATTGCTATGGACTGCGCAGCTTCTGAGTTCGCTGTAATCGAGGATGGCAAGTACTTCTACGACTACAAGCAGCTTAAGAACGGCAAGCAGAAGGATCCTAACGGCAAGAAGCTCTCCGCTGAGGAGCAGATCGACTTCCTCGAGCACCTCATCGACACCTATCCAATCGACTCTATCGAGGATGGCCTCGACGAGAACGACTGGGATAACTGGGTGAAGCTCACCGAGCGCGTAGGTGGCAAGTGCCAGCTCGTAGGCGACGACCTCTTCGTAACCAACGTGAAGTTCCTCCAGAAGGGTATCGCTATGGGTGCAGCCAACTCTATCCTTATTAAGGTTAACCAGATTGGTTCGCTCTCTGAGACTCTCGACGCTATTGAGATGGCTCATCGTCACGGTTACACCACCGTTACCTCTCACCGCTCTGGCGAGACCGAGGATACCACTATCGCCGACATCGCCGTTGCTACCAACTCTGGCCAGATCAAGACCGGTTCGCTCTCTCGTACCGACCGTATGGCCAAGTACAACCAGCTCATCCGCATTGAGGAGGAGCTCGGTGCCGTTGCTAAGTACGGTTACAAGCGTATTAAGTAATCCCTCTACCCATCATAATCCACCCCTCCCCAAAAGGCGGGGTGGATTTTTTGTTTCGTCGCAGCTAGATTTGGCTGCCTTTCCTTTTGTTTCAGTTGCAGCCATCTGTGGCCGTCCTCATCCTTTATCAATACTCTACACCATGACCACCTTCAAACTTGGCATTATCGGCGCCGGTTGGATCGCCGACCAAATGGGCAAGACCATTACTCCCATCCCGGGTTATGAGGTCTATGCCATCGCATCACGTTCCCTCGAGAAGGCCCAGGCCTTTGCCCAGCGCTACGGCTGCACCCGCATCTACGATAGCTATGAGGCCCTAGTCCAGGACCCCGACGTCGATCTCGTGTACATTGCCACACCCCATTCCCACCACTACGCCCACACCCGCCTCGCCCTCGAGCACGGCAAGCCCTGTCTTGTCGAAAAAGCCTTTACCGCTAACGCAGCTGAAGCCTGCGAACTCCTCGACTTTGCTCATCAGAAAGGCATCTTCATAACCGAAGCCATTTGGACCCGCTATATGCCCCTCTCCCATAAGATCAAGGAGATTATGGAGAGTGGCATCATTGGCCAGCCACAAATTTTACAGGCCAGCCTCTGCTACAATATGAAGCACAAGCAGCGCATCTTCCTTCCAGAACTCGCAGGTGGCGCTCTCCTCGATGTCGGCGTCTATGCGCTTAACTTTGCCCGTATGTATTTCGGCACCGAAATCGTCCGTCAGGTCAGCAACTGCGTCCTCGGGCCCACAGGTATGGATATGCAGGAATGCGTCTCACTCACCTATGCCGACGGCAAGATGGCCAACCTCCAATCGGGAGCACTCTGTCTCAACGACCGCCGTGGCATCATAAGCGGCACTGAAGGCTATATCAGCGTCGATAACATCAATTGTCCCGGAAGGGTAGAGGTATGGCGCAATTACGAACTCGTCGCCACCTACGACCGCCCTATCGAAATGGTTACTGGCTACGAATATCAGGTCTTTGAAAGCAAACGATGCATCGAGGCCGGTCTCCTCGAATCCCCCATGATGCCCCACGCCGAAACCCTCTCCATCATGCAGCAAATGGATTCCCTCCGCAAAGAATGGGGCGTCCGTTATCCTATGGACCGCTAAGTATATGTTAAGGAATAAAAGAACGGTTTTATAACGAATTTGAGAATTATTGAATGGTGTGTTATAAGATAACAGACAATTCTCAAATTCGTTTTTGAGTGTAATTTCCTTTCTCCCTTGCAAATTAATAGCTCATATAGTATTTCCCTCTGAGGTTGTAATCATCACTTTTTATTGGTACATCATTATAGTATTGAATGGAACAACAAACCTATCAAGAACTGTTAGCTGAACGAGATTGGTTAAGAACTCGCGTCCAATTCCTTGAAGAAGAGAATTCAAGGTTGAGGATTAGACTAGGTGAGAACGTTCCTGTCAAGCCACAGAGACCTTTAGTCATGCTGACACTATCACTCCAAGAGAAAGTCGATTTGTTCCGAAGTCTGTTCAAGGGACGAGAGGATGTCTTTGCTCGTAGATGGTATAGCAAGACGACAGGAAAAGCTGGATATCAGCCGGTTTGTTGTAATGAATGGAATAACCTACTTTGCGACAAGAAAAAGTACAAGTGTGCAGACTGCCCGAACCGTCAGTTCGCAGCTATTTCTTATGAAGATTTTTACAAGCATTTGTCGGGCAAAGATGAAGATGGGCGTGACGTGATTGGCATATATGCCATAATGGATGACAATACTTGCAACTTTCTTTGTGCTGACTTTGATGACAAGAATTGTGAGCATGGTTACCAAGATGATGTGCTTGCATTTATAGATGTTTGTAAACAATGGAAAGTACCCTCTTCAATCGAGCGTTCACGTTCTGGCAAAGGTGCTCATGTATGGATATTCTTTGAAACCCCGATTTCAGCCGCAAAAGCCAGAAGACTAGGAAATGCGATAATGACGGAAGCCATGAACCAAAATGGCCGTATTTCTTTCAAGTCGTACGACCGTTTCATTCCAAACCAGGATTATCTACCCGAAGGAGGATTCGGAAACCTGATAGCTCTTCCCCTTCAGGGCAAAGCTCGTAAAAATGGAAATAGTGTCTTTGTCGATGAAGATTTCAATATTTATACTGATCAATGGGCGTACTTACAGTACGTCAAGAAATTATCAGAAGATTCTCTTGACGAGATCCTTGGGATACACGGCATTTTCCAACCAATGGGAGCGTTTTCAAAAACCAGTGAGTCAAAACCATGGGAGATCCCAGTCGCTCCTCAAATCTCAAGTTGCGAGTTCAGTCCGACACTTCGTATTGTCCAATCGAATATGCTTTACATACCGTTGAAAGATGTTAGCGCCAAAGTGATAAATCACTTCGAGCGCATCGCGTCGTTCAAGAATCCCGAGTTTTATAGTCGTCAGGCAATGAGGTTCTCCACTTTCTCAACTCCAAGAATCATTTCCTGTGCCGAAATAGTAGATGATTATTTGGCAATGCCTCGTGGATGTGAAGGTGCGGTTCGTGATTTTCTATTAGAAAAAGATGTCAATGCGACTTGGGTCAAAAGGTCAAACCTGGGACAAAAGATTAAAGTTTCTTTTAATGGTATTTTGAGAGAAGATCAGAGTTCCGCGGCTGAAATAATGTGCGAAGAAAACAATGGCATTTTATCAGCTACCACTGCATTTGGAAAGACTGTGACTGCTATAGGAATGATTGCCAAACTCAAAGTTAACACTTTGATTTTGGTTCATACCAAAGCATTGTTGGATCAATGGAAAAGCAAACTTGAAAAGTTTCTAATTATTGACCAAGAGATAGAAGATCAAACCCAAAAGCGTGGTCGAAAGAAACGATTCTCACCAATAGGTACACTCAGTTCTACTAGCGATACCCTTCATGGAATCATCGATGTTGCTATAATGCAGTCTTGCATAAATGGCAATGAGGTAAAGCCCTTTGTCAAAAACTATGGAATGGTTATAGTGGATGAGTGTCATCATGTGTCTGCGGTCAGCTTTGAGCAAGTCCTGAAAACTGTTAATGCTCAACGTGTTTATGGACTTACGGCAACTCCTATTAGGAAAGACGGCCATCAACCCATCATCTTTATGCAATGTGGCCCGATCAGATACAGTGCTGATGCTAAGTCGCAGATGAAGGAACAATCATTCCAGCGTATGCTTGTGCCTCGTTTTACGGCTTGTCATGCTCTGACAGATGATAAACTCACATACGCACAAACAATTCAGCAGTTGTCTGAAGATGAATACAGAAATCATTTGATTGTAAGAGATGTATGTGAAGTTTTGAAAGAAGGCCGATCACCCATTCTTCTGACCAGTTTGACTTCTCATGTCGCTGCCTTGGTTGAATTGTTGAAACCTCATTGTCAAAACATCATTGCTCTTGTCGGCTCGGAGTCCACCAAAGAGAAACGTCAAAAGATGGAACTCTTGCATAGTATTCTGGCTACTGAACCACTTGTCATTGTAGCCACGGGTAAATATGTGGGAGAAGGTTTTGACTGTCCGCGTCTTGACACTCTCTTTTTGTCATTACCCGTTTCATGGAAGGGTATAGTAGCTCAGTATGCGGGAAGACTTCATCGTGAATACGATGGGAAACATGAGGTGTTGATCTATGATTATATTGATATTCATATCCCCATATGCGAAGTAATGTATCGTAGAAGACTGAAGGGTTATGCTGCAGTTGGATATAGTATCCGAACCAACGAATTATTCTTTTCAGAAGTAACTGTTTCATCTGATATTATCTACGATGGAAAAACTTTCGTTAAACCGTTTATTGAAAGCATTTCGGGTGCAAAGCACTCCATCATACTATCCTGTCCCAAAATCAAGGTGAGTCAAGTTTCCTCCATCATTTATAGAATGCGCAATTTGGTAGTAAATGGAATCTCTGTCATTATTGTCACCAAAGAGGAAAATGATGATGCAGCAATACTTCGAGACTATGGCATCCGGATATCAGTAAGGCCAGATATCAACTTCGATTGTTGTATCATTGACAAATCTCGTATATGGTATGGCAGTGTAAACATTCTCGGCTTCCATTCAACCGAAGATAATGTGATAACGTTTCAAGATGCAGAAACTGCAAATAATCTTATTGATGTACTACTCAAATAATCTATTTTATCAGTATACATTTTGCTGCCGCCACAATGAGTTGAGATGTGATGACATCGCACCATTCAGAACAAACTGAGGTGGCATAAGTTTATTTTCGAATGAAGAAAAGGGTGGGATTCAGGGGAAAACGGCCGGAATGTGCGCCGAAGAGGGCAAGGCCATGGGCGACGGGGATGGCTTCTGATGGGTTTGAAGGATCCGAGGGGGCAGAAGGGACCTCGAAGCGGATTGTAATGGTGTCGCCGGGCTTGAGGAAGCGGAAGGGGATGGGGACTTCCTGGAGGTATCCATAGGAGCCAGCTTCGTCGAGGGTTAGGGTGTTCTGATGGGTGGGAGCGAAGTTGGGATCGGTAGTGGGTGAGCTCTGTGCCTGCCAGGAGAGTGCGCCGCGGTGATCGGCGGGATCGTCGGGGAGGGTGAGGGTGGCTACCTTATGGTTGTTGATTGAGACGATGAGCGTTGTGGGATAGGTGTCGAGGTCGGTCTGCGGGTAGCTGTTGGGAAGACCGCTGGGGTCGGAAGTGCCTTTGCCGCGCATGAAATCGCCTTCAGAAGAAGCGTCGGGACGATCCTTGCCGTTGAGACGCTTGGCAGATGCCTCGAAAATGAGGGTGGCACTTTTAAGGTGCTTGAGTTGAATGTCGTCGGGTATTTCGACCTCGTATTCGAAGAAACCACTGCCGAAACCGTTGACCTTGTCACCACCCATAGCGTAGGCGGAGTGGTCGGACCACTTCGACTTGGTGAACGAGAAGGGGGTGAATGTCTTGACGCGGGTGCCTGGGAGGTCGGCGGCTGTGGTGCCACCGATAACGTGCAGGAGGACGAAGTTGCGATGGAGCGCCGAACCACTGCTATCGGATAGGACGAAACGCACTACGTAGAGGCCGTTGCGCTGAGGGGCATTGAGTGTGACGTTGGTTATGGGCTCGTTGGCATAGGCTTTGAAAGAGATGGACTCGATGGAGACTATTTCTTCGTCTTCCCATTGACCAAGATCGTTCCAGCCGGCGATTGAAGTCTGGAGCATCATGTTGCCGGGATCGCGGTCGGTCATGACGGAGATGTAACGAGGGATAGTGATCTGGGAGCTAGCCTTGACGTCTTGGATGAGTGGGCAGCGCGGTGATACATAATAGAGGCTGTGGAAATCGCGCATGGACATACCTGGTACGAAGGCGTCGAGCCCGTCGATCTTTGGGCTACGGTCATAACGCACATAACCGTTCCACTCGTTGATGACATCGTGTTGCTCGGTATAGAGCCAACCTGCACACTTGGGGTGTGCACGGAATGCGTTGATCATCTGATGGTAGTCCCAGGTGATGTCGACGTCGCCTGTAGCACCTTTGTAACCCCAAACGTTGCCACATTCGCTATTGATCATAGGTGCTCGACCTTGACGGTGTCCGTCGGCGTAGTTCCAGAGGGAACCTTCGTAGGTGAGACGGCAGTATTCGTCGAGTTTGTCTTCCCAAGCAGAGCCGGGGAAATAGCCGTGCCAGGAATTGAGGTCGGAGAGGACATGGTCGAAATTGCATGGGGAGTTGTCCTCGACGAGACGAGTGGGGTCGAGCTGCTTGGTGAGGAGATACATCTGTTCGACCCACGCCTGAGTGGTCCAGTGGTATCGACGGAAGCCATCGGCCTTGCGTGTGGAGAAGAGTCCCCAGGTCTCGTTGAAGTTGACCCAAGCGAAGATGGAGGGATGGTTATAGTCGCGATGTAGCTGACCACGCATGCAACGCTCCCAATCCTCACGACCGAGAGGATTGTCGTCGGCCCACCAGTTGGGCATGTCCTGCATGATGAGGAGCCCAAGGCGGTCGGCCCAATAGAGCTTGCGTGGGACTTCGGCCTTGATATGAATGCGGTTGCCATTGAGGCCGAGTTGCTTGGATATCTCGATTTCGTGGCGCATGTCGGCATCGGAGGGATAGGTGTAGTAGCCCTGAGGGTTGTAGCTCTGGTCGAGAGTGAGCTGCAGGTAGAGGGGACGACCGTTGAGGGTGACGTAGGGATAGTTGGTTCCCGGAAGGGTGTCGACGCCGATGGAGCGCTGACCGAAGTAGGAACGGACGAGGTCGGTGGACGAACTTTCACGCTTGATGGATACTTCGACTTCGTAGAGATAGGGGTCGTCGAGGTTCCAAAGATGCTGGTTGTGAAGTGGAAGATGGAAACTAAGGATAGTGTCGCGTCGCTGAGTCCGTGATGGTGTGAAGGTGTAGTCGGCCTCTTCACCATTGGGGAAGTGGAGACGGATGGCTTCGCCCGAAGAGAGGGGCGCATCGATGCCGACTTCGACGCGTACAATGGAGTTCTCGGGGTAGGGCGCGAAGTGAACGTAGTCGATGTAACGCTGGCCTCGTGCTTCGAGATATACGGTCTGCCAGATACCGCGGACGTCTCCGTAGCCCTGTTTGCCTGAGAGGCGCTGGTCGTTGGGTGTGTCGTCGGCTACGATGACGAGGTGCTGAGGCACATCGTCGAAACCAGTGAGGTTCCAGGTGATTTCAACCTCGAAGGGTGTGTATCCGCCCTGATGGGAGGCGATGTGTCGGCCGTTGAAGTAGATTTTGGTATCCCAATCGCATGCTCCGATGACGAGGAAGATTCGCTGGTTGCGCCAAGTGCGAGGAATGAGGATATCGCGGGCATAGTAGCCCTTGTTGCCTTCGTCGGCTACACCGGAGAGAGGCGAACCCCATCCGAAGGGGACATTAATCTGGTGGTCGAAGGCGGCGGTGATGTCATTCTCGGCAGCGTATTGGCCACGTTCGGCATTGAACGTGAACTGCCAGGTGCCGTTGAGGTTAATCCAGTCGGGTCGCTCGAAGTCGGGACGCGGATGCTCGGGGAGCGGAATGGACTGGGCGACTGTGGTTGCGATAGATAGGGCGAGGAGGGTCAGAAGGGTGAAAAGGGGTTTCATTCTATAGGGTTATGGCAGCCATGAATGGCTGCGATGGGGAAACTTTAGCGCTGTCAAACGTGGCTGCGAAGGGGACGCTTGAGGGCCTCTTTTTTGGGGTGCAAAGATAGTGGATTTTTGGAATAAATCCAAATAAATAGAAATTTTTTTGCAATTTTGAATAAATTGATGGAAAAATTGAGAGTGAATACCAAATCGTCATGATGAAGGTAACTAAATTTGGTTGCTCTTTGGACGAAGGATTGCGAGAAGAGAGGACAATGTAGATGAGATGAAGTAGGATGAGGTTTGTGTTTTGCCATGTAGAGAAGAGATTTGAGGACGGGTTATTGGGAAAATGTGGTAATTTGGAAGTTTTATTGGGGTAATAGAGGCGAAGGAATTTTAATTTTGCGTATATTTGCGCCAAATTTGTGTATGGTTGGACCCTGATGGGTCAAGATTATTTAAACACATGAGATTTTTGAAATATTATCTGCTGGTGATTCTGATGTTTGTACCCGCGCTTATGCGGGCGCAAGAAGTGGTATTGTCGGGGGATAGTATTATTTCGATGAAGGATTTGCATCGAGTGCATCGCTTGGAACGAGAGGCGCGAGGGCCTTTGGGCCGCAGGGATATGGGAGATGGACGACAGACTGTGCTTTCGCTGCGTTCGAATCTGCTGCGCTGGCTGACATTCACTCCGGAACTAGGTCTGATCTGGCACTGTGCACCTCGTGTCGATGTGCAATTCAATGCAGCGTGGACATCGCTTTCTGTGTCGGACAGGTACAGGAAGCGTTATGCAATGTGGCTCGTATCGCCAGAGGTGCGGTATTACTTGGGAGCTCATGAACGTTATTATGTAGGCCTGCAAGGCGAAATCAGCGAGCGTAACTATCGATTGCGAGGTCGTGATGAAGGTCGGCAGGGACGTGTGTATGGCTGCGGATTGGTAGGAGGCTATCAGTGGCGCATAAGCCGACATACAAGTCTGGACCTGCATGTCGGCGTGGGATATAATGCAGGCAAGATGAGTCATTATGACCATAATCCTCTTTTCAATGGACAAGAGCCTTCGCTCACCTTCCTCAGGGAGGAAGATGAACATCGTTTTGGCATAAATCATCTGGGTATAAGCTTGGTTTGGGACCTTGCTGGTCGGAAAGGAGTTGGACGATGAATAGGATTTTAAACATCGTGTTGATGGCGGTGACGGCTTGTTGGATAACTAGCTGCCGCGTGTTTGAAGTGGATGATGACCTTTACGATATCAGCGAGGAACAGGCTTTGATTACGATGCAACTTTGCTATGTGGAGCATTCGGAGGATATGGCTGATGAACTGCCATCGTCGTACAGAATCAGGTTGTATAGCTACAGCAAGTTGTCTAATACAGGATTTGCTTTCGTTAGCGAAATGGATGGTGAGCGGTTTACGACGACACTGGATCGTTCGACGGATACGATTAGCTATCATGGATATGTGCAACCCGGATATTACAGACTATTGACCTTCAATCGTGCTGAGGGCTTCAGCGTGGATTCTACAGCTGCTGTAGTTGAGAATGTGGGCGGACTGATCAAGGCAATGCCTGAACCACTCTTCCTTGGCACTTGGGCTGGAGAACTGAAAGGCGGCGAGCAGTATAGCACGAGCGTGACAGTGCGCCAACGCACGAAACGTTTTGTTTTCCGTGTGGAGGTTCCGTTGGATGAAACGCTGACGTATGTGTCGAACACGGCTAATCTGAACAATGCATTCTATCGGCTGGATGTGTCGGAGGATGCTATTGATGCGACAGCTTTGGGCACTGTTCCGCTGGAGATGCGGGCTGAGGCGCTTGACAGTGCTCTTGGTGTGGCGCTCGTTGGCGAGGCTAATCTGCTTTGGCCTGGAGATGACGAGTATGCACGCATGGGCGTGAAGCAGAGCTTGACGGTGGATGTACGACTGGCTGGGCCGGGAGGAGACGAGGAGAGGCAGATTGTGATTGACGAGGCGACGGGGAGCGGCCAATGACGGCTGCTGACGGAAACGAGAAAGGCAGCCATAGATGGCTGCTGACGAGAACGCTGAGGGCGGCCGAAGATGGCTGTGATAGGAACGAAGGTGGAACACCTTTTAAATATTATATATTGTAGATGATTGAACGGTGTTTTATTAGAGTTGTGGTTTTGGTCGGCCTACTGATGGTAGGCTGGGAAGTTGATGTGCTTGCCCAGTTCCATGAGATGGAGGGGCTGCCTTGGGTGCCTGCTCGACCGGAGATGAACAGGGACGCTGATGAACGAGGTGTCGTCGTGCTGGATGAGCTGAGTGCAGCCCTTAAGAACGGGGAATATCGGCAGGTGGTAGATCGGCTGTATCCGTTGGCTATCAGCAGTGGTTACCAGCGGAATACGAACCTTTATAACCAAACGCGCAAGGCTTTGCGACAGTTGTTGCAAGAACCGAATGGTGCAAGTTATTGGAATAAGATGGAACGACTTTATCATGATCGGTTTGCGAATATTGGCAAAGAGGATTACCGTTATCGCAATACATTGGAGACTACCAGTTGGAGCGAAGAGCAATTGAACAACGAGCAACTGCTGATGCTTTCGAAGGTTGACGGCGGGATGGAGCGTTGTTTCGATAGAGCACATCAGATATTGAGCCAGGCTCAGGGTAAGATTGACCCTGTGATTGTAGTGCAGGGCATGTTTGTGCCTTTGAACCGCGAACATGCTGCCCATCCGGAACGAGGCAAGGAGTATGCGAACCGATATAGCGAGATTCTGCGTTGGCTGGATGTGGCTGATAAGTTTATGCTGCAGGAACATCGCGAGGAGTATCAGACGTATTACAATACGCAGGCATTGGCCATGGTGCGCGAAGAGAGCGACCGACAGATGAATGCCGATGCGTCGATAGCAGCGTTTGAAGCACGACGCGTTGAACTGCAAGACGAGATGCGCCAACAGGCGGATTGGCTCGACACCGAACAGCGTGCACAGCGACTCTATGCCGAGGCTGTGGAACACTATCAGAAGAATGACTACGCGAAGGCTTACCAGAAGGTGAATGAGGCGCTTGCTGCCGAGAGCAATATGAAGGAGGCGCATGTGCTGAAGTCGAGCATCCTGCAACGGGCTTCGAATGCCAGCAGCAGGATGTCGGATAAGGTGGCGTTCTGGTGTGCTGCCTATGAAGCTGGACAGGGCTATGTGGATCGAAAGACACAACGTCATATCCTTTCGGCACTGAAGAGCCATCTGTTCATGACCGGACTGGCTGGGCATGTGCACTCGACGAGAACCCCGTTCAGTATCCGCCAGCGGATATGGACGGTGGAGGAGCTGAAAGAGAAATAAGGACGAGGGGCGGCCAATGATGGCCGCTGTCGGAGACGCAATGGCAGCCTTAGGCTGCGGACTAGAACACAGAGGCAGCCAAACTTGGCTGCGACTAGGACAGAAATAAATGAGAAGGATATTTACGATAGGGATCCTGATGGGGACGCTGCTGTGGGCAGGTCGGGGGACGTGTGCTTTAGGGCAGACGCCCTATCGGTCGGTGAGTCTGGACAGGTCGGGATTGAGTTGGACATCGTATTTGACCTGGTGGACGGATCTGGCGGATTTAGCCCTGGGTGCTCCCAATCTGGGTGTTGATATTGACCTGCGCAATCCTCAAAGGATGTGGACTCAGTCGGTAGCACTTCAGTTCAGGACGGGTGCAGACAGCCAGTATAAACTGTTTCGTGGCGATTATTCGGGAAGCGTGCTTGATAACTTCGGCGTGCAGGCACAGTATCGCGTACATCTCAGCCCATATAAGCATCCGGAATACCATAAGGGCAGGTATTATGTAGGCCCGTATGTGGAGTATCAGACTTTGGATAAACGTTCGAATGCAGGACTGGTGCTGGGATATGACTATCCTGGCGTTAGTTGGGGAAACAGGTATTTCCTGGAGTTTTCTGGCGGTGGAAGCATTGGCTATAATCTTGATAAGAAGGGCGTTGTGGACCTGCATTTTG
The DNA here is from genome assembly GCA_900319235.1 of uncultured Prevotellaceae bacterium. Classification (GTDB taxonomy): domain Bacteria; phylum Bacteroidota; class Bacteroidia; order Bacteroidales; family UBA3663; genus Liminaster. Next base: position 27,242 of record ONNR01000001.1, read on the forward strand.
CTGTGGGGTTCCGCACTTTGAGCATAGCCAACAAGTACTGGAAGCCGGACGAGATGCAGTATGTCAGGAACAACCTTTCGAACGAGATAGCCCAAAAACGCATCGATTCGCTGTTGCAACAGATGACATTGGCGCCTGTGACACTGAACGTGAAGAGTGCTGCAGGAGACTCCCTGCTAGAAGAACCTGTGACGATAGAATCGGTTCGCAAGGCATTCGCACAACAGTACGACGACCCATATCTGGTGGTCGGACGACTGGAAGAGATGAAGGAGAATTCACCTCTGCCTATGACGGAGCCGAGCGAATACAATAACGTGTTGTACAGGCTGAGTCTTCTGCCGAAGGACTACGACAGTGAAGCGGGAGAGGCTACCTACATCATGCCTTTCCGCGTGCGGATAGAAGGCTATGATGAAGCATTGGCTCGCAGACGCAGTTTTAACGAGGCTTTGCGCAATGCCTATACCGAGAACGGCAAGCGACTGCCAGCGTTGTTGCTCAAACCAGCCAGCATGGACTCGATGGCAGAATCGGCCAGCGTTCAACGGGTATTGTCACTTTTTGATGAGCAATGGAAGAACAGCCATCTGCAGGAACGCGAGGTGACCGGACTGTATTACCGCAAGGATGGAGATTTTCAGCCAATCTCGGCAGAAGACATGAACAAGAGAGGAACGTACGCCATTGGATTGAAGTTCCATCCGCAGGTGTTTGAGTCGTACGATTCGCTAGTGACACGTTTCACCATCCTGCCAGATATCGACAATCGCGAACAAGAGATGTACGACAGGTTCCTTGCTGTCTATAACAAGGAGACGTTCTACGTGGAGTGTCCGTGGCTGAACGGCAAGGAAAAGGCTGTGACCGTGGACGACGTTATAGCTGCACTCGATCGTGGCGGCATGACCGGCTATACGGAGGATCAGATTGAATTGCCCGACAGCATCCGTTATGGACGCAATGTGGGTACGACGACGTATGGTCCGGCTTTGCAACCTCTGCAATTTATTTTTGTAGTGGAAGACTCGATCGGAATGCGACAGGGAACCAGGATACTGGAGGCCCTCACGATGGGCGTGGATGCACGACGAGCCACCTGGAATACGAAGTACGGACTGGATGCCCATGGACCGCTGGTAGAAGGCAAGTACAAGGCTGAAGCTGAGGATGAGTTTGACAATCCCGAGGTGGAGGTTGCTGACCGAGAAGAGCTGCTGAAGGCCGTGAGCGAATACCTTGCCAAGATCGACCCATCGTTGGAGGAAATGAAGATCGAGGACGCGTGGGTGACGAACTATGCTTACACGGGACTGCATAAACTGCAGGCCAATGACAGCACACCGGAAGGCACTGTTTGGACGGTGCTGCAGTTCAAGTACAGGCTGCTGTATATGGATGGACGGCCCAGGGTAGCTACGGCGAATGTGGCTTACAGGATAAAGAAGCCGCAGGGTGCTGGGCAGCCATAGATGGCTGCTGCCAGAGACACGTGGCGCGATGACATCGCGCCAAACGGGATGGGGCAAGAGGCAGCCAAGGACGGCTGCCGACGGGAACACTGAGCGGACTAGGATGGCTGCTGATTGGAATGCTGAGCAGCCAAATTTGGCTGCGACAAGGACAAAAATGATAGAAATGAGAAGGACAATAGAGATAATAAGCATGCTGGCGATGCTGCTGTGGGCAGGTCGGGGACAGTGCGTACAGGCGCAGACGGTTGTGGTTCACAGTAACCTTGTTATGTGGGCTGCGAAGTGCGCCAATGTCGGCATGGACCTGGCTGTGAACGACTACCAGAGCATTGGTGTCACGGGCTTAGTGACGATGGGAGACAGCTGGGTCAAGAAAGTTAACGGGTCGGGTATACAACTTGACTATCGATTCTGGTTCAAGCGTAAGTTGTTCCAAGACTTCTTTTTCGGGCCACAGCTAGGACTGTATCACTATCGGAAGGATGGGGAAGACAGCAGTGTACAAAGGCATACTGCCCTAACAGCAGGCTTTGTGAGTGGTTATGGTTGGATGATCAACCGTCATTGGAACGTGGATGTAGTGATGGGTGCAGGCTACTTGCTCTATGCAGACCCCAATCAGTATCATAAGTTCGTACCTACTAATTTCGGCGCAAATCTTTCGTATGTTTTCTAATATATTGCATCATCGAAAATGGCGCATTCGGATAGCGCTCGTGGCACTTCTACTGATGGTAGGAGGAGTGACACATGCCCAATACGAAGCCTTGCCCATGGTGATACTGGATGCCGATGGCAAGAACCTGACCGACGAGGTGGGGCGTGCATGGGATCCTGAAGACGGTGTGTGGATGCCGTCGTCGCATGATCTGAAAGACAGGACGGATCTTGAGGTATTTGTCACCAACGAAGTCTGTGCTGACTCAATTGTGGCATGGAGCCATGATCATACAACCCGTAACACCCGTTTGATACAGGGTTTTGTGAACGAATACCGTCAGCGTGGCTGGCGCCTGACGCGCCAGGGTGAGACCTATAATCTGGCGGATGTGAATGCCATTGCAGAGGACATATACTTGAGGTATGGTTATCTGGTTGATTACTGGTGCAGGGAGACGGGAGATACACGTGGCGTGTATTCGGTAGCTCTGGTATTGCATCCGATGGAAAGCAGCCGGTTTGAGATGGTCGTGCTCAATGAAAAGGTCACCAAGTACGATGGTGATGAACCTTACTGTCCGCTCTATTACAAGAATCGAACTGTGCTCGAGAACGTGAACAAGGTGCAACGCGTAACCACGTTCCGTAAGAAGCGCAGACAGGCACAAAGCAGCGGCTCGTGGCTGACCTTCGATGAACATTTCAATTTCCGTGGACCTACAGACAGACGTCTTGTGGTGGAGCGAATCGTCGAAGCCTGTATCTTCGGTGAGGACTTTGACCGACTCGATGCACGGCTGAAAGGGGATGCTGCTGCACAGCAATTGAACCAGCAACTGATGGATCATCATGGAAAGGCACTCGATACTGCCTACGTTTTGGAGCCGATGGTCTTCTCGGGATACCGATTCCAGACTACCAAGCAACGCCAGATGCGTGACGACCTGATGCGCGACACGATGGAATATTATCGCAAGCGTACACAGGACATCTTTGACCAGATGGGAAGTTGGGTCGAGTATCGAGATGTGGAGTCGGACACGACCACCTATCTGGTACCCATGCCATTGTGGAAGTTGCTGTTGCGCTATCCGAGTTTCGACAGCCTTCGCAACGAATTGCGACAGGCTGCACCCGATCTGCCACTTGCAATAGCGGAGAATGACACCACAGAGGCTTATACCATCAGCACCCGGACAGAACTGTACCATCGCTTTGAGGAATATATCCAGCGCGGCCACAGGATGGCTGACAAACGTGCCATCTCGAGCGAGTCGGAACTTGTGGACGGTTACATTCGCCACATCAACCAGATGGATATCTACCCCTTGCGGCAAGAAGGGAAACGTGTGAAGATTGAACATCGCCAGGAAGGCGATACCAGCAAGTATAGGATGCCTTTGCAACTGGTTCCCTATGGCAAGGACACCGTTCTTCATTTCCGCTGGCAGATGCCTGACAAGAACCGTTTCTATCAGATGCGTCACGTGAACTATCTGCATGACTTTGTGCATGCAGACACCACGCATACTGACGAATGCGAATGCGAGCGACAGATGCCTTTGCAGTTCCTCTCGGTGTCGGCACATCCTGCAGACTTCGATTGTCCACCCCGTCGACATTCTGGCACCGACGAAGTGGTGACCTTCCGTCCGCGTGAACGTGGCGAAGTTCAGGACGTGACCTACCAGTTGTCGCTCAGTTTCGACCAGAACAGCACCAAGATAGACTTGTCGCGTGGGAATAACCAGCAACAACTGGACAGCCTGATAGCGAAGGCCTACGAGATTACACATGGCGAGATAGAAAATACCATTCAGCGCGTGGCCATCGTAGGCGTGTCGTCGCCTGAGGGTCAACGCATTGCGAACCGTCGTATATCCCACGGACGTAGTGAGGCCATCATCGACAAGTTGCGTCAGATGGGAGGAGAAGATCTTCGTTATGCACGCTTCGATATTGTCAAGGACTCGGTGGCTCCGTGGAGTGCTGTGGCAGACCTAATTGACGAGATACATCCCGAGTTCCACAGTACGGCTGAACATATCCGTGATGTGGTGGGTGATGACGACCCCGAGAACACTGCACAGCAGCAGAAGCGTCTTGGTTATACGAATGGTGCTGACCCAATCATCGGTGAGGCATTGGAAAAACTTCGCTTGGCACAGGTGACGTATGCCTACAAGGCATTGCGTGAGACACCAAGCGAGAAGATACTGAACTTCTACTTCTCGGGCTCGGATGCCTCTCGCTGGCCATCGTATTATTTCTACGTGCTGCTTCGTTCGGACCGATTGACTTATGAAGAGAAGCTTGAACTGGCGCAACGACTGCTTACGCTCAAGGCTTCGGACGTTAGGCGATATGGACGAGACTTGCGTCCGAAAGACAGTTTTGGCCTGGTATTGCCTTATGCTGCCAACCTTTTGGCCACTGATGCCATTTCAGATGGTAGTTACGACCGTTCGATACTGGCACCATTCATCAATATGCAGTATTATCAGGGCAACGTGCCATGCTACATGGAGAATGATTCCGACACGCCTGTTAAGTTCATCAACCTTGATGTGGTGCTTTATAACCAGATACTGATGCTGAGCGGTATAGGCACACCTGAAGCGATTGAAGAAGCGCATGAATTGGTGGACATACTTGATAATACACCCACGATATCGAGTGCATTCCATGACACGTATCGACCAGAACTCCTTGAAATGCTGCTCAACAGCCAAAGTGGAAGGTTCATGCTTGACGACGAGAATGCCGAAACGATCAGAAACACCAATATCTGCAACTTATATGTGGTGAACATGGCACAAGTCTATCAGGTTGTCGATGGAGATTTGAACAACCTTGCTGCCAATGGTGAAGCCATAGAACTGCTGCAACAATGTTGTGACAGCTTGTCGTCACTGCAGCGACAGATGAACGACCAGCCTGCTGCGCTGTACTTCACTGCACTGACCGAGGCATGGGGTTCGGAGGCCGGACTCTTTAACAACAGAGATGAGCATTTTGACCGTGCTGTCATGGCTTTTTCGGAACTACTTGCCAAAGAAGGTGAACCACCATTTGTGGAACGCCTGCAGGGAGATAGTTATGTGCGTGGCATCTATCGTGATGCAAAGGCTATACGCGAAGGAATGGACCTCTATCTGGAGGCTGTGGAACAATATATAAAACTAAGAACGCATGAGGGGGAATAACTTTGTTGGGTACCATCGGTATGGCTTGATGGGGTTATTGCTGCTCTGGCTTGGTGCAGCAGAGGTTGCTGTTGCCAGCCAAACACGGCTGACGTACGAGAATAGAGATGCCGACCAAACTTGGCAGACGATGGATAACGCTAGTGAAGAGGAGCAGATTATGGCCTTGATGCCCTTTAGGGTGACTGACTATATGATGTCGGGTAATTATCGTTATCCGGACAAGGTTCCTTTTGTGCTGGACCATTGGTGGAAAGGACTGAGTGTTTCGACCTATTGGTATCCGAAGCTCATTAACTTCCAGTATGATTATGAGGGTATTGAGACCAGCGGTTTTGGACTAGCTTTGACCAAGGGTTTCAACAAGAGCAATGCATTGCGACTGGGATTTGCCTATAATCATGACCGTATGGAGCTGATGGCCGACTACCAGTGGAATCTCACGAACTATTGGAAAGGATTTGACCCGAAGCGTCGTTTCGAATGGCTGGCTACGGTTGGCCTTTTGGGTGGCATGGTGAAATATGAAGGAGATTATCGCAGGTTCTATGGTGGACAGGTTGGTCTACAATTGCGTCATACGTTGTCGCCTTGGGTTAGCCTATACGTAGAACCACAATATAAGGCTGTTTCGCCGTTGTACGATGGATACTATGAACTTAGCAACATCGTGGATGACGGACTGGCTGTTCAGGTGGGCGTAATCACTCGATTGTCGGGACCTTTGCGTGAAGGTGGCTATGGCACGGCTGTGGCCAATGGTGCAAAATCATTCGGACGCGGCATGGTAAAGACCGGACGATGGATGTCGGGTGTAAGTGGAAAGGTCTTCTTTGGGCATGGTATGAAGGTGAACCGTAACAATAGCCTGCATCGCTGGTATGTGGAGCTATTGGGTGGTACACAATTGCGCGTTGGAGAGCATGCGTTGGGTAAGCTGAAACTGTATGAGGCAGACTTTGAGATGAATCTGGGCATGCGACTCAACAGCTTGTTGGCTGTGCAGGTTGGTGCTTTTGGTGAACGCATGGACTTGACTCAACGATCGGAACATCCAGAACAGGTGTTTGGATACAGGGCAGAGCTGACTTTTGATCCGCTTCGTTTCGTATGGCACAAGGCGGAAGAGAAAGGTTGGGCTTGGATTGTAGGTGGTGGTATGGAAGGTGGACGCATCGAAATGTGGAACCACGTGCCCAATCTTAATCTTGAAAGATTCATTGAACCTACAATGCATACTCAATTGCGCAGACGCCTGATCGGCCAGACATGGCTCGTGCTGCAAGGACGTTGGCAAATGATTGACGTTGATAACGATCACTTGCAACTGATGGCTTTTGCAGGTGTGCATCAGAATCTTGTAGGTCGAAAGAGCAGCCATCGACGTACACCTGTTTGGAGAAAAGGCTTTTGGCTAGCTGGAAGCTGGGGCGCCTGGGACATGCGTAATAGCCTTGTGAGGGTATCATTTGGCTATGACTTCAATGATGTTCATAGCGTTCGTTTGGAATATTCCTATTCGCACGTCGATTCGCACAATATACTTTTCTTCAAAAAGACGTATCTGAACCTGTTTGGTTTGGATTATATGATGAATGTCAGGAATGTTTTCTTGGGCTATGACCCGAAACGTAGACTGAATGTCTACTTGTTTGCGGGGTATAACATGGCTGTCCATGAAGCCCGGGGAGATGAGTCATTCTTGCATGCTCATACTTATGTGGGTATGGAAGGCGGTGCACAAATAGAGGTGAGGATCTTGCCTTGGTTGTCGGCTTTTGTTGAGGAGAAGACGACGTTCTTGTCGGGTGATCCGTTTTTGACCAATGATTTCACGCAGGGATTTGGAATGACGGGGCTTGTAGGCATGAAGGTGCGATTCTGAGGCTACCAAGCACGGCGGCTGAAGGGGACACAAATGGCAGCCAAACTTGGCTGCCACGGAGACACTTGGTGGTTAACGGAGTTGATAGAGGCCGCCTGGGGTATTACGGATTTTATCGGACATTTCGAGATCGAGCAGCTCTTCGAGGAGGGCTGTTCGTTCTGTGTCTGGGAGGATGTCGGCGAGTTGTGAGAGACGCATGTCGCCGCGGTCACGGAGGATGTCGAGTATTTGGCGTCCGAGCGGAGAGACGTGATCCTCTTCGAAGTTGAGGGTTTGCTGGATGGCGGTGGGATTGCTGGCGGCCTGCCAGTTCATGGCATAAAGGAGGTCAAGGGCTGAGGTGATGAGACCTGCCCGGTTGAGACGGATGAGGCGGTTACAGCCATTGCTGCGATCGTCGGTGATACGGCCGGGGAAAGCGAAGACGTCGCGACCGTAGTCGAGCGCAATTGATGCGGTGACGAGGGAGCCACCTTTCTCCTTGCTTTCGGCTACGAGGACTGCATCGGCGAGACCTGCTATGATACGATTACGTGCGAGGAAATTGCCACGTTCGAAGGGAGCGCTGGTAACATATTCGGTGAGGAGACCGCCGCCCTGTTGAATCATCTGCTTGGCAATGCCTCGGTGATTGTATGGATAGATTCGGTCCAGGCCGTGTGCTACTACACCAAGGGTAGGAATGCCATTTTCGAGAGCTGCTTTGTGGGACTCCACATCGATGCCGAGGGCCAGGCCGCTAATGACGATGACGTCGGGAAGAGCTTCGTGCAGCTCTTTTACGAAACGATGGACAAGGTCGCGTCCGTATTGGGTGCATTGACGTGTGCCGACGATGCTGATGACGTGCTTGGATTCCAGGTCGATGTCACCGAGTTTAAAGAGAACCGTTGGGGCATCGGGACAATTGAGGAGGCGTTTGGGGTATCCATCCTGGCCATAGATCAGCGGTTGGATGTGATGTGCTTCGATAAACTCGAGTTCGCGTTGGGCATCGTCAAAGAGACGTGTATCCTTACGGCCATCGATAACCATTTGACCGACAGCGCCTGCTTGGAGGAGAAGGGCAGGGTCGGCATCAAGGACGGCTTCGGCCGAGCCGAAGGCATCGATGAGGTGGCGTGCTCGGATGGAGCCCACGCCACGGATAGCGTTTAGGACGAGGAGGGGGATGAGAGGAGACATGGTTTTGTCGGGATAATGGCAGCCATAGATGGCTGCGACGGAGACGCTTTTTGAGCAGCCAAACATGGCTGCAACAAGGACAAAGGAGGGGCCAAAGACGTGCGCGACAATGACGCAGGAAAAAAGGGGAAATTTATGGGGTGGTGAGATAGGGAGCGAAAGTGGGATAGATTTCATCACCTCGGGTGAGGGAGCCATTGACGACGCAGACACAATCGACCTGGGCCTTGATGCATTGGACTCCGTCGGACTTGCGGTAGATATCCTGCTCGAAAATGTAACGAACACCTTTGCGGTAGATATTGAGACAGGAAAGAAACTCCTGTCCACCACGAAGGGGCGCACGATAGTTGATGGTGACACGGCTGACCATGACATCAATGCCTTGACGATGTAGGTCTTCGAAGCTGATGCCGACACTTTGGATGAACTCGTGACGGGTGACCTCAAGGTAGTGTTGATAGTTGGCATTGTTGACAACTCCCTGTATGTCGCATTCGTAGTCGCGCGTCTTCAACTCTAGGGTGTAAGTGTATTCTTTCATTTCTTGATTAAAAAACGTGGTTGGAAGATAATAGAAATTAGTATCACGATGCCTAATCCCATCGGATAGTAAAGATATGGGACGACAAGCATTGGGTTGAGGGGATGACCAGAAGTGGCTTCTACGAGACCAGCAGCTGTGAGCAACTGGGCAGAATAGGGTATGAGGCCCTGGGTGAAGCAACTGGCAGTGTCGAGGAGAGATGCCGAACGGCGAGGGTCGATGTGGTACTGTTTGGCTATGCGTTGGGCAATGGGGCCAGTAGTGATGATAGAGACGGTGTTGTTGGCCGTACAGACATCAACAAGGCATACTAGACTGGAGATGGCAGTCTCTGCCCCACGACGACCATTGATGCCCTTGGTGAGTTTGTCGATGAGGTAATCGATTCCTCCCATGGACCGTATCATTTCGAGCATACCTGCAGCCAGCATTGCCATAATGATGATTTCGCCCATACTGTTGATGCCTACACCCAGGGACCCCATCCATCCGAAGAAGTCGTAACTGCCATCAATCGTGCCAATCACTGCGGTAAGCAGAAGCCCCAGGAGCAAAACAATCATCACGTTCAGACCAAGGACAGCAGTGATGATGACGGCGAGATAGGGCAGCACCTTCCACCAACTGACATCGGGCATTTGCTGCGGCACAACAATGTCGCGTCCGATGAAGTAATAGACGGCTACCATCAACAAAGCAAGCGGAAGGACAAGGCGCAGGTTGACTCGGAACTTGTCGCCCATACGACAGCCTTGGGACTGTGTGGCAGCAATAGTGGTGTCGGATATGAAGGAGAGGTTGTCGCCGAAATAGGCGCCACCGACAACGATGGCTACCATGAGTGGAAGAGCGATTTCGCTTTCCTGGGCTATGCCTACTGCTACGGGCGTGAGTGCCACGATGGTACCGACACTGGTGCCGATGGCCAATGAGATGAAGCATGCAGCAAGAAAGATGCCTGGGAGGAGAAGGCTGGCTGGCAGGAGCTGTAGCGTGAGATTTACAGTGGCATCAACTGCACCCATGGCTTTTGCTGAAGCAGCGAAAGCACCAGCGAGGATGTAAATCCACACCATAAGGAGGACGATGGGACTTCCTGCACCTTCGGAGTAGCGTTTGATGCGATCGTTTATGTTTCCTTGACTAAGCGCGATGGCATAAACCGAACTGACCAGAAAGGCCACAGTCACCGGGACTTTGTAAAAGTCGCCGGAGACGATGCTCACACCCAGGAATAGAACCAGGAAAAGGACCAAAGGGGATAGGGCTTTCATTGAATGATAGGTCAGCTAATAATGGCTGTTGTAAGAGACATGTATTGATTTGTTGTGCGCAAAGATAATTATTTTATTTTATATGAAAAAGAGGTCATGGAGTTTTTTTAAAATTGAAGGTCAAAAAATGTTTGTTTGTTGCTGTTTGTCATTCTTGTGTAATGATTCGATTGATTATTTTGTTGAATAAATGACACTTTCATTTGACTAAAATTGACTGTCGCTGTGAATTTTATGGACTATTATGTAAAAAAAGTTGATTAGTTTTGGAGGATTCGCAATTTGTAAGTAGATTTGCACCGAAATATGGCAATTTGATAATTAATATATGATGAAAAAAAGTATCTTATTTCTAGCTTTTATCGCTATTGTTCTAGGCTTGTCATCATGCAAGGCGCCTGAGAATATTGTGTATCTTCAGGATGTAAGTAATGATCAGCGTTTGGAGGGTGCAGAGCTTTCGATGATCCGCATCCGCCCGGGAGATCAGCTTTCGATTGTCGTCTCGAGCCGCAATCCTGAGCTCAGTGCCATCTTCAATCTTGCTGTTCCATATCGTTATGTGGGAGGTACGAGTTTCACACCCACTGGTACAAATAGTCAGACGGCATTTTTCACTGTGGCTAGCGATGGTACGATCGACTATCCAGTGTTTGGTGCGCTTGAAGTGATAGGTCTGACACGTCAAGAATTGTCGAAAAAGATTAAGGATATGATTGTAGGTGGCGATTATATCAAGGATCCTGTAGTAACTGTCGATTATGCGAACCTGACCATCAGCGTGCTGGGTGAGGTGACAAGTCCCGGCAAATACAGCATTGGTAAGGATCGTATCACTATTCTTGATGCCATCAGTATGGCTCGTGACCTTACTATCAATGGAAACCGTGAGGATGTTCTGGTTCTTCGCGAGGAACCAGATGGTTCTACACAGAGCTATCGTGTAAATATGACCCGCTCTAGCCTGATGCAGAGCCCAGTTTATTACTTGCAGCAGAATGATGTAATCTACGTTTCGCCCAATGAGCAGCGTCGTCGTCAGTCGCAGGCTACAGGCAATACCATCATGACACCTACTTTCTGGCTATCTATTACCAGCACATTGTGTACAGTAGCAACTCTTGTCTATACTTTAACAAAATAAAAAATGGATAATCAAACCCCTACTATCCCTCAGCAGCCCGTTCAGCAGCCTGTAACACAGTCTGCTGCTGCTCCCGTTGAGAATGATGATTCGGAACTCTCGCTCACTGAGCTTTGGTACCTTTGTATAGGACGATGGCCTTGGTTCGTACTTAGCGTGTTGCTCTGCCTTGGCATAGCAACTCTTAAGTTGCTGCGTACGCAAAAGACCTATACACAGCACATGGAGGTGATGATCAAGTCGGACTCTCGTGACTACAGTGGAGGTACCATGGGAGATTTTGCCGACCTTGGTCTCTTCCAGAGCAACAGTAATGTAAACAATGAGCTTATCGCTATCATGTCTCCAGCCCTTTCTCTTGAGGTTGTTAATGAGATGGAACTTAATATCAGGTATAGCGAGCCAGGTTTCTTCAAGGACAGGACCCTTTACGGTCAGTCGTTGCCAGTTAAGGTTGTCTTTTGCGACATTGATAACGAAGGTTATGCTGCTTTTAGCATTGCCCTGAAGGAAGATGGAAGTTTTACGTTAGGAGACTTCGACGGAATTGACTTGGAAGATGAAGCCAAAGGGACAATCGTAGAAGGTAAACTTTCTCAGGACACTATTCAAAGCCCCGTTGGACGCTTAGTTGTTATGAATGGCATGGGTTATGGCTCGTTGACAGGCGATCGTACTATCGATGTTGTACACATCCCCGCATCCAACGCCGCTGGTGCAGTTCAAGGTGGTTTGAGCGCTCAGGTTGCCAACAAACAGGCTACTGTAATCACGTTGACCTATGTCGATGTGAATCGTTTCAGGGCTGCCGATGTTCTTAATACTTTGATTGCATGCTATAACAGAAACTGGGTCAACGACAAGAATCAAGTAGCTACGAGCACTTCGCAGTTTATCAATGATCGTTTGGCAGTGATTGAAAAAGAGTTAGGTAGTGTTGATACCGATATTTCGCAGTATCAGTCCCAGAATCTCATCTCTGACGTGAAAGCTGCCAACCAGATGTACATGGCCCAGGCCAATCAGGCTTCACAGCAGGCTGTTCAGCTTAACAACCAGCTTTACATGGCCAAATATCTGCGTGAGTATGTGAGCAGCGATGCCAACAAGTATCAGTTGTTGCCAGCCAACAGTGGAGTAGAAGATCGCACGATCGAGAATCTGATTAGCACTTACAATGCCAAGCAGTTGCAGCGCAATAGCCTTGTTGCCAACTCGAGTGTGAACAACCCTGTTGTGCTTGACCTCGACAAGGAATTGACTGAGATGCGCAACAACCTCATTCGAAGCATTGACAATCAGATTACAGCTCTCAACACACAAATCAGATCTACTCGTCAAACTGAGGCTCAGAGTAATGCCCAAATGGCATCGAACCCCACACGTCAAAAATATCTGCTTTCTGTTGAACGTCAGCAGAAGGTTAAGGAGCAGCTTTATCTGTATCTGCTTCAGAAACGTGAGGAGAACGAACTTTCACAGGCATTCACTGCCTACAACACGCGTATCATCACACCTCCTATGGGAAGCAAACTTCCTTCAGGCCCTCGTAGCAAGATGATTTTGCTGATGGCGTTCCTGATTGGTCTGGCTCTTCCTCTTGCCTATATCTATTTGCGCGAGACGATGACGACTGTCGTTCGTGGTCGTAAGGATATTGACAACTTGAAGGTTCCGTTCATCGGTGAGTTGCCACAGGGTGTTCCGGCTACAGGCAATAAACGTGAACGTATGGCTCAGCGTCATTTGCTTGTAGTGAAGCCCGATTCCCGTAACCTTGAGAATGAAGCTTTCCGTATCCTTCGTACCAATCTGGAGTTTGTGGCAGGCAAGGAAACTGCCAATCCTGCTCAGACGATTCTTGTTACTTCGATGAATCCTGGTTCGGGTAAAACATATATCAGTATGAACCTGGGTGCTACGTATGCTATTGCTGGACAGAAGACATTGGTTATTGACCTTGATATTCGTAAGAGTTCTGCGAGCCGATATGTCGGTCGTCCGAAGGAAGGTCTTACAGCTGTTCTCAATAGAAATACGTCAAATTGGCGTTCGTTGGTTGTGAATGTACAGGATCGTGAAAACTTGGATATCTTGCCTACTGGTCGCATTGCTCCTAATCCCACAGAGTTGCTTCAGGGTGATGCCTTGAAGAACCTGATTGATGAAGCACGCAAGGAGTACGATATTATCATCTTTGACTGCCCGCCATTCAACCTGGTTGCTGATACGACACTTGTCAGCAAGTATGCCGATCTTACGCTCTTCGTGATTCGTTGCGGTATTTTCCAGCGTGCACTTAAGAAGAATGTCGAGCAGCTTTATGCTGAGCAGAAGTTCAACCGTTTGAATATCCTTCTCAATGGTTCGGAAGCAGCCACCAGCAAGTATGGTTATAACCGCTATGGCTACGGTTACGGCTACGGCTATGGTTATGGTTACGGAAGCTACTATTCTACTGACAAGAAGAGATAATGTAGAGATGCTATAAAAAAAAGAATCCCGTTGCGAACATCGCAGCGGGATTCTTTTTATTGCCTAGCTTGGCTGTTGACTAAAACAAAGAAGGCGGCCAAAGACGGCCGCAGACGAGGACACTCTGGAGAACACTATGGGCAACCATAGATGGCTGCGACAAAGACGCGTTAGGCTAGATGCCGATCAGGCCGTAAGCGATGATGCCTATGATGCCGCAGATGAGGGTGGTGTAGATGATATTCCACTTTCGCCAGAAAACTCCGCAGAAAACTGTCATGCAGATGATGATGCTGAGGATGAACTGGTTGGTTTGTGTTGAGGGATGGCCGAAGTTTTCGATGTTCATCAGGCTGATAGCAGCTGCGGCAAGCAAACCGATGATGGCAGGACGGAGGATGGCAAATATGCTGCGAGTTACTTTATGATCCTTGTGCTTGATGATTATGTGAGAGATCCATATCATCACCAGGAATGGCAGCCAGACTACTGATATAGTAGCAAGGATGCTACCGAGGATACCGAAGAATTGTGGAGCACCAATACTTTGTATGAATGGGTCGTTGACAACTGCGGTATACCCAACATAGGTGGCACAATTGATGCCAATGGGACCAGGAGTCATCTGGCTGATAGCAACAATGTCGGTAAACTCTGCTTCTGAGATCCATACTTGTTTGGCAACCACTTCTTGTTCGATGAAAGAGAGCATGGCATAGCCACCTCCGAAGTTGAACAGTCCGATGTAGGAAAAGACCAGAAATAATTTGATAAAAATCATGGCAGGGTGGTTTTATTTTGACAATTGTTGATTATCTTTCCTGGTTAGGCCATAAAGGAACCCTGCAACGCCAGCTACAAGGATGATGAGAGCAGGTGTAACTCCATAGATGATGAGGGCTGTGGAAAGAATAGGAATCCATACATTGGACCATGTTACCCTTGCGGTCTTGCCCATTTTGAACACGGGTACAGCGAGGAGAGCGACGACAGCGGGACGAATGCCCATAAATGCAGCTTCGACCCAACGATTGTCACGGAAACGGGAGAAGATGATCGCGATGAGAAGGATGATGATGAGCGAAGGGAAAACAACGCCTAGAGATGCGATGATGCCTGAACGTATTCCGCCGACCTTGTATCCGATATGGGATGCCATATTGACTGCGAAAACGCCGGGGGTGGCTTGAGAAACAGCCATCACGTCCATAAACTCGCTATGGGAAAGCCATTGATGCTGTGTGACGACCTGTTGCTCCATTAGAGGAATCATAGCGGCTCCACCACCTAGGGTGAAGCCGCCGATTTTCATAAAGGTCACAAAGAGGTCCTTGTTGTGGGATTTCATGTCTGTCTATTATTTGGGCAGCCATAGATGGCTGCAGACTGGAACACTTGGGAGCAGCCAAACTTGGCTGCTGACGGAAACGTGTTTAGTTGATAGCCGTATTAGCAGACCTTGGAGCCGTTCTTGACCTTGCTTTCGTTGGTTACGACATGGAGGGAGCCATCGAAGTTGACAGCAGAAAGAATCATTCCGTTGGAAGCAATGTGTTTCATTACCTTTGGTGCGAAGTTAGCAACAAAGAGTACTTGCTTTCCTACGAGAACTTGTGGGTCGGGGTAGTGTTGAGCGATGCCAGAGAGGATGGTGCGAGGTTGGCCGGTACCATCGTCAAGTGTGAATTGGAGCAGTTTATCACTCTTCTTGACAGGCTTCACTTCAAGCACAGTAGCGGTACGGATGTCAAGGCGCTCGAAGTCCTCGAAAGGAATAATTTCCTTGATGGGCTCAGGTCGCCAGTTGCGTTCGGCTTCAGCACGTGCAATCTTTTCGTTTTCCTCCTTGATGCGAGCCAGACGGTCGAGTTGTGGCTGGATGTCCTTGTCTTCAAGTTTCTCGAAGAGGAGTACACTTTCGCCGAGTTGATGACCAACAGCGAGGAGGTCGGTACGTCCAAGTTCCTCCCACTTGAAACTTTCCATACCAAGCATCTTGCGGAGTTTCTCGGCCGAGAATGGCAGGAAAGGCTCGAATACGATGGCCAGGTTGGCAGAGATCTGGAGACAGAGGTTGAGAATGGTACCTACACGCTCCATATCGGTCTTTGCAATCTTCCAAGGTTCGGTGTCGGCGAGGTACTTGTTACCGATGCGAGCCAATTCCATTGCCTCCTTCTGAGCATCGCGGAACTTGAAGTCATCGAGGAGGGCTTCAACACGTGCTTTCACATCCTTGAAGTCTTCGAGTGTCTGACGGTCATAATCGGTGAGTTCTCCACATGCTGGAACCTTGCCATCGAAGTACTTCTCGGTAAGTTTCATTGCACGGTTGATAAAGTTGCCGAAGATGGCAACGAGCTCGTTGTTGTTGCGTGCCTGATAATCGCGCCAGGTGAAGTCGTTGTCTTTTGTTTCAGGTGCATTGGCTGTGAGGACATAACGAAGCACATCCTGCTTTCCTGGCATATCAACAAGATATTCGTTGAGCCAGATGGCCCAATTGCGCGAGGTAGAAATCTTGTCGCCTTCGAGGTTAAGGAACTCATTGGAAGGAACATTGTCAGGAAGGATGTAGTCACCGTGAGCCTTGAGCATAGCTGGGAAGACGATGCAGTGGAAAACGATGTTATCTTTGCCAATGAAGTGAACAAGGCGAGTCTCTTCATCTTGCCACCACTTCTGCCATGGGCCGTATTTCTCAGGATTAGCATCGCAGAGTTCCTTGGTGTTGGAGATATATCCGATAGGTGCATCGAACCATACGTAAAGGACCTTGCCTTCGGCTCCTTCGACGGGAACAGGGATACCCCAGTTGAGGTCACGAGTGACCGCACGTGGTTTCAAACCGCCATCGAGCCAAGACTTGCATTGACCGTAAACGTTAGGACGCCATTCCTGGTGCTCGTCGAGAATCCATTTGCGGAGCCAGCCTTCATGTTCATTGAGGGGCAGATACCAGTGTTTGGTCACTTTCTTGATGAGTGGATTACCGTTGACAGCGTTGAAGGGATTGATGAGTTCTTCGGGAGAAAGCGATGCACCGCACTTCTCACACTGATCACCGTATGCGCCAAGACTGTGGCAGCGTGGGCACTCGCCGCAAATGTTGCGATCGGTGAGGAACTCATGAGTCTCTTCGTCGTAGAACTGTTCGGAAGTCTGTTCGATGAACTTGCCCTCGTCATAGAGTTTGCGGAAGAAATCGGCTGCAAACTTATGATGGATTTTAGACGTGGTACGCGAATAAACATCAAACGAGATGCCAAAATCGGCGAATGACTGCTTGATCAGGCTGTGATAGCGATCTACGACCTCTTGTACAGTGATGCCTTCCTTGCGGGCACGGATGGTGACGGGTACACCGTGTTCGTCGGAGCCGCCAATGAAGAGAACATCCTCGCCCTTGAGGCGAAGGTAGCGGACGTAGATGTCGGCAGGAACATATACTCCTGCAAGGTGACCGATATGAACAGGGCCGTTGGCGTAAGGCAGGGCCGAGGTCACTAAAGTGCGCTTAAATTTCTTTTGTTCCATTGGGTTATTGTTTTATTGTTGGTTTCTGATTGGGGCAGCCAAACTTGGCTGCGGACGTTGACATATTGTTTTTGCTTTTGCAGGCCTTGATGGGGCTAGAATTGGCATAAAGTGCATAGATGGCAGTGCTTAGAACTGGAAGTAGATGAATGGTTGCATTTCAGCAGTTACGAATTGGTAAATGATGAAGATGGCGAAGGCGCAGACCAAAACCATTAAGGGTAGAGGTAGTTTGGCAAACGAGTAGCGATAGCGCCGCTTCATACGTTCAGGTATCCAATGGATAGCCATTCCGATGCAGAATAGTAGGAATACTTTCCAGTAGGCAGGTATCACATCGAGCGGGTTAACTGTCCACTCAGTGCCAATACGAGTCATCATTGAAGTGGCGATGTTCCATGCCGTTTCGTTAGCGACAGCGGGATCGAGGTTTGAACCCGAGCGGAAGAAGAGTCGAGTGAAGGTGATAAAAGTGAAGGTGACGATTACCGACCAAACGACATTGGTTGCTTTTGCGAAACGAGGCCAACGTACGTAGTCGCGTTGAGAATTGTAATACTGCCAAATGCACTTAATGATCATACTGACGAGGATGAAGGCACAGAAGCAGAGCAACACATTCCACAACGCCAAAGCAGGGGAAGCCCAGAGGCGTAGGAGGAAGAGGATGCAGACTACGTAACTGGTGACGATGATTCGCTTGACGGTATGCCAGTCGCTCCAGAATTTGAAGATGATCATACCGACACCATTCAAGCCACCCCAGATCATAAAGTTACACGAAGCGCCATGCCACAAACCACCGAGCAACATGGTGATCATGGAGTTCATATTGGCATAGATGTGGCGACGTTTCCCCGGAGAACGCAGAGCGGTAATAACAGTGGCCAGTGCGATTGCCAAGACGATGACAGCAACAATCCATGAGCCGCTGAGGATAAGTGCCGCTATGGTGATGACACAAATCCAGAACCATGTGCCGAACGAAATGTTGCGATTACCGCCAAGAGGGATGTAGAGATAGGTCTGCAGCCAGCGGGAAAGTGAAATGTGCCAGCGTTTCCAGAAATTACGAGCATTCTGCGCCTTATAGGGCGAATTGAAGTTCTGGGGCAGGTAGAATCCCATCATGAGTGATAGGCCAATGGCAATGTCGGTGTAACCTGAGAAGTCGGCATAGACCTGGAACGAATAGGCAAAGAGGGCAGCCAGATTTTCGAAACCTGAAAAGAGTTGCGGGTTGGCAAAGACACGGTCGATGAAGTTGACGGCCAGATAGTCAGACATCACAATCTTCTTGGTCAAACCGTTGAGTATCCAGAACACAGCAATGCCGAACTGGGTGCGTGAGAGTGCGTATCGGCGGTAAAGCTGAGGGATGAAGTCGGATGCCTTGATGATAGGACCTGCTACGAGTTGCGGGAAGAAGCTAACGTAGAAGCCGAAATCAAGGATGTTACGCACGGGACGAACGAGGCCCTTATAAACGTCAGCGGTGTAGGAGATGACCTGGAACGTATAGAAAGAGATACCTACTGGGAGGACGATTCGGTCAACACTCCAGAATGGGCGTCCGATGATGTGATTGCCCAAGCGAGCAGCAATATTGGTCACCTGGAAATTGGTGCCAAAGATCTGGTTGACGATATCGGCAAAAAAATAACTGTACTTGAAGTAGCAGAGGATGCCGAGGTCAATGGTAACTGAGAGACAAAGCAAGAAAAGCGCCATCTTGCTCTTCTCGTGCCCTTTGTTGATAGCCTTTTGTCGGAAACGGTAGATGCCCCTGGCAAGGAAAAAGTCTGTGAGTGTGACGAGAATCAGAAGACCAACAAAGAGACCTGACGTCTTGTAATAAAAGAGTAGAGAGATCAGGAAAAGGTAGCCATTGCGCAAAACTCGGCGCCAACCTGGAAGATGGAGACGTGCGCCAGAGCGGTTCTTGTGCAATGAACCCGCAACGATGGAAAATCCCGTGAATACTACTGCAAAGAATGCCCAAAACCGGAAGTGCGTGAAGAGCAACGGCGAATTGGGATCAAAGGCAAAGATATTCAGTAGATATTCTTTGATCAATATTAGTATATCTTGTATTTCAATTGTCATAATACTTAGCGTAATCTTCTGCTATAGCATTGTAGATGATATTACCGATGAGCTCATATCCCTCTTTCGTGAAGTGGATATGGTCGCGTTTCATCAGGTCCTGCCTGATCCATTTTTCAGCCGAGCCCAGTCCTCCCATAAGTGCAAAGACATCGATGACTCCGCCATCGTACTCTTCGGCCAGTTGTTTCATGGCAGTCTGCACACGTGGCCCATTTTGATTGGGTGTGTAGTAACGACGTCGGCCACGTCCATGACGCATGCCGCTGTCATTGTTGGTGATCCAAATGAAGTTGCAGTTTGGATTGACAGTGCGGATGCGCTGGATGAGTTGGCGATATCTCTCTTTGAATACTTCAGGGTTGAATTCATTGTATGGAACGTGCGCATCATTGATTCCAATCCCGAAGATGACCAAATCGGGAGGTAGGAGCGAGAGTTCCTGTTCGAAATGGTAATTGCAGCGTTCCCAACTTTCGAGCGAAGCCCCGTTTATCCCTGCTTCGACATACGTAATGCCATGACGCCAACTCGTCGGAATCATGCCACGGAGGATGAAGAAATGACCATCTTCGAGCGGAAGATAATCTTGGCGCTGAATATTTGACTTTACTGTTCGTGTCAGGCCTTTCACATTGAGAGTCACGACACTGTCGGGACTAAGCAACTGATAGACCCAGATGCCATCTATGTCTGCCACCTTGCTTAGGATGGGATCAGCCCAAAGGGTATCACCTCGCTGCGTGGTGAGATAAGGGATGACTGTCGGGTCGCTTGACTGACCGAGGACGATAAGTTGGGAGAAGTTCCATTTGCCTTCGTCGCGCATACGCAACGTTAGGGTTGCGTCCTTGTCACTCGTGATGGCAGCAGCGCCAGCCAATCCAAGTTCGGCATCGGGCTGCTTGGCTACGTTGCGTGAACCTTTCCAAAGACCCGTATAGTCGAAACGGTAGTTTGCTGGACTATTGGTATTGATTGCACGGAAGGGGAAGCAGATTCCGCGATCGCCTGAAGGTTCGAGTTGCATACGGATGGTGTTGCTCAAAACCCCTCCCTGTACATGACTGCCACCGATATGAAGAATGTTGACTTCGTCGGAAGAAAAGGGCATTGTGTCGGTTCGCAAGGCGTGCAGTTTGTCGTAGAACCTTCGCAGACCGTCGTTCTTCCCTGGAAACTGCAAATGCGTATGTTTCCGCACGACCACCGAAGGATAGTCGTCGGAAGGAGATATGGCGAATGTCCGAGCGGTCTCCACCAGGTTAGTGGAGGAGCACAGGATAATCGTCAATAGTATCGTTAATAAGCGAGTCTTCATTTGCCGTAGGAAGTTCCAGCGTTAAGTTGCCGTGACGTAACTTGTAATTATTGTAATAGGTATCGATAGTCTCGTAAAGCAGGTCGCTGACGCGTTCGGCACCCTTATGGGTAAAATGAATGTAGTCTTCGCCAGCCAACTGAGGGCGGGCAGCCACCCAACGTACCATTGACCCCGTTCCACCCATAGCTTCAAAGAGGTTCCAGAACGACGCTCCGCATTCGGTTACATATTGGTCGAGCAGTTCTACGAAACGTGGCAGAAGGGTATAGGTACGCATTTCACCGCCTATGCGTGTGCTCATGTCGGAAGGTCCAATATAGAGAATCTTCGCTTCGGGTGCCAACTGTTGGAAGAAGCGTATCTGGCGCTGTATCTCCTTGCAGAAGTCATGGAGCGACTTCTCGGAGCGTAGTCCCGGTACGGAGTTGCCGCCATATTGCAGAATGATGAGACGTACATTCTCGTGTCGGAAGAATGGCTCAATCGTATTGCGGGTAATGCGTGTGAAGATATTGCCCGATGAGCCGCGCATGGGGACATTGTCCATCGAAACGCCGGTCTTCTGGTCAAGCAAAACACCATAAATGCTTGCAGGTCCATTGACTGTAACCGTCACCTTGGAACGGAGAGAGTCAAACTCCTGTACGAGATATTGCAGGCCAGAGCCGTCGGGATTATTACGTAGCACTGTCACGCGGTCGAAGTCACGTACATGTGGGAACTTTTCGTTCTTCGAAGTTGAAAAGTAGATGCGCACATTGCCGTAGGCTTGTGCTACCGTAGCCATAGGTCCATATCCATTGTGCCGCGCATGCATAGTAGTCGTTCCGTAGGCCACATAGTAGTCGAGCTCGGGTGAAGTGCTCTGATAGCAAGTGATTTTGCTGATCCAACGTTGTGCAGGCATCATACCTGGACCACCTCCGCCGAATTCTGCTTGGAAATGTTCACGCAGGCCCGATGTTATGCGGTCTTCTTCGATTTGTGAATCACCGTAGTGGAGGATGCGTACGTGCTTGAGACGTGCACTGTCGAGTGCCTCGAAAAAGCCGTCGAAGTAGGTAAGGTCGTGTTCCTGGGTGATGCTGTCGCGATAACTTACCCATAGCGTGTCGGGTTTGGCGTGCTTCTTGAAGTAAGCAGTGCTATCGATGATCATCCTGATGCTGTCGCAGAGATCTTTCACACTGTCGGACAATTCGGTATACTGTCCGATGGACATCGTATCGACTATGCATTGGTGCTTAAGCGGCATCGAGATGCGGATTGGACTGTTCATACAGAAGTCCATGAATGTGGAATCCTGTGCCTGCTTGAGGGCTTCCAATTCCTGTCTCTGGATCTCTTCGGGCGAGAGTTCAGCCTCTTTCGGATTGTCTTCGATTTTGGAACTCAACACTTCGCGAAGGTTCGGGAATGTCAAATGAACAAATCCCAACTGCAAGCCATCCTTGGGAAAGAAGAGCGAAATGCCAGCCAAGAGGACCAGTAGAGTGAAAATGAATATAAGCGTTTTGAAAAGTTTCATATTTGAATTGTTTACTATTTTATACAATAGCGCGCAAAGATACAATTTTTTCTTGAAATGGCCAAAAAAATCACTGTTAAAATGATATTTCGCGCTATTATCCGATTTGTTTAACAATTGTTAACGTGTATTGGTAACCCAATCCGCATATTTTTCAAGTCGAAAAATGCTTCTTGTGTTTGTTTTCTCAATTTTTTGATGCTAAAATTTGGAACATAATAAAAATAGTTGTATCTTTGCCCCCGTAATTAAATAGTACCAGAACGATGTTTGCACTCCATCATCCATTCTTTTTGGCTATACCAATGTTTATCCTGGCATGCTGCTCGGCTTGTCGGGACAATGGTTCGGGTGATGGAGATCAAGATGGTTTGGAAATGTCGGATACATCTGGTTCTGCTGTTGTTGTTCCTCCAAAGACTAATGACGAACATCTCGTTATCAGCAGTGAGTCCTATTCACCCATCATTCTCAAGGATGCTGAAGGCAATATGAGCCATGCTCTGCGTTCGGTGCTCCGCAAGAACAGCCTTGTGAAAACCTTTTACCAGCGAGTGGGTTGTAATAACGACAGCTGCAAGGAGGAATGGGTTACCTTCACTGCTATTCAGTATCCTAAGGACACGATTCTTCAAAGATGGGCTGCTGGTGTAGTCGGACAATTTTACTTTAATGCTTCGCGAGATCTTGATATTAAGGTGAACGGACAAGAGAGTGAGACGAATCTCGATGGTGAGATGGTCCTATTGAATACAGGTTGTCCACCTTATAGCGGTGTGCTCAACGATGGTGGAAAAGCTATGTTCGACTATTATCAGGCTCGTCTTTGGGTCATCGGAAAGAATCGTACTGATGAACATGGTCCTTCTGGCCGATATGGTTGTACAATCTATTGTTGTTGGCTCTCGCAGGAAGTGACTTCGTATTTCGTAGCATATTCCACCGAAGTTCAGTTGCCATCGGAGCATTATGTGATCAGTTTCGATCGTAGGACGGGCAAGGAAATGAGTTTTGCTGACATCATCAAGGATGACAATGTAGCCGAACTGAACGATCTCGTTGTCGATGCTGCTCGTCAGCGTCATTATGAACTCCTGCGTTCGAAGCACAATGAACTAGCCATTGACAAGAACGAAGGAGACTACTCAGCATTGTTGGACATCAAACATGTCGGTTTTGTCGAGGATGGCCTTGCTGTCAGCACAGGAGCATTACCATTCGACCAGGTTGCACAAAATACCCATATCCTGATTATTCCTTATGAGAAGGTGAATCATCTTCTTGTGGAACGTTTTCGCAGATGAGACGAGATGGAAGAGTTTCTGAAGACTGTTGCAAGACATTATAAGCAGAAATCATGCAGCGAGGCAAAACTCTCTGGTGAGCCCGACTCTTTGCCATTGTCCAGATATCTGTTTTGCTTTCCAAATCGACGAAGCGGCCTTTTCTTTGCACGTCATTTGCAAGACGTTTTTAATGAGGGAAATACAGGAAAAGAGAAGATACCATGTTGTGTGCCACCCATCACGACCATCAATGAACTCTTTGGTCTTTTCAGTACTCGCCATGTCATCGATCGTACGGCGTTGCTATTTCACCTCTACAGCATCTATGATGGTTTGAGCACGCGACGCGAACGCGAGACTTTCGATCAGTTTGTCTTCTGGGGTGATATGCTCCTTTCAGACTTCGATGATGTTGACAAATACTTGGTGGATGCCGACAAGTTGTTCTCCAATGTGCGTGACCTCAAGGAAATCGATTCGCGATTTGCTGGATTCACAGATGAGCAGATCAAGGTCATTAAGAGTTTTTGGCAGAGTTTCAATCCCGACAGGTTTTATCCTGAAGGTGATAAACATGAGGTCTTTGGACAGACTTGGGCCATCCTCTCACAGCTTTATCATGCGTTTCGCAAAAAGTTGAAAAGCCAGAATCTTGCCTATGAGGGCATGATGGAACGAGAGGTTGTCGAACATTTGCTCAAGAATGAGAATCCTCTTAATTCAACTGATGCTGATGGTAACGACAATGTCTTTTCGAAACTGCATTATAATAAGGTAGTTTTCGTCGGACTTACAGCAGTCAGTGAAGTTGACCGCCGACTAATGGCTCTCCTCAAACTGCATGGCAAGGCAGAATTCTGCTGGGATTATGCCGACCCGCGACTTCAACCCGAAATCTCAAAGGCTACATCTGCAGCCTATTTCACCAAGAATAATCTCTTGGATTTCGGCAATGAGATCTCCGATGAGGAACTCAGTCGTGGTCTGGTACCGGAATCGGAGCGTCAGGTGAGCCTATACTCGGTTTCATCAGGGGTGGGACAAACGCAGTTGGCCAGTCAGATCCTGTTAAGTTGGAAACAGACCATTCCGGATTTCGATCCGTTCCGAACAGCTGTTGTGCTGCCTGACGAGAATCTGCTTTTGCCGATGTTGTATGCCGTTCCTTCCGATTTGGGAACGTTCAATGTGACGATGGGCTATAGCCTGAAGAGCACTCCTGTAGCAGCCTTTGTCACTATGCTTGCTGCACTTCAACAGTCGTGGCGTGAGAAGGAACGAACTTTCTATTTTCGGCAGGTTTTGCCCTTGCTGTCGCATAGTTTCGTTCTTGGTGTTTCGGGCAAAGAAGCCCGTAGTTGTACCCAGGAAATCACTAAGCACAACTACTATCAGGTGCCGATTGACCTCTTCCAGCATGATGCATTTCTCCGCTTGATTTTCAAGCCAATCGATAGTGCTTCTGATGCTGTCAAATATGTCGATGGTATCCTCGACCTCCTAATGAAGAAGGCAGCAGAGGATATCGAAGCACAAAATGAAGCGGAGCCAGATGAAAATGGTCAGTATGAATTGGCACTTGATGCTTCGGCTGAAACAATAATCACCGATTCGAAGATCTTCACCGATACAGATTACGAGTTCCTCTATCATTATCGGAAGACTTTGCTCCAACTCGATCGTGAAATTCAGCGGCACAGCATTGGATTCACTTCGCAGACGTTATTCCTTCTGCTTGAAAAACTCGTAGCCGGCGTCAGCGTTCCTTTTTCGGGTGAACCGCTCAGCGGATTGCAGTTGATGGGAGTTCTCGAGACTCGCGCTTTGGATTTCGACAATGTGATTATCCTGTCGATGAACGAAGGCATTTTCCCTGCCAAGCCCGTGCAGAATACCTTCGTGCCGATGTCACTTCGCGATGCGTTCGGTATGCCTACACAGAAGCATCGTGACTCGGTCTTCGCCTACCATTTTTATCGCCTCATTGGACGAGCAAGCCGTTTGGCGATGATTTATGATAGTCGTACGGAAGGCATGCAGACAGGGGAGGAGAGTCGCTACGTCAAGCAATTGAGATTCTTGATGGGGCACGACGACCTGTTGGCTCAGACCGTTTCCGAAAACATCAGCGTTGTGAGTCCTCCGACTTTCGAAGTTCACAAGACAGAAGAGATTATCAGACTTCTCAATCGTTGCCTTGAAGGTGGCGACCGAAACTTCTCGGCATCAGTTTTGAAGGACTATATCACATGCCCGATGAAGTTCTATCTTAGTTTCGTTCGTCAACTCAGCGAAGACGACGATGTGTCGGAAGGTGTCGATGCCGCCCAGTTCGGAGACATCCTTCATCATGCCATTTGCAGCATCTACGCAGGGCATGAAGGGAAAACCGTACAGGCTTCTATGCTCGACAAGTATTTGGACAATAATCAACGATTCATCCAGGATTCTATCCACCATGCATTTGATGAAGTGATGAATTTGAAGGGCAGGGAACTTGAGGGTTATAATCTTCTCGTTTCGCATATTCTTGCCAATTATGTAAGAGAAACCTTGCGGCACGACAAGGAACTTTGCCCGTTCGTGTATCTGGCAGGCGAACGTAAGCAAAATATCAATTTCCGCTTGACCGATGACCGTACTGTTCGCATCAAATGCATCTTCGACCGTTTGGATCGTCCTGTTATTGGAAACACTATTCGTATAGTCGATTACAAGACTGGCAATTCTTTCAATGGCAACAAATTGGTTTTCCCTTCGATCGAGGATTTCTTCAGCGATGACGGCAAGGCCTCGAAAGAGGCATTCCAGGTGATGCTCTATTGCTTGTTGCTCGAACATGCCAATCCTGAAGGTTTGACACAACTACATCTCAATGAGGTGCCCAAACATGTCGTCCCGCACTTGTATTTCGTGCGCGATTTCCATTCGAGCAGAAAGACAAGCACCGTATTGAAAGTCAAACAAGACAGGCAACCTCTGGAACTTGAGGAATTTGCACCTTATCGCGACGAATTCCAACAGCGGCTCATCTCGCTGTTTGAGGAGATTTATGATCCCAAAATCCCCTTCACTCAATGCAAGGACACGAAACCCTGCGAATGGTGTGCCTTTGCTAACCTCTGCAAACGTATTTAATTAGTAAATAATGTCAAAGAACCCAACTCTATCAGACGATCAACTGACCAAGTTATTGAAGGATCCCGCCACACGGCGCGATGCCTTCAGTCAGGTGATACACCGATATCAGGAGCAGCTCTACTGGCAGATTCGAAAACTGGTGATCGACCACGAAGACTCGAGCGACGTGTTGCAGAACACCTTGCTGAAGGCTTGGCAGGCCTTGGACAATTTCCGAGGCGATTCCAAGTTGAGCACGTGGCTCTACACGATTGCCCACAACGAATCGCTGACCTTCCTTACCAAGCGTCAGGCCGAGCAAGAGCTTACCATCGACGATCCTGATGGCTATGTGATGGACACCCGTGAGGCTGACAAGTATTTCGATGGCGACGAGGCGCAACGACTTCTCCTCGAGGCCATTGCTCTGCTTCCCGCAAAGCAACGCGAAGTGTTCAATATGCGTTACTATGACGAACTGCCCTACGAGGACATTTCGAACATCACGGGAACCTCCGTCGGAGCCTTGAAGGCAAGTTACCATTTTGCCGTCGAGAAAATCTCCGCCTACTTCAAAAAAAATGAAATTTAAATTAAACCTTTGCCTATATTATTTGTCGAAAAGGCGTAAAAAGAATTTTCAGTAATTATGAAAGACAATAAGTTACATATCTTCATGGAGGATCCCGAGCTCCCCAAGCAGCTTAAGGATGCTCGTCGGAACCACGGTGGAATGACGGTTCCCGAGGATTTCTTCGCGCAGTTCGAGCGTAAGATGAACGCTGTCATCGACGCCGATATTGCAGCCAAGGAGGCCGAGAAGAAACCTTCCATCAAGGTTGAAAACCAGCAGTCGGTACTTAGTCCCAAGCGCTGGATTAAGATTGCTGCCATGGTAGCCATGGTTGTCGCTGTTGGACTTGCTATCCAGTTCAAGTGGTTCGGACAAAATCAGATTGACTCCAACAATGTCAATCAGCTTGTCAACATCGAACAGATGTCAAGCGAAGAGATGGAGAAAATTGAGATTCCTGAGCAGATCGAAGATGTGCTGATGGTTTCGACCAACGATTATGATGCTTACGATATTTATTGCGGCTTATGAAAAGATTAGTATTGTTTTTTGTCTTGATATTGATCGTTCCTATGGCCGCTCTGGCACAGAATGATCGTCGGAATGATGGAGAGAATGGCCAGCGTCCATCGTTCGAAAGTTTTATGCGTACAAAGTGTGATATGGTGGTTCATGAACTTGGCCTCTCGCAAAAGGATAGTTCCCGCTTCATCCCCATCTATCAGGAACTCTTGAAGGAAAAGGCCGAGCTCTACAAGAAGTATGGTGGAGGACGACGCATTCGAATGAAAGTTGATATGGGCGAGTCGGTACCCGATACCACCTTGATGCGCGTCATCTATAACAATTCACAGCTCCAGGTCGAAGACGCCCAACTTGAGCATCGCTACCTGCTTCGTCTTTCTGGCGTTCTTACTCCAATGCAACTCTATAAATTGCAGAATGCTGAACAAAAATTCAGAACGAGTATAATGCGCAGACCACAAAATCGAGGAAAATAGAGCAAAAAAGTTGTTATTCAACATAAAATTGACATTTTTTCGACCCCAACTCTTGGAGGGGTCGATTTTTTTTTGTATTTTTGTCGCGTGTAATTAAGTATGTGCATTATTATTTTGCACATTGATTGACCGAAATTATTAACTAACCTCTATTAACTTATAATAAACACTTACATGGTACTAGATTCTTTGACAAACAGTGCTAACTATGAGGCACTGAATCCTTATTTCAAAATGGCTTTCGACTATATAAAGAAGACGGATTGGAGTACGGTTGAGCCAGGCAAGATTTTGCTCGATGGCAAGAACTGCTTCATCAACGTCATCAATCAGGCAGGCAAGACACCCGAGGCTGCCAAGTTCGAAACCCACAACAACTACCTCGATATTCAGATCCCACTCGATGGCACTGAACTGATGGGCTTCATTCCCACCGATGAACTCAAGTTGCCTGATGCTCCCTACAATCCTGAAAAGGACATTACCAAGTACAGCGACAAGACCGACTGCTTTATCATGGTCAAGCCCATGCATTTCGCTATCTTCTGGCCATGGGATGGACACCAGCCATGTGTCGGTGAAGGCAATTGGAAGAAACTCGTTGTCAAGATCAAACTCTAATTGTTTTTATTTTTTCAATAACGTATTCACCTAAATAATTAACAATATGAAAAAGACAACGGTCAAGAAGTCATCAACTTTCTTTAGTCCTACCAGCAAGGTTGTTCATGAAGTCGTCAAGACTCATGATCCTCTGGTAATCAACAAGTGGATGAATTCCTTGAAGCCCAATTCACTTAAGATGTTGCGCGACCTGCCTTATCTTAACGATTTCTCCGATGCTATCCTTGGCCGCTTCAAGTATGCTGCCTGGAAGATTCATGAGACGACACAGAAGGCCGGTTCGCTTAGCGATCTTGCCGACGGATATCTTTACTTCGGACTTCATCGTCAGAAGGATGGTACATGGATCTTCCGCGAATGGGCACCCAATGCCACGGCCATTTACATCATTGGTGAGATGAACGATTGGCAAGAGAAGCCCGAATATGCATGTAAGCCTATTGAAAACGGTGTTTGGGAGATTACCCTTCCTGCCGATGCTATGCATCATGAGGAACTCTATAAACTCTCGGTTCACTGGAATGGCGGACAGGGTGAGCGTATCCCGTCGTATGCACGTCGCGTGATCCAGGATGAGCAGACCAAGATTTTCTCGGCTCAGGTGTGGGCTCCAGCTCGTCCTTATCGTTTCCGCAACAAGTTGTTCCGTCCGCAGGTCGATCCGCTGCTCATCTACGAGTGCCATATTGGTATGGCTACCTCAGAAGAAAAGGTAGGAACATACGAGGAGTTCCGTGTGAACGTTCTGCCGCGTATTGCTCGACTTGGCTATACTGCCGTTCAGATCATGGCCATTCAGGAGCATCCTTACTATGGCTCATTCGGTTATCATGTATCGAACTTCTTTGCTGCCTCCAGCCGTTTCGGTACGCCCGACGAACTGAAGCACCTCATTGATGATGCCCACAATATGGGCCTTGCTGTCATTATGGATATCGTTCATTCGCATGCAGTAAAGAACGAACTTGAAGGTCTTGGCAACTTCTGTGGCGATCCTTGCCAGTATTTCCACAGTGGAGGTCGTCGTGAACATCCACAGTGGGACAGCCTCTGCTTCGACTATGCTCGTCCTGAGGTGATGCACTTCCTGCTGTCGAACTGCAAGTTCTGGCTCGATGAGTATCAGTTCGATGGCTTCCGCTTCGACGGCGTCGGCTCAATGCTGTACCTCGATCATCAGGGTGGTAGTGGTAACCTCTACGATTACTTCAGCCCCAATGTCGATGGTGATGCTCTCTGCTATGTAACCTTGGCCAATGCGTTGATCCATGAGTTCAAGCCTTAT
Source organism: uncultured Prevotellaceae bacterium (assembly GCA_900319235.1). Classification (GTDB taxonomy): domain Bacteria; phylum Bacteroidota; class Bacteroidia; order Bacteroidales; family UBA3663; genus Liminaster. The sequence continues at coordinate 57,481 of ONNR01000001.1, forward strand.
GCAGTAACCATTGGTGAGGAAGTGAGCGGTATGCCTGGTCTTGCAGTTCCATTCGAGGATGGTGGTATCGGATTCAATTATCGTCTACAGATGAATGTGCCCGACTATTGGATCAAACTGCTCAAGGAGCGTCGCGACGAGGATTGGAACACCACCGAAATCAAGTGGCAGTTGTGCGAAAGCGGCAACCTCATCAATTCGCCTGCCGGCAAGACCATCTCCTATGTGGAGAGTCACGACCAGGCACTCGTGGGCGACAAGACGGTCATCTTCCGCCTCATCGACAGCGATATGTACTGGCACTTCAAGATCGGTGATGAGAACCTCACCGTACATCGTGGCATCGCATTGCACAAGATGATTCGTCTCATCACGCTTTCGACCATCAACGGTGGCTATCTCAACTTTATGGGCAATGAGTTCGGACATCCCGAGTGGATTGACTTCCCGCGCGAAGGCAACGGTTGGTCCTACAAGTATGCCCGTCGTCAATGGGATCTGGTGGACAACGAAGACCTTAACTTCAAGTTCCTCAACCGCTGGGATATCGCTGAGAATCACCTCATCACTTCTGTCCTGAAGTTCAACGAGGCTCCATTTGTCGAAATTATGGACAATCGTGGTGACAAGGTTCTTGCATTCGAGCGTCGTCGTCTGCTCTTCGTCTTCAATTTCGATGGCGAGCGCAGTTACACCGACTATGGCCTGTTGGTCAAGAACGGACGTTACGAACTCGTTCTCAACTCTGATGATCCACAGTTCGGCGGCTTTGGCAACGTTTCTGCCGATGCACCTTACGAGACTGTACACGATCCTGCTTATGAGGAGGATGGCAAGGGCTGGCTGAAACTCTATCTCCCTGCTCGTACAGCTCTTGTGCTGAAGCGCAACATCTCGACCAAGTAAAATCATCCTATAATAGTTTACCCCGACAGCAATGCCGGGGTAATTTTTTTGCGGAAGTACTCTGACGGCCGACAGAATGCTCTATTCGATTGCAGCATGACCAATCTTGGCCAAGAATGGTTATTCTCCGACAGAAGAAAGTACTCTGACGGCCGAGATAAAGCTTTTTCCGATTGCGGCATGACCAATCTTGGCCAAGATTGGTTATTCTCCGATAGGAGAAAGTACTCTGACGGCCGACAGAGTGCTCTATCCGATTGCGGTATGCCCAATCTTGGCCAAGAATGGTTATTCTCCGATAGAAGATAGTACTCTGTCGGCCGACAGAGTGCTTTATCCGATAGAGGTATGCCCAATCTTGGCCAAGAATGGTTATTCTCCGACAAGAAAAAGCACTCTGACGGCCGACAGAATGCTTTATCCGATAGAGGTATGACCAATCTTGGCCAAAAATGGTTATACTATTGTTTGAAATGCAAGATTAAGTCAGCGGGACATCCCACTTGCATTCATAGTCAAGGTTTTCGGGTCGCGAGCCTATCGTTTTGGCTGGAACACCTGCTACTACAGCAAAAGCAGGCACATCTTTCGTCACGACAGCTCCAGCACAAACCACAGCTCCTCGGCCGATGGTCACGCCTTGAAGAATAGTGGCTCCAACTCCTATCCAGGCATAGTCCTCGATAACAATCGGTTTGAAGATACCCTGGAAGTTGGGCGACTTGTAGTCATGACTTCCTGTCATGATGTTCACGCGATGAGAGATTGAGACGCTCGAACCGATGGTGATGCCTCCACGTCCATCGAGGATGCATTGCGTGTTGATGTGGCTATGTTTCCCAATAGAGATAAGATTGGCATTCATAAAATAGTTTCTTCTCATGATGAAACTGCCTTCGCCAATCTTCATGCCGGTAAGGCGCAGAAGGCATCTGCGCCACGACCAGAAGGGGATATGCGGGATGATCGAATTGACCATATATTCGAGGATAAGACTTCGTGAGAAATTGTAAATACAGGAATTCTTGAGCCAGACGACTGCAACGTTCTTGATGAAGTATTTTATAAATGGTAGTTTGTTGCTCACCCCCTGGCTGGTTATCCGGTAATTGTAGAGAAGGTTGCGATAGGGATGATTGCTTATGCCTTCTACACGGTAGGCTTCAATGAAGGTATCCACCATCTGAAACTTGTATCCTTCTTGCCAAAGCCGATGAAGCATTTCCCAATCCAAGGCGTATCCTAATCTTTTTTCCTGACTGAGGTCGAAGAGATGAGTCTTGTGCACTTCGCTGCGTATCAGGGCCGACCCGTGTCGGAAAGTAGGGGCGAATCGCAGCAGGCTTGTATTGGGTAAAGCTCGTATCTCATGATCCCATTCAGGATTAACTTCGATGCTGTGCCCGAAGATGATGCTGCTCTCCGAATCGGCCTGCGCAATGGCGTCAGCCAACGAGGTGCTAGAAACGTAGGTGTCACCCGAATTGAGGATACTTATCCATTCGCCGTCAGCCATCTTGATGGCTTGGTTCATAGCATCATACATGCCTCGGTCGGGCAAACTGTGCCAATAGGAGAGTTGATCTTCAAAACTGCGGATTATGTCGGCGGTACCATCGGTCGATGCTCCATCAAGCACTAGATATTGCACCTCGACACCGGTCTGTGCCAAGGCGCTCAGGATGGTTTCGCGAATGTGCTGTTTGTCATTGCGTACCACGGTGATGATGGTCACGCGTGGCATCATAGTTCGAGCAGCTGTTTGATGAGTGGCAGCAGGTCACGTTTCATCATGGCATCGGTGAGGGAATGCTCACCTTCAATGATGCGGAAGTGCTCGTTGCCGTATGCCTTCTTGAATTCCGCCTGGCAGTTGACTGTCGGGTCGTCCTTGCCGAACACACCCCAGATGAGTTTCTTGTCTTCGGGAGTAATGTTCTTGAGTGTCAGTTTGGTCTCTATTTCCTTGAATTCGGCCACCATCTTCTTGTCGACCTTGAACTGCTTCTGTCCGTCGGCGCGCTTGTTCTGGAACTCGACGTTCTTACCCAAATGCTTGAAAGTGAGCAATCGGGCCATATGGAACGAAGGGTTGACACAGATGCGCAGATGACCATGCAGCAGTTCGGTGTACATGCCGCCCATCGAAGTGCCGATGATCAGATCGGGTTTCTCTTCTTCGATCACTTTCTTGATGAAAGGAACAGCTTCGGCGGGAGAAACGGGAATGTCGGGCGAAACTACAGTGACACCGTAATCAGCGTAGAGGTGGTTGCGGAGATTGGTTGCCGTACCGGTAGAACCGGCAGACGAGAATCCGTGCAGATAAACTATTTTCTTCATTATTTATTACTTTGACGTTGCAAAGTTACGTATAATACCTCGTTTTAGCAAGACTTTTGTCCTAAATCTTTTGTCAAATGTCGGAAAATGATTATATTTGCACCGATAAAAGGGCATTTTATGCTCAAAAATACTAAAAGTTTCAAATCTCAAAATCGTATTTCGAAATGAGGATCGTAGATTTCTCAAAGACTAACACTGTGGTGAACAAGTTCATCTCTGAGTTGCGTGATGTTAATATTCAGACCGACAGAATGCGTTTTCGTCGCAACATCGAGCGTATCGGTGAAATTATGGCTTACGAGATCAGCAAAGAACTGACCTATCATGAAGAGGATATCACTTCTCCTCTTGGTATAGCTGAAGCCAATGTTCCATCCGACACTATCGTTGTAAGCGCTATTCTTCGTGCCGGACTGCCGCTTCATCAGGGTGTTATCAATATCTTTGACGAAGCAGAGAATGCCTTTGTCAGCGCTTATCGTCGATATGATGCCGACACTGACTTCAATTTCGATATTTCGATTGAGTATATCTCCGCTCCTTCGCTCGATGGCAAGGTACTCATCATCTGCGATCCTATGCTTGCCACCGGTTCGTCGATGCAACTTGCTTACGAGGCATTGTTGGCCAAGGGAACTCCGACAAAGGTCTTCATCTGCTCGGTGATTGCCAGTTGCGAGGCTCTCGACTACCTCAACGAGAATCTTCCTGAGGAAGCCATGCTTTATGTGGCAGCTGTCGATGATATGCTCGATCAACACAAGTACATTGTTCCAGGTCTGGGTGATGCAGGTAACCTTGCCTTTGGAGAGAAAGAATAATTATGCGCAACGTTTCACGATTGATAGATTTTCAGCCCAAGTTCTTCAGTTGTCTGAAGAATTATGACAAGCAGAAGTTCAGCCAGGATGCTCTTGCCGGTGTGATAACTGGTATTGTGGCGCTACCTTTGGCCATCGCTTTCGGTATTGCTTCGGGCGTTTCTCCCCAAGAGGGAATCATCACTGCCATCGTGGCAGGATTTATCATTTCTCTGCTTGGAGGTAGTAAGGTGCAGATTGGAGGTCCAACCGGCGCCTTTATCGTTATTATCTACGGCATTGTCACCAATCCTGAGTTTGGCATCCTGGGTCTTACCATTGCCACGATTCTGGCAGGTGTCCTGCTTATTTTGATGGGTGTGTTCAAGTTGGGTACGGTCATCAAGTTCATTCCTTATCCCATCATCATCGGATTCACGGCGGGCATTGCTCTGACTATCTTTACAACACAGATGGGTGATGTCTTCGGACTCAAGGAAACCGTCATCGATCCTGCCACTGGCGAGGTCGTAGTCGATCCCGATACCGGCCTTGCCGTGATGGCTCCGCTCAAGACACCTGGTGACTTCATCGGCAAGTGGGTCTGCTATTTCGAGCACTTCCAGACTTTCAATCTTTGGAACTTCTTCATCGCCATCCTTTCCATTCTGATCATCATTTTCTTCCCCAACTATGTCAAGAATGTTAAGGGACTGAACAAGATTCCAGGTTCTCTATATGCCATCATCTTCATGACGCTTCTCGTCCTTGCAATGAAGAACTTCTTGGGCATTGAGGGTATCGACACCATTGGCGATCGCTACCAGATTGAGTCCAAATTGCCTCAACTTGCCGTTCCGACCATCAGTTACGAGATGATTCACGACTTGATGCCAATTGCATTTACCATTGCTATCCTTGGTGCTATCGAGTCGCTGCTTTCTGCTGCTGTTGCCGATGGTGTGATAGGTGATCGTCATAACTCGAACACTGAACTTATCGGTCAGGGTGTGGCCAACATCCTTTGCCCGATGTTTGGAGGAATCCCTGCAACTGGTGCCATTGCACGCACCATGACCAACATCAACAACGGCGGACGTACACCTGTTGCAGGCATCGTCCATGCTATAGTGCTTCTGCTCATTCTGCTTGTGCTGATGCCTCTTGCCAACTATATCCCGATGGCATGTCTTGCAGGTGTTCTTGTTATTGTGGCGTACAATATGTCGGGTTGGCGTACCTGTCGTGCTTTGTTCAAGAGCCAGAAGTCCGACATTGCCGTGCTCGTGATCACATTCCTTCTCACTGTCATCTTCGACCTGACCATTGCCATTGAGTTCGGTCTGATTCTTGCAGCATTGTTGCTCTTCCGTCGTGTAGCTGCCACCAGTCATGTTTCCTTGCTGCATGGTGAAGTACACATTGAGGATGATACCGACCTTGCTACTGGCAATCTCGAAGTCGATCACCTGCAGATTCCCGACAAGGTACAGGTTTATGAAATCGATGGTCCATTCTTCTTCGGCATTGCCAACAAGTTCGACGAACTTTCTGCCACATCGATGTTCAAACATCATTCGTATCCCGACGTGCGTATCATCCGTATGCGCAAGGTTCCGTTCATCGATGCTACTGGACTCCATAACCTTGAACTCTTTGTGCAAAAGAGCCATAAGGACAACATCCATGTCATTCTGTCGGGTGTCCGTCCTGAGGTGATGCGTGTAATCAAGAATACGTCGTTCTATGAGGAAGTGGGTGAGGAGAATATCTTTGACAACATTCTCTCTGCCTTGGCACGTGCTCGCGAAATCATCAACGATCCGCATACCCACCATCGCAAACATCAGAACAAGGCTCAATGATAGTCATCGAGGAAATCAAGGGCAGAAGGGCGCTCAAACGATTCGTACAGTTTCAACTGGAATTGTATCGTGGCGTTGATGCTTTCGTTCCTCCGATGATTGAGTCCGAAATCGATTGTTTGGACCCCTCTAAGAATCCTGCCTTCGACTTTTGCGAGGCAGTTTTCTTCTTGGCTTTGCGTGATGGAAAGTTGGTGGGACGTGCTGCCGGCATCATCAATCGCCACTCCAATGAACGGGTAGGGAAGGAGCAATGCCGCTTCTGCTATCTTGATTTTATCGACGACGAAAATGTAAGTCGGGCTTTACTCGATAAGGTTTCGGAATGGGGCAGGAGCAAGGGTATGAAGGAAATCGTCGGACCATTGGGTTTGACCGATTTGGATTACGAGGGTTGCCTTGTCAAAGGTTTTGACCAACTGTGTACGTCAGCCGAACTCTATAACTACGACTACTATCCCAAGCATTTCGAAGCGTATGGGATGAGGCCGGAAGCATATTGGAACGAGTATCGAATGACGATGGTGGATGAAGTTCCGGAAAAACATCGTCGTGTGGCAGAAATATCCGCTCGTCGATATGGATTACGTGCCTTGAAGTTCACCGACTCCAAGACGCTCGTCGAGCAGTATGGACATCGTATCTTCGAACTTTACAATCAGGCGTATTCCGAGATTTATGGTTTCACCCCGTTGACCGATCGGCAGATAGATTATTACATCAACCTCTATCTTCCTCAGGTTAGGCTCGACTTGATACGTCTTATTGTCGATAAGGATGACAATCTCCTGGCCTTTGGCATTGCATGTCCATCTTTAAGTCGTGCCCAACAGAAAGCCCGAGGTAAGATGTGGCCGATTGGTTGGTTCTATCTTGCTCGTGCGATGTATCTTAACCCCGACAGCTTCTGGGGAAGATTATTCCATGGTGGCACCGACACATGTGACCTCCTGCTCATCGCTGTTCGACCCGATATGCAGGGCAAGGGTGTCAATGCCCTGCTCTTCACAGAACTCATTCCTCAATTCAAGGCCAATGGGTATAAATTTGTAGAGTCGAACAACGAACTCGAAACAAACCATAAGGTCTCGAACCTATGGGGTGATTTTGAGAAACGGCTACATAAGCGTCGCTGCACATTCATCAAGGATCTGTGAGATGAACATCCGATTCTTTGAGAAAACATATCAATATTTCGCCTCCCATCGCGGAAGGTTGTGGCTGCTGCTCTCTGTTGTGGTAGCCACACTTGTTATGCTTGTTTCTCGATTGGAATTCAAGGAGCAGATCACCGACTTCCTGCCTGTCGATGACGAGTACAAGCAGGCGATGTCAATCTATCAAGAGGTAGCGGCTGGTAACAAGATTGTCTTGCAGTTCATCGATGAGAAGTCAGTTTCTTCGAAAGCAGATCCTCACAAATTGATATCTGCTGTAGAGCATTTCGGCGACTTGCTTTCAGAACGAGACACCGCCCGATGGGTCAGTGATTCCTGGCAGCCTCGGGTCGATGTGGAGCGTATCCTCGATGTTTTCGACTTTGTTTATGCCCATTTGCCTTATTATTTGGAGGAGCGTGACTATCAGACATTTGACTCTCTGATGTCAATGTCGCCTGACGCAGATTCAAACTATGTTGAGAAACGTCTTCATTGGATTCGGCAACGTATGGCTTCTTCGTCGGGAACCTTCCTACAACCGATGCTGCAACACGATCCATTGGGACTTGGTAATCGTGTCGCTGCTTCGCTTCGAGATTTCCAGCCAGAGATGAATCTGGTGAATATCGATGGCTATCTCTTTACTCCCGATACGTTGTGTCTTTTGGTCAATGTCACTTCACCTTTTGGAAGCAGCGAGAGTGCGGGCAATGCAGGTCTGATCGAGATGCTAGACAAAATAGGACAAGATGTACAAGTTGCCGACGGTGTGACCGTTCGAGCTACGGGTTCTCCGGTCATCGCTGTTGGCAATAGCACGCAGATTCGTCGAGATACGCTGTTTTCAGCTGTTTTGGCATTTCTGCTGATATTGGCGCTCCTGCTATATGCTTTCCGCAGTTTCAAGCAATTGCTTTATATTCTGGTAACCATCGCTTTCGGCTTCCTTTTCGGTTTGGGCCTAATGCGTCTGGTTCATGCAGAAATATCGTTGATTGTGGTTGGTATGACTTCCATTCTCATCGGCATTGCTGTCAATTATCCCTTGCATTTCCTTTGTCACAAGCAGGAGGGAGGCGATTGGCGCGAACTTGTTTCACCGCTTTTGATTGGAAATATTACTACAGTGGGTGCGTTCCTGGTTCTAATCCCTCTAAAAGCCACAGCAACGCGCGACTTGGGAATCTTTGCTGCCTTGATGCTTGTCGGCACCATCTTGTTTACTCTTCTTATCCTTCCACATATGGTAGGGAACGTAGAAGCACGACTTCCTCGTGGTGCAAACTATGAAGAAAAAACGACAAATGGTAGTCACAAGTCTGCACAACGATTCATTTTGGGGGGTGCCCTTCTCGTCTTGACACTATTATTTGGGTGGTTCAGTCTAGACACCAGTTTCGATACCGATTTGAATCACATCAACTATATGTCCGAGGAGCAACGTGCCGACTTTGCTCGTCTCACTGAGATGCAGGGACAGAAGGAAGATTGTGTAAACGTTTTCTTGCCTGTTGGTAGTTTGGCTGAACTTGAAGGTAAGACTCCTTTACTTGAAAGCCTTGTAGAGACGGGAAAGATTGCATCCTTGAAGAACCCGGCCGTTTTGCTCCCAAGTACGCTGGTTCAACAGAAACGTTTGGTTCTTTGGAACAATTATTGGCAAAGGCTCGAAAAAGAAGGACGATTCAGTTATTCGTCATTTCAGAAGAAGGCCGTTGCAGCTGGATTTACCGACGAAGCTTTTGCACCCTTTGCATCTCTTTTGGCCAAGACAACTGCTGACACTTGTCAAATCGATGATTTCACGCCTCTTACAAACAATATCCTTACAGGTCTTGTCCAGACAGAGTCGGGAAAGTTTGTGGCTCAACTTTCGGTTCCTTTGGAGCATGTGGAAGAAGTGGAGCGAATGACTGGAGGCTTTGATCTGCCAGGTCTCAATCGACGTGTACTGAATACTTTGACTTCGGACTTCAACTACATTGGAATTGCCTGTTCGCTCATTGTCTTCCTTTTCTTGTGGATCAGTTTTGGCCGTATTGAACTGGCAATCCTCGCTTTTCTGCCGATGCTTATAGGATGGGTATGGATTTTGGGCATTATGCAGTTGCTGGATATTCAGTTTAATATTGTCAACATTATCCTCGCCACGTTCATCTTCGGCCAAGGGGATGATTATACGATATTCGTGGTGGAAGGATTGATTAGCGATTATCGACAGTCTGTCAGGATGGGACGAACTGTTCATCGAACTTTGATGAGTTATCGTCGCAGTATTCTGTTGTCGGCACTTATCATGTTCATCGGTATCGGCACGTTGATCGTGGCCAAACATCCAGCCTTGCATTCTTTGGCCGAGGTGACTATCATCGGTATGGGTGTAGTGGTACTTATGGCTTGGATTGTGCCTCCGCTTTTATTCGATTGGCTTGTCAGCCATGACAAATCTTTACATGATTATATTATAAAAGGTGTATAAAATGAAAGAAAAAATTCGTATATTGCTCGAAGACCAGCTTCCATTGGTGGACCTTGATAGCGAAACACTCTATCAGGAACTTGATTCACTGGGAGTGACTACGATTCTGATGACTTTGTCCGATGAATTCGGCATCCTCTTGGACAGTCGAGATGCTACGCCAAAGAATCTGCGTAGCCTTGATTCCCTGGTGGCTTTGGTCGAACGCAAACTTGCCGAGAAGCAGTGAGATGGATTGATTATGTTGCAAAGGTCGTGGAGCGTTATCCCGACGATCCCGCTGTGATTTGTCATGGCGAGCAGTTGACTTATGCCCATTTGTGGGAAGCAGTAGGGAAGGAGTCGCTCCGACTTCGCGACATTGAGCATATTCAGGAAGGACAATGTTATGTCCAGACCTGTACGCAGGACATCGCATATGTAGTGCGTTTCCTGGCCCTTCATTTGATAGGAGCACGATGCGACATCCTTTATACGACAGGATCAACAGGCAAGCCCAAGGCTGTGCTTCTGAGCGATGAGGGAATGATTGCCAATGGTGAGAATCTGATCAATGCGATGGGTTTTCATCACGGGTTGACCTTTGTGATATGCGGTCCTCTGGACCATTTTGGTCCATGGAGCAAGATGCTTCCCGTATTTATGACAGGAGGCACGCTGCATATTCTTGACGGATTGAAGGATATGGATGCATTGTTCGATGCACTTCGACCAAGCACATTCGCCAATGTCGAGGCAAAGTCAGCAACTTTCCTTGTGCCCAGCGCTATTCGTATGCTGCTGCAATTCAGTCGTGAACGCTTGGCAAAACTTGTAGACTGCATCGAATTCATCGAAACGGGTGCAGCACCCATGGCTACTTCCGATATGCAGCAGTTGCGTGAGGTCTTACCGAATACGAGGCTATATAATACCTATGCAAGTACCGAAACGGGTATTGTCTGTACTTATCCTTACCATCTGACGCAATCTATATTACAAGGTTGTGTCGGTCCAGCGATGAAGCATTCCGAGGTTTCGATTGGACCTGATGGGGAAATCTGCGTGAGTGGGCCTATATTGATGGCAGGTTATCTGAATGAAGATGCTGATGGGCACTTTCAACTTGAGCCTGTTGGCAAAAGTTTCCAAACCTCCGATCTGGGTTATTTGGATGAAGAAGGAAGATTGTTCCTTACGGGACGTTCCAGTGAATTCATCAACATAGGAGGCTTGAAACTGAGTCCCGTTGAGGTGGAAGATGCAGCCATGGGCTTCACAGGGATTCTGGACTGTCTATGTATCCCAGTTTCTCATCCCGTGATGGGACAGGTTCCGAAGCTATTGATTGTACTTCAGGAAGGCGTGACACTCAACAAAAAGGAAATTGCCCGGTATTTAATAGAAAAATTGACCGAAACCTGGAAGGTCCCGATCAACTATGAGGTGGTAGAGGAGATTCGTAAGATGCCGAATGGCAAGAAGAATCGCAAGAGTTACATCATGTGAAGTCCTGCCTTGATGAGGGCTTGGACTGACATTGTAGGATCCTTGGCAAGCAGCTTGCTGATAGCCTTCTGCGCATTGGCCTGCTGATACCCCAACGCCATGAGTGCCTGGATTGCCTCGTCGCCATTCTCGTTGCTGGCAATGAGCACGCTTGAGTCCTTCGTAGCTGCACTGATACCCAGTTTGCCCATTTTGTCGCGAAGGTCTACGATAATGCGTTGGGCTGTCTTCGTGCCAATACCCTTGACATTCTTGAGTTGCCGATCATTGCCGCTGCTCACTACGGCGACGAGTTCGTCGGGCGACAGGCTCGAGAGGATACAACGTGCTGTATTGGGACCTACGCCGCTCACGGTGATGAGCAGTTCGTAGAGTTCACGTTCCTGTTTCGACGAGAAGCCATAGAGAAGGTGCGCATCTTCGCGTATCGATTCACTGACATAAATCTTCTGCACCTGACCTTTCTTCAGGTGGTCGTAAGTATAGACGGAGATGGCACAGGCATAGCCTACACCATGACATTCGATGACGGCCATGGTCGGGTCAAGTTCGGTGATTTCTCCCTTAAGATATTCAATCATTTGTTGCAGATATTTCTTAAAAAACCATTTATTGAGGTGCAAAGATAGCATTTATTTCTTTAAAATACAACTTTTTTTCTTCAAATACTGCAAAAATAGTTAATTTCTTTTTTTATGTGCTAATTATTTAATATCTTTGCACCAAATTTTCGAATATTATAACTTAACTATATATGAAAAAGTATCTATCTTTAGTTATTTTTGCTGCCTTATCCTTGCCCATCTTTGCTCAGATGACGTTGACGCTCGATAGTTGTCGAGCCATGGCACTTCGCAACAATAATCAGTTGAATGCCACTCGTCTCAAGCAAGATGTAGCCAAGGATGTTCGCAAGGCTGCGCGCACCAATTATCTGCCCAAGATTGATGCCGTAGGCGGTTATGAATACTTCAACAAGCAGATCTCTTTGCTCAGTGATGAGCAGAAGGCTTCCTTTTCAAGTCTTGGTACCAATCTTTCTACGTCATTAGGTTCCAATCTGAGCACCTTGCTCACGGGATTGGCACAGAATGGACTTATTTCGCTCACTACAGCTCAGGATTTGGGCACCATCTTCCAGAATCTTGGTCCCGGCTTGGCTCAGATGGGTGATGCCGTCGGACAAAACATCGTGGATGCATTCCACACCGACAATCGTAACATGTGGATGGGCTCCGTGATGGCTCGTCAGCCTATCTATATGGGTGGTGCCATTGTTGCAGCCAACAAGATGGCTGATATTGCAGAGAAGATTGCTGCGGATGATTTACGTGGCATGACGCAGAATACGCTTTATGACATCGACAAGACCTACTGGCTTGTAGTTTCGCTGAAGCAGAAGCAGCGTCTTGCGCACAGTTATCGTGACCTCGTGTCGAAACTTAACGATGATGTCCACAAGATGATTGACCAGGGTCTTGCAACTCGTGCCGATGGTCTGAAGGTTGATGTCAAAGTTAATGAGGCCGATATGCAACTCACCCAGGTGGAGGATGGTCTTACCTTGTCGAAGATGCTGCTCTGTCAACTCTGTGGTATTCCTGCCACCAGCGATATTACTCTTGCCGACGAGGATAATGAAGTGCTGAATCTCGTTGATGAGACTGCCGGACTCGAAGGCCTTTCGCCCGACAATCGTCCCGAACTCAATATGCTGGAACATGCAGTGGAACTTGGCAAACAGAGTACCAACCTTACCCGTGCCGCATTCCTGCCCCATGTCGCTTTGACTGGCGGTTACCTCGTTTCCAATCCAAATGTTTTCAATGGCTTCGAAAAGAAGTTTGCTGGTGTTTGGAATGTAGGTGTACTTGTGCAGGTTCCCGTTTGGAACTGGTTTGAAGGCGTCTATAAGGTTCGTGCCAGCAAGACGGCTACCAACATCGCTCGTCTGGAGCTGGATGATGCGCGCGAAAAGATTGACCTGCAGGTGGAGCAAAGCCGATTCAAGGTGGATGAAGCCAAGAAGCGACTGCAGATGGCTACCCGTAATGTTGCCAATGCCGAAGAGAACCTGCGTTGTGCCAACGTCGGTTTCCGCGAAGGTGTGATGGAGAGTACCGAAGTGATGGCTGCGCAGACAGCCTGGCAGCTCGCCAAGTCGCAGCTTATCGATGCTGAGATTGATGTCAAACTCGCTCAGGTGAATTTGAAGAAGGCGTTGGGTATCCTGCAGTAAATACTTTGAAAGCTTCAGTAGAGTTCTGAAAGGATTAGAAAGGTTCTGAATAGTTCGAAATATAATAAAACTTAATAATATGACAGAAAATAGAGAACATAACAACATCCTGCTGGCCGTATTTGGTCTTTTGGCAGTGGTAGTAGTGATTGGCCTCATTGGCTTCTTCACACTTGGTAGGAGCGAAGACATCATCCAAGGTGAGGTCGAGGTTTCGGAATTCCGTGTTTCGAGCAAACTTCCCGGCCGTGTGCTCGACATCCGTGTCGAGGAAGGTCAGTATGTGAATGTAGGCGATACGCTCGTGATTCTTGAAGTGCCTGAGGCAACCGCTCAGCAGAAGGTGGCCCAAGCTACCGAGGGTGCAGCAGCAGCTTTGAGTGAGATGGCACAGATTGGTGCTCGTACAGAAACCATCCAGGGTGCTTTCCAAGTGTATCAGGCTGCTAAGGCTGCCAGCGAAATCACCGAGAAGACCTACAAACGCGTGCAGAATCTTTTCGACGAAGGCGTAGTCAGCGCACAAAAGCGAGATGAGGCATATGCCGCATATCAAGCTGCAAAGGCACAAGTCGAGGCCGCCAAGAGCCAGTATGACATGGCCAAGAATGGTTTGCGCAGTCAAGAGAAGCAGGCTGCTCGCAAACAGGTTGAAGCTGCCCAGGGTGCTGTCGATTTGATTAACTCGATGCTTCGTGAGACCGTACAGGTAGCAACTGTTGCTGGAGAGGTCAGCGCCATCTATCCTATGGAGGGTGAACTTGTTGGATTAGGTTCCCCTATTATGACCATATCGATGATGGATGATATGTGGGGCATCTTCAATGTTCGTGAAGACCAGCTCAACGGCTTGAAGGTGGGTGATGTAAAGACTGCTTATATTCCAGCTTTCAAGAAAGAACTGCAGTTTAAGGTGACGCACATGAAGGACGAAGGTTCATTTGCCACATGGAAGGCTACAAAGTCGAGTGGGCAATATGACCTCAAGACCTTCGAGGTAAAGGCTAAGCCTATGGAGAAACTCGAAGGACTGCGTCCCGGAATGAGTCTCATTGTAAAGGATTAAAATGAACAAGCTTACGCGAATCATACATATTGCGGGTCGCGAATGCCGTATCCTGGTTTTCAAGAACCCCATCTACATCTTCTGTATGGTTGTGATACCCATCGCTGTCATCTTCTTTATGACATCGGTGCTGAGTGCGGGCCAGGCAGTGGATTTGCCGGTGGGTGTGGTTGACCAGGATAATACGGCTACGTCGCGTCAGCTTATCCGTACACTCGACAGTTTCCAGACTTCGCACGTCGTGGGACATTATGCCAACGTGAACGATGCACGCAATGCCATCCAGCGTGGTGAGATCTATGCTTTCCTCTTTATACCTGAGGGAACCACCGGCGGTCTGTCGTTGTCGCGTCAGCCCAAGATTTCGTTCTACTATAACAGCGCATATATGCTGGCTGGTTCCTCCACGTTCCGTGACCTCAAGACTGTTGCAACCTTGGGTTCGGCGGGTGTAGGACAGCAGAAGCTCTCGGCTATTGGAAAGACGGAGCACGAGATACGTGCGTTTCTGCAGCCAATCTCGGTGGATCTTCACATGGTGAGCAATCCTTGGTCCAACTACAACATCTACCTTTCTTCGACGCTCGTCCCAGGCTTGCTGATGCTGATGATCTTCCTCATTTCAGCATATTCCATCGGAACGGAATTGAAGTTCGGCACATCGCACGAATGGATGCGTATGGCAGATGGTGATCCTTGGGTGGCAGTAATCGGCAAGATGATTCCGCAGACGATTGTCTTTCTGCTTATTTTCTATGGCTTCGAGTTCTACATCTACTATGTGCTCGACTTCCCGCATCCAGGTGGCGTATGGCCCATTCTCTTGCTTGGTTTCATTTCGGTTGTCGCTTCTCAAAGCTTTGGCGTCTTCATCTTCGGCTTGGCACCTTCGCTTCGAATGTCGATGACGTTGTGTTGCTTGTTGGCAATGCTTGGAATCAGTATGGCGGGAGCTACGTACCCAGTGTTTGCGATGGATGGTGCATTGCAGTTGTTGTCGTGGATCTTCCCATTGCGTCATTATTATATGATCTATCAGATCAATATATTCAACGGATTCCCGCTCCTATACGCTTGGCCTTATTGGGCGATGCTAATCGTCTTTATGATGCTGCCGCTTTTCGTTATGCGCAACATCTATAGGGCTATGCTTGTGTATAAGTATATTCCGTGATTATTATCGGATTATTCCGATTTCTCCGAATAATCTGATAATTCCGATTTCTCCGATAAATAATAACAATGAAATTCGATAAACTAAAGCGAATCATCAAGGAGGGCCTCCATGACATGTCGATCATCTGGGCAAACGAAATGAAGATGACCGTCAAGGATGAAGCTGTGCTCATCTTCTTCCTGCTCGCATCCACCATTTATCCATTTCTATATTCATGGATTTACAATAATGAGGTGGTGCGCGAGGTGCCTGTTGCCGTGGTTGACTATAGTCATTCGGCCGAAAGCCGTAAGTTCATCCGTCTGTGCAATGCTTCGCCCGATGTCAAGGTGGCCTATCATTGCACAAGTCTCGCGGAGGCCAAGGATTTGGTGGGACGTCAAAAGGCAAAGGGTGTACTCTATTTCCCTTCAGATTTCGATACCAACATCTGTCGAGGTGAACAGGCCCACGTCAGTGTCTTTTGCGACATGAGTCTGATGTTGACCTACAAGGCCATCTACCAGACGGCACAAGCTGTGTCTTCACAGATGGGGTCGGAGATTCAACTTGCCAGTTCGACAGGTTTCACCGATCGTGATGACGAGGTGACTGTTCGTCCGCTTGAATTCGACGAAGTATCAATATTCAATCCAACTGGAGGCTACGGTAGCTTCCTGCTTCCCGCGGTGCTTATTCTTGTCATCCAACAAACCCTGCTCTTGGGTATTGGATTGGCAGCCGGCACCAACCGAGAGAACAACCGTTATGGTGAACTGATTCCCATCGACCAGCATTACCGTGGCTTATTCCGCATAGTCATGGGCAAGGCGCTTTGCTATTTTATGATTTATGCCTTGGTCGCTGCGTACCTCACTATGATTTTGCCCTCTTTATTCCACTTCCCATTACTTGGATCGCTAAGGTCTTTAATTGGGCTGATGGTGCCTTACATTCTTGCCTGCATCTTCTTCGGCATCACCCTGTCGTGTCTGGTGCGCTATCGTGAGAATGTGATGCTTCTGGTGGTTGTCACCTCGCTGCCCTTCCTTTTCCTTTCGGGTATTTCCTGGCCATCGGAAGGCATTCCTGCGTTTTGGAAAGGTATTTCGTGGCTTCTCCCCAGTACGTTCGGCGTGAAAGGATACATTGCTGTCAATAGCATGGGAGCCACGCTTCAGGATATCAGCCAAGAGTATTTTGCCCTTTGGGCTCAGTCGCTCATCTATTTCTTTACATCTTGTCTCTTCTACAAGGTGCAGATTGATAGAGCAATCAAACAGGAGAAAGAAGATCTTGATACTTCTGAAGTATGTCAAGACACGATTTGATTTCAATATTTCTTTGACTATTTTTAATTCATCAATAAGAAATATCCTTGAGCCATTTTACTCAAGGATATTTCTGTTTTAAAACGACAAGACGCGACAAAAATTGAACCAATTTATCCATTTTGTCGCCTAAGTAAATTTTTGTCGTTATCTTTTTTTATTTTTTTAAATTAAAAGTTGGAAGATATTTTTATTATCGCTATTTTTGTGCCATAAATTTTTCATTTTAACACTATAATATATTAGAATATGAAAAAACATTATCAAAATCCCAAGATGAATCTCGTTGAGCTCGATGAATGGCAGTGTGTGATTTGCACAAGCACTGAAGATGGTTTATCTGTAGCTATTACTGAGTTTGGTTCAGATGATACTGGTGGTTTTCATCAGTCAAATTCGAATAATGGAGCTCCACGAAGAAATGGACCATGGGACGAATAAACAAACCAATAATCCATGATTATACAGACTCTAAGTGATACTTAATTTTATAGGCTTATTTTACTAAATCCACATATAATGAATACAAATAATTACTTTCCTGCAATCTTTCTTTTGACTGTGTTTGCAAGTTGTTCTTCATCTGATGAAGAAATATTAGAAAATGATAGTGTACGCAAATTTCGCCAACTTAATATTACACAAATTGAAGGCGATGATGCTACTCGTTCTCTTTTTGATCTTACTCGTGCTTCGTTAATAGAAGATATAGAAAATAAAAAATTGTCTGCGTCATGGACAAAAGAAGATAAGTTGACTTATTGTAACTTAAGCGATGCAGAAACTCTTAATGAGACTATTGTTTCTATTTCTGGTACTTTGGAAGCTGAATCTACTAGTAAACAATCTATTTTTTCTGGATTGACTTATTGCACTGCGAATGATCATTTGGCACTAATCTATCCAGCTGGTTTTTTTGAATACTCTTCTATTAAAATCAAAGATAACTATAATGTTTATCATAATACTGTCAAATGTACTCTAAATTTAAGCAATCAGGATGGAACTCTTGGAAAAATTGCAAAGAATTATTATTATTTATATGGCGATGTGAAAATTGTTTCTGCTGATAACTATACTGCATCTGGTGAAGTAACAATGGTGAACATGCTTACAGTATGCAAGTTTTCTTTTGTAGATATAAACAACCAGACATCTCTAATTCCAATAAAAAAACTAATGATTAAATATAATGATCAAAATGATTTTCTTGGAAAATATCCAGTTACTTCTACACTGATTGCTTATCCAGGCTATCATGAGTTGAGACCCAATTTATCTGATGATGTGCTTGAAGTCATTACTCCGACAAATGATAATACACCAACTGAGGTCTATGTGGCATTACTTCCTACAGATGGTAGTGAGTTTCATTTTACTGTAGTGAACGATTTGGGCATTTATGAGGGCACTGCAGAAGCAACTCTTAAAGCTGGTAAATTTGTTCTTGGTCCTAAATTAAAGCTTACAAAAACTAATTAATATATATATGAGACCTAAACATTTATTTCTGAAATTAGCCATGTCGCTCATCCTTTTAGCGACAGGCATTGCGCCCGTTTTCGCTGGTTGGGAATACCAGAAGATTGATGGCGGAGAAGGTGGTGGAGGTACCTATACCTTCAGGAACGAAAAACGTTATTTCGGCTATGACGGCAATAGTTACGATTCTAACCATCTTGACTGGTTCTGGACGCGGAAGCGATTTGATGGAGACAAGGACCAATTCTATTTTGAATTCGAGATGCGTGTCTGCTGTGATATGATCATCGAATATGACAAAAAATGGTATAACAAGGCATTTAGTGATTCCGAAGTCAAACAGACTCTCCTCGAAGGAGAAGTTTATGTTGTGACTCAGGATGATGTACTCCATAAACTTGGCACATGGAAGAAGGCTAAGACCGATGGTTCGTATGTGACTTATTCCGTCGATGATGATCAACAATATGGTTCATTCCACACATACAACCTCAATACGGACAATGGCCACGTCAATGTACGTTTCCTTCCCCGTCGTCAAGCATTTCTTGACGGAGTAAAGAGGATTATCTTCAAGAATCGTCTTGTATTTAAAGATACCCGTCAGTGGGGATGGTTCCAGTATGAAAAGGATATCGATTTGAATTATTTCAATGAGGACAAACCGATGCCTAAATTATCATACGATTGGAATGTAGACGGTTCGTTGACGTTCACAGCTACCGATATGAGGGATATTACTAAAGATTCTCGTTATAAGAGTCAAACCTATGATGTAACTCAATATTTATTTTTTAATAATTCGAGAATAAAAAAACATGATGATTTTAATCTTGTTTCCGATGCAGTGACTCTCACCCATAAATCGGGGAATAAGATGGATATCCAATTCAGTAAATGGTATGTCAATGGAGGAGCCTTTACTACTCCCGTCTTCTTGAAATATCGTGGAGAATCCAACGTTTCGACGAATGATACCGAATGTGGTTTTTCAGACGTTTGGTATTACCAGACATACGTTACCGTTATGGTGGATCCTTACACCCGACCTGAGAATATTGTAATTGAGTTCGATAAATGGAACAAATCCAATACCATCACATGGTCCAAACGAGAGAAAGCATATTACTATGATGGTAGTAATACAGGCTCAGTCGATTGTAAGACCGATGGTAAATGGTATGTACTTCGTTATGACAAAGGTGTCAATGTCAAAACTGATGGCTACAAACTACTGGGCTCGTTTAATGGTACCAGCTCTAATCTTAAATATACAGATAAAGACATTGAGTATGATAAAGATTACACCTATCGCGTGGTATTCCTTCCTTCTTTTCTTGAAGAGAAATATAAGGAGAACCTCGTAAACCTTCCTGGACAATCTTCTTCACATTCATCTTCTGATTTGTGGGATGAACGGACTGTCAGCACCCTGATGGAGGCTCCCATCAAGCTTTCACAAGACCGCTCCTATGAAAAAGCTGTTCGTCTGGTATGGGAATATAATATACAGCTGAAGGGCTTGGATTGGCGTATCGACTATCGTCCATTAGGTACAACAGCTTGGAAGACTTTAGGAGAAACTCTGCCCATTGATATCAAACAATCAGAAACACATTTCGATACTGATGGTACGGTATGCGATCTCATTGAGTATCGCGTGAGGACTACTGTCAATGGCAAGGAAATCTATTCAAATATCTTGACTGGTAACCTCCCTGCAGGTAGTTATATCAGCGAGGTGAAGGCTACAACAGGCACAGAAGATGGCGAGGTGAAAGTGAAATGGAAAGTAGCTCGTGCCGACAAGACCAATGAAGCCTACTATCGAGTGCTTCGTCGTCCCATAGGAACTGAGGAATGGACGTTGCTTACAGACAATATTCATGGTACCGCTTCAGAGTACGAATACGAAGACACCCGTGTCGCTGCCGGCACCTATTATGAATATACTGTAGAGGCATATGGAGCCAAGTGCGACGAACAGTTTGTTCAAACGAGTTCTATGATTGCCCCAGGATTCTCGCAGGCACGTGGTACTATCACCGGACATGTCGCCTTTGGTTCTGGTACTGCTGTTAATGGTGTACGTGTCAATTTGGTAAAATCATCTGCTGACGAGTCTTCCGATACTCCTCAATACCTCTCACGTTATATTGATGGAGAAGGCAAGGGTCTTACATGGACAGCTGACTCAACTAAGTATGCGTCTATTCTCAATGGTAAGAGTGAACTTACCCTCCAGCTTTGGGCTAAACCTATGATGGAGGGCGGGGAGTCCAAACAAGCTTTTCTCCACTTGGCAAATGCCATTGAACTTGGTGTAAAACGCATCAGCGACCCCTCAGATTATGATGTGACAGTAGAACTCCCTGAAGGTTACGATGCTGACGGTCGCTTCATTATCGCTTCGGTAGCCGACTGGGAGCACTTTGCCTCGTTGGTCAATAGTGGCAACACTAAGCTCAATGCTGTGATGGCAGCCGATATCGATCTTGACGAAAGCCAGACTATGATCGGTGATACCGAAGCTAATTGCTATCGCGGACACTTCGATGGCAATGGTCATACGCTTAAGGTGAACTATTATGTGCATAGCACCACTGATAGAGATGGCAATTATCGCACGGCACCATTCAGTTATGTAGGTGACGGTTTCGAGCTTCAGAATCTGCATGTCACTGGTAAGATTAGCACCAATGCCAAATTTGCAGGAGGCATTGTTGGCGGTTGTGTCAATGGTGCGATATTGTTGACTCGTTGCTGGTCATCGGTTACCATTGAAGGTCGAGCTGCGGGCGATGGAACTCATGGAGGTCTGATTTCCATTACCGGTGCTAGCAGTCTTAAAATCAATTCCTGTCTCTTTGATGGTGTAATCATGGGTGAGGGATTGACCAATTGTGCCGGAATGGTTGGTTGGATTCACGATGGATATCAAGCTCAACTGACCAACTGTCTGGTCAATCCAGAGAGTGTGCCGGTTTCCGAAGGTTTCTACACTTATGCACGTTCACGATACGGAAGCTCTCACAAGCTTAGCAATTGCTACTATACCAAGGTTATGGGTCATGAACAAGGCCAGTCAATTGCTGCAACAGATTTGACACCCTCAATTTTGGGTGTTGACTGGACTTCCAATAATCTCAGCCAGGTTGTTCCCCAACTCATCGAAACTGAAGTGAGCAATCTTGTTTCATACAATGTTAATGCCACAGTTAAAAATGCAAAGGTCAATGATCCGACCAATCCTGTTTACTGTCTCTATGCTGTTGACCTCACTTCTTCCGACTGGAGAGATTATACGGTGACTGAGTTCCAGAATTTGCCGTTCAATAACTCTGACTTCACCCATGTCACTGCTCGTTATAAAGGTGGTAATTGGATTTTTTCAGTAGGCAAAGATAGTTTGATTTGTGATACTCTGACAATTTCCAATAATGTATGGAATTCATGTAGCCGACTTAGCTCTTCGACCCTTAGCTTGGGTGGTTCATCACATAACACAGGTAGTACTTTCAAAGGCAATGTCGATGACGTACGTCTTTGGAGCCGTGCACTAACTACTAAGGAGATAGACAACAACTTCGATCGTATCCTTGGTGGTGTGGAAAAAGACCTTGTGCTCTACTGGCCACTTGATGAAGGCGTTAACATACGTGATTATGCTTTCGATGTAACCAAACAGGATGGTATTTGTCTTGAGAATCATCCAGAGATTGGAGCCAATGCTGTTCCATCGGCTGTAGTGCCCGAATCACTGAAGCTATATGGTATGACTGATGCTGAGGGAGACTACATCATTCGAGGCATTCCTTTCCAGCAGGATGGAACCAATTATAAGGTTGTTCCCGCCTTTGGCATCCATCAATTCAGCCCCAATTCCTCTTCAATGTTCGTCAGTCCCACCAGTTTGACTGCCAATAACGTAAATTTTGAGGATGTTTCGGCGTTCCCAATGGAGGGCTATATATACTACTATGGCACCAACATACCAGCTGAGGGTGTTATGCTCTATGTCGATGGCGATTTGCAGTCGAAAGATGGAAAGGCACAGCAGACTGACGCTGATGGTTATTACAAGATCTCCGTACCCATTGGCAAGCACTATGTAGAGGCAAAACTCGATGGTCACACCATGGCTATGGGAGGACGCTTCCCCTACGAGGGCACCTACAACTTCGACCGTGCGATGACCTACGACTTTGCCGACTCCACCTTAGTCAACTTTGTGGGCCGAGTAGGTGGTGGCGAACGCAACGACACACTGGCCGTCGGCTTTGGTGCATCGAAGAACAATATCGGTATTGCCACCATCACTCTTAAACTCAATAATGAGTCATTCTCGTTCAATTGCCAGAATGACCATATTACTCCGGCAACTATGGATCGTTCATTCGAGAGTGACACTACTTCCATAAATAGCAATACATGGGCAGGTATTGGCAATAAGTCGAAGTACATTTACATTCGCACTGACTCACTTACTGGTGAATTCTCTGCTAAGCTGCCACCACTTAAGTATATTACGAAGAGTGTCAAGATTGATAGTAATCCTGATATCGAATTCACTTCACTCCCAGAGATAGATTTGACTACCGTAACAAAGACGTTGAATGATTCGATTAAAGTTACTAAAGACGGTGGCGTTACAAGCAGTGAATACTACAGTTATAATACAAAGCAAGTTTTTGCTTACTATGCTGTACCAACGCTCAATATATGGCAGAGTGATAATTCAGAAGGAGCATTTGGCGAACGTAATATACTTCGTTATGAGATAGCTTCTGGAGATAGCATTGACATCTATGACATTTGGAAAAAAGAAGCCGATGGTTCAATTAATTATCGCTTTAATTACCCAATTTTCCAGATGGATGAACCTTATACTTTTAAAATACGTGGTTACGAGGCCTATGTGAATAAGGATGCATCTTCAAAAGTTATAACCGATACTATACCACTGAATGATTTGACGATTACGATTGCTAATGAAATGGGTGACGAACAATCCGTCATCAGTAATATAGCTAATCCAGATTCAACGGGTCTTAAAGCAGGTGAGGTATATAACTTGAAAAAGAATCAGAAACAGCTTGACGAATATGGAATGGCGTCATATTCTTGGAATTGCGGTGCCCCAAATGTAACTGCACCTTATACACGAAACTTTAGTGTCTCGTTTGAAAAGAATGGACGCACATACGTATGGGATAAGCTTTATGCCATCGCTCTCGGCGAATTGTCTCAAGGCAACAATTTCGTTACCGAAGGTCCTGATAAGCCTCTGATGGTGCTTCGTGATCCCCCAGGAGCCAAGTCTAAGACCACTTGGAAGTCGGGTAAGACAACGACAAAGGTTAGAACATCCACAAAGGGATGGGTAGCATCTGGAGCTGCAATCTTTAATCTTGCATGGGGCGTTAGAATGGAAACTGTTGAAGGTATGGGATTTGCGCTTGTGTCCAAATACCAGCAGAGTACAATCTGGGATATAAAAGGCAAACATCAGCATACATTGTTGAACAAGCATGAAGAAACTTGGTCAACGACTGTTACAGATGCTGTTTCAACGGGTACTGACATCTATCATGTTGGCTCCCCTGGAGATGTTTTCATTGGTATTTCTAATAATTTTCAATTGGGCGATTGTACTCGCTTAGGATTCTTTAAAGGAATTGATGGAAGCATTCATCTCGATTGTCGTGATGCCACCATGTTGTCACTACAAGAAAAAACTTCTTTCTACTATTCAGCATACGAAATTGAGAATGTTATGATTCCCAAGTGGAAAGAATTGCGTTATGAACTGCTGACAGAGTTGCCTACCAAGGAAGCATGTGAAAAATATGAAAACAACTCTTCCGAATCGGTCTATTTGACATGGTATAAAAAAGATAGTGAAGTGTATGGTGACAGCGGAACCTATATTTGGAAGGGTCCCAAAGATTTGCCTGGTGATGACAAGATCAATTATTATAATCAGCAGGTAAAACTATGGGAGGGTATCTTGGCCTGGAACGAACGTGACAAATGGGAGGCGATAAATGATATAAACATTAAAGATAATAAAAGCTACCATGTAAAGAATATCTCGTTCGATGGCGGAACTAGCTATTCTTATTCTGAACGTAGAGATAGCACTGATGTTACTACTCATGATTATTCAGGTCAGGAAAGTGTATATACTAACTTCCGACATCACATGAAAGCCTCGGCAGGTGGATATTTCGACTCTGATTGGGGATTCGAGATTGAGACCGGTTTCAAATGGAGTGAAGTAAGCTCCGATGAAGATGAGAATACAAAGAATTATGTAGAGTTCTCCTATGATTTCAGTGATGGCAATCGTGGTACAGACTTCTCTGTAGATATTTACAAGTCGCCTAGGGGTTATAGTAATTCTTTCAGCATTCTTGGCGGTCAGAGCTATAATCCCTACGAAGGTCCGGAATATGCCAAGTATTTTGAAAAGAAGGAGAAACACCTCCTTTCGAATGGCACACAACGAATGGAACAGCCCGATATCCGTATCAGCGTTGACGGCCAACAAAGTGCCAAGACGCTTACGGTAACTGATATCCCTGCGGGTCAGAAAAAGAATCTGGTGCTGCACCTCACGAACAACAATCAGACACAGCAACCTTTCGACATGACCTATAATCTTATTGTCGTCGAGACCTCAAACAATAATGGTTTACAGGTTTACATGGATGGAGTTCCTATGAACGGGCGTTCGGTACTCATCCCCAAGAATGAGACGGTATTGAAGAATATCACCATTAGTCAGACAGATCAGAGCAAGCTCAAACACGAAGGTGTGAAAATACGTTTCGCCTCACCTTATCAGCCATTATCCATCTATGATGAAGTGACCCTCAATGCCACTTTCGTTCCAAGTTCATCGCCTGTAGATCTGATCATCAGTGAGCCTGTGTTCAACAGCGACAGTCCAGACAGTCTTGAGTTGAAGATCGCCAACTTCGACCGTAACTTCACTGGCTTGAAGTATGTAGGTGTTCAATACAAGTTCGAAGGCAGTACATCGTGGTCGGAATTCTGTCGATTCGACTCGGCTTACATTGCTGAAAATATTGTCCCCGACCGTGGATATCTGCGTAAGTGGATTGATATGCGAAGTGATGTCAGCTATCCTCAGGGAAATTATACCTTCCGAGCATTCACAATGACACGATATGGCAGAGATGAAGTCTATGCCTATAGTGACGAAGTGACTGTCATTAAGGACAACATCTCACCGCGTGCACTCACCACCCCGACACCAGCCAACGGTATACTGGGCTTTGGTGACGACATGAGCATCGAATTCAACGAAGACATAGTGCCTGGTTATGTTGGTCCCAAGAACGTCATTGTTACTTCGAAACTTAATGGCGCTCCCATCGACCATGAAGTGTCACTAAAAATGATTTCGCGAGGTTCTGCTTCACATACAGTCAATCCCGTCTTCCTTAATGGTGACTTTACACTCGACTTCTGGGTGAAATGGACCGAAGGAGGCCAACTGATATGTCAAGGTGTGACTGCACAACTGTTCCGAATTTCCATTGACAATGATGGTACCGTAACTCTCAAGATGGGTGACACCGAGCTGAAAAGTATCGTTAGAGTACCACGTGACACGTGGACCTATATGGTTATGAGTTACAAGAGCAGCGAACAAACAGTCTCGATGCTCGCTGAGTGGGACATCGAATCTAAGCTGCTCTTCGACAAGGAGACCGTTGATTTCTCAACCTTCGAGGCTTTGAGTAGCTCCAGTGAGAACTATCTCTACATCGGTCGTGGCATTGTGGGGGCGATTCATGATTTGGGTCTCTACAACGTGTGTCTTGATGTCATAGATGCTGCTTCCAAGAAATACAATTCGAAAGACAACTACGTGTACGGACTACTCCATTATTGGCCTATGAATGAAGGCCATGGTACTGTGGCTGCCGATATGCGTCATATCAATGATCTGATTGTGAACGACCGATGGGAAATAAATAATGTGAACTATTCCCTTAATATCAATCGGACAGATGATGTTTATGCCGACATTTCTCGCATTAACACTTCAGCAGGCGAAAGCTATGCGATAGAATTATGGTGTGAAGTCACAAATGAGAGCGAGTGCACTTTGTTTGAGACGGGACGTTCTGACTTGACGCGACTTAGTCTGCGCTATGATTCCTTGATGAATCTTGTGCTCGACTATGGTGAGAAATCACAGGTCGTTGCCAACAATAATGATTTCCCTGACCACAGTCATTGGCATCATCTGGCTTTCAACGTGGTACGTGGACAGGCTGCCAGCTTCTATTACAACGGCCAGCGAACTGCGGTCATTTCCGAACAGGATGTGCCCACGTTTGAAGGTTCGAGAATGAAACTTGGTACTGGTCTCTCGGGATATATCGACGAACTGCGAATCTGGCACGCAACGATCACTGAGAAACGTTTGCTTGCTAACATCTATCAGTGCCTCGACACGGCCGACGTCTATTCACGTGGCCTGGTGGCTTATTATCCATTCGAGAAACTGGACACCATCAACGGAGTTCCCACAAAGGGAGCTACATTGAAGAATCTGGCACCAGTCAGTCATGCAAATACCCTGGTCATTCATGCTGATGAGAATTCGTTGAAGAGTATTGCAGTTCCACCTCTTAAGAATGCTCCCGAAGAAACAAGACTTATTGCTTCTCCTGTAGCTTCGGAACGCAAGGTGGTCGTAAATCTGACAGGTGCTGGCATCACTCCGCGTGACATCGAGGGAACGACGCTCAACATCACTGTCGCTCAGATCCACGATATGCATGGCAACGTATCGCAACCTATTCGCTGGACAGCCTATGTACAGCAGAACACACTCAAGTGGGAAAAGGATTCGGTCAATGTCTTCAAGATGTATGGCGATGATGCATCATTCGACGTCAATATAGTCAACAAGGGAGGAACTGTAGAATACTACACGCTGCAGAATCTGCCACAGTGGCTTACACTGGTCGAAAGCGAGATTGCTGACGATATGGCTCCTCTTTCGACAAAGACACTTCGCTTCCGCGTTAATCCGCTTACACCTATTGGCGATTATGATCTGAATATCGGCCTGCAGGGCAATTATGAGATCAGCGAACCTCTGCGTCTTGTGATGAAGGTTCGTGGCGAGAAGCCCAATTGGTCTGTTGAACCGACGGCATACGAGCATCAGATGACCATCATCGGACATGTGCGCCTCAACGGATTCATCATGGAGAATCCCGAGAGCCTTGTAGCTGCCTTCATCAACGGCGAATGTCGTGGTCTGGCTTCTCCTGCTAATATTCGTAATGGTGCCTATGTGACACTCAACGTCTATGGCGACAGCTATGAAAATATGGACTATCACAAACCCGTCACCTTCTCCATCTGGGATGCGGCAACCGGCATGACCTATGTGGACGTCAATGTCACGATTCCAGATAATGAAAGTGGGCAGGTGCTCTTCGAGCATGATCTTCTCTTGGGCGACTACAATAGTCCCGTGGTTTGGACCAAGAGCAACAAGGCAGAGCAGCATATTCCTGTCCATGTGAACTGGAACTGGATTGCTCTTGGCGTCCAGCCAGAGAACAGTAGTCCTTACAAGGTGTTTGCAGACTATGATGGCTGGGCTCTCACCATCAAGGACCATGGTTCACAGGTGGCTTGGAGCAATGGCACGCAATGGAAGGGTACACTCTCCGTGGGCGCTAACACAATGTACAAACTCAGAGTGACCAGTTTGCCATCTAGTCCTGTACTACCTACGCGACTCGCTGTCACCGGTCAGCAGGTTAATCTGTCTGAAACGCCTGTCGAACTCTATGAGGAATGGAACTGGATAGCCTACACGCCACTCTACACGATGACGGTCGGTGAGGCGCTTGCAGGAGCCAATCCTGCCATTGGTGACCGCATCAAGTCACAGACGGGAATCGCCATCTATGGTCCGAACGGTTGGGAAGGCAATCTTACCGCTCTCGAAAGCGGTCATGGCTATTTGTACTACAATTCGACTCCCGGCTTCAAGACATTCGTCTATCCAACGCAGACAAGTAGCAATGCTCCACTAAAGGCTCCACGCCTGATGGCTCTTGCTCGCATGAACGATGAGCCTACCCTCTTTACGCCTATCGATAAGCATCTCTATCCTGACAATATGACGATGGTAGTTCAACTCACCGATGGGGAAGCTACAGTTGATACCTGTGAGGTTGCTGTCTTTATCGATGGCGAATGTCGAGCTGCTTCCCGTTCCATCGATGGTCTCTATTATCTCATCATTGCAGGTGAGGGCAGCAATGTTCCGATGGAAATCGTCACCTATCTGGATGGGCGCCTCGTCCTGCTCGATAATTCGCATGTATTTGTCAGCGACGACAACATCGGTGATCCTTGGTCGCCCTATGTCATCGACCTGCAGCATCTGCCTGATGGTATCAGCGATATTAATGCCGACGATTATGATCCCGATGCATGGTATACACTCCAGGGCTTCCGCCTCAGTGGCCGTCCCGAATTGCCTGGCATCTACATCCACAATGGACAGAAGGTTGCATTAGGCAAGAAGGCTGTCGAAAATCGTTGATTCGTCATCTACTCTGTTCTTAAAACAGCAGGCTCATCTATTATGGTGAGCCCGCTGTTTATTTGATGATACAAGTCTGAGAAAATAACCTGACATAATCAAAAAAGCATTCCCAAAGTCGAATTTTTTTCATTTCTTGGCCATAGATTTGGAGATTACTTGTAAAGTTGTTATCTTTGCAACATAAATCAATTATTATTATAAGAAACATATAATTCTGCAAATACTATGGATATTGAAAGAATCAAACAGATGGAGGAGCGTTTCGACCGGGTGTCGGACGCTGTGACGAAACTTTCCGAGTCTCTTGAGGCTTATCGTTCCGTACAAGACGAACTTTCGATCTTGAATTCTTATTATGGCAGCGACGAATGGAAACAGGACTTCGCTGACGACGAGGCCGGGCTTTTGCCCAAAGACCTTAAACGAGGTGTACTGTCTGAAGACAGTGTATGGGATGTGATGAGTGAGAATCAAGTTCTTTTGGTACAGATGAGGGAACTGTTAAGAGCTACATATTTTGATATCTCACAAGAATAATGCTTTACTATGGCAATAATAAAAATGCGTGCCTGGATTATTCGTCCAAGCACGCATTGTTTATTGGAAAGGATCGGTTTAGAGTGTTACACCGTTCTTGAAGATCGAGATCTCGTGGATGCCGGCAACCTCATTGTGGGTGTACTCGCCATTGGCGACACGGAGAATCTTGGCGGTAAAATCCTTTACAACTTCATCCATGCTCTTGTCTTCTACCAAGACGCCGGCATTGAAGTCGATCCAGTTGGGTTTGCGCTGATAGAGACCCGAGTTCGTGCTGACCTTCATGGTTGGAACGAATGTGCCGAATGGAGTGCCGCGACCAGTGGTGAAGAGTACGATCTGGCAACCGGCAGCAGCCAAAGCGGTGGCGGCTACGAGGTCGTTGCCTGGAGCAGAGAGCAGGTTGAGGCCATTGTTCTTGAGGCGCTCGCCATACTCCATCACGCCGCAAACTACCGAACTACCTGACTTCTGGGTGCAACCAAGGGCCTTCTCTTCGAGCGTCGAGATACCACCGGCCTTGTTGCCAGGAGAAGGATTCTCGCCGCAAGGCTCACCGTGCGAGAGGAAGTAGTTCTTGAAGTTGTTGATGAGCGAGATGGTCTCATTCAGCAGCTCGTCGTTGCCGCAACGCTCCATAAGGATGGTTTCGGCGCCAAACATCTCAGGCACTTCGGTGAGGATAGTGGTGCCGCCCTGCTTCTCGCAGAGGAAGTCGGAGAATGCACCAAGGAGTGGATTGGCTGTGATGCCCGAGAAGCCATCCGAGCCACCGCACTTGAGGCCAATGCGCAGTTTGCTGGCAGGTACAGTCTCACGCTTGTCCTGCTGAGCCTTCTTGACGAGTTCGGTGAGGAGATTTACACCATAGGGAACCTCATCGCCCTGAACTTCCTGGCAGATCATGAACTTCACACGGTCCTTGTTGTAGTCGCCGCAGAACTCCTCGAAGATGCGAGGCTGGTTGTTTTCGCAACCAAGACCTACAACGAGAATGGCACCTGCATTGGGATGATGTACCATGTCGCGCAGGATCTTCTTGGTGTTCTCGTGGTCCTCGCTCAGCTGAGAGCAGCCAAAGTTATGGGGGAAGTTGAAGATGCCGTCGATGCCTTCAATCTTGTCACCACCAAAGGCTGCACGAGTCTTTTCGACGATCTGCTTGATGATGCCGTTGACGCAACCTACGGTAGGGATGACCCAGACTTCGTTGCGGATGCCTACCTGGCCATCGGGACGCACATAGCCTTGGAAGGTGAGCTGTTCACCCGTCGGCTCATATTTCTTCAGTCCTTTGATGTGGATGTTGCTGTAGTCAAGCGTGCCGGCAAGGTTGGTCTTGATATCCTCGTGATCGAGATAGGAACCCTGCTTGATGGCATGGCGAGCATGGCCGATGGGGAAGCCGTACTTGATGATGTTCTCGCCTTCGGCAAAGTCCTTGAGTGCGCACTTGTGACCTGCGGGAATGTCGGTAATAAGGGTAATCTGCTGACCGTCAACATCGACAACTGTGCCTTTCTTCAAAGGCTGGAGTGCTACGAAGACGTTGTCGGCAGGATTGATTTTCAGGAATTGTTTCACTTTTGAATTAGGATTAGATGATGTACTAATAGAAAGGAAAATAGGACAATTTACGAGCGTGGTTTGCAATAAGCCAGGGCAGGTAAATTGTCCTAAAAAGAATATTAGAGGATACCCTTAACGGTTTCGAGCATACCCTTAGCCTGGATCTGATTCAGGAAGTCGGTAACCATATCGGTCATGCCGGGAATCTCATTGAGGTTGCCCTGCTCTTTCCAGATAAGATCCACAGCGCCAAGTACGCCTTCAGCCACCTTGCGGGTGTCGCCGGTTGCCCAGAGGTTGGTGAGCAGATCCATGATCTCTTGTGCATCGTTGGGCTGGATTGGAGCACCATCGGCGCGTACACCACCCTTATAATAGGTGATGATGGCAGCAAGACCAAGCACGAGGCCCTTAGGCAGTTCACCCTTGCGCTCGAGATAAACCTTCACGCCGGGGAGATCGCGTGTCTGATACTTGGGGAACGAGTTGAGCATGATGCTGGTCACCTGGTGATCGACGTATGGGTTGTCGAAGCGCTCCAGAACGTCGGCAG
This sequence comes from uncultured Prevotellaceae bacterium, assembly GCA_900319235.1. Classification (GTDB taxonomy): domain Bacteria; phylum Bacteroidota; class Bacteroidia; order Bacteroidales; family UBA3663; genus Liminaster. Next base: position 89,079 of record ONNR01000001.1, read on the forward strand.
CGAACTGCTTCAGCTCGTCCATAGGCAGGTTGAGGGTCTGCATGAGCTCCTCGAACTGTACCTTGTGGATGTACTTGCTGATTACGGGATGATGGCAGGCATCGCGTACGATGTTTACGCCGCTGAGATATGCGACAGGAGAGAGGACGGTGTGAGGACCATTGAGGAGGGTAACCTTTCTCTCATGATAGGGAGCCTCGCTCTCTGCGATGAGCACATGGAGACCGGCCTTCTCGGCGGGGAATTCCTTGCGCAGGGCAGCGCATGTCATGTTGGTAGGACGCTCGATAACCCAGAGGTGGAAGATCTCGGCCTGGATCATCAGGTTGTCGGCATAACCTGCACGCTTCTGCAGCTTGGCGATGTCCTTGCGTGGGAAACCAGGAACGATGCGGTCAACGAGGGTAGCGCAAACATAGCAGTATTTGTTGAACCACTTCTTGAAAGCTGCATAGTCCTTGCCGAAGTCGTCCTTCCAGAGCTCGATGTACTTCTCGATGCAATCCTTGAGGTGATGTCCGTTGAGGAAGATCAGCTCGCAAGGCATGATGATGAGGCCCTTCTTTGGGTTGCCCTTGAAGGTCTTGAAGCGACGGAAGAGGAGCTGGGTGAGCTTGCCTGGATAAGAAGATGCAGGAGCATCGGTGAACTTGCAGTTGGGATCAAAAGCGATACCAGCCTCGGTGGTGTTGGAGATGACGAAACGGATGTCCGGCTGATCTGCCAAAGCCATGAATGCAGCATTCTGGCTGTATGGGTTGAGGGCGCGGCTGATGACATCCACACGGTCGAGGGTATCAACGGGCTTGCCGTTCTGACGGCCCTGCAGGTTGACGTGATAGAGGCAGTCCTGGCCATTGAGCCACTCCACCATACCACGTTCGATTGGCTGAACGACAACAACAGAAGCGTTGAAGTCGGTCTTCTTGTTCATATTCCAGATGATCCAATCTACAAATGCACGGAGGAAGTTACCTTCACCAAACTGGATGATTTTCTCGGGAGCCACGCTCTTGGGCGCGGTTTGCTTGTTTAAAGCTTTCATGTCGTTTTTGAATAATGATTAAAGTTAGTATGTTAGGTTTATAATGCATGTTTATTTCAAAAAAAGCTCAAAAAACAGAGCAATAACATGTAAAATTCTTTGCAAATATACTAATTTTATTTTTTAATCAAAAAAAAAACATAAAATTTTTGCTTTAATTAAAAAAAAAACGTATCTTCGCCCCATGAAATTAGCAAAAACACTACAAATTTTGCAGATTTCGCTAATGAAAACCTAAGCGTACGACTATAGTACACTAAGAATAGTTAATAGTAAAAAACTCCTCTAATCGGGTTTCATCTTATACAAACACAATAAACACTTTTTTTACAATGAAAGCATTTTTGGACGAAAACTTCCTGCTGCAGACCGAAACTGCACAGAAGCTTTACCACGAGCATGCGGCTAAAATGCCGATCATCGATTATCACTGTCACCTCATTCCCCAGATGGTAGCCGAAAACAAGCGTTTCGAGTCTATCGCACAGATTTGGCTCATGGGCGATCACTACAAGTGGCGTGCCATGCGCAGCAACGGTGTGGACGAGCGTTTCTGCACCGGTAAAGACACCACCGACTGGGAGAAGTTCGAGAAGTGGGCAGAGACCGTTCCTTACACTTTCCGTAACCCTCTCTATCATTGGACTCACTTGGAGCTCAAGACTGCTTTCGGCATCACCGAGACCTTGAATCCAACCAATGCTCGCGCTATCTACGACAAGTGCAACAAGCTCATCGCTACCGACCCCAAGTTCACTCCTCGTGGACTGATGAAGCATTATAATGTAAAGGTTGTCTGCACCACCGACGATCCCGCCGATTCGCTCGAATGGCACAAGATTGTTGCTGCCGATCCAACTGCCGAGACTCGTATGCTGCCGACATGGCGTCCCGATGCCGGTATGAACATCGAGGCTGCTACCTGGAAGGCTTACATCGAGAAGCTCGAGAAGGTGAGCGGTGTTGAGATCAAGAAGTTCGCCGACCTCGTTGATGCATTGCAGAAGCGCCACGACTTCTTTGCCGAGATGGGCTGCCGCCTGTCTGACCACGGCATCGAGGAGTTCTATGACGAGCCTTACACCGACGCTGAGATCGATGCTATCCTCGACAAGGCTTTGGCTGGCAAGTGCCTTACTGTCGAAGAGACACGCAAGTACAAGCACGCTTACCTCAAGGAGCAGGGCAAGATGGACTATGCTTCGGGTTGGGCACAGCAGTACCACTACGGCGCTATCCGCAACAACAACAGCAAGATGTTTGCCAAGTTGGGCGCTGACACTGGCTTCGACTCCATCGGCGAGTTCACAACCGCTAAGGCCATGAGCCACTTCCTTGACGAACTCAATGCAGAAGGCAAGCTCGCCAAGACTATCCTCTACAACCTCAATCCTTGCGCCAACGAAGTTATTGCCACCATGCTTGGCAACTTCCAGGATGGTTCCGTTCCCGGCAAGATCCAGTTCGGTTCGGGCTGGTGGTTCCTCGATCAGAAGGATGGTATGGAGAAGCAGATGAATGCCCTCTCGGTTCTCGGCCTGCTCAGCCGCTTCGTCGGCATGCTCACCGACTCTCGTTCGTTCCTGTCTTATCCTCGTCACGAGTACTTCCGTCGCACCCTTTGCAACCTCCTCGGCAACGACGTCGAGAACGGCCTCGTTCCATACGTTGGTTATGAGAAGGACCGCTTGAACCAGATGGTTGAGGACATTTGCTACAACAATGCCAACAACTATTTCAAATTCTAATTTTTTATACACATTATTAATAACCAATAATTCATTTTTAAACAATGGGAAAGATCATCACCCTTGGCGAAATCATGCTTCGCCTTTCTCCTAACGGCCAGGACCGTTTCATTCAGACCGACGTATTCCGTATCATCCCCGGTGGTGGCGAGGCTAATGTAGCCGTAAGCTGCGCCAACTATGGACATGATGCATATCTCGTAACCAAGCTGCCAAAGCACGAAATCGGCCAGATCGCTGTGAACTCTCTTCGTCGCTATGGTGTCAACACCAAGTACATCGCTCGTGGCGGTGACCGTGTAGGTCTCTACTATTGCGAGACTGGTGCTTCGATGCGTCCTTCAAAGGTTATCTACGACCGCGCTCATTCTGCCATCGCTGAGGCTGATCCTTCAGACTTCAACTTCGACGAGATCATGGAAGGCGCTGACTGGTTCCACTGGTCGGGCATCACTCCAGCCATCTCCGACAAGGCTGCCGAACTCACCAAGCTCGCTTGCGAGGCTGCCAAGCGTCATGGCGTTACCGTATCGGTTGACCTCAACTTCCGCAAGAAACTGTGGACTTCCGAGAAGGCTATCTCTATCATGCGTCCATTGATGAAGTATGTCGATGTCTGCATCGGCAACGAGGAGGACGCTGAGCTCTGCCTCGGCTTCAAGCCTGATGCTGACGTTGAAGGTGGCGAGACCAATGCTGCCGGCTACGAGGGCATCTTCAAGCAGATGAAGGAGGAGTTCGGATTCAAGTATGTTGTTTCGACCCTTCGTGAGTCGTTCAGCGCTACCTTCAATGGCTGGAAGGCCCTTATCTATGACGGCAAGGAGTTCTATCAGTCGAAGCGTTACGAGATCAACCCAATCATCGACCGTGTAGGTGGTGGCGACAGCTTCTCTGGTGGCCTTATCCATGGCCTTCTCACCAAGCCAACCCAGGGCGAGGCTCTCGAGTTCGCAGTTGCAGCTTCTGCTCTCAAGCACACCATCAATGGTGACTACAACCTCGTAAGCGAGGCTGAGGTTGCATCTCTCGCAGGCGGTAACGCAAGCGGCCGTGTTCAGCGTTAATACATTAATTTATATTACTGATTTACGATTGGCTCAGGCCTTTCGTAAATCAGTAGTTTAATAACTTTTCCATTTATTTATATCATGGCAAGATTTGATAAGTTTCAGGTGATGGCCAAGATCGGTGCCGCACCAATGGTTCCTGTATTCTACAACAAGGATGTCGAGATTTGCAAGAATGTCGTAAAGGCTTGCTACGAAGGTGGTGTTCGTGCTTTCGAGTTCACCAATCGTGGCGACTTTGCACATGAGGTATTCGGCGAGCTCAACAAGTGGGCTGCCAAGGAATGCCCCGAATTGGCTCTTGGCGTTGGTTCTGTTGTTGACGCTCCTACAGCTGCCCTCTATATCCAGCTCGGCGCTTGCTTCGTTGTAGGTCCTCTCTTCAATCCTGATATTGCTCCTGTATGCAATCGTCGTAGCGTATGCTACTGCCCAGGTTGTGTAACTCCTTCCGAGATCGGCAAGGCTCAGGAACTCGGCTGCGAGTTCACCAAGATCTTCCCAGGTGATGTTGTAGGTCCAAACCTCGTGAAGGGTCTGCTCGCTCCAATGCCTTGGTCGAAGATCATGGTTACCGGTGGCGTTTCTCCTGATGCTGACAACCTGAAGAAGTGGTTCGACGCTGGCGTTTACTGCGTAGGCATGGGTTCGAAGCTCTTCCCGAAGGACAAGGTTGCTGCTGGCGACTGGGCATACGTTACCAACAAGTGCAAGGAGTGCTTTGATATCATTGCAGGATTCAAGAAATAAAGATTGACCCGATAACATAATTTTATTATATGGGAAATCCACAAGAAAAGAAAACTAATTGGCGCTGGTATCTCTGTGTCCTCTTGTTCGTGGCTACCACCGTGAATTATCTGGACCGTCAGGTACTTTCGATGACCTGGAAGGAGTTCATCGCACCTGAGTTCCACTGGACCGATAGCGATTACGGCACAATCACTGGTATCTTCTCCATCATCTATGCTGTTGCTTGTCTCTTTGCTGGTAAGTTCATCGACTGGATGGGCACCAAGAAGGGTTATCTTTGGGCAATCGGCGTATGGAGCCTTGGTGCATGTTTGCACGCTGGCTGCGGATGGGTTACCATGAAGTATACGGGCCTTGCCGACGTTGAGGCACTTCGCGCCGTACAGGCTGGCTCCGACCTGGCTGTTGCTATTGCTACCGTTTCGGTTTATCTCTTCCTCTTCTGCCGTACTGTCCTTGCTATGGGTGAGGCTGGCAACTTCCCGGCTGCCATCAAGGTTACTGCCGAGTACTTCCCCAAGAAGGACCGTGCTTTCGCAACCTCTATCTTCAATGCCGGTGCTTCGGTAGGTGCTCTTGCAGCTCCTCTTACCATCCCTGCATTGGCTAAGGCTTGGGGTTGGGAAATGGCATTCATCATCATCGGTGGTCTTGGCTTCATCTGGATGTTCTTCTGGGCATTCATGTATGACAAGCCTGAAAAGTCCAGCCATGTGAATGCTGCCGAGCTCGACTACATCCAGCAGGACGATGCTGCCGAAGCAGCTGCTGCAGCTGAGGCTGCTGCCACTACTGCCGAGGAGCCTTCGATTGGCTTGCTCGAGACCCTCAAGTTCAAGCAGACCTGGGCATTCATCTTCGGTAAGTTCCTGACCGATGGTGTTTGGTGGTTCTTCCTTTTCTGGGCACCCGCTTACTTCCAGGATCAGTTCGGTTACAAGGCTTCGTCGGGCATGGGTCAGGCACTCATCTTCACGTTGTACTTCATCGTTACGTTCCTCTCCATCTATGGTGGCTATCTGCCAAAGCTCTTCGTCGAGAAGAAGGGTATGGAGCCTTATTCAGGACGTATGCGTGCAATGTTGATCTTTGCGTTCTTCCCCATCTTCGCCCTCTTTGCCCAGCCTCTTGGTGCTTACAGCGCTTGGTGGCCGGCAATCATCATCGGTTTGGCAGGCGCTGGTCACCAGGCTTGGTCGGCCAACCTTTATTCTACCGTTGGTGATATGTTTCCGAAGTCTTGTGTCGCTACCATTACAGGTATCGGCCAGATGATGGGAGGATTCGGATCATTCTGCATCAACAAGGGTTCTGGCGAACTCTTTGACTATGCAGCTGGTCAAGGCGCTGCTTTCACCTTCTTCGGTTTCGAAGGCAAGCCCGCTGCCTACATGATTGTATTCTGCATCTGCGCAGTTGCATATCTCATCGCCTGGAACATCATGCATGCACTTGTTCCAAAGTACAAGAAGATTGAACTCTAACGTACTTTTCAAGTATTTTTAATCAAAACCACCCATATGTTTGGCATATTTGGGTGGTTTTGTTTTGCTTTTTTTCATCATTTTTACTTGCTTTTTCGTCCAAATTCTTCAAAATACCAAAAAGTGGGTATTGAATGAACGCCAAAATTGCCCTACCTTTGCAGCGTCAAAAATGATAATTTGTTTTATATCATAATAAATAGTTTAAGAAGAAATAGTTGGTACTAATAGAAGTGCAAATGGGCCGCGCGTGAGCGTAGCCCTTTTTGTTACTATTCTATTCGTTAATTATTTTTTGAAAATCTCCACGAAAAGTTTGCAACATTCATAAAAAAACACTATCTTTGCCCCCGAAATACATATATTAATACGCACACGCATACGACATGAAAGCGAAATCTGTATTGTTGTCTATGGTTATGGCATTGTCAGGCTCTATTTGCTTAGCAGAGCCTGTGCATATCTATGCTTCTCCCAATGGATTATCACCACACGAGGCGCTTCGTGAAGCACGCGAAATGCGGCGTCTGCATAAGGTCGGTGCTTCTGACACGCTGTATATTCATCTTGCCGAGGGAACCTATTATCTTGGTGAGACGTTGTTCGTGCGACCCGAGGATAGTGGTACTCCTTCTTCTCCCACGGTTATTATTGGTGCCGAGAATGGGAAATCTGTACTGAGTGGAGGTGTGCCTCTTAAGATGCATCAAGATTTAAATACCTGCAAGATTTCCCCGATTTATGAATCTTATGCTCTAAACGGTCGAAATCCTATATCTATTCGACAACTATGGCAGGATGACCGCAAGTTGCCACACGCCTCGCTCGTTCCACTCGACAGTATGATCAATATCGTTGATTTTCGTAAAGAGGAACGTGAGGTTTGGATTCCTTTGTCAGCATTCCAGCCTTTCCTGCAAAGTGATGTCGATCAGGAAATAAGCAATCTTGAGATGATTTTGCACCAGCGTTGGGCCATTGCTATCCTTCGTGTAAAGAGTTACGTCATCGAAGGAGACATCGTCAAACTGAAATTCGAGGAACCCGAGTCCAGGCTTGAGTTCGAGCACCCTTGGCCCCAACCCGTCGTCAACGAGGATAGGGGAGATGGTGTACTCCGAACTTCTTCGTTCAATCTGCTGGGCGGAAAAGGTTTCATAAAGCCCGGTACTTGGTATCAGGATAATTCCACGGGTATCCTTCACTATTATCCCAAGGAAGATGATTGTTATAATGAAGATAAATGTTCTAAAAAAGAATATCTTGCTGAAGGCAAACAGGATTGTGCCAGCAAAACATTCACAGCCCCCGTGCTTCAAACTATTGTAGAAGTCAATGGCTCCCTCGAGCGCCCTGTGCATGACATCATTTTCCGGCATGTAAGTTTCCAGCATGCAGCATGGAATCGTCCTTCCTTCAAAGGCCACGTCACCTTGCAGGGAGGGATGTATCTCCTCGATGCCTATAAACTGCAGATACCTGGATTGCCCGAAAAGGAATATCTTGAAAATCAGGCGTGGATTGAACGCCCTGAAGCCGCGGTAAGTGTACGTGGCGGTCAGCGCATCAACTTCGAAGGCTGTGAGTTCACGCATCTCGGAGCAACTGGTCTCGACTACGTTTGGGCAGATTCAGCCTGCGTGGTGAAGAGTTGTCACTTCCACGACATTGGAGGTACAGCCTTGGCGCTTGGAGCTTTCCCCGATCGTGGCTTCGAGACACACGTTCCCTTCCGCCCCGTCAATATGCGTGAGCTTTGTTCCGACTTCCTCATTGCTGATAATCTGATTGAGGACGTCACCAACGAGGATTGGGGATGTGTCGGCATCGGAGCCGGCTATGTCGCCGACTGCATCATCGAACACAACATCGTCCGTGATGTCAACTATTCCGGCATTTGCGTGGGCTGGGGATGGACGCCGCTCGACTCCGGCATGAAGAACAATCACATCCGTGGCAACAAGGTCTATCGTTTCGCGAAGATGCTTTATGATGCCGGTGGCATCTACACGCTTTCCTATATGCCGGGTTCGACCATCGAAGACAATATCATCGACGAGATCTATCCTCCGAAATATGCCACCAATCTTCGTGGATTCTATATCTATCTCGACGAAGCCACCGATGGCGTGACGATTCGCAACAATTGGTGTCCCGAAGAACGATTCGGCGATAATCGCCCCGGGCCTGATGTACATTGGATAAATAACGGCCCCAAGGCCACACCCAATACCGATTGGCTCAAAAGCAAGTAATTGCTCTTCCATTATAAATTGAAATTCCATTGTAATTAAAATTCCATTGCAAGTTATATATTCTTTTGTCTAAATATATGAAACAGACAAACTACTATCTATTCGATTTCCTCGACTTCGACCCTGCCTTGCAACAGGATGAGTACCTTTGGAAATCTTATTGTCCCCGAAATGTAGAAGCTCGTGACGGCGCTGTATATATCACCGTTCCCTATCAGCGACAAGTGCGTCAGAATGATATGCTTGCCGACCTTTCTGTTCCTCAGCGCGAATTCACGTTGATCATTAAGGCATATACCCACAATATCATACGAGTATTCACGTCGTTCGATGGCTCTGAACCCGTCAATCAGGACGATATGCTGTGCTGGCATAAGAAGATACGCCCCATCGAGCTCAGTGTGAACGAAGATGCGGGATTCTATTGGATGGTCGATGGCAATGGAGAGGTGCGCGCCACGCTCAATTGTGCCGAACCCGTCATCGAATTCTGGAGCGACCTGCAGCCTGCTCCTCAGCCTACCCTCGACCTGAAGCTCTATCCTGAAGGTGCCAAGAGCGAGGATATTGCCGAAGGGACTGCCAAGAGTGTCAATCTCTCGGCCTACGATCATTTCTCGCCTCCGCGTTATGATGCCCTTCCCTTGGCTTTTGTCGAGCGTTGTGGCAAGCCTGCTACCGCTACGATGAGTTTCGAATGTCTTCCCGACGAGTGTTTCGTCGGCACGGGCGAGCGTTTCGCCAAGATGGACCTTTCGGGACATACCTTCCAGCTCAAGAACCAGGATGGCCAGGGCGTCAACAATCGTCGTTGCTACAAGAATATCCCGTTCTATCTGTCCAGCCGCATGTATGGCGTCTTCTACCACACGTCGTCCTATTGCAAACTGTCCTTCGCCGATCATTCGACACGAAGTGTGCAGTTCCTCAGCGAAGAGCCGGTCATCGACGCTTTCATCATCGGCGGCAATACGCCCGAACAGATCCTGCACGGATATCGCTGCCTGACGGGATTCCCTCCAATGCTTCCGCTTTGGAGTTTCGGCATTTGGATGAGCCGAATGACCTATTTCTCGGCCGATGAAGTCAATAGCATCTGCAATCGTCTGCGTGCCGAACATTATCCCTGCGACGTGATTCATCTGGATACCGGTTGGTTCAAGACCGACTGGCTCTGCGAATGGAAGTTCAACGAGGAACGTTTCCCCGATCCATTGAAGTTCATTCACGACCTCAAGGACAAGGGCTATCGTGTGAGCCTTTGGCAATTGCCCTACATTGCCGAGGATGCCGAACAGATCACCGAGGCCCGCGCCAATCACTACATCGCCGAACCTCAGAAGAAGGAGCTTCAACAGGCCGAGGAAGGGCGTTCGAATTTCTCGTCGCTCGATTATGCCGGCACCATCGACTTCACTTCGTCCGCGGCCACTGCTTGGTACAAGAGCCTTTTGAAGCGCTTGCTCGAAATGGGTGTGACCTGCATCAAGACCGATTTTGGCGAGAACATCCACATGGATGCAAAATACTTTGGCATGCCCGCCGAGAAGTTGAACAACCTCTACGCACTGCTTTATCAGAAGGCTGCTTTCGAGATCACGAAGGAGGTTTGCGGCAATCCATCGCATTATGCCAAGGCATTCGATACCACTGAAAATGCCGGCATCGTTTGGGCACGTAGTGCCTGGGCGGGTTGTCAGCGTTATCCCTTGCATTGGGGTGGCGATTCGGCACATTCCTGGGATGGCTTGGCCGGCAGTCTCAAGGGAGGCCTGCACTTCGGCCTTTCGGGATTCTCGTTCTGGAGCCACGATGTGCCAGGTTTCCACAGTTTGCCCAACTTTATGAACTCTCCTCTGCACGACGATATCTACGTGCGCTGGACGCAGTTTGGCGTCTTCTCGAGCCACATCCGCTATCACGGCAGCCACCAGCGTGAGCCCTGGTGCTATCCGGCCATTGCGCCCATTGTGAAGCGTTGGTGGAAGTTGCGCTATCACCTCTTGCCCTATATCTACGACGAGGCAAGGAAATCGACCGTGAGCGGCAATCCGATGGTGCGTGCCCTGCTCATCCAGCATCCCGACGATCCGACCGTTTGGCATATCGACGATGAGTATTACTTCGGCTCGAAGTTCCTGTGCTGTCCTGTGATGAACAGCCGCAATCGTCGCAACATTTATCTGCCGGCAGGTGAGTGGGTGAATTTCTTCACCGGAACGCGCTACGACATGGCTGAGGGCGGTTGGCTCCTCGATCAGGAAGTGCCGCTCGACGAGATGCCTGTCTTCGTTCGTCCCGGCACCGAGATACCCATCTATTTCGACGAAGTGGATTGCACCGACCAGATGGATCTCGACAAGGCCGAAATGCTTGTCGTCGATGACGACTTTAATCCGAAAAACTGGAACCTATTATGACTTGGAAATCCAATTTGGCTGAGACCAAGAGACATTACGTCAATTGGTGGAATCATCGGGGCATTGTGCTCAATATGTGGGAACACTTCCAGCAGGGAGTGGCTCCGCACGGACCGTATGCAGGCGAAAAGCCTATCGTGTTGACGCAGGAGGCCGCCAACAATTACGGTACGGGTAGTTTCAATCTGCCCGGAGCGCCGCAGACAAAGGATCTGAATCAGCGATGGTTCGATCCCCAATGGCGTGCCGAATTCCTCGATTGGTACGTCGGTCATTCCTGCCTCATGGCCGATATGCTCCCTGTTGCCAACACGCAGTTGGGACCGGGTTCGATGGCCGCTATCCTGGGCAGTGTGTTCGAAGGGGGAGAGGATACGATTTGGATTCATCCCGACCTGCATTATTCCGACGATTTCCGCTTTGATCCCAACCATCCCAATTTCAAGTTGCATAAGGATCTGCTCAAGGCTTGTGTCGAACGGTCAAAGGGCAATTACTACGTCGGTATGCCCGACCTGATGGAAGGCCTTGACGTGCTGGCTGCGATGAAAGGCACCGACAAGGTGCTGATGGATACCCTGACGCAACCCGATCTGCTGGAGGAGCAGATGCAGCGCATCAACGATGCCTATTTCGAGGTGTTCGACGCGCTCTACGACATCATTCGTTTCGACGGTCGCGATTGCGGTGGTCCCCTCGATCCCGATTATCGGGGCGCCAATTTCGGAACTGATGGCGAGATGGCATTCTGCTATTTCTCGTTGTGGGCGCCGGGCAAGCTCACCAAGCTGCAGAGCGACATCTCGACGATGCTTTCGGTCGAGGATTATCGTCGTTTCGTGCAGCCGTTCATTCGCCAGCAGGCACAGAGGATTCCCTATACGCTCTATCATCTCGATGGCGTTGGCGCGATGCGTCATCTTCCTTCACTCCTTGATGTTGAGGAACTTAAGGCCATCCAATGGACACCTGGCGTCGGCCAACCGCAGGGTGGTGACCCCAAGTGGTACGACCTCTATAAGCAGATTCTTGCGGGCGGCAAGTCCATTATGGCTTGTTGGGTTACGGTCGATGAACTTCGTCCTTTGCTCGACAATATCGGTGGCGATGGTGTGCATCTCGAAATGGATTTCCACAACGAGGCCGAGGTTGAGCAGGCACTTCGCATCATCGAGGAGTATCAGACGTCGGAGGTCGAAAAGAAGGTGGACGAATGTATTCGTTTGGGCGATATGTCCGAAGAAAAGGCTTCGAAAACCGGTAAGCGCAAAGTCGTCGAAGGCGAATCGCTCACCATCGAGGCTCCTTCTTTCTCCGAAGCCATTGGCGATTCCGAACGTATCTTCCTGCTCGATGGTGGTATGGGAACTATGATTCAGCAGTACGATCTTGTTGAGGCGGATTTCGGTGGTCATCCCGGTTGCAACGATTACCTTTGTCTGAGCAAGCCCGAGGTGATTCAGGACATCCATCGCAGGTATCTGATGGCAGGGTCGGACATCATCGAGACAAATACCTTCAGCGCCCAGCGTATCTCCCTGAAGGATTGGGAACTTGAGCAGGAAGTAAGGAATGTGAACCTTGCGGCAGCTCGTATCGCCCGTCAGATGGCCGATGCCTTCACGCTGACCAATCCTTCGAAACCTCGCTTCGTCCTGGGTTCGGTAGGTCCTACCAACAAGACCTGCAGTTTCAGCAGCGGTGATGAGCCCGCGCTCGACTACAATGCGCTGAAAGCCGCCTATCAGGAACAGATTGAAGCCCTTGCCGAGGGCGGTGTCGATGGCATCTTGATCGAGACCATCTTCGACACCTTGAATGCGCAAGCTGCTGTCGAGGCTGCCCAGGCCGTGAAACTCCCCGTGATGCTCAGTTTCGCACAGGTCAACGACCAGGGCGTGAATATGAACGGGCAGGATGTGTTCGCTTTCATCGACGACATTTGCCGAAAGTACGACATCTTCTCCGTGGGCTTGAACTGCTCGTCGGGTGCTGCCCAGATGGCTCCGATTATCGAGGACCTTGCGGCGCGTGTCCAGTGTCGCGTGAGCGCCTATCCCAACGCCGGTATCCCGAATGCGAAGGGCAGGTACGAGCAAAGCGGGGAGGAGTTTGCCCGTCAATGCTGGAGTATGATTGATAGCCACAGCGTCGATATCATCGGCGGATGTTGCGGCACTACCGACCAGCATATCTCCGCCCTCCGTCCTCTGCTCGAACCTGCCCCCGGATGCTTCGTCAGCCCCAAGGGCGAAACTGCTGCCCGCCCTCGCTACAAGCAGCTCTATCGGGCGCCGATAGGTGGGAATAATCGGAGTACTCAGAAAACTCCGAGTACTCCGAATACTCCGAGTACTCCGACCACTCCGAGCTCTCCGACAAACACCCCCTCTCAGCCCCTTGATCCCAAGGAGCGCCTCCTGCAAGCCATCGTCGCTGGAAAGCAGGACGAGGCCCTCGAAGCCACCAAGGCGGCCCTGGACGAAGGTGCCGATGCCACCAGCCTGATCAACAATCAGATGATTTGCGCGATGGGAATGGTGGGCAAGAACTTCGAGGAGGGAAAGGCTTTCGTGCCTCAGTTGCTGATGGCAGGTCGCGCCATGAAGGCGGCGTTGGGCTACATCAAGCAGCACGAGGCCGCCCAAGGCAAATCGGCATCCATACAGTCGATCGGAAAGATTGTCATCGGAACGGTGAAGGGCGACCTCCACGACATCGGCAAGAACCTCGTCGCCTCGATGCTCGAAGGTTCCGGCTTTGAGGTTGTGAACATCGGCATCGATATCGACGCTGATACTTTTGTCAAGGCGGTTGTCGATAATCACGCCGATATCCTTTGCCTCTCGGCGCTTCTCACCACCACGATGACCTATATGAAGGATGTGCTCGATGCACTCCAGAAGGCCGGCATTCGCGACAAGGTGAAGGTGATGGTGGGCGGTGCGCCCGTCAGTCAGCAGTTTGCCGATGAGATTGGGGCCGATGGTTATTCGTCGAATGCCAACGAAGCCGTGACTGTTGCAAAGAAATTGTTGAACATTAACTAATAAAGGGATAATCTGACCATGAGCGATCAACTTCACTTCCTCGATTGGACTATTCTGGTAGTCTATTTCGTACTTCTCATCGTCATCGGACTATGGGCATCGCGCAAGCAGCAGAAGGCCGAAGGCAAGGACGGCAATTCGTTCCTTGCCAGCAAGTCACTTTCGTGGCACACCATTGGCCTTTCGATGTGGGGCACAAACGTCGGCCCTTCGATGCTGATTGCTTCCTGTTCGTCGGGATTTGCGGCAGGCGTCGTATCGGGCAATTATGCGTGGTATGCGTTCATCTTCATTGCCTTGCTTGCCTTTGTGTTCGCGCCGCGTTATCTGGGCGAAAACATCTCCACCTTGCCTGAGTTTATGGGGCGTCGTTTCGGCCAGGGCACGCGCTCGGTGCTTGCCTGGTACACCATCGTGACCATCCTCATCTCGTGGCTGGCGCTGACCTTGTTTGCGGGCGGTGTGCTCATTCGTCAGATCTTCAATATCCCGATGTTCGCTTCAGCGCTCATCCTCTTGGCCATCAGCGCCTTCTTCACGATTCTCGGAGGATTGCGTGCGGTGGCTTATACCAATGTCTATCAGATGACCTTGCTCATCATCGTGAGCACCATCCTCACGATTGCCGGCATCTGGAAGCTGGGTAGCGGTTCGTTCTTCGAAGGCATTGGCGTGCTGATGGACCCCGAAGTGGTGCCAAGTGGCTATTGGAACCTTTTCCAGCCGCTTTCCGACCCCGATTATCCCTGGCTTCCCATCCTGTTGGGTTATCCCGTGATGGGCATCTGGTTCTGGTGTACCGACCAGTCGATGGTGCAGCCTGTGCTTGCCGCAAAGAACCTGCACGAAGGACAGAAGGGCGCCAACTTCTGCGGATGGCTCAAGATTCTCGACGTGGCCATCTACATCATCCCCGGCATCATCTGCTATGCGCTTTGCAAGACGGGCATCTTCACGACCACTCCCAATGCCGACGATTCCTACCTTTTCATGGTGACCAATATCTTCCCCATCGGTATGGTGGGCCTTGTAATGGCTGTGCTTACAGCGGCCCTGGTTTCGACCATCGGCTCATCGCTCAATGCCCTTTCAACGGTGTTCACGATGGACATCTACGTGAAGAACATCAACCCCAGCGCCACGAGCAAGGACATTCGCCGAATGGGTCGGATGGTCACCATCATCGGTTCGCTCATCAGCATCCTGATTTGCGTGGCCGTGGATCTCATCAAGGACATCCCGCTCTTCAACATCTTCCAGTCCGTCCTCAGTTTCATCGCTCCTCCGATGGCGGCCGTCTTTGTGATGGGCGTCTTCTGGAAGCGTTGTTCGGCATCGGCGGCACAGATGACGCTGACCTTTGGCACGGCGCTCTGTCTGCTGGTCGGCATCTTGTACTATGTGATGCCCGAAGGCCTGGCATTTGGCATCAGGTGGCCGCATTTCATGCTCCTTTCGTTCTATCTCTTCGTGATTTTGATTATCAGTATGGTGGTTGTGAGCCTGATAGACAAGAATTCTCGCGAGGATGTTGTGCTTCAAAAGGTTAACCAACCAATGAAACCTTCCGTTCTGGTCGCCTGGTGCCTGCTGTTTGTCGTGATGATCTCGCTCTACGTCATCTTCAATGGCCACTGAAAACCGTTTGTTCAAAAATAATTCGTGTAAATTCACGATAATTCGTGTTAAGTAAAAAACACTTATGACGCTCAGGTCCTTAGCCTTCTTTCTTATTCCCATTCTCCTGCTTGGAGCGTGCCATTCGTCGCACCCTTCCGTTCCTGAGGACGACGATGACCAGCTTTACGACGAACCCTATGCGATGGCCAATTTCCTAAAGGAACCGCGTCAGGCGATGTTGCTCATCGACTCTGCCTTCGAGGCCCAGAATATCACCGACGAACGTCGCCAGTACCTGAAGGCCATCGTGATGTACAATGGCTTCTCGCATCCCGACAGCAGCCTGCTGATGTGCCGCCATCTGGTCGAAAGCGACGAGTGGGAGGAGGTGACCGATACGGTGTTGATAGTCGATGTCTATAGCTTGATGTCCACCGTGGCAGGAACCCTGAACCGTCATGTCGATGTGATCCATTATGCCCAGTTGGCTTACGACCTGGTGCACGGCAATCCGGTATTCAGTGTCGAGGAAAATGATTTTTTGAGTCGAGTGGGTCGAACGCAGGCCTTCCTTGGTCAAAAGGAAGAGGGTTTGGAAAATATCAAGCAGGCCTTTGATAATGTGAAAAGTACGAAGTCCTGGCCCGCGCTGATGACTACGTTGAATATCGGACGTAAGTTGGCAAATACCCAACGTGAGATGAATCAGTACAATGAAGCGCTTCAAACGATTCGTTTTCTGATCAACAGACTGGAGTATTTCTATGCGCATACCGAGGAATTCGCCGACCTTCAGGCAAGTATGCGGCAGAACCGTAGGGCCGTCGATGATTATGTCAACTATATGCGTGTGCGTTGTTATGGTGGTATGGTCAGAACCTTTGCCGGCATTGGTGCCCGCGATTCAGCCCTCTATTGGATGAATCTGATGGACAAATTCAAGGAATCGGACGATCCGCAGATTGTCCTCAATCTGATACCTTCGATGGTGAAGCTGCACTTCGACGACCGTGTGATGGAGGATTTCGGCGATGTGATTCAGGCCATCGGTTCCGACACCCTGGACTTGGAGTATGTCCGTCTGCTGGAGGCGATGTCCGATTTTGAACGCAACCGCAACAACTGGCGAGCTTCGAACGATTACCTGCGTCGTGCATCCGACGTCCGCGACAGCATTGAGCAGGAGAGTTATCGCAGCCAGCTGACCGACCAGCTGACCATCTATCAGTTGCACGACGAACGTACGAACCGCATCGAGGCCGAAGGAAGGAATCGCCGCCTGTTCTTCGTTTCCGCCTCACTGAGCCTGTTGCTTTTGCTGTTGGCGATGATAGGTGTGGCATTGCGTATCTTCCGCAGCCTCAAGGTTTTGAGGCGCGTTCACGATGATACAAGAATCGAGTTGGATGAGGCAAAGCAGAAGATCGAGAAACTTTCGAAAGGCTATGTTCCCGAGACGCCCGAGCAGCTTTATGAGCGCATTATGGAGGTAATGGAGACCAAGCGTCCTTACACCGATCAGGACTTCGACATCCCTCAGCTGGCGTCGATGGTTCGTTCCAATCGAACCTATGTCTCGAAGGTCATCAACCGTCAGTCGGGTATGAATTTCCGTACGTGGTTGGCAAAATATCGCATCAACCTTGTGCAACAGTACCTAAAAGAAAACCCCGAAGCAAGCCTGGACGAGCTTTGCGTCATCGCTGGCTATGCTTCGAAGTCATCGTTGTTCCGTCATTTCAAGTCCATCACCGGCTACACTCCCGTCAACTGGCTGATTAGTCAGGAGGAGGAGGAATCAGAAGGGGATTCTAAGGAATCTTAGGGATTGTCTAACACATATTGCCTATATGCATCACTTGCATGGAGTTTAACAATGTGTAAGTTGACATATTCTCCTGCTTCGCGCAATGTCCATTCAGCCGCCTTAAACCATTCCATGGGAATATTATCGATTTCCTTTTCTGGTATAAATGAAAACTCTGTGTCAGGGATGTTACCGACATTCTGCTTGATCTTCGAAGAGATAATCCACAATTCTTCTACATCCTTGCTACTTCTTATCCTTCTGATTAAGTCATCATTATGCAACATCCTCGGTGCATATAGGCGAATTGCATCAATAAAATCATCCAACGACTTTTCACAACTCCACCAGATGTCTTTGATTAGATAATCGTCTTCCTTATATTTGGCAAGTTCTTCATCGGTCATAAGGAATCCGGGTCTTTCTTCGCAATCTTTAGGGATGTCGCCCCACGTACAATATATATTTGTTGTTTTTGACAAATACAAATCTGCAGTAAAGGCATCATCATAATATCTATGTATGGTTAGCCCAACTGTCAGATAAAGGGAATCATCCACTTTCTTTGCGAAAAGTCCTTGTGCGCCACTTATAGAGTCTTTGAACCAGTGATAGCCAAGTTTCTCCATTTCAGGCTTTAACGCTTTAATTAGTTTTGCTTTTGTGAGTTTCATTTTCAACTAATTAATTGCTATTTGCCCATTGTTAATTGCTTTGTTAATAGCTTAGCCAATTATCAATTGTTAATTGTTAATTATTAATTGTTAATTGCTTCCAGCCTTCTTCTTCTTTTTCTTCTTCTTTTTCTTGGCGGGTGTCACAACAAGTTTGGTGGGATCAAATTGGATGTTGTCCTGCAGTTCCTGGGCGGAGTGGAGGAATACCTTGTAGATATCGTCCTTGAATTGGCCGTTGGTGTAGGCGAGGAGGTCCTGGATGATCTTGTCGTCGTCCTCATCAGCCGTGGGGTGGGTGATGTGGAAATGGAGTTTCATGTGGTTGGCACAACGCTCAAGGAGGCGGATGCGCTGTTCCTGGTCCTCTATCGCGCAGGCCTTGGCCACCATGTCTTCGATGACCTTGCCGTACATGCGCCAGGCGATGTGCTGTTGCTGTGGATTCTTTAACGTTTCAGGACGCTCGTTCAGGCTATCCTTGGGAATGATCTCTACGGGATAGTCGATGTCAAGTTCGTAGTTCGAAATGAGGGCGAGGTGATCCCAAAGAATCTGCTTGAGGTTCTCCACCTTTTCGGCTTCGGGATAAAGGTCGCCCATAATGGATACGATGCCATAGGCATAGCGTGTACGCTTGTCACGGTCGGGTATCGTCTTGCAATACTCGACAAGTTCCTGCAGGTTGCGCCCATACTCGGGGAGTTTCACCTTGGGCATCTGGGTATTGTATTGTTGCATAATCGGAAATTAGGAGACCCCCTCGGTCCCCCTGCTTAGGGGGAGGTCTTGCTCGTCCGGGGGTGTTTATTTCTTGGGTGTATATTTTCGGGGCTTGGTTCTTCCCCCTAAGCAGGGGGATTAGAGAGGGTCTGAAGCAGGTCCTTCGGCTTGGAAGCCTCGAACTCCTTGAGATAGAAGGGGGTGAAATAGGCGGTGTCGGCGAAATTGCCGCGGTTGAAGGCCTGGATGCTGAGCGCCAGCATGTCGCGAGCCATCACGCGAATGTCCTTCACGTAGCGGGCATTGGGGTACTTGGTCAGCAGGTCCTTGCACTTGTCGGCACCATCGCCGAAGAAATAAACCACCTTGTCGGCCAACAGGCTTTCGAGCCACTGTTCATCGACAACGACGGCACTTGGCGCCTTCACTTCGCCCAAAGCCTGGTCGTAGAGCGCCATATAGACTTCCATGCGGCGTGCGTCGATCATCGGGCAATAGAGCTCGCCTTCCTCCATCTGGATGTCGGTGTGGAACATCACCTGGCAGCACATTGCCTTCAGCGTCGAAACGGCGATGAGGGGCACGTTCAGGCCGAACGCCAGTCCCTTGGCTTCGCTCACGCCGATGCGCAATCCGGTATAGGAGCCGGGGCCTTCCGAGACGGCAATCGCATCGGGCAGGGCGCCGTTCTCACGCGCATATTTCATTACCTCTTCCACATATTGGCCGAGGACGGAGGCATGGTTGGGGCCCTCCAAGGTCTCGCGCGAAAACTCTATCTGGAAGTCACGGCTAAGTGCGACGCTACATGCTTTTGCCGACGTCTCGATCATCAGAATATTGGCCATATTTGCAAACGGGGATAGTAAATACTAAGTATATTATATCAATTTTCGCTGCAAAAATACAAAAAAAATTGATATGTTGTACCATTGAATCGAAAAAATCATTATTTTTGCACAAAATTCATAATATTTAGAATCGTTTTACAAGCAAATGATACAGTCAATGACCGGTTTCGGCAAGGCAATTGCCGAGATCGCGAACAAGAAAGTGACCGTCGAAGTCAAGTCAGTCAATTCGAAGCAGCTCGACCTGATGACCAAGGTCTGTCCGCAGTACAGGGAACGCGAAATGGATTTCCGTCAGATTGTGCAGCGCAAGATGCAGCGCGGCAAGGTCGAACTGATCGTGACGACTGAGGCTTTGGATAGTTCTGCCGAAAAACCGCACATCAATACCGCCATCATCAGCGAATACTACAAGCAGCTCGATGCCACACGCAAGGAACTGGGCATGGCTGAATTCTCCGACCAGCTCACATCAGCCCTCGTCCTGCAGACGCTGTTGCGTTTCCCCGACGCCATCCATGTTGAGACTCCCGTCATCGAACAGGAGGAACTCGACGCTGTGGTCAAGGTCGTTGAGCAGGCTGTCGATAAGTTGGTCGATTTCCGCGTGCAGGAAGGCCAGTCGCTTTATCGCGTCTTCTCCGAGAAGGTCGCCAACATCCGCGCCCTGCTTGCGCAAGTCGAACCCTATGAGAAGGACCGCACCGAGCGCATCCGTCAGAACCTGCTTGACCGTCTCGAGAAGCTGCCCGTCGATTACGACAAGAACCGCCTCGAACAGGAGATGATCTACTACATCGAGAAGCTTGACATCAACGAGGAGAAGCATCGCCTCGTCAACCATCTCGACTACTTCGTCGAGACGATGGATGCCGAAATGGATGCTGGTGGCCACGGCAAGAAGCTTGGCTTCATCGCCCAGGAGATGGGCCGTGAGATCAACACCCTTGGCTCCAAGTCCAACCAGGCCGAAATGCAGCGCATCGTCGTCAAGATGAAGGACGAGCTCGAGCAGATCAAGGAGCAGGTCCTGAATGTGCTGTAAGGCCCTGGACCCCCTCTAATCCCCCTTAAAGGGGGAAGACCCAGGCCCCGCTTGTTCTCGTGGCAGCCATCCTTGGCTGCCCCCTGTTCACCCTGGCAGCCGTGCCCCCGTGTTCCCGTTTTTTGTTTCCGCGGCAGCCGTCCTTGGCTGCCCTCTCCCATTTCAACCCCTCATCCCCCAAAAAAATATGTCCTCCGGCAAATTGATCATTTTTTCCGCACCCAGCGGCAGCGGCAAGACGACGCTGGTGCGTTATCTGCTTTCGCAGGGCCTCGACCTTGCTTTTAGTGTAAGCTGCACCTCACGTGCCCCGCGTGGCACCGAGCAGGATGGCGTCGATTACTATTTCCTCACCCCCGACGAGTTCCGTCGTCGCATCGAGAACGACGAGTTCCTCGAGTATGAGGAGGTTTATACCGACAAGTTCTACGGAACCCTCAAGTCCGAAGTCGAGCGCCTCTCCTCCGAGGGTCATACAGTCGTGTTTGATGTCGATGTCAAGGGCGGCGTCAATATCAAGAAGTTCTATGGCGACCGTGCGTTGAGCCTCTTCGTGCAGCCACCCTCGATCGAGGAGCTGTCACGCCGTCTCCACAGTCGTGGCACCGACAGCGAGGAAGTCATCCAGCAACGCCTCCAGAAGGCCGCCTACGAGCTCACCTTCGCCCCCGAGTTCGACCACATCATCGTGAACGATGTCCTCGAAAAGGCCCAGGCTGAAACCCTCTCAGTCGTCAACGCTTTCCTGAACGAAGAGTAGCCCCTTTGTTTCAGTCGCAGCCATCTTTGGCTGCCATAACCCCTCGAACCCCTCGAACCTTCCTATGACCATTGGCATCTACAGCGGGAGCTTCAACCCCGTCCACAAGGGCCACGTGTCCTTGTGCAGTTATCTCGTCAAGCAGGGCATTGTCGATCAGGTGTGGTTGATACGCAGTCCTCTCAACCCTTTCAAGGTGGACAGTGCATCGACCCTGGCACCCGACGACGACCGCGAAGCCATGCTCAAGCTCGCTGTGCGCGGTCGCAAGGGGCTCCACGTCTCCAACATCGAGGACAATTTGCCCAAGCCCAACTATTCGATCAATACGTTCCACGCCCTCGAAAGGAAATATCCCCAGCATCAGTTCCATCTCATCATCGGTGCCGACAACTGGCTCGCCTTCGACCGTTGGCGCGCCTACGACGAATTTCTCACGCGTTACCATCTGATAGTCTATCCGCGTCCAGGTTATGAGATGGGAGAGGAGGAGCAGCTGCGATTGGGGGAGGAGGCCATCCGAAATGTGCGCTTTGTCGATGCCCCGCTCTTCGACATCAGCAGCACCGAAATACGCACCGACATCGCTTCGGGTCGTCAGCCTGCGATGATCTATCGGGGAGTGTATGCGTACATAGTAAAAAATAATTTGTATAAGTAAACATTCAGAAATAACTAATAAAAGAAGGTGAAAATGCAGACAACCTCGGCCCCAATTGCCTGGTTGTATCTGCAAGAAAATGTGCAGGTCCAATACCTGCAGAAAATTGCACTTCGTGCAGAAAATAAACGGGTCCAAAGCCTGGTCACTACATCGACCCTAATTATTTTCTGCAAAGCAATTTTCTGCTGCCATTGAGGCAGCACATTTTCCAGCAGCAGAGACAGGGCATTGAGCCCGCCGTCTCCTGCCATTTTCACCTCTTGTCTATCTTTTTATATTCGTGTTAAATAACCACATATAATTATCAATAATATTGGTTGCTTACTTTAATGAAATCGCAAGATAATCCAATCTATTCACCCGTCGTGATCGATATGGTCACGGTGTCGGCCGAATATTGTCTGTTTCTTGAGAAACTGTCTCTCTCGGGAACTACTCGCCGCAAGTTCCTTGAACAGATCACCCGGCTCCTGCCGCTGATCTACGTCAAGGCATCACTTCTTCCACGTCTCGATGATTCTGGCTATTTCAATTTGCCCATCACGGTCAGCGAGGACGACTACGACGAGGTGCGCCAGTCGGTGTGGCGTCTTTTGAAGGGCGACGACGAATACCTCGAAGTGTTCACGCCCGATATGCAGTACAGCGAAGGAGCCATGACGCATACCATCAGCGAAGATCTGGCCGATATCTATCAGGACCTCAAGAACTTCGTGGCAGTTTTTGCCGATCGCAACGAAGAGGCTATGAACGATGCCATCGTGAAGGTTCGCGAAAATTTCTGCAACTATTGGGGACAGTGCCTCGTGAATGTGATGCGACCACTTCACGATTTGTTATATACTAAAGCCGAAGACGAAGAAGATGCCGACATCGCAGACTTTTCATAACACCATCAGCAAAGAGGAACTTGCCGACCTCCCCACCAAGGAGTTCGCAGGCTATCCTGTGACGGTCATCAACGTCGAACAGGCCGAGATTGCTGTGCGCCAGATACGCGAATCGGGCATGATTGTCGGGTTCGACACCGAGACACGTCCCTCGTTCCAGAAGGGCGTGACCTATCGTGTTTGCCTGGTGCAGCTTTCGGTCGGAAAGGTGTGCTATCTTTTCAGGCTCAACAAGATCAAGGAGTTCCCCGATTGCCTGAAGGCGCTGCTCGAGGATGCCAATGTGGTGAAGGTGGGCCTATCGACGCAGGACGATTTCAAGAACCTGCGCAAGTGGGACGAGGAGCTCGAGCCCAAGGGCTTCATCGAACTGCAGCAGCTGGTCAAGACCTACGGCATCATCGACCTCAGTCTAGCCAAGATCTATGCCCTTCTTTTCGGGCTCAAGCTCAGCAAGCGCCAGCGCCTCACCAACTGGGAGGCCGACCAGCTCAATCCCCGCCAGCTCGCCTATGCCTCCCTCGATGCCATCGCCTGTGTCGAGATCTACGAAGCCCTAATGACCCGTGGTCACGACATCATCAAGCAGGGGATGTGATAAAAAATAATTCGTGTTCATTCGCGATAATTCGTGTTAAAATACAGAAACCATGCGCAAACTCCCCAAATATATCGTGATGCCCCTGGCCCTGGCCATCTTCTTCATCGCCGTCCTGATCCTCTCCATCAAGCAGAATCACGGCCACCTTCCCGACGACTTCGCCCTCATCGCAACCATCGAGGCCGTCATCCTCGTCTCCCTCTTCTTCGTCCTCCGCTATCTGCACCGGAAGAGGAATGGGTAAAACACCCCTCCGTACCAAGCGGAGCGGCCTCGCCGCAGGATTGCACCCCTTCGTCCCAAGCGGAGCAGCCTCGCCGCAATATTGCCCCCCTCCGTCCCGCGCGGCGCAATCTCGCCCCGACCCGCCTTGTCCCGTTTGTTTTCGTCGCAGCCATGTTTGGCTGCGCATCCCCTCCGTCCCGCGCGGAGCACCCATCCCCGCAATATCCGCCATCTACAAACAAAGGGCCCGCATCAACCGATGCGGACCCTTTTCCTTCACTGAGAGTGAGCATTCTCACAATTAATCGACCCTTATCCCATATCGATGCGCCACCTTGAGCAGCACGCGGTAGGACCGCCATCCGCAGCGCCGTGCCGCCGCATTCAGGCGGCGTATGCGCTCTTCCTTTGAGGCTCCCTTAGTCCCGCCGCCATTGTCGAAAGCAGCTTCCTTTGCCTTTCCTTGCAGCAGTTCCTGAGCCTGGAGCAGTCGCCACTGGTTGATGACGTCGCGCGTCGTCATCCCCGTCAGCAGGCGCACCGCCTGGTTGAGCTGGTGAGCATCGACATCCATCAGCGTAGCCAGATCGGCCACCGCGATGATCCGCGTCTTGCGCAGGCATTCCGCCATCTCGTCGAGGAGGACCTCGCCCGTTCCGTCCTTCCTCTCGTACAGCTCCTCCACGCTGGTCACTATCGGCTTCATCGTTTAGAAGCTTACATCGTCACCATTCACGACGCCATTCTCCGAAGGCTGGTTCGGGTCGGTGGTGTTGTCTCCTACGGAGGTGTTCGAAGGGTTCGAAGAGTTCGAAGGGTTCGAGGGGTTGCTTGTGCCGCTATTGCTGTCGGTGTTCGAGCCGCCGTTACCGCCGCCCTGGCCGCCCTCGTTCGAGCCGCCGTTTTCTGTGGGTTCTGTGGGTTCTGTGTGCCCTTCATTCGAGCCCTCGCCCTCCTCGGTGTCGCCATTGCTGAGGCGCTGTTCGAGGCGCTTCTTCGCATCGCTGAGCAGGACGTTGACGTGGGCGATGAACGCCTGGCAGGCGGTGGCCTTCTCGGCATTCGCCTCGTCGGTCGAGTTGGCGAGGTACTGCACCGTGTAGATCATCTGGAGGTAGATGTCGTACATCTCGTCGCGCAGGCGCAGGGTCACGCCCATGTTGCCCTCGGCCTTCTCGGCGGTGCGCTGGGCGTAGGCAGCGATGAATTCGTTGTTGGCATCCTCGAGCGCCGTGATGTCTTCGGCAAGGCCCAGGGTGGCGATGCCGCTGTCGCCGAGCTTCTCGTTTAGGTCGAGGATGAAGCCCTGGAGGATGGAGGTGCGCTCCTGGTAGGCCTTCGAGGTGACGGTGGCCACATACTTCGAAAGCAGGTGGGTGCGCACCACGTCCTGGATGGCGAGCAGCGCCTCGTTCTGCTCGGCCACCTCGACCATCTGCAGGCGCAGGCGGATGCGTCGGAAGATGAGGCAGCGGCGGTCGTCAGCAGCCTTCATAGCGGCGGTGAACTCCGAGCCCCGGCTCACATAGACGCGGTCAATGAGCTCCTGCAGCTTACTACCGAATGCCGGCAGAATGCCGATGACGCCCAGTTTCGAGGGGTCGTTGGTGGTGATGGCCTTCTGCACGTTGATGTAGAACGCCGTGATCTCAGCGTTGTTCAGGCGCGAGATCGAGAAGTTGGAATTGATTGAAAACATAGTCTTTGCAAAAGTTTAGGTTAATACAATAAAACGAGTGAAATCTCTGCGCGGTCCCTGCCGGCCGGGTCAGTTCCCGTGGTGAAAACTCGCCGTTCAAGTCGCATTCCGGACTGCTCCTATCACTTTGATTTTCACGGTGCAAAGTTAGTAATTTTTTGTGACATTTCCAAATTTTTCGGACACTTTTTCACAAAAAAATAGAAGATTTTTTAGGAATGATTCGGACCCTTTTTGTTACTGAAAGCTTCACGACTTCGTCGAAACATAATAGTCGCTGAAGTCCTTGCAACCGGGTGGGAGCTGGTGGTGCTCGAGGTTGGGAAGAACCTGCTGGAGCTGGAGGAAGAGGCGTTCGCCAGGCTCGTCGCGATCGGGATACATGTGGAAGATAGTTGAGAGTTCAGAGTTGAGAGTTGAGAGAAGCGCCTTGTCAGTTGTTTTGAGCAAAGTGGCCGAAGGGATGGCAATCGCCTTGTGACCTGCCGAAAGCATCGCCCAGCAGTCGGAGCAACCTTCTGTGATGTAGAGTGCCTCGCCTGGGCGAAGCATATTCAATACCGGCAGATTGTAGATGCTGCATTGTGCCCCATAGGGAAAACGGAAGCGCGGCGAAGCCCCTTTCGTCAGATTTCGGTTTTGGATGCCTATCAGTTTGCCTTCCCGATCGTAATAAGGTATCTGCAGCCAATCTGTGCCATGCTTGTCCCGCCATGAGGTGAGTCGGCACCAGCGGATGACGCGTTCGTCGAGCTTGCGCTCCTCGAAGAGGAACTGCCTTGCTGGCTCGCTCAGGATAGGATGCTCGAAGAAGCGGGCGTAGCGGGTGGGGTCGAAGGTGGTAGTTTGGCCGCCAAGGGTGGATGCCGACTGAGGATGCTTTTGAACCAAAATATTGTTCGCATCGGCGAGCCAGTGGCAGGCATCGAGGAAATCCTTTTTCAAAAGATGCATCACCAGGTCGATGCTCCCTCCCGAAGCCCCGCACACGAAGCAGCGATAGCGATTGGTGCGCACGCTGAACGACAGGCTTGCGTGATGATCATCGTGGAAGGGGCAAAGGCACTTGTGCCGGCTCACCTGGAGTCCAAGTCGCTCTGCGACCCCCTCGATGGGGAGGTCGCGGAGCTTTTGAAGTTCTTGCTTTTCCATCAGCGCTTGCGATTGAGGTACAACTTCGTTTTTGAGTATAGGCCTGTCTGCGCCGAATACTCGATGAAGTGTCGGCTCACCCAAACGGCCAACTGGCGCTTGGTGCCTTCCTTTGGCTTGCCTGCATTGGCACGAAGAGCTTCCAGTTCGGATTCGTTGAACGTATCACCCAGGTCCTCAAGCATATTCCTTGGGCCAGTCTTGCCTATCTCCGAAGTGCTCGTGTCGCCATCTTTCAGCATATCGCCGAACACTTGCATCTTGCTCCAAATGTCGTGATAGACCAGCCACTCGACGAATTCACCCATGGCGCGCGTCCAGCATTGCCCGTTGAGGATATAGAGGATGCAGCCATTCTTCCAGGCTGAAACGATGGCTCGTTTGCCCATATCCCATACATCGTCATCGTCGGCAAGGTCGCCAATCTTTGCCATATCCTCAGCAAGTTTGTCTGCCAGCTTGTTCAACGGAGGAATGATGAAGTTCCCCTTGCAAGCCTCCAAGAGGATGATGTATTCGTCGAGCTTGGCGAGAAAATGGTCTCCGAACTTGCCTACGCGAGGAATCTTGCCGCTGCGACCTTCGCGTGCCTTGTAGGAGAAAGGTATGCGCCCAAAGGTGCCGACGTACAGCTCGTTCTTGTAGAACTTGCGTGCAGCAACAGGCGTAGAAGAAAAGGTGAGGTTGACTCGAAGCGTAGGATTGCCCGTCACACCATCGGCCGTAGCGCGAAGGGCACCAGCACGCTGCATGTCGTAGATGTTTCGGATGGTTTGGCTCACTTGCTTGTGCCCGCCGCAAAGGCGGTCGGCCTGTTCGATCTCGGTCATATTGAAGAACTGGGTATGACCTCCATAGGCTTCGCATGCCATGGCATTCTGGAGGAAAGCCGGATTGGTCGCATCTGAAGGCGGGAAGAAGAATGCGACCTCCGGACGAGCGGGTTTCTCCTTATTGGCGCCCTTGGTCTTGACAGCCTTCTGCCAGCTCACAAGCTTCTGCAGTTCCTCCTCGTCGTGCTTTCGGTTCTTGCGCATGATTGCTTCAATGCATGCCGTCAGTTGGCCTTTGCCCATGCCCGATTCGGCTATCAGATGGGCCATTGAGCCACAAAGTTCCTTCCAGGTGAGGTCGGCATACTGGAATTTTGCGCCACTTACATAGGCAGAAAGCGCCGGAAATATCGCGGGAATGATGGCCTCACGCATATCCGGACTGATCTGTGAAGCGATTAATTTGATGCATTCCAACCCATTCCCGAGGTTGGGCATCTTGGGTGCAATTGGTTTTGAGATATCGTACATAATTGATATTCAGCTTAATAGATGAAAATTTTGAAGAAATTTCTATTTCAATTTCAGTTATTTCAGTTTTTCAGTTGTTTTTTCGAAGGGTGTCATTCCCTTATTTTCCCTTATTTATTATATATAATTAATTAATTATTAGTAAGTTATATATTATAAGAAAGGGGTTTGAGAAATAATTGAACCTCTGAAATCTAACTGAAAAACTGAAATAACTGAAAAACTGAAATACCTGGTCACGAATTGATCACCTCCCTTCCCCTACTAGGCCCGGGAGAGCTCGGCGGATCTCGTCGCTCATCTGGAGCGCGAAGCTATCGATGCTGAAGTCGGGACCTGCCTCGATGGGCTTGACATTCAGGCGAAGGCGTCCGTCATCGCGAAGCGTAATCGTGAAGAGCTCGCAGCTGTACACCTGCGGATTATGCTTGGGAGCAGCTGGCTTGACTGTCTCGATAAAGGTATAACGACCATCGTCGGGACCAAACTCTTCACCCGGAACTTCTCGCCTCAGAATCCCTGGATAGTTTTTACCAGGCTTCAGGAGCACATCGTTCTGCATATGTGTCTTCAGATCGATGCAAAGCTCAACGTTCGTTTTCATGCTTCCTCTCCTTTCCCCGCGCTTTTCTCTTTCGATGCCAGGAACTTGCGGAAGCTCTTGGCGATAGGTTCATTACTCTCGAGGTACTCGTTGAGCACCTCGCTCATAACCTTAGGTTCACTCTTTGAACCGGATGGTCTGCTAAATTTTAAATCCTGTAACATATTAAAAGGATTTAAGCCGGTTAGACCATCTGCTTCGGCCACAACCACAGATAGCCGAGAACTGAGATATTCAATTCTCGGCTGCAAAGAGACTAATGGCATTTTATGTCAGCAAGACATAAGACTTATGTTTTTTTATAACATTATTCTTGTGGCGTTTTATGGCATCCTTGATTATCAGCTATTTACATTTTTGAAAAAATACAAAAAAAAGCTGTAAATAACATCCTTTTTGTTATCTACAGCTTTTTATGTTCTTATGCTTTATTATTTTTCTTTATTCAATTTAATATTCATATAATCATCGTGAACTATTTTAGAATATTCTGCAGCTTTATAAATTAACCTATTTTCTTTTCCTTCAGGTTTGCGTATTACATTGTAATTACCAGCAATAGCTCTTTCATTCGACAAACTTAACGCATCCAACCAATGTTTAAAGACTGTACCTTTCGTAAGTCCTTTTTTCGAGTATGGATTGGCTTTTGCAAAATTATCCATCATCCATTTGTCGTAGTCGAGTTCACATAGCATAGCAACAGCATAGGCACCATAGTTATCAAAACGACTCACTATTAATCGAACAAGCTCACCTCGTTGGTTCGGAGTAAGGCAGGCAACAGCAGGACATTCGAAGAACTTATAGTTTCTTACTACTTCAACAAAATGATCATACTTAGTGATTATCTCATTCTCTGCTGCCCTTGCTCCTGTAGGAACCATCGATTCTTTTTCCTCCAGCTGCGGAAGGTTGGGTGTCTCGAGCACTTCATTTGCATTAGCATTAATCATCTCATTATACCTTTCAACAACCTCTTCATCTGGGAATTCACCTTTCCATTCGAAAATGAAATTCTCGAAGTCTGTTTCATAAGACTGAAAACTACTTTTCTCTAACAAAACTCTAAAGGTGTGATATATTTCAAAATATAGTTGGGTGAGAGACTCTTTAATGTAAAGATCGTTTGCGTCTTTACATAAAGATGTAATTGTAGAAAATAATTTGCGTATATATGTCCTTACTACTGCATCATCATGAACTGATTCAACAAGTGAAATAAGAGACTTAACTGTACGTTGGCATTCGATTTTGACCAACAAATGTAGAAATTTGTCGGTTGGAGTTGTTTCATGGCCCGAATCGAAAACGCCATCAAGACTAAAAACTTCCTTGACTTCGGTAAAATTGTTTATGTCAAGGCTTACACCCTGTTTCCGTGCATTTTCCGCTCCTTCACGAACTTCAAGGTCATATTTATAATCTTCAGAAACTCGGACTAATCCGCTTTTTTCAACAGCTTCAAATAAAGACTCTTCTATACTTTTCAAGTTATTGTTGCCTTTATTAAATGATTTCATCAAGTCACGCCAAAGCAGAGAAATTTCTTTCTCTGTCTTCAGCGTGACGAGAATTTGCCTTCGCAAATCTCCTCTGAGCATACTGTCAATAATTGGTAAAGTCATAGATTTTTTTTTAGAGCATCCATAGATTATGTTTACCGAATTCAGGCAGATCTTCATCGTTGAAATGAGGAACATACTGAGCTACCAACTCGGGATATGCAATAGTTATTGGTACATTCTGCATCTTGACAGATTTCCAATATAATCGACAGAACTGGTACACCTGAGTGATAATGTCGATTGCATCTTCTTTCATTATATATCCTTCATTACTTGTGTTCGCACTAGTAATAGTTAATTTGATAGGAAAAAGAATATCCCCCTTTCCATTTTCGGTATATCTCTCGTTGTTGTATAGCAAGAATTGTGTATCTCGAAGATGCACGTAAGTGCCACTAATAGGCATAAAATCATTCTTGCTGGTATCGAAAGCAATCAAGTCGTCATTAACTGCTGTGACCATGTTGACAACAAAAACGGGACATTGTAATCCATTCTGTTTGAGCATCATTTCAATTTGTTCGCCTTCATCCTTTCGTAGTTTCTTGTAGTAGTGAATAATAAGTCGGTCTGGATTACCATACTGATTACAAAACTGCCACAATGCTTTCTTCAGGCTTGTTCCTAAAGCTTCGGTATCTTCTGCTTGACAGCAATCAAATTCACGAAATTGTCCTTTCTTGTCGAAACAGAATGCAGTTCCAAGATATGGTTTTCTGCCGAGTTGCTTCGAAGCTCCAATCCCGACTATCATATCGTTTTTCTGAGACAAACTCTCCAAGCCCCAAGGCATACCGTACTGTTTGCCAGTAATAGCAGCCGCGATGTTTGGTATGAAATATTTAAAGTCTTTATTATCTATATTTGGGGCATAGATTACTTGCGATGTGATTTTAGATTTCATAAGTAGTTCTTTCATCCTATAGTATAGTTCATGCAACTTTGGATCTTGAAAGTCCTTATGAATCTCGCTGATTATTATTGCGATATAGTTAGTGCCAGGGATAAAACGACTGTTATCCATCAGGTGACTTTGTAATTCCTGTAAGGCTGTATCGTAGGACTTGTATGCTAAGCTTAGATTCTTCACCCATGACAATGGCTGATTCAGGAATTCGCTTAAACGACGGTATCTATTTCCAGTTCCTTTTTCAATTATATCCTTATCAGATAATTTTGAACTATCAATGCCATTTTGGAAAATATTATAGAGTCGTATTCTAGCCACATTACTTTGGGAAGAATCCAAACTTACAAAGAAGTACTTGAAGGATTTCGGCTGCGCATATGGACCGTGCTGTGCAAATTCATTTCGTGGTAAAGCCCCAACATACCCGTCTCCATAAAGAAGGTTTTTGGCCTTAAAATCCACCATGAATACGTCCTCAGGTTTAACTGGGATTAAAGCACCATTATTCAATATGTTTATATCAAGCGCATCTTGAAATCCTGGAGTAACAAGGTATGTACTGATGAAATTTTTAATTTTGTTCATCTTAGTAACATATTTATTCCTATCATAACAGCGTGGCTCTGTCAACTTCAGCACCTTTTTAGTGTATCTGTTAACAATAGGACAACCTCCGCTATATTTTTGGAAATGGCGTTGCTTGAGATTCTTTCTTCGCAATACCTCCGTACCAGCTATGACCTCAAATCCATGATCATCAAGGTCAACTTCATATAATGTTTTTTTGGAGCAACGACTTTCACCACTATGACTGACGTCAATTTGCCATCCATCCGTGATGTCCTTATAGTATGGTTTAAGAGTGTATCGATTATAGAGAATTGAGTCTCCTTCGTCTTTAGGAATCCAAATCTCGATTCTTCCGACAAAATCGCGGCACACAGGAAATCCAAGACCTCTGAAATAACGAACAATCTTCTGAGCCATTTCATGTCTGCCAATACGAAAATCAGTATTTAAGTCTGCTGTTACTTGAAAATGATCTCCTTTAGGGATGTCTATAAGTTCCTCTTCCCATACGGTAAAGTAGGCATTTTCTAACAAACTTAAGCACGGATTTTCTTTCCACAGATTACCACATGATTCTTGTCGAACACGGATTGTTGAATTCTTAAATGTTTTCTCCACTTCCTTGGAAAGCTCTCTACAACCTGAGAAGAGATCAATTACTTTGCAATTAGAGCGTCTTACTACTGCGATACTGTTAAATACCATATAACTTATTTTTTAATTAATTAATTAAATATGGAATTATAGACTGCAAAGATAGAAATTATTTTTGTATAATGGAAAAATTTGCCCGAAAAAAATGCATATTTCTAAAGAAAAAACCATTTCGACGAGAAAAAGACGCAGGTAAAAAGATAACTTGCGCAATATAAACAAAACGCTTGAACACATCAATATGCCCAGGCGTTTCATATTATCAGAAAGGGAGTAGTTGAGGATTTTCAGCGTATCATAATGTCACCCCTTCAACTTGTCAATCTCGCGCAGCAGCTTCTCCAGCTTGGTCACGATGCGGCGCTGCTCGGATAAGGGAGGGAGGGGGAAAAGAAATTGCTCAATATGAGAATTATTAATTGATGGAGAGTTATCACCTTTCATAAATTGGTTCAAACCATTGACTACATAAGGTGATAAAACTAAATAAAAGAGATACATAGGGAATAGACCGCAAGTCGGTGTAATAACATAAAAGCCTGTACTTGCAATTGCATTGGCAAACGTTTCATCTACATAGGCAATATTTTTTAAATATGGTCTTACCATAGAGAAAAGAATATCGTGATTATGTAATTTTCGAGTTGCACGACTTGGTGCCTTAGAAGATGCTAAGATTTTTGCATTATCTATCACATTGGTTTTATTATTTACGGCATCAACATCAATGTAAATAAATTGTTCACCACTTGGTTTGGTCGATTCCATTGGAAGGAATACTGTATTTCCACGCACCCACACCCACCCCTCAGGAATATCAAATGGGATTTCGTCGGGGGAGATTGGTTTTTCTTCGAGGTCTTTCTTTTTCAGTTTGCCTTCCTTGACGAGACGGGCCTTCTCTGCTCGAATTCTTTCCAGCAGTACGGATGCGGGTTCCTCATTCGGATCTTGCGGCACCAGGTGACCTTGGATGGCTTCTTGCAGGATGCTCTGACGGAGTTTCTCGGGGAGTGAGGCATTGAGGGCATTAAGCGCTTCCTGGCTCTTCCCGTAGCTTTCGATGAGGGGCATCAGAGATTCAAGCTTCTCTACTATGCGGCGCTGCTCGGATAAGGGAGGGAGGGGAAATACAAATATTGAGATTTTTTCAGCATTGATATTACACTGTTGTACACCTATGGTTTTAACATCCTTACAATATGAACGAGCATAGTTAGAACCAAGAACATAATTCAAGTAATCAGAATTGATACAAATAGGTCTTAAGAGAATTAAATAACCAGCAAATATTGCTTGTCGATTCCCTCTAAAAATACCTGTCTTTCCTACGAGCTCAGCGCTATTAGTCCTATTAAATAATAAATCCCCTTTAATTAGATTATATTTAGCATTGTCATCCTCGTTATTACTATAAACTAGTTTATCAAATACAATTTCACCATTTTGAATATTACCCATTCTTAATACTGGCACAGAACCGGTTGCCAAAGATTTATTTGATGTACCATATTTGGGTGGATATATTACTTGTGATATTCTGCACCACACCCAGCTATCAGGAATATCAAAAGGTATTTCTTCTTCTGAGATAGGTGTTTCTTCGAGGTCCTTCTTTTTGAGCACGCCCTCCTTCACCAATCTCTTCTTCTCTTC
Source organism: uncultured Prevotellaceae bacterium (assembly GCA_900319235.1). GTDB lineage: Bacteria > Bacteroidota > Bacteroidia > Bacteroidales > UBA3663 > Liminaster. Next base: position 122,881 of record ONNR01000001.1, read on the forward strand.
TCGAATCCTTTCAAGCAAAACGCTTGCTGGCTCATCATGCGGATCTTGCGGTACAAGTTTGCCTTGTATCGCCATTTGGAGGATGCTGTTCTTTAGTTGTTGCCCTGTCATAGTTCTATGCCCAGCATATTTTGGATTTTGGTGAGGGTGCGGTCAATCTCGGCATCGAGTGAATTGCGACGCTCGTGGTATTGGCGCAGAAGTTCATCGGGAGGCAGGATTTCCTCTTCCTCCTTGGGGAACTTGCATTGGTCGAAGTTGCAGCTGAGGTCGATGAGCTGCTGTGCGGTGAAGCAACGTGACTTCTCGTCGCCGTCCTCGCTGACGATTTCGTGACGATTGTGCCACCAGTCGCGAATGGGCTGGCAATGCTGGCTGAGCATGGGACGCGTCTTTGAGAAGTGCTTGTAGCCTTCGGGCATATCGAGGCGATAGAACCAGGTGCAGTTGGTCTTGTAGCCTTCGGGTGCACCTTCGGCCTGCTCGTTGTTGAAGAAAAGGATGTTGGTGGCGATGCTCGTATAGGGCGAGAAGATGGAACCGGGCAGACGGATGATGGTGTGGAGGTTGAAGTCGCGGAGCATCTTCTGCTTGATGGCCAACTTGGCACCATCGGTGCCGAAGAGGAAACCATCGGGCACAATGACACCCGCACGACCCCGTTCACGGAGGCGGTACATGATGAGCACGAGGAAGAGGTCAGCCGTCTCGCTGCTGCGCATATCCTGCGGGAAGTTGCCCTTCACACTGGCTTCGGTGGCACCTCCGTAGGGAGGATTCATTGCGATGACATCGACCTTGTCGCTTTCCTTGAGCTCGCGCACATTGCGGGCAAGGGAGTCGCCGTGCAGCACGTTGGGCTCCTTGATGCCGTGCAGGAAGAGGTTGGTCACGGCAAGCAGATAGGGGAACGGCTTCCACTCCTGCCCAATCACGCTATGCTGGAAACGCTCGACGTCGTCATCGTCCTTCTGCTGAGGCTGGAGGTGATGGAGCGCCGAGGTGAGGAAGCCGCCTGTGCCCATGGCAAAGTCGCCCACGGTCTCGCCAATCCTGGGATCGAGCATTTCGATGATGAGGTCGGTGAGGGCACGCGGCGTGTAGAATTCGCCTGCGTGGCCGGCGCCCTGCAGGTCCTTGAGCAGACTCTCGTAGATGTCGCCAAAGGCGTGGATGTCCTGGCTGTCGGTGAAGTCGATTTCTTCTACCTTGTCAATCATCTGACGCAGGAGCACGCCGTTCTTCATATATTGGTTGACCTCGCTGAAGACGTCGCGCACGATGCTCTGTCCGCGCTTGGTGTGCTCGGTGACGGGCAGGTTCTTGAGCGCGTCGAACATATCGTTGACCATGCGGAGCAGCTCGTCGCCCGTCAGCGCGGTGGCAACCTTCTGTCCGTTTTCGTCGCGCGAGGGTGCCCAGTTGCGCCAGCGGTATTGCTCGGGGATGATGCTCTGATAGTCTTCGTCTTCGCATTCCCAGTCGAGTTCCTGCGCATCATATACTTTGAGGAAGAACATCCAGACCATCTGCTCGATGCGCTGGGCATCGCCATTGACGCCCGCGTCGCTGCGCATTATGTTCTGAAGGCTCTTTACAAGATTGTTTACAGCCATAGGTATTTTGGAGTAAAAGAGTAGTAAAAGGGGAGTAAAAGAGTAGTAAAAAGGACGTTACTATTGCTATTGACGACGTAGCGGAGTTACTTTAGCTGACTTCGTATAGTTCACGGATAAGTTCGGAAACGGCATCGCGATACTTCTGAGGTGTGCCGAACTTCTTCATGATGAAAGGCTTCTTGCCCATCTTGTCGAAGGGATTGAGTTCGAGCACCTTGGTGTCCTCGAGGTTGATGCGCGTGGTTTCGGCATACTTGTCGAGCAGGGCATTGAGCACCTTCTGTGCTTCAGGGCTGTACTTGGCCAGGTAGTTGCGCTTGCGCACGTTCTCGGCACGTTCGCGCCGCGTGAGGGGCTTCTGGTCGAAGGCGACGTGGCAGATGAGGTCGAAGTCATCGACTTCGCGCAGCTTGGGATTCTCCTGACGCACGGCTTCGAGCAGCACGTCCTCCTCCTTGAGTTCGTCGAGGATGAGTTGCTTGCGGTCGGCCTTTGCCCAAGCACCCACAAAGGCATTGAGCGAGGGATAGATGTCGCGGATAGCTTTGCGCGTGAAGTCGGTGAGGCTTTCGGTGGTGAGCGTCTTGCCGTCGGGGCCGAGGTGCAGGACGTGTTCGTGCACAATGCGGATGTCGCGACCGTTGACACGATATTTCTTTCGCTTTTCGTCGTCCTCTTCTCCATCAATATCGTTGCCATCCCTGATGACCGGAGCTTCGTCCTCGTTGCGACGATGGCTATAAGAGGTGGTTCGGTCGGCTTCTCCATCGAATTCGGGATCTTGGAAGAGGCGGGTGACATTGCGGAAGTCGAGAATCTCGAAACTCAGCTTGCCCTTCTCTTCAAGGATGCGCGTTCCGCGGCCCACCATCTGCTTGAACGACGTCATGCTGTTGACCTCCTTGTCGATGACGATGAGGCCGCACGTCTTGCAATCGACGCCCGTCTCGAGCAGCATCGACGTGGTGGCGATGACGGGAGTGGGCGAATTGACATCCTGGAAGTCTTCGAGCAGCTTCTTGCCCACGCGGTCGTCGCTGGTGATGCGCACCACGTAGTTGGGGTATTTCCTGCAGAGCTCGGGATTCATCTGGATGAGCAGTTCGCGCATCTTGAGCGCATCTTCGGTTTCGGGACAGAAGACGATGGTCTTGGTCATAGGTCCGATTACCTTGAGCATCTCGGTGATGCGTCGGGCGACAATGATTTCGCGCTGGGTGATACGCAGGGTGCGGCCGATGTCGCTGCGCACAAAGAGGTCCTGCTCGATCCTTTGACCTTCGAGATCGACTTCATCAGGCTCGGGGATATAGCCTTCGAGATCGACCGAGAGGAACGAGCGCGTGACGCGATAGGGAGCCAGGAAGCCGTCCTCGATGCCCTGCTTGAGGCTATAGACATAGACGGGAGGCCCGAAGTAGTCGATGTTGGAGGCGCCTTCGGCATCCTTGGGCGTGGCCGTCATACCAATCTGGATGGCTGAGTCGAAGTAGTTGAGAATCTTCTTCCATTCGGAGTCCTCCTTGACCGACGAACGATGACACTCGTCGACGATGATGAGGTCGAAGAAGTCGGGACGGAAGTCCTCGTAGGGTTGGCGTGCACCCTCTTCGTAGTTGACCCATTGGCCATAGAGCGACATATAGATTTCGTAGCTGCCGTCGGCATCCTTGCCCTGCACCTTGGTCATGGTCTTGTCGAAGGGCTTGAAGTCGTTGAGCATCGTCTGGTCGATGAGCACATTGCGGTCGGCAAGATAGAGCACTTTGCGTACACAGCCTGCACGACGCAGACGATAGACAATCTGGAAGGCGGTGTAGGTCTTTCCCGTACCGGTGGCCATGACGAGGAGGATGCGCTTCTGTCCGCGTGCCACGGCTTCGACGGTGCGGTTGATGGCCTTACGCTGATAATAACGCGGACGCTTCTGGGTGACGGTGTCGAAATAGTAAGGCACGTTGACGATGGCTTGCTCCTTGGCTGAGAGCTGGCGATAGGCCTCACGACGTTCGACCAGTTCCTGAAGAGTCGGGAACTTGTTCATCTTGAAGTAGCGCTCGCTGCCCGTGGTGAAGTCGTGCTCGACAAACTCCTGCCCGTTGCTTGAATAGGCAAACTTGACGTCGGTGAGTTCGGCATAGTCCATCGCCTGCTGCAATCCGTCGGCTGCGGCATGGTCGGCGCTTTTGGCTTCGACAACTGCGATGGGGTCGTTGTCGTGGGCAAAGAGCATGTAGTCGGCCTTCTTGCTCTTCTTGCGTGTCTTCAGGGCACCCTGCACGATGACCTGGCCCGCGGTGATGGGGAACTCCATACTGTACATGTCGTCTTTCCATCCCGCTTGCTCGATGGCTGGGGTGATGTGTTTGCGTTTGGTATCTTCTTCCGAGAGATTTGCCATGGCTTCCTGTATTGAATTGACGCCGCAAAGATAGACATTTATGTCGAGAAAAACAAAAAAAGAGGAAAAAATCCCCTCTTTTTTATTATAGGTATGGTGGAAATATCCGCATTTGGCTGTTTTCTTTCGCTAATTCGATAAATAAGGCCCTTGGTCGTGGTCTAGGCAGGCAGGTGGGGGAGGTGTTTGTATTGCGTGAAATTGACGCGAGAAAATGGGTGTTTTTTAGATGGTGTCCGTTTAAAAAGCAGCCCGCCAGACACTCACGTGCCCGACGGACTTGGTTGATGATGATTTGGAATAGGAGAAAATGCTAATGGATTGCAATTAACACTTTAATAACGGAAAAGATTCCGAATTATTGTGTGAATTGTCGGAATAATTGCGAAAATGCAAAAATTCCAATTTATTCGTTTGTGGCATCGGTTGCAGCAGGTGCCTCGTCAGCAACATTCTCAGGAAGGACGGGAGCGGTCTGCTCCTGAGCTTCGATGGCGGAACCCTGAACGGATTGGCCGCTGTGCTTGATGGTGATGGTTGTGACGATGCAGAGAAGAGCAATGATGCCCATAAGTGTCCAAGTTGTCTTCTCAACGAAGTCTGCGGTCTTGGGTGCACCCATTACCTGATTGGAAGATTGGAAGCCAGCGGCAAGACCACCGCCCTTTGACTTCTGCACAAGTACAATCATTACGAGGAGTACACTGATCAGTACGATAATTAAAGTAAGAATAAGAACTACCATTTCTTTTTGTTTGTTATATTTTAATTTTTATTTGACTTCTTAAGTTCAATTACCTTCTCCAAATATCTAATTTGGTCTGCAAAGTAAGTATTTTTTTTCGAGAATTTCAAATTTAAATCCAAAAAAATAGCTAAAGCCTGCTCATATTTGCCTTGTTTGACATATACCTTTGCCAAACTCTCGGTTAAAAATGCACGATCCTTGATTTTTTCGTGTTCGTCAAAATCGTCTTCCTGCATTTTTTCTGACTCCACATTTGGCACAAAAAGCTGGCCGTCGGCCTCGGCCTGGAGGAAGCTGTCGATGAGGTCGTCCTGCTCGTCGCGATCGGTTTGAAGGTCGGGCATATGCTCCAAACTGTACTGCACATCGGGCGCCGAACCGAGCTCGATGTTGTCGAGGAATCGCTCGATGAGCTCGAAGTCGCGTGCCTCGGGTTGCTGTCGGCGCTGCTGCTCGAGATGGTGCATCAGGGCTATCCATCCGTATTCGCCGCGGTTGATGAGCTTGAAGAGCTTGAGGCGGTCGGGGATGGCGGGCGCGTGCCTGCGTATTTCGTCTTTAAGACGCGTGGAATGCACGTTGGCGAGGGCGGTGAGGTAGAGCAGGCGGTAGGTGGCGCAATAGGGGTACTGGGCAATGAGGTCGGGAAGCGTGGCTACGGCATCGGCGCCCAGGGTGCGGGGGTCTTTAATCCACTTTTCCATAGTTACCAGTTGGCGACGGTGGCATTGAAGATGTCATCGACCAGTTTTTCGGTGAGTTCTGCGCAAAGATCGTCCTGCACATCGGTGAGCATCTGGGTGGCGTCGAACTCGGCATACTGCGAAAATTCCTTCTCGAAATTCTCGCTTTTGTTGTTCTTATTCACGAACTTAATCTTCACCTTGATGGTCAGACGCGTGACGGTGGCGTAGGCTTCGGTGTTGACTGCCTGGTTGGAGAGGCTGTAACCGGTGATGGCACCGCTGATCTGGAGGTCGCCATCGCGATCGACCTGCGAAAGTCGTGTCTGATTGACATACTTTTTCTGCAGCTCGTCGTTGAAGAGGATGGTGAGTGGGGCATAGACCAGTGATGCCTTGTTCTGGATATAATCGAAGCTGATGGTATGCGTGGTGCTGTAGTCGATGCTGGCACCGTTGAGCTGATAGCTGATGCTGCACGACGTGAAGCACACGAGGGAGAGCAGCACGGAAAGAAGAATTACTGGGATGCGCATATCATTTTTTTATTCGAGGTCGGAGTCGCTGATTTTGCGGTGGATGGTGCGTTCGGAGATGTCGAGGTCCTTGGCTGCCTTGCGCTTGTTGCCGTTGTTGCGCTTGACGGTCTTCTCGATGGTTTCGCGCTCGACATCGGCCATCTTCTTGATGGTGGAATCGGGGTTGCGGAGCGAGATGTAATCGTCCTGGTGGGGTCGTGCCTCGTATTCGCCCACTTCTTCGGCTTCGCCCACATCGTCGATCTTGGAGGGAGAGGTCTTCGGAGCGCCATTGGATGTCGGGGAGACAAAAGGCGAGGCGGCAGGAAGGGAACGAGGCGTCGGCTTGGCGTTGTCGTGAAGGCCGAGACGTTCGCGCACTTCCTCCATCTGACGATGCAATTCGGCAAGGATCATGTAGAGACGCTGCTTCTCGCCGGGGTCGAATGTCGTGGAGTTGGCCGATGCGCCTCCGCCCACGCTCACGCCACTGACGAACTGCGGCAGATAGCGTTGCAGGGTGGCGGCGTCGATGGTGCGGTCGGACTCGATGATGGACATCTCCTCGACGATGTGGAGCAGCTGACGTACGTTGCCGGGCCACTGGTAGGCGAGTAGCAGCTGACGGGCATCGTCGGTGAGCTGGATGCCTTCGGTCATTCGGTATTTGTTGGCCACGTCGCTGGCAAACTTGCGGAAGAGGAGATAGATGTCCTCTTGACGTTCGCGAAGCGCGGGTACGTGGATATTGACTGTCGAGAGTCGGAAATACAGGTCCTGACGGAAACGTCCTTCGCGGATGGCCTTCTCGAGGTTGACGTTGGTGGCGGCGACGATGCGCACATCGACCTTCTTGACCTCGCTCGAACCCATTCGGATGATTTCGCCCGTCTCGAGCACGCGCAGCAGCTTCGCCTGGATGGACATGGGCAGGTCGCCCACCTCGTCGAGGAAGATGGTGCCGCCGTCGGCCTCCTCAAAATATCCCTTGCGTTCGCCCACAGCACCGGTGTATGCACCCTTGACGTGGCCGAAGAGTTCGGAGTCGATGGTGCCTTCGGGCAGACCGCCACAGTTGACAGCGATGCACTTCTTGAAGCGACGACGCGAGCCGTTGTGGAGAATCTTGTAGAAGTAGTCCTTGCCTGTGCCGTTTTCGCCCGTGACGAGCACGGTGACGTCGTAGGGCGCTGCCTGGATGGCAGCATTAAGCGCCCGCATCAATAAAGGACTTTTGCCTGTAATGTGCAGGGCGTTCATCACATTTAGTACATCTGTATTCGGCATATTTAGAATATTCTCCTGTTAAATCGGCTGCAAAGATACGCATTTTTTGTCGGAAACGCAAATTTTTCTGCAATATTTTTGTTTTTGTGGCGGAAAAGAATTATCTTTGCGCCAAAAAAAAGGAATATCTGTTCTACCGGATTTCAAAAAATGACCGAACTTTCAGAACTATACAAGTCATATTTTCACCAGGAGCCTGCCCGAGTGCAAATGCTGGGTGGCGCCGCCAGCAATCGACATTATTACCGGTTGTACCATAGCCTCTCTGCTGACAGTGGGGCGGTGATTGGCGTGATCGGTGAGAACGCGAAGGAGAACCACGCGTTCCTGGCATTGGGCCGACATATGACGGCCCTGGGTCTGCCCGTGCCGAAGATCCTGGCTTCGAGCGACGACGAGATGCGCTACCTGCAGGATGACCTGGGTCAGGTGTCGCTCTATGACCTTGTGGAGCAGGCACGTCGTGCCGATTCGGAACCTTTGCGCGCACAGGTGAAGGAACTGCTCCACCGGGTGATGCGCGACCTGCCACGACTCCAGTTCCTGACCGTGAATGGCTTCGACTTCGAGCACGATGCCTTCCGCGAACCCCGTTTCTGCGAGACCACCATCCGCTGGGACCTGAACTACTTCAAGTACTGCTTCCTCAAGCCTTCGGGCTACCCGATGGACGAGTTGAAGCTGGAGGCCGACTTCGACCGCCTGTGCGGGGCGCTGCTCGACTGCACGTCGAAGGGCGAGCCGTGGGGCTTCCTCTACCGTGACTTCCAGTCGCGCAACGTGATGATACGCGACGACAAGCCCTGGTACATCGACTTCCAGGGCGGCTACGAGGGTCCCGTCTATTACGACGTGGCTTCGTTCCTGTGGCAGACGCGTGCCAACTATTCGCCCGATCTGCGCAACGAGCTGCTGAGCGAATATGCCGACAGCATGCAGCAGTTCTGCACCTTGCCGATGCGCACCTTCCGCCACCGCCTGCGTGTGTTCGTGTTCTTCCGCCTGCTCCAGACGCTGGGCACCTACGGCTATCGCGGCCTGTTCGAGCACAAGGCGATGTTCCAGACACCAATTTTGCGCGCGTTGTGTTCGCTCGTGAATCTTACACACCGCAACAGCGAGCCTTCGTTCGACGACTGTTCGCTGCGCGGCCTTGCGGATGCCGACAGCCCCGCCATCGACCGCTTCGAACTGGAGGATGACTGCCCCTACCTGTGCGAACTCCTTGCCGAGGTGGCGAAGATGGAGCGCTTCCAGCCGATGCCGACCACGGGGCCGCTGGTGGTTCGCATCACTTCGTTCAGCTACAAGAAAGGCATCCCCGAAGACCTTTCGGGCAACGGGGGAGGCTTCGTCTTCGACTGCCGCGCCCCGCTCAACCCCGGGCGTTATCCCTTCTACAGGCAATACACGGGGCTCGACAAGGTGGTGATCGACTTCCTGGAAGGACGACGCGACGAGAAGGGTGAGCTGCTCGAAACCTCGCACAATGCCATCGACAAGACGTCGATGCAGACGTTCGTCGAGAATGTCTATCGCCTGGTTGACCCTGCCGTCGAAACCTATCTCAATCGCGGCTTCACCAGCCTTGTGGTCAACTGCGGCTGCACAGGCGGCCAGCATCGCTCGGTGTACTGCGCACAACACCTTGCCCAGCATATACACCAGAAATACCCCGCTGCACGCGTCATCCTCACGCATCGCGAGCAGCAGATAACCCAAACTTTCTAACGAGAAACTATTTCATTCACAAGTTAAATAATGAGTAAAAAACCGATTTTTGAAGAAGAATTTGAAGACCAACGCATCGAACATACTACTATCATGCCCATGTTTGGCGACAATATGCTCGACTTGAGTTTCGTTCCGGAGAAATGCACTCCCGAGCGACTCCCACTGGTTGCGCTTCGCCAGATGGTGATGTTCCCCGGTCTGACCATGCCGCTGTCGGTAGGTCGGACGAAGAGCATCCGCGTGGTGAAGGAGGCGGAGAAGAACAAGCTTTACATTGGCGTAGTATGCCAGAAGAATACGGTTGATGATCCGGGACGCGACGACCTGTACGACTATGGTGTCGTCTGCGAGGTTATGAAGGAACTTGAACTCCCCGACGGTTCGCATTCGGTGATCATCCAGGGCCGTCGTGCCTTCCATCTTGAAGAATTGCTCACGACCGAGCCTTTCCTTACGGGCGAGGTGACGCTGCTCGACGACGAGATGCTGCAGCCGCGCAGCCGCCGAACCAAGGCCCTGCTCAGCATCATCCGCGACGACATCAAGGCCATCAACGAATGTGCCGACAACCCCATCACGGGCGAGATAATGTTCGCCATGAACAACGTCACCGACGCGAACTTCCTCATCAACTACCTGAGTGCGACGTTCCCGATGGCGCTGCATAACCACCAGCAGCTGCTGGAATTCCGCAGCCTCGAACAGCGCGGCACGCAACTGGCCACCATCGTCAGCAAGTGCCTCGCCTACAACAAGGTGAAGAACCAGATGCACCAGCTGACGCAGGTGGAACTCACCAGCCTCCAGCGCCAGCAGTATCTGCGCACACAGATCCATTCGATACAGGAGGAACTGGGTGAATCGAGCCAGGAGGATGTGGACCGTCTGCTCAAGAAAGCAAATTCGAAGAAGTGGGGAACGGCGATACAGGAGCTGTTCCGCAAGGAGGTGACGAAGCTGCAGAGGATGAACGAGCAGTCGCCCGACTACTATGTGCAGTACAACTACCTGCAGACGATGGTGGACCTGCCCTGGGGCGTAACGACGCACGACAACCTGAACCTGAAGAATGCCCAGCGCGTGCTCGACCACGACCACTACGGACTCAAGAATGTGAAGGAGCGCATCCTCGAGCACCTCGCCGTGCTGAAGATGAGGGGCGACATGAAGTCACCCATCCTCTGCCTTGTAGGCCCTCCAGGCGTGGGCAAGACATCGCTCGGCAAGAGCATCGCCACGGCGCTGAAGCGCGAATATGTGCGCATCTCGCTGGGCGGTCTGCACGACGAGGCAGAGATTCGCGGACATCGCCGCACCTATATCGGCGCCCTGCCCGGACGCATCATTTCGGGCATCCAGAAGGCAAAGACCGACAATCCGGTGTTCGTGCTGGATGAGATTGACAAGATCTCGTCCGACTTCAAGGGCGATCCGTCGAGCGCCCTGCTCGAGGTGCTTGACCCCGAACAGAACAAGGCTTTCCACGACAACTTCCTCGATGTGGATTACGACCTTTCGAAGGTGCTCTTCATTGCCACCGCCAACAGCCTTACGCCCATTGCAGCTCCCTTGCTCGACCGTATGGAGGTGATCGAGCTGTCGGGCTATATCCTTGAAGAGAAGATCGAGATCGGCGAGCGTCACCTCCTGCCCAAACAGAAGGAGGAGCACGGCCTTGCCGACATCAAGTTCAACATCCCGCGCCGCACGATGGAAAAGATTGTCGACCAATACACCCGTGAAAGCGGCGTGCGACTGCTCGACAAGGCCCTTGCCAAGGTGATGCGCAAGGTGGCGTGGCGTGTGGCCAACGAGATGCCCGTGCCCGAAAAACTCCAGCCAGGCGACCTGATTGACTTCCTCGGCAAGCCCGACTACAATCCCGAGAAATACGACGGCAACGACTATGCTGGCGTCGTTACGGGCCTGGCTTGGACATCGGTGGGCGGCTGCATCCTTGAGGTGGAATCGACGCTCGTGCCCGGCAAGAAGGATCTTTCGCTCACGGGCCATCTGGGCGACGTGATGAAGGAATCGGCACAACTTGCCCTGCAATGGGTGAAGGCCAATTCGCTCGACCTCGGCATCGACCCTGCCATCTTCGAAAACTGGACAGCACATATCCATTGCCCCGAAGGCGCCGTTCCGAAGGATGGACCTTCGGCAGGCATCACCATGGTGACCTCGCTCGTCTCGACGCTGACACAGCGTCGAGTGCGTGCCCGTGTGGCCATGACGGGAGAGATTACGCTGCGCGGCAAGGTGATTCCCATCGGCGGCGTGAAGGAGAAGATTCTGGCAGCCAAGCGTGCAGGCATCACCGATGTGGTGCTTTGCGTGGATAACCGCAAGGACGTGGAGGACATCGAGAAGCAATATACCGAAGGCCTCAACTTCCACTATGTGCGTGACCTGCACGAAGTGCTCGACTTCGCCTTGCTCAAGGAGAAGGTGAAGCATCCGAAGAAATTCATTTAAACTAAGGGATTCTTAGGGATTTTAAGGGATTCTTAGGGATTTTAAAGGACGAATGTTAAATTGACAATTAACAATTAATAATTAACAATTCCTGTTTGGCCATAATTCAACAAGGCGAAGGCAATGTCCCCAAATATCCCTTAATATCCCCAAATATCCCTTAATATCCATAAATCTATATATTTATGATTCATGATCTTGGTATAATCATGTTGACAGCAGGCTTCACGAGCCTGGTGTGCAAGTTTCTGAAACAACCTGTAGTTCTCGGCTACATTGTGGCCGGTCTGCTGGTGGGCCCTTACGTTTTCGGCTCCAGTTGGGTCAGCGATGAGGAAAGCGTGAAAATCTGGGGAGAGATTGGCGTCATCTTCCTGCTGTTCTCCCTCGGTCTTGAGTTCTCGTACAAGAAACTGGTGAAGATGGGCACTACGGCGCTCATCGGCTGCTTTACGATCGTGGTGGGTATGATGTCGTGCGGATTCCTCCTCGGTCGTGCCATGGGATGGGACCAGATGAATTCGCTCTTCCTTGGCGGTATGCTCTGCATGTCGTCGACGACGATTGTCTTCAAGGCGCTCGATGACCTGGGTCTTCGTCAGCAGAAGTTTGCAAACATATGTTTCGGTATCCTTGTGGTTGAAGACCTCTTTGCCGTCGTGCTGATGGTGCTTCTGGCATCGTTGGCCGTCAATCAGTCGTTCGACGGTTCGGAGATGGCGTGGGAGGTAGGCAAGCTGGCCGCATACCTGCTCTTCTGGTTTGCTGCGGGCCTCTTCCTTATCCCGACATTGCTTCGCGTGTGCAAGCAGCATCTCAATGACGAGACTCTCACCATCGTGGCGCTGGGTCTCTGCCTGGGTATGGTGCTCCTGGCCGAAGGTGCAGGCTTCAGTTCGGCGCTCGGTGCATTCGTCATGGGCAGCATCCTTGCCGAAACCGTCGAGGCTGAGAAAATCGAACATCTGCTTTCGCCCATCAAGAACATGTTCGGTGCCGTCTTCTTCGTGTCGGTGGGTATGATGATTGACCCTGCGCTTCTTTTGAAATACTGGCTCCCCATCTCGCTCATCACGCTGCTTGTGATCTGCGGACAGGTCATCTTCGCATCGCTTGGCGTGGTGCTTTCGGGACAACCATTGAAGACCGCCATGCAGGCTGCATTCTCGTTGACACAGGTCGGAGAATTCGCATTCATCATCGCCAACTTCGGTACTGACAAGGGCGTGACCGAACCTTTCCTCTATCCGGTCATCGTGGCCGTTTCGGTCATCACCACCTTCCTGACGCCCTATACCATCCGCCTTGCAGAACCTGCCTACGAGCGCGTTGACAAGATACTTCCACGTCGCTGGAAACTGATGCTCGATGCCTATGGACATAGCCGCAGTACGCAGAAGGAAGCTTCCCTGACGCAGCGATATCTGGGCAAGGCTATCCTGCCTGTGGTCATCTATACGATTGTCAGCGTCTTCATCGCTACGCTCTATTTCACTCTGCTCAGCGACAGGATTGCAACGTTCGTCAACGATGGTGTTGCCACCGTCTTCAGCGAACCGCATCTCTGGATAGGCCGACTCGTCAGCCTTGGCTTGCTCTTCACCGTGCTTTCCCCATTGCTTTATCAGATTGTCAATAAGGACAAGCGCAACAAGGACGCAGGGCTACTGTGGGAAAAGGGCAGTATGTTCACCCGCGGTCTTCTCATCGTCTTCAACGCCTTCCGTATCGTCCTTGTCCTTGCCATCATCACATCGTGCATCGGCAAGATCTTCGATGCCACCATCGGTATCGTCCTTGCCATGGGTATAGCTGTCTTCTTCTTCATCACGAGGTCGTCGAAGATCCAGGAACGTTCGCATCTCCTTGAGGAGAACTTCCTCACCAATCTTTCGGCCCGAGAAATCGCTATGCGACAGGGCAAGCGTGCCGAGAAGAAGAAGGCACAGGAAGCGGATGACGATTTTGAAGACATACATTTCGGCGAAGTTACCATTCCCGAAGGTTCGTCTGCTTTGGGCCAATCGTTGCGCGACCTGGATCTTCGCAACAAGACGGGTGTGAGCGTCATTCGCATCCTGCGCGACACGGGCAACGTCAACAACCCCAAAGCCACCGAAAGCTTCAAGCCGGGCGACCGCGTCGTCGTGAATGGCTCGGTGGGCGACATCGAACTTTTCAAGATCTTCGTTGCTCCAGCACAAGAAACGGTTTAGTGTCCGCTATATCCGTATTGCGTAATCTTAATTTCACGTAATCCTTAAATCAATAGAAAGATGTCCAAATTCCTGAAGATTCTTGCCATAATCCTTGGCATCATCGTTTTGATCTCAATGGTCATCACGTTCGGAGGCGGCCCATACATCCGTAACTACCTGAATACCCACGGTGCCGAACTGCTTGGGCGCAGGGTACAGGTCGGAACTGTCAGGCTCAACGGTTTCACAGGAAGCCTTAGTGTCGATTCGCTGTTTATTGCAGAGAAGGATGACACGACGCGTTTCCTGAGCGCCAAGCAGATCAGGACGCATCTGAACGTGCCTCGCGTATTCCTGCGCACCTATATGCTCGACGAACTCGAGGCCGACGAACTCAAGGTGGACATCCTGCAACGCGATACGGTCTTCAATTTCTCGGACATCATCGAACGACTTGCGCTCGACGACAGTACCGAACCGCTGCCCCTGGTGATCAAGGACATCAATATCCACAACAGCTATATCCACTACAAGGATTCGCTGGTGGGCAGCGAGTTCAGCCTTAATGACTTCCAGCTCTTCATTCCCGGCATCGACCTGCGTGACATCAACACTTCGGTGGGCATCAGCCTGAATTTCACCGAAGGCGGCACGCTGAAGACGATGGTCGACTACGACGACAAGCACAAGCTTTACAGCATGGTCTTCAAGGTCGACGGGTTCAATATGAAGGGATTGCTTCCCTATTTGCGCCAAAGCATTTATCTGGGTGACATCCAGGGTGTCATCAACCTCGACCTTCTGATGCAGGGCAGTGTGGCACACCTGCTCGACTTTTCGCTTAGAGGCACGGCGGGCATCAAGAACCTGAACGTCTTCGACGAAGAGGGAAAGGCCATGGTGCGATGCGATACGGTGGCCATCGATGTGCGCGATATGGACCTGCCTGCCAATCGCATCAACCTGAGCCGAGTGCATTTCGAACGTCCTTATATTCGAATCCAGTACGACAAGGATAGCCTCGACAACTTCTCACGTCTTGTGCTCAAAGCTGAGAAGATCTGGGCCGAACGCGATTCGATACGTCTTGCCGAGCAGGGCATCGACTATTCAGAATACATTCAGAATGCCGATTCGCTGGCAGCGCTTGCCGAAGAGTCGTCGGTCGAATACAATGGACTGATTCGCAGACAGCATCTCCAGATTGATTCCCTCCTTATCGATTCGGCAAGACTCAGTTATCGCGACGAGTCGCTGATTGGCGAACCGTTTGTCTATGAACTGTCGAACGTCAATATCAAGGCACCCAACTTCTCGCTCCACGGCATCAACCATATCACGGCCGATGCGCAATTGGGGCGTGAGGGACATCTGAGGTTCTGGTACGATGGACGCACGCTCGATCAGCGTGATATGCACATGGTGGTTCAGGCAGAGAAAATCGAAGTCAAGGACTTCTCACCCTATACCGTGCAGATGTTCGGCAATGAGGTCTCGAGCGGCATCCTGTCGGCCAATCTGATGTACGACACGAAGGACGGACGTCTGCTTGGACAGAACCACATCATCGTGCGCAATCCGAAGGTTGAGAAGAAACGTCGTGGTGTGCAGTCGGAAATGAACATTCCTTTCCGCACGGGTGTCTATATCCTCACGGACAAAGACGATGTGCTCGACATCAATCTTCCCGTAAAGGGCGACATCGAAGACCCCAAGTTCAGCTACAAGCGAGTGCTTTTCCGCACGATGGGCAAATTCATCGTGAAGGTCTGCACTTCGCCTTTCCGTCGCAATCGAAATAAATCGGCGGGTGCTGACATCCTTAAACAAGACGCCCGAAACCTCGACGACATCGAAATCGATTCGATATCGAATGATCTGCTTGATGATGAATAGTTTCAATTAACAATTAACAATTAATAATTAATAATTTGAAACTCCAGATCATCTTTACAGGTAGGACAACGGGAACGGTTTATCCTGCGCTCATCAACGAATATGTGCAGCGCCTGACGCACTATGTGCCGACGCAGATTGAGGAGATACCCGACCTGAAGAACACCAAGAACCTGAGTCAGGAACAGCAGAAGGAACGCGAGGCCGACCAGGTGCTGGAGCGTCTTCAGCCGGGCGATATACTTGTTCTGCTCGACGAACGTGGACGAGAGATGACCAGTCGGGAATTCAGCCAATGGATGGAGCAGAAGCTGCAGACGGTTCCCAAACGCCTTGTGCTGCTCATCGGTGGGCCTTACGGCTTCTCGGAACGCATCTACGAAGCCGCACAACAGAAGATTTCGCTTTCGAAGATGACATTCTCCCATCAGATGGTACGGCTTTTCCTGGTAGAGCAGCTCTATCGTGCCTTTACCATCATTCGAGGCGAGCCCTACCATCATGACTGAATTGTGCAAAGTCGGGTTTGCAGATTTCTTTATGTGATTCTTGCCAATGATTCGGTCAAATAATTATTTTCAAGAAATTTTCATTTCCTAAGACAAAATATCCTATATTTGCAAATAAATATAACACATCACTAACATTAATCATCATGAAGAAACTATTCTTAGTCGCATTGGCGCTCAGCAGTGCCTTGTGTGTATCCGCTCAGAAGCTTATCGTGCAGGATTATCAATCCAGCCCCTATTGGTACGGTGGCATCAAGGGAGGAATACAGTGGGTTCCTACCAATTATGATTTCGGCTCGCTTATCGCTCCTGCCTTCGGAGTTCAGTTGGGTCGTCAGATGACACCGGTAGTGGGTATCCGTGGCGATTTCCAGGGGTTGTGGTCGAAGACTGCATTCAAGAGTGCCGATGAGACGATGAACTTCAAGTACTACACCATCGATGCTGACCTTACGTTCAATATCGTCAATCTTTTCCTTGAGGATACCGAACATCTACTCGATTTCTCTCTGCTAGCCGGTGCCGGTTTCAACTATTCGTGGGATGCCGAGGATGCTGCCAAATATCCCATTCAGGATCGAATGATCGATAGCCACAGCAGCCTGAAGAGTTACAATATGCGACTGGGTGCCATTGTGGGTGCCAACATCAGCCGCAATTGGATTGTGGAACTCGAATTTGATGCCAACAACCTGAAAGACCGCTTCAACAGCAAATCGAATACTCATCGCGATTGGCAGCTTACCACAATGCTGGGCTTGAAGTATTGCTGGGGTCATCCAAGCAGCAGGCGTGATGCCGATCGCTCGGAGCTTATCTCTGATACGAAGTATTGCGATGTCTGTGGCCTTTCGCTGGCACGTTGTCCTTGGAATGGCAACCATCCCGGAACCAACGCCCAACCGGAACCACTTCCTGCCGTTGTCTATAATTCTGCCGAAGAAGTTCACATCGAAGTGTTCTTCGACCTTGACAATGCCGAAATCCGTCCGTCGGAGGATGCAAAACTGCGTGGCCTGAGCAACTTCATTCGTGACCACGAGATTGGAACTGTCCTCGTGAAGGGCTATGCCGACCGTGAAACGGGTAATCCTAACTACAACCAGCGTCTTTCGGAGCGTCGAGCCCAAACTATCGTCGATGTGCTTACTGGCACGTATGGCGTACCAGCTTCACGTATCGAAAGCCGTGCCTATGGTGACAAGGTTCAGCCTTTCCAGGAGAATGACCTCAACCGCGTCGTGATCATCGACATCAAGGAGGCTGAAAAGAAATAATCCCCGATTTGTGTGAAAAGGTGGAATTATCTGCCTTTTCACACATCCTTGCTTTTGCATTTGATAATTAACAAACCTCCTTAATATTACATATTATGAAAAAATTAATTGCTTATTCTTTCTTGTGTGCTTCGACAATCTTTTCTTCTTGCTATCACGATTCAGAAGTTGAACTTCTCGATGGCAACAAGTATGTAACCTTCAATCTTAATTTGGATGGCGTCGAACAAGCTTCGATGACTCGTGCCATTAATGAACCTGGTAATCTTCTCGTGATTGACAAGTTCGGTGATGAGGTTAAGACCACGATCAAGAATTCGCTTGCCGCCTTTGGCTTGCCGCTTGATTATGGTACGCATGACATTTATTTTGTCGCTGCCGAAAAGGTTTGGTCTTCCTTCAGTACTGCCGATTTGACAGTAACCTGGCCCACAGATCGTACTGCCCTCAGTTATACCTGGGCTTATCATCTCAACATTGAGGTGAATGAGAACACAACGATCGAAGATATTACTTTGCCTTTAGTTATCGCCAATGTACAGGTGAAGACTTTGGACAAATTGCCAGCCAATGTTTCTACGATGACGATTGAAGCTCCTGGATTGAGCAAGGTGTTTGATCTGAAGACCATGTCGGGTGTTGAATCGGAAAACGACATCAATTATTCGTACAATGTCGCCCAATATGCTGGTAGTAAAACTGTTGCGTTTAATTTGTTCACCTTCGTTCCATCTTCTGGATATGTTGGTGATATAGTCTTGACGGCATTGGATTCGAACAATAGCGAAATTGCTGCCAAAACGCTCAACGAAGTTCAAGTCCAAGCCGGTTATATCAGCCTCTACTCGGGATACTTCTTCTCCGATGGCGTTTCGTTCCCTCTTTCATATAGTGATGATTGGACGGGAACAAACAATTATGGCTATTGATTCGCTTTTATTTGCTTAGCAAGCAGCATTTACGATTAATACAAAAGTATGACCAATCTTGACGAAGGTTGGTCATACTTTTATCTTTTTATATCTAACCATTTATGGTTTAATTTGATTAAACTTCGATTTCAGAAGCTGAGTCGCCAAGTCATGTGCTTCGCGGAACGAAGGATGACGATGGAAGTAAAGGAGTCCTACGATTAGCGTGAGTGAGAGAGTGATGGTGAATCGCAGGATAAGATTTTGCATTGAAAGGATGTGATTGCTGCATTCAGCAAAGACTATCATCAGGAGAAAACCCATGAGGATGGGACTGATGTCACGCAATTGGGCCATAAGGTTATAGCCGATAGGACGACCGCAGACGTAAAGGTTGAGGAAGATGAGTAGGAATGAATAGAGTGCGTAACTCCACACAAACACCTCTACTCCGAATTGCAGGGCTGCAACGATGAGCACGATCATCAACGCGCGACGAGCAATTTCTATCCAAAGCACAGTACGACCCATCTTTTTGACAAGCAGGATGTTCTGATTGACAGCGTGGAGCGGATAAAGGATACCTACAACACCCAAAGCCATCAGATATTGTCCTGCCACTCGCCACTCTGCACTTCCCATAAGGAGTTGCATAAGGTCTTCGCCTACACTCATCAGCAGCGTCATCAGGAAACCGACAAAGAGGAGGGTGACGAGGATGATTCGACGATAGGGTTGGTAAAGGGGTGAGGAGTTCGAGGTGTTCGAAAGGTTTGAGAAGTTTGAAGGGTTTGAAGAGTTCGAAGGATTTGAAGGGTTTGAGGAGTTATTGATTTGCGAGAGAATGGGGTAACTGACGCTTTGAACCACCTGTGTCATACTGTTGGAGGTGACAAGACGGATGCGATCGGCCTGCACGAAGTAGCCGGCTTGTGTTGTTCCATAAAAGCGTCCGATAAGCAGCGTGTAGATATTGTTGAAGATGTTGCCGATTAGTCCTGAGATGAGCAGGTTGCGCGAAAATGCAAAGAGTCGTCGCAACTCATCGCCCGCAAAAGTAAGTGCCGGACGAAATTTGGTAGTAAGCCAGAAGCCAAGGGCACGAAGTGCGTAGGACATCACATTCTGAACGACAAGAGCCCATACGCTGTGGGTGCGCCAAGCCCAAATGATGGCGATAATACAACTGATAAGGGAGGCTGTAATCGAGATGATGCACATCTTGCGGAACTCCAAGCCTCGACTACAAAGCGTGAACTGGATGATGCTTAATGCACCAAGCGGGATTACCAGAAACGTGACGCGGCTTACATCGGTAAGAATAGGCTCGTGGTAGAAGCCTGCTATGTAGGGAGCAGCAAACCAAAGGATGAAATAGATGAGTAGGGAAAGGGCAATATTCGTCCAGAATATTGTGCTCAATGTTTGCCTGCTCACATCCTTTTCGTTGATCAATGTTTGGCTAAACCCCGACTCGGTGATGGTATTTCCAATGAGCGTGAAGACAACAAGCATACCCATCAGGCCGAACATACTGGGCGTCAGAAAACGTGCCAATATGAACGTACAAATGAGTTGGATGCCCATTGTGCTGAAACGTTCCATCGCATTCCAGAACGATCCGCTGGCCATCTGCTGAGGTCTTGAGCTCATAAGTTTTTTTTGTAAATAATTAATTGTTAATTGTTAATTATTAATTGTTAATTGTAATTAGTTTTCGGGTAGTTCCGTCAGGTTCGATGATGATTTGAACGATGGAGTTGCGTGTTGGACGTCCAAAAATGTCATATCGAACTGGTTTGCTACTCTTGTTTACGGGAACCTTGTCCAACGCCATCTCAGAGAGTGGCTTGATGGTGCAATCGAAAGCGTCCAGGTCATCGCCAAAGTCGGAAGGCAGGAACGTGATGCGTGGGGATTCGAAACGATATGTGTTCCTTGTACTATCGGTATGTGTCACCGTCAGTTCCCATCCGTAGAGCGAGTCGGCGCTGAGTGTAACTGGCTTCGGATAGAAGCAACAACCATCGAAATCCCCTTCGGTAAGACGAATGCCGTTGATGCTGTCGGCTCCCTGCACGGTCATAAGATAGACTCCATTGAGATGGAAGGTGCTGTTGATGTTGCCGTAGAGCAAAAGGGGACGAATCTGACAATAGGGGATGAGCCGATTGTCGATTACCTGCAAGAAGTCGCGTTCGTAATCGACGCTTTCGGTCATAATGTCGTAGGTAGGAGCCACTTCGTCAGCTATTTCGTCACGCATCCTTTTGACCATAGGAAGTGTGACCGAAGGTTTGCAGAAATCGCCCAGATAAACCATCATTCGGTTGATATACTCATCACGGAACTCGGGGAGGTTAAGCAGTCGGATGAACAATTGGTGTGCTTCGCGATTACGTACCGAGACAGCATCGTCGCCGAAGCAGGTCAGATAGTTGAGCCAATTGGTGCGATTGGAGGTCGTGGAGACGTAATCGAGATTGCGAAGCAGGGCGTGGAAACCGCCCTCAGTTTCCTCTGTAATGGAATTCTTGTTTCGCCAAAGGGTGATATTGTTGTGCGGAAAATTGTCATTTGTAGCGAAGGTCTCAGCACAGAGGTAATTGATGAAGAGCGGGATATCGATCAGCTTTGCGTAATCATCCAATGTGGCTTCGTCGTTGGCAATGAGTTCCAGAACGGGTTTATAACTCTCATCATCGGAGGTAAGGCTTTTGATCAGCGTAATATCATCCTGATTGATGCCCTTGTTGCTTTCCACCCAAGCTTCGTCTTCCGATTCACGCAATTCGTAGATTCCCTTGTATTGGCCATTGATATAGACGATTACGGGTCGATAGGCCTGGTATTCGATATTATCGACATGCTGGCCAAAGAGTTCCTGCACAAAGGCATCCTCAAAGCGGGTGTCGATACAACGGTCGCCACCATTACGCAATAGGAACGCACGTGACTTTTGGACTTGTGGCTTGGAAGGCCAGAATTGGTCGGTGTCGAAATGGTCGTTGCCATAGCGACTGAGCGCTTCTATACGGAGTGATTTTTGCGAAAAGAGCAGCGAGGCCTGACCATAGGTGGTGGCTTGAACAAGTTGGCTGATGGACGGATGTTGTTCCCTTTGGCCACGTTCAAGAGAAATGCTATCGGCAGGCTCGAAGTATTCGAGATAGATGGGACGTTCCCATTGCTTGAAGCAGTTGTCGCTCCAATCGCTACCAATCAGGATGCCGTCTTCCTCGCTGTATAGGTTGTTGTTGTCTGTCGAGAGGGAAATGATGGGAAGGTTTGTAGGGCGTGGATGATGGATGAACGAGCGAGTGACCGTTGGCGATGGTTGGGCATAAGGACTCATAAGCCGCGCCTTGACCACTTGACTATTCTCATTGGGGAGAAGAAGCGGGCTTCCCAGAGCAACGTGCTGCGAGGAGAGAGTAGGCGTGCTGCCATCGCGCGTATAATAAATATAGGTATCGGCGGGCGCATCGAAGGTTTCGACGTATATTTCGATGCCGTCGTTTGTCTGGCGAATAGTAAGAATAGGCAACTCGAACGTCGAGCCACTGGAAATATTGGTCTTTTCGGGTGTTGCAAACCGTTTGAACTGCCAATGAGGCGTACCATCGAGAATGCGGCCGTAGGAAACGTCTGGACCTATGTTTGCCGGATAATGGATAGAATCGACGAGGTTGCCATCAGGGTCCCACAGATAGAGTACGCCTCCGTGGTCGGAATCGAGCGTAAAGTCGGTGTGCTCCCAATGGTCATCGCGTCCGTCGCAGCAGATGAAGGCATAGCCCTGGGCAGGAACATACTTGAAGTGGTCGATGGTATAGGCTGAGGAATAATCGTTGCGATTGCTGACACGCCAGTTGCGGAGGTTGATTTCGCGGGATGTGGGGTTATAGAGTTCGAACCACGAGTCGGGATAGTGATGATTGTAGAGCAACGTCTCGATGTTGTTGGGCATCAGTTCGTTGAACATCAGTTTTGGCGTAGGATGGAGGTAGGGTTCGAGCCGAGAGGGCATAATCTTGGTAAAGATGGAGTCGAGCAGATGGTCGGAATGGCCTGTAGGGTCGGACCAAGGATGAATGCCGTCGGGACAGTACATCTGGTAATAGGTGATGTTCCCCTCGTCATCGGTCCATCGAGGATAAAACTCTTTATTGTAGGTTTGATTCAGTTTTTCGAGATAATCGTCGGAATTGGGCATATAGCCGTCGGGTACATCAGTATAATTCCAAATGTCGAGAAGCGGAAGGTCGTAGTGTTCAGCAATCCAGGTCGAAACTTCGCTGACATAACGGCCACGGGGCATTACGGAACACGTGTTCTGGAAATAGCCGCCGATGGCGACGATAGCCTCGGGCTTTATTTCTTTGATTCTATTATAGACATAGTTGAATGCCCCGATGAATGTGCTTCGGTCCTCTGAGTTCCAATCGACAGAATCCCTGCCCCGTTCGTATTCGGCTTGCAAAGTGTTGTTGGCGTCGTTGAAGCCATGGTCGATGACGATGATATCGGTGGAGTCAAGGTACTCAATAATGCGTCGGTCGTAACTAGAGAACTTCCAGACATCGAGTCGGTGGCGGTCGATGCGTCCTTCCTGGAGCCAAGGCTGATAGAGTTCTTCTTTCTCAGCAGAACTCATCGAAAGGGCATAGCCCGTATGGTCTTCGATCTCTTCATCGGGACTGAATGGTCGAATAGAGAGGAACGATGCGCCGATGGAGTGGTTCCGGCACGTCATTCCAAGTGCTTCGCAGGCATTCTTCGGATAAGTACAATGCGCGGGGATAGACGTGCCAATCCAAAGCACACGCTTCCCTTCAAGTATGTTTTGTGAATATACTTGACCGAAAATGAATGTAGTTAGGATGAAAAGTATCGTTCTTAACATTGCAACGAGCGATAGAAGTTATGGCATTTGTTCCATTTGCTGGGCAATTTGGGCTTCTGCTTCGGGATACCAACCACTGCCCATGCTGTAGCCTTTGCCCACCACTTTGGCAGGATTGCCGACAAAAAGGATGTTCTCGCCTTCGGCGGAATAGTCGCCCGAGACTTTGCTGCAACAGGATACGACCGATCCGTTGGGGAGTATGGTCCCTTTGCCGAGGGTGCAGCGGTTGCCGATGAAGACATTGTCGCCAATGCGGACGGGCAGTTGGCGGGGATGAACTCGTCCCGTGTTGAGGTTGGTAAGGAAATGGAAGTCTGTGTCGAACAATTGGCATTCCCACGAGAAACGAACGTCGTGGCCTAGGGTGATGCTGCGAGCGCAGACAACGCGACACTTGCATCCGAAGAGGGCACGTTCGCCCAGCGTAAGTTCAGCATTCGGCTGCACGGTGAGCCTTACGCCTGGATGTATCTTGGTACGCCCGCCGAAGGTGATGTGACCTTCGTTGCAGAAGATAATCTGGTCAGCGTTGGTCTCCCAGGGGTCAATCTTGATAACGCCGATGGATATCATACCGGGTGTGACTGGATCGCTGATGGTGATGCGACCCACGGAACGGACCTTGACATTCCATGAGATAAGGATGGGAATGCGAAGGGCGTAGCGCATCGGGAGGGCCTTGAAGTTGAACCACAGCGTCTTGATCCAGTTGATCTGGAAGAAGCGGTACTTTATGGTACCCAGGCCTTGGCGGCGTTCTTTATCTAGGTTTAGCATTTTGGGAGGGTTAAGGGTGAACAGCCAAACTTGGCTGCAAGGGAAACGCGGGGTAGTAGCAGCCGAACTTGGCTGCGACAGGAACAAGGAATAACAGCTACTGCCCATCGCCTTGCTGCGCCTTGGTGACGACCTTGGTATCCTCCTGGTGCTGATGCAAGCGCTGATGATAATAGGTGTAACCCGTAAGGATGTTTTCGTATTTTGTATTGGGATAGCCTACGGTGCCTATGACCTTGAGGATGCAGTAGATGGTGAGGAAGACGCCGAAAGCTATCTTGAGGGAGCGTTGCTTGAAGCATTCGAAGAGGTCGGGCCAGATGATCCAGTAACCAAAGACGAACAGGTCGGCGAGACGTTTGCCCACTTCGCGCACTTCGCTGAAGAAGAAGTAGAAGGTGAAGAAGATGACAAGCGCATTGATGAACATAACGTTCGCTGGTCGAATTGCCTTGATTTTGTCCCAATAATAGAAGATAATCAAACCTGTGCCCAGACGTTCGAGCGAACCGATGGAGATGTTGAAACTGAGCGCTGCCATATGCTGGTCCTCAAGATAGGACTTGACCATAACCGCTAATTTGCCTCCGATAAGTTGTGCAACGATTGTGGCTCCCACCGAAAGGACAGGCACCCTAAAGAGGACGATGAGGTTGCCAATGATGAATAGGGTGAGATAGACCCAACGGTTGATCGGACGATGGAGGAAGAAATAGAGCGGGAAATAGATGAATGCTGACAGATGGAACATCAGGGCAGCAAAACATACAAGGAAATAGGGAAGGGGACGCCGCTCTTCGATGTAGTGAAGACCATTAAGGAAGATCAGGATGGCTATGGTGTTACGCATCAGGTTGATCATCATAATCAGACCGCTCATCATAAGGAAGATGATGACACCCAGGGGGAAGTTGGAACTATAGCGCTTCAAAAAGCGCATAAGCAGGATAACCTGAATGAGCGTAACGATAAATTGGAAGAACAGGTAACCATCGCCACCTGCAATCCTTCGGCAAACATAAGCCAGAATAGCGATGCCAGGTTCAAATCGGAAAGAGTGACTGGCAAAGACGTTGAAGTGGAAGTCGTTGGGCTTCACGTACTCGAACATGACGTGATAGCCCGTCCAGTCGTCGCCTATGTATCCTCGAAGTCCCAGGAAGAGGATGAGCAGGAAACTACAAGGCATCCACATACGCTCACGAAGCTTCTCATCCAGACGGTCGTAGCTTAGGGCAAGTACCGCGAGGAGTAGCAGAAAAATGAGGTATGGGATAGCGTAACTCACGTGGTGTGTCAGTTGTTAGCCTCTTCGGCGTCGATGGCTTTATACTGGCTGATGAGGCTATGCAAGTAGTCGCGACCAAAGAGAATCCAGACGATGGCCATAATGAATCCTACGAAGGCATACATGATGACGAGCAGCGAGCGTGGCGTACTGGATGCCTGATTGGCTACAGAGGAATGTCGGATGATCGTATAGACGGGCGTATTGGCACCGATGAGTGCCTTGGCATTCTGCTGCTGCTGCGAAAGGGCGTTGTAGGTGTTGTACTTGATCTGGAACTCGTTCTGCAGGATGTCGCGTTCGATGATGACCTTCTGCTTGAACACCGAGATATTGGCATCTGCGAAGTTGGCGGCTGCCAATTGTGCCTCTAGATATTCCTTGCGCGATTCATCGACGAGTTTCGAGGTGTAGTCGTAGTCAAAACGAGCCTTTTGTGTACGATAGTTGGTGATGTATGCCTGCAGTTTCTTCTGTACGGTGTCGGCCATTGCACAAGAAACCAAGGGGTCGTTGTCGCTTACGGTGATGCTGATAAGGCCATTGTCCTTTGATACTTCGCACATGATGTTGCGCGCCATCAGGTAGAAGATGTTTTCGAGACGTGTGGAGAAGAAACGTGTGTCGGGCAATGTGTCACCGATGCCAACTTTCTCAATCTCTTCGTCGTCGCTACCAAGACTGCCAATCCACTTTGAGGGCAGAGCCCAAATGGGGGTGAACTGGTCCTCGGTGAAGTGTTCGAAATAACTCTTGACCGTACCGTCGCTGAGCGTGACGGGAACGTTCCAGAGGCTCACAACAAAGTCGGGCGAAGTGACCACAAGAGGATACATCTCGGGGAAGATGGCATCGACGTTGTGATTGCTCATGCGGTTGAGGTCGATGCCGAACATCGCCGTGAGTGATCCGAACGATTCCGACACGCGGTTGCTGTTGGAAAGTTCGGGAGCAAGCACGACTGTCGAACTGTAGATCTTCTCACTATTGAGCGCCATAAAGACGCCAATGACTGCCATGACGAGGGAGATGATAATCACCAGTTTCCGTTCATGATAGAGTTTGTGTATGGCGCGGACAAAATCGAATTTCATAACTTCAAACTTTACAAACCTTTAGAACCATTCGAACTTTCGAACCTTTCAGAACCTTTAACGAATGATATTCACGATAAGTGCGGCGATGGTGGCGAGTGAAGAACCAATAGCAATCCATGTGCTCGCCTTAGTGGTGTAGTCACGATGAACCTTGGTGGGCACAACGACTTCGCAACCGGGTTCGGGTTTGGCACCCTTGCGAACACGCGAAACCTGACCATTCTTATAGATAATATAAGTCTTTCTGCGCCGACCTTCTTCGGAATATCCACCTGCCTGATTTATGTAGTACTTGACATCCTTACCTTGGGTATAAGTAACGGTATTGGGGAAAAGCACTTCACCCGAAACTTTGACAGTATTATCGTATTGTGGAATGAGGAGCACATCGCCCTGACGAAGCACAAGGTCGTCGTGTGAACCGGGTTTGGCCATGGCCTTTTCAAGGTCGATGCCGACATTGTAACTCGAACGGATACGCTGTTGCAACTGCTGTACCTTGAGCGTGTCGAGTTCTACCTGAGCATCGGCAATCTGCTGTTGGAGTTGGAATATCTCATCGGGTGTCAAGCGGCGCAGGAGGCTTGCACCTTTGGCATAAGCAAACTGTTTCAGGCCACCCGCCTTGGTAATAAGGTCGCTGATACGTTCATTCTGCTTTGTGAGCGCATAGAGTCCTGCATACATCACCTGACCCTGTACTTCGACATTCTGCTGGTCGTAGAACGAGGGACTGCGTCGGATATATACCTGGTCATAGGGTTCGAGGAAGAAGGTGCTGTTGCCGTTGATCTTCAGGTTCTCGGCCAACTCAAAGGTAAAGAATTGAGCACGCACTTCGCCCTCCTCGTGGGTAGCAGTGGGGTTCTGGATCTGTCGGGCGATATCAACTCGCACAGTAGAAGCCGATTCGAGCAGACCACCGGCCTGGAGTACAAGATCTTCGATGGTCTCGTTGTCGGCATATTCGTAGGTGCCAGGATTGAAGACCTCACCATTCACCTCGATGGTACGTTTCTTGAGAGCCTCCTCATTGCTGGGGATGTATAGGATGTCTTCGCTTTCAAGCGGCATATCAGGCACACGTCCTTCGAGAATTCCAGTGACATCGACTGGCACCAGACGGTGTGTGCGGTCGGCATTCATACGGTACATCAGTGCGTGGTGTCCCACGGCTGTTTCGGTGAGACCGTCAGCTGCTTCGATGACCTGACGGATGGTGTTGACTTCGTCACCAATATGGAAGATTCCGGGACGGAAGGCTGCTCCACGTACTTCGACGATGTTCTCAAAACGATCCTGGTGCTGATCGACGGTGAGTTCGTCACCATCCTGAAGGAGGAAAGCGCCGGCTTCGGAAGCCTTGACGTTGTAGGCGGTACTTCGCTTGCCGTTGGAACGCATAATGCGGACGGCATCAGTGTAGGCGTTGGCAGCAAAGCCACCGCAATATTTCAGCAGGTGCTTCACGGTTTCTCCTTCCTTCATCTCGTAACGCATCGGACGCTTTACGGAGCCATCTGCCTTCACAATATTGACATAAGGACCGACGATTATCACGTCGTTGTCGCGCAACCTGATGTCGCCCGACAATTTACCATTGAGAATGTAGTCGTAGACATCGACAGTCGATAATTCACGACCCTGACGATAGACCTTAATATTACGTAGAGTGCCTATTTCGCGAACACCACCCGCAGAATAGAGCGCATGGAAAACAGTGGCGAATGCCGAAAGGTGATAAGTGCCTGGCACATTGACTTCGCCCATAACATTGATCATGATGGAGCGTGTCTGGCCAATGGAGACACGTACTGTAGAACTCTCATACATGGCTCCCACCTCTTGACGCAGCAGTCGGTCGGCTTGTGCCAATGTGAAACCACCTATGCTAATGGGCCCGTATTGGTCGACAACGACAACGCCTTCGGCATTTACAGTGAGATGCAGAGAGACTTGAGTGGCACCAAAAATATCAACGATAACCTCATCGCCAGGACCAATGACATAGTCTTGTGGAGCTGTGATGTTCATGTTTGGCTCAAAGGAAAGGTTTTCGTTGTTGAAGATGTCGTGGCCGAAGATCTGCTCCTTGGGATCAACTTCCTCTTCCTCTGCATTCTGGATGTTGCCTTCTTCGTCAGTACGGCGACGGTTGTCGTCGTTTTCGATATTTAGCACCTTTTCGATGGTAGTGGTGGCGTCCTCGCTGACGTTACTGGCTTCGCCATTGGCTTCACGCAGAGCTGCATTGCTTGCCTGCTGGGAGGTGGCTACCTGCTTTTGTGAACCCAGTTGCTGGTCGCCGCTCTGGTACTTGGTGCGTACACGGCGTAGTTGTTCGGTGGTTACGCCCCATGCCATCAGCTGCTTGAGAATCTCCTGCTGTGTCTGGCCTTCCTCGGAAGCCTGGGTGATGTATTCCAGAATCTTCTCATCGGTCATATTCCTGCCGAAGGTCGACGTTTGTGCCGAGAGTGAAGTAATGCCAAGCATAGACACAAGCAAGGCTTGAATGATGATGTTGCGAAGTCTTTTCATCCTATAGTTGAATAATTGATTATCGGGAAGATTGAAGAATGGTCGGTGCCGGTTGGGCATCAATGGTAGAAAATGTAATTGATGATGATGGCTGCCGTAACGCCAATGAAGTCGGCCATCAATCCGTAGCTGGTAGCATAGCGGAAACGCTTGACACCTACCGAGCCGAAATAGACGGCAAGGATATACATTGTGGTGTCGGTAGAACCCTGGATGGTGGAAGCAACATGTCCGACGAAGGAGTCAACGCCGTAGGTCTGGAAGACATCGAGCATCATGGCACGAGCTCCTGCACCATTGAATGGTTTGAGCAAGGCACAAGGCAGGGCAGCGCAGAAATCGGTATCGATGCCCACATGGCTGAAGCACCAACTAAGACCATCGGTGATATAAAGCAAGGCACCGCATTCGCGGAAGAGGCTGATGCCCACGAATAGTGCCACTTGGTAAGGAATGATGGTCACGACGGTGTGGAATCCGTCTTTCGCGCCATCGATGAATGCTTCGAAAATAGGAACCTTCTTCTTGATGCCCACCAAAAGGAAAAGTAGAATGGCAGAGAACAGCAGGACGTTGGAGAAGACTCCACTATAAAGTGTCAGTTGTTCCTTGCTGAGGGTGGAGAAGAACCATCCGATACCACCAATGAAGCAGGCAGCACCTATGAATGTGCCAAGGATAACGGGATCGAGCAATTTGATGCGTTGCTTGATGCAGCACAGCAACAGTCCGCCGAAAGTAGAGCAGGCTGTGGCCAGCAGTAGAGGAAGAAAGATGTCGGAAGGATTGGCTGCACCAAACTGCGCACGATACATCATAATCGAAATCGGGATGATGGTGATGCCCGAAGTGTTCAGCACGAGGAACATGATCATAGCATCGGTGGCAGTGTCTTTTTCCTTATTGAGCTCCTGCAGTTCCTTCATCGCCTTGAGTCCCATTGGCGTGGCTGCATTGTCAAGTCCAAGCATGTTGGCCGATACATTCATCAGGATACTGCCTTGTGCAGGATGGCCGGCAGGAATGCCTGGGAAGATACGACTGAACAATGGATTGATAAGACGCGAAAAAGCGGAAATCACGCCACCGCGTTCGCCCACTTTCATCAAGCCGAGCCAGAAGGTTAGCACTCCAGTCAGACCCAGGCATATCTCAAATGCCTTGGCCGAAGAGGTAAAGGTCACAGTCATCAAGCGGGACCATATTTCGGGATCTCCGAGGAATATGGACTGGACCACAGCCATAATGAATGCGATGGCGAAGAAACCAAACCAGATATAATTTAGCATGGGAGTTTAGCGGGGATGTAATGGGAAATAAGTGGGCGAAACCTTCGCTTAAATAGCAGTACCCAACAAAAACTGTTAATTGTAAATTATTAATTGTTAATTAAGAAAATCATTTGCCTGCAGCTTTCTTCAAGCCTTGTATAACGGCATTGTCGAAACCTTCCTTGGTCATCACGTTGAGACCCTTGATGGTGATGCCACCGGGTGTGCAGACCTTGTAGATCTCGGTGTCGGGCATTGTGCCATTGTGTTCGAGCAGATTTACGGCGCCGAGTACTGTCTGGTCAATCATCTGTTTGGCAACATGGGGATAGAATCCAAGTTCGATAGCCCCCTGAATGGCGGCCTTGATGTATTCAAATGCGTAGGCAATACCGCAGGAAGTGATGGCAGTACCAGCTGCTATGTGGGCTTCGTCGATGACGATGGCCGAACCGAGTTCGTCGAAGATTGCCTTGACAAAAGCCTTCTGCGCTTCTTCCATCTGGTCGTTGAAGCAGACGAGTGTCGGACTCTGCTTGATGCTGATGGCGGTATTGGGGATGACACGAGCCATAGGACGCTGATCGCCAGCCATGAATTCGCTGAGTTGGGCGAAAGTGATACCGGCAGCGACGCTGATGATGAGCGGATTGCTGGCATTGATGGCAGGATAAATATCTTCGAGTACCTGCTGCACAAGCCATGGCTTGATGCAAAGTATGACAATAGCGGCTCCCTCACATGCCTCACGATTGGAAAGTGTGGTTTGAATGTCGGGCACATCGGCTGAAAGACGATCGAGTGTGGCTTGTGTTCGTGCGGTCACAGTGATGTTTTCGGCTTTGACCATAGAACCTGTGGCGAGACCACGAGCTATGGCGCCACCCATATTGCCTGCTCCAAGGATTGCAATTTTCATATTTTTAGAATACTTTTACCCGGATATACTTCTTTGGATTCTCCTTGATGGCATTGACCAGCGAATCAACATCCGACAGAGTGTTGTTCAGATGTTCGTGCAGTTCGGTCGTGTTGAGCAGTTTACCGACGGTGTTGTCATTGGCCTGAACACGCTTCATCAGTTGGTTCATCTCGTTGAGTGTCCTGTTGGCGTTGGCAAGAATCTTTTCAACCTCGGCTTCCTTCAACTGGCTGGATATGGTGTCGAGGTTCGCAGTGGTGCTCTCAACATTGTTCATGATGGTTGGCACGTCGTTCTTGAGCAACCCGTTGAGCGAATTGACTGTCTGATTGAGTCTTACGGTCATCTTGTTCAGTTCAAGCAGACTTTCCTGCACCTTGCTTTCGTTCACAAGAACGGTGATGCCACTGACCAATGTGTCGAGTTTAGGCAGCAAAGCATCCACTTTTGCGATGATGGGATCGGCCTTGTCGAGCAAACTGGCATTGGTGGCAGGCGCTTTAATAGTATCCCATGGGTTGAAATACTGATCACTTCCGCCAAGTTCGAGGTTGATGCTTGAAGTGCCGAGGAGGTCGGTGGTTACGGTAACTCGACTATCAACGGGAATCTGGATTTCATCGTTGTAGATGTTGAGTGTAACCAGAACCTTATCGCTCTTTTTGTCATATTGCATTTCGCGAACTATTCCCACTTTCAGACCATGGAGTTTGACGTGACTTGAAACAGCCAGTCCTTCGACCTTTTCACTCAAAAGGTAATAGAAATCGCCCTGTCGCAGGGTGTGGACACCTTTCAGGTAATTGACGCCCAAAAAGAGAACGACACACGTAACGATTGCCCAGAATCCAATCTTTAATTCGTTGCTGATTTTCATTATTTCGGATTTTTACTAATTCTTTATACGATTACCATTGGCATCAAATTTCACGGGGAAAGCACCGGGGAACAAGGCGGTAACCTTCTTCAATTCCGTATTCAATCCTCTCGATGTGGGAGCGCTGCCATAGGTATATTTGTAGAGATCACCTTCCTTGTAATACGACACGGGACTCAGACCCTTGAATTCGGGAGATCCTTCATTCAAAAGTTTGGAAGAGGTAAGGAACTGAATCTTCCAGACGACGTTACCTGTGGCTTGCTGCTTGGGAGTATCGTTGGTCGATTGATCGCTCGGCATCGGTTTGTCCTGATCGGCAGGCTTTACATTATCTTTCTGCTGGTCAGGCTTCGCATTGTCCTGGTTGGAAAGTTGACGTTTGTCCCATTTGCGCTTGTATTCCTTGAAGCCTTGATACAGGGCGTTGGCAAAAGTGCTCTGTGCTTCGTCGGTGTTGATGAACCGTTCCTCGGCGACATTGCTCATGTAACCAAGTTCTACGAGGATGGCAGGCATTGGAGAGTAACAAAGCACAAAGAGATTCTTGGCCTTCACGCCGCGACTCACTACATTCTTGGCGTAACTTGTTTTCTTGAGGCTTGCGATGAGATTCTTGTGAACAGCTTGTGCAATTTCTTGACTCTGTTTGTTATGCTTCTCGCGCTGAGCCTGGCACAGAATCTTGGTCTCGATGTCTATGTCGGTGTCGAAATTAACGCGCTTACCGCTGATGTCAAGGTTCTCGCGTTCCTCTACCAGACGTTCCTCTACACGACGTTTTCCGCTGTCCGAACCTTCTGTGCCAAAGATATAGGTCTCGAAGCCACGAACGGATGGGGTAGGACATGCATTGACGTGAATCGAAATGAAGAGGTCGCCCTTGTTCTTTTTGGCAATCTGTGTACGCTCAGGCAGTGAAGGATATTTGTCGGTTTTACGGGTATAGACAACCTTAACGTCGCTGTAATTTTTCTCGATGAGTTTCCCGAGTTTGAGTGCGACATTCAGCGCAATGGTTTTTTCGTCTTGTTTGCATTTGCGATGAGGAGTGCCATAGTCACCACCGCCATGTCCAGGATCAATGATAATTGTGAATTGTTCCTTGGCAATGAGTTGCAAAGGAAGGGCAAGAGCAAATATTGTTAGAATTGTCAATATGCGAAAAAAACGTAGCATAATTTAAAATTACATAATTTGGGTGCAAATTTACGAAAAAAATTTGTAAGTTCAACAAAAATATACTATTTTTGCGCCAAGTTTTCGATTTTTTGACAATTATAGCCAATATTTAAGCAAATAACAAGAAAATATGTACAAAAAATATGGCCTTTTAGGGCATCCTTTAGGACATTCTTTTTCAAGGAAATTCCATAATGAACGCTTCTCGCGTTTGGGCATTGATGCAGAATATGTGAACTTCGATTTGGAAAACATCTCGCTTTTCCCCACAGTTCTTGCAAATGAACCTCTGCTCTGTGGTCTCAATGTGACCATCCCCTACAAGCAGCAGGTGATACAGTTCCTTGATGAACTCGATCCTGTCGCTGCACGAATCGGAGCGGTGAATACCATTTGTATCAAGCGTTTTTCTTCGGATGAGGTTGGTATAAAAGGCAGCAGATTGCCTGGTCTTTGGCTCAAGGGTTACAATACTGACATTATCGGTTTTCGCGACAGCATACGCCCCTTGTTGATACAGGCTGGTATATTGGATATCGAGGGCAATGCCGCTCCAAATTCTGCTGCGTTGATTCTTGGAACTGGAGGTGCATCCAGAGCCATTCGGGTTGCTTTGGAAGATATGGGAATCGCTTACACATTTGTGTCACGTACCCCTTCTTCCGATTGTCTTACCTATGAACAATTGACTCCTGAGGTGATGTCTGCTCATAAGGTCATCATCAACTGTTCCCCAGTAGGCACCTATCCGAATGTAGATACCTGTCCTGTTATACCTTACGAATATCTTACTTCTAAGCACGTCTGTTACGATTTGGTTTATAATCCCGAGGTGACTTTATTTATGGCAAAGGCAAAAGAAAAAGGCGCCTTCACAATGAATGGAGGCGCCATGCTCGAAGGCCAGGCTATTGCTTCGTACAACTATTGGACGGCCGAGGACTAACGTTTATTTCCAGGTCTGCCAGTCGCCCATAATGATATCTGGGTTGTCGTCCTCATCAGCAGCGAGGCTTTTACTCTTCTTTTCGTCAAGTTCGTGGAGAATCTCTTCCAACGGCTTGGATTCTTGTCGATTATCCTCTTCGATGAGGTCCATGATTTCGATGAAACAGGGGAGGGGCGGACGATTGGTTGGGAACCTAACATCCACATGCATCAGGCAAGCACCGTAAAGACCCAGACTGAAATTCATTTGCCTTTCGAGGTTCTCGTTTCCGTTTGGAATATAGAATCCCTTTTCTTGTAGAGGTTTCAGATGATCGTGCAAAGTAGCTGCATGGTCTTTTCCTTCGATGCTGCTGAATGACAACGTCCAAAGGTCTTCTCCCAGACGGCCCATTAGTGCTTCTCGTTCGAGAAATACTTGACAATCAATACCCAGAAAAAGGTAGTTCCAGGAAAGCGAGGCTCGGTATGCCGAGATACTTTGATCCAAGCGCACAGGCCTGCCAACACGACGCATTTCGCTGAAGTACCACCATCGTTCGGTCGATGTGTGGGCTTTCACTCCAGCAAAGAGCGCCATGGCCTCCAATTTCATTAGGTTGCTCTGTTTTGCTTGCTCTTTATTCATAACCTTTCGAACCTTTCTTAACCTCTCGAACTCCTCAAACCCCTCAAACCTTTCGAACCTTTCTTATAGGTGACAACACCTTCCCGTCTTCCGCATCCATTCGCAAGATGCGTCGTACGATGCCTTGTCAGCACATACCCAAAGGATTGGAGTATGCAGTTTCTTGTCACCTTTCTTCAAGACGTAGTTGCTGTTCATCGGAGGTGGTGCCTGTCCGTCAGTGAGGATAATTAATCCATCGTATTCATAAGGTTTCTCCATGATGAAGTCGAACAATGGCTGATAACTGGTACCTCCACGACCCTTCACTTGCACCGTCTTGTTGGCACGATGCATCGGTTCAATAGGCCCTAATTCGGCATCAAACTGACAAACGTCGATTTGTATGACACCATATCGGAATATGCGATTGATCGAACTATAAAAATCTTCGAGCATCGCTTCGGTAATGCTGCCACTTGTATCTATGGCAACAAGAAGATGTGTGTCAAATTGGTGTGTACTACCCAATTGCAGAAATTCTGTTCTGCGATTGGGACGCATTCTCGTCAGATGTCTTCGGCTTCTTACGATGGTGCTATGGAAACCTTCCCAGATATATCTGTTGTTGATTCTTGCTTTGGTACTTGCCTTGATGATTTCTACAATTTCTCCGGGCAGGCTGCCCCAATCAGTCGTTCTATTTATCAGGTCGTTAATGCGCTGACGTTGAAGTTCGTCCTCTCGCCAAAGTTGAGATTTATCCCTGTCTTCGGGGTGGTCAAAGAGGGAGGTTTTAGGAGGGGTCGGAGTATTCGGAGTACTCTGAGTATTCCGATTATTCCGATCATTCTGATCCTTCCGCTCCTCATCCTGCTTCTGTTGCTGGATTTGCTTGGCGTACCATTCGAAATATTGACCGAGAGGCAGGTGGTAAAAGGCAGGATCGTGAACGGGAAGTTTGTCTTTGTGAAGCATGCAATATCCATCACCGATGGTAATGTCCGAGCCTATTGAAATGGCTTCCTTGCTGCATCCTTCGGGCTGACGTTCGTAGGGATGTTTCAGAAATAGACGGATCATCTCGACACGCATCAGTTGCTCCACTTCGGCATAGTTCTTTTTCGAAAGCAGGAGCGGATTGTATTCTATCCTTCCTTGACCGCAACGTATTGCACACTCCATTCGAACATTCTCCTCCAATTGCTGTTGGCAAAGGAGTGAGAAGAATGCTGGTTCTTGAAGGAACCAGTTCTCGCTTAGAAGTTTGAGTGTGTCAATAGTGTTCATTGCAAAATGTTTATTCCCATTCAAACCAAGACCCCCTCTAGTTCCCCTGCCTAGGTATTCTGCCCCCGCTGTTCGGGGGATAGAGGGGGTGTGGCCAGAAGAATTTAAACCGAACAAGCAAGTCCTCCCCCTAGGCAGGGGGAACGAGAGGGTCTACAGGCTTGCGATGAAGTCAGTCAGTTTCTGATATATCTCGGGGCAGAAAGTTGAGATGAAAAGGATTGCTTCCTGATAACTGCCACTCTCGAACAGATTGGCCAGATGGGCAATCGCTTCCTTTTGCTCCATATTCTCGAGGAGTTGGTAGTAACGCTGCAGATTGCTGGCATAACGCTGCAATTGAACGACTTCCATCGACGAATTGTCTTCCTTCGAAACTGTGGAATAGGCCAACAGTTTTGAAGCGTCGGGATATGTGACTTCGAGGTGCTGGAAGATGCTTTCGTTGATGATGGCCAACTGATGCAGACGATAACTGCGAAGTTTGGCCTCACAGGCATCGCAATCATTCAATACTTGTGCTCCTGTCAGCATCTGGTTGCCTTGGGTGAATGCAAAGAATCGACTTGCAGCTTGTGCGCCGACAATGCCGGCAATCATATCCAGGTCATCCTCTCCAATGTTACGTCTCGGACGAATTGACCCATCGGGACCACTCTCTTGCAGCACGTCGCTCACACGTCGCCAGGCACGACGATCGGGGTATTTCTCAAGTCCCGTATCTTCACCTTCCTTCCATTCGGGAACGCTGTCGAGCAACGTGGGTTCGTTCGAGATAAAATCGATAACGCGCTGATCCAGATGCTTCTGTTGTGCCCAAAGCAGCCATTCCTGCACGGTAGGGCAGAACTGATATACATTGAAACGACTCACCAACGATGGATCGAGGTGCGTGAGCTGGTATTCGTCTCCTTCGTTGACTGCCGAGATGATGCGGCTCCCTTTTGGCAACTCGTGTCCGGCCAATCGGCGATTGAGAGCAAGGTCCATCACTGTCTGCAGGATTTCCGGGCGTGCTCGATTCAATTCGTCAAGAAACAGGACGATTGGTTTGCCATCAATAGGAAACCAATATGGCGGCAGGAAGGCCGTTCGCTCGCCCGTCTTGGTGGGAAGACCAATCAAGTCGCCGGGGTCAGACATCTGTCCCAGGAAAAGCGGAACGACCCTCATACCTTTCTGTTGGTAATATTCGGTCAGTATTTCCGACTTGCCAATACCATGACGCCCCACCAGCATAATGTTATGCGTGGCGGGGGTCACTTCAAGGATATGCAGTAATTTTCTTGTATCGATTGTTATCATATTAAGAACTTTTCGCTCCGAGCTCTGCTCGCGCACACAGAATGAAGCAACCTTTCTTAACCTTTCGAACCTATCTAACCTTTCTTAACTCTTACTTCTTGAGCCACTTGTCGAGCCAGTTGAAGTAAACGCGCTGCCAAAGTACGGCATTCTGCGGATGGAGTACCCAGTGGCTCTCGTTGGGGAAGTAAAGGAACTCGGCAGGAATTCCACGCATACGGGCAAGGTTGAAGGCTTGCATACCTTGTGTTACGGGAATGCGGTAGTCATGCTCGTTGTGGATCACGAGGATTGGAGTGTCCCATTTCGTAATCGACTTGTGTGGAGAATCGGTATAGCAGGCATTCACTCCACCATTGCCGCGTTTGGGTGTATGGCAAAGACCTTCCTGCAATCCGGTTTGTCCGAAGTATGATCCGCCGTAATCCCAATCGGCAAACCACATCTCTTCGGTCTCACCGTACATCGACTCGCAGTTGAAGATGCCGCAATGTGCAATGAAGCACTTGAAGCGCTTCTGATGATGTCCTGCAAGCCAATAGACAGAATATCCACCGAACGAAGCACCTACGGCACCGAGACGATCGGTGTCGCACCACGATTCGGTCTTTGCAATATTGTCGATGGCTGTGAAATAGTCACGCATGCACTGACCTGCAAAATCGCCAGCAATCTGCTCGTTGAACTTCTGTCCGAAGCCAGGAACGCCATGACGATTGGGCAGCACGATGGCATATCCATTGGCCTGCATGATGGCAATGTTCCAGCGAGTGCTCCAGAACTGGCTCACAGCACTTTCGGGGCCTCCTTGGCAATAGAGGATGGTAGGAACTTTGAGTTTGGGGTCTTTGGCAATGGCCTCGTCGAAGCCTGCAGGATAAGCAATCCATACGAGCATCGAGTCGCCATTGGTGCACTTCATCCAACGTTTCTCAATGCGTCCCATGTCGCCAAGTTGAGCAAGAAGGGCATCGTTCTCGTGAGTGAGCTGAATGGCAACACCTTCCTTCAACAGGAAGATTTCGTTGGGCTGATGCCAGTCGTGACGCAGCGTGAGCAGCTTGTCACCTACATAAGCCACAGCGCCGAAGTCGTGGTCCGAATTGTCGCTGATGCGACATACTTCACCATCGAGATTTACATTGAACACTTGTGCTGTGCCATAACTGTAACTTACGAAGGTCAAGGTCTTGCCATCGGGAGCCCAGACATATGCTTCACAGTTGTTGTCGTAATTTGCAGTAAGGTCCTTGAACTTACCTGCATAATCGTTCACCTTGGCCCAGTCGCCATCATTGCCCATCGGGAAACCATCGAGGTTCATCACCAAAAGAGCGTTCTTGTCACTCTCATAGCCATTGCGTGCCATTGCCTGGAAGGCGAGGAGTTTGCCATCGGGTGAGAAGGTTGGACAAGTGTCGTAGCCATGATCGCCGGGATGCAGGTCGAAGGTCTGACCAGTGACAATGTCGTAAAGATAGAGCGACGAACGTGTTGAGAAGGCATATCGTGTGCCTACTTCCTTACGTGTGGCATAGACGATCTGCGTTCCCTGGGGATTCCAGGCAAAGCTCTCGATGCCACCGAAAGGACGCATCGGGCATTCGTATTGTTCGCCTTCCATGATGTCAATCATTGCTTCCTTGCGCAAGCCATTCTCGTCGAAAGGTGCAATGAAAGGATGTGGGCAGTTGTTCACGAAGTCGTCCCAATGACGATAGTTCATATCGTCCCAAAGACGTCCCGTTGTCTTGTCGAGGCCTTCGAACAAGGTCGAGTCAATGCGTGGAATGTCGAGTGGAAGAATCACGAGCACTTGGTCCTGGTTGGGACTGAGCACAAAGCCTTCGATGTCCTTGTCAAGGTCCGAAATCTGCTTGCGTGCTGTGCCATCGGCGTTCATTTGCCACATCTGCATCGAGCCGCTCTCGCTGCTCAGGAAGTAGATCTTCGAGCCATCCTTGCTCCACACGGCGTTCTGTTCCGACTTGGCAGTGTGGGTGATCTGCACGGGTTCGGCATTTTCCTTGGTTACGTCGAGTACAAAGAGTTCGCGGTTCGACTTGTCCTCCTTCACGCTGGTATAACCTACGCCGTAGAGCACCTTGGTACCATCGGGTGAAGCCTGCAAATCGCTGATCTTGCCGAGTTCCTGCAGGAGTTCGGGAGTCATCCGATTGGCTACAATCTCAGTCTTGCCGACGATGGGACCGTTGTCCGACTGAGTCTCTTTGTTCGTGTTGCACGAAGTTGCCATTGCAATGGTTGCAACTGCTGTCATGATGAAAAGATTTTGCTTGTTCATATTTTATAAATTTATGTATCGTGCGAAAGGAATTTATTTGAATCGTGCGATGATTTCAAGGATTTCTTTGCCGAATGCCTCGAGGGTGCGTTTTCCGATGCCTGGCATTGCGAGCAGTTCCTTCTCGTTGCCCGGCATATTGTTGGTGAGCGCCAGAATCGTCAGGTTGTTCATGATGGTGTATTGCGGCAACTTGAGCTGATAGGCTTTCTTTATGCGCCATTCGCGCAGGGCATCGTAGAGTTTCGGGTTCAGGATGTCGTCGCTGGCGGCTATCTTGACCTTCTCGGGGGCCTTGTTCTTTTTCTCTTTTGGTGCCTTCTTCTTCGAAGTCTTTGGGGCATCGAGGTTCATCGAAGCCAATGCCTTGGCATTCCAATAGACGTCGAGGCTGAAACCTCCCAGGCATTTCGAGAAGATCTGAACCTTCAGGTTGTAATCGTTCTGAAGCAACTCGTATTCCCTGCCGATCTGTTCCTCGGTCGTCTTGTTGTCGAT
The DNA here is from genome assembly GCA_900319235.1 of uncultured Prevotellaceae bacterium. Classification (GTDB taxonomy): domain Bacteria; phylum Bacteroidota; class Bacteroidia; order Bacteroidales; family UBA3663; genus Liminaster. The sequence goes on from ONNR01000001.1 coordinate 162,960, forward strand.
GTCGGGAAGTCCGTCATCCACAAGGTCATGCATTAATTCTACCGTGCGATTCAGGAACCACGCAAAGCCCTTGTTCAGACGTTCTTGCAAGGCTTTGTTGTCGTCGAAGTTCTCGGTGAGGGGCATCATCTGGTGAATCACACCCTGGAATATTTTACCTACTTGAAGCGGGCTTTCCTTCTTCTGCGCATCGCTCACACCTTCCAGTTCGTCGCGTATCGAGCGGAGTTTTCTCACGTAGTTCGGATAAGCCTTGTAGAGATGTTCTTCGGCCAGACGAAGCAGGTAGTTGAGTCGTGTGAGAAGTTGATTGTAGTCGAAGATGCGGAACAAGATATCTTCCACACATTGCCTTCGGTCGTCAATCAGTTGCTTTGCCGTAGGCTGGTTGCTGTCCACAAACTGGTTGAATGCCATCACCTGCGGATCCACGGTAATGGCACTCGATGGGATTTGTCGGCTCAGCACCATTCCTTCGAGCGTTCGGCAACGCGACAAGGCTACATATACTTGTCCGGGGCTGAATGCGCGGTCGGCCTGGATGATGGCATGGTCGAAGGTCAGGCCCTGGCTCTTGTGAATAGTGATGGCCCAGGCAGTCTTCAACGGTATCTGCTGGAAGACGCCGACCACTTCTTCGGTAATTGTGCCGGTCTTCGGGTTGGTCGAATATTTCGTGTTCGTCCATTCCTGTTTGGTCACCTCTATCACCTTGTAGTCATCGTCCGAAGCATCTGCATTGGGGTCCATCGAGTCGGGACCGCATTCTACAAAGACACGTTCGGCATCGCATTTCACCACGCGTCCGATTTTGCCATTGTAATACTGATGGTTCGAGTCGTTCTTGCAGAACATCACCTGTGCACCGATCTTCAATGTCAGTTCGACGTCGGTGGGATACGACATTTCCGGGAACTCGCCTTCGATAGCCGCTTTATACTGAATAGGCTGGGTCGGCAGCTGCATCATTCGCATCGTGTTGATGTCGGCAGCCTGGTAGTTGTGGGTCGTCAGGGTGATGTATCCCTCCTCGTCCTTTGGCTGGAAATTCGGGATGACACGCGCATTGAGTGTCGCTAATGTTTCGCGAGTCAACCTGTTGTCACGCACCTGATTAAGTAGATCCACGAAGTCCTGGTCGGCTTGACGAAATACCTGCTTCAGTTCGATGGTCGTGTAGTTGGTCTGCCTAAGTGCCTGGCTTCCGAAGAAGTAGGGCGAAGTGTAGCCGTTCTCCTTCAGAATCTGCCATTCGTCTTCCTTTGCCACGGGGGCAAGTTGCTGCAGGTCGCCGATCATCAGCAACTGCACGCCTCCGAAAGGCACATATCGGTTCTGATAGCGTCTCAGCACTTCGTCGATGGCGTCAAGCAGGTCACAGCGAACCATCGAAATCTCGTCGATGACGAGCAGGTCGAGTGTGCGAAGGATGTTGATCTTGTGCTTCGAATAGGAGTATTTCGATTTCTTTTCGCGTCCGGCTATATCCTTTCCTGGCAGGTAAAGACCAGGCGCCAGCTGGAAGAATGAGTGTATGGTCACTCCTCCTGCATTGATGGCTGCTACACCCGTCGGTGCCAGGATGATCATTCGCTTTTTGGTCATCTTTTGCAACCTGCGCAGAAACGTGGTCTTCCCCGTTCCGGCTTTGCCTGTGAGGAAGATGTTTCGGTGGGTGTATTGGGCGTAATTATACGCCATTTCCAGTTCCTGGTTTTCCATGTCAACAACAGATTCCCAATTGTTTAATTTTTAATTATCAACCAATAATTGTTAATTGTTAATTATTAATTGTTAATTGGTTCAAATCCCCATCAGGTCACGATAGATGTCGAGGGTGGCGCCAATCTGTTCCTTGTTGGCTGTGTAGTTCAGGGCAGGGTCGCCCACGTTGCGCATCAGGGTGAAGTTGATCTCTTCGCCCTCGTTTTTCTTGTCGTGTGTCATGAGTTCGTAGAGGGCAGGATAGTCGTCGCAAGTGATGCGAAGGGGGCCATAGTTCTCCTTCACGAAGTTCGCAATGTCGTAGAGTGTTTGCGAAGGGAATGCCACCTGCTGATGGCTCATGATCAGTTCGCAGACCAGTCCCCAGGCGATGGCGTAGCCATGCAGCACGGGATGACCGTTGCGCATGCACCATGTCTCGAAGGCATGGCCGAAGGTGTGGCCCAGGTTGAGGGCCTTGCGCAGACCTTTCTCGTAAGGATCCTGTCGCACCACCTGCTGCTTGATTTGCACGCTGGCTTGAAGCAGGGGGAGGAGCGTCTCGGTATCCCAATGTTCGATGTCGTAGTCGAGCAGGTCGTTGAGGTTCTGCTTGTCACTCAGCAGTCCGTGTTTCAGCATTTCGGCATAACCCGAGAGCAGATTCACGTGGTCGAGTGTCTCGAAGAACTTGGTCGAGATCAGAACTGCATCGGCGGGTGCAAAGGCACCTACCTCATTTTTCAGCGAACCCAGGTTCACACCCGTCTTGCCACCCACGGCAGCATCGACGGCACCCAGTAGGGTAGTGGCGACGTTGATGAACTTGATGCCACGCTTGAATGTCGCTGCGGCAAATCCGCCAAGGTCGGTGACCATACCGCCTCCCACATTGATGAGGAGGGAATGACGCGAGGCATGTCGGTCCGAAAGGGCCTGCCATACTTCGGTCAGCGTCTCGATGGTCTTTGCCTGGTCGGTATGCTCGATGAAGAGGGTTTCGATTTTCTGATTCGGATGTGCCATGTCATATTCGTTCATGAACGGTGTAATGACAGGCAGACAGTAGTGTAGCGTCTCCGTATCGAAGAGGATGAAGAGACGGTCGTGAAGTATCTTTGAAGTAAAGGTCTTCAATGCTTCACATATATCGTTTGTAAAAAGAACTTGCTGTTCCATAATATTCATTAATATAGGATTCCTATCTCCTTTGCCTTCGCATCAAGGTAAGCCAGGGCGGCTTCGCGGGTATTCTCGCATTCTCCGTCGAGGATGGCGTTCTTTTGTGCTTCGCGGAGGATACCCACTTCCTTCGAAGGTTGCAGGTGATAGCGTTCCATGATTTCGTTGCCGTCGATGGGCGGCGTCCAGTTGCGGTAGTCGTCCTTTTCTTGTATTTCCTGCATCTTCTGTCTCACAACCTTGAAGTTATCGAGGAATCTTTTGACCTTCTCGGGTATCTTCGAGGTGATGTCGGCTTCGCAGAGCAGCATCAGGTCGTCGGTGTCTTCACCGGCTTCGAACATCACACGTCGGATGGCCGAGTCGGTGATGCCTTCGTCGGCAAGATGGATAGGACGCATATGCAGACCGACGAGTTTCTGCACATATTTCATTTCGGCACCGAGGGGCAGTTTCAGTCGACGCATGATGGGCAGCACCATACGCTGTCCGATGAAGTCGTGGTTGTGGAAGGTCCATCCCAGCTTCTCGTCGTAGAGCTTGGCTTTCGATTTCCCCAGGTCGTGGAAGATGGCAGCCCAATGCAGCCAAAGGTTGGGCTTCCTGTCCTGTTCGCGTTCCATGCGGCATACGTTGTCGAGCACGGTGATTGTGTGCAGGAAGTTGTCCTTGTGTCCGCGTCCTTCGCGGCTTTCGATGCCTGCCAGGGCCGAAAGTTCGGGGAAGATGATCTGCAGGAGTCCGCACTTCTGCAGCAGATACCAGCCTTTCGAAGGCTTTTCGCACATCTGTATCTTGTTCAGTTCCTCGATGATGCGTTCGCCCGAAATGATCTTGATACGTTCGCGGTTGCGGGCAATGGCTTCGAACGTCTCGGACACTATCTTGAAGTCGAAACGGCACGCAAAGCGTATGGCTCGAAGCATACGCAGCGGGTCGTCCGAAAAGGTGATGTCGGGATCGAGAGGCGTGCGGCAAAGCCCTTCCTTGAGGTCATCCAGGCCATTGAAGGGGTCAATCAGTTCGCCATAGCGCTCGGCATTGAGGCAGATGGCAAGGTCGTTGATCGTCAGGTCGCGACGGTTCTGGTCGTCCTGCAGGGTGCCGTCTTCCACGACGGGCTTGCGGCTGTCGGTGCGATACGATTCCTTTCGTGCACCCACGAATTCGACGTTCATCAGTTCCTTGATTTCGCCCATCTTGAAGTCCTTTTCGGTGTGCTTCACCTGTGCCGTGCCAAAGTTGCGGAACGTGCTCAGGTGTGTATGCTTTCTGCCCAGTCGCTTGGTCAGGTGTTCTGCCAGTTCGATGCCGCTTCCCACCGTCACGCAGTCGATGTCCTTCGATTCAATTCCGAGGAAGATGTCACGCACAAAGCCACCGATCACGTAGCATTCACGTCCCAGCCGGTCGGCTTCTTGCCCGATGACCCTGAAGATGCTGATATGCTTGCGGTCGATGTCTCGCACCTCGTACTCCTTCTTGTCAAGATACGAGATCAGTGTATCGCGTGTCTGTTCAATAAACATTTCTTTTGTTGCTGTTTAACGCAGTTAGCCCTCGGGATTCATGATCTCTGCCCAATCGTCGGCATCGAGTTCCTCAAGGTCCTCAAGGCTGAAGTCGAATTCATCGACGTACTGCGGCGTGGTGAAGTCGTCGATGTCGCGGCGATCCTTCTTCGTGGGTCGGCCCAGGCCCTTGGCACGGTCCCTGAAGCCCGAGATGCGGTTCATCTCCAGCAGGTCGAGCTGTTCCTTGCGGGTCACGTTCTCCATGAAGCCCGGCACTAGTTTCGCACCCATGCGGTTTTCGGCCAAGGCCAGCACCTTGAACGAGTAAGTGATGGGCGGTTTCTTCACGTCGATCACTTCTCCCACCTTCACGTTGCGCGAAGGCTTAACCTTCTGGCCGCCTATGGTCACGCGGCCCATCTTGATGGCATCCGAGGCAATGGTGCGTGTCTTGAAGATACGCACGGCCCAGAGCCACTTGTCTATTCTAACTTCGTTACTTGCCATTGTAATGATTCATTGCATTGGCGGCACCTGCCAGACAGAACTCCTCGATGAACTTGGTGGTCGTCTCCAGGCGTTCGCCCATCTTCTCTTCCTCTTCGGGAGGGAAATGTCCGAGCACCCAATCCACCTGTGCGCCCTTCGGGAAGTCTCCTCCTACGCCGAAACGCAGACGGGCAAAGTTCGCCCCGCCGCACTTGGCGATGATGTCCTTCAGTCCGTTGTGCCCTCCGTCCGAACCCTTGGTGCGCATCCTCAATGTGCCGAAGGGCAGGGCGATGTCGTCGCAGACGATGAGCACGTGGTCCAGCGTGATCTCTTCCTGTTGCATCCAGTAGCGCACGGCATTGCCGCTCAGGTTCATGTAGGTGCTGGGCTTCAACACCAGCAGCACCTGGTTCTTCACCCTGAATTCGCAGGTCGCTCCGTAGCGGCTCTCCTTGAACTGGGCATCGTGCGCAGCAGCCAGGGCATTCACCACCCGGAACCCGATATTGTGGCGCGTGCCCCAATATTCTTCTCCGATGTTGCCCAAGCCGACGATAAGATATTTCATTTGTTTGTATTAAAAAAAATTAGAGAGTAAAAAGGGAGCGACTCCCTTTTTACTCCCCTCGTTAGCTCTTCAAAGCCCTTGCGGGGAAAAGCTTACTTGTTGCGAGAAGCACGTGTAGCCTTGACGCTGGCCACGATGACGCTCTTCGCATTGAGGAGCTCGAGATTCTCGAACTTCAGGTCACCAACGCACAAAGACTTGCCGAGTTCAAGCTCGGTAACATCAACGATCAGGCGATCGGGGATGTTCTTGTAGTTGCCCTTCACGGTCAGGGTGTTGACCTTCTTCACGAGCTTACCACCAGCCTTTACACCGGCTGCATGGCCCTCAACCTTCACGGGGATGGCTACTACGATGTCGTCGCCATCGTTGAACTTCTGGAAGTCCAGGTGATAGATCTCTTCGTTCACTGGGCCGAACTGAGCCTCCTTGAGGATGGCCTTCGATACGGTGCCGTCGATGTCGAGATTTACAGCATAGACAGTCGAAGTGTAGAGGAGCTTGCGAAGGTCCTCAACCTTGACGCTGAACGACTGTGCACCCTCCTTCGAGATGAGGTTGCAGGGGATAAGTCCCTGGGCGCGGAGCTGCTTGGCAGCCTTCTTGCCTGCTTCGGCACGTTTGGTGCCTGCGAGTGAATACTCTTTCATTGTTTTTGTTTAAAATTTTAATTGTGTTACTCTTTTTGCCCTTGAAGCAAAATACCATCACACGAATCACGACGGGCGCTTTATATTAGAGTCTTGGCTCCCGGACATCCCGCCTGATGCTGATGTTTAAACTCAAAAGCGGCGCAAAGATAGCCTTTTTCCACTTTTCATCCAAATTTTTCTGTCCCTTTTTCGGCAAAAACACATAATTTTGACCAAAATTTCAAAAAAATAGCATCTAAAATGAACAAGTTAACGATAAATCTATTATCTTTGCACCGCTATTATATATATAAAAAAAGGTATTGTATTAAAAAGTTTATTTAAAATGGCAGAACAAATCGATTGGAGCAGTCTGGGCTTCGGTTACCGCAAGGCTCCTTACAATGTACGTTGCACCTTTAAGGATGGTGCGTGGGGTGAACTCCGTGTTTGCGAGAGTGAAGAAGTGACGATGCATATGGCCGCCACTGTGCTGCACTATGGTCAGGCAGGCTTCGAAGGCCTCAAGGCTTTCCGTGGCAAGGATGGCAGGATTCGTATTTTCCGCATGAACGAGAATGCCAAGCGTCTGCAGACTACTTGTCACACCATTCTGATGCAACCTCTTCCCGATGGACTCTTCGAGGAGGCAGTTCTGAAGGTTGTGAAGCTCAATAGCCATCTCGTTCCCCCTTACGAGACCGGATGCTCCATGTACATACGTCCAGTGCTTTTCGGTACAGGTCCCCAGGTTGGTGTCTCTCCAGCCGACGAATATGAGTTCATTATCTTTGTGATGCCTGTAGGTCCTTACTTCAAGGATGGCTTCAAGGCTACACCTTGCTGCATTATGCGCGGCTTCGACCGTGCAGCACCGCTCGGTACGGGTCGTGTCAAGGTGGGCGGCAACTATGCAGCCAGCCTCGTTTCGGGCGAAATGGCCCACGAGAAGGGTTATAGCGCCGTCATCTATCTCGACGCTCGTAGCAAGAAGTTCATCGACGAGTGCGGTCCTGCCAACTTCTTCGGCATCGATGGCAACACCTACATCACTCCCGACTCGGAGTCCATCCTGCCGTCCATCACCAATATGTCCATCCAGCAGGTGGCACGCGACCTGGGTCTGAAGGTCGAGATCCGTCCTATGCCTGTTGAGGAACTCGCCTATCTCGACGAGGCTGCCATGTGCGGCACCGCTGCCGTCATCGCGCCTATCTATCGCATCGACGACCTCGACGAGGACAAGACCTACAACATCCTCCCCAGCACCGTGCCCGGTCCCGTCTGCACCAGGCTCTACAACACCTTGCGTGGCATTCAGTATGGTGACCTCGAGGATACTCACGGATGGGTTACTATCGTAGAGGAATAAATGTTTGACTTCGACCTTACCAGAATCAAAGCGTTGGTTTTCGACGTCGATGGCGTGTTGTCCACCAGTACAATCGCCATGGACGATGAAGGCCAACCTTTGCGCACTTTGAATGTCAAGGATGGATACGCCATCCAGCTTGCCGTCAAGCGCGGTTTGGTCGTCGCCATCATCTCCGGTGGTCATAGCCCCAACATCCGTATGCGCTACGAATATCTGGGTGTCAGGCACATCTTCATGAGTTCGAGCTACAAGATACGCGACCTTGAGACTTTGACTAGCCAGACGGGCATTCCCCTCGACCAGATGCTTTACATGGGCGACGACATCCCCGACTACGAGGTCATGCAGCTCGTGGGCTGCCCCGTCTGTCCCGCCGATGCTGCGCCCGAGATAAAGGCCATCTCGCGCTATGTCAGCCCCTTCGTGGGAGGACAGGGCGCCGCACGCGACGTCATCGAGCAGGTGCTCAAGGCGCAGGGACAATGGATGTCTGATAAAATCGCTTTCGGATGGTAGAAAAACTTCTTTTAGCCAGCAACAGCCCCCGTCGTCGCCAGCTCCTTGCTGGCCTCGACATCCCTATGGAGGTGGTGCGTCTCAAGGATATCGACGAGACACATCCCGCCTCGCTCAGTGGGGGCGACATCCCGCTTCACATCGCGCGTCTCAAGATGCATGCCTACGATATGGAGCTTCGTCCCGGTGAGGTGCTCATCACGGCCGACACCATCGTCTGGGTCGAAGGGCAGGAGCTGGGCAAGCCTGTTGATGCCGACGATGCCCGCCGCATGCTCCATCTGCTCAGCGACCGCACCCATCAGGTCTATACCGCCGTGTGTCTGCGCAGTGCCATCGATCATCGCGAGTTCGTCTGCTGCACCGATGTCACCTTCGCTCCGCTTTCCGACCAGCAGATCGACTATTACATCTCCACCTATCGTCCCTTCGACAAGGCGGGTGCCTATGGCATCCAGGAGTGGATAGGCTATGTGGGATGCACGCGCCTCGAAGGCTCCTATTTCAATGTTATGGGTTTGCCCGTACAGAAACTATATCAACATTTACAGTTACTCAAAGTATGAAAATCAACCGCTACCCGCTCTTTGCCTTGGTAATCAGTCTCCTTGCCCTGTGTGCTTGTAAGCACGAAAAGCCTTACACCATCACGGGCACACTCGATTTGCCGGCACAGATCCCCTATGGCGACACCATCATCGACGTTCCTTCGTTCAACGACACATGGGTCTATCTGCTCGACTTCGACAATCAGTTGCTCGACTCGGCGCTCATCGCCGACAATGCCTTCCACTTCGAGGGCACGGTCGACAAACGTCAGCCCTACTATGTACAGTTCGTCAGCCAGCTCGGCAGCACCCTGCTCGTCATCGAACCCGGTGACATCGAAGTCTATATCAATCCCGACATCACCGTCTCCGGCACTCCCTCCAACGAGGCGATGGCCGATCTCGATGCTGCCCTCGAGGATCTGAATGCCGAGACCTACGACTATCTTGCCCAGCTCACCGACAGCATGCGTGGCGAAGGCAGTGAGGAGGTGCCCGAGGATCTGCAGATGCAGATTGCCGAGCAGTTCCGCACGCAGATGAATCACATCCTCGATTCCACCTATGAGGCCAATCGTGGCAACATGGCTGCCGCCTATGCTGCCATTATGCGCAACATCGACGTCCAGTCGGCCGATGAGTTCGAGGAGGCTATGTCCAAGTATCCCAAGTCGATTCGTGAAAACGAGCTCGTCCAGATCAACCTCCGCTCCCTGCGTCAGTACGAGCAGACGATGGAGGACGATTCCCTCGTCTTCGACCCCTCTCTCTTGGGAGTAGAGGAGTAGCCCCCTCTTCCCCTTTGTTTTAGTCGCAGCCGTCCATGGCTGCCAAAACACTCTTCCCCCTTGAACCCCTCAGAACCCAAATTCATCCTCGGCATCGACCCCGGAACGAACGTGATGGGATATGCGGTCCTGCAGGTCGAGGACCGCAAGCCCTCGCTTGTCGTCATGGGTGTGCTCACGTTGTCGAAAATCGAGAACCACTATGTGCGTCTGCGTCGCATCCACGAACGTGCCCTGCAGCTCATCAACGAGTATCACCCCGACGAACTTGCCATCGAGTCGCCCTTCGTGGGCATCAATCCCAACTCGCTCATCAAGCTATGTCGTGCCCAGGGCGTGGTGATGTCAGCCGCTGTCGAACGCGACATCCCCATCTTCGAGTACCCGCCTGCCAAGGTCAAGATCTCCATTGTCGGCAATGGCAACGCCGCTAAGGAGCAGGTAGCCGAGATGGTCAAGCGCCAGTTGCATCTCACCGACGACATGTTCGAGGGTCAGAAGCTCGATGCTACCGATGCCCTTGCCATCGCCCTGGCGCATCATTATGCCACTTCCCGTCCCTTGGCGGGTGGCGCCAAGGGAGGCGCCAAGTCGTGGAAGGAGTTTGTCGCCCACAATGCCGATCGTGTCAACGACCCCTACAAAAAATAACCTTCGAATGTCCAAGCCAATCACCTTCGATCGTCTGATACGCATCATCACGCTCGCAATAGTCTTTATTGCAGCCCTCGCGCTGATCAACTATCTGAGCAGCGTCCTGCTGCCGTTCTTCATCGCGTTCGGCATCGCCTATCTGCTCTATCCGATTGTGATCTTCTTTCAGCAGAAGGCGCGTCTCAGGAATCGTGTCCTCAGCATCGTCGTGGTGCTGCTGCTCGTCATAGGCATCGTGACAGTCTTCTTCATGCTCATCGTCCCCTCGTTCATCGACCAGACGATACGCCTGGAGAGTCTCATCTCCTCCTATCTGACCAAGGCTGGACAGAACAAGAGCGTTCCCGCCTTGCTCGAGGAGTTTGTCCTGCCTTACATCTCCGACTACGATTGGCTCAACCAGTTGGAGAATGGCAACCTCATCGAGATCATCAAGAAGGTCATCCCCGGTGTGGGTGGCGTCCTTTCGCAGGCCTTCCATATCGTGGGCGGACTGGTCACCTTCTGCGTCACGTTGCTCTACCTGTTCTTCATCCTGCTCGACTATGAGCAGATTACCGATGGATGGTCGCGCCTCTGGCCCAAGCACAGTCGTGGTCAGATGATGAACGTCTCCGACCGCGTCCGCACCAATATGGGCAACTATTTCCGTGGTCAGTCGCTTGTCGCCCTCTGTGTCGGCATACTCTTCGCCATCGGATTCAGCATCATCGACTTCCCGATGGCCATCGGCCTCGGTCTCTTCATTGGTTTGCTCAACCTCATTCCTTACCTTCAGATGGTCGGCATCATTCCCACCATCATGCTTGCCCTCCTGAAGGCCTACGACACCGGTGGCAGTTTCTGGCTCATCCTGCTTTCCGCACTCGCCGTCTTCGCCGTGGTGCAGACCATCCAGGATATGATCCTCACGCCCCGCATCATGGGCAAAGCCATGGGCCTCAATCCCGCCATGATGCTCCTTTCGCTCTCCGTCTGGGGAGCCCTCCTCGGCTTCATCGGTCTCATCATCGCTCTTCCCCTCACCACCCTCATCATTGCCTATGTCAACGAGTGGATTGATGAGCGCGATGCCCGCTTCACCGACGAAGACGACGACTCCTCTGAGTTCTAAAAGAGAAAAAGTCCTCCTCAATATCTTGAGTCCGGATGGCTTTTCTGCCGTAGGCTTTTTTCTAATATATTGAATTTTATCCCGTGTTCTAACTTAAATATTAACATTATGAAAAATTACAGCAAAACATTCCTGTTCCTGTGCCTCGGCGCAGGTATGATGCTTACCTCTTGTCAGGGCGACCAGAAAGACAACACCAAGAAAGCAATCGACGTGATCAACGACGTAGTCGAAGCAGTCAAGGCTCCCGAGAAGAACGAAGCCTTCTACGAGAAGATGCTCGACATCTTCTGCCGTAAGTATTACAGCGAGATTTTCGCCGATGCAGCCGGAACCCGCAATTACAAGCCCGGTTCGCTCAAGGTCGACAGCATCGCCAAGCAAGATGATGCCGTCCTCGTCTATGGCACACACGACTTCGAAGGCCGTTTCGGCAACGATCACGCAGGCCGTGCCTTCTTCGCCAGCGTAATGGAGAACAAGGACAAGCCCAACGAGTACGTAATCTCCTTCGCCAAGGAGTTGAAGGGTCTCACCTCACTCATCGGCAAGGGAGCCTCCGAGGCTGGCACCAAGACCTTCTATTACGATCCTTCCACGTCCGTAATCGACGTTGTCACCGACATCGTGAATCTGAAGGATGCTCCCTATTACGAGCGTATGTTGGACAAGTTCTGCAAGGAGAACTACGACGAGATGTTCAAGGACCTCGTCGGAAAGCGTAAGTATGTGGCTGGTTCGCTCAAGGTCGACAGTGTTGTCAAGATCTCCAATCGTGAAGTCAAGGTCTATGGCAAGCACGATTTCGAGGGCCGCACAGGCAAGGATCACAGCGACCGCGCATTCGAGGCCAACATCTATGAGACCAAGGACAAACCCAACGAGTACAACGTTTCCTTCAAGAAGGAGGGCAAGCGCCTCGTCACTGGCAAGCCTTATTCCGAGACTCGCTCCAAGATCTTCATCTACGAAGAATAACATCCTTCTCTTTCTTCATCACGAATTATAGATTTATCGAATTGTATTAGACCCACATTTACGCGCTAATTATTTCTGTGCTATCAGTGAGTTCAGTGTGCCCTAATACTTCTCTAATTCGCTAATTCTTGATAAAAACAATTCGTGAGATTCGTGAGATTCGTGTTCCACATCAACATTTATCAATATGAACTGGATTTATGTAATCGTTCTCGGTATCGTCGCTGGCTACATCGCCAGCCGTATCAAGGGCAATGGCGGCAATGGCTGCATCCTTGACCTCATCCTCGGTGTCGTAGGTTCTGCAGTAGGCGGCTGGATTTTCCAACTCCTCGGCATCAGCACCGCAGGCTACGGCTGTCTCGGTCAGCTCCTCGTTGCTGTCATCGGCGCCATAGTAGTCCTCTGGCTCTTCTCCACCTTCTTCGGAAAGAAGAAGTGATAAAGTCCCCCATACTCTATGCAGGCTGGTCCATTCGGATTGGCCTGCATTTCTTTGTATGTCCCCTAACGAACGAAAGCGTACATCATTCTGTAGAACTATATCCTCCTACGAACGTTGGTGGACATTCTACCATCGTCGTATGTCCTCCTACGAACGTTGGCGGACATTCTTCCATCGTCGCATGTCCTCCTACGAACGTTGGCGGACATTCTTCCATCGTCGCATGTCCTCCTACGAACGTTGGCGGACATTCTTCCATCGTTGCATGTCCTCCGACGAACGTTGGCGGACATTCTATTATCGTTTCATGTCCTCCGACGAACGTTGGCAGACATTCTATTATCGTTTCATGTCCTCCTACGAACGTTGACGGACATTCTTCCATCGTCGCATGTCCTCCTACGAACGTTGACGGACATTCTTTCATCGTCGTATGTCCTCCTACGAACGTTGGCGGACATTTTTCCATCGTTGCATGTCCTTCTACGAACGTTGGCGGACATTCTTCCATCGTCGCATGTCTTTCAGTGATCAATGGAGGACATACAACAATCGTGGCATATCCCCTTAGGATTCTTGGAGGAAATGCCACGATTTGATATAGGTTTTTAAGCTTTAGTACAGTTTTTTTCTTTTATAGGAAAGACAGTAACACTATAACATATCTTCTATCTGCTATATTATAAAGTACTTTGATTCACAATATAATGATTGGAACGAAAATTTTCAATCCCTCTTTGCCGAGAGCTGCTTCTCGACAGCGCGGTACTTCTCGGTGAAACTTGGATCGGTGGCGAGCATATCGTCGACCTTCTTGAAGGCGCTGAGGACGGTGGCGTGGTCGCGTCCGCCTATCACTTCGCCGATGCGGACCACGGAGAGCGTGGTGAACTGATGGCTGAGGTGCATGGCTGCCTGACGTGCCTGGACAATCTCCTTCTTGCGGCTCTTCGAATTGAGGCTCTTCATATCGACACCGAATGTCTGGATGACGAGGTTGATGATGTTCTCGCAGGTGATGACCTTCGACTCAATCTTGACGATCATTCGGAGTACGCGCGTGGCGAGATCCTGGTCGATGGGGCGATTGAAGGCGATGGAATGGGCGAGGAGCGAGTTGATGACTCCCTCGAGGTCGCGCACATTGTCGGTGGCATTGCGTGCGATGTACTCGATGACGTCCTCACTGATGGTGATGCCCTCCTTCTCGCACTTGCTGCGGAGGATGCCCTTGCGCAGCTCGTAGTCGGGACGCTCGATTTCGCCGATGAAGCCCCACTTGAAGCGGGTGAGCAGACGCGGAACGAGGTCTTCAAGCTCGACAGGCGGGCGGTCGCAGGTCATCACAAGCTGCTTGCCCAGCTGGTGCAGGTGGTTGAAGATGTGGAAGAACGTGTTCTGCGTCGCGATGAGGTTCTTGCCGGCAAACTCCTGGATGTCGTCGACGATGAGCACGTCGATGCTCTGGTAGAAGTTGATGAAGTCGTTCAGACGGTTCTGACGCACGGCATCGGTGTACTGCACCTTGAACTGATAGGCGGTGACGTAGAGCACGCGCTTGGTGGGGTCGTTCTCGAGGATCTTGAGGCCGATGGCCTGTGCAAGGTGCGTCTTGCCGACACCACTGGCTCCGAAGATGAAGAAGGGGTTGAATGCCGAATTGCCGGGACGGTTGCTGACCGTGAGGCCGGCACTGAGCGCGAGCTCGTTGGACTTGCCGGGACAGAATGCGCTGAGCGTGCAGTTGGGATTGAGATGCGACTCGAAATTGGATTCGGGTGCGGCTTCGATGCGATTCTTCGGGTTGAGCTTCACCGAGGCATTGTCGTCGTGGACATCGTCGTCGCTGGTCTTGACGACACCGATGCGGTACTTGATGGACGCATTGGGACCGAAGACGCGCCAGAAGGTCTTGGAGAGAAGGTTGTAGTACTGGTCGGATTCGAGCGTCTCATAGACATAGTGAGAGGGAACGAGCAGGGTGAGCCTGCCGTCCTTGAACTCGCCCGCACGGACAGAAGCGAAGAAGGCCTGATAGGCGTCCTCGTTCTGAAGGTTTTCGCGTATGATGGCGAGGCATTGTTCCCACTGTTTCTCGAATGGTGCCATTTACTTACAGAAGATATTATTTAGGTTCGAAAGGTTCGAAGGGTTTGAGGGGTTCGAAAGGTTCGAGAAGTTCGAAAGGTTCGAAAGGTTGCTTCCTTCGGTTCGCGCGAGCAGAGCTCGGAGCGATGGGTTTCGATGGGTTGTATATTGTGTTATGATAGGTCAAACTGGTTGCGAAAAGGGCGAATTACCCTTTCGCGGTGCAAAGATATAGAAAAAAAAATTACGGTGCAAGAGTAAAAAAATTGCGAAAAAATTTGGAAATTTCTAACTCGTTGATTTTCAATTTCGATTCACTTCAAATCGGGGTGTTTGAAATTCGTCGATTTTGTAGGTTGCAATTCGTTGATTTATAGAAAGATATAGTGTTGGGTGAAAAGTTCATTTTCAAAAGTTATCAACAATCTTTAATGGGGTTAATTATGCTTGTTTCCTCTTGAAAAAGTAGCATTTAGATTGTTGATAACTCGGGTTTCGTTAAAAAAAATGATTTCAAATTACTATTCGGTTACTTCATCGTAGGAAAAACCGAAAGGTAGTAAAGTCGAGATACCATTAATGACATAGATTCCCTGCTGCGAGGGGAGGAGAATCTCGATGGGAGCGCCATTCCGGTACTCGGCCTCAAGGATGACCTGCCGGCACGCACCGCACGGAGCGCACACTCCCTTTGAATAAATGTCGGATGCGGTCTTGCCGATGATGCACAGCTTGAGGATGCGTGCCTCGGGGTAGCGGCTTTGCGCATAGAACACGGCGGTGCGCTCGGCGCAGAGTCCGCTGGGGTAGGCAGCGTTCTCCTGATTGCTTCCGGTGATGATTTCTCCGTTGTCGAGCAGGCAAGCAGCGCCCACTTTGTAGTGTGAATAGGGCGAATATGAGCGCGAAGTGGCCAATTTTGCGGCATCAACTACATTTTTTTGGTCCAAAGTGAGCTCAGATTCGTCTAAAATGCGTATCTTTGCGGCGATTTCTATGGTTTTCATAGGAGTTAGGGTTTTATAACACTGCAAATATATGGCAAAAATCTCAAATGTCCAAACAAACTGTACCACTTTTTGCAAAAAAACTATTCTTTTTGTTGCATTTGTCATCGTCGAACTCATTTTTACACCCTCATTCGGTGCAAAAAAGGCGAAATGCCCAACGATGGGCCCGCGTCTGACGGTGGAAGAGTACTGCGAGAAATATTCGGAAATGGCACAGAAGCAGATGCGCAAATACGGCGTGCCTGCCTCGATCACCCTTGCCCAGGGCATCCTGGAGTCGGGCTACGGGTCGAGCTACCTGGCTGTGGTTGCCAACAACCACTTCGGCATCAAGGCCTACAGCCGAGGCTGGAAGGGCGCGACGGTGCTGTGTGACGACGATGCGAAGAACGAGCCGTTCTGCAAGTTCGGCAGCGTGGCCGAGGGATACGAGTACCATTCGACCTTTCTGTGCGACAACCCGCGCTACGCCTCGCTCTTCAAGCTCGACGTGCGCGACTACGAGAGCTGGGCCCACGGACTGAAGGCCTGCGGCTATGCCACCAACCCGAAGTACGGGACGATGCTGGTGAACCTGATCGAGACCCATCA
This sequence comes from uncultured Prevotellaceae bacterium, assembly GCA_900319235.1. Lineage (GTDB taxonomy): Bacteria > Bacteroidota > Bacteroidia > Bacteroidales > UBA3663 > Liminaster. Next base: position 179,159 of record ONNR01000001.1, read on the forward strand.
CCTCGACGTCTATGACATCCTGAAGAACAAGAAGGTGACCACCGCCCACCGCACCCTCTACGTGACCAGTGCGAAGCGCGGACTGAAATACGTGCGCTGCCTGAAGGGCGACGACCTGGCTGCCATCGCCAAGGACTACGGCGTCAACGAGCGCAAGCTGCGCCGATACAACGACCTGACGAAGCGCTCGGTGCTGAAGGAGAACGACATCATCTACCTGCAGAGCAAGCGCAGCAAGGCTCCCAAGGAGTTCACCGTACACCGGGTGAAGGTGGGCGAGTCGATGTGGAGCATCTCGCAAGTCTATGGCGTGACCATCAGGAGCCTTATGAGGCGAAATAAGCTGGTTTCGGCCACCGTACATGAAGGTCAGGTATTGCGACTGAGATAGTTTAGGGGTCTATATTAGGTTTTTTTGCAAAAAAACTCTACTATTTCTTGCAAGTTCCACAAAAAATTAGTATATTTGCCCCCGAAAAAGTATTACACCTTTTAAATATATATAAATTATGGTTACTTGTAAACCTTATGTAGTAGGTATCGATTGCGGTGGCACCAACACCGTGATGGGTATTGTTGATAGTCGTGGCAAGGTCGTTGCCAAAAATGCCATCAAAACCAAAGCTTACATCGAATTCAACGATTTCATCGACGCCATTGCACGTTCGCTCAGCGAGCTGTTCGAGCAGGTGGGTGGCCCACAGATGATCACAGGTATCGGTATTGGTGCGCCCAACGGCAACTATTACACCGGCACGATTGAATATGCACCTAATCTTCCATGGAAAGGCATTCTCCCATTGGCAGATGCACTTTACGAGCGCCTGGGTATCCCCGTGGCTGTGACGAATGATGCCAATGCTGCAGCCATCGGCGAAATGACCTACGGTGCTGCACGCGGCATGCGCGACTTCATCGAGATCACCCTGGGTACGGGTGTCGGCTCGGGCATCGTGATCAATGGCGAACTGGTGTATGGCCATGACGGCTTTGCCGGCGAACTTGGACACGTAAGAATCCGTCATAACGGCAACCGTATGTGCGGATGCGGTATGACCGACCACCTGGAGTGCTACTGCTCGGCTACGGGCGTGGCTCGCACAGCCCGCGAATTCCTTGCAACCCGTGAGACTCCTTCTGCTCTTCGCAACCTCGTTCCCGAGGAGATCACCTCGAAGGATGTTTTCGACGCTGCCATGGCAGGCGATGCACTGGCCAAGGAGATCTTCGACTTCACCGGCCGCATCATGGGTCAGGCTTTTGCCGACTTCGTTGCCTTCTCGGCTCCCGAGGCCATCATCCTCTTCGGCGGTCTTGCCAACGCAGGCGACCTGCTGATGAAGCCTATCGTGAAGGCCATGGAGGAGAACCTCCTGCAGATCTGGAAGGGCAAGATCAAGGTATTGCCTTCGGGTCTCGCATCGGGCGACGCTGCCGTCCTCGGCGCTTCGGCTCTCGGCTGGAAAGCCAAGAATGAGAATTAATCCTATCGCTCTGACAAAGGGCGTACCAAGAAAAGCCCGTCTCAACCGACGGGCACTATTTTGATATATGGCTATAGAGGTATTAGGCGCAAGAGTCCATAACCTGAAGAATATAGATGTTACCATCCCCGGTCACAGCCTTGCTGTTGTGACCGGTCTTTCGGGTTCGGGAAAGTCGTCGCTTGCGTTTGATACCATCTATGCCGAAGGTCAGCGCCGCTACATCGAGACCTTCTCGAGCTATGCGCGCAACTTCCTCGGTAACCTCGAACGCCCCGATGTGGACAAGATCTCGGGCCTTTCGCCCGTGATCAGCATCGAGCAGAAGACGGTGAACCACAATCCGCGTTCGACGGTGGGCACCACCACCGAGATCTACGACTTCTTCCGACTGCTCTATGCACGTGCCGGCGAGGCATTCAGCTACCTGAGCGGCGAAAGGATGGTGAGGTTCAGCGAAGACCAGATCATCGACCTCATCCTGAAGGACTACGAGGGACGCCGCGTGTATCTGCTGGCTCCGCTCGTCAGAAACCGCAAGGGCCACTATCGCGAACTCTTCGAGAACCTGCGCAAGAAGGGCTATCTGAACGTGCGCATCGACGGCGAGATGCGCGAGATACTGCACGGCCTGCAGCTCGACCGCTACAAGAACCACTCCATCGAACTGGTGGTTGACAAGATGCGCGTGGAGTCGATCGACGAACATCGTCTGCGCCAAAGCGTGCGACTTGCAATGCGCCATGGCGAGGGAATGATGATGATCATGTGCGACGACCAGCTGAAGTACTATTCGCGCTCGATGATGGACCCCGTGACGGGCCTGTCGTACAAGGAACCTGCGCCGCACGACTTCTCGTTCAACAGCCCCATGGGCGCCTGTCCCCACTGCCATGGCCTGGGAACGGTGACGATGGTGGATCGGACGAAGATCATCCCCGACACGTCGCTGTCGATAGCCGAAGGCGGCATCGTCCCGCTGGGCAAGAAGAAGAAAAGCATGATCTTCTGGCAGATCGAGGCACTGCTGCAGACCTACGACTGCACGCTCGACGACCCCATCAGCACCCTGCCCGAAGATGCCATCGAGGCTGTGCTGAGCGGAACGGGACAATCGTACCACGTGTCGGAAGAGTCGATGGGCTACTCGATGATGACCATGCCCTATGAGGGCCTGGTGAAATATCTGAAGGATGCCGCAGGTGATGACGCTTCGGCCAAGGAACGCCGCTGGGCTGAGTCGTTCAGCACGGTGCAGACCTGTCCCCACTGCCACGGACAGCGCTTGAACAATGAGTCGCTCCATTACTTCATCGACGGCAAGAACATCGCCGAGGTGAGTGCCATGACGATCACCGACCTGGCCCAATGGGTCGACCAGCTGCCTGCGAAGCTGAACGAAAGGCAGAAGAGCATCGCTGGCGAGATATTGAAGGAGATTGCCACGCGCATCAAGTTCCTGCTTGGCGTGGGCCTCGGATACCTTTCGCTCGACCGTCCTTCGATGACACTTTCGGGCGGCGAGTCGCAACGCATCCGACTGGCTACGCAGATAGGTTCGCAACTGGTGAACGTGCTCTACATCCTCGACGAGCCTTCAATAGGACTGCACCAGCGCGACAACCAGCTGCTGATACAGTCGCTGAAGAAACTGCGCGATATCGGCAATACGATCATCGTGGTGGAACACGACCGCGACATGATGCTGCAGTCGGACTACCTCGTGGACATCGGTCCCGGTGCGGGACGCAAGGGCGGCAACGTGGTGTTTGAAGGCACTCCCGACCAGATGCTCAAGGAGCACACGCTGACGAGCGACTACCTGAACGGCACACGTCGCATCGAAGTGCCTGCCGTACGTCGTAAGGGCAACGGCAAGATGCTGGTGCTCGAAGGCGCATCGGGACACAACCTCAAGGGCGAAAAGGTGGAGTTCCCACTGGGTTGCCTGATTGGCGTGACGGGTGTGTCGGGTTCGGGAAAGTCGACGCTGGTGAATGCAACGCTGCAGCCCATCCTCAGCCAGAAGTTCTACCGTTCTCTGACCGAACCCTTGCCCTATACGTCGATCAGCGGACTGGAACACATCGACAAGGTGGTCACCGTGGACCAGTCGCCTCTGGGACGCACACCACGTTCGAACCCCGCCACCTATACGGGCGTGTTCCAGGACATCAGAAACCTCTTCGTCCAACTGCCCGAGGCACAGATGAGGGGTTACAAGCCCGGACGATTCTCGTTCAACATCGGCGGAGGACGATGCGAAGCCTGTTCGGGCAACGGATACAAGACCATCGTGATGAACTTCCTGCCCGACGTGATGGTGCCCTGCGAGGTTTGCCAGGGCAAGCGCTACAATCGCGAGACACTGGAAGTGCGCTTCAAGGGAAAGTCGATTGCCGACGTGCTCGATATGACCATCAACCAGGCCGTGGAGTTCTTCGAGAACGTGCCTACCATCCTCAACAAGATCAAGGTGCTGCAGGAGGTGGGCCTGGGATACATCAAACTGGGACAACCTTCGACCACACTGTCGGGCGGCGAGTCGCAACGCGTGAAGCTGGCCGCCGAACTGTCGAAGAAACAGACGGGAAAGACGGTGTATATCCTCGACGAGCCCACTACGGGTCTGCATTTCGAGGACATTCGTGTGCTGATGTCCTGCATCAACCGACTGGTCGACAAGGGCAACACGGTGATCATCATCGAACACAACCTGGACGTCATCAAGTGCTGCGACTACATCATCGACATGGGTCCTGATGGCGGTTCAGCCGGAGGACATCTGATCGCCCACGGAAGCCCCGAGGAGATCTGCGAGAAATTCGATACCTGGACAACCAGGTATTTGAAAAATGAATTAGGGATTGTAAGGGATTCTTAAGGATTTTAAGGGATTTTAAGGGACGAATGTTTCTTGGGTCCCATTCTCAACAAGGCGCTTCTCTCGGACGTGACCGAACGGGAACAAGGTAACGTCCCCAAATATCCCCAAATATCCCTAAACATCCCCAAATATCCCTAAAACGAAAGTTAACAACAACACCATACAATAAGTCGTTATTAAATTTCATCTACAATGAAAAAGAAACTGAAGAAGGTCCTTGTTCTTGGCTCGGGTGCCTTGAAGATTGGACAGGCTGGAGAGTTTGACTATTCAGGCAGTCAGGCATTGAAGGCTTTGCGTGAAGAGGGTATTAGTTCTGTTTTGGTCAACCCGAACATTGCGACTATCCAAACCTCAGAAGGTATTGCTGACAAGGTTTATTTCCTTCCGGTCAACACCTACTATGTGACCGAAATCATCAAGAAGGAGCGTCCCGACGGCATCCTGCTGGCATTCGGTGGACAGACCGCGCTCAACTGCGGCACCGAACTCTACCTGAAGGGCGTGCTGAAGGAGTACGGCGTGGAAGTACTTGGCACCAGCGTGGAAGCCATCATGAACACCGAAGACCGCGACCTTTTCGTGAAGGAACTGAACAAGATTGATGCCAAGGTGCCCGTGAGCCATGCCTGCGAGACCCTGGAAGATGCCCTGGCTTCGGCCCGCAAGATCGGTTATCCCATCATGATCCGTTCGGCCTATGCCCTGGGTGGCCTGGGTTCGGGCGTATGCCCCGACGAGGCAACGTTCAAGGAGATTGCCGAGAGTGCCTTCACCTTTGCGCCCCAGGTTCTGGTTGAGGAGTCGCTGAAGGGCTGGAAGGAAATCGAGTTCGAGTGCATTCGCGATGCCAACGACCACTGCTTCACCGTGGCTTCGATGGAGAACTTCGACCCACTCGGCATCCATACGGGCGAGTCGATTGTGGTGGCTCCGACCTGTTCCCTGACCGACGAACAGGTGAAGATGCTTCAGGACATCACCATCATGTGCGTGCGTCATCTGAACATTGTAGGTGAGTGCAACATCCAGTTTGCCTTCAATGCCGAGACCAACGACTACCGCATCATCGAGATCAATGCTCGTCTGTCGCGTTCGTCGGCCCTTGCCTCGAAGGCTACAGGTTATCCTCTGGCATTCGTTGCCGCAAAGATTGCCCTGGGCTATACGCTCGACCAGATCGGCGAGATGGGCACTACCAACTCGGCCTATGTGGCTCCTTCGCTCGACTATATGATCTGCAAGATCCCACGCTGGGACCTCACGAAGTTTGTAGGCGTGAGCCGCAAGATCGGTTCGTCGATGAAGTCGGTGGGCGAAATCATGTCCATCGGTCGTTCGTTCGAGGAAATGCTGCAGAAGGGTCTGCGTATGATCGGACAGGGCATGCACGGCTTTGTGGGCAACGACCACACACGCTTCGACAACCTCGACGAGGAGCTTTCGAACCCAACCGACCTGCGTATCTTCGCCATCGCTCAGGCTTTGGAGGAAGGCTACAGCATCGAGAGACTGTACGAACTCACGAAGATCGACCCCTGGTTCATCGAAAGGATGAAGAACATCGTCGATTACAAGCACGTGCTCGAAGGTTATACTTCACTCGACCAGCTTCCTGCCGATGTGCTGACCAAGGCCAAGGTGCTTGGCTTCTCGGACTTCCAGATTGCCCGCTTCGTGCTCAATGCACATCAGGGCAGCAACATGGAGAAGGAGGTGCTTGCCGTACGTGCCCTTCGCAAGAAGCTCAACATCCTGCCTGCCGTGAAGCGCATCCCGACAGTGGCTTCCGAGCATCCCGACCTCACCAACTACCTCTATATGACCTATGCTGTGCAGGGTCACGACGTGAACTATTATTCGAACGAGAAGTCGGTGGTTGTGCTCGGCTCGGGTGCTTATCGCATCGGCTCGTCGGTAGAGTTCGACTGGTGTTCGGTGAATGCCATCAATACTGCCCGCAAACTGGGTTACAAGTCGATCATGATCAACTACAACCCCGAGACAGTTTCGACCGACTACGACATGTGCGACCGTCTCTACTTCGACGAACTTTCGTTCGAACGTGTGCTTGACGTGATTGACCTCGAGCAGCCACGCGGCGTGATTGTTTCGGTGGGTGGACAGATCCCCAACAACCTCGCCATGAAACTGCATCGCCAGTCGGTGCCCATCCTGGGTACATCGCCAGTCTCGATTGACCGTGCCGAGAACCGCAGCAAGTTCAGCGCCATGCTCGACAAGCTTGGCATCGACCAGCCGAAGTGGAGTGCGCTGACTTCGATGGATGACGTACATAAGTTCGTCGAGGAGGTGGGTTATCCTGTGCTCGTTCGTCCTTCGTATGTGCTTTCGGGTGCTGCGATGAACGTCTGCTACGACGATGCCGAGCTGAAGCGCTTCCTCGAGATGGCCAGCGAGGTTTCGAAGGAATATCCTGTGGTGATTTCGCAGTTCATGACCGAGACCAACGAGATCGAGTTCGATGCCGTTGCCCAGCAGGGTGAGGTGGTCGAGTATGCCATCTCGGAGCATATCGAATATGCCGGTGTGCATTCGGGCGACGCCACAATGTGCTTCCCCGTGCAGAACATCTCGTTCGCTACCGTTCGTCAGATCAAGAAGGTTTCGCGCGCCATTGCCAAGGAACTCAACATCTCGGGCCCATTCAACATCCAGTATCTGGCCAAGGGTCGCGACCTGAAGGTGATCGAGTGCAACCTGCGTGCATCGCGTTCGTTCCCATTCGTTTCGAAGGTACTGAAGCGCAACTTCATCGATACGGCAACACGTATCATGCTCGATGCTCCTTACGTGAAACCCGACAAGAGCGAGTTCGACATCGACCGCATCGGCGTGAAGGCTTCGCAGTTCTCGTTCGCACGTCTGCAGAATGCCGACCCCGTGCTTGGTGTAGATATGAGTTCGACGGGCGAGGTAGGCTGCCTGGGTGACGACTTCGACGAGGCTCTGCTCAATGCCCTTATCGCCACTGGCTACAAACTGCCTTCGAAGGATAAGGCCATCATGATTTCGTCGGGTGAAACCAAGTCGAAGGTTGCTCTGCTCGATGCAGCTGCCGAACTGGTGAAGGCAGGTTATACCATCTTTGCTTCGGCAGGTACAGCACGCTTCCTCAACGACAACAATGTGAAGGCTACTGCAGTATATTGGCCTGATGAGCAGCCCGAGTCGGAGTTGAACGTGATGAACATGATCGCAGCTCACAAGTTCGACCTCATCATCAACATCCCGAAGAACCATTCGAAGCGCGAGCTGACCAATGGCTATCGCATTCGTCGCGGTGCCATCGACCACAACATCCCGCTTATGACCAATGCCCGCCTGGCAAGTGCATTCATCGAGGCATTCACCCAGAAGTCGCAGGAGGATATCCAGATCAAGAGTTGGCAGGAGTACGAGTAATCCCTTCATATCCTTTTTTGATAAAATGAGCAAACTTATTATTCCTGCTGATTATAAGCCTGCCCTCAACCTGAAGCAAACCGAACAGGCGATCAAGAATATCAAGGATTTCTTTCTGCAGAGCCTGAGCACCGAACTGCGTCTGCGTCGTGTCACCGCCCCCTTGTTCGTCTTAAGGGGCCTTGGCATGAACGACGACCTGAATGGTGTGGAGCGTGCCGTGAATTTCCCCATCAAGGATATGCAGGAGGCTCGCGCCGAAGTGGTGCACTCGCTGGCCAAATGGAAACGCAACACACTGGCTGAATACAGCATTGAGGAGGGGTTCGGCATTGTCACTGATATGAATGCCATTCGTGCCGATGAGGAACTCGACAATACCCATTCGCTGTATGTCGACCAGTGGGACTGGGAGCGTGTGATGCGCAAGGAGGATCGCAACGTGAAGTTCCTGAAGAAGATTGTGCGCAAGATCTACAGCGCCATTCTTCGCACGGAATTCTACATCTGCGAGACCTATCCCACCATCAAGCCGTTCCTGCCTGAGGATATCTTCTTCATCCATGCCGAGCAGTTGCGTCAGATGTATCCCGATCTGGACCCGAAGGAACGCGAGAACATGATCTGCAAGAAGCATGGCGCCGTGTTCATTATGGGCATTGGTGGCAAGCTTTCCGACGGAAAGGAGCACGATATGCGTGCTCCCGACTACGATGACTGGACCACCGAGAACGAAGAAGGATACCTTGGATTGAATGGCGACCTGCTGGTGTGGTATCCTGTGCTTGGTGCTGCCATGGAACTTTCGTCGATGGGTATCCGTGTGGATGCCGAGGCCTTGCTGCGACAGTTGAAACTGACCAACAAGGAGGAGCGAGTGAGCCTTTACTTCCACCATCGTCTGCTCGAAGGCGAACTGCCACTGTCGATAGGTGGCGGCATCGGACAGAGCCGTCTTTGCATGATTCTGCTCCACAAGGCACATATCGGTGAGACTCAGTCGAGCATCTGGCCAAGCGAGATGCGCAGCACTTGTGCCCAGGCCGGTATTCCTTTGATCTGATATTACCTATTTAGCCTCTCCTGTATCATTTATAGGAGAGGCTAAATTCTTTCGCATTTTCCTCTAATACCCATTGATTCCCTTTTTTCTTTTACCTGCTGCTGGCTTTTGATACCACGCATTAATCCCCTTTTTAAACTTTCCACTATCTACTTTGTCCAAAAGTCGAGAATAAACGAAAAATCATTACTAACCACTAATACATAACGAGTATGAAAAAGATGTTTGTAACCCTCGCAATCGCCTTGTTGGCCATGAGCCAGGTGTTTGCAATGTCTCATAGCCAGATGCGTGAGACTGCTCGCTTCCTCAGCGATCGTATGGCATGGGAGCTCGACATGACTCCTCAGCAGTACGACGATTGCTACGAGATCAACTATGACTTCCTTTTCGCCATCAATCCCATTATGGACGATGTGTGCAGGGGTTATCTGTCGGCCATCAATATGTACTATACGTTCCTTGACTGGCGTAATGACGATATGCGTTTCATCCTGAACGCTGTGCAGTACAATCGTTTCCTCCAGCTTGAGTACTTCTATCGTCCTGTCTATACCTATCGCGGACATTGGAGATTCAGAGTATATCAGATCTACAACAACCCCAAGTTCTACTACTTCGATGCTCCCAGCATCTTCAAGGTTTATGTAGGTGGACACAGCCGTAATCACTACTCGGGTGGATTCTATGGCCAGGGCAACAGATACAACCACAAGGTTGAACCCAAACCCCATAACATCCACGGCTCGTCCCACGAGAGAGATCATTCGCGCCTCGACTTCGGTAACAACCGTCGCGAAGAAGGTGCAAGGCATCCTATGAACGGCTATAATAACCGCAACCAGGACAATCGCGAGAAGGACAATCGTTACCAGGATCAGCGCAAGGGCCAGAACAAGAATACCCCGCAGATCAACAACCGTAGCACCACGCGTGGCGCAACCAATGCTCCTGCCTCAGGCAGCAGCTCAGCCAAGCCCAACAACGGCAATAGCTCCAAGCCTGCTGGAGGTGGCGGCATCGTAAGCGGTAGCGGTCATTCGAGCTCCGGAAGGAGATAAGATCTCTGGGATTCTAAGGGATATTAAGGGAATCTAAGAGATATTAAGGGACATATGTTTATTGAGTCCAAGTATTATTCAGACGAATGTATCGTCCCTTAAAATCCTCAAAAATCCCTTCAAATCCCTAAGTATCCCCCAAAAATATCCCCCGACACTTGATTGTGTCGGGGGATTGTTTTGATTATTCGTCTTTCTCGAAGACGACCTTGTCATCGCTGGATATACTTGAAGATGAATGGCGATGAATGATACCAAGAGCCAAAAGTTCGTGAATAATTGAACGTTCCTTTTTGGAATGTGCATGTTTGCCATGCGCAAGTTTGTAAACCTTTTCAGGCCAAACGAGATGTTTCCACGCCAATTTGAGATAAGCTTTACGATGGCGTGCTCGAACAAATTTGAACATAATTAATGAATATTATTTGATAGTGAATAAATAAAACTCTTATTTCAGGACAGGACCATTTTTCTCGGCCAGCAATGAGGCCATGATGTATGGACCTACACCCTTCGGGTCGTTGTCACGAATGATCTCGTTGATGTAGTAGTCGTAGTCGCCACTGCGATAAGGAGTGCCACCGAGACCTGCAACGCCGCAGATGCGAGTTAGGCTGATGGTGCCTGTAGGATTGCCTTGTCCATCGACATCTTCGCAGATGAAGTTCTCGTTCAATCCTTCCCATATCTTATAGCCTTTTTCCCAATACTCAATGGGAAGAACCCCGAGGAGCGCACCCTTCATGAAGGTGTAAGCAAACATTGCTGTGCACGAAGCCTCGTCGTAGTTGCCTTCACGACCCGTCTGGTCGATGACCTGCTGCCAGGCCATTGAGGGCTGCTGATAGGTGAGGAGTTTTTCGCAAAGTGGCTGGAGCAGCGAGATGATGCTGTCGCGACCACTATAGTCGGTGGGAAGGAATCCGAGAACATCGACCATGGCCATGGTGTACCAACCCAATGCACGACCCCAAACGTGTGGAGCCTGACCAGTCTCCGGATCAGCCCATTTCTGCTCGTGCTTCTCGTCCCATGCGTGGCGATATAGACCATTGGCAGGATCATAGGTGTGACGTGCCACTACCATAAACTGGTTGACCACGTCGTCATAAGCCTTCTGCTGGGCTTCACCTGTGAGGAACCGCTTGGCATATTCGGCATAGTAGGGAGCCTCCATATAGATGCCATCGAGCCACATCTGCCAAGGATAGGCCTTCTTGTGCCAGAAACCGCCTTCGCTCACACGAGGATGACTCTGCAACTGCAGATAGAGAGTATCGAGAGCCAGGCGCATCTGTGGCTCGTGCCATTTGTCGTAGGCCATCATAAGCATCTTGCCGGCATTGATGTGGTCTAGCGTGTAGTTGCTCAGCTTATATCGCTCGATGCGACCATCCTTGTGGATGATGGTATCGACATAATGACGCACATAGGGATCGACCACTTCTGCCAACTCGGGATACTGCTGGGCTGCCATCAGCATAGACTGCATCAACAGTCCGTGGGTGTAGTTCCATTTCAGCTGGGTGTTGTAGTCGATGGTTACACAATCGGGATTGCGAGCGATTTCGGAACGAACCATACGTACAGAGTATGGTTCAGGTTCAGCAACCTTGCTGGTACAACTATTCAAGGTCGGAATAATCAAAAGACCTAATAGCGGAAGAATCTTTTTCATTATTGTAAAAGGTGTTATATAATTAATCTTGCTGAATATAGTAGCTATAGTAAATTTAGTGACGAAAGGAATTCTAGTAACTATAATAATTTACTTTACGGGATTCCAGTTATCGTAGCCCTTCAATACTTCGGCTGCAGTGAAGCGTTCAACCATATTGCTGGTGAGCTGCTTCGACCAAGCGACACGCTGCTTAGGTTGTGCTCCTGCACCCTTCGAATTGTATTCGGCATAGAAAGCTGTGGCTGAGCCATCAGCACCAGTCTCCTTGTTGGGCCATGTCTGCCACCCTTGTGGGCGCACGCATTCGTCCATAGTACAAATGACAAAGACAGTCTGTGCGTAGTGTCGCCAAGGACGACCTAAGTAGGTCTGGACACCAGGTTCGGCGGTGATGTGGCACTCGTTGAAGACATAACCATAGGTCTGTCCTTGAGGAGTAGCAGCTGCCGTAACATATCCATCGCCCAGGCAATGAAGTTCGCAACGATTGAAGTAGGCGGTAGCCCAGCCGAAGATGTAATCGACAGTGCCTGCAATATAGCAATCCTCGTAATACTGACGCGACTGCATATTTTCGGGGATACGTTGTGTTTTAGCTGCTGCCACTGCCTCGGGAGTCTTGGGGTCGGACTTGCGACCATAGGCGTAGAGTGTGTCCTGATGACCAAGGAACTTGCAGCGACGGAAGACAACGCAATCACCAGCAACAAGCACGGCAACTGCCTGGCCTACGCCACGTCCACCTTGTGCATAGGATTCGTTGGAGGCAGTGTTCTCAAACACAATGCCAATGGCTTCGAAGTAGGGCGCATAGATATAGGCTGTCGAGGAGCCTGAAGTTCCAAGTTTGCGACCTGTTACGAGCGAAGTCTTTCCAGCATAATCATCGTTGGTGATGATCACCTCGCCTTCGGTGCGCGCTATCAGCGTCATATGGCTCTTCGACTCAGGCACTACCAGTTTCTCCTTGTAGGTGCCTGGTGCAATCATAATTTTGATTTCTTCACTATTGTAGTCGGGGACGGCGTTGATGGCTTCCTGTACAGTCATAAAGTCACCCGAACCATCCTTTGCAACTACCAGTTCATATTTGCGGATGAAAGGTTTGAGGGCTGGAACGGCTTCGCCAATGGCATCGATGGTGGCTGCACACATCTTGCGTGCTCCGCTAATGCGAAGGTGAGTGTTGTCCTCTCGTCCCTTGGGTGCAGCGGCGTAAGTGTTGGCCGGAAGCCAGCAGAAGAGATCCTTCGACCCTTCAACACCTTCGCCCAGAATGACTTTCTTAGAGATGGCATTCATTTCGACAAAAGGAACCTTCATCTCCTTGGCAATGCGACGAGGTGCTTCGAGATAGTCATCAACAGTGCCGTCACCACGAGTGATGATGTGAGTTTCGACCAAAGAATCGCCTTCGGTCTTCAAGGTGATGCCTTTTCCGAAGAGGTCATCCTCCTCGGCTGCATTCTGGTTTTCAAAGAAACTACGACGTGCGATGCTGTTGAACAGCACAGGAATTCCTCCTTTTTCGCGCGTTTCGTTGACAAATTTGCGAAGGTTGTCGTCGAACGATGCGGGACGACCCCATTGGTCAGGACAAAGGGGTGGCTCGGGAGTGCCGGGACGTGTGCCACGATTCTCTGACTTGATCTTCTCGTCATTGTGGCCGAACTGTATGAATACGTAGTCGCCCGGCTTGATGGCATCATAGACCTTTTGCCATTCGCCTTCGAGGATGAACGAGAGCGAGCTGCGTCCGTTGAGCGCGTGATTGTCAACACGAATGTCGTCAGTGAAGAATCCCGATAACATTTGGCCCCAGCCACGTTCCTGATTGTTGCCGTCGAGGGGCTTGTTGGCCATAGTAGAGTCACCAATCATAAAAATGGTGATTGGGCGTTTGGTGTCGGCACTTGTGAGTGACAACATCAGCACAACTGCTGCGAGACATAGCCACCAGGTGCTGGTCGGCTTCAGATGTCGGAAAAGTGAGTGTAAAGCATTCATGTGTTTTATTTCGATTTTAGCAGTTCCTTGTATCGGTGTTCATCATTAATGATAGCCATCCCTGCATTGAAGACGTCGGATGTATGATTCATGATGCGACTGTAGGCACCTTGTTCATATAAGTCGTTGGCTAGGTAGGCAGCTACCTGGCTACGGAAAATCTCGTTGGTGTAAAGTGAGTCGAGCTCGTTGCTTTGGGCACTATCCTTGCGTGCCTGTTCGATAATGCCACCGACCATCTCGTCGGTCACCTTGAAGCCTGACTTTTCGTTGAGGAAATCTTCGATTGTAGGATACTGCTGATGCAGTTCCTGCTGGTGAGCCTTGAAATACTGGACAATAAACCTATTGAGCGAACCTTTCGCATTCACGGCACGATGAGATTTCGTATAGGTGGTAGTGTCGAGGGGTACGAAGATATCGGGCATTATACCACCGCCACCATAGACGACACGTCCATTGCGTGTGTAGCATTTGAGCGAGTCGGCGAAGTCGATGCTATCGGCACTCTGCAGTTCGCCCTGCTTGAAACGATTGAGGAGGTCTTCGTTGTAACTCTTTTGATCACCTTTGGTGTATGGCTTCTGAATGCAACGGCCAGATGGTGTATAATAATGTGAGATGGTGAGACGTATCATACCACCATTGGGCATACGAACGGGACTTTGGACAAGACCCTTGCCGAAGGAACGACGTCCTACTATCACTCCACGATCGAGATCCTGCAGACATCCAGCAAGAATCTCTGAAGCCGAAGCGCTCTGTTCGTTGATGAGCACAACCACACGTCCCTTGAAGTGGTCGAAGAGATGACGAGTGAGGTAGTTGCGCTTTCCATCGCTGCGGCCTTCGGTATATACAACGAGTTCGGAGGAGGGAAGCAAGAAGTCGGCAAGTTCGACGGCAGAATTGAGATAACCGCCGCCATTGTCCTGCAGATCAATGATCAGATGCTTCATACCCTGTTCGTCAAGTTTGCCCATTGCCTTGTCGAACTCCTCGGGTGTGGTTTGAGCAAATCGAGAGAGACGTATGTATCCGATCTCAGGAGCAGCCATATATGAAGCATCGATACTATAGACAGGAATCTTATCGCGTTCAACCTTGAACCACAATAATTCACGCTCTCCTTGACGCATTATACCCAAATCAACCACAGAGCCTTTTGGGCCGCGTAAACGGCGCTGTATCTCGTTGGTATTAAATTTTAGACCAGCAATGGTCGAATCTCCAACCATAATAATGCGATCGCCAGCAAGAATACCGACCTTTTCTGAAGGGCCTCCAGTCACCGTATTGATCACGAGGAGGGTGTCGTTTTCCATTTGGTAGCGCACTCCAATACCTTCGAACGAGCCGCCCAAGCCCTCGTTCATCTGCTCCACCTCCTTCGGTGAAAGATAAGTCGAGTGGGGGTCAAGCTCCTTGAGCATGGCCTTGATTGCCGTTTCTGTCAGCGCATCAACGTTTACTGTATCGACATAACGACTGTCGAGACAGAGCAATGCGCTGTTGAATGTCTTCATGCTGTTGTAGATGTCAGCCTTTGCGTTGGCTGCACATAGCAGGAAACATACGATTATGACGAGTTTATAAATTTGCTTCATTCAAGTTTGGCTTTTCTCAGCTTGTTGGCTTTATGATCAACCGAAGAACGGTTCGTTCTGTTGCTTGACCTTGGAAAGAGGCGGGAACCCTTCGGGCATAAAGTCGGAGACATCCTTGCCGAAGGAGAGGAGTTCGCGGACGGTGGTCGAAGTGATATGTGCCATGGCAGGTTCGTTGAAGAGCAGGATGGTCTCGATGCCCGTCAGGTGTCGGTTGACATCGGCCAGCGAACGTTCATACTCGAAGTCGATCACCGTACGTACACCACGAAGGATGTGCGAACATCCCAATTCGTTTGCTATATCGGTGGTAAGTGTCGTATAGGAAATGACAGAAACACGCGGTTCCTCTTCATAGAAGTCGCTGATCATTTTCACTCGCTCTTCGACGGTGAACATACCTGTATTGCCTTTCAGGCCATTGTAGCCCACAGCGATAACAATTGCGTCGCTGAAGTCGAGTGCACGTCGTACGATGCTCTCGTGTCCTTTGGTAAAGGGGTCGAACGAACCCGGGAAAATAAGTTTCATGATTTTAATTATGCTTCATCTAACTCGATGACGAGATTGTTGATAATGAACTCCTGACGTTCCATCGTGTTCTTGCCCATATAATATTCGAGCATCTCGTGAACGGCATCTTCCTTGCGAAGCATCACGGTGTCGAGTCGCATATCTTCGCCAATGAAATTCTTGAACTCGTCGGGACTGATTTCGCCCAAACCCTTGAATCGTGTAATCTCGGCTGTAGCACCACACTCCTTGATTGCGGCTTCACGTTCTTCGTCGGTATAACAATAACGACAAATCTTCTTGTTGCGAACTCTGAAGAGTGGTGTCTGCAGGATATATACATGGCCTTTTCGCACTAGTTCGGGGAAGAACTGCAGGAAGAAGGTCATCATGAGCAGACGGATGTGCATACCATCGACATCAGCATCGGTAGCAATGATAACCTTGTTGTAGCGAAGGCCATCCAGGCCATCTTCAATATTGAGTGCAGCCTGCAGCAAGTTGAATTCCTCGTTTTCGTAGCAAACCTTCTTGGTCATGCCGAAGCAATTGAGCGGTTTGCCACGAAGGGAAAATACGGCTTGTGTCTCGACATTGCGGCTCTTGGTAATCGATCCCGAAGCAGAATCTCCCTCGGTGATGAAGATGCACGATTCGTCTTGTCGTGTACCCTTTGGGTCGTTGTAATGAATGTGGCAGTCGCGCAACTTGCGATTGTGCAGACTGATTTTCTTTGCACGTTCCTTGGCCTGCTTCGAGAGGCCTGCGAGTTCCTTGCGTTCGCGTTCGTTCGACTGGATCTTTGAGAGCATCACTTCGGCAATCTCTGGTTCGCGATGCATAAAGTTGTCGAGTTCGCGCTTCAGAAAGTCGCCAACAAACTTCTGAATTGTAATGTCCTCAGGATTGGGCGACATTCGAGTCGATCCCAGCTTCGTCTTTGTCTGTGCCTCGAAAACCGGCTCCTGCACCTTGATGGCAATAGCAGCCACCATACCATTGCGGATATCGCTGTATTCGAAGTTCTTTTGACTGAAGAACTCCTTGATGACGCGAGCTGTCGCCTCCTTGAATGCTGCGAGATGTGTGCCTCCAAGGCTGGTATACTGTCCGTTTACGAACGAATAGTATTGCTCTCCATAACTGTTGCAGTGAGTGATTACAACCTCGATGTCGTCGCCCAATAGATGAATGGGCTCGTAGAGCGGTTGCATCTCCATACGAGCATTGAGCAGGTCGGCAAGACCGTTTTTCGAGATGTATCGTTTGCCGTTCAAGATAAGGGCAAGGCCGATGTTCAGGTAACAATAGTTGTGAAGAAGTGTCTCCACAAACTCCATACGGAACCTGTAGTTGGTAAAAATGGAGTTGTCGGGAACAAACTCAATGTAAGTACCATTGGGTTCATCAGTAGGAACAATCTCGCTTTCGTGAATCTTCTTGGCGGCAGCATAGGTGATCTCCTTCTTCTCGCCATTACGGCAGGAACGTACGAAGAAGAAGCTCGACAATGCATTTACAGCTTTCAGACCAACGCCGTTCAGGCCTACAGACTTCTTGAAGACAGAAGTGTCGTATTTTCCACCGGTATTGATTTCGCTTACACAGGCATCCACTTTGCCAAGAGGAATGCCGCGTCCGTAATCTCTTACTGACACGTGCCCTTCATCGCTGACCTTGACCTCAATCATCTTGCCGAACCCCATTGCATACTCGTCGATGGAGTTGTCGATCACCTCTTTCAGAAGGATGTAAATGCCATCGTCGGCATGTGAACCATCGCCTTGTTTGCCGATATACATACCAGGTCGGCGGCGTATGTGTTCGGTCCATTCAAGGTGCTGTATCTTGTCATCGCCATAGTCAGCAATGGCTTTGGCTTGGGCAAGTTGTTCGTCAAGATTATTTTGTGAATCTGTCATATTAACGATAAGTCAATCGTAGATGTCTGTATATTTGGGTGCAAAGATAACGTTTTTTTTGCAATTTTCCAAATTTCGAGCTATAAATTCCGTTTATTTGCAAAAAAATCAAGTCGATGCTTTATTTTTCCTCCTTTTTTTTGGAGATTACAAAGATTTTATCTATTTTTGCACCGACATTATTAACCCTTAAAATTATATTTACTATGGCTACAGGCATTGAGCAACTTGTTAAGTTATTACAGAACAATCCCGACATTGCAAAGATGTTGGTTTCATCGGTAGACATTGATACCATCTTCAATCTTGTCAAAAGCAAGGGCGTGGACATCGCCAAGAACGAACTTCAGGAATACATCCGCCAAAATGGTAAACTCGGCGATGTAGCCAATGCTGTCCTCAAGAGTGGTGCTGCTGGTGATATCGCCAATTCTGTGCTGAAGAGTGGTGCTGCAGGCAGCATTCTGAATGGCATCCTTGGTGGCAAAAAGTAAAACTCCCGATATCTTCCGTTAACTCCCGTTGATCATTAACAACTTTTTCTGTGGAAGCACTCTTGCTCGTGTGAGAGTGCTTCTCGAATTTATTATCTTTCTAAATACCTATTATGGAAAACCGTTTATTGAAAGTATTGTGCATCGTAACGCTCTTCGTCGCTATGTGCACGTCTGCTATAGCTGGCAAGTACAAGAACTTCAAAGTTTCGACCTACATACGTGCACAAGATGTAGCGCGTATGGCTGATGATGCATTCCTCAACGCAACCTGGGAGACAGTGAGCTCGCAAGTAGATCTTGACAAGATTTATCTCGAGACGCATCGCGATGCTTTCACCGTCGATGAGAAGACGATGAAGAAGGTGAAGAAATTCTTCCTCTCAAAAGGCCTTGAGGTGGGTGGTGGCATCACTTACACTCGTTCGGAACCAACCGACTTCGAAACCTATAGTTATGCGCGACCTGTCGAACGTCAGCAGGTGCGTGAAGTAGCTGAATATACAGCACGACTCTTCGATGATTTCATCCTTGACGACTTCTTTTTCATCGACTTAAAAAATGATGATGAGATAGCTGCCAAAGGTACAATGAGTTGGACCGAATATCGCTTGCGCTTAATGGCCGATGCAGGTCGTGAACTCGTCGACGAACCCGCCAAGGCAGTCAACCCGAATGTGAAAGTTATCATCAAATATCCAAACTGGTACGATCACTTCCATGGACTTGGCTTTAATCTTGAAGAAGAGCCGCTTTATTTTGATGGACTTTGGACAGGAACGGAGACGCGAGATCCTGCCTCTGCTCAACATTTACAGAACTATTTAAGCTATAATGTAGTCCGATATTTCGACAATATAGCACCGGGTAAAAATGGTGGTGGTTGGGTTGATGCAGGTGGTATAAATATGAGTATGGACCGCTATGCAGAACAACTTCATTTAACTATGTTGTCGAAGACTCCGGAGATTATACTTTGGAACTATATGCAGCTGAACGATGTGAAGATTATGCCTGAGATGATGCGTAAACCTTGGCAGGATTTAGGTGGCAACAGTTTCCGATACGACGAAATGGTGGCGCCTTTCAAGAAAGACAATAAGACAATTACGCCTACCACGATGGCACGTTTTGCTAGTGTGGCACTTCGCGAAACCGATATACTTATAGGCAAACTTGGCAATCCCGTAGGTCTTGTGTCGTATAAACCATATCATTCATCTGGTGAGGATTTTTTGCAGAATTACCTTGGTATGATTGGATTGCCTATGGATATGTATCCTCACTGGGTAAATGGCCGCAAGCAGATATTACTTACTGAACAGGCTGCAAATGATCCCGAGATAGTCGAGAAGATGAAAGAGCAGTTATGCAAAGGTGGAGATGTTATCATTACAACTGGACTTCTGAAGGCTATTCGCGAAAAGTTAGCAGATATTTGTGAACTATATTGTGGTGACCTGAAAGCCATTGTCAACGATTTCGGCTGGGCAGGCAAATCTGATCGTGAATTTATCATTCCCCAAGTAAAGTATTTTACCAACGATGCTTGGGAAGTTATTAGTGCTGGTCGTCCACTGACCGGTGGCGTGTCGGGTTATCCCATTCTTTTACGTGACACCTACTCGAAGGGTACCCTCTTTGTGCTCACCATCCCTGATGACTTTGGCAATCTCTATGACTATCCAGCACCGGCTCTTAATGTCATTCGTCGTGCCTTGAGCAAAGATATTGGGGCTTATATTGTAGGTCCTGCCAAGGTCGCTTTATTTCCTTATGATAATAGGACACTCGTTGTTGAAAATTTCAATGACGAGGTTGTTACACTGAACGTTGTCATTAACGAAAAGGTCAGCTCCCTTCGTAATCTACTTACAGATGAGAACTATAATCCGAAAGAACAACCACCCGTTCCAAGGTGGGGGCGCAACCGTTTTATCGGATATGCCGAAGATGCTTCAATTTTCGAGATCAAACTTCCTGCTCATAGTTATATAGGTTTAGCATACTGAGTCTATCCCTTTAACTCTTTCTTGTATCTCGAATTATCGAATTATAGACTATGCTTAAATCCCTAATAACCTTCGTAACCCTGCTACTCCCTTTTGCTGTTCATTCGCAGACCATTACTGGAGAGTACGACATACCACCTGTACCTGATTGGGCCAGGAATGCCGTCTTCTACCAGATTTATCCACAGACTTTCTGTGACTCCGACGGTGATGGTATAGGCGACTTGCAGGGCATTATAAGCAAGCTCGACTATGTGAAGAGCCTCGGTGTCGATGCCATTTGGTTCAATCCTTTCTTTGATTCACCCTTCCATGATGCTGGTTATGACATTCGTGACTATTATAAGATTGCACCACGTTACGGCACCAATGAGGATGCACGACAACTCTTTGAAGAAGCTCATAAGCGTGGTATGCACGTCATCTTCGATTACGTAATCAGCTATACGGCCATCGATCATCCTTGGTTTGTGGCATCGCAAAAACAAGAGAAGAACAAGTACTCCAACTATTATATATGGACCGAAACCAACTGGGTAGATCCTCCGAGAGAGTTTGCAGGACAATTCATCAAAGGTTATGGCGAACGAAATGGTCAGTTTATGCGTAACTTCTATTGGTGTCAGCCTGCGCTCAACTTCGGCTTTGCAAATCCCGATCCTGAGCAGAAGTGGCAGTTGCCTACCGACCATCCTGATGTGGTAGCTATGCGCGAAGATTTGAAGAATGTATTGCGCTTCTGGATGGATATGGGTGCAGATGGTTTCCGAGCCGATATGGCTGGAGCATTGGTCAAGACGCGACGGATGAGGGGCAACGAGCAGTTCTTCAATACCAACGAGAACGCAACGAAACTATTTTGGCGTGAGATTCGTCAGCTGCTCGAAAAGGAATATCCGGATGGTTTTATGGTTGCTGAGTGGTCTTATCCTGCTGATGCCCTCGACAACTGTTTCCATGTTGATTTCTTCCATTGGTTTAATGGTTATAACGACCTGTTTCAGAAGGAGAGTTGGCGCATACTCAATGGTGTAAGTGAAGGCCATAGCTATTTTGATGCTGAGGGCAAGGGCGACATCAAGGCATTCCTTGCAAGCTATATGGATCAATACACCAAGACCGTCGGTAAAGGTTACATCAGTTTGCCGATGGGCAATCATGACAATGCGCGCCTTGGTAATCATCGTACCGACAAGGAGCTGGAAATCATATATGCATTTGGCTTTACCATGCCTGGTGTTCCTTTCCTATATTATGGTAATGAGATTGGTATGCGCCAATTGCCAAATGACTGGCCTCAGGTAGAAGGTGCCTACCAGCCACGCAATGGTGCCCGTACACCAATGCAATGGAGCAGCGGCAAGAATCTCGGGTTCTCTTCATGTGAAGCCGAAGCACTCTATTTGCCCGTTGATCCATCACCTGATGCTCCCAATGTCGAAGATCAGCAGAATAATCCAAATTCACTGCTAAATCGCACTCGCCGTCTCATAGCTCTTCATCATAGTGAGCCTGCACTTGCCAACTACGCCGAGTTCGTACCCCTCTATCCTGGTCCAAGTGATGCGTCGCCCTATCCCTTCGTCTATGCACGCGCCGCAGATAAAGACGTGGTTCTTGTGATGCTTAATCCGCGTGCTGAAGCTTCCGACGCTACCTTCAAGGTCAACACGAAGTTTCGTCGCACAACACTTCTCGCTGGGGACAAGTTCCCTTTAACTCATAACAAGAAAACTGGCGATGTGACTATACACATGCCCGGAACCTCATATGCAATTATTAAACTTAAATATTAGTATATTATGAAAAAATGTATTTCCTTGGCACTGGTTGCCATGTCAATGCTGGCGATAACAGCATGCACAAACAAAAACGAGACAAACAATGGAGTAAATGATTTTAAGATTCATCGTGGTACGAATGTGAGTCATTGGCTTTCTCAAAGCGAAGAACGTGGTGAAGCTCGTCGTCTGCATATTCAGGAGGATGACTTTGCTCGACTGGATTCGTTAGGCTTCGACTTTGTACGTTTACCAATCGATGAGGTTCAGTTCTGGGACGAGGATGGGAATAAGCTTCCTGAGGCATGGGAACTGATGACTAATGCCATCAATTGGGCAGAGAAACATCATTTGCGTACAATCGTCGATCTACACATCATTCGTTCGCACTATTTCAATGCCGTGAACGAAGGAGGTGAATCCGCTAATACACTGTTTACATCTGAGGAAGCGCAACAAGGTCTCATCAATATGTGTTACCAGCTCTCTGATGTGCTTAAAGGCTATAGCAACGATTCGGTTGCCTACGAATTTATGAATGAACCTGTAGCAGAAGATCACGAACAGTGGAACGCTCTGATTGCCAAGGTTCATAAAGCACTTCGTGAACGTGAACCTCAGCGTACTCTGGTTATCGGCAGCAATCGTTGGCAGGGTTACGAAACGATGAAGTACCTTAAAGTTCCTGAGGGAGACAAGAATATTGTTCTGTCGTTCCATTATTATAACCCTATGATTCTTACCCACCGTGGAGCATGGTGGACACCTATCGGCCAATATACAGGCAAGATTGCATATCCTGGTATTATGGTTTCGAAGGAAGATTACGATGCAGCTCCCGAAGATTTGAAACCCCATCTTGAACCTTATCTCACACAGGAATGGAATATTGACAAGATTCGTGCTGACTTTGCTGATGCTATTGCTGCTGCCAAGAAATATGACCTTCAGTTGTTCTGTGGCGAATGGGGCGTATATGAACCTGTAGAACGCGATTTGGCCTACGCATGGACAAAAGACATGATGCAGGTTTTCACAGAAAACAATATTGCCTGGACCACTTGGTGCTATGATGCCGACTTTGGCTTCTGGGATCAGAAATCTCACTCTTTCAAAGATCAGGGACTTGTCGATATCTTGATGGCAAATTATTAAGTACTTTATCTTTTATCACGAATTAGCGAATTATAATTTAATAGCTTCTATTTAAGTCTTTATCTATTAATTGTTTCGTTAATTCGTGATAATGTCTTCATAACCCCTTTATCCATGCGTCTTTTTCTTATTCCTTCGCTCTTAACATTTGTCCTGTCACTTTCTGCCCAAACCTTTCATCTTAATGACGAAGGCTATTTCACGGCAGGAGGTACTGACGTGATGGCATTCAGTGACTTTTATCCAGAAGGTCATCAGGGTGGTGTATGCGTCATCATGAATGGACATCGAATAGCCACCAATGGTGATATTCGTTTAGAGGCTACTCCTGGACAGTGGCAGCCCGTGCCTAAGCAACTCAACCGAAAGGTTGAAGATGGACGTATCATTACCACTCTCTGCTATCCTGACTCCTCACGTCATTTGACAGGTTTCAATCCGATGCTCTATCCTGAATGGAACGTAACTTACACCGTTACGATAGAACCTCTGGACAAGGGTATTCTTGTCAGCGTCGATCTCGATAATCCTGTGCCAGATTACTTATTAGGTAAGGTGGGCTTTAACTTGGAGTTTTTCCCAGGACAGCTCTTTGGTAAACCTTGGTTGATGGATCAGCAGTCGGGTATCTATCCACAACAACCTAACGCTCCGCTCCTCCAACTGCCCACTAATCGTGGTCATGAAGGAGATTACTTTGCAGGTCGTGGACAGAAAGCCGATCCTGCCCAACTCGATGGTAAGGGCTATAGCCCCCTTCGTGCTGACGATATCATCGCTCAGCCTTATGCTGTGGGCAGAAAGTTCACGTCGCGTCCTGACTGCGTTGCCCAGAAACTTACTATTGAGTCTTTCACTGGTGACTTGAAACTCTTCGACGGACGTATGAACCACAACAATGGTTGGTTTGTGCTGCGCAGCGAAATTGCCCAAGGTGTAACTCATGGAGCAGTACGTTGGCTTATCACTCCGTCTGTCGATCAGCAATGGCTTTACGAACCCGTAATCCAAACCTCGCAAATAGGTTATTTGCCCTATCAACCTAAGCGTGCAATCATTGAGACCGACCGTCGCTCAACTACTGTCGAAGAAGCTCAACTTGTTCGCATCGACGCAGATGGTGAAAGCGTAGTTTATTCTGCCAAACCCTCCATTTGGGGGCAGTTCCTGCGCTATCGTTATCTCATTGCAGATTTCAGCGATATCACCGAGTCTGGTCTTTACCAGGTACGATATGGGGCCTCATGTTCGAGTGTCTTCCGTATTGACGAAAACGTCTATGAACGTGGCGTTTGGCAACCAGTGGTCGAATATTTCCTGCCTGTACAGATGTGTCATATGCGCGTTGCTGAGAAGTATCGTGTACGGCACGATGCTTGCCACCTCGACGATGCCTTGATGGCGCCTGTCGGTAATCACATTGATGGTTATGACCAACGTCCCGGCCTCTCCAAATATAAAGCAGGTGAAATCGTTCCTGGTGTTAATGTCGGTGGTTGGCACGATGCAGGAGATTTTGACCTCCGTGTTGAATCTCAAGCAGGTGAAGCTTACATCCTTGCGTTGGCTTATGAGCATTTCCATCCCGATATTGATGTAACTGCTATTGACCAGCAAAACCATCGTGTTGAAATTCACGAACCAGACGGTAAGAATGACATTCTTCAGCAAGTTGAGAATGGTGCTCTCACCGTTGTTCGTTCGTATCAGGCTTTAGGTCGGCTTTATCGAGGCATTATCTGTAACTCGCTTCGTCAATATGCTATGCTTGGTGATGCAGCTGCCATGACTGACGGCATTTTAGGTAATGCCGATGATCGTTGGATATTCACGGAAGACAATCCAATGCGTGCTATTTCGACTGCTGCTCAGTTAGCTGGCACTGCACGTGTGCTACGTGGCTTCAACGATGCTTTAAGCCAGGAGTGTCTTGACGTTGCCACGATTCTCTATAATCAAAGTACTCTGGAAGGACGTATGGAAGTTTTGAAGCTACAAGCGGCGGTAGAGCTTTACCTGACTACAGGCGAACCAACCTATCTCGATTTCATTCTTGAACATCAGGAACAGATTGTCAGCAATATAACACGCTGTGGATGGTTTACTGCACGTATTGCCAAAAAGCTTGAAATAAATAAAGATAAACGTTCAAAATCTTTCGTGAAAGCATTCCGTTCTGCACTCGCTGAAAATAAGGTTCAGATAGACAAATTAGCGGCAGAGACTCCTTATGGTGTACCTTATCGTCCAAGCATCTGGGGAGCTGGGTGGGACATTCAGCGCTTTGGATTCGAGTATTACTTCCTTTCAGAAGCTTATCCTGACATCTTCTCCAAGGAGACACTTTATAATGCTCTGAATTTTATCCTTGGTTGTCATCCTGGAAGTAATAATGCTTCTTTTGCTTCGGGAGTCGGAGCTCGCTCGGCGACAGTTGCTTATGGTCTTAATCGTGCCGACTGGAGTTATATCCCTGGTGGCGTTGTCTCGGGAACTGCACTTATTCGTCCCGACTTCCCTGAACTCCTTGAATTCCCATTCCTCTGGCAGCAAGTCGAATATGTGCTTGGTGGTGGATCGTCCCATTATATGTTCCTTGTATTAGCGGCAAATAAATGATTATTCGTCGCATAATATCTCGAATGTTTTTTCTGAATATTAAGAACTCAAACTATAAAATTACTCCCCGTTGGATTGTTCCAGCGGGGAGTGTTTATTAATTAGGAATTAATACCTAAGGAATTAACCACCGAAGTTATCGAAGCGGATCATATCGTCCTCTACACCAAGAGAATGGAGGAGGTCAAGCACGGTCTTAGCCATCATCGGAGGACCGCAGAGGTAATATTCGCAATCCTCAGGTGCTTCGTGAGCCTTCAGGTAGGTGTCGCCCATCACAGGAGCTACAAAGCCTGGGGTATAGGCAATTCCAGCAGCATCGGCCTTTGGATCGGGACGGTCGAGGGCGAGATGGAAGTGGAAGTTGGGGAATTCCTTCTGGAGCTGCAGGAAGTCGTCGAGGAAAGGAATTTCCTCCAAAGCGCGAGCACCATAGAAGTAGTGCATTGGGCGCTGACGATCTTCGTCCTTTACACCGTTGCCCTTGAGCATATGCATAATCTGTGCACGGAGAGGAGCCATACCGGCACCACCACCGACCCAAATCATTTCACGGCCTGTGCCATACTGAGGACGGAACTCACCGTAAGGACCTGACATGATAACCTTGTCACCTGGACGCAGGTTGAAGATGTAGGTCGATGCAATACCTGGGTTAACGGGCATGAAGTTGTTGGCTCCCTTAACCTGCTGCTCACGAGGCTTGAATGGAGGTGTGGCAATACGCACGTTGAGTGTGATGATGTCGCCCTCGTCAGGATAGTTGGCCATAGAGTAAGCACGTACGGTTGGCTCTGGGTTAGAGCAGTGCAGATCGAAGAGGTGGAAGTTCTCCCAAGCTGGCAAATAGGTATCGCCGATGAGGTCGCGGTCGAAGTCCTTGTAGTCGATCTCGAATGTTGGAATCTTGATCTGTGCATAAGAACCAGGTTCGAAGTTCATGTGCTCTCCAGGAGGAAGAGCAACCTTATACTCCTTGATGAAGGTAGCCACGTTCTTGTTGCCAATAACGGTGCATTCCCATTCCTTTACGCCGAATACATCATCGGGAACGACGATCTTGGCATTCTCCTTGATCTTCGACTGGCAAGCCAGACGATAGTTCTTCTTAATCTCCTTACGGGTGAAGAAACCTACTTCAGTGGGGAGGATGTTGCCGGCTCCGGATTCGATGATACACTTGCACTGGCCGCACTTGCCACCGCCACCACAAGCCGACGACAGGAAGATGCCGCCTTGCTGGAGGGCTGCAAGAGCTGTGGTGCCAATACCGGCTTCGATGTTCTTCTTGCCGTTGACATCAATGGTGATGTTGCCCGATGGAACAAGCTTAGCTTTTACAAAGAGCAGGAGTGCTACGAGTACGAGTATTACAATCAAGAATACTACGATTGCATAAATGTAAGTTGTTAACATATTGTAGTCTCCTTTCTTTTAACCAAGTTGAATACCAGAGAAGCTCATGAATGCAATTGCCATCAGGCCGGTCACGATGAACGTGATGCCCAGACCCTTCAGAGGAGCAGGAATGTTACTGTAGGAGAGCTTCTCGCGAATAGCTGCGATACATGCGATTGCGAATAGCCAGCCGATACCGTCGCCCAGTGCGTAGGTAATGGCGTAGCCAACGTTTTCGAATTCCTTTTGCTGCATGAACAAAGAACCACCAAGGATGGCGCAGTTCACTGCGATAAGCGGAAGGAAGATGCCAAGCGAGCCATAGAGAGCAGGGAAGAACTTCTCGACAACCATCTCAACAATCTGAACGATAGCAGCGATGTTGGCGATAAAGATGATGAAGCTCAAGTAGCTGAGATCGACGCCCTCAACGAGTGCATCGGGTTGAAGCACATACTTGTCGAGCAAGTAGTTGATAGGAAGGGTGATGAGCAACACGAAGGTCACTGCACAGCCAAGTCCTACCGATGTGCTTACTGTCTTTGATACTGCCAGGTAAGAACACATACCCAGGAACAGTGCAAAGATCATGTTATCGATGAAAATCGATTTGATGAATAGATTTAAATACTCCATTTTGCAGATGTTTTAAGGGTATTACTTATCCTGAAGATCGGGGTTCTTGGCACGCTGATACCAGATGATGCAGCCGAGGATAATCAGGGCAGCTGCTGGCATAGTGAAGAATCCACAATTCTGATAGCCGTCATAACCAGCTTCGTTGACGAAGCGAGCGAGAACGTCATAGCCAAAGAGTGTGCCGCTTCCGAAGAGTTCGCGAAGAGTGGCGGTGATGAAGAGGATCAGGGCATAGCCGATACCATTTCCAAGACCATCGAGGAGGGCTGGGAAGGGTTTGTTACCAAGGGCGAATGCCTCAAGACGACCCATCAGAATGCAGTTGGTGATGATCAGACCTACATATACTGAGAGGGCCTTGCTCACATCATAGACGTAGGCTTTCAGGATTTGATTGACAAGAATTACAAGTGCAGCAACTACAACCAACTGAACGATGATACGAATTCGGTTAGGAATGGTGTTGCGGAGCACAGAAATGATCACGTTGGCGAAAGCTAGCACGCATGTCAGGGAGATACCCATAACGAGGGCAGGCTTCATCTGCGTAGTAACCGCAAGGGCTGAGCAGATACCAAGCACCTGGACAACCACAGGGTTGTTGGTCCAGAGCGGTCCGGTAAAAACACCGGGTTTCTTTTCGTTTGCCATAACTGTTATTTCTATTAACAATTAACAATTAAAATTACTCAGCCTTTTTGCAGGCGTCACACTCAGCCTTGTCGGCACATTCAGCCTTTGCGGCGCACTCGGATTTGTCACCACATTGAGCTTTGCATTCTTCCTTGCCGCATGATTCGGGAGTGCAGGCTTCCTTCTGGCAACCTTCCATTCCGCAGGTTTCCTTCTCTCCGCAGTTGCCTTCATGCTTCTGGCAGCAACCAGCCTGAGCTGTACCGCCTTGGATGAAAGGAACATAACCGAGGAGAGACTCGTAGATCATAATGCCCACGTAGTCGGAAGTCTTTGTGGCTCCGGTGATGGCATCAACCTTTTCGCCACCATAGTTTGCGGGTTTGCCAGCCTTGGTAACAGATACAGAGGTGAATTTGCCATCAGTGAAGATGCTCTTACCAATAAATGCGTTAGCAAATGCAGGGTCGTCTTTAATCTTTGAGCCCAGACCTGCTGTTTCAGAGTCGTGGTCGAAGGATACGCCAGCAACCTTGCCTTCAGGATCAACCGACAGATAGCCCCAGATAGGCCCCCAAAGACCAGCGCCATACATGCTCATGATGCGATAGGGGACACCGTTAATGTTTGCTACATAAACAGGAAGGGTTGCTTCAGGAATAATCTTACCTGCAGAGAAGAGGCTCTTGGAGGCGATGTCGAAAGCCTTGCCATCGACCTTCTCACCCTTGGTGTTGACGCAGAACATTGCATCATCCATCTTGAGTTCCTGCCAGAGGTCGGCAGCGTTCTCGAAGGTGACTTCCTTGCCAAGCTTGGAGGCTACAGACTGAAGAATCTGTTGCTTCTTCTCGTTATCTGTATTGGCTTTCTGCTTGTCCTTGAGGCCAAGGGAGGCGGCAGAAAGCAGGATGGCTACCAATACTGTCAAAACGGTAGCGTAGATGACAGTATAAACATTTGAATTACGATTCATAGTCTTATGCATTTACGCGTTTTGCACGCTTTGAAATATTAGAGTTAACAACACAGTAATCGATGAGAGGAGCACAGGCATTACCGAGGAGGACAGCCATCATAGCGCCTTCGGGATAACCAGTGTTGAACATACGAATCAGAATAGCCATTACACCAATAAACAGGCCGTAGATGTATTTGCCGGTATTGGTGCGGCAACCTGTTACAGGGTCAGTAGCCATGAAGACTGCAGCAAATGCAAAACCACCGAGGCAGAGCTGCTGAGCAACAGTAGGAGCGTTCTCGGAGAATGCTGCGATGATAGCTGACATGAGAGCACCACCCACGAAAACGGAGCACATGATTCGCCATGAGGCTACGCGTGTCACGAGGAGTAGGCAGGCGCCTAAAAGGATGGCCAGCGTCGATGTTTCTGCGATGGATCCGGGAATGCATCCGAGGAATGCATCCATTGTAGAATAGGTGACAGGATCGAATGTGCCATCGGCAACGGCTGCCAATGGAGTAGCACCCGAGAAGCCATCAACTACAGCTGTACCCTCGATTGGAGAGTTGCAGAGTGCTGAACCGGTGCGCACAAATACCTCGTCACCCGACATTGCTTTAGGATAAGCAAAGAACAGGAATGCACGAGTGATGAGCGCAGGGTTGAAGATGTTCATACCCGTACCACCGAAGATCTCCTTGGCAAAGATTACTGAGAAGGCAGTAGCCACAGCAATCATCCAGAGAGGAGTGT
Source organism: uncultured Prevotellaceae bacterium (assembly GCA_900319235.1). Taxonomy (GTDB): domain Bacteria; phylum Bacteroidota; class Bacteroidia; order Bacteroidales; family UBA3663; genus Liminaster. The sequence goes on from ONNR01000001.1 coordinate 209,258, forward strand.
TGACGGGGACGATCATTGGGATGAGCAGACCGGTGGCAAGGAAGCCTTCGGCCACTTCTTCACGCTTCATACATGCAACGGCCATCTCGATGCCGAGACCAACTGCATAACTAACAACAACCTTGGGAAGGAAAGCCACAAGGCCATAGAGGAACTGCATGAACCAACCATCGTTGATGCCGAGAGCCAGGTCGTGCTGATAACCAACGTTCCACATACCAACGAGAGCAGCAGGTACCAATGCGAGGATAACCATCATTATTACTCGCTTGGAGTCTACCGAGTCGTGAACCTGCACACCCTTACGAGCGGCAGTGTGACGAGGAACGAAGAGGAATGTATGGAAGCTGTCATAGATAGACCACAGCTTCTCATACTTGCCGCCCTTTTGGAATAAGGGGTCAATCTTTTCGTTGATATAATCGTTCAGTTTCATTGGACAGGATAATTTACAGTTTGACAATTATTCCATCTCCTTGCGCAGCTTGACGAGACCGTCAGCGATAACCTGCTGAACAGGATTCTTCGAGACGTCAACAAACTCACAAAGAGCGAAGTCCTCAGGCAGTACCTCGTAAATGCCAAGCTGCTCCATCTTGTCGATGTCGTAGGCCAGGACAGCCTTGTAGAGGTGCTCTGGATAGATGTCCATTGGGAATACACGCTCCCAGTCACCGCTGACGATGAGGGCACGCGGACCACCCTTCAAGCGGGCATCGAGCTTCCACTTCTTGGACTTGAACAGGCCAAAGAGGCCAGCAAGACCGGTGTTGGAGGTGGAGTAACGATTCAAGCCAGGAGTAATCCATCCGAAAATCTCGTCGGTGGTGTCACCTTCGGGAATAACGGTAACGGTCTGTCCCTTGAAGTTAAGAGAACCTGCAAGTCCGGTAGCGACGCCTGTCAGTACGTCACCATTGATGACACGCTGCTTGTACTCAACATGCTTCACCTTGCCATCAAGGATGTCTGCGAGAGAAGCACCTGCCTGTACCTTGGCGTATGCAGGGGCTACGATCTCAGAACCGGCAATGGTGATGATGCGCGAGAAGTCGCACTTGCCGTTGAGAATGCGGCCGATGACGATTACGTCTTGTGCGTTGGCAGTCCAAACGATCTCGCCTTTGTTGATGGGCTTGAAGTTGTTGATCTGAACGCCTACGTTACCAGCAGGGTGTGGACCTTCGACAGTCACCTTCTCGACGCCATTGACGGCGGGAATGGTGGTGCTTGCAGCAGCACCTACATAAACCTTGCCTTTGCTAAGCTTTGCAAGAGCAGCGAGACCAGTCTGGAAGTCGTTCTCCTGACCCTTGACAATGATGTCAAAGTTTGGTGCGAGGGGAGCGGTGTTGAGAGCGGTCACGAAGATGTCGCGTGGCTGCAGGGAAGGATTGGCGAGAACGCCGTAGGGACGCTGTGTGAGGAAAGGCCATACGCCACCATCGAGCATAGCTTGCTTGATCTCATCGACAGTTGCTGTCTTGGGATCAATGACAGGCAGTTTAGCACTGGTGCCCTTGCCATCGTTTGAAATGACGATGCCAAGCACTTTGCGTCGGTCACCACGAACGACCTCCTCAAGGACGCCGCTCACTGGGCTCACGAACTTAATCTCTGGATACTGTTTGTCATGGAAAACCTCGTCTCCAGCTTTAACAGCATCGCCGGCTTTGAGCACAATCTTAGGGGTACACATTACGATGTCGTCGGGAACGAGGGTGACCTTTTTGGCCTCCTTGACGTTCACAAACTTTTCTTCGGGCGTGCCCTCCAGGTTGATGTTCAAGCCTTTTTTGAGCTTAATAACATTTGCCATTAATAATAATGTTTATTGATTGTTGGTTGTGTTTTGCATTTATTATACGCGTGCAAAGTTAGTGAAAAAATCTTAATTTCAAAAATGAATTGTCTTATTTGAACAAAAGAACCCCACTGCAGAAAGGTTGCAGTGGGGTTTGATACTTAAAGTTGTCAAAAAAGATTCATTAAGGCTGTTTGCCAATGTAAGCAAGAATACCTCCATCGACATAAAGGATGTGGCCGTTGACTGCATCGGAAGCATGGGATGCAAGGAATACAGCGGGGCCACCGAGCTCCTCTGGATTGAGCCAACGTCCGGCTGGAGTCTTGGCACAGATGAAGCTGTCGAAGGGGTGACGGCTACCATCGGGCTGACGCTCGCGGAGAGGTGCGGTCTGTGGAGTTGCGATGTAACCTGGGCCAATGCCGTTGCACTGGATATTGTACTCGCCGTACTCTGAGCAGATGTTGCGGGTGAGCATCTTCAGACCACCCTTTGCTGCTGCGTATGCACTTACGGTCTCGCGGCCGAGCTCTGACATCATTGAGCAGATGTTGATGATCTTGCCCTCGCGACGTTCCATCATCTCAGGGATGACAGCAGCTGCTACAATGTAAGGAGCAACTAAGTCAACGTCGATGACTGCCTGGAACTCGCTTCGCTTCATTTCGTGCATAGGGATACGCTTGATGATGCCTGCGTTATTGACGAGGATATCAATCTGGCCAACTTCTTCGTGGATCTTTTTAACGAGTTCGCCCACAGCAACCTCATCAGTAACGTTGCAAACATAACCTTTGACATTGGTGATGCCAGCCTCCTTGTAGTTGTTCAGGCCACGCTCAAGGGCAGCTTCGTTGATGTCGTTGAAAATAATGGTCTTCACGCCTGCGGCAACGAATGCCTTGGCAATGTTAAAACCGATACCGTAAGACGCGCCGGTGATCCAGGCGTTTTTGCCTTCAAGAGAAAAGTCTTTCAAACTTGTCATGTTGATGAAAATTTAATGGTTAGTGGAATTTTACAAAATTATTTAGTATTTATTTGTCGATTGACGATCGTTAAATAGCCGAATCGCGTAATATCAAATTGTGGTTGACAATGAGATGCGATGGATGGTTCATCTCAGGTATCTCGCCGAGGTGGGACAGAAGCAGCTTGGCTGCCATTTCTCCAATGCGCTGTTGGTGCAGGTCAAACGAGGCCAAAGGAGTGGAGAGATAATTGTCGAAAGGTTCGTTGGCAACACCAATGATGGCGATTTCGTCAGGCACCTTGATGCCTTTACGACGGAAGATATCGATTGCGGTAATTGCTGGGAAATCGCCGGCTGAGAAGATTCCATCGGGACGATCTTCCATCTGTAGGATACGTTGTGCGGCTTCGGTACCGGCCTCAATGGTGATGGAACTCTGGAACAGCCATTCGTCGCGAAACGGAAGCCCAAAGTCTTCGAGAGCCTTACGATAACCTTTGTACCGGTCGGAGTAGGAGGGTTGAACGAAAGGACCAGCGAAATGACATATTTTACGACACCCAAGTTTGTGCAACTGGACAACAGCATCATAACCAATCTGGTAATTGTCGTTACAAACGGAGTCACAATCAGAGACCTTGTCGGGCAAACGATCGAAATATACGAGGGGGATATTGTGCTGCGAGAGCATTTCGGGATAGACGGGATTCTGTGTTTCGGTGGAGAGTGAAACTGCTACGCCATCGACTTTCTTGGCAATCATAGCCTTGATAGCATTGGATTCCTGTTCTTCACTTTCGCCGCTGGCTGCAATGATTACTTGGAATCCATGCTTTTGTGCTTGATCCTGGAATGATGATATGATAGTTGCAAAAAAGTTGCGGTCAATACGTGGCACTATAATACCAAGTACATTACCTTTGCCTGTGCGCAAATGGTGGGCCACAGGATCTGGAATGTAGTTTAATTCCTTTGCAAGTTTTTGCACCGCTTCGCGCGTTTTGAGACTAATGCGTGGGTTATTTTGCAAGGCTCGCGAAACCGTTGAAGCCGTAGTATGGAGTCTTTGAGCCAGGTCGTAAATAGTTACTTTTCCTTTTTCGCCCATGTTGATTAAGATAGGAAATGTTTTCTTTTGTTAAAGTGTTGTACGGGTGCAAAGATAATTGTTTTTACAATTAAATCCAAATTTTTTATAGAAAAAATGTGCAATAATAACAAAAATTGCATTAATGTCAATTCATCCTTCTGTTTTTTAGGCAATCGTTTACACTAAAGCCCAATGGCCACGAGCATTATATTTTTCGTCGAACCAGGTTGCACAATCGGGTTGCTCTTGGTCAAAGATGCCAAAGAGAGCAGATCCTGATCCCGACATACTTGCATAGATGGCACCACGTAGATAGAGTGTCTGCTTGATCATGTCAAGTTGCGGATATAGCGGGAAAACGGATTTTTCGAAATCGTTGTATATGCAATCCTTCCATTCATCAAGGGGACGGGTTAGCATCATATCAAGAGAAACGTCTGGCAATTGGGGATGGACACCACTATATGCCTCACGTGTACTTACGCCAAAGGGAGGTTTTACTACAACGATATATTTGCCCTTAAGAGATAAGGTATGTGGGACTAGCTCATAGCCTATTCCTTCGCAATATTGAGCTTGCATCTTGTGATTATTGCTAGAAGTATTCAGCTGGTTGCCACATCGGCAAAAGAAAGCACAGTCGGCTCCCATGCGTGCTGCAATAGCCTCGAGTTCGTTATCGGTGACATCTAAGCCAAACATTTCTCGCAACATCAGCAAGGCATGTGCTCCATCAGATGATCCTCCACCAAGTCCTGCTCCAAAGGGAATCTGTTTTTCCAGATGCATTTCGACTGCAGGCAATTCTGGAAATCGGTCTTGTAATAATCGATATGCCTTCACGCAGAGGTTAAGTTCTGGGTCGCAATCTACTATAATTCCGGTCTGATACCAATGTACTTTGTTGTCATTCGTACTAATACAATTGGCAGCATTTACATCCGACATAGGAAGGATTTCGAGCGCATCACACCAGTTGATAGGATAGAATAGTGTCTGGAGGATATGGTAGCCATCCTCGCGACGACGTGTAACATTGAGACCGATGTTGATTTTAGCTTCAGGAAATAATATCATATATATTATATAATGTGTAAACGTAAGTGTGACAAAATTGCGCTGCAAATATAACTATTATTTTCGAAATATGGAAATCAACTCATCAAAAAAAACGTTATTTGAGAAAAAATAATGAAAATTTGTCTTGGCATAATATTTGCAGTGTTCCTGATATCGATTATTAACAAAAATTATAAATATTATGGAAGAGAATAAGCAAACGATCAACGACGATGAGGTAAAGGTTGACGATACCAAGGTTGTTGAGCCAGACAATGAAACTGAAGCACAGGATACGAAGCAAATTGAAGAAGAGGAACAACACGAACCAACACCAGAGGAGCGTGTAGCCGAACTGGAGGCGAAAGTAGAGCAGCTTCAAAAAGATGCTTTATACCGTGCTGCAGAGTTTGATAATTTCCGCAAGCGTACTATTCAGGAAAAGGCCGACTTGATCAAATATGGCAGTCAGAAAGCTATAGAAGCACTTCTGCCCGTCATTGATGACTTGGAACGTGCCATGCAACATATTGACAAGGCTGAGGACATTGATAGCGTGAAAGAAGGAGTCGCGTTGATTATGCAGAAGTTTCAAGGCTACCTTAAACAACAGCAGGTCACCGTTATTCCCGCTAATCCAGGAGATGACTTCGACGACAAGATCCACGAAGCCATCACAATGTTTCCTGCACCCGATCCATCTCTTAAAGGTAAAATTGTCGATTGTCCTACAAAGGGCTACAAGCTTTATGACAAGGTGGTTCGGTATGCGAAAGTAGTCGTAGGTCAATAATTTATTAAAGGAGAAAATGTTATAATATGGCAAAGAGAGATTATTATGAGGTCTTAGGTCTCCAAAAGGGAGCTACGGCCGACGAAATAAAGAAAGCCTACCGAAAGTTGGCCATAAAATGGCATCCGGATAAGTGGCAGCAAGCCAGCGAGGCAGAGCAGAAAACCGCTGAACAGAACTTCAAAGAGGTCAATGAAGCTTACGCTGTTCTAAGCGATGAGCAAAAACGCGCTCGCTACGACCAGTTTGGACATGCTGGTATGAATGGCGGTTTCGGAGGCGGTGGCAGCACTGGAGGCTTTGATTTCAATGGAATGGACTTTGATCCATTCGATATTTTCAATGCCTTCTTCGGAGGTCCAAAGGGTCGTCGTGGTGGTACTACCTATACTTACACTACGTCAGGTAATCCTTTCAGTGGCTTTGAAGGATTTGGCTTTGGCAATGGCAACGAAGGTTTCAATCCTTTCCAACAGTCCGTTAAAGGTCAGGACATCAACATCACGTTGCGAGTCTCGCTCGACGATGTGATGAATGGAATTGACAAGAAAGTTAAGATCAAGCATTCTGTTGCCGATTCCACAGGTACAGTCCGTCAGGTTGAGGATATTATCCCTATCCATTTACCCAAAGGTGTAATGGAGGGACAGAAGTTTATGGCTAAGGGAAAAGGCAATTCTGCACCGGGTGGCAAAGGTGTTCCTGGCGACCTGATTGTCAATATCGAGGAAATACCTCATCCAGAACTTTTGCGTGACCAACAGGACTTAGTTTACAACTGCCTCATTTCTTTCCCAACGGCTGCTTTAGGTGGTCCTGTAGAGATTCCTACCCTTAATGGTCGTGTGAGAATAAATGTTCCAGCAGGTACCCAGCCTGGTAAAATTTTACGTCTGAAAGGCAAGGGCTTGCCATCGAAGGATACTGGCAATATTGGTGATCTGATAGTCAATATTCTTGTGTTTGTTCCCGAGAAACTATCGTCTGATGAAAAGAAAGCCGTAGAGAAACTCGCTAAAGGCACGAACTGCATCCCGACCGAGGAGAATCGAAAGTCAATGTTCAGCCGTATCAAGTATTTCTTTACTAAACAGGAGTGATTATGAAAGACCTATGGTATCAGACCGAAGGGACCTGCTCGAGGTTCATTCATGTCGAATTGAACGATGACGATGTAATTCAGGATGTGCAATTCATAGGTGGATGTCACGGCAATCTTCAAGGTATATCTTCTCTCGTGAAAGGACAAAAGGCACAGGAAGTGATTGACAAGATCAAGGGTATACGATGTGGAAATAAACCGACATCTTGTCCAGACCAACTGTCAATAGCACTGGCCAAAGCCATTGAATCAGCTCGTTAAATGACAAATTTCGTTAAAATGTACGCAATCTTCTTGGTTTTTCCAAAAAGATTGCGTATTTTTGCAACATGAAATTCGATAAAATATTATTGTCGCTTGTTGCGACATTTATTTTGACGGACTGTATTTGGGCAAAGGGAGATGTGGTACCTCAGGTACATCGCGACATTCATCGCACACTTCAGGAGCAACAGGATGTTGCACGTTTTTTTCATACGATGTCTGATTCCGTCAATACTTTGGAAGGTGAAAAACCCTTCGAGCTGCGTCCCGAACTGGATCTTTACAGCGATTGGAATGATAATTTTGACCCAATGAATGGCAAAATACCTGCCAATATTCCTAACAATGTTGATATTGATCTTTCAGGATGGTATCCTCCTATTAAGGGGATGGTGACTTCGCCTTTTGGTTGGCGCAAGGAGCGAATGCATAAAGGTGAAGACATTAAATTGTATATTGGCGATACGGTTCGTGCTGCTTTTGATGGCAGAGTTAGGATCTGCCGAAGCGATCGTCGTGGCTATGGAAACTTCTATGTTATTCGTCATGACAACGGTCTTGAAACTATCTATGGCCATCTGTCAAAACATATTGTCAAACAAGATGAATATGTGAAAGCTGGTCAGGCTATTGGACTTGGAGGAAGCACCGGACGCAGTACGGGGCCACATCTTCATTTCGAGATGCGCTATATGGGTATTGCCTTGGATCCGGCCGATCTAATCGACTTCGTCACATTTCAACCTCGTTCACAAATCTTTAAGCTCGATCGAAAACGTGCCGAATGGGAGCAATCGAACAAGGGTAAGAGAAGTGCGTTGGCAAGTTCAAGAGGTTCATCGAGTCGATCTAGTGGTTCAAGAAGATCTTCGCCCGCCATTCATGTGGTCCGTAAGGGTGATACCTTGGGAGGTATTGCTCGCCGATACGGAACGACAGTCAATCGTCTGTGCAAGCTTAATGGAATCAGGGCTAATACCAAACTGCAGTTGGGTAAACGACTTAAGATTAAATAAATAGCTATAGTTACTGTAGCAAATAACTAAACAGTATGGATCCAATTGAAATTATGCAGAAGGTCCTGCGCATCCTTTTCTACGTTTTGGTCATTGGCGCATTGGTTGGCTTTGCCCAAGACCACTGGTTCGGTAACCCAAATACCTATTGGATTTGGTGCGGCTTAGGTGCCATTGGTGCTTCGCTGGTACGTTTCTTCCTGCGATTTGTGTGAAAAATCATAAAGGCATGGTTCTCGATGGAACCATGCCTTTGTTAATGTTAGTAGTTGATTGCAAAAGATGCGAGTTAAAGGATTACCCCCAGAAGAACTCGGAGAAGGCCCTGATGACATACTCCTGATCCTTGATACTGCCTGTTTCACGTATTGAATGCATGCCCCAAACGCCATTGCCCATATCTACGCCTCTGAATGGGAGAGAGCTGGTTAGAATATTACCTAGTGTACTTCCTCCAGCGATATCGCTGTGATTGACAAACCGCTGATATGGAACACCTGCTCGGTGACATATTTCACTGAAGACAGCAGCGCCGTCTGCATCGGTTGCATATTTCTGGGCAGCATTGACCTTAATGATGGGGCCTCCTCCGAGAACAGGGTGATTGGTCGGGTCCATCTTTTCACCATAGTTTGGATGCCAGGCATGTGCGTTGTCGGCACTCACCATAAAACTGTTCTCTATCATACGATAGAAATCGTCGCGAGGATCACTGTTCAGTCCGAGTGATCTGTTTTGTGCGATGACTAGACGTCGGAGCACTTGTGAGAGGAAAGGAGAGCCTGCGCCTTGTTTTGTGCCGCTTCCTGTTTCCTCGTTGTCAAAGATGGCCAATACCATTGTCTGACGTTGTAACTCCTTTGTTTTTTCTTCACTCACAACTTCTCCAAGCATTGCTTGCATTCCCGCATGTACCATCGACAAGTCGTCAAGACGTCCTGCCGAAATGAATTCTTTTTGCAGACCGACTTCGCAGGCTGGAGTCGTATCGTAAAGATATAGGTCGAAATCGAGGATATCTTCAGCTGCTACATCAAGGTGTGATGCAATAAGTTTTAGTAAAAGACCATTGTATGAAAGTTGATCGTTGATTATGCCTAATACGGGAAGCATATCCTTTTGTTTCGACAATTTGACACCATCGTTGACCTGCCGGTTGAAGTGGATAGCTAGGTTTGGAATGATGAGCAACGGCTCCTTGATATGGAGAAGACGTGTCTGAGGGTGCAATGGATCGCTGGAGCGAAGCATTACACGTCCTGCCAAGGATAGAGGACGGTCGAACCATGTGCTCATGATTGCGCCTCCGTATAACTCTGTATTCAGTTTTACAAATCCTTTTTCCATCAGGATTTCTGGATTGGGTTTGATGCGGAAGGTTGGCGAATCACAGTGAGCGCAAATGATTCGGATGCCACTTTCTCCAAGAGGCATTGATCCTAATCGAATGGCATAGAGTGAAGAATCGTTCTTGGTGACGTAAAGTTTATCTCCTGGCTTTACGTCGAGCATAGGCTTAGTGGGGTCAAACTTGTAGAAACCTGCTGCTTGCAACTGTTCTTCGAGCGTTGCTACAGCAAGATAATTGACGGGACTTGAATTTAGAAAATCTATCAGATTCATGTATTATTCCTTAATTAGAGTTACATCGAGTTTGTTGAACGGGAACATAAAGCCCGAGTTGCGGAGCTGCTGATAAACTTCGTATTTCATATAACCCATGACTGCCCAGTAATCAGCACTCTTGCACCAAGAACGTGTTGCGATGGTGCAACCGCTTTCTCCCATATTTGCGAGGCCTTGCCACGGGCCGGCAACGGGTTCGCCTTCGATAGGCTCCTTGAGTATGAGCGGGCACGCATTCTGAATCTTTTCGATGGCCTCGCGCACTTTTTCATAATCGGTGCCATAGCAGAAGTCAAAGTTGACGTCTACACGACGGTATGGCTGTTTTGAGTAATTGACCATAGAACCTGTCGAAAGACCGCCATTAGGAATAATGATAGTCTTGTTGTCGGTAGTGACCAAGATGGTGTTGAAGATTTGTATATCCTTTACAATGCCTTCGTAGCCTTGGGCAGCAATGAAATCACCGACCTTATAAGGCTTGAAAAGAAGGATCATCACACCACCGGCGAAGTTGCCAAGTGTGCCCGACATCGCCATACCGATGGCTACACCGGCACCGGCAAAGAGTCCGACGAATGCTGCGGTATCGACGCCCAAAATATTGATTATTGCGATAATCAGACAGAGCCAGAGACCAACCTTGATGATGCTCTCGAGGAAGCCTTGGAGTGAGTCTTCGACACCCTTTTTGTCCATCATCTTGGTGCTGATCTTGCAGACCTTGTTGATTGCCCATTTGCCGATGATATAAACGACAATAGCAATTACAATCTTCCAAAATAGAGCTTGGATGAATGCACTAATTACAGAGTAGTTTAACATTAATTTTTCCATCGTGTTTAGTTTTAAGAGGTTAATATTGGTTTTGATAATATGTCAATTGCCTTCAGCTTCCTCAATTTCTTTACGCAATATCATCTGCTCAAGATATTGGATCTTAAGTCCTGCAGTCTTGTTCTCCTGCTGTAGACGTGTATTTTCGCGAAGGAGAATACCGAGCTCATAGGTAGCGGCGATTCGTGCACGAGTTTTTGGACCGATGTTAACCATTAGTTCCTTGCCATCAATAGATATATAGTTGGCTTTCAGATTCTTGTCATCAACGTGTTGAGCAATGAATCCTAAAGCGCCGTTATCGGTATCCGCATTGGCTAATACGATACTGTCATTCGACATCCCTTCAGTGACTTTGCCAGCATAGGTGAAAGTAACAGCCTGGTAATGCGTGCCTCCGATATCATAGCTATAGTTTGTACCATCGTTGGGCTCTATGGTTTTTGTTGTAATTTCTGTGCCGTCGCTTGCGTTGATTCGAACTTGATGAACAACAAAGTTTTTCGGCCCGCAATATGTTGCTATGAGTTGAGTGCGGCCATATTCATCAACAGCACAGCGAACATAGGACTTGTTCAAGTTCTGACTTGGATCCATACCTTCAGGACGGAATCTTCCAAGGTCGTCGTATTGCGTCTTCTCATACTCAAAGCCCTTGCTTTTGGCTGTGTTGATTTGGGGTATAAGGGCCATCATAAGTGAATCGGTAGCCTTCAGCGTTTGACGTTCGGTTTGAAGCTGAGAGCGGAACTTTTCGAGTTGTTCGGCTCGACGTAGCTTGACAGATGGTCCATTCGACCCAGAGCAGGATACAAGGACAAGTGCGATGAGTAAATAGAGGATGTTAGATTTCATATTATTATTGTATTGATTGTTATTTTTCATATTTCTTTTAAATGTCAGTTCGTTCGTGATACATTCTTCACACCTTTCACCGATTGTATCTTTCGTATCAGGATGTTGAGCGAAGATAGATCGGAGACACTTACTGTAAGATGCCCTTGGAAAAGTCCTCCTTCGGTATCTATCGATATAGAGCGAAGCAGCGTGTTGGGTTCCTTGTTGATGACGGATGATATATTGGTAACAATACCGATATCATCATTGCCAACGACACGTAGCGTGATGAAATATTGCCCTGCACTTTTGCCGCTCCATCGAGCGCGTTGTATACGATAAGGATACTGCTTTTCAAGACTCTTGATGTTTGAGCAGTCGGCACGATGAATGGTGATGCCTCGTGCAATCGATACAAATCCGACAATGTCGTCACCATAAATAGGATGACAGCACTTTGCCAACTTGTAATCTATTCCCTTAAGGTCACGGTCTATGACGAGTACGTCATTGCCCGCTTGTTTCTTTTCGTTTTCTGCAGCAATCTCTGGTGTTGCCGTGAAATCAGCAGCGGAATGAGTAGCTGGCTCACCTTGGATTTGTGGAGTTTGGCTCGACTCGTATTCTTTCAATACATCATCTACTGAAATGTCGTTTGTCGAAAGATCGTGATAAAAGGCGGTTTGGGTCTTATATCCAAGACGGATGATGACACGCGACATTTCGGCTTCGTCAATTTCAATCTTTCGATTCTTGAATCGACGTTGCAGCATCTCCTTGCCGGTCTGTGCTTCACGATTCTCAATTTCTTTGATGCCGGCTTTGATGCGGCTTCGGGCCTTCGATGTCTTAACTATATTCAGCCAGTCGAGTTTCGGAGTTTGTTGGGAGGAGGTGAGGATCTCCACAGTCTCACCGCTGTTGAGCTGATGGTTGATTTTGACGTTTCTTCCTCCTACACGCGCGCCCACACACTGCATACCTAGTTTCGAATGAATGCTGAATGCAAAATCGAGCACAGTTGCCCCTTTTGGGAACTTATGCACTTCTCCCTTGGGTGTGAAGACGAAAACCTCTTCATCATATAGACCCATGGAGAAGTCTTTCATTAATTCGTCTTTTGGAGCACCGCTTTCGAGTACTTCACGTATCGATGCGATGAGTTTGTCGGCCGAATTGCCTTCGCTTTTGATACCTTTGTATTTCCAGTGTGCTGCTAAACCGCGTTCGGCAATCTCGTCCATTCTTTTTGTTCGAATCTGCACTTCTACCCAACGATCACTTGGCCCATAAACCGTAATATGCAAAGATTCGTAACCGTTAGACTTGGGTATCGACAGCCAGTCCCTTAATCGCTTTGGATTGGGTTGATACATGTCGGTAACGATGCTGTAGGCTTGCCAGCACAATGCTTTTTCATTAGGTCCTTCTGCATCGATAATGATACGAATAGCAAATAGGTCATAGATCTTGTCAATGCTGTTCTGCTGACGTTTCATTTTCGACCAGATGGAGGAGATACTCTTTGTGCGGCCTTTGATGTGGAAGGGAACTGGCAGAACCTCTTTCAGTTTTGCTTCAAGAGGAGAGATGAATTGCTGAATATATTCCTCTCGCGAACGTTTCGTGAGTTGCAACTGGTGCGCTATGTCATCGTAAACATCTCGATAGTCGTACTTCACGGCCATGTCTTCAAGTTCTCCTTTGATGACATAAAGCCCGAGACGATGTGCAATGGGAGTGTAGAGCAGTCGACATTCCTGTGTTACCTTGTGGCGATAATCAACGTCTTGCGTATGATTGAGCGCCTTCATCAGCGTGTAACGGTCGCAAATCATACATATGATGACACGAATATCTTCTGCAAACGAAAGCATCAGTTTGCTGAAATTCTCATCTTCGAGGCTGTCGTGGTCGGCATATAGATGCTGGACTTTGGCCATATTGGAGACCAGTTTCACAACTTCTGGACCGAAGTTTCGATCCATTTCTTCCTGGCTTATGACCTTGTGTTCAGCAAGTGGATAGAGCATAGCCATAAGGATGGAACGACGGCCCAAACCGACTTGTTGAAGCAGAACGCGACATGTTTCGAGCGTATGGACAAGTTGATGTACGCCGTGGCCATCTCGTCCATAGAATCCTGCGTCTATACCTTTTAAAATATATTGTTTAATATATTTCCAATCATTGATCGACAATTTGTTGTCTACCACAGAATACAATATGCGGTAGTCGGTAAGGAAGAGCGTCATCTCTTCAGTTGTAAATTGTTCGATCTTGAGTATTTTCATGTATCGTAGTTATCTTGTTGTACGTAATTGAATTTGCTTGCGCTGCAAAGTTAATAATTTTTATTGATAGTTGTAACTTAAATACTACAAATTCTTTTATTTTTTTGCTATTTAATGCAATTTCTTCAATATTTTGTCCAAAAAAGCATTTTTTTTGAGGTAAAAAGTTCAACTTATTGAAAAAGTTATTAAATTTGCCCTCGAAAAGTAGAATTCTACAATCATAAATCTAATAATACGTATGTTTACACAAGAAGACCTTGAAGTTCTTGCCAAGCGTGGCATTAGTGTAGAGAAGGCTGAGAGCCAGCTCAAGTCATTTGAAACTGGTTTCCCTTATTTGAAGCTTAAGGGAGCTGCCTCTCCAGAATATGGCATCCTCGTAGTCGACGACGACGCTGCCAAGTATTACCAGGACCTCTGGCAGAAATATCTGCAGGCTGACAACCAGATTTTGAAGTTTGTTCCTGCTTCCGGTGCTGCCAGCCGTATGTTCAAGAATCTCTTTGAGTTCTTGGATGCTGACTATGAAGTTCCAACCAATGATTTCGAGAAGAAGTTCTTTGCAGGCATCAAGCAGTTTGCATTCTATCCTGAATTGGATGCTGCATGTGTAAAGAATGAAGGAAAGGGCATCGACGACCTTATCGCTGCTGGTCAGTACAAGCCTGTTGTAGCCAATCTTCTCCTTGCCAAGGGTCTTAATTATGGACAGCTGCCCAAGGGACTCCTTACTTTCCACCGTTCATCTCACGGTGTGCGCAAGGCATTTGAGGAGCATCTTGAGGAAGGTGCACTCTATGCTGCCAACGGCAAGGGACAGGTAAAGCTCCATTTCACTGTGAGCCCCGATCATCTCCCGCTCTTCGAAGCTCTTGTCAAGGAGAAGCAGGCAGCCTACGAGGCACGCTATGGCGTGAAGTACAAGATTTCCTTCTCTGTACAGAAAGCCAGCACCGATACACTTGCTGCCAATATGGATAATACTCCATTCCGTGACGAAAAAGGCAATCTGCTGTTCCGTCCTGGTGGACATGGTGCACTCATCGAGAATCTCAATGAACAGGATGCTGATGTTATCTTCATCAAGAATATCGACAACGTCGTTCCTGAGAAGAAGAAGAGCCCAACTATCGCCTATAAGCAGATTATTGGCGGTGTGCTTGTTAGTCTCCAGCAGAAGATCTTCTCTTACCTGCAGCAGCTCGAAGGTGGCAAGTATCAGCATGAGAATCTCATCGATATGCTCTATTTCCTGCAGAAGAACCTGTTCATTAAGAATCCCGATACCAAGCAGCTCGATGACACAGAACTTGCTCTTTACATCAAGAACAAGCTCAATCGTCCACTTCGTGTCTGTGGTATGGTGAAGAATGTCGGTGAGCCAGGTGGAGGTCCATTTGTTGCTCAGTCACCCGATGGAACCTATCAGCTCCAGATTCTTGAGTCGAGCCAGATTGATAAGAACAATGCCGACTATGTCGCTATGTTCAAGGAGGGCACTCACTTCAATCCTGTTGATCTTGTGTGTGCTGTGAAGGACAAGAATGGCAAACCATTCGATCTTCTCAAGTTTGTCGATCCTCAGACTGGTTTCATCTCCTACAAGTCGAAGAATGGCAAGGAGCTCAAGGCGCTTGAGTTGCCAGGACTCTGGAATGGCGCTATGTCCAACTGGAATACAGTATTCGTTGATGTAGATCTTTTGACTTTCAATCCTGTCAAGACAGTCAACGATCTGCTTCGTCCAATGCATCAGTATTAATTAGATATTGGGCGTCGTTCTCACGGCGCCCAATTTTAAGTATTTTGATTTATGAATACGAAATTGCGTTTGGCAGTGATGAATTTCTTGGAATTCGCTGTCTGGGGTGCCTATCTAACATGTATGGGCAATTATCTTGGAAAGGCAGGACTGGGTGAGAATATTGCCTGGTTTTATGCTATTCAAGGTATTGTCTCAATCTTCATGCCTACGTTGATGGGTATTGTCGCTGATAAGTATATTCAGCCGCAGCGTCTTCTTGGTATTTGCCACCTGCTAGCCGGCGGCTTTATGCTTGGCTGTTGGTATTTGGGTTTCCAGGCAGGGTTCGGCAACGAACTCTCGAATAAGGGTCTCTTCATTGCATTATATACCCTTAGTGTTGCCTTCTTCATGCCGACCATCGCGCTCGCCAATACTACAGCCTTCACTATCTTGAAGAAAAATGGTATGGACACCGTCAAGGATTTTCCACCTATCCGTGTGTTGGGTACAATTGGCTTCATTGCCACAATGTGGTTTGTCAACTGCGCCGTTTGGGAAGATGGTTCATTCTTTTTCACCTTTGCTGACAATGCCCATAAGTTCCAGTACACCTATATGCAGTTCTTCGTATCAGGCCTGCTTAGCTTGTTGCTTTGTGTGTATTGTTTCTCATTGCCTGAATGCAAACTTAACGAGAAGAAGGAAAGAACTTCGCTTGTCGAGGCCTTGGGTCTGAATGCTTTCAAGCTGTTCAAGACAAAGAAGATGGCATTGTTCTTCATCTTCTCAGCATTATTGGGAATGAGCCTTCAGGTTACCAATGGTTATGCCGGTCCTTTCATTACGAGTTTCAAGGGGAGTGCTGATGCCGCTGTTGCTTCGTCATTCGCTGCCAATAACGCCACTTTGCTAACATCCATATCCCAGATTAGTGAGGCACTCTGCATCCTGATGATCCCATTCTTCCTCAGACGATTTGGCATCAAGGTCGTTATGCTTATGTCGATGTTCGCATGGGTCTTCCGATTCGGGTTCTTTGGTTTGGGCAATCCTGCTATGCCAGGTGTGCTGCTCTTCATTCTTTCTTGTATCGTCTATGGTGTCGCTTTCGATTTCTTCAATGTTTCAGGAGGTATCTTTGTCGATCAAGAGTGTGAACCAAGCATCAAAGCCTCAGCTCAGGGACTATTCATGATGATGACCAATGGCATTGGTGCTACTATCGGCACTTTGGCGGCTGGTGAAGTGGTTAATCATTTCTGTTCTTGGCAAGGTGATTATCTATTGGGTGATTGGCCTACCTGCTGGTTCGTCTTTGCAGGCTTTGCATTGACTGTTGCAGTCCTTTTTGCAATCCTCTTCCAGTATAAGCATAATCCTGAAACCCATTAGTTTCTAATTCGTTTCTCAATCACATCAATTGTTATTAAGAGTAATGATCATTTTTTATGCACCTTGTTTATCGACATGTTCCGAGCTTCCAGAAGAAGAGTCGGGACATGTCGTGCGTGTTTTACGACATACTGTAGGTGATGAAATTGATGTGGTTGATGGCAATGGAATGTGGTATCACTGCCGTATTGCTTCTGCTCATCCTAAGCATTGTTCTGTTGAAATCCTTTCTTCTCATTCAGATTCACATTGGCCGTATCGTGTCGAGTTGGCTATTGGTCCAACCAAGAATCTTGATCGTATGGAATGGTGGCTTGAAAAATCTGTTGAAATAGGTCTCGATCGTTTTGTCCCGTTGCGTTGTCGTTTTTCTGAACGCAAGGAATTGAAAACCGAAAGATTGCGTAAAATCGCCATTGCTGCAATGAAACAGAGTTTGAAAGCAACACTTCCACAAATAGATGAGATGACAGACTTCAAACGCTTCATCGAAGAGCCTTTCGATGGCCAAAAGTTTATTGCCCATTGTATGGATAATCAGCCAAGGCATTTATTGTCACATTTGGTACAAAAGGGTCGTGATGTGAGAATTCTTATTGGCCCCGAAGGAGATTTCAGTCAAGATGAGGTTTCATTCGCTTTGCAAAACGGTTACCTCCCGATTTCGCTCGGTGATCAAAGACTGCGAACCGAGACTGCTGCCTTGGTTTCGGTTCATACAGTACATCTTATAAATAGCATTAATTAATTTCCTAAATCTTTTTACATTTTGCGCTTAAAAATTACACTTGAAGTATTGCCACTAGTGAGTGGAAATATTCTTCCAATCAGCTATCAGTATGAACTGGCATCGGCTTTCAATCGTTTGATTACTTCAAACAAGGAAGCTTACGAAAATTGGTTGTCGGCCAATGGACTTCAGCCCATCGACAACATTCGCCAGAAGGTATACTCGATTAGTAACCTTTATGTGCCCAAGGTTTATGTCGAGACCGATAGACTTTATGTCAATGTGCCTCGAATTCAGTTTTGGGTGTCGTTCCTTCCTGAGGTCGAAACACGCTCGTTTCTAACTCAGCAGTTGCTTGACAAGCAATTCTCTATCGGAGACTATAAGTCCTCTGTTACTTTCAAGATTATCGCTGTTGACGACATTTCTCCTGTTGTCTTCACCGAAATTATGGAATATCAGTCAATTTCGCCAATCGTTGTGAAGGCTCTTCGTCCGAACAATACGCTCGACTATCTTTCTCCCGACAATCAGTTCTTCTCACAGTTTATGGTCGAAGAACTAATTGATCGTTGGGAGTCGTTCTACAAACGCAGCTACGATGGTGACAGGGCATTTCAATTCACACTGCTTACACAACCTCGACGCAAGGCTGTCAGTATCTTCACCGATTCGCCCCGTTGTCAGAAAGTGGTTGGATATATGCTTAAGTTCAGGCTTCAGATGTCTCCAGTCCTTCAAGAGTTTGCTTACGTTTGTGGGTTGGGTGATGACATCGGATATGGTTTTGGATATGTCGAATTGCTCAAGAAAAAGAAGTAAAAACAACATAAAAAACTTCAAAATCTTCTCAAAACTGTACAAAAGAGGCGTAATTTCGCCTCTTTTGTCATTTTTTTTAAAAAAAATAATTGTAATTCAATAATTATTTGTAACTTTGCACGCCCGTTATAAATTTAGCGGAATGATTAAATAATTACAAATATGTCAGAGATCCTCGATCCTATCCAGATGGAAGACAATGTTCTTTCTACGGAACCTGCAGCAGCTCCCGAAGTTGCTGAATCTACTGCTGAAGATGAATCAGCAGAGAATACTGTTGAGAAAAAGATTTATGCCAACCGCGCTGAAATCCTTGAGCGTATCTCAGAGATCGCCGGCATTGCAAGTGAAAGTGTCAAAGGCGAGATCAACTACCTCAAGCTACTCTATTACAAGATGCGTCAACAGGAGACCGATGCCGAGATGCAGGCCTTCATTGATGGTAATGGAGACCCAGCAACGTATGAATCCAAACCCGACGAACTTGAACCACGACTTAAGGACCTCCTTAACATTCAGAAGGAGGCACGTGCAGCTATGGTCAAGGCACGCGACGAAGAGTATGCCAACAATCTCGCTCTGAAGCGCGAAGTGCTTGACAAGATGGAAATCATAGCCAGCAACGCTGAAGAAGTGGGGCAGAAGTACAACGAGTTCCAGGAATTGCAGAAGCAGTTCAAGGAAATCGGCGCTGTCGATCAGCAGGAGGTCGCAGGACTCTGGAAACGCTATACTCAGTTGACAGAGCAGTTCTATGATGCTCTCAAGATTAATAAGGAACTTCGCGATTATGATTTCCGCAAGAATCTTGAGGCTAAACTTCAGATCTGTGAAGAAGCTGAGAAGTTGGTTCAGGCTCCTGATGTAGTAGATGCTTTTCGCAAGTTGCAGGAGATGCACGAGCAGTGGCGTATCATTGGTCCTGTTGCCCCCTCTGTTCGTGAGGAGATCTGGAATCGATTCAAGGCGGCATCAACTGAAATCAACAAGCGTCATCAGGTTCATTTCGAGCAGCTCAAGGCGCAGGAACATGCCAACGAGATGGGTAAGACTTCCATTTGTGAGAAGGTTGAAGCTATTGACCTTTCTCAGATTACTACTGTGAAGGGATGGGATGATGCTACGAAGGTTATTCTTGCTTTCCAGGACGAATGGCGCAAGTTAGGTTTCGCTTCCAAGCGTGTCAATACCCAGCTCTTCGAGCGCTTCCGTCAGTCGTGTGACAACTTCTTCAATCAGAAGGCCGAGTTCTTCAAGTCGGTGCGTGGTGAGCAGTCCGACAATCTTCAGCGTAAGATCGAACTCTGTGAGCGTGCCGAAGCACTCAGCACCAGCACCGATTGGCGTAAAACCACTGATCAGCTTATCTCTTTGCAGAATGAATGGAAGACCATTGGTCCTGCTCCTCGTAAGTATTCGCAGCAGGTTTGGGAACGTTTCAAGTCGGCTTGTGATGCTTTCTTCAAGGCAAAGGAAGAGGCTGTTGGCGGTGAACGTGCTACCGAACGTGCCAACTTCGAGCGTAAGCAAGAGATTATCTTGGCACTCACAAACCTTAAGGATGATGTCGAGAACGCAACGGTAAAGGGTGTGCGTGACTTGATGAATCAATGGGCAGAGATTGGTCATGTACCATTCAAGGAAAAAGATAAGCTCCAGGCTAAGTACAAGGAGTTGATTGATTTCTTCTTCGATAAGCTTGACATGAAGGGCCAGCGTCGTCGCTTCGAGAACATTAAAGAGCACGTGGCCAGCATCAAGGATTCGAATACACTTCAGCGTAAGCTTGAGCGATTGATCAATGATCTGAAGACCTACGAGAACAACCTTGGCTTCCTCAATGCCAAGTCGAAGAGTGGCAATGGTCTTGTAGCACTTATGCAAAGCAAGATGGACGAACTTAAAGCCGAAATCGAAGAATTGAAGAAACGTATCGACGCAGGCGAAAAATAAAACTATCTAATACGGCGGGACACATCATCCCGCCGCAAATTTGTTAACAATGGAATTAGCATCAAAGTACAATCCCTCTGAAGTAGAGGACAAATGGTATCAATATTGGCTTGACAACAAGGCTTTCAGCAGCAAGCCTGATGGCCGTGAGGCCTACACTGTGGTTATTCCACCTCCAAATGTGACTGGTGTGTTGCACATGGGACACGTCCTTAACGAAACTATTCAGGATATCCTCGTACGTCGTGCACGTATGGAGGGTAAGAATGCTTGCTGGGTACCTGGCACCGATCATGCAAGTATCGCCACTGAAGCCAAAGTCATCAAACGCCTTGCAGAACAGGGCATTAAGAAATCTGACCTTACACGTGATGAATTCCTGAAGCATGCCTGGGCATGGACCGACGAGCATGGCGGAATCATCCTTAAGCAGCTTCGCAAACTGGGTTGCTCCTGCGATTGGGATCGCACTGCATTCACTATGGACGACCTTCGTTCCAAATCGGTAATCAAGGTCTTCTGTGATCTGTATGACAAAGGTCTCATCTATCGTGGTTTGCGTATGGTGAATTGGGATCCCGAGCGTCAGACTGCCCTTTCCGACGAAGAAGTTATCTATCACGATGAGCACTCAAAGCTCTTCTACATGAAGTATTATGTAGATGAACCTGCGGGTAGCACCGATGGTGAAGAACCTGGAGCTATTGTCATTTGCAACAATGACAAGCCATTTGACGCTACTGTTAAGTGTCAGGTGATACATCGCGATGAGAAAGGTCGCCGTTATGCCGTCGTTGCTACTACTCGTCCTGAAACCATTATGGGTGATGTTGCTGTTTGCATCAATCCTAAGGATCCGAAGAATACTTGGCTCAAAGGTAAGCGTGTCATCGTTCCAATGGTAAATCGCGTTGTCCCCATTATCGAGGACCGCTATGTGGAAATCGAATTTGGTACAGGTTGCTTGAAGGTTACCCCTGCTCACGATGTTAACGACTACGCACTGGGTCAGAAGTATAATCTGGAGGCCATCGACATCTTTAACCCCGATGCTACCCTAAGTGAAGCTGCAGGTCTGTACATTGGTATGGATCGTTTCGATTGCCGCAAACAGATAACTATCGATATGACCAAGGCTGGACTGCTTGAGAAGGAAGAGGATTACGACAACAAGGTAGGTTATTCAGAACGTACCAATGTGCCTATCGAACCACGTCTTTCTTTGCAATGGTTCATTCGCATGCAGCATTTTGCCGATATCGCTCTTCCTCCAGTGATGAATGACGACATTCAGTTCTATCCTGCCAAGTACAAATCTACTTATCGTAACTGGCTCGAGAATATCAAGGATTGGTGTATCAGTCGTCAGCTGTGGTGGGGTCATCGTATTCCTGCTTATTTCCTTCCTGGGCAGGAAAATGTCAAGGATGAGGATAAGAAGTACGTCGTTGCTCCCACACGCGAAGAGGCTTTGGCAAAAGCCCAGAAGATTGCTGGCTATGAAAATCTGAAAGCTGAGGATCTTATTCAGGACGAAGGAGCTCTTGACACATGGTTCTCCAGCTGGCTTTGGCCTATCTCGCTCTTCAATGGCATTCTTGATCCCAATAACAAGGAAATACAGTACTATTATCCAACTTCTGATCTTGTAACTGGTCCCGATATTATCTTCTTCTGGGTTGCCCGCATGATCATGGCTGGTTATGAGTACATGGGTGCTATGCCTTTCCGTCATGTCTATTTCACAGGCATTGTTCGTGATAAGTTGGGACGTAAGATGTCCAAGTCGTTGGGCAACTCGCCCGATCCTCTTGATCTCATCGATCGTTTCGGTGCAGATGGCGTGCGTATGGGTATGATGTTGTCAGCACCTGCTGGCAACGATATCCTCTTTGATGAATCGCTTTGCGAACAGGGACGAAACTTCAACAACAAGATTTGGAACTCGTTCCGTCTCGTTCAAGGTTGGACTGTTGCCGACATTCCTCAGCCCGAAGCATCGCTTAAGGCTTGCGAATGGTTCGATGCAAAAGTCAAGAGTGTAGGATATGAACTGCAGGATCTCTTCAGTAAGTATCGTTTGTCCGAGGCGTTGATGCTCGTTTATAAACTCTTCTGGGATGATTTCTCAGCTTGGTACCTCGAACTTATTAAGCCTGCGTACGGAGAGCCTATCGATCGCATCACTTACGACAAGACCATTGCTTATTTCGACACCGTTCTCAAGATGCTTCATCCATTCATGCCATTCATCACTGAAGCATTATGGCAGAATATCACCGAACGCAAGGAAGGCGAGAGCATTATGTTCCAGACTCTTCCCAAATATGAGGAACCGTCGGATGAGGAATGCAAGTTGATAGCCGACTTCCAGGCAGCTACCGAAGTCATTGCCGGCATCCGTACTATTCGTGCTCAGAAACAGATGTCGCCCAAGGTTGCTGTCGAATTGCTTGTTGTCAATGCAGGAACAAACAATGTGGCTAAAGCCCTTGCTTCTGTCATTGCCAAGTCGGCAAACACTTCCGAAATCAGTTTCGTTACTGAAAAACGTGGTATCTGTGCCAGCTTTATGGTTGGAACGACAGAATATGCAGTACCTCTCGGAGGCAGTATCAATGTTGAGGAAGAACTCAAGAAGCTGGAGGCTGACCTGAAGTACAATGAAGGGTTCCTTGCCAGTGTTATGAAGAAACTCGGTAACGAACGATTTGTCAAAGGAGCTCCAGCACAGGTTGTCGCTAATGAGCAGAAGAAGAAAGCTGACGCTGAGCAGAAGATTGCTGCTATTAAGGAAGCTATCGCTGCACTTCAAGCTTAAATAGATGAGGTTGTGAGGGCTTTCCTCACAACCTCATTATGTCTTTAAATAACACCCAATCACCATGAATCGCTATCTACTAACCCTATTTCTTACTATCTTGGCTCTTCAGCCAACGTATGCAGAAATTTCTGATGTTTTCAAGAATCCTGATGATTTCAATGCCAAGCCTTGGTGTTTCTGGTATTGGATGCACGGTGCAGTCACCAAAGAAGGTATAACGACCGACCTTGAAGCCATGAAGCAAAATGGCTTGGGTGGTACTTATCTTATGCCCATTAAGAGTATTGAAATGAATCCTGGTCTTGGAGGCACTGTCCGTCAGCTTTCTCCCCAATGGTATGAGATGGTCGATTGGGCAATGCAGGAGGCCGATCGTCTTGGTCTTAAACTGGGTATGCATATTTGCGATGGTTTTGCTCTTGCAGGTGGACCATGGATTACACCCGAAGAATCAATGCAGAAAGTAGTTATGACAGCGGTCAATGATACTATTGGCACAACCATTGGCTATTATTCTATACCTTATAAATATATAAAGGGAGAGCAATTCTTCGGAAGTATTCCCAGCACGAAACCAGATCCGGAATCCATTTCTAATGCTGTGGTAAGTGGTGAAGGTGAAGACCTGAAAATCGATACCTTGAAAGGAAGTTTTTCTGCCAAGAAACCTTTTGTGATTGAATATAAGTTTCCTAAATCTATTACAGTAAGTGCACTCGAATTGATACTACCTGCAACACAGTTCCAGGCTCAGCGAATGGATGTCTATGCCAGTGCTGATGGTCTTAATTTCGAACACGTCAAGCAACTTGTTCCTGCTCGTACAGGTTGGCAGAACTACGATTTCAATACTACTCATGCAATACCTACCACGCAAGCTCGTATCTGGCGCTTCACATGGACGCCCGAAGGCTCGCCAGTTGGAAGTGAAGACCTCGATCAAGCCAAGTGGTCACCTTCTTTGAAAGTCAATGAGATTCGTTTTCATGCAGCTCCTCGAATTAATCAATGGGAAGGCAAGGCAGGACTCGTATGGCGCATCTCCAGTACAGAACAGAATACCGTTATTGACGAGGATTATATACCTTTGTCGCAAATCCGTGAATATGCTTCAAGTTTCAGTATCCCTGAGAAAGATAAGACACGATTCTGTTTCCGTATGGCCTCAGTAAGCACTGGGCAAGTGAATGCAACTGGTGGCGATGGTAAAGGTTTGGAATGCGACAAGTTTAATCGTACTGCTATTCAAAAGCAGTTGAATAATTGGTTTAACAGTCATTTCTTTGCACCTGTCCCAGGACGTGATAGCGTCGAACATCTAAATCTTGCTCGTCGTGTACTCAAATATATGCACGTCGATTCATGGGAATGTGGTAGCCAGAACTGGAGTTCCAATTTCGCCGATGAGTTCAAGGCTCGACGTGGATATAGCATTATTGACTATCTTCCCTTGATGGTCGGTTTCCCGGTTGCTAATGAAGAGACTTCCGAACGCGTCCTCCGTGATGTTCGGTTGACTATCAACGAACTGATAGAAGACATCTTTTTTGATGAATTGCAACAAAATGCCCAAAAGATGGGTTGCCAGCTTTCGGCCGAGAATGTATGTCCCACTATGGTGAGCGATGGTATGGCACATTTCCGCTATGCCGACCTGCCTATGGGCGAGTTCTGGTTGAATAGTCCTACCCACGACAAGATCAACGATATGCTTGATGCCATCAGTGGCGCTCATGTCTATGGCAAACGTATTATTCAAGCCGAAGGTTGTACAGAATTACGCGGAGTCTTCGATGAAGATCCGGCTATGGTCAAACCGCTCATCGATCGCAATTTCTGCTTGGGCATCAATCGTTTGTTCTATCATGTCTATTGTCTCAATCCTAATCCACTCTTGCGCCCAGGCATGACGCTCGATGGCATTGGATTCTTCTTCCAAAAGGGTAATACATGGTTCGATGAAGCCAGTGAATTGACCAAATATGTCACGCGTTGTCAGTATCTGCTTCAGATGGGTCGCCCTGTGGTTGATATTGCTGTCTATACAGGACAGGAGATGCCTCGTCGTGCATTCCAACCCGATCGACTTGTTCCGATGCTTCCCGGCATCTTTGGCCCTGAACGTGTAGCTTCCGAAAAGGAACGATTGGCTAATGTTGGAGTTCCCGTTGTTGAGCGTCCTGTGGGAGTCAAATTTGTCAAGAATACCTTGATACCAGAAGATTGGATCAATCCTCTTCATGGTTATCAATATGATAGTTTCAATGAAGATGCCCTCGTCCGCTGTAAATCAAATAATGGACAATTCTTTGTCGAAGCCGAAGAGGATGCTTCTCCACGATATCGTCTGCTTGTTCTTCCCACTGCCCATCCGATGGACCCCGATGGTCTTCCCCTCAGTGATAGTGTCCAGATTAAGATTGATGAGTTTCAAAAACAAGGTGTCAAAGTTATTTCCTCTAAGGATTTTCCATTGAGTGAACCTACGTTTGAAGCATTGGGGTTAAATCGCGATGTTAACTATCTTCCAGAAGGTATAGCCTATTGTCATCGCACCAGTTCATTCGCAGAAATCTATTTCCTATCGAACCAAATGAATGAGCTTGCGGTTATTCGTCCTGATTTTCGCGATTCGAAAGGCAGAACACCGGAATTGTGGAATCCTCTTGATGGCACTATTCGCCTGATGGGAGAGGAGATTGTTCTCCAACCTTATGCTTCAATCTTTGTAGTATTCCCGTCATCTCCTACTTCAGACGACTTGCTCAGTCCGGCCTATGTACATGAAAAAAATCCAGTGAAACTGGCTCGCATTGATTCGAAGTGGTCGCTCCATTTCCTTGACAACAATGTCGAACTTGAATCTGACACACTTCCCGACTGGAGTAAAAGTGAAGATCCATTCGTCAGATATTATTCAGGACACGTTTCCTATTCTACATCTTTTGACCTCGATTCTCTTTTAATCGCTAATCATTTTGAGGTAGATTCAATATTTTCAAATACAAACAATCTTTATCTTGTATTGAATGACATCAAGAATCTCGCTACAGTAACGCTGAATGGCAAAGACTGTGGCATTGCATGGACTGCTCCTTACGAAGTGAATATCTCCGAAGCTATTCAGTCAGGTGTGAACCATCTTGTTCTTGAGGTTGTAAACACTTGGAGCAATGCTATCCAGGGACATGACGAAGGGATGGATCCTTTCCCGAATATCTGGACCAATGCTCGCTATCGCAAGAAGTCATCTGAACTGCTCCCAGCTGGACTCTTTGGACCTGTTGAAATCGTACGCAAATAACATTTTCGCACTTTATTGTCAAAAAAACGAGGATTTTGCAAAAAAATCCCCGTTTTATTTTGTTATCTGCTATTTTATCGCTATATTTGCCGCGTTTAATGTAAACGTTTGCACGATTTGTCATCCTGTGCATTGAATTTATAAAAAAAGGCAATTCTCAATTGTAATCTCTCAATTGTTAATTGTTATTTTTTAATTATTCATTATTTATGTTACGTATAGCTATACAATCAAAAGGCCGTCTCTTCGAAGACTGCATGGAACTACTTAAAGAATCTGGCATTAAGCTGAGCAACGCCAAGCGAACGTTGCTTATCCCATCTAGCAATTTCCCCATTGAGGTACTGTATTTGCGCGATGATGATATTCCAGAGTGTGTTGCGAAAGGTGTTGCTGATGTTGGCATTGTCGGTCTGAACGAATTCAAGGAGCGTAATAAGGACGCCCGCATCGTCAAGAATCTTGGTTTCTCGCAGTGTCGTCTGTCGCTCGCTATCCCAAAATTGATCGATTATCCAGGTATTGAATGGTTCAATGGCAAGACCATTGCCACATCTTATCCAGTTATCCTGCAGCAATGGCTCGACGAACATCATCTTACAGCCGACATCCACGTCATTACTGGTTCGGTTGAAATCAGTCCGAATATAGGTCTTGGTGATGCAATTTTCGACATCGTTAGTTCTGGTTCAACGCTTGTCAGCAATCGACTGAAAGAAGTTGAGGTTGTTGTCAAGAGCGAAGCTGTGCTAATTGCCAATAATAATCTTTGCGAAGAAAAGGAAGAGATATTGCGCGAACTCGTGTTCCGTTTCGATGCTGTTCGTACAGCCGAAGACAAGAAGTATGTTATGATGAATGTTCCTGACAGTTCGCTTGAAGAAGTGCTTAATATGCTTCCTTCTACCAAGGCACCAACTGTCATCAAGCTTTCTACCGAAGGGTGGCATGCTGTACACACGGTCATTAGTGAAAAACTCTTTTGGGAACTTATCACTCGCTTGAAGGCTGCTGGAGCCGAAGGGATTCTTGCGCTGAATATTGAAAAGATTGTAATGTAACTCAGAACCGTTCTGCTCTTCATAATAAGATGACAATCTATCAATATCCTCAACGTTCAGAATGGGCCGATATCATCAAACGTCCCACTTTTGACAATAGCCAGTTACGCGACCTGGTTTCTAATCTACTTGATGACATCCGTCGTGAAGGAGATGCGATGATTCGTCAACTTGAAGCCCAATTCGATCATTGTCAATTGGCTGATATTCAAGTGTCGGACGATGAGTTCAAGGAAGCTTCTCAGAATATCAGTGAGGATTTGGCCTTCGCCATACGTCAAGCTGCTCATAACATCTCAAGGTTTCATGAGTCGCAGCGTTGCTTGTCCTACAAGGTTGAAACACAGCCTGGAGTGAAATGTTGGCAGAAAGCAATCCCGATTGATCGTGTTGGTCTGTATGTCCCAGGCGGAACCGCTCCGTTGTTCAGTACTGTGCTGATGCTGGGTATTCCTGCAAAGATTGCCGGATGCAGCAAGATTGTGCTCTGCACTCCTCCAAATGCTGAAGGTAAAGTCAATCCTGCAATCCTTTATGCAGCTCAGGTTGCAGGTGTTACCGAGGTCTATAAATGTGGTGGTGTTCAAGCCATCGGTGCTATGGCCTATGGCACAGAATCTGTCCCCAAGGTCTATAAGATTTTTGGCCCAGGCAATCAGTTCGTTCAGATGGCAAAGCAATTGGTTTCATTGCGTGATGTTGCTATCGATATGCCAGCTGGACCTTCTGAAGTTGCTGTTATAGCTGATGCTAAAGCAAACCTCGAGTATGTTGCTTCCGACTTCTTAAGTCAAGCTGAACATGGAGCCGATTCCCAATCGGTACTGTTTACCGATAGTGAAGATGTTGTTCGTCGATTCGAGGATGTGATGAATCGTCAGCTTGAGAAGCTCAGTCGTCAAGCATTGACACGTCATTCGTTGGAACATAGCAAGGTTATCTTGCTTCACGATCAGAATGAGATTATGGAGCTTGTTAACGAATACGCGCCCGAACATCTTATCATCAACACGACTAACTACGAGGAGCTGGCCGATCTGGTTCGCAATGCAAGTTCAGTCTTCTTGGGCCCTTACAGTCCTGAAAGTGCGGGTGACTATGCAAGTGGTACCAATCATACATTGCCGACCAATGGCTATGCCAAGGCATATAATGGCGTCAATCTTGATTCCTATATGCGCAAGGTTACCTTCCAGCACTTGACTCGTGAAGGTCTCAGTGGTTTGGGTCCAATCATTGAAGTAATGGCTGCCAACGAGCAGCTTGATGCCCACAAGAATGCTGTAACTATCCGATTGAAAGATTTCAAGTAATATGGATCTGACAAAAGTAATTCGTAAGAACATCCTGGCATTGGCTCCTTACTCTTGTGCTCGTGATGAGTTCAAGGGAGAAGCGAGTGTATTCATCGATGCCAACGAGTCACCTTACGAGAATGGCGTCAATCGTTATCCCGACCCATTGCAGCACGAGGTCAAGGTTCTGCTGTCACAACTTAAGAAGGTAAGCGAGGTGCAGATCTTCCTCGGTAATGGCAGTGATGAAGCCATTGACCTTGTATATCGCATCTTTTGTGAGCCTCGTATCGACAATGTTGTAGCCATTGCTCCATCTTATGGTATGTATAAGGTTTGTGCCGATGTGAACGACGTTGAATATCGTTCGGCTAGTCTTACCGACGATTTCCAGCTTGACCTATCGGCTATTTCCTCGAAGGTTGACGACAAGACGAAGGTTCTTTGGATCTGTTCGCCCAACAATCCTTCAGGCAACGCCTTCTCGCTGAACGAACTTGAGGAACTGGTTCGTTGTTACAATAATCTTGTCGTTGTTGTCGATGAAGCCTATATTGACTTTTCCGACAAAGGCACGATGCTGTCTCTTTTGGATAAATACGACAACCTCATCGTTCTCCAGACGTTCAGCAAAGCATGGGGACAAGCAGCCATCCGTTGTGGTATTGCATACGCCAGCCCTGAGATTATCATGTATTTCAATCGTGTGAAATATCCATACAATATCAATGTGCTGACGCAACAGGCTGCTATCCGAGCCTTGAGCCAACCTCAGGTGCACGATCGTCATGTTGAGGAGATACTTAGTGGACGAGAGATACTGCGTATCTTGCTTGGTTCGCTTCCTATCGTTGAGCATATCTATCCTAGCGATGCCAATTTCCTATTGGTACGCGTGAAGATCCAAGGAATGGATGCCGCTAAATCAGCCGATCATGTATATCATTATTTACAAAACAAAGGAATAATAGTTCGTAATCGTACACGTGTTCATCTCTGTCAAGGTTGCCTTCGCATTACTGTAGGCACCCCAGAAGAGAATTCAACATTATACGAAACCTTAAAAACAATCTAATTTAATTAATTGTTAATTTTTAATTATTAATTATTAATTCAAAAAAACATGTCTGATTACAAATGGAAGTTTGCACGCATCGGTGGTGTCACCCGCGTGTACATCAGTTCAGCCGAAGACATCAAGCACCTCGGCGAACTTGACAAGAAGATGTGGACCGTACTGTCTTGTCCAGTGAAGGGTCTTGAGATTGATGAGCAGTCGCTCGCGTATATGGACACCAATGGAGATGGACAGATACGTGTCGATGAAGTGATTGGCGTTTCCCAGTGGCTCTGCAAGGTACTGAAGGATCTTCAGCCTGTTGTCGAGGGCAAGGATGTCCTGCCCCTCAGTGCAATCAACCAGGAGGATGAGGAAGGTAAGAAAATCTATGATGTTGCTGCCGATATCCTTAGCCAGCTTGGAAAAGAAACTGCCGAAATTTCATTGGCCGACAGCAAGGGTTGTCTCGATGCATATCGCAAGGCAAAGTTCGAAGCTGCTCTCGAAGCTGCCAAGAAAGAGGCCGAGGTTGCTGCTCCTTACGGCGACAAGACTGCCGACATTGATGCCGCTTATAAGGCTCTCGATGCCAAGGTGAAGGACTTCTTCCTGCGCGGCAAGCTCACCAAGTATTCGAAGGAAAGCACAGCTGCTCTCGACGTACAGGTGGCAAGCATCGAAGGAATTTCTCCTGCCAACCTGACCGACAAACTTGCTGAAATTGCATCTTATCCTATCGCTCGCATCAAGGAAGGTGTAGAGGCTATCGACCTCAGCGAGCCTATCAACCCAGCATGGGCTGCTCAGTTCGCTACTGTCAAGGCAGCTCTTGATCCGAAGGCTAAGGTTCTTACCGAAGCTGATTGGAATGAGATTGGTGCCAAACTTAAGGCATTCGAAGAGTATCAGAAGAGCATCTCCATCACCGAGGCTGACATCACCGTCGATGAGGAACAGGCTGCCAAGCAGTCGGTTGACAAGCTGTTGCACTTGACTCGCGATTTCTTCACACTGCTTCGCAACTACATTACTTTGCAGGACCTCTACAACACAAAGAAGTGGGCCATCTTCCAGGTTGGTACACTTGTTGTTGACCAGCGCACATGCGACCTTTGCGTACGCGTAACCGATGCTGCTGCCATGGCTGCCCAGGCTGCAAAGAGTGGTATGTACCTGCTCACTTGCGACTGCGTCAGCAAATCAACTGGCAAGACCATGAAGATTATTGCTGCCGTTACTGTAGGCGAAGTTGGTGATCTCTTCGTGGGCAAGAACTGCATCTTCTACGATGTCTATGGCGTGGATTACGATGCCAAGATTGTCAACATTATTGACAATCCTATCTCTATCAAACAGGCTGCTTGGAGTCCATATCGCAAGTTCTCGAACTTCGTAGGTGAGCAGATCAGCAAGTTCGCAGCAGAGAAGGAAGGTGCAGTAATGTCTGATGCCACCGCGAAGTTCAATGCAAAGACAGCTGAAGTGAAGAGTGCGGATCTTACCAATGCTGCTGCCGCAAAAGAGGCTGGAAAGACTGCTGGAAGCTTCGACATCGCCAAGTTCTCTGGTGTCTTTGCTGCTATCGGCTTAGGTCTCGGTATGTTGGGCTCTTGCGTTGTTGCCATCTTCAGTGGCTTGGTTAAGCTCAGCTTGTGGCAGTTGATTCTTGTCATTCTGGCTATCTTCCTCATCATTTCAGGTCCGTCGATGTTCATTGCATGGCTCAAGCTTCGCAAGCGTAACCTTGCTCCAATACTTAATGCACAGGGTTGGGCTGTCAATGCTGCTGCCAAGATTAACATCCCATTCGGCAATGTACTGACCCAGGCTGTCAACTTCCCAGTTAAGTTTGACGTGAAGGATCCATATCCAGACAAGACGCATCGCATTCGCAACTTCTTCCTTATCCTGTTGCTCATCCTTATCGTTGCATACCTTATCTGCAATGCGCTTGGTTTTGACTGGCTTGCATATTGTAAGGAGCTTTGCACAGGTTCATCTGCTCCTGCTAATGTGAACTGATGAAATCATCTTTTGAACGAGGAATGCTCCGTCGTTCGGAGTTACTTTTAGGAACCTCGGCAATGCAACGCATTGCCGAGGCTCGTGTCATTATTTTTGGTGTCGGTGGCGTTGGCTCGTGGTGTGCCGAGAGTTTGGTACGTAGTGGCATTCGTCATCTAACCGTTGTTGATTCCGATCGAGTCTGCATCACCAATTGTAATCGTCAATTGATGGCTACTTCTAAGACGATAGGGCAAGTAAAGGTTGAGGTTTTGCGTAAACGACTGCTTGAAATCAATCCTAATGCAGAAGTCATAGCCTTACAAATGGTTTATGATGCTTCGACAGCAGAGTCGTTCCATCTCGAAAACTTCGACTATATAATTGATGCCATCGATTCGTTGACCGAGAAGGCACAACTCATTCTTCATGCAACTAGTCTTCCCAAGGAGATTCAGTTCTTTTCGTCGATGGGTGCGGCACTTCGTATCGATCCATTCAAGGTTCGTGCTACTGAGTTTTGGAAAATCAAAGGAGATGCCCTGGCTCGTGCTTTGCGCAATAAGTACAAGAAGCTAAAGATTTTTCCAGGCCGTAAATTTCTTTGCGTCTATAGCGAGGAAACACCTATGACCAATAAGATTCAAGCAGAGAAACCAACCAACTCTGAATTACTTGATGGTAGTATTGATTGGAATGCTCGTAAGGCCCAAATCAATGGTTCTTTGATTCATGTTACTGGCATCTTTGGCATGTCTCTCGCTGGGTTGGTTATACAATCTATCAGCTCAAAAGGATGAATTTAATTTCATCCTTTTTTTTATTGAACCATTATTTGTTAATTCGTTATTAGATTTTCTTTTTGCGACTTTTATTAACTTTATTATTATTCTTTTTTACAAGTTTTCCTATAATTTTTGAAGATAGCTTAATCTCGTACTTTTCTGTGCTATCTCTGAATGCGGTAGCACAGTTTCGTACTTATTTGTGCTATCTCAGAACGCGGTAGCACAGTTTCGTACTTTTTTGTGCTACCGCGAATGTATATAGCACAATCTTGGCCGAAATTATTCTATCGCGAAAGTATATAGTGCAATCTCGGCCGAAATTGTTCTATCGCGAATGTATATAGCACAATCTCGGCCGAAATTGTTCTATCGCGAATGTATATAGCACAATCTCGGCCGAAATTGATCTACCGCGAATGTATATAGCACAATGTTGGCCGAAATTGTTCTATTGAGAAAATTAGTAGCACAATGTTGGCCGAGATTGTACTGTTGCGAAAATTAATAGCACAATGTTGGCCGAGATTGTTCTATTGCGAAAAATAATAGCACAATGTTGGCCGAAATTGTTCTTTTGCGAAAATTAATAGCACAATGTTGGCCGAAATTGTTCTATAGCGAATATATATAGCACAATCTCGGCCGAGATTGTGCTATAATCGAATTTTACTGATATTCTCATTCTTTGGAGTGCTTTTTCTATTTGTTTTACCAATTGCTTTTATATTTTTTCCTAAAATATACATCTTTATTGGCAATATTTTATCTCACCCGAAAAATCGTTAAACATTTCGGCCAAAATGTTATAAAGTTGAAAGAAATTTTTGTGTAATTTTGCACCCAAATTATATGATTCTTCATACAAATAATTATATAGGTACAATTATGAAAAAAAATTTACTTTCTTTTGGAGGTAGCACCTTTGCAGCTTTCCTCTTTATCTTCTCTTTCTCATCCTGCCATGATGAGGAAGTCGAAAACACTTCTGAGTTAGCTTATCGCCACGCTTACGAAGATAACTTCGTTAAGCAATATGGTGAGATCAATCCTAACCAAACGTGGGATTTCTCTTCTTATGCCAAGCGGTATAAGCTGAATGGTGCACTTACCCGTGCCACAATGGAGGATGAATATAAGTCTATTGCACAAGATGACGGTTACTATTATGTGCCATCTGATATTACAACGTTTATAACAAATAATTTCCCCGAGCGAGGAAACAATGCCAGCAAGACAAAGGCATTTGTGCTTAATGCTGATCAAGATTGTGACTTCGAAGTAGCCTTTGTTTATCAAGGAAGGAGTGAACCTAATTATACTTTATATTATGTAATTTTTGATACTCAAACTAATACATCTTCCAGAAATGTATTATTTTCTAAAGGTAGTATAGAGGTAAGCTCCAATGGTAATTCTTATTCTCAGCTCGGCACATCTTGGGTTAATGGCGATGGACCTTGGACCAATCCTTCAACTTATCCTTATGTCAGATCAAAACCTATTCAGATTCACGCGAAGAAAAATTCATTTATTTATTTCTTCATTGAAATTACCGATCCTTCAACGAGTGATGGTAGTAGCGTTACTCAGTCTCATCAGTTTGGATGGGCTGGTGATGAACTTGCATCGATTGATACACCACATACCATTGGATTAGTCGAAATTGATACACCGGCAAATATTAAAGCGATTGATCCTAACTATGAGGCATATCTCCTTGCTGTTGATGACTTCTGTCTCACTTGCAAAGCTGCTGGTATAGTTACAGATAATTCACTGAGCGTACAGGATTTTAATGATTGTATGTTCCTTATTGCAGGTAATGTTCCAACACCAAGTACAGTTGATGTTGGTGAGATTAAAACCATAATAGAAAAACGTTATATGGTCGAGGATCTTTATGGTTATGATTATGATTTCAATGACATTGTTGTGGATGCAATTCAGACGACGCTTACTCCATTCACATTTGTACATCCAACTTTGGAAGATCCAGATGGTGAATTCATTGTAAATTATAATGGAGCAACTAAGACTCAATCGGCAACTCTTGCTCATCAGTGTGGTACTTTGCCTTATAAGATTCAAATAGGTAGTGCCACCTTTGGTCAAGTTACTGATCCTACAAATAAATCACAAAGTGAAACTCAGTTGGCTAGTGATACTGATTTAGGCGGTAATGTAACAACCACTATACCTGATGGTTATAATGGAAATGAACCGAATATTACAAAAACAATTATTGAAAAAGATTGGATTCCAAGTGAAAACAATATTACTGCCTATATTTGGACGAAGGGTACCTCGCCAACGGCATCTTATAGTTATTACAATGAAAACGGAATTTGGGATGATGGATGGACTGGCGTTTGGACTTCTGAATTCCCCAAAAAAGGTGGTGTTCCTTACATAATCGCTGTTGACCCAAATGTTGATTGGATGGGCGAGAAGGAATCCATCTTTGAAGCACATCCCGATTGGAATGGCGGTGATATGACAAGTGGCAATTAAGTTCAGATTCATGTAATTGATTGTTAGAATAATTATTATTAATGCAAGTCAAATACAAAGTATAATTAGCTTTGTATTTGATTTTTTGTAATATCGATTTTCAATATTTATAAAAATAGTATCTAATTATTAGAAAATATGTGTCTCTTCGAAAAAAAAGTGATTTAAATTTGTTAATTTATTTTTTAATTTTTATATTTGCGTAGTTATTGTAACCATTAACACTTATTATTGAATATAATACCAACTATATCATAAAAAATACAATTATGGCAGCAAAACGTAATTACGACCTTCTTCTGCAGCAGCTGAAGTCGTTCATTCCCGAAACACGTATTTACACCGATGAACTCCGCACGCTTGGCTGGGGTACGGATGCCAGCTTCTATCGTATGATTCCACGTATCGTGGTTCGTTCGAAAGGAGAGGAGGAAGTATCGCGCATTGTCAAGACTTGTTACGACAATCATATTCCTTTTACTTTCCGTGCAGCGGGCACAGCTCTTTCTGGCCAGAGTATGAGTGACTCTGTACTGATTGTGGCAGGAAAGAACTGGGAGAAATGGTCGCTTAGCGACGATCAGGAACAAATCACGCTACAACCAGGTATCCTTGGAGGTCGCGTCAACCAGATACTCAAACCTTACGGACGTGTATTCCCACCTGACCCTGCTTCCATCAATAGCGCTATGGTTGGCGGTATAGTTGGCAACAATGCTTCGGGTATGAACTGCGGTGTGCATGCCAACTCCGACCGTATGCTCATCTCCGCGAAGGTGATTCTGACCGATGGTACAATTCTTGACACGGGTGACGAAAAGAGTCGCGAAGCATTCCGCAAGTCGCATCCCAAATTCCTCAAGAAGATCGAGAACCTGCGAGACAAGGTGCGTGCAAACACCAAGCTCGCTGAACGTATCAAGAAGAAATACAGTATCAAGAATGTGACGGGCTTGAATATTCGTCCGTTGATAGCCTACGACGACCCATTCGACATCATTGCTCACTCTATGGTTGGAGCCGAAGGAACACTTGCATTCATTGCTGGTGTGACCATGCGTACACTCCACGAATATCCTTATCGTGCTTCTGCTATGGTTTATTTCATGACCATGAAGGAAAGTTGCGAAGGTGTTGTTGCTTTGAAGAAACTGAAATCTTCGGACGACGACATCAAGATGAGTGCCGAGAACTTGATGGTCAAGAGTGCCGAGATGCTCGATTACCTGTCGTTGGCTTCGGTCGATGATCCCGTCTATCTGCAGTACAAGAAGGATGTTGATGCCGGCAAGATTGAAGGTGTCAAGCCAGGTGATTACCACAATCTCACAGCCATTCTGACCGAGACGAAGGCCATGACCCATGAGGACCTGCAGCTCAAGATCGACACCATCAAGAAGACCTTGGGCCAGTTCCAGCTTTATATCCCTGCTGAGTTTACTGAGGATCCGAAGATTTATGGCAAGTATTGGGCCATCCGTTCGGGTATCTTCCCGACTGTTGGTGCCATGCGTCCCATTGGAACATCTTGCCTCATCGAGGACGTTGCCTTCCCGGTCAATGACCTGCCCGAAGCCACTGTGAAACTTCAGAAGATTATTGCAGACTTCGGTTATAGCGATGGCTGTATCTATGGACATGCTTTCGAAGGAAACTATCACTTCATCCTCAACCAGAGCTTCAATGAGGAGAAGGAGGTGCAGCGATATGCAAAGATGATGCACGAGGTGGCCAAACTCGTCGTTGAGGAATATGATGGCTCGTTGAAAGCAGAACATGGCACTGGCCGCAATATGGCACCGTTTGTCAAATACGAATGGGGCGAGGAAGCCTATAATACGATGAAGGAACTGAAGGAAATCTTCGATCCCGAATATCTGTTGAATCCCGGTGTAATCTTCACCGACAATCCGAACTGCTTCATCGAACACCTTAAGCAACTTCCTGAACTTGACTATAACTTCGACGAAGTGCCTGATGGCGCCAAATATCTCGCCTATATGGGCAAGGTGAAATCTTCGACCGAAGAGATGATCGAAGGTGTCAAGAAGGCAAACAAGTGCATCGAGTGCGGTTTCTGCGAATTCAACTGTATGAGCTGCGGTCTTACCTTGAGTTCTCGTATGCGTATTGCCATCCAGCGTGAGATTCTGAATCTTCGCAAATCCGGAAAGCCAGAAGACTTGGCCCGCGCCAATCGACTGGAACAGCAATATGATTACTATGGCAATCAGACCTGCGCAGCCGATGGACTTTGTGCAACTTCCTGCCCGATGAAGATTAATACAGGCGATCTCACACACCTCATTCGTCAGTTCAAGATGAACAAGAGCAAGGGACTTTACAATGTAGGTGAGTTTGCTGCTAATCATATGGCAGGCATCGAGACCACTTTGCGTGGAGTTTTAGGCTTGGCCAATTTCGGTCATACGATTCTTGGAAGTTCGTTGATGAGTGGCCTATGTAATGGCCTGCATAAGATAGGTATTCCGCTTTGGACGCCATCTATGCCCAAGCCGAATTACGTTGATGTCAAGCGTCTAATGGCACAAGAAGCCACTTACGACAAGACACATCAGAAGGCCAAGAAGGTCGTTTATTTCCCAAGCTGCTTGAATCAGACACTCGGACTGGCCAAGGGTGCACCTGTGAAGCAGAGTGTCGTCGATGAGATGGTTCAGCTCATGAACAAGGCTGGTTATGAAGTTATCTTCCCGAAGGGCATGAACAAGATGTGCTGCGGACAGATCTGGGAATCGAAAGGCATGCTCGACATTGCCGACCGCAAGAGTGCAGAACTCGAGAAGGCACTTTGGGAAGCCAGCAACGAGGGTGAATATCCGATTCTTTGCGACCAAAGCCCATGTCTGCATCGTATGCGCAAGGTGATGCCACGACTGAAACTTTACGAACCCGTTGAGTTCATCCTCAAGTTCCTCAAGGACAATCTCGTCTTCAAGAAACTGGATCGAACCGTCGCCGTTCATATCACATGTTCTACCCGTGAGATGGGATTGGGCGATAGCCTCGTCGAACTTGCAAGTCTTTGCGCCACCAAGGTTGTCGTTCCAGAAGGTGTCGGATGCTGCGGTTTCGCAGGCGACAAGGGATTCTCACATCCTGAGATGAATAAACACGCTCTTCGTCATCTGAAACCTGCCATCGAACGCAATCATGTGGTTTACGGCTATTCCAACAGCCGCACTTGCGAAATTGGCTTGCAAACGCATTCGGGTGTGCCTTACATGAGTATTGCCTATCTGGTGAATGAGGCTACAACACCGAAATAATAATTTCTATCTTATGTAGCACAATCTCAGCCGAGATTGTGCTACTTATATCGCATTATTTCCAATCTTGGTCGAGATTAACCAACTATCATCATGAAAAGACTTATCTCTCTATTCGAAAAACCCGACAATCTGAAAGTCAAAACCAGCTACAAACTCGAACCATCCATTCAGATTGAACGTCAATTGGCTGAACAAATCTATAATGCTCTGCAAGGACCCGTTGTGGAAGAGGTAATGCGTAAGATACGCATCTCGAGCAGCGATACCTATTGGCGCAGCAATATGGAAGGCCATAGCCTGAAAGTTGATCAAGAATTACTTCCCGATATCTACGACCTCTGCCATGAGGTGAAGAAGAAATTGGGATTTGAAGGCAAGGTGGATTTCTATATTACAGGCGATTCAACGGTCAATGCCTTCTCGGTTGCATCCGAAGACGAAAATGAACCCAATATTGTCAATATCAATTCGGGCCTCTTCGATCTGATGTCGAAGGATGAACTGCGTTTTGTCATTGGTCATGAACTGGGACACCTTATCAACAAGGATACGGCTCTGGCTCGACTTATTGGATTCGTCTTTCCTCCCGAAACGAAATCTCCTGTGATGCTGCAATATAAGATTCGTCTGCATGACCAGCTCGCCGAATTGGTAGCCGATCGTTATGGTTACATGGCCATCGAAAATCTGGGAGTCTGTGTCACAGCTTTCTTCAAGATGGCATCAGGCCTTGACTTGGAGAAGATGAATGTCAGCATCGATGCCTTAATTGCCGACAATCAGAAACGTTTGGATTATTTCCTGCACGACAAGGGAACGAGCCGTGCTTCACACCCCGTGAATCCCATTCGTGTGCAAGCGCTCAACCTCTTTGCGACCTCCAAGACTCAAGAGGAGCTGCAGAAGGGTATGGACGAACTCATAACCATTCTTTTGAAAGTCGGTGATAGCGAACTCGATGAATATACGGCTAGGTTTGTTGCTTCTGCTGGCCTTATTGTTGCGAATGCCGATGGAGAAATCAATAAGGATGAGGTTGATGACATCTTGACTGAACTTTCTTCGTTGAAGATTTTCCCGCGCCAGTTCCTTGAGGAAATTGCCAATGGAGATGTCTCTGAAATTTTCCACGAGTCTGTTGCAAAGATGATCAACATCAACCCAGGTCTTCGTGAAGCCATGCTCAATTACCTTATCACCATTGTGATGAGCGACAAGAGCATCACCAAAGAAGAGATCGACCTGCTTTACGAATTCGGCGAAAGCATCGCACTCAGCGAGATGGAAGTTGCTCAATGCATCGCTGCACTTGTTCAGCAGCGTTTCATCCCCAGCCACGAGCTCCTCTGCTGATTTTATAGGTACAACTAATCATAAAGACATCATTAAACTTTCGGTTAGATTTTGTGTCTATATTATTGAATAAATTAATATAGACGAAAGTGAATTGCACAGTTTATCTTTTTGGTGAGTTTGGGCTTGGATATACTCAGTACCCACAGGACGGTGCTGAGGATATCTTCCGTCATATTGCTTCACACGCAGAGGCACAGACTCAGATTGCCATACATCGTGATGGTAATCTGATGTATTATGTTTATCTGCGTAGGCTTGACGAAGGGGAAGGACATTACATCGGCTACGGATTTAGGGTGGAAGGATTGCTGTTCCGCGATTTGAGTCCTCTTTTCGACTTGTTCGGTTCCACTTTTGAGAATATTGTCATAGCCGATCGTCTGCTGACACTCAATTCACGTGGCCATGTGGTTGCAAACGTCGGACTGTTGATTGAGAAACGTACCGAAGTGGAACGTTTGATCAATCAACTCTGTACCGCTGTACAAGCCTTATCGACTCAATTCATTCCATTGCCCAAGGCAATCTTCGATCATCTTTCAACCCAGGTGTGGGTCTTTGGAGAAGATGCTGACCCGAATGATATTCGTAAGGCAAGTCAGATGTCGGGTTATACAATTGTGCAGAAAGGGAGAATGCAGGTTGCCTCCGAAATTCCTATCGTTCCGATTACTGTTCAGGACAATAACGAAAATGCTATACTGGAGGAACCTCAGACTGAAAAGAAAGCTGGGCAAGAAACTCCGGATACGAAAACGCCAATAGTCAAGCCCACCAGGAAATCTGGTTGGGATGGGATGAAGACGTTCTTGTTGACGTTGTTGCTTCTTTCCCTCGGTGGCCTTGCCTATGCTGTATGGCAACTGCAGTCGGCCAATGAGATGGAGTCGAGTGCTATGTCATCGTATAACCAAATGAAGATGACTAACATCGAACTTCAGCAAAAGGTTAATAACCTGGAAGCTGAACTTGAAGCCAGTAACCTTAAAAACCAAGAGATGGAAAAGGCGCTCATT
The DNA here is from genome assembly GCA_900319235.1 of uncultured Prevotellaceae bacterium. GTDB lineage: Bacteria > Bacteroidota > Bacteroidia > Bacteroidales > UBA3663 > Liminaster. The sequence goes on from ONNR01000001.1 coordinate 250,115, forward strand.
CGCCAGGATTCGGTTATTTCGGTGTTGCGAGACTATTACAAGATCAAGCAACCTTTGTTGGCAACAAGAATCTTTATTACCAACGAAGGAAGTTCTAGCCATAAGGGGTTGGAAGTTGGCACACACGTTAGAGGCTCTAACGATTTGATACTGCAACCACATGTTAGTTATTACGGCCTTGAGAGCGGAAGTGTCCGACTGACCATCAGATGGTATAGTCCGCGCAGATTTGGATTCTTCGACTTCGGAGATTTCACTTTGGGTAGCAAGACCCACGATGATATCAAGACTTTCGACATCGAAACTGGCGAACACCAGCTTGACTTTGATGTTTGGAAAGGCGATTCCAGAAACGGTTGGGAGACTGGTCGCTATTGCATCGAACTTTGGGCTGGTAACGAGTGTCTGCAGCGTAAGGAATTCTGGGTCGATTAGTTGTTATGAAGGAGATCAATAAGAAAAAGTCAAAGGCCAAGACATCGAAACGAAAGAAGAAAAAGTCGCGAAAAGGTAAAGGATGGAAAAGATTCATCATCTTTATGTTTTTGTGCTTGGGTGTGATTTCGCTTGTTCTCTTTTGTTCTAGGAAGATGATCCAAGATACAATTGTTCGTTGGACTATGGCACGTGAAACTCCATTTGTTCCTAACAAATACTCATTCGATGATGCTTTATTCATCGGTAATGTTATGAACAATCACTCTGAAGGTCCTGGAATCATGCAACTGGAAGGTGGTGCTGTTCTTGCAGGGACTTGGAAGGATGGCAAGAAGGAAGGTGTTTTTCGAGAAAGTGACGCACAGCACAAGACTACGTTTACTCTTTGGGAAAATGATGTTTGTATCGGGAAAGCAAAGACTTTGAAGTCTATTCGAAGGGACAAGAATCTATACGATAAAGCAAAGTTCGGCATCGATGTTTCCAAATATCAGCCGGAATATTGGGGAGCAATGGCCATTTGTGTCAATGGAAGTGGAACATTGTCGGCAGATTTGAATGTTGAGCAATGGGTTCCTGTCGATTTTGTCATCATGAAAGCTTCTGAAGGTATAACCATCATCGACCGACAGTATCAATACCATTCCGAAATGGCTGATATCTTGGATATTCCACAAGGTGCTTATCATGTGATTAGTACGAAAACTGATGTTTATGATCAGGTTCAACTCTACGTGAGCCAAATTCAGGAAGTGAATCTCGCTTTTCCTCCCATTCTCGACATCGAAGGTTCTACTAAAGAAATATCACCAGAACAATTCAAGAAATACGAACCCATCTATATCGATTGGCTTGAGCAAGTCGAAAAATTTACTGGACATCGTCCTATGGTTTATTGCTGCTACGACTTCTATATGTCTTACGGCAAGAATTCCAAACTCAAACAGTATGACTTCTGGATTGCTTCCTACGGCTCCAATGTTTTTCCTTCATCATGTCGCTTGCGTCAGATTTCCGATCATGGACGAATAGCCGGATGGAATGCAGATGTCGATATTGATGTCCTGATGTATAAATAATAATATATGAAAGATATTTTGACTATTGGTTTGGCTGACACTTGTAATAATGGAGATATCAGCCAACAAAGGAATTATGCCGAGGCTGTACGTCGAGGTGGACATGTCGCTGTAGTACTTCCTTATACTGATAGACCAGAAATATGTCGCCAGATGCTGGATACTATCGACGTTCTCTTGCTCACGGGCGGAGGTGATCTCGCCGCTTGGCGATTTGGATGCGAACCTTCAGTTTTCGATTCTGAGGAAAATCGTGATCGAGATAGCTTTGAACTGATGCTGATTGAAAAGGCCTGGAAGATAAAAAAGCCTATAGTAGGCATTTGCCGAGGTATGCAGGTCATCAATGTGGCTTTGGGAGGAACGCTTTGGCAAGACCTTTCTTTTAAGAGGGAGGCTAATAAGGAAAATCCTTTGACATTTATCGAGCATCAATGTCCCGACAGAAAATGGGAGGGAGTGCATAATGTAAGTATCTCTCCAGATTCACGTCTCGCAAGTATCCTTGGTCTTGAATCTACTATGGTAAATAGCACTCATCACCAAGCTGTCAAGGATTTGGGGCGCGATTTGATACCCGTAGCTTTTAGTGACGATGGTGTCATTGAAGCTATTGAAAGTAACGTGTTGCCTATTGCTGCCGTGCAATGGCATAACGAGCGGCTTGTTGGTGAGCCTTTTGATAGACTTTTTACTGATATTAAAAAATGGACGAGAGGCTAAGGCCTCCCGTCCATTTACTTTCTGAGTAATCTGAGTACTCCGAGAACTCCGAGTAATCAGATTTTTATAGATTACAGCATCTCCTGCGAACGACGAATGAATTCGGCGAGTGCTTCGCCCTTGAGCATACCGCCCTGAAGCAGTGCGAGATCGATAAGCTGACGCAATGTTTTGTCGCCCTTGGCGTAGTCGGAAACTTGTTGCCTTTCGGTTGCCTTAAGATTATCGACATCCTTGCGCAGTTCGTTGAGCAGGTTGTCCTTGTCGGTTGGGAACTCACCAGCCTTGGCCTTGTACTTCTCTTCCTCCAAAGGTTTGATCTGATCGTTTTTGGTCGAGATGTCGGAAGCTGTCTGTGCAAGACTCAACGCCAGTTCCTTGGCGGCATTGTCGAGAATGCGCTTTACGGTAGGATGCTCGGTATTAACCACAAGGTTGTACTGGTCGGGCATCTGTCCGTAGAAGTTCATGCCACCACCACCTTGCAGACGGCTCATCTCCTTCATACGACGCATCCATTCGTTCTGCGAAACGAGAACAGGTTGATCGGTCTCATCCATTGCCTGGAAATCAACGGTCCATTCAACGGCCTTGCCTTCATTGTTGACACACTCAGGAATCTGCGTGGCAAAGAGAGCATTATACTCGCGGTTCTGTGCCTCGGTGAAGTTGACCTTCTTGGCATCGGCCTTCTTGATGAGGTTGGTAAGTGTGTCGCTGTCAATTCGACGATAGTGACACTTCTTGGCTTCTTTGTCATCTGAATGCATTGACTTCTCCTCGAGGTGATTCATCAAAGGCATATCGAGTTGGCCAGCTGCCTCAAGCACGTCATAACCCTTGGCCTTGGCTGCCTCGATGTAGGCATAGTGAGCAACCTTATCATTGGTGTAAAGGTAGATCAGCTCACCTTCCTTGTCGGTCTGGTTGCCTTCGACGAGCTTCTGATACTCTTCGATGGTGTAGTAGTGGCCCTCACAGTTCTTGACGAGGGCAATGGTCTTAACCTTGTCAAAGAACTTCTCATCAAGCAACATACCATACTGGATGAAGATCTTGAGGTCGTCCCATTTGTTTTCGAACTCCTGACGATCGGCGTTGAAGATTTCTACAAGACGATCGGCAACCTTCTTGGTGATGTAGCCGGAAATCTTCTTGACATTACTGTCAGACTGCAGATATGAACGGCTTACGTTGAGCGGGATGTCGGGTGAATCGATAACACCATGGAGAAGCATCATGAACTCTGGAACTACGCCTTCAACCTGATCGGTGACAAATACTTGGTTGCAATAGAGTTGGATGCGGTCGCGACGGAACTCGTTGTTCTCGATCTTTGGGAAGTAGAGGATACCGGTCAGATGGAATGGGAAATCTACGTTTAGATGAATCCAGAACAATGGATCGGGAGCCATCGGATAGAGATCGTGATAGAACTTGAGGTATTCCTCGTCCTTGATATCAGCAGGAGCCTTCACCCAAAGAGGAAGAGTCTCGTTGATCTGGTTGTCCTCATCGGTCTCGACTTCCTTGCCGTCCTTCCAATCGGTCTTCTTGCCAAAGACAACAGGAACCGGCAGGTAGCGACAATACTTCTTCAGCAGATTCTCTACTTTGTATTTGTTGGTGAACTCACCCTTGCTCTCATCGTCGAGATAAAGGATAATGTCGGTACCACGTTCAGCCTTGTCGCATTCGTCCATTGTGAAGTTGACATCGCCTTCGCAGGTCCAAAGGGTAGCAGGCTCATTTTCCTTCCAGCTCTTTGAGCGAATCTCGACTTTCTTGGCTACCATAAATGAAGAGTAGAAACCAAGACCGAAATGACCGATGATGTTGGCACCATCCTTCTTGTACTTCTCGAGGAACTCAGTGGCTCCAGAGAATGCAATCTGATTGATGTACTTGTCCAACTCCTCGGCTGTCATGCCAATGCCATTGTCACTAACAGTGAGTGTGCCAGCATCTGGATCGACCTTGATATAGACCTTGAGATTCTCAACATCACCCTTGAAGTCACCAGCGCGAGCAACTGTCTTGAGCTTCTGTGTAGCATCTACTGCATTGCTGACGAGCTCACGAAGGAAGATATCATGGTCGGAATACATGAATTTTTTAATCACCGGGAAAATGTTCTCGGAGGTTACATTGATTGTACCTTGTTTTGCCATAATAATATATTTTTATATGTATTGAAATTCAAATTACATTTCTTCATTTGCAAAAGTTATGCCAAAGATAATCGTACGGGACAATTTGTCCCTTTATCAACTATTTTTTTATAAAAATTTGGTATAATCACTAAATATAACTATCTTTGCAACCTCAAAACCTTTCAAACTCTTCTTAATTACTATAAAGATGCCAATAGTCAATAATCCTATTTTTAGCACTTCAAGATGTTTTGCAGTGATAGATCGAGAACAGGTACTTCGTGCGGATGGTTCAACATTGGACTTTCAGGACCTGCAGAATTTGAAGGAATGGAGCATACGGAATAATTATTCGTATGACCTTTTCGAAGAAAAACAGTGGAATATCTGTGCTCTTGGATTATCTTCCAAAGATAATCTTCCCGAAGGATATTGTGTCGATACCATTCGTCACGGCTTCTATATTGACAGTCCTGAGGAAGCACTTGGTTTGTCGCGTGCTAAGGCTATTGTCGCATGGCGTAATCTGACGCGCTTCTGCACTACATGTGGAGGGAGTCTGAAAGACCATGATGAGATGACGGCTAAAGTCTGTACCTCGTGTGGGCGAATTGTCTTCCCGCGTATCGAGCCTTGCATCATCACGGTGGTGAGCAGAAGTGACGGTAAGATCCTTTTGGCGAAACATGTTCAACGTAATCAGGAGATGTATGCTTGCATCGCAGGATTTATTGAAGCAGGTGAAACGGCAGAGCAAGCTGTGGCACGCGAAGTGATGGAGGAGACGGGTTACAAAGTGAAGAACATCCGTTATTATGGCAGTCAGAGCTGGCCTTTTCCTTCACAGTTTATGCTGGGATTCACCTGTGAGTATGATGGAGGAGACATGCACTTGCAGGAAGACGAACTTGCTGATGCCCGATGGTTTGCACGTGGAGAATGTCCAATTACTCCTCCTCCTGGAAGCATTGCCTATAGATTAATAAATAATGTATGAAGATAATTCATAACAAATGGATTCCTTTTGGACGTGGTATGTACGCCATCAATCTGTTTGGTATCATTTTTACCAAACAGCATCTGTCGCGTGTCGATGAAAACCACGAATATATTCATACTCTTCAGCAAAGGGAATTGCTATTTGTCTTTTTCTATCTCCTTTATGTGACAGAATGGATTGTTCGTGTCATTCAAACTAGAAGTCTCATCAAGGGATATCTCCGCATTTCTTTCGAACGGGAAGCATACGAGAATCAACGTCAACTCGATTATCGAGAAACTCGTAAATTCTTTGCTTGGCGAAAATATCTATGAAAAAAGGCAGGATTTCCTGCCTTTTTTCGTTATTCAATTTTAACTATTCAACCACCTCAAATTGGAATACACAGCCATTCTTGCGATTGGGCGAAGAACCTGGGAAGTCAGCGCTATAGGGTTCACCTTGATCGGGAGTGCATCCTACATAACGATGAGTCTTTAGCGACATCAACATACATTGTCCGCGAAGCATATCCTGCCATTGGAACAGACTTGCTTCTGATTCTTCCTTAACCAGCCGGACGTCAGCCGATAGGCCAAAACCAGTCACAGTGACATAACCCATACCATTCAGACATTCGAGAACCACACGTCCCTGACCACGATCATGAACACGGAACTTGCAGTCGTTGCTATTGAATTGCATAGAATTGGGAGCTGCACTGTGGCAGATACCACGGTTCATTCCCCAGAATCGTGTGCCGTTCGATAGATTGGTGAGCGTTATGACTTTGCCCATCGGGAAGTTCGCAGAACGATTGGCCATCGGTTCCTCTACAACGAAGTCGTCAAACTCCGCATATCCTCCACTAGGTTGAGTATTGTTACCTTGTGAAATAGCGTGATAGCAGAAGAGACTGTAGCGAGAACCTTGGAAAATCTTGAGCTGGTAGGGTAGAGGTAGCTTGTTGCCAACTTCCTTGTAATTGATTCCATCTGTTGAATAACTGAATTTAGCCCACATCTCGTCATAGTCGCCCTCAATGCGCAGGTACACCTTGCCTTCCTTGAAAGCCACAGGATTAATATCGTTTAATGTGCCTAAGTCAATCATTCCTGTCTCTTGATGCATCCACTGCAGATGCAATTGTTTGTTGAGTCGACATATACCAATCCATGCATATGGGAGATTAAGTATTGCGAGGCCAGCCACATCACCTTCTTTTAGTTTGTTGGGAGTAAGGGTTACTGTAGCGGTTGATACGGGACCAATACAGCGCTGGGTCAACGTATTGTGAGCATAAAGAAAATTCTGAGCTCCCATGGCGCGAAGCACAAGCTTGCCTTTCTTCAATGACCACATTTTGTCGATGGGTTCATGATTCCATTGCCATACCTTATTCAGTGTTTTCCCATTGAAATTGTCCGAACGTTTGTAAGGTCCGTGCATTTCAGTTATGGTCTCATTTACGCCGACATTTGGTTTGACCCAAGTTCGTGGTGTGCGTCCGGGATTTCCCTTCAAACCATACACTGGCCAACCATCCTGCCATGTAATAGGGCAGAGGCAGGTGGTGCGACCCACGCCAACGAAATCTAGCATTGTCAATCCATACCAATCACCATTGGGAGTCATAAGCATTCCGCCTTGATGGATAGTCGCATTTCCTAATTCGTTATCACCACCTGATACGACAGTGAATTTGTAACCATCTTCCATCCATTTGTTCTTTGAGTCATTTGCATTGGTTACAAGAGGAAATTTCTGTGTACCTAAGGATTCCATTACACTGATGGCAGTGGTCTCGTAGGGGCCGTAAATCGATTCGCTGCGAGCACATTGCATTCGTCCCATCGGTGCATATTCGGAACTAAGGATATAGTATTTGCCATCAATTTTGTATGCGTGATGTCCTTCGCCCATACCCGAACCTTTTGGAATGATGACGCGTTCTGAACCTTCTACATAACCAGAGAAGTCTGGTTTGAACTCTGTAACCTTTACTTCGTCGTAGCCATGAATTGCATAGACATGCCCTTCGTCGAAGAGTACCGACAAGTCATAAATATGTCCGCCTAAGGCACGATGTTCCCAAGGTCCGTAAGCCGTGTCGGAGATAAAGAGTTGCAAGCCATTTCCATTCACATTAGTGAAGACGTAGAACTTTCCTTCATGATAACGTATGACAGGGGCCCATACACCTTGTCCATAGACCTGATTGTCGTTGATGAGCTTAAATTTGTCATCAGGAAGGATATCAGACCACCGGTTGAAGCAATAACTCGCGAGTTCCCAATTGACAAGATCCTTGGAGTGAAGTACGACAAGACCTGGTGCACAATGCATCGTAGTACCAGCTAAATAATAGTCTTCTCCAACGCGAATGCAATCGGGATCGGAGAATTCATCGTAGAACAGAGGGTTGGTATAGGTTCCATTACCATTGTCTGCAGTCCAACTTTTTACTTGAGCATTCGTTGTCGTTCCAATAATAAGAAGAGAAAGAAATAAAAGATTAGATTTCATATTATTTTTTTTAAAAATTTTAGAATGTAATTTGATTGTTATACTTAGAAAACTAACTTGGGTTTTAGCTCGTCTGGATTACCAGTTGTGAACATATCAACGCGAGGTGCTTCGTTTTCGAAAAGGTAGCGAAGGGTCTTGATGTCGAGCTGCAGCGTAGGATTGAAGTCTGTGCTCATCATATAGTGAAGCACAGAATATCTGAGTTGTCGAGCGGCTAAACGCTGATCGAGGTTTGAATGTAAATTCATCGTCGTCATTATCAGTCGGCCATTCAGCACGCGTGCTTCGATGAGCATACCGAGTTTACGACTGATGTGCCATGTGTCGATGGGCTGCACGATAGGCTGGTAATCAGCAGGGAATGCGGCAAGGTTGATGACCTGGGTATTGTTAACCAATTCCCACCATTGCAGATTCTGCCAATCTTCGGTTGGAAAATGGTTGAAGATTGGATGTTTATACTGTATATAACTGCCAGTAGTATGGGGTGGACGCATTTTGAACCAACTTGTATTCCAGAAGACGGGAAGATAACTATGACGCACATCGTTGCCATAACGAATCTTGCCTCCACATTCAAGTAACACAGAGCCTCCTCGTTCGAGAATTTCTATTGCCTTCGCATCGAGAGTGTCCGTTTCGTAGATATCTTCTCCTGCTTTAAGTGTGTCGACTCCATCAATATTTGGATATACCCAAAAATCCCAGTGATTGTGATGAGAGCCGGCACTTAGTGTCAAGGTCAGTTTTTGTGGACAAGTAATGGCAGAGGCATCAAAGATGATGTCTTTTCCGGTTTCAATACTTCCTACTTTCAGCGTCCTGCCATTAGATTGGCTGATAGAATAACCTAACAAGGGATATTGCTGAGTGTTGAAAGTCGCGTTATAAAGCATTGTACCGATGCAAATGGTATCAGTCGTAGAGAATACAAAACGTGGGAAACGCGCTAAGGGAACAACGTCGGAACAAAATTCCGTCCAATCAGCTGCCGTGCAATATCCTTTCTCCATCCAATGCACATTAAGTGGTCCTACAAGAGCTGTACCCTGTCCACTATAATCATTGAGTCCAAGCAGTAGGAATCCAGCGTAGTCAGGAGTGCGAAGATTGCGTTCGATGTCATATTTGTAGGCAAGAACCTGCAGACGACCGCTTGCCATTAGGAATTTTTCAGCTTGTGATGCCATTCCATTATCTCGCAACAAGTCAGCAAAAATCTCGAAGTTCTTTGCCTTGTATGCACCAGTGTATTGATCTGTTTCTTTCAGATCAGGGAAAGCACACCATTGTCCAGTCTCATGGCTAATGATGGGTTCGGTATTGACAGGCTTTTCTTCGGTAGGTTTGAAGTTGCGTGGCAGATCCATTCCTGTCGAAAAGTCATCCATAGACTGCGGCATCTGCTTTTTCCATTCGTCCAAACCACGAGCTCCACCTTTGACGTGATATTCTGCATCGGCTGCCCATGCCCAGCCACCACCTACGGAAGCATCGGCATAGATACGAGAAGGATCATATTTGTGCATTTCCTTGACAAACATATTGCACCACTTCACCCAGTTGCCAGCCGGTTCATTACCTGCAGCTAACATAATAAATGACGGATGACTGCCATATTGGTCGATGATTGCCTTACATTCCTCCAAAAGATATTTGTCGATGGGCATACCTTGTCCTAGCTTCACGCCATGATTGGGCCACGAAGGTCCTTCAGGTTGCAGATAGAAACCAATCTTGTCAGCAGCTATAAATGCGGCTTCGGGTGGACAATAAGAATGGAACCGCATTGCATTGAGACCATATTCCTTACATTTCGCAAAGATGCGTTCCCAGGATTTTACATCGGTGGGCGGATAACCCGTTTCAGGAAAACAGCAGTTGCCAACAGTGCCTCGTACCTTCATCACTTTGTCATTGAGCAGGATATTTCGTCCTTCAATGCTTACCTTTCGCATACCGAAGGTGACAGGAATGGAGTCACCGTGATAGCAGAGCTTGATAGAATAGAGATAAGGATTGTATTCGTCCCATAGTACAGGAGGCAAAGAGGGTTGGTGATCGAAAGTACCTTTACATTCATATGCATGTTTGCCATCTACAACAACGCAATATACAGTGTCGTTTATGAAGACTTCAGCCGAACCTGTTTCGATGTCAGGAGATACACGGAAACGCCAGAGTCGAGGACTAGTACGTAATTCAATTTTACCCACGATACCATTCCAGTCTCCTTGTGTCTGGTCTGTCACGCTATGGGAGTCTTGTCCAACACAGACATTTTCGATACCATTGTAGATGCGTATTTCTATAGTGTTTTGTTTGCCAAATTTGATATATTCGGTGACATCGAATTGATGAGGAACAGAAAGTGACATCTCGTGACCTACAGATTTTCCATTCACATATACGAATGTTTCGATATGCGGGCGTTCAAGATATAAGGTTACAGATTTTCCTTTCCATTCATTCGGTACAAAGATGGAACGACGATACCATGCATTGCCTACATAGTGCTTATCGGGAGTCAGAAAGAATGGGAACTTCATTTGTCCGGGTTGGCGATATGGCGCCATTTTCGGGTTGAAGAAATATGAAGAGTCGTAAAGGCTCGATACCCATTGCGTCTCAAGTGTTACGTCATCTCCCTTGCCATTGGTCAGCATTGATCCGGGCAGTTCGATTGTTTCGCGGTATTGCTTCGGACGGATACCGTTCGCTGATCGATCAATAGCAAACTGCCATGTGCCACTCAGGTCGATGGCCTCTTGTGCATCAACTGCAGAGAAAATAGAAAAGAAGGTCATTAATGAAAAAACTCTTAAGACGACTGAGAGCTTGAGACAACTTGATTTCATTTCCATAGTATAAAAAATGAAAGTTATTTTGTTTGTTATTTTGGTGCAAAGATAAGTAAAATAATCTAAAATTCAAAAAATTTGAGGTCAAATTTAAACGAATGGTAAAGATTCGATGTCTTAGCTATGGATTATGAAGAATAATTCCCTCATTATATATTATAAATTATTTTATTGTTGATAGAAATGAGCTTCTTTGTAAATCGATTCCTTAAAGGTAAGTGGTTCGCTAAGTCGAACAGCATACTGTCCAACAAGAACAAGGTGTTGTTGGTCATTGCCACCCTACGCAATTATATGAAGGCTGGTGGGCTCAAGAAGGTTCGCAAGGATTTGGTGTTGTTGACGGATTATGTAAGTGACATTATACATGGTCGCTATCATGAATACAATAAGTCATCTATCATTCTTGCTTTGGCAGGATTGATTTATGTTGTGTCTCCCCTTGACGTAATACCTGATTTTCTGCCTTTAGGTTTTCTTGATGACATCACGATAATTACATGGGCAATAGCCAAGATTGCTGGTGAACTTACTAAGTATAGTCAGTGGAAAAGCACACTCATTACGCATCCTTCCAAATCGGATGACATTGAAGAGGTCCCTTATGAGATAATTGATTAAAAATAGAACGCATAAGACATTTAAGTCCTATGCGTTTTATTTATCGTTTCTCTTATTTGTTAAAGCCAAGGAATCATCTTTTGAAAAGAGAGCACTTCCACTGATAGGGAAGAATTTGTCCATAATGTCTTTGCACGATTCTGCAAGGTCGCGAGATTTACGCAATGTGCGACCTTCCTTGGTCAGGTATTGTGAGAGAAATGCATTGACATCAAGACCTGATGTTACAAATCCGTTTCCTGTGTTTAGAATCATAAGATCGGGATTCTTCTTCGAACGCCATGCAACGATACCTTTTGCAAATTCACCATTGGAAAGACCTGGAATATTCACTATTGTTGGATACTTTGATACAGTTGCTATCCCTTTGGCATTTGGATCCTTTACCCATTGATGCAACATTTCGCTGTCGGGTTTGATGGCTTCAATAGTATTGATGTTTGCAATCTTCGGCCTCTCATATTTGAAGCCAAATGTGTTGTCAAGCTCGTTCAGAAAGTCTGTAGATATGTGTATGCTGTCGCTCTCATTTTGTGCCATAAGAGAGAGGCAAGAAGACAAGATGACGGCAGTAATTATAATCTGACGTATTGATATGTTGACTATGTCCTTTTTCATGTTGCAAAGGTAGCTAACAATTCGTTTTGATGTTTATTTCGTTAACGAAAAATGTGAATTGTTAGTGTCAAACTGTTAAAGACTTCCTAATTGCAACATTTTTTTCGAGACTTTAACATCTCAAATGACCAACTTATTGAAATAATTATTATCTTTGCAACACAATTAAACTTTAATTTGATACTATGCTAAAGAAGATTTTTGGATTTGATCCTGCAACGATGACCGTGAAGAAAGAAGTGATGGGAGGTGTCACCACATTTCTTACCATGGCATATATTCTTGCAGTTAATCCTGTCATCCTTCATGATGCAGGTATGGACCAGGGCGCAGTGTTTACGGCTACTGTCATTTCTGCTGCCTTAGCAACTCTTGTGATGGCCTTCTATGCCAAATTACCTTTCGTCTTGGCTCCAGGCATGGGATTGAATGCTTTCTTTGCCTACACGATTGTGCTGACGATGTATTATAGTTGGCAATTCGCTCTGACTGCTGTTTTCATCGAAGGAATAATCTTTATTTTACTAACGGTTTCAGGCCTAAGACAGAAAATTGTTGATTGCATGCCTCTTGTGCTACGAAGAGCTATTTCACCTGGCATCGGCTTTTTCATTGCTTTCATTGGTTTGAAAAGTGCAGGTATTGTCACACCTAATGATGCCACGCTTGTTAGCTTGGGCGATCTTCATGATCCAGCCGTACTTCTTGCTTGCTTCGGTATTCTTTTGTCTTCTGTACTTATGGTCAAGAAAGTTCCTGGAGCCTTGCTTATCGGTATACTTGCGACCACAATCATTGGTATTCCTATTGGTGTTACGCGCTTCTCTGCCATCTTCGATACGCCACCAAGTCTTTCTCCCATATTGTTTAAGTTTGAATGGGAGCATATTTTTAGTATTGATATGGCTGTATGTGTTCTGACATTCCTTTTCATCGATATGTTTGATACTATTGGCACGCTTATCGGAGTCAGCAATCGTGCGGGAATGGTGGATGAAAAAGGTAATATCCCGCGAATTAGACAAGCTTTAATGGCTGATGCTATTGGAACCACGGTCGGTGCTGTATTGGGTACTTCTACGGTAACTACTTTCGTCGAGAGTTCTTCTGGTGTCAATGTGGGCGGACGATGTGGTTTGACATCTTTCACTGCAGCAATATGTTTTCTGTTTGCTCTGTTCTTTGCTCCGTTTTTTATGTCTATTCCACCAGAAGCGACTTCTCCGGCTTTGATACTTGTCGGTGTCTCGATGATGCTCGATGTCAAGAAACTTCATATCGAACAGTACATCGATGCTATTCCCAGTTTCATCTGTATCATTTTGATGCCAATGACTTATAGCATATCGGACGGCATTTTATTGGGTTTGATATCTTATGTCCTCATCCGAGTCTTTGCCGGTCGTTGGCGGGAGTTGAATATTGGAATGTGCATTCTTGCTATATTGTTCATTCTTAAATATACCTTCCTGAATGTATAACAAAAATCCCTTGGTGTTTATGACATCAAGGGATTTTTTATTAAGGAAAATGATTAGCATTCGTAATCAAGGCAAGTGCGAACGCATGCAAATGGCTTGATCTTGGTGTTGGCTACTTCCACGTGGTCGGGATGAATTGCATAACCTTTCAAAGCTTCTGGCGATTCGAGCGTGCTGTCGAGCATCATATCGGCATTGCTTGAATCAAGACGTCCATCGATGATCAGTTTGCATTCCAACAGCCCCGGCACTTTGCCGACAAGTGCTTCAAGTCCTTCCTTTGCGGCTTTCTTAACAGCCGTTTTCTCGGCTTCTGTCAACTCATCCTTGAGTTTCCAAAGGATAATATGCTTTACCATAGGTCTTATCAATTTACAATTAATTATTTCTTGGGTTTCACTTTCTTGGTTTTAGCGGCATTTTTTCCGCGTAACATATTGATGAATCCCAAAGAGAACATGATGCCTTTATATAGCAGCATACCACGATCGACATAAAAACCAAGCTTTTCACCGATTGTCTGATCTTTCTTAGGCTCTCTGGCAATGAGTTTGTCATAACTCATCTTCATGTCCTTCTCCATAAGATGAATCGAATGTCGAAGCTCATTTTTGTCATCAGGCAATTGTGCCAATGCTGATACTTGATCAGGGTCAGCTTCAGGATCGTCAGTTGGCTTCAAGAAGCCTTCGATGGCGCGTGTGACGGGCTGAACGATCAATGACTCTTTGCGGAACCAAATAAAAGCAAAGACAGCGACGCAAATGATGGTAGCTACAGCATATGCCAAAGTGATGCTGCCAAAGAATGACGCCATCAAATGAATAAGGGTCATCAGCAGCAACATGAAAACAAGAAGACCTACACCGATAAGAATCAGTGTCAGCAGAAGCCAGGAGATTAGCTTTGTAGCCTTTTCGGAAGCATCTAGGGTGAGATACTTCTTCTCAAGCAACACATAACTCTTTACTTGATCAACGAGTTGTGCTGCTGCATTGACTTTCTTGGTGGTTGAGTCTGTCATTCGTCAGTTTCTTCTACTGCGGCTTCCTCAGTGTCTTTTTTGCGGAAACGTGATTCAATGGAATCAATGAGTTTGTTGAAGTCTTCCTTGCTTAGCTTGATGCCTTTTTCACGAAGCACTTCTGAAATTTTTTCACGGGTTTCTTCTCCCTTGGCAGGAGCAAGAAGTAAAGCGATGATTGCGCCCATTGCGGCGCCGCCCAACAATGCGAGAACTGAATTAACTCTACTCATAATAATAAAGATTTAAGTGGTTTAACTTGCTGCAAAAATAGGAAGAAAATTAGATATATGCAAATTTTTTAGAATAAATTTGTTTATTTTTATTGTTTTTCCTGAATTGGTTGGTCAATTTCTTCCTTTGGCATTCCTGGAATAACCAGCATCTGACCGTTTCTTGTGACATGTTCGATGAGTTTTCGATAGAATCGAGTCTTCGACAAAGTTGACGTATCACCCAAAATGATAAGCTTCATCCTTGCTCTTGTGATGGCAACATTCATTCGACGAAGGTCATTAAGGAAACCTATACGTCCTTCATCATTACCTCTGACCATCGAGATAAGTATCACGTCACGTTCCTGGCCCTGGAAACCATCTACCGTATTCACGGTTATATAAGGAAGGAATTGCTTCAATTCTTTTTCGTGTTTGATAAGACGGCGTAGCAATTGAACCTGACTCTTATATGGAGAAATAATGCCGAAATCTACTCGTTCATCCAATAATCGCTTTTTACCAATTTCGTTGATGTATAGTTTCAATGTCTCAACAAGAAGTATACCTTCGTTGGTGTTCAGACGTGATTGGCTCAAAGAGTTCTGTTCTTCTTCATATCCAAGATTGGCTGTATCAATCCAGATGAGTGGCGGGTCAATAGGAACAATTGTTCTTTCTGCACATTCGGGGTCGGCAGTGAGTCGCCCGTGGTAGAACCAATCGGACGAAAACTGCATAATGTCGCGATGCATACGATACTGAACGGTGAGAAGTTCGACGCACGAAGGTTTGCTTTGAGCAACCACCTCCATCAGGGTGCGTGACAAACCGGCTCTTTCAGCATCCTTGCACTTGATGGTTGGAGGCAGTTGTTTGTGATCACCCGCAAAGATCACTCTGTCGGCATGACGTATGGCTGCCCAACAAGCTCCTTCAAATGCTTGTGCGGCTTCATCGATAAAGAGTGTCGGGAAATGTTTCCTCTCAAGTACACGTGATGCAGTACCTATCAATGTGCAAGCTATCACTCTGCAAGAGGCAAAGATTTCTTCGTTGATGCGAATCTCTAATTCGACGGCACGATTGCGTAACTTGGATAGATGATTGCCCAACGATGATCGCTCACTTCCTGAAATACGATTGCTAGATAAACGGGCAACTGCCTCTCGAATAGCTTTTCGAATTGCCCATAGTTCTGTATAGTCAGGATGTGCTTCGTATTGGCGTTCATAGGTTGCAGCCAACAGATTGTCGGATACGCGCATTGGATTTCCGACACGCAAAACACTAATGCCGCGTGCCAGTAGTTGTTCACTTATCCAATCTACTGCTGCATTACTTTGAGCACAGACCAAAACTTGTGCTTCACGGCGTAAAGTTTCACCAATCGCTTCTACAAGGGTCGTTGTCTTGCCTGTACCTGGAGGACCATGAACGATTGCAACTTCCCTAGCACATAAAACCTTTTGAACTGCCTTTTGCTGCGAACTATTGAGCCATGGAAATGATACAGGTTGTTCAACACGAAAACTTGGTTGCTCATTGCCGATCAGAACGGATCGAAGATGAAGAAGTTTCTTGTCTTCAGTGGTCTGCATCTCATGAATAGCCTCACGCATGACACGATAGGTGGTGGCATCGAATGATAATTGCACACCGAGCATACCTTCAATAGCGTATTCGCGTAAAACCTGTGCGACTTGTGGCCCAGGTATCGTCACATGGAGTCGCTGGCCATCATAGCGAGAAATCTGGCAATTGTAAGGGAAAAAGATTGATTTTTCTTTATCTTCTTTGGTTGCAATACGAAAGAAGGCTACAGGACGTCCTGGTTCAAATTCGAATTCAATATCTTTGTTTGCAAGTTCTCCTGTTTCCTGATTCTTAACTTCACGCGAGAGGATTTCATCTGGACATGTCAGTTCAATACAGAACTGATCTAGGGCATTGTAGAATGTTCGATTTAGCATAACAGGATACCAGCATTTGCCCTGCCTGATGCGACGTTGGATGCCGACTTGCTGGCATAGCTGTTGGTATTCCTCTTTTTCGTACTCGTATTCCATGGCCAACAGACGTTCCTGTTCGGCCAGATGTTTGGTATAATTCACTTAATTCTGGAGATCGAAAATGACACCATATTCCAACCTTGTGGATTGTAGTGGATAGAATGGCATAACAAATGTGTCGTTGGAGAACATCTTGGTTCCAAAACCAGAATACATTATGTAGAACTTGATTTTCTTCAAATTACAATTGATGTATCCATTAAATATCGGGAAGCCACCACACTCATATTGATTCTGTGCTACAAACTGTTGCGTTGCAGGCTGATAGGTTGGAGCATAATATTTTGTTGTATAATAGCCAGTGACGCCCATTTCGGTTGTTAAAGCATGCGCTATAACGAATCGAAGACTAAGGTCGGATTCCCAAACTATTTTTGGCAAAGCGAGCACATCTTCCTTGATCGATTTTTGGAAAAGGACCCTATTGTTGAAATGTATAGCTTTCCAGTGTAGTTTTTGCGAGGCTTCAAGACTGAAAATCTCTATCATATCATTATACTCATGAGGGAGATAATCTTCGCTTGAGAAGTAATGATAATTGCTGAGATGTTCTAAGCCAACTTTGGCTTCTGTCCCTGTCAATGAATATCGTAAAAGGGCTTGAAGGTTCAGTCTTTGTTCAGGGTCGAAATCCTCTGACCATTTGAAATGGTTCGAGAAATAATGATTCATCAGGTAGGAAACCTTCTGATTGCGGAAATAACCCATTCCACGCACAGTAATACTATCCTTTCCTGCAGGAATGACTGTCTGCAAATGACCGTTGATGTCAATGTCACCAACTTTGTCACCCGAGATGCCGAACTTAGCCGTAACGTCGAAAGTAAGGCGATTTGATTGATGACGACTTAGTTGTCCACCAACAAAGATATTGTTTGATGTGTGGGTGCGCTCTATGAAATTGAGGTCGAGCGTGTCCTGCATCATTGTATAGGATTGGCGTTGATATCCGATGAAAGCAGAAAGACCGAACTGTGACCATTTGCTGAATCCCTCATTGATACGAATGCCAGCATATGTCGAGAAGTTAAGATAGGATGTACTGTCCTGAGTAATTGAATTGTTGATGTATCTGTTTGGAAAGAAGTTTCCTGAGTCAGTCGCATCGGCACCTTCCTTCATTCTGAACACATGCTTGAAATGCTCGACATCCACACTGTGGAAAATTGATGCTATTGATGTGAATTCATTCAGCACTTCGGTTGAATCCTCGGGATTGGTGTATTCGTCCCATTTGCCCAAGTCATAACTGTGGTTGAAGTGAATGTTCCAACCGTCGTTGTCGCTCCACGTGTCGGTGAGATTAGTGGGCATCGTATAAGGCGTCGTGAATGTGTTCGATGTCTGTTGGTCGGGATAAAGCACATATTCACGATCTTGGATGCCACCATTTTCCTGATTGGCAAGGTTGCTTAAATTATAAGTCAATGAAGCCTTGTACTGGTCATCATTGTAATAGAGGTAGCTTGTCCAGTTGAGGGGTTTAGTGGATTGTGAGATATACTCACCACGGGCATATACGTAATCAAGAAACGTGCCTATACCGAGTTTCTTGTTGATGTTGCCTGCAAAGTTAAGCAACAGACGATCGTTGCTTCTGGTGCTGGAACCAGAGGTCAGATATGCAGCTGTGGTGTAGGGTATCTTGGTGTTGAAGAAGAGTATATCTTCGGGAAGTTTTGCGAACAATGAATAAGCATTCACAAAAAGGAAGTCATTATCGCTTCGTCGGTCGAAAAGATTTGTGATATAATGTGGAGCAAACAAATTGCCGGTGTGTACAAGTCCAAGGGATTTGCCTGCCATTGTTTGACGATTGGCCAACCCGATGTGTGAGGTGTCTGGCACTTGGTCATAATGGATGCCGGTAATAGGGTCTTGTGTCCAACAATAACGTTCGTCACTCTTTTGAATACAAGGATCTTCTGTTTCAACATCCCCTTCATCACCTCCATTGTTTCTTGCATCGCCTCGGTTGGACATACCTGATTGACGCTGAGCAATTTGGGCCATTGTTTCAAAAGGAATGGTCCAAAATAGTAGGAATATAGGTAGGAGGATTTTGAGAAGTCTCACTTTATCGTGTAAAATAAGTACATCAATCAATAAATCGACGAGACAATTCGCCAAATTCTTCGATTCGTCTGTCACGAAGGAAAGGCCACCAGCGACGGACATTTTCGCTTCGCTTCATATCGACATCAACGATGAGTGTTGTAGGCTCGATGCCTGCTTCTGCGAGCATTTCACCTTGAGGTCCTGCAACGAATGAATGCCCCCAGAAGTCAATGCCATTGGTTTGTCCACTTGGGTCAACTTCATGGCCAGAACGGTTGACGGCTACCACTGGTATGCCATTGGCAACGGCATGGCCACGTTGAACTGTTTGCCAAGCTGTCAGTTGACGTTGTTTCTCTTCTTCTGTATCTGTCGATTCCCAACCGATGGCGGTGGGGTAGATGAGCAGTTCTGCACCTTGCAGTGCCATCAGGCGTGCTCCTTCTGGATACCACTGGTCCCAGCATACCATTACACCAAGTTTGCCTAATGATGTTTGAATCGGATGAAAACCAAGGTCTCCAGGCGTGAAGTAGAACTTTTCGTAGTAAGCAGGATCATCAGGAATATGCATCTTGCGGTACTTGCCGGCAATGCTTCCATCCTTGTCGAAGACTACTGCGGTGTTGTGGTAGAGTCCGGCAGCACGACGTTCAAAGAGGCTTGTTACCAGAACTACTCCACATTCCTTGGCCACATTGCCAAAGAATTCGGTGGAAGGACCCGGTATAGGTTCTGCCAAGTCGAAATTATCTGTCGATTCCACCTGGCAGAAATACAAGCTATTGTGCAGTTCTTGAAGCACAACGAGTTCTGCTCCATTAATGGCAGCTTCCTTGATTGATTCTTTAAGGGTTTGGATATTGTTTTCAATATCAGAGGTCCTGCTCTTCTGTATCAGCGCTATCTTCATAATGCTGGAATAAAAAGTCGTTGTATGGGAAACGTTTGGTGTGAATCTCTTTCACCATTTCGTAGAGACGAGACTTCAATGCCTCAATGCCCGTACCATTCTTTGCTGAGATAAACAGGCAGTTGCCTTCGCCCATTCGACTCATCCAAGTCTCTTGCAACATTTCGAGTGAGATGTTCTCCTTGGTCATTGGAGAAAGGTCATCGGCATCCTTCGGTGTGAAAGTATAATTGTCCACCTTATTAAATACAAGTAATGTCGGTTTCTGATGACCTTGTTCCTTCAGGGTGCGTTCCCATTGTTTCTTATCTTTGCGATTGTAGCCGTAGCGATCGTTCTTGTGAATATCTTCCTGCGTCATGTCGCGGCAGATGTCGTTCAATGTCTCTTCGACCACTTTTATCTGGTCCTCGAATTGCGGATGTGAGATATCGACAACATGTACAAGTATGTCGGCTTCACGAACTTCGTCCAAAGTTGATTTGAAAGACTCAACAAGATGTGTGGGAAGTTTGCGAATGAATCCAACAGTATCGGACATCAAGAACGGAAGATTGTCGATGGTCACTTTGCGAACCGTGGTATCGAGTGTGGCGAAAAGTTTGTTCTCGGCAAAGACATCAGACTTGGCCAAAAGATTAAGCAATGTGGATTTTCCAACATTAGTATATCCGACCAATGCCACGCGTACCAATTTTCCTCGATTCTTGCGTTGGGTTGCCTTTTGCTTGTCGATTTGTTCAAGCCACTGTTTGCAGAGATTGATTCGATTGAGCACAATTCGACGGTCGGTCTCAATCTGAGTTTCACCAGGTCCACGCATGCCAATACCACCTTTCTGTCGTTCGAGGTGTGTCCAAAGACCTGTCAAACGGGGGAGGAGATATTGGTATTGTGCAAGTTCAACTTGAGTCTTGGCAGCCGCTGTTTGTGCTCGGCTTGCGAAGATGTCAAGAATAAGGCTGGTGCGATCGAGAATCTTTACACAAAGTTCCTTTTCGAGAATCTGCAGTTGCTTTGGACCAAGGTCATCATCGAAGACAACCATACCGATGCGCGGATCGGGTGGTAACTCTACAACCATCTTGCCTCCACTGGGAGTCTTGATTTCCACTTGATCAGTGGTGCCAGTGAATTGGAACTGTGTGTTGGCACCATACTCTGCCTTGAAATCCTGAAGCATCTGATCATATTCCTGATCCTTCTGCAAGATGTAATCCTTGATTTCCTGCAATTTGCCAGGACCAACATACGTGGCATTGTTAGGTGTGTCAAGACGTTGCACAAAACGCTTGACGGGCATTGCTCCTGCCGTTTCGGCAAGGAATGCAAGCTCGTCAAGATATTCCTGCGTCTTCTGCTCGTTCTGTCGTCCTGTGATAAGACCGACAAGAATGCAGTTTTCGCTCTTTTTATTGCTTAATATGAATTCCTTCATTTAGTATCCCCCGCTTTCAATGTCTTCGAGGTCCTGGTAGCCATCAAGGTCGAGTTCGTCATCATTGAACGAATCATCGCCATACATATCGCTGGTGTCGAGATCTTTGAACATGGCATCAATGTCTCCCTCCTGCTTGGGAGCCTTGCCCTTTTCAAGTGTGATGACAGGTTGAAGCAGATGTTCGTGGTCACGTACTTCCTTGAGTTGCATGTAGAGATAGCGCTCACACATAATGTCGAATTCGAAAAGAAGATTGAGCTTGTTCTTGGCATCCTTTTCGCTGATGATGTCACTCAGATGAGTATGCTCCATCAATGGTGCAGGTTCTTTCTCAGGATCATCATGCATATCAACGGCAGTGATTTCCTTCTTCTTCTCCCAGAATTCATCACATACGAAGAAAGAGGTCATAAGGTCTTTCTTGTATGCGCAGGTCTTTAGCAAAAGGTCGTTCAGTTCTTGGAACGTGGCCTCGGCATCGATGTCTATTTCACGACGGAAGTTATCGACTTCATCGCTTAAAACTACAAAATGGTATATCATAGATTTCTAAAATGAAATAAGATAGAATCGATATTACATATTGCCAGCAATGATACCGCGATCAGAGTTGCGGATAAACGAAAGGATATAATCACGCTCAGGACTTTGTGGAATTTCTGCCTCAATGTGTTCACATGCATGAGTAGTGTTGTAACCACTGGCATAGACGAGACGATAGATGTCCTGAATGTTGATGATCTGTGCTGTGGTATATCCATGACGACGGAGGCCCACCGTGTTAATGCCCATCCATTTAGCTGGAGAACGTCCTACCATTGCATAAGGAGGAATGTCCTTGACGAGACCAGAACCACCCTGAATCATGCAGAAGGAACCAATGTGTGTAAACTGATGAATGAGTGAACCTCCACCGACAACAGCGAAAGGATCGACCACAACTTCGCCAGCCATCTGCACCGAATTGCTCATGATGACATTATCGCCTACATTGCAATCGTGAGCCACATGGCAATAGGCCATAATCATACAATTCTTACCAATTTTGGTGACCATCTTCGATGCTGTACCACGATGCACGGTTACACATTCATGAAGCTGTGTGCCATCACCAATCTCAACTGTGGTGTATTCACCTTTGAACTTGAGGTCTTGAGGCACAGTTGCAATGCATGCGCCTGGGAAAATATGTACATTCTTACCGATACGTGCACCCGGGAAGATGGTGACGTTGTTTTCAAGGATTGTGCCATCGCCAATCACCGTATCATTATATACGCAGCAGAATGGACCGATTTTTACATTTTCGCCTATCTGAGCACCTTCCTCGATATAGGCAAGAGGGGATATGTTGTTGCTCATAATTTTATTTGTTCTTAATGATTTGTGCCATAAATTCACATTCGGAGACAATCTTGTCGCCTACAAATGCATAACCTTTCATCTGGGCAATACCACGACGAAGAGGAGTCATGAAGGAAACATGGAAGATTAACGTATCGCCGGGGACAACCTTCTGACGGAACTTTACGTTATCAATCTTCATGAAGTAGGTTGAATAGCGTTCAGGTTCGTCGACGCAACTCAATACCAGGATGCCCGAACATTGTGCCATTGCTTCAATCTGGAGGACACCGGGCATAACGGGTTCTTCGGGGAAGTGTCCTACAAAGAATGGTTCGTTTGCTGTGACGTTCTTGATGCCCACTACAAAGTCATTCTCTTCTATTTGAACGATCTTGTCGACAAGCTGCATGGGGTAGCGGTGTGGCATGATTTTCTTGATGCCGACATTGTCCATGATTGGCTCCTTGTTCGGATCATAAACGGGAGCCTGCACTTCGGTGCGTTTCATCTCCTTGCGTACCACACGAGCAAGTTTGTTGTTCATGCCATGACCTGGACGAGTGGCAATGACGCGACCCTGAATGTATTTGCCGACGAGAGCAAGGTCACCGATGATGTCGAGCAGTTTGTGGCGAGCAGGTTCGTTGTCCCACTGAAGAGGACGTTTCTGTACATAGCCAAGATTCTCGGCAGATGGTGCTTGGCTGCCAATTGTTGCTGCCAGTGTATTGAGTTCTTCTTGGCTGACCTTTTTGTCGTAGATTACTACCGCGTTGTCGAGGTCGCCACCCTTGATAAGGTTGGCAGCCAAAAGAGGTTGAATCTCGCGAACGAATACGAATGTTCGTGCAGCAGCCACTTGCTCAGCGAAATCGTTGATGTCGTTCAACACTGCAAACTGGTTGTTGAGAACAGGGCTTGGATAATCGACAAATGTGGTAACAGAGAAATGGTCGTCGGGGAAAATCTCGAGTTTCACTCCACTGGCCTCGTCAACTACCTCATATTTCTTCATGATGCGGAAGATCTCACGCTTGGCATTTTGTTCTACCACACCAACATTTTGAATAGCTTTTACCCAAGGCAATGCCGAACCATCAAGGATAGGTATCTCGGGGGCATTAAGTTTTATCAGACAGTTGTCAACTCCGAGGCAATAAAGGGCAGCCATGGCATGTTCGATGGTCGAAATCGTGATGTCGCCTTTCTTGACGACTGTGCCACGGTTGGTGGCAGCAACATTGTCGGCAACGGCTTCGACGATGGGTTCACCCTCAAGGTCGATGCGCTGGAATCGATAACCGGTATTAGGTTCTGAGGGGCAGAAAGTGGCCGTTATGTTAAGGCCGGTATGCAGACCTTTGCCTTCGAGAGTGAAAGGTGCTGCGAGTGTCTGTTGTTTTTGCATTTCTATATAATTGGATTATTCTTTGTTCGAAAGTTCTTTCTTTATCTGTTGCAGATCGCGCTGCATATCTGGCAGTCGTTTCAAATAGACGGCTTGACGTGCCCAATCGCGTGCCGGAATCACAGGGTAACCCATCAATACCTGCTTGTCGCCAATGTTGCCGGGGATGCCTGACTGTGCGCCGAAGGTATTCTGATTGCCAATCTCGCATTGTCCTGCTACACCCACTTGTCCGGCGAATGTGTTCCATGCGCCAATCTTGGTGGTGCCAGCGACACCGACTTGTGAGCAGAAGATGTTGTTCTCCTTGGTCACCACATTGTGTCCAATTTGAACGAGGTTATCAAGTTTAGTGCCGCGACCGATAATGGTATGACCCATCGTTGCGCGGTCGATTGTTGTGTTGGCACCCACTTCGTTATCACCTTCGAGAATGACATTGCCAATCTGCGAAATCTTCTCGTATTCTCCGTTGACAGGAGCAAATCCAAAGCCGTCTGCTCCGATGACACATCCTGCATGAAGAATGCAGTTATCGCCAATCACACAGTCGTGATATACTTTGACGCCTGCATAAAGAATACAGTTTTTGCCGACCTTGACATTATCACCCAGATAAACCTGAGGATAAATCTGTGTGCCTTCGCCGACAGTCACGCCTTTTGCAAGATAAGCGAAAGCTCCGATGTAGGTATCCTCAGGAACTTTGACGCCATCGGCAATAAATGATGGCTGCTCGATGCCTTTCTTGCGAGGGTTCAATGCTTCCTGCACCATGTTGAGGAGCATACCCATAGCAGCACGAGCATTATCGACCTTGATGAGAGTGGCCTTTATTTCCTTGGTCGAGTCAATCTCGATGCTTTTGTCAAGAAGTACGATGCTCGATGCAGTGGTGTAGAGGTATTCTGTATATTTTGGATTAGCGAGGAAAGAAAGACTACCTTCGCGTCCCTCTTCGATTTTGGCAAGATCGCTGACCGTAGCATTAGCATTGCCAATGACTTCACCTTTCAGAAATCCTGCTATCATTTGTGCTGTAAATTGCATATCAATTTGCTTTATAAGTTATATTTATATCGTGGCAAATTTAGTAAATAATTTGCAAAAACTCGAATTATAGAGCCAAATTCTTCATTATTTACCTTAATTTTGTGCAATTTAGGTCAAATACATTTATGTAGTTGGCAAAAATTCGGCTTTGAAGTGACGATTAGATAACATCGGTGAGATACGAAATACACCTTCTGAATTATGCTGGTCGTACCATAATCGGCAAACTACTCCCATGGTGCATCGTAGGTTAAGTTCGACACAAGGATGGACTTTTAAGTCTGGTTTTGCATTATCTTCTGTCTTATCATGATAGGTTAGCATATCAACTCCGAGGTAACCTAAATGCCAAGGTTTTCCGAATAGTGGTTGAAGCATTTCGGTAAGTATATCTTCATAAGCTTTTGCAATGGAAGAAAGCAGGTCATTCGTGAGAGAAAGTTTTTCAACAATCTTGTCATTGCTCAACAGATACCCTTGTCGATAGGTTGTGCTGAACGACGAGTTATCATTTTCAAAGAGAGAATAACCTATGAAACGAACATCTTTATCGGATGCATAAAACAGCATGGCAAAGTCTTGAACTTTGTTGGAAATCCATTCTTCTCCCATGATTCCACCTATTTTGTTAATGGTGCCAAGTGCTTGGTTCATCAAAAGAGTGCGCGAATTATTGACCACAAGACCATTGCTTGTCGTTGAGAAACTGACGAGCAGACCTCTGCCTGAAGAACTCCAGGGAGTCTTCAACACAAATGGAATGTCTGCAGCATCTTTCTCAGTAATGAAATTCCATAGTTTGTCTTCGGAATCAAGATATTGAGGCAAAATGCAAGTGAAATCAATTCGCCTTTCACGTAGTCTTTCTAGACAATATATCGAACTTCTCCGTGAAGAAATATTGCGAATATATTCAAGGTCATCATCCGTTGGAAGATCGCGCATCTTGATACCATATTTGCGATGTATATGGTCGCGTGTGTCCCAATCCCATCCCCAAGGCAAAGGAATAGCGGTTTCTCCTTTCAAGAATGGTTGGTTCCATATTTCATGGAGATATGCCAAATCCTCCTGCAGTCGAAGTGCAGCTGCAGGAGGATTGAAATGTCTGACGCCATGCGCCAATGCTATGTCATGACTTGGATAAAATAGATTCATTAAAGATCAACTTCAACACTGTTGATTACTTCGTTCGTATTGGGGTCACTGATTATTGCTACTACACTACAGTTGTCGGCTACATAGCTGGTGCCTTCTAATGAGAGCGTGTGACTCTTCATGACATAATCGTCGCCTATTGTGAACACTTCGCCCTGATTGCCGTTGATTGCCATACGAAGCACATGGTTGTTCACATATTCTCTGTTGATGCCGCTTTGAGTAGATTGGTATGCTACAATGCCACTCTCAAGAAGCCAAAGTTGGAGCTTGACATCTTTGTTGATATAAGCACCAGGCACTAAAAGAGTACTAAGTAGATAGTTGTTGTCAGAAGACTTCTTTACATTGATGGCAAGGTTGACAAATGGAGCATGGTTGACATAATAGGAAGAGAACTGATCAAAGGAAAGACTGCGAAGTGTGTTATATACGGTCAATGTATCTCCACTTTGAAGTATTTGTCCATTTATAGCTTTTTGGTCAAGACTTACTGCTGGAAGGCTCATCGACGATGCGATAGTAGAGCCAGCCAGAGTATTGGCTATTTCATCAGCCAATGTACAACTTAAGCTGAATCGAGAAGCAACTTGGTCAGTGTTAGATAATGAATTTGAAGCGGGATGAAGACTCACAACCACTGAAGGAAAAATATTCTCAATATTATTAATGAGAAAAGCGGCCATATTAGGACAATTTACACAACGCCATCCGGTAAAATCTTCAATCAAAATCCTATGTAAGTCAGTATATGTAAAACTTTGGCCATCAACCTCCACTGTGACATCATTGCCTTCAATCTTGTATTCTTCCATATTGCCAATAGTCACACGATTCGTTTCGTCAATGTCATCACACGCAGATGCCATTAACAAACAAACCACTATTGGGACATAAGTTTTGATACTTCTTTTTATTTGAATAATATTTTTCATATTACTAAAAATTTAGAAGACATAATACCACGAGGCTGTAAAGCCGCGCTGAGCAGGAACTTTTCTGCAAACACCACCTGTACAATTCAATCCTTCGCTTGTGCGACCATATCCTAATTGTAAACGGCTAGATTTGTAGTTCCAAACAGCAAGGAAGTTGAAGTAATGAGTATCTGTGCCTCCATGAATACCTGTGTTGTATTCATCAGAGATAGAGATCATGTAATCCTTGAGGAAGGAGAATTCTGCCAAAGCGTATGCCCAGTCGCCTTCATCTTGTTTGGTAATCATATACTGGCCTTCCACGCGAATCGCAAAATTGGGATTGCGAACATAAGAGGCATCAGCTACGAAGATATGGGTCTTGACGATTTCGTTTGTATCGTCGGCTTTTGCGCCATCCTCAATCACGCTCATGTTGTACTGTTGGTTAATATACATGGTCGTAAGCTTCCATTTCTTGTTGAGTTTCTTCTCCATCGTCAGGTTGATGTCTTGATAATAGACCTGATCACTCATGCCAAAGAAGGAAGCATCATAGCCCTTTGTACCTGCCGCGCCAAGAATAGAATTATCAACTGGTTTCTTGTCGAGGCCACGTATATGTGAAGCATTCAGGCGAAGCAACGTACCATATTTGCCTCCCATGGGTGTGTTACGCTTGAAGCGATAGCTAACTTCTCCCTGGAATGCCCACTCGCCATCCATTTGAGTCGCATAGGGGTATTGAGTGGCCAGTGTATAGGTATGCTGGTAAGCAAATGCTGGCTGATGATTCAAATAAAGGCTTGTAACGGTGGGTGAGGCGGTCCTGTCAGAACGGAACCCCATATCCTCACTGCGCTTTGCTTGAATGATGGTGCTGAATCCGCGCTTGCTGTATGATGCCGAAAGCATCAGTGCCGAGCCGTGGCGATAAATAAAGCTGTTGTCTGCACTTGGGTCATGACTTTTCATAGCATACTCGGCCAGAATGTTGTAGCCGCTATGTTGCCATTGCAGACGAAAGTCCATTGCTGATACCTGCTTGGGCAAATTTAATGTAATGGTTTGGCTGTTAAGTATTGGCTGGCTCTCATTCGGATTGAAGTAGAATGTTCTAAAGTTTCGCTCTGTCTCATCGTCATATCGTGTCACCCCACTTACCCCAAAGGTAAGTACGTGACCCTTTTCAGTCAATGCCTTGCTCCATTGACTGAGCTCCAATTCGAGGTCAGCACCAAAGACAGGGTTGTCGTCATTCCAAGAGAAATGATAACGCTGAATGCCACCAAGCATTTTCAGACGAATGCCCTTGTAGGGAGTAAGCACCACGCGTCCACCAAGTATCGAGTTGTCGATACCGATTGTTCGTTCCTCGTAGGCGCGGAGAACAAAGCCAGAGCCGAATTGCTCATAGAAAGTACCTGCCGTAGCTTCAATCCACTTATGGTTCGAGGCAGTTACCTGGAAGTAGGGAAGACCTGTCCCATAGAAAGGTTTGGTGTCGGAGAGGTTCTCATAGCCGGGCAGAGGCTTCTCCATTGTTTCGAAGCGAACACCAGCAGTTACATACTTCGAATCGAAGTTTAAGTTGATATAGGTGTTGCCGAGCAGAGTGCCCCGGTAATCATCTTTGTTGGCACCGATGGCTTCGTCGTTTTCAGCGACGAGCCAATCCGATTGCACAGAACCGCTGAGCCTCATCTTTCCGTCTTGGGCAAAGAGGGAAGGTATGAAACTCAGCAGTAAAGATGAAAGGAAAAGTGTGTGTAGAATACGCATTTAGAAAATTACTTTACAAGTTCCTTTACATGATTGTAGAGCGTATTCTCATCACCGTCCTTGTATCCGATATGATTATAGACGAGTTTGCCGGTGCCATCGAAGAGGAAGACGTGCGGAATATTCTGAACGCCCAAAGCACGAGCAAGGTCGGAATTCACGTCGAGGAGCACTTCATATTCGAAGCCCTTGGAGTCGACAAGTGGCTTCACCTTGTTGACGTTCTGAGCCTGGTCGATGCTGACTGCGATTAGCTTTACACCTGTTTCGTCCTGCCAATCTTCATATACCTCACTGATATTCGAGAGTTCGCGCAGGCATGGGTGGCACCATGTGGCGAAGAACGAGATAATGATGGGCTTGCCATCGTTCGAAAGTTTGGCAGTATCAACAGTCTTGCCATTGATGTCCTTGAGTTGGAACGAAGGAATCTGTGCCTGAAGGGTTGCAAAGCCAATGAGAAGCATGGCAACTGCAGCAGTAAAGAACTTTTTCATTTTTTCTATTTATTAAAAGTTATTTTTCTCAATAATATGAACCAAAAATGGCCGTTTAGTTTAATTTTCGGTGCAAATATACTAATTTTTTTGTTATAAATGGTGGATTGTATGAAAAAATCTTTATATTTGCACAAAAATTTGATTAATTATCACAAAAACACCTTGAATTATGCAAAAAAAAGTTTTATTTTGGCTTCTTCTGCCAGCACTCACTGCTTGTAATTCACCCAAATTGACTCCGGAAGAAATCATCTGGCAACGTTGTGATTCTGTTTTGAATGCAATCCAGTTGACCAATATTCCTTCGACAGAATTCAATATCAAGGATTATGGTGCACTTGCAGTCGTTGAAGGACGCGATACGGCTATCGCCACGGCTGCTATCGATGCCGCCATCAAGGCTGCTAATGAAGCTGGTGGTGGCACAGTCATTATCCCTGACTCTACCTATTTCACTGGACCTATCACTATTTTGAGCAATGTCAATCTCCACCTTGCCGATGGTGCTATGGTCAAGTTCAGCACGGTTCCCGATCTTTATTATCCTGCTGTCAAGACTGCTTGGGAAGGTGTTGAATGCTACAATGCTCATCCGTTGATTTATGCGCTCGATGCCGAGAACATCGCCCTTACCGGCAAGGGAACACTTGATGCCCAAGGTTCCAACGACAACTGGTGGGCAATGTGCGGTGCTCCTCGTTTCGGTTGGAAGGAAGGTATGATTTCTCAAGCCGGACGTGATCACGTTCGTGAGACTTCACCACGTCAGCGTCTGCTCGATTGGTGTACCAATCAGGTGCCTGTTGAACAGCGTCAGATGACCAAGGAGGATGGTATGCGTCCGCAGTTTGTCAATTTCAATAACTGCAAACGTGTCCTTATCGAGGATATTACATTGCTCAATTCTCCATTCTGGGTACTTCATCCGTTGCTTTGCGAAGATCTTATCGTTCGTGGTGTCACTGTCAATAATGATGGCCCTAATGGTGATGGCTGCGACCCTGAATGCTGCAACCGTGTATTGATTGAGAATTGCGTATTCCACACGGGTGACGACTGCATCGCCATCAAGTCGGGACGTAATCAGGATGGTCGCAATCGTGGCATCCCCTCGCAGAATATGATTGTACGCAAATGTACGATGGCCGATGGTCATGGCGGTGTAGTAATCGGATCTGAGATTGCCGGTGGTTATAAGAATCTTTGGGTGGAGGATTGCGAAATGGATTCTCCTAACCTCGATCGTGTGATTCGCATCAAGACCTCTTCTGCACGTGGCGGCATCATCGAGAATGTCTATGTACGTAATGTCAACGTTGGCCGTTGCCGTGAGGCTGTGCTTCGCATCAACCTCAACTACGATCCTAAGGAGATTGCCGAACGAGGACACAATCCTATTGTACGTAACGTGAATCTTCGTAATGTCGTTTGCAAAGAGAGCCAGTATGCTGTTGTCCTCAATGGCCTTGACGACTGCTGCAATATCTATGATGTCAACGTGAAGGATTGCGATTGGTCGGGTGTCAAGGGCGGTAAGCGTGGAAATCTCTGCGATAGCCTTATCTGGACAGAAGGTCATTACCGTGATATCCATTTTGACAATCTCAAGGTCAATGGTAACGTGATTGAGTCACTTGCCGACAACCTGTTGCCAGAATAATATCTCTATTCGAATTCGATTAATAATTTCGAGAATAAAGAAAGGGCGTGGCCTATTTGGGTCACGTCCTTTGAATTATAAGGTGAATAAATGTATGTGAATTAATAATGATGTGGTTCAAATACATAGAGTTGTTCACCATTGTCAAGGTTGGCTTGCTCAAGGGTATAATCAGAGCTGCCGTCAAAGCAGTGCGTGCAAATTTGTTCCTTGGGTAAGCCGATGGCATTGATAAGTGTTTCCATCTTGGTGAACTTGAGTGAGGTCAGATGGAATTTATCCTGAAGAGTTTGTACCATGCGCTTGTATTCAGGCGAGTCGGTGGTGGCATAAGCCTTTACGCGTTCGGGATCCATGGCGGCATCGGGACCTTCAAGTTCGGCGATGATGCGTCGGGTAATCAATTCCATGTCGGACTTCGAAGAGGTGAAGTTGACGAACTTGCATCCATAGACGAGTGGAGGACAGGCAATACGCATGTGGACCTCCTTGGCACCTGCTTCGAAAAGACAGGCAGTATTGTCACGCAACTGGGTACCGCGTACAATCGAGTCGTCGCAGAACAGCACCTTCTTGCCCTTCAAGATGGTCTTGTTCTGAATCAACTTCATCTTGGCAACAAGGTCACGCATTTCCTGATTGGCTGGGGTAAACGAGCGTGGCCAGGTTGGCGTATATTTCGAGACGGCGCGCATATAGGGGCAACCATGTCCGGCTGCATAACCTATTGCCATGCCGATACCGGAATCAGGAATGCCGCAGGCGCAATCTACAACAGCATCATCCTCCTTGCCCATGGCAAATCCACAAGCATTGCGCACAGCTTCGGTATTGCGGTTTTCGTAGTCGCTGGTCGGGAATCCGTAGTAGATCCAGAGGAACGAGCAGATTTGCATGCGCTTGTTAGGTTTGCGCAGCACGTCATAACCATCCTTCGTTACCTTTACTATTTCACCAGGGCCCAGGAACTTCTCCACTTCGTATCCGAGATTCGGGAAAGCAGTTGTTTCGGAAGTGATGCCATAGGCTCCTTCCTTTTTGCCGATGATGACGGGAGTGCGTCCCCACGAGTCACGTGCTGTGATGATGCCGTTTTCGGTAAGGATTATCATCGAGCAAGAGCCACGAACTTCACGAAAGACCTGTTCGATGCCTTCCACGAAATTCCTGCCTTTGATGATCAAGAGACCGATGACCTCGGTTTGATTGATGCGTCCTGAAGAAAATTCGGTGAGATGTTTGCCTTCGTCAAGTAGTTTCTTTGTAATCTCTTCAATGTTGTTGATCTTAGCAACTGTGCAAATGGCAAAACGACCCAAATGAGAATTGAAGAGCTGAGGTTGGGCATCTGTATCGCTAATCACGCCGATGCCGGAGTTTCCTTTGAACTTTGGGAGTTCATCTTCGAACTTAGTGCGGAAGTAGGTGCTTTCAAGACTGTGAATTGAACGCTTGAATCCAAGTTCGGGATCATAAGTCACCATACCGGCACGACGTGTGCCGAGGTGTGAATTGTAGTCAGTTCCGTAGAAGACGTCAGTAACGCAGGGTTCTGACGATACGGTACCAAAAAAACCTGCCATATTTCGGGTATTTTATGTTTTTTGATGCGCAAAGATAGTGAAAATATCATTTTGTGCTCAAAAAATGCATCTAAAAATGTATAATAATGTTAATATTACAATTTTTTACCCGATTTTGTAATTTGAAAACTACTTTTTTAATAGGACATAAACGATGACAGGCACTCCAAATAGGGGAGTAAGTGCATTGATTGGAAGTAAAGTTCCTCCATCGGGGCGAGTACTGAGCCACAAGCACAGAGAGCAGCATAACCCGCCGAGGAGGATTGTGACAGGCATAAGTTTGCCGTGATCGTCGGTTTTCAGCAACATTCTGGCAACATGTGGCATGGAGAGACCGACGAAAGCAATTGGGCCACACCAAGCCGTGGTAACGGCCGTTAGAAGGCCTGTCACGCCTAGTACCATCAGTCGTGTCTTCCGCAAATCAATTCCCAGATTCATGGCATACTTCTCGCCTTGCATCCAGCCATTGAGCGGCTTGATTAAAAGCAGTGAAGCCAATAAACCTATATCTATCAGCAGAACGAATCCTGGCAATTCAGTAATGCTGACGCTGCTGAAATCGCCCATACCCCACAGCATAAGTTGCTGGAATCCTTGCGCCGAGGCATAATATCCCAAAAGTGTGATAAGGGCTGATGAGAGATAACTGAGCAGGATGCCGATGATAAGCAAGGTGACTTGGCTTCGGACAATGCGCCCGAGAAATAGGAGCAGGGCAAGGACAAGGAATGAGCCGATAAAGGCGGCAATTACCACCACGCTCTTCATTTCGAACGATGAGCCCCAGGTAATCGACCATCGAAGTCCTCCAAGTGTGACCAACGCCACCATCAGATTCGCGCCGTTGGTGATGCCAAGTATTGAAGGGCCTGCCAAGGGATTGCGGAAATAACTCTGCAACAGCAAGCCGCAGGAAGCCAAAGCGGAACCTGTTAGCAATGCTGTGATAGCCGCAGGCATTCGGCTTTCCCATACGATGAAATGCCAACGCTCTTCAAGGAGTTCATCCAAAGGTATGTGAATTGAGCCATAGCAGATATTTACTGCCACGGCTGCAAGATTGAGTAGAATGAGAAGGAAGATTACCGAGCGAGTTCGCATGACTTGCTATTTGTTCGCTACTTTTTTATAGAAGGCGCCATTGCCCTTGACAAAGCTTTCGAGCAAAGAATCAGGGCGGAAGGAAGTGATGTCGAAGAAGTCGGAATATGCCGTGTTGCAACCCCACACATTCCCTTCACGTGCTGCCTTGAACTTGTCGAAGAACACGTTCTGTCGCTTGAAGTCCGCCAAGGTCCAATCCTTGTTGGTGTCCATGTAGCGAATGTACCACACGTCGCAATCCTGTGCCTTCGAGAGTACGGCTTCCTTGCTTAGCGAAAGGCTGCCCGAATGCGGATCGTCTGCCCAGGGATAGACGAAACCTGCATCCTCGTAAAGTTGGGCCGAAGCGCTGCATCCGCCAGGCACATACCATGTCGCACCATAGGGCAGATCTACAAGTATCTTCTTCCCGTTGCTGCCGTTGTTCGAGATTTTCTCATAACGTGTTGCGACTGCATCAAAGAGTGAATCCGCCTTATCTCCATGTCCTACAAGGCGACCGTAGAACTTCATCCATTCGGCACGCGCCAAGGGAGAATCCTCCATATATTCGGCACAATAGATGATGGGGATGGGAAGACGGTCAAGATTGCCCAAGGTTGCATTCTCGTAGGGGCTGATCCATAGGGCGTCACTTTGACCTGCCATCAGAACTTCGACATTCGGTTTTGTTGCAGTACCACCGTCGAGTATTGTCGGCGTCCCGTCGGGTTTCTGCGAACGCATCCACGCCTTGATATTGCTGGCATTGATGAATGCGGTGTCACAAAGGATTGCGATATTGTCGAGCGCATCAAGTTGGGAAAGCAGCCACGTGTGGCACGCCGTTGTAAGAGTCATGCGTGTCAATGGTGTGCGAAGGACTGTAGATTCACCGTATTTCGACGAAAACGTTTCCTCGACTTCTTCGTTCCATTCCTTGTCATCCTTTGGCACCAGCAGGTATTGCATCATGTTCCTTCCTGTGCGCCAAGGGTCAAGAATGCGGCAAAGGGTTCTATCGTTGCCCAAATCCTCCATAACGAGCAGTTCGGCATATTCGATGCCGAATCCCTTGCCTTCGATTTTAACATCACGTTGTTGCTGTTGGGATGTGCGACAACTCAACAGCAACAACATGGATAGAAATGAAATCAGAATAATTTTTGTTTCCTTCATTTATTATTTTGGAATGACAAAAGGATTGACACTTGGTGTCGGCGATTTTTCCGGTTCTCCGAAATAGGATGCTTCCACATCATTTTCGTCGAGCTTGAACACCATAAAGCCGGGATTCTCGGTGGTGCAAGGTGCCCATTCGCCACCATCAGGACCATTGGGGTCGCTGTATTTTGCAAAGTTTGTCCAAGCGGTCAGCATCTTCTCCGAAAGGTCCCAGTCACCTTTTGCCCAAGGACGCCAGCAATGCTTCATCGACTTGAACACAAACCAAAGGTCCGATGAGTGGAAGGCACCCTTCAGACGTACGGTAACTTCAGGATGTGAACCATCGTCGGGCAATGGACGTGCAAATTCGTAAGCCCAAGCCTTGCCTCCCTTGCTTTGGCGAACCTTGCAGAACTCTGCTATACCACCACTCATGTCGCCCATGTCGTTGAGGGTGTAGCCAATCATATAGGGAACGTCGGCCAGAGTGCCTTCGTGGGTGGCGTCGTCAAAACTCTTTGCGCTCACATAACCGTCAATCAATGGCATCAACCTTACGAATGTAGGGTTGCCGGTAGCTTGTCCATAGATGTTGGGTAAGGCGAAGACGGTTTCGGTTGATGCAGCACGCATCTTCTCGAGGTCGGTCAGGCCTGCCCAATCGAAAATCTTCTTCGACAAGGCAGCTGCTTCCTCGGGTGTGCCTCCGGTATATCTGCCAGGTATCACGCCATTGCCGTTGGGATTGGGGATGGTGATACCACCAGCACTCATGATGACTGCCTTGTGGAACAAACCGCGTGCCAAAGGTGATTCGCTCAGGGTGCGAACGCTGCCGCCACCTGCACTTTGTCCGAAGATGGTCACATTGTCGGGGTCACCACCAAACTGTGCGATGTTCTTCTTGATCCATTTCAGCGCCTCGATTTGGTCGAGGATGCCGTAGTTGCCCGAAACGTGATTGGGACTTTCCTCCACGAGGGCAGGATGATTGAGGAAGCCGAAGATGCCCAGACGATAATTGCACGAAACGAGCACCACGCCCTTGGCACCCCATTCCTGGCCATCGAATTCGGGTTCAGAACCCCAACCTTCACGATAGCCGCCGCCATGAATCCATAGGGCAACTGGCAGCTTCTTGTCAACCTGGCCAGGAGCCTTTGTCCAAACATTCACATAAAGGCAATCCTCGCTGAAAGGAGCCTCGTCGCCATATCCCCATTCGGTGTAGTAACCGCCGGGATACTGAATGGCTTGATAACTTGGATGTCCGAAGGTGTCACAAATCTTCACGCCCTTCCACGGCACAACGGGTTGTGGAGCTTTCCAACGGTTCTCCTTGATGGGAGGTGCAGCGTAAGGAATGCCTCGATAGACATACACATCGGGATGATCGTCAGCCAAAACGCCTTGAATCTGACCGCCTTCGATAGTTAACACGGGATTCTCTTTTTCAGCAGTACTACATGCCGAAAAAGCCAACACAAACAGAAATGACCAAAACAAATGTTTCATAATGGTTTGTTTTAACAATAGTAATAAGGTAATGTATTAATTTTTTGACTATTGTTAATCAGAATGGTTTAAGTTCTGTCGGTGTTTTTATTAAAAAACATCAACGATTACGAACCATTATCACTTTGCCATTGCGAATCATGAAGCCTTGACCTTCCGTGACACGTTGACCCTGCAGGTTGTAGGTGGCTGCTGAAACCTCTTTGTTGTTTACCAAATTGACATTATCAATAGTCAGTGGCTCATTGAAGTTATCCAGGCAGAAGTAGGCAGGAGTGTTCATGCCCCATTCGCCATTATCGCTGCTCGAAAGGCTGAATAATACACGATCGACGGTTCCAATTCCCGAAAGGTCAAAGATTCCCCAATCATCGGCAATCTGACCGTTTTGTGCCAGGTAATACTCTGCCGTACCTACCCTTACCTCATCAAGAAAACCGGTGGCGGTGATGAGGAACCAGTCTTCCTCGCCAAACTTCTTGGCATAAGCGTCGCCTTCTTTCATCGAGGTATATGCATAGGCAGAATTGGTTACAAAGCAGGCTTGGGGTTCGAACGAAGCTCTGT
The DNA here is from genome assembly GCA_900319235.1 of uncultured Prevotellaceae bacterium. Taxonomy (GTDB): domain Bacteria; phylum Bacteroidota; class Bacteroidia; order Bacteroidales; family UBA3663; genus Liminaster. The sequence goes on from ONNR01000001.1 coordinate 287,066, forward strand.
CTTTACGAGCTACTGTTGGCAGAATCTTAGCGTAGGAATTGTAATAAACCACGGCAAATGTTTTGCTGTCATTCGCACCATGTCCGACACAGCTGTTGTATTGGTCATCCAACGAAGCATAGGTCGTTGCTGTCATCGTGGAGTAGGCAAAGCCATCCCACGAAGTGCCATACTCACCCCAATCGGCGAAATTATTGGTGAATGTGAAATCTCCACTCGTGAATGAACCCGAGCCATCTGCGCCATTCCAGAAACTTTCGGCAGCAAGTCCAAGGTCTTCGAAATCGGCAACACTCTGTGCAAAACTCGTTGTGCTGACCATTGCAGCACAAAGCAAACTGATGTAAATCTTTTTCATTGTTTTTGGGTTTTAAGTTGTTAATAGTGACTATAATGTTTATAGTAACTATAGTGAATATAGTGACTATAGATTATTATTATCTTCTTAGAATGAGTTCGTTTCCTTGGATGACAAAACCTTGTTGTGCGGGTCTTGTTCTTCGCCCAAGGAGGTCGAATGAAGAATGAATCTCCTTTCGGGGCAGCGAGATTGTTTCGATGCCGGCAGGAAGTTCTGCATTCGGGTGAAGGTCTTCCGCGCCCGAAATTTCGGTCGATGTTTCGCCTATCCATCCGCAATCCTGATGAAGGGCGGTATATACTCTGACAAAATCGACATATTTCAATTTGACGGCCTCTCTCGACAAAGGTTCCACAGCCCAATCGATATTGAATGAGCAACCCAAAGTGTCGGTATTGGGCAGATTGTCGGCATAGCCAAAGCGATAGGGTTCGAGCACCCAATAACTGCCATTCCCACTGGTATCCGTGGCATTGTTCGGTAGCAAAGTGCCTTTGAAAGTGAGCGGCGATTCTATCCATGCAGGGAAATAATCCTGCTGATGGAAGGGATTGCGATTGATGAAGCCTGCGTTGCCTAGGTTGTTCGACCACGCCACATCGAGCGAATCGCCTAACCTCGTATATTCCAGTTCGTAGTCATAACGCACACCGAAGTCATCTTCGTCGGCACTTCCACTCAATTCGTACCAAGTGTCATCGGGCAAACCGTTGCCATTTGCGTCTTGACTCACCATCACGATACCGGCTTCAGCATTTCCCGTATGAGCATTGCCTTTGATGTAGAGGTCCATCGTGCCTTCGACATTCACCACGGGATGGTCAAAATGGAAGGTGATGTATCCTCCCCAAGCGCCTAAACATACCGTCTTTCCTGCGTCGTTGGCGAGATATTCGGTGCATTTTTGCGCCATGGATTCGGCATTGTCGCCCTCTACATATTCGGGCATCGTGTTGATGAATTGCCCTGGGGCGGGGACATACTCATCTACAGCCAATATGTAGGGGTTGTTTTGAGCCAAAGACGATAGGGCAAGGGCTGCGAAAACTATAAACAATAATCTTTTCATTCTATTTGATTTTTATAGTGACTATAGTAATTATTGTAACTATAGGAAATTTGTCATTTTATTTGCTTTTCAGGAACACTCCTCGCGAAGGGATATCCCCCGTCGAAACTCGCCAAAGGAAATGGCCGTCGGCATCGAAATGGAGCAGTTCTCCGCTCGAAACGTAGTTCTTTGCATCCAAAATGTAGAAGTCTCGATCATGGGGATTCACGATGATTCCGTAGGGCAGGGTGATATTCTTTATCTCGGGTGCTTCAAAAGTAACTGCAACGCTGCAACGCTGCAACGCAACATCAACAATGCCAAAGTCCTTCTTGTAACCTCCATCGACATAGCTGAATGTTGTTCCGATATAGTAGAGCGAATCGCCGACAATTGTCATCGAGCTGATGGGAACCTCCAATCTTGCCACGACCTTATCGTCCTTGAGGCAATAGAGAGCGGGCGCGACGTCGAAGTAGTTGCCTCGTGTCGTAACCCAGAGCTGTCCATGCGAATCGGCAAGCAAACGATGCAGATTGACATCCACCTCAATTTCCTTGATGACCTGAAATGTAGCAAGATCAATGACCATGATGCGATTGTCGTAAAGTGGTACGCGATATCCGCCACTGTTCGCCACATAGAGTTTTCCATCGACGATGGCCATTTCTTCGGGTTGATAGCCAACGACCACCGAGTCGACCTTCTGCATTGTCAATGTATCGACCTTATATACACGTCCCAAGGGACAATTCTCGGCAACTTGCACGGGTCCTGCATAACTGCTCACATAGGCGAATCCTCCATCGAAAGCTAGGTAGCGGCAGTTGTCGATATTGACTTGTCCAAGGCGACGCGTCGAACGTGCTTCACACACTTCCACTTTGTTCGAACAATTCACCACTATCCAAAGTTTCGAACCATAAATGCCGATATCATTTCCCACATCGCCGAGTTCCTTGACGGTAGAAGGGTTGCGCTCGGCGTAGATGTTCCGATAATAGTGAATGGTCGAATCCGTGCCACTGAGGTCGAGGTAATCCAAGGTGCAGCGATTGGATCCCATATTCCCTTCGTTGAGGATGTAAAGGCCGTCGAAATGTGTTTCCTCCACAGAAGGGACACCCGTGTCTTCGTCAGTCATATACGTGACATATTCATCCTCGCGGCACGAGAACAGACACAAAGGCAGGAGCCAAAGCAATAGTTTCAGAATTCGCATTGGATAGTCACGTTAAAGTTTCTCCCGGGCATGGGGTAGTTGATGATCACGTCGTATTGTTGGTCGAAGAGGTTGTTGACTTCCAAGGTCGCCTTGCATATCGTGCGGTCGAAAGTATGCCTCCACGAAAGGTGAATATCGCTGGTGTACCAAGGCTCTACGTGGTTGTAAAGGATGTTCTCTTGCTGGCAATATCGCTCGCCGGTATAGACGAAGTTGTAGGCAAGGTCCCAAGCCTTGTAATCAGCCATCAGCGTTGCCGAGCCGCTGTGCCAAGGGGTATAGGGTATCTGGTCGCCGTAATATGAAGTCGTCTTGTCGGTCACGTCACGCGCTCTTTGGTAGGTGTATTGCAGCCTTGACGAAAGACGCAGGTTTTTCATTACCCTCCACGATTCTTGCGCTTGCACATCTATGCCGTCAATGTGCACACGTCCTAGGTTGAGCATCGTCCATCGGAACTGCTGCCCCTTTGGGTATGCCACGATCTTGTCGTGCACAGAGTTGTGATAGATGTGAGCTTCCAGGCTTCCGGTCAGGGCTTCGTTGCCGTTAAAGCCAAGCTTGGCTTTACCAAAAACACGAACGCCGAGATCATACTGGATGGCGGATTCTGGCCGAAGGAATGCGTTGCCGATATTGGTGTAATAGAGGTCGTTGAAGGTGGGCATCCGGTAGCTTTTCTTGATGAAACCGGATAGCTGCACGTAGTCGAATGGGCGATAGCTGGCGAAGAGGGCAGGGGTCCAGCTGTTGATTGATTGCTTTTGCAAACCTGATTGCGTTTTATCCAAATACTGCGAAAAGACAATGCTTCCCTGCAACTGCACCTTGTTCAAATCCATCGCTGTGGCCAAGGAACTGAGTATTGACCATCGTGTCGGATGAACGAAGAGCGGCATATCGGCATCGAGATAATTCCACCGCATATCATCGCTCAAGGATACGCTCCACCAAGGCGCAATTTCAAAGACATTCACAAGGCTCAGATACACCTCTTGCTGACGATAGGTGTTATCTACCATCATTTGCGTCGTATCCTTATTTAAATAATGTGTGCGGTAATTGGCATATTTTGCCATGGCACGCAGCGTGTAAATCGGATTCACATCCTTCTGCCACGTACCTTGCACGAAAGTGTTGTCATCGCTCTGTCGTTCTCCACGTCGCCACACGTTGTTGACAATGGCGCCCGGTATGCCGCGACTCGAATGGTAGGTATAGGCCTTTGCCTGCCAATGTCCGTTCACAATGTTTCCATAGAGGTTCACTTCTACTCGAAGCGCCTGCACATCACCATTCTGCCGCGTTGCCGTTGTGTCGTAGGCGATGCTACCATCGTGGTTGCGTCGACGATATCGGAAGGCGTATTTTCCATTGGTCGAAAGGCATTCGGCGTTCGCCGACAAGAGTAGGTTTTTGTTTATATTCGACTCAAATAACGCCGAAAGTCTTAAAAGATTCGAAGAACCTGATTGTATCTTGGTTTTCAGATAATGACATTTCGTCGCCTTGTTGCCACGTTCACTCTTTGACCTTTTGCCCAGATGACTCGTCGTCTTGATATATACGCTGCCGGCATTCGCAAAGTCGGAAGCCGTCTGCATTATCGCTGAGCGCTGCCCTTGATAGACGCTCACTTCCTCGATGTTGTCCAAAGAGAACTGGCCAAGATCAATCACCCCATTCTGTGCATTTCCCAATTCGATTCCATCATAGTAAATTCCTACGTGTTGCGAACCCAGAGATCGCAGATTCACCGTCTTCAAACCGCCTATTCCTCCATAATCCTTCAGTTGTACGCCGCTCATAAATCGCAAGGCATCGGCCACCGTGTGGGCATTCACTTTCTCCAGATCCTCGCCCTTCAAGGTTTGTGGCGTTATCGTCTCGTGGTATCTGATTTTGCTGCGAACGGTCACGTTGTCAATCACGCGCACCGAATCCTGGGCAATGGCAGTAATCCATTGTCCAACGCTGCCCAAAAATATGAGCAGGACGATACGCATCAGATGTCTCATTCTTTTTGCGTTAACTGAACATTCGCCCTCCTGTCGATCGCAGGATATTCCAAGCCAGAGGCTTGGGGTTCGGAAAAGGTTCGAGAACCTGGGCAGTCGTCAGCAGGTCTTCTGACTCGTCATCCCCTTGGGCAGTCTTCCCGTCTGTTAACATGGACAGTGACATACCGAGGCCCGTGGGTTAGTGATGACATACAGCAGCGGGACTGTTCCGGATTCACACCGGATTCCCTTTCAATCCGCAGGGGTCAAGCTGCAGAACTGACGGCGTAGTATTGTTTCTTCTAATTGTGTGCAAAGATACACGAAAAAGAAAAAATAACAAAATAAAAAAATAAAAAAGAATCGCACGAGGCGTTGACCCCGTGCGATTGCTATAAAGAAGTTGCAAATTTATCAGAACTGAACAGCCTTCTTGCCGTTGAGGATGAAGATCTGTCCGGCTGCTGGAGCCTGGATCTGACGACCGTAGAGGTCGAACATCTGCTGCTTGCCGCGAACGTTGTCCTCGCTGATCTCCTCGATGCCGACTTCGGCAGTGGTGGTGATGACGAGTACGTCGTAGAGCTGAGCCTTGCTGCTGCCGCCTACCTGTGCCAGGCGAACGAAGAATTCGCCCTCTTCGCCCTGATGTACGCGGGTCTTCTTCCAGTAGCGCTGGGTAGTGCAGAAGTTCACGTCACCAATCTTTGTCCAGTTCTCGCCATCGGCCGAAACCTGAATCTCGATGTTGGGTGAGCCGGTAGAACCGTTGCCAAGGTAAACAACTACGTCGAATGGAGCAGCAAACTTCTCGTTGCTGACAACGCGCATGGTGTAGGGTTCGCCCGAAACCTTGCCGCCGAAGTCAACTACGCCGGTGGTAGGAGCACCGATGGCATCGAATGCTGTCTCAGCAAAACGTCCGGTAGCACCATTACCTACGCCAACTTCTGGCTTCAAGGTGGTTTCGCCAGTTACAACCTGACCCTCGGTTTCGATGGTCCACTGGGTGTCGGTGGTAGAGGTGATCTTGCGGAAGGCAGCTGCATCAGGAACGTAGATGGTCTTGATGGAGTCGTTGCCGTTGATGTCCTTCAAAGGAGTTACGCCGTCCTCGTCGTAAACGATCTCGGTGTGGTCAACAACGTCGCTATAGTAGTTCCAGGCGCTCTTGCCGAAGTAGTAGATGGCCGAAGCGCTACCGCTTGCGATGCCCTCGCTGACAGCATCAGCAGCGCCATAGCTGTTCTCACCCACAGTGATGACTACGTTGTCGTACCAGTCGGTTTGACCTGCGTTGAAGTGAGCCACGGTGTCGATAGGCTGGAAGATGCCGGCAACCTCGATTTCAGCGTCATAGATAGGCGAAGTCAACTTGGTGGCGCTCTCAGCAAACATGGTGATGGTTGCAGGTTCGGTCAGAACGATGGGCTCGGTGTAGAGCTGTGAGGTGGCCGAAGCGGTGAGACCCTGGAAGTTGAAGTAGATATTGGTGCCTTCCTCGCCGGTGAGGGTAACTACGGTTTGGCCAGCTTCCTCCTTGATGTCGATGCTTGGAGCCTCTGCCTGGGTCTTCACGGTGATGGTAGCAGTAGCGATGTTCGAATCGTTATAGCCATGAGCCTGTGCAAATGCCTTCACTACGAGGCCGTCCTCGGTAACTTCGAATGGCTCGGTGTAAACGGTGCTTGCAGCAGTTGGGTCGGTGCCATCGGTGGTGTAGAAGATGGTAGCACCTGGCGAAACGCAGCTGATGCTTACTGTAGTCACGCCATCGGCAGGCTCCTGCGAGATGATTGGCATGGCAGCATTCTGAACCTTGCTCTTGGTGGCAGCGAGGATGTTCACGGCATTGCGGATGATGGTGAGCGCATCGTCGGTGAGGTTGAAGTCACCATCGGCAAGCAGGTGGTCGCTCGACAATGGGATGAGCATGTACTGGTTCTTGGTGCCATGGCTGTGGATAGCGTTGATGCCATCACCTACGGTAGCAATCACGGCATCTTCGGCGATGAGTGAGCCTTCGGTCACGGTGTAGCCCTGCACGAGGTTACCTGCGGTGATGTCCTCAGGATTGCTCTTGAAGAGCTGGATGGTGCCGTTCTCGTCCATGCTGGTCACGTCGGCAAAGAGAGGATCCTCGAGGTAATCCTCAGCCACGGTGATGCTGTTGGCCTTGGGTGAAGGATTCGAGCCTGCACCGAAGTCCCAGACGCCCTTCTTGTACATGAACGACTTGAGGTTGAGCAGAGGCACCTTGTTGATGATGTCCTTAAGACCCTTGGCATAGGTGTTGCCGCTCGAAACAGCCTCACTTGCTACTACAACATCAAAGTTGAGCAGTGAGTCGTTGAGCTCAGCGCTGGTCATGGCCTTTACTTCTTCGCTGTTGTAGTCGATGGCAGTTACGTTGTAATCCATAAGGGTGATGTAGACGGGATCCACGTCAAGGCCGCCGTCGGCAGCATAACCTGCGGGTGTGCCGTCAACCTTATAGCCATTGTAGGAGCTGTCGTAGAGGTAAGCAATATTCATATCCTCCATGCTCGAACCCTGGTCTTCGCCCACCTGGATGTAGTAGAGGTGGCAGCCGTTGGTGTTGCGGATCACGATGTTGTAGGTGCCGTCCTCGTTGGGGGTATCCTCAAGGCCTTCCTGCACTTGCCATACCTGCTCGGTGTAGTCGATGGGCACAGCAGGAGCCTCAGCGCCGTCCTCACCAAGGATCTTGGTGCCAAGGGCGTTGTTCGAAGTATAGACGTAGAGTTCCACACCACGTGCCTCGGTCGACTTGTGGCTCTCAACGCCAATGTAGATCTTTTCGCCTACGGCCACATTCTGGATTACGAAGTAGTTCTTCGTCTTGCTGCCCAACCAAAGGTAGCTGGGGCCGTTGTAAGGACCGAATCCGTCGCTCAATGGACCCTGGTAATTGAGGGCGATGGCGAGCGAACGAGCAGCGGTGTTGGTGTAGAGCAGGCCTTCGAGCTCGGCGATGGTCTCACCATTGGCGGTCAAGGTCACACCTGCAGCGTTGCCCTGTGCGGTGCTCTCCCAGAAGCAGTTGCCTGCACTGAGTTCGGTAGGAGCGGTGGCAGAAGTCTTCTCCACGTCCGACCATCCCGATTCGGGAGTAATCGAGTTGGCGTTGGCGAAAGCGCCTGCCTGAAGGTTGTTGATGGTAGCGGTGCTCCACTTGGTGAAGTCCCACTTCCTGAACTCAGCATTAGCCTCAGTAGCGCTCATCAGGGCTACTGCAGCAATCGTAAGAAGTAAAGTTTTCTTCATGTTATTTAAGAATAAGTTAAAAAAGTGTGTTCATTTGGGGACAAAAATACAGATAATTTCCGACATGGCAAAATCAACGTCGAAAAATTTACATTATTTATAAAGAAATATTCCTTTTTGGGCTGATTTTGTTCTAAAATTATGTTTTTTCATAGCGATGATAATAAAAATATCAGCCGATGAAGCGATCCTCACCGGCTGAAGAAATTGTATCATTCAAAGGCTTATTTTACAATCACCTTATTGCCTTCGACGATATAGATGGCGCTCGACTTCAACGATGATCCGCAAGGCATCCAGACAATCGTCGCTTCGACCAACGTGCTTATCGACTGTTGTTTTTTATTAGAAAATAGTAAGCGGAAACGATAGTTCACATTCGGTTTCAGCAAAATCTTGAATTATTTTGAAAAATACTATCCAAAATTTTGTTTGTTCAGCATGTTTTTATATCTTTGCCTCGTTAAACCATACAAAATTAATATTATGAAATCTTATACTACAATCAAGTCACTGGTTTTGTCCATGGTCATAATTCTCGGCATGTCATCATTCTCGAATGACAATCAGACTTCGACAAATGAGTCGGTTCAGGAAACAGGGGCGATTGCCGACGTTCTCGACAGTATCTGTGCCGAAGGATATAACCTGTTCCTGGCCGAGTATGTCAATTGGGTAGCGACCGACTCCATTTTGGCTCATTACAGTATTGATCAAATTGGGCGCAATATAGTTTGGCAACCCACGGCCGATTCTTGGAGTGTCATTTTCACCGACAAGGAAGTGAATAATTGTATTTTCGAATTCCGATATGACAAGAAAAGCAAAAGGCAGACCATCTCCTACGAAAAGCGTCCCATTTCGGAGAATGAAATAGCATTGATTGAAAAGAAAGGACTTATGCTCAATAATGCCTTTCAACAATATGGCGACAGCCTCCGTTACAACCCTGACTATGGCAACCCCAACTTCGACTTCATCCGCATTGATGCCAATACCACCCGTATGTATATGTTGCAAGGTTTGAATCGTGCAGGCATTATTCCTTTCGGCAATGATTTCAGTTTTGACTTTGACAACGATTGCAATATAACTGCGTTTCGGAGATACCATCGTTCGTTTTTGCCACAACCCAATGACGCTGAGACATTAACTCATTCGCATTTGAGGAATAATCCATACATTACACCGACCGATATTTGCAACTTCCTGCTCTATCGCGGAACTGTGAAGGAACTATCAGTTTTAAGTACCTTCCTCAAAGGCTATATCGTTTACAATCATGAGAACAATACTGCCACTTTCTTTACTTCGGAGGAAATGAGTAAAAGACGGAAGTGATCGAGTTCCCCCATACTCTATGCAGGCTGGTCCCTAAGGGGGATTGGCCTGTATATTCTTTATATGATGAAAATGAAAAAATGAAAAAACAAAAAACAATTTTACAAAAAAACAATTTTACAAATTTACAATTTTTGAAACGAATAAAGAGTGGCACCCTTTTGGGGATGTCACTCTTTATTAATGGATTGGAAGAAGGTGCTCCAGGCGGCATCGAACTGACGAAGGTCGAAATAAGTGCCTGT
>ONNR01000037.1 GCA_900319235.1 uncultured Prevotellaceae bacterium
ACTCATACAAGTAAAGTCCTACCAGGGTTAAGACGAGAAGTAGTAAACTCTTTGTAGGGTTAAAGTCTAATTCCAGTCAAGTTTTTTCAGGGAACTACACATATATAGACACATTACTGAAAATTTAATGAAAATTCACGATAATTCGTGTTAAAAGAAAAATATGTATAGCTAATTCTGAATAGTTACTTAGTTACTTAACAATTAACAATTATTTGCTGGCTCAATATAATTGGGGTTGACTACTATACAAATTTATAAAACTATGAAAAAATTTCTTATCATTACCACACTTCTTGCCTTAGGCACTATTGCCAACGCACAAGAAAAACTGTACGCCGATGAGTTTCCGCTCGGCGATGTGACCTTGCTCGACGGACCTTTGAAGAAGGCTCAGGACTTGAACGTCAAAACCTTGCTTCAATACGATTGCGACCGCCTGCTTGCCCCTTATCGCAAGGAGGCAGGACTTGAACCCAAGGCGCCAACCTATCCGAATTGGGACGGACTTGACGGACACGTAGGGGGTCACTATCTGACCGCAATGGCGCTGAATGCTGCCTTGGGCAACGAGGAATGCCGTCAGCGTATGGAGTATATGATCAGCGAATTGCAGGAATGTGCCGACGCCAACAACAAGAACCATTCCGATTGGGGACGCGGTTACGTGGGCGGTATGCCCAACAGCGAAAAGATTTGGAGCACTTTCAAAAAGGGTGATTTCAACATCTACTTCGGTTCGTGGGCTCCGTTCTACAACCTGCACAAGATGTATGCAGGTCTGCGCGATGCTTGGTTGTATTGCGGTAACGAGCAGGCATGTCGTCTGTTCCTCGGCTTCTGCGACTGGGCCATTGACCTGACTGCCGACCTCAGCGACGAACAGATGGAGCGTATGCTCGGCAACGAACATGGAGGTATGAACGAAGTGCTGGCCGATGCTTATGCCATCACTGGCGAACAGAAATATCTCGACGTGGCTCGTCGTTTCTCTCATCGCCGACTGCTCACTCCGATGTCGCAGCGACAGGATTGCCTTGACAATATGCACGCCAATACTCAGGTGCCCAAGGTTGTGGGCTTCGAACGTATTGCCGAACTTTCGGGCGATGAGACCTATCACGATGCCGGTGCATTCTTCTGGGACATCGTGACGGGAGAGCGTTCGTTGGCATTTGGTGGCAACAGTCGCCGCGAGCACTTCCCCAGCAAGGAAGCGTGCACGGACTTCATCAACGATATCGACGGACCTGAGAGCTGCAACACCAACAATATGTTGAAACTTACCGAGGATCTGCATCGTCGCAATCCCGAGGCTCGCTTTGCCGATTACTATGAGTTGGCAACCTTCAACCATATCCTTTCGTCACAGCATCCAGAGCACGGCGGCTACGTCTATTTCACGCCTGCTCGTCCGCGTCATTATCGCAACTATTCGGCTCCCAACGAGGCGATGTGGTGCTGCGTTGGCACCGGTATGGAGAATCACGGCAAATATGGCCAGTTCATCTATACCCATATGGGAGATGCCCTCTACGTGAACCTCTTTGCAGCCTCTGAACTCAACTGGAAAGATAAGGGCATCGTGCTTCGTCAGGAGACAGGTTTCCCCTATGCCGAAACGAGCCGCATCACCATTGTGCAGACTCCGAAATTTTCGAAGAAGGAGGGCGGAGTCGGATTCCCATTGCTCGTCCGTTATCCAGGTTGGGTGAAGCCTGGACAGTTCTCGGTCAAGGTAAATGGTGTGCCAGTTAACATTATTTCCGGTCCTTCGTCGTACGTCAGCATCGACCGCAAGTGGAAGGCTGGTGACGTGGTCGATATCACCTTCCCGATGCACAACAGCATCAAGTATCTGCCCAATGTGCCTCAATATATTGCTTTGATGTATGGTCCGATTCTACTTGGTATGAAGACGGGAACCGAGGACCTGGCACATCTCATTGCCGACGATAGCCGCTTCGGACAATATGCCAGCGGCAAAAAACTGCCTGTCAATGAGGCTCCAATCCTCATCAACAACGACATCAATGCCATTGCCGACCAGTTGCAGCCTATCGAGGGTAAGCCACTTCACTTCACCCTCTCTACACGCATGGAGAATCCCATCCGCAACGAGATGATGCCTTTCTTCGAGATTCACGATTCGCGCTATATGATCTACTGGCTGGCTCTTTCGGAGAACAGTTACAAGGGTTATCTCGACGACCTTGCACGTCAGGAGCAGGAACGCCAGGAACTCGAAGCTCGCACCGTGGATAAGGTGCAGCCTGGTGAACAACAGCCCGAAACGGATCACCGAATGGAGACCGACGACTCTTATGTAGGCAATTCGAACGACGTCTTCTATCGAGATGCACGCGATGGACATTATTTCAGTTACCTGATGCTGACCAATGGACGCACTGACCTCAGCCTTCGCCTCAAATATTGGGGAGTAGGAGAGTGGAAGAGCCATGAGTTCGATATACTGATCGATGACGTCCTTGTGAAGGAGGTCAACAATACGGGCAAATATCGCATTTCGGAGTTCAAGTACGAGACCTATCCAATCCCCGCCGAGCTTCTGCAAGGCAAGCAGCAGGTTCGCGTGAAGTTCGTGGCCAAGCCTCGTAAGCAGATTGGCGAGATCTATGAGGTAAGGTTGGTAATTAACAATTAACAAATAACAATTAACAATTGAGAATTAACAATTAATAATTAACAATTAACAATTTAGGTTTTAACCGATTATCATTATGTTCAACAAAAGTATTATCATTATTGCCTGCGGCTTGATGCTGACAGCATGTGCTAAGAACGAAACAAAAGAGACAGTTATGGATTTTACCGACAATGTGAAGGTAGCGCTCGAAAACGGAGGTAAGATTGACCTCAATGCGCTGAAATGGACGCGTGAACCAGGCGGTTTCGAAGTGAAGGGTGACACCATTCTCATCACGACGGCTCCGCACACCGACCTTTGGCAGCGCACCTATTATCACTTCCAGAACGACAATGCACCTGCCCTCCAGATGCAGACTCGCGAAAAGTTTTTCAGTTTCGTAGTGAAGACCGACTTTACGCAGAGCCATCAGCGATTTGACCAATGTGGCATCGTAATGTATCTCGACAGCGAAAACTGGGTGAAGGGTTCGGTAGAATTCGAGAACGAGGAGTTCCAGCACCTCGGCAGCGTTGTGACCAACAAGGGTTATTCCGACTGGGCAACTACCGCCATTCCCGCCGATGTCAAGACGATGTGGTATCGCTTCTCGCGTCGCGACGATGACTACTGCATCGAATTCTCGAAGAATGGCATTGATTTCAGCCAGATGCGCATTTGCCACGTCTATGAAGGTGCCGACGTGATCCGTTTCGGTATCTATGCCTGTTCGCCTGAGGGGTCGTCGTTCACCGCAGTCTTTTCCGATATGAAGATTACCGAATGCGCTTGGAAGGCTCATGATGGACAGCAGCCGGATTGATAAAATCCCTTAATATCCAAAAGAATACTTACTATTAAAGCAGTTTATGAAAAGAACGAGATTATTCTTGCTGATAGCCCTTCTCGCCGTTTGTGGGACTATTGAGTTCACCTCCTGTTCGTCCAACAAGGAGAATGTCAACGAACTGAGTAACATAACAAAGATTGCCGATCAGGTCTGGACATTTAGTCAAAGTCATCCCGATGGCTTCACACTAGACGTCCGCACAATGACCGAACCCACCGAAGGCATTTCCGTGAGTTATGCTGCCACACAAGGTAGTCATTCGCGCGACCAACTTGACAAGGTAGTTCGTCATGCATTGGAGCACGACGGCTATGTTGGTGGATGGTACAACAGCAACGACGGGCTTTATTACTTCGACAGCAGTCGTGTCTTCCCCGAAGACTCTCTGCGCAGCGCCCTTCGTTTCGGCAAGGATAATCTCCAATATTCTGCTTTCATTCTTTCCACTTACACCGATATTCCTATCGAGGGCAAAGTGGCCGAAATCGTTGAACGAGGCAATATCTGTTTCGGTACGACGGGCGACTATCGGCCACTTTCGTTCCTCGAACCCTCGACGGGCGAATATTGGGGATTTGGCATCGAAATGGCCCAATCAATTGCCGACTATCTGGATGTTAAAGTCAGTTTTGCACCCACATCCTGGCCAACCCTCACCGCCGACGTGATGGCTGAACCTCAGAAGTTTGACCTCGCCATCGGAGGTATCACCATAACCGATGCTCGTCGCGAAATCATGGATATGAGCGAAGGTTATCTGGGCAATGGCAAGACCATCCTTTGCCGAACGGAGGATGCTACTCGCTTCCAGTCATTGGCCGACATCGACAAACCAGAAGTGCGTGTGATGGTCAACCCCGGTGGTTTGAACGAGAAGTTTGCCAACGAGAACCTCACGCATGCCACCATCATCGTCCACCCCAAGAACGAGGAAATACCTTCGCTCGTCGCCGAAGGACAGGCCGACATCATGATTACTGAAATCACCGAAGCGCCCTACTATGTGCAAACCGACAGCCGACTGGCTGCTCCCTTGCTCAATAGTCCTTTTACTCACGGAGAGATTGGAGTGCTTATGCAGAAAGGACAGGAAGACCTTCTGCAGATGGTCAACAACCTCATTGAAAAGAAGAAGGCTGACGGTTCGCTTCGCCAACTTCACGAGAAATACGGATTGGTTTATTCCTATTAATAAATATTACTGCCCATGCCACGAAAACTGTTTTGCGAAATCTCTCCTTTCACCTATCGCCTGTCGATGGAGAAGGAGATTCTGAAACGACATTTGAAGGACTTTATCCACAAGATTCGTTTTGCCAGAGAACGGACAACCGATAACCTGCCCGTTGTCATCTATCGTCACAATTCGCTCATACGTCGTCGCTTGGGCAATGTCAATATGCAGTTGCAGGAGAACAAGGCCACCAACCTTGCCCTTGCCGTCAAGAACATCGACGGACTGTTGATTCGTCCCGGTGAGACCTTCTCCGTCTGGAAACAGATTGGACGAACCACCGAACGGAAGGGATACAAGGAGGGACTTGTCATTGCCAAAGGTGCGCCCGGACAGGGTATAGGTGGAGGGCTTTGCCAACTTTCGAACCTCATTCATTGGATGGTGCTTCACAGCGACCTGACCATCGCCGAGCATCATCATCACGATGCGCTCGACCTATTCCCCGACTATGGTCGTCAGATTCCTTTCGGCACAGGCACCAGCATCTCCTATAACTACATCGACTACCGTGTTCGAAACGACACGTCCAACACTTACCAACTCCGCCTTTGGGTAGATGGCGAATATCTTCGTGGCGAACTTCGTGCCGTAGATTCTCAGCCTCACACATTCCACATCCATGCCGAAAACGAATACTTCTCGCGCGAAGGCGATGTGATATATCGCAACGGGCAGGTTTTTCGAGACACCATCGACGCAACTACCGGCAACGTCATCGAAAGCCAACTTATTCGCACCAACCATGCCCGAGTGATGTATGAATGTCCGCCCAATATTAAAATACGTGAGAACTAATATGAAAAAGTTGATAGTTTTTATAGTGGCGATAATGGCTATCCAATTGCATGCACAGCATCATGATTGGGAAGATCCTTCGGTGCTGGGCACCAATAAACTGCCCTATCATGCCACGTTGCAACTGCCATCGAAATGGAAGGAGTGTGAGGAGCTAGTCAGCCTCGACGGAGAATGGCTTTTCCATTGGAGCCCGAATCCAGATACGCGACCTGCCGACTTCTATCGGGAGGATTATGACGTGAGCGATTGGGGAAGAATCTCCGTACCCGGAAACTGGCAGACGCAGGGTTATGGAACTCCCATCTACATCAACATCAACTATCCTTTTGTTAGAAACCGACCATGTGTTACAAGCGAGCCACCTGAGGATTGGACGGCTTACGAGAATCGAAATCCAGTCGGTTCGTATGTGACTTTCTTCGATGTACCCAAAGAGTCGCTTGACAAAAACCTTATCCTGCATTTCGGTGGAGTGCATTCGGCAATGTATGTTTGGGTGAATGGCAAGTTTGTAGGATATAGCCAGAATTCGATGTCGCCAGCAGAGTTCGATGTCAGCAAATATCTTCGTGCGGGACAAAACATACTCGCTGTCGAGGTATATCGATGGAGTGACGGCTCGTATCTCGAAGACCAGGACATGTGGCGCCTTTCGGGCATTTTCCGTGAGGTTCAATTGTGGGTAAGACCTTTGGCCCATATCACCGATTATGAGGTCACGGCCGAACCGAACGCCGACTTTTCGAAGGCGAATGTCAATGCCGCCATCAGT
Organism: uncultured Prevotellaceae bacterium; assembly: GCA_900319235.1. GTDB lineage: Bacteria > Bacteroidota > Bacteroidia > Bacteroidales > UBA3663 > Liminaster. The sequence continues at coordinate 6,305 of ONNR01000037.1, forward strand.
ATTTGTAATGGATTCAAGAAAACTAAGAAAGGCTTACAAGCAGTATTCCTAATCGATGGACACGAAGTAATTGGCAATCCAATTAAATTGGCAGCAGGCGACACCACGACAATCACCCTCAGTTATCTTTTGGACAAACCCCGACTTTGGTCGGCCGAAAAGCCTGAACTTTATCCTTTCAGTGTTGAGTTACGCGAAGCCGATGGAACAGTAATCGAACATTTCGACTACCATTTGGGTGTCAAGAAAGTGGAAGTTGTGGGTGAAGTTTTCAAGATCAACGGCAAGAATGTCAAACTGCGCGGTGTGAATCGCCATGATCACCATCCCAAGACAGGTCGATTTGTGGACGATGCCACCTACGAACAAGACATTCGCCTGATGAAACAAGCCAACATCAACTTCCTGCGCACCTCACATTATCCCGATCGTGAATACCTCTACGAACTTTGCGACCGCTGGGGAATCTACGTGATGGACGAAGCCAATCATGAGACGCATGGTTACGGTTATGCCAATCAGGAGATGGGAGAGGACCTTGCCTGGCAAAAGGCGCACGTCGATCGAGCTGAATCGCTGGTCAAGCGTGACTTCAACCATCCTTGCGTCATTCTTTGGAGCCTTGGCAACGAAGGAGCTGTGGGACCGAACATCGAAGCAATGTATAACAAGGTACGCGAACTAGACACTACACGTCCACCTTTCTACGATAGCGACCGACGTTATAGTGCCATCTGGGACGACAGTTATCTTTACCCCGAAGACCTTCGCAAGAATGCCCAAGAGGTTACCGATAAGCCGTTCATGATGCGTGAATATGCCCATGCCATGGGTAATTCGTGTGGCAACTTGAAGGAGTATTGGGATGTAATCTATGCTGACTCTTCCATCTGTGGTGCCGCCATCTGGGATTGGGTGGACCAAGGTTTGTATTCCTCCATCAAGGACAAAGATTCCAAGGATGAATATTTCCTCTACGGAGGAGACTTTGGCGACAAGCCCAATGACGGGGCATTCTGCATCAATGGCCTGATTGGCCCCGACCGCAAACCACATCCTCATTACTACGAGGTGCAATATGCTTATCAGCCTATACAATTCGTGAAACAGGGCGAAGATAGCATTCGTATCATCAATCGCGATTTTTTTAATATCATTTATGAATACGAATATTCCTGCGAAATCTATCACAATGGAGAGTTGGTGAGCCGTGACATGGTTGAGCTTAAAGACGATTGTTTCGAGATTCCTAATCCTTATTATCCTTACAACAATCCCGAACTCATTCTCAACGTCTATGCTCGTTTGAAAGAAGACAAACCTTGGGCAGAAGAAGGCTTTATCGTTGCACGTGAACAATTTGTCCTCATGCCCGAACCTTTCTGGGATGGCTTCAATGGCGAACCAGCTGAGTCGCAACAAGATGAGGGATGTACCATCGTGACCACTGATCAAGGCACAGTGATCATCGACAATACGGGAGCTCTCACTTCCTGGATTGTCGATGGCAAGGAGATGTTGCAGGCACCTTTGGAACCCTACTTCTGGAAACCAGAAAATGACAATCAGCATGCTGCTCATTTTGCCGAACGTGTCGCCCCTTGGAAGGATGCTGCAGCCAATCGCACGGTACATTCCATTCGTACCGAAGTGGACGAACGTGGTCTGAGTGTCCTTTATGACATCTCATTGTCAGTAAACGCCAACCTTTCATTGACTTATACGATCCTACGCGATGGTCGTATCCATGTCAAAATGGAGTATTTCCCACAAGCCGATAATCTTCCTGTTATGCCAAAATACGGTATGCGAATGCGTCTGCCTTCAGACTTCACGCAAATACGTTATTATGGACGTGGCCCTTGGGAAAACTATACCGACCGCAAAAACTCTGCCTTCCTCGGTGTTTATGAAATGCCGCTCAGCGACTACGAGACAGAATATATCCATCCACAAGACAATGGCAACCGATGTGAGGTCCGCTGGTTTGATATCGCCAATAATAACCGTACGCTTCATATCTCTGGAGATCAGCCCCTTTGCATCCGTGCCTGGGATTATGGAGAGGAAGACCTTGTCGATGCGCGTCATCCAATCGATATTCCTCGCGGTCGTTTCGTTAACCTCAACATCGACCTCGACATTCATGGCGTAGGCGGTGCCGACACTTGGGGCAAACGCACTTTGCCCGAATACACCATCGATGGAACAAAGCCCCATAGTTATAGTTTTATTCTTTGGGCAGATATAAATAAAGAATAATTATCAAATAAAATGACATTACAAGAAGCAATTGCAGCCCGACACAGCGTGAGGGCATATCAGGACAAACCGCTGGAAGCAGACGTTGCACGTGCGCTCGAAGAACATATTGAGCGTGTGAATCGCGAGGGCAACCTGCATGTCCAGCTCATTCAAAATGAGCCAAAGGCATTCCAGGGAACTTTGGCGAAATATGGAAGGTTTCGCAACGTGAGCAATTATCTGGTTATGGCTGGCAAGAAAGCCGATGACCTCGATGAACGCATCGGCTATTATGGCGAGCAACTGGTTCTTTTGGCTCAAACGCTTGGGCTGAATACCTGCTGGGTTGGATTGAGTTACTCAAAAATCCCAGGTACCTTCGTGCTCAACGAAGACGAGAAGATTGCCTGTTATATTGCCATCGGTTATGGCGAAACGCAGGGTAGCACCCACAAGATCAAAACCGTCGAACAAGTGAGCAATATCAACGACACCACACCCGGTTGGTTCCGAAAAGGTGTTGAAGCTGCCTTGCTTGCACCAACTGCCGTGAATCAGCAGAAGTTCGCGTTCGAATATGTCGGAATGGAAAACAATCGTCATAAGGTACGCACAAAGAAAGGTTTCTCCCTGGTCGGTTATACGTGGATTGACTTGGGTATCGCCAAATATCATTTTGAGATTGGGGCTGGCAAGGAAAACTTCGATTGGGAATAAGATATAAATATGAATTGGGTGGACGGCTTCACCATCAAAGTGAAGGTCGAAAGTGGCAATGTGATAATATCAGCTAATAAGGAAGGCTTGCTGTCGTTGGCAAGCCAGTTGAAGGCGTTGGCTGATGAAGCCGTAGGGTGCCATTGTCATTATGATGAGTACAATTCACTTGAAGATGGTTCGTGTGAACTGATTATCGAAAAAATCAAATAAAATAGTTTTTATAGAAGTAATTAGTATGAAAAAGATACTGTTCCTTCACGGATTCTATGCAAGTGGCCAATGCGTTCCTGCATTGGCATTGCGTGAAGTATTCGAGGGTCGGGTAGAGGTGCTTACTCCCGATTTGCCGATGCATCCGAAAGAGGCTATCAAGTTCCTGCGCGAACTTATTGATCGAGAAAAGCCCGACTTGTTGGTGGGCAACAGTTGTGGCTCTTTCTATGCACAAGTGCTGGCACCTATCGCAGGTATTCCTGCCTTGCTCGGCAATCCGCACTTCAAGATGACGGAATTCTTGAAGCCTCGTATTGGTGCACATCAGTACAAATCGCCTCGAATGGATGGCAAGCAGGACTTCATCATCGACGATGTACTTATCGAGGAATTTGCCGAACTCGAATTGATTCAGTTCAACTGCTGCAATCCTTATTACAAGGATCGCGTCTGGGGCTTGTTTGGAGAAGGGGACACGCTGGCTCATTTCGAACCAACCTTCTTGGAGCACTACAATCGCAGTTTCCATTTCCCCGGAAACCATACCCCTACGGCCAAGGAAGTTCGCACCTGGTATGTACCTTTGGCTGAAAAACTTTTGAGGGAATATCCTCGTCGTGAAAACAGATACTTCCAGCATTTCAAAGGTGGCAAGTATCGCTTTGTCTGCATAGCATTCGATTCGGAAACCACAGAACGGATGGTCATCTATCAGGCGCTTTACGGAGACAACAAGTGTTGGGTACGTCCCGAGAAGATGTTTTTCGAGAACATTGAACGTGATGGACGAAAGTTTTCACGATTTACGGAGATTGATTGATAAATCGAAATATATGGAAATAAAAAACAGACCCAATCCCAATGATGCTTTTCCGAATCCGAAGATTCCAAGCCTCTGCTTCATCAAGAACGTGGTGAAGAACCCGCGTATCATTATAGGAGACTACACCTACTACGATGATGTGGATGGAGCCGACCAATTCGAGAAACATGTCACTCATTTCTATGATTTCATCGGTGACCGTCTGATTATTGGCAAATTCTGCGCTATCGCTAAGGGTGTGGAATTCGTGATGAATGGAGCCAACCATAGGATGGACGGCGTGACGACTTACCCATTTTATGTTATTGGCGGTGATTGGGGCAGTGCCATTGCTCCAGTGAAAGACGAATTGCCTCTGAAGGGTGATACTGTTGTGGGCAATGACGTTTGGATTGGCCAGCATGTAACAATTATGCCAGGCGTTCATATTGGCGATGGAGCCATTATTGGAGCCAATTCTGTGGTTGCCTCAGATGTCCCTCCATACGCTGTAGCCGTAGGAAATCCCTGCCGTGTTGTCAGAAAACGTTTTGACGATGAGTTCATCGCCTATCTGCTGAATCTAAAATGGTGGGATTGGGACATCGAGAAGATTGAGGCAAATTTTAAAGCCTTGTCAAGTGGCGATTTGTCATTAATCAGAAAGGTTAAAGAATAGTTTCACATTTATGGTCATACTGATTACAGGAGCATCGCATACAGGCAAGACACTTTTGGCACAGCGGATGCTTGAAAAGTACAAGTATCCGTATCTGTCTATAGATCATTTGAAAATGGGATTGATACGTAGCGGTAATACCGACCTTACGCCTGAAGACGATGAAGCTCTTACGGAGTATCTTTGGCCTATTGTGCGTGAGATGGTGAAGACAGCCATCGAGAACCGACAGAATCTTATAGTAGAAGGGTGTTACATTCCGACAGATTGGCGCAAAGATTTCAGTGAGCAATATTTACAGTCAATAAGATTTATTTGTCTTGCAATGTCGGATGCTTACATCGAAGCACATTTCGAAGAAATAAGAAATCACGCTTCTGCCATAGAAACGAGGTTGTACGACACTGACAATACAATAAAATCGCTGAAGTTCGACAATCATTATTACATAGATGCTTTTACTCGAAGTGGTGAGCAGATTGCGATAATTGAAAAAGATTTTTTGGCAGACATTAAACGAACTTTGTTTTGAGTAAAAATTGAATATAAATGGAATCGACATTAAATTTTGAAGAACAAATCAAAAAAGACCTGCATCAGTATTTGCTGAGTATGCAGGAGGTGGACGAACGTCTGCCGCAATGTCCCGATGTGGAAGAGAAGTGGGAAAAGATTGCCCAGGCATATGTCCCCGATGGCATTCGTGAGTTCAACGCCTATCCGACTGCATCGCTCGGTTGGATGATGTATATCGGTATGGCTCTCGCCAAATACTGGGACGAGGAGTGGGAAATCTATTCGAAGATAGATGACCTCTATGCCTATATGCGCGACAAAAGAGGCTATGACAATATGGACGAATATATCCGCGAAGATGTCCTTTTGCTCAAAGGCGATAGTTACACCTCGACGGAGAAACTCGTTGGCGAATGTGCCTCACGCGTCTATAATGCCTTGTTACATCAGCGCATCCAACCTGGCACGAAGGAAGCCTTCAATGCCTACGTTGTCTGTCTGCATCAACTCTATCTGATGGGAGCATACATCCAGCTGAAACGTTTGGGCTATCATATGACAGCTATTAATTAAAACGTACATTCTTCATAATTTGCAGGATTTGTTTGTTTATATTCAAAAATATGTGTATCTTTGCCGCAAATTATTAGCATATGAAAAGAGTAATAGTCATTTCAACGAGCCTGCGTCATGGCTCGAACAGCGATATGCTCGCTGACAATTTCATCGAAGGTGCCAAGTTTGCCGGAAACGATGTTGAGAAGATTTCCCTGGTGGGTAAAAACATCCAGTTCTGCAAAGGATGTTTGGCTTGCCAGAAGTTGGGACGTTGTGTCATCAACGATGACGTGAATGCCATTATGGAGAAAGTTCTGAAGGCCGATGTTGTCTGCTGGGCTACTCCCATCTATTATTATGAGATGAGCGGACAGATGAAGACACTCATCGATCGCATGAATGCCATGTATGAACTTGACTATCAGTTCCGTGACATCTATCTACTCACCACTGCTGCCGAAGATGAAAAGCAGACTCCAAAACGTGCCGAAACAGGTCTTACAGGCTGGATCGATTGCTATCCAAAGAGCAGACTGGCAGGAACGCTTTTCTGCGGTGGTGTGAACGATGCTCGTGAGATTGAAGGGAATCCCAAACTGCAAGCCGCATTCGAACTAGGCAAGAGTATTTAATTATGAAGAAGATCATCATCATCGACGGAGGCCCACGCAAGACTTTCAATACGGCCTCAATGCTGAAAAAGTTTGCCGAAGGAGCCAAGCGCAAGTATCGTGACGAGCATTGGGAGCAGGATCTGCAAAACGCTTTCGATGCCGGTAAGAAGATGGCTGAAAAGATTATTTAGCAAATATATAAGTATGTAACCAAAATTAACGATAATTATATGTGGCTTTTCTTAACACGCTCCGGGCTTTGCTCGCGTGGAGCGAAGCGTAACAATTATCATAAATTGACATGAATGTTTTATTTTACAAATTGGTTCATATATAAACGCATAATGATAATTTATGAAAATTCGCGATAATTCGTGTTAAAGAAAATATGTACTGTTAATTCTGAATAGTTACTTATTTTAGGTAAAAATGTTGTCAATCCTATTGATCTACCTCGCCATCATCAACGTATTTACGTTCTTCGTCTATGGCATCGACAAGTGGAAGGCAAAACGTGCCAAGTGGCGCATCCCCGAATCAACGCTTTTGGGGATGGCAGCCCTTGGTGGCAGCATTGGTGCATGGCTTGGTATGAAAACCTGGCATCACAAGACCTTGCACAAGAAGTTCAAGTTTGGCATCCCACTCATTATTTGCGTTCAAATAGCATTATTGATATGGTTCATAAGCAAATGAAAAAAATCAAGACTTCCGAAGACATCAATCGCAAACGCGATCCGATGGGCCGAGCCATCAGCGACTACTTTACCACGGGTAAAGCTGCCAGGTTGCGTGTGTTCTCTCCGATGTTCGAAGAAGACGAGATCCCTGTGCCTACACTTTTCCGCACCTTCGAGGAAATGCCTGAAACTGAACGCAAAGCACTCGATTTGGCAAAGAGAAGGACGCTTGATGTTGGGGCAGGGTCGGGGTGTCATTCACTTGTCCTGCAACAACGTGGCATCGATGTGACTGCCATTGACATTTCCCATCTTTCTGTCCTGACTATGCAGCAACGCGGAGTGAAGAAGGTATTGGAACAGGATTTCTTCACACTCACGGGACAATACGATACCATCCTTATGCTGATGAACGGCATCGGCATCGTCGGAACCCTCGATCGTCTGCCGACATTCTTCCAGCAACTCGACAAGATACTTGCTCCCAGTGGCCAGCTCCTTTGTGATTCATCGGACATCAGTTATGTGTTCGAAAACGAAGATGGTGTCATCGAGTACCCCGAAGACACGGCCTATTATGGCGAACTACGCTACATGATGCGTTACAAGGATTCCATCGGCGAACCTTTCCCTTGGCTTTATATCGATGCCAACACCCTTCGTCAAAAGGCCGAGGAAAATGGCTATTCAGTCGAAGTGATTACCGAAGGCGAACACTACGACTATTTAGCAAAGATAACAAAAAAGTAGAATGAAAAATTTACGTTAATTCGCGATAATTCGTGTTAGAAAATGCGATGTGTTTTTTATTTTTAACCAGAGTGGTCGCATAGCTCAAAATTATAGAAAAATTAAATCAAAAAATTATAAGAAAAACGGGACAGAATGATTTTTGATTTCGGGCGTTCATCTTTTGATAATTTTCAAAAGCAATTTTCTTATAATTTTGAGCGAAGCGACCTCTTGAACAATTAATGTCAATTTGCGATAATTCGTGTTAAAAGAATTATTTCTTCTTATATTTCGCCTTAACTATCTCGTATGAATTCCGAGTCAATTCCCGAAGCAACTCATCGGGTGCGGAATTCGGATCAATGCCAATCCAATGTTTTGGTGAAAGGTTATGGGGCTCGGTGATGCATCTATATTGGGCTTTTAGTTCTTCGATGCGGTTTGGTTGGCATTTGAGCGTAATTACGCTGAAATTGCTGCAATCGAAGAAAGCGAACATGTGGCCGTGCACGTAGAATACCAGCACATCACCAGCATATCGAAATGCCGTGAAAGGCAGTTTCTCTTCCACGTCATCGCCCAGCGAAAGGCAAAACTCGCGATAGTCTTCTATGTTCATGGTTGACTTAATTGATTGATGATCCAGGCGAAGCCCTTGGCTGTTCGCTCGTCGGAATGCTGGAAATGATTGCCGGGATTCCATTCAAGGATGGTGCTGATGCCCTGCTCGGACAAGAGTTCATGTTGTTTGCGAATGCAATTGCCGACCTGTGCCATCACAGGATTCCTGGCCTTCTCCTCTTTATCCCCGAGACTGAGATAGACGGCAGAAGTCGATGGTTGGTGCATCTCGGCATACGCTATCCATTGTGGAAACCATACGGATGGCGAGACAGCGGCAATGCCATCAAATCGCGAGGACTGATAACTTGCCCATAAGGCAAAAAGGCCAGCCAATGAATATCCTCCAAGCAGACATCGCATCGAGTCCTTGTAATAGAGTCGCCGTTGTTCCAGGTTCGGAATCAGCACGTCCTCAACGAAAGCAAGCGTCTCAAAAGCCTTATCGCCAAAAGGAATCTTCCCAAAGACTGCCGGCGCAGCCCATGGCGTCAGTTCGCTCTGCCAATCCTTGATTTCGAAGGCAACAAGTGTAAATGGAGTTCTTGTCAAGGTCTGTATCGTTTCGACCTCCGTGTCCAGCACTTCCAGGTCGTGTTCGTCGATGGGTTGAACAAGAAGGTATTTCGGCATTTCGGAACGATAGATTGTGCAGACCCTATCCCCAATGCGAATGGTTTCTTTATTCATGTTTTGTCTTTTTCGAAATTACTAACAATGTGATTATATTCCGAAAGCATCGAAAATAACGAAATATACGAAAACTTATTTTCGGCCTTTTCGTCTTTATCGTGCTTTTTCGGAATTACTTCAATTATTATATATTCCTTTTTGTTTTCGTTCAATCGAAAAGCACGTTGCAAATATACGTATTTTTCTATATTATCTATACACAAATCTCGATAAATTTAAGTTTTTTTGCAAAAATCCTTTGTTTATATATGAAATAATGTGTATCTTTGCCCCGCAAAAAACTACTTAATAAAACTAAGGACAATGAAAAAAATCTTTTTTATGGCATTTCTCGCTTTCACAATGAATGCGAATGCACAGGAATCAAATAATGTCGAGACAACTGTAACCGACAGCGATGACACCTACTCATACACTGTGTCCGACGATGACGATCCAAACGACGTGTCTTTCCACGGATTCATCGGTGTGAATATCCCCACCAACGTGCCCGAGGGCTTTGACTTCGCCCCGTTCCGCTCGTGGGAGTTTGACCTCACCTTTGCGCAGTACGACTACACGCCCAACCACAAGCAGACCACCTTTTCGGCAGGTATGGGTATCGGTTTTCGCTTCTATACCCTCAGCGGTCACGACAATATGTTATTCAAGGACAATGGCGTGATCAAAGTGGCAAAACGTGATGGAGAGATGGCCGATCTTAAGGCACGCATCAGCACGCTCAACTTCAACATCCCCTTGCTCGTCAAGCAGCGCTTTTCCGACAAATTCGCCATTTCCGCAGGAGCAATGGTCAACTGGAACTTCTACAATCGCATCAGAAACAGCTATGAGATAGGTGATGAGGAATTTGACATCAGCACCAAGAACATCGGCATTCGTCCCATCACTGTCGATGTATTGGGCGTCCTGCATTTCGCCGACGACTTCGGTGTTTATGTCAAGTATTCGCCAATGAGTGCGTTCAAGAAGGATCGTGGTCCCGAATTCAAGGCGCTTACCATTGGTCTTTACCTCTAATCGAAAATCACCTAATAATCGATAATCTACAAACTCCTGTCCGAACATCTTATGACACCACAGGAAATAAGGAATGAGCGCCTTGCCAAGACGCTCATTCATAATCTTAATCGTCGACACATCGAGGGATTCTATTGTCCCACGGCTGCCGAGGCTGTGCAAAAGGTATCCCAGCTCATCGACGATGGGAGCAGTGTGACGTGGGGCGGCACGATGACTATCCGTGATCTTGGCATTCCCGGCTATCTTCGTAATCGCGGCACGCTCGATGTGCTCGATCGCGACCTTGCCACAACGCCCGAACAGAAGCAGGACGTCTATCTCAAGGCATTCACTGCCGACGTCTATCTCACCAGCGCCAATGCTATTTCCGAAGATGGCGTGATCGTAAACATCGACGGCAATGGCAATCGTGTGGCGGCCATCACCTGGGGTCCGAAGAAGGTCATCTTCGTCATCGGGCTCAACAAGGTTGCACAAAACGTCGAGGCTGCTCTTGCCCGGGCTCGCAGTACGGCAGCACCCACCAATGCAGCACGTTTCGATGTCCAGACGCCTTGCCACGTCGATGGCACTTGCCATAACTGCAATTCCCCGCAGACGATCTGCAACTACGTTCACTTCCTCCGCAACTCTCCCAATGGTCGTCACGTCGTGGTGCTGGTAGGGGAGAGCCTGGGATATTGACACGAATCCTGTTTATCAATCCATCTGACGTATGAAAGAATTCTTCTTGCGCATTGGTCGCAGCATCAAGACGTGGCTGCAGTCGCTGTCGTTCCGCACAGGAGTTATCGTCCTGCTCTGCTGCATCCCCTTCTATATTTTCTCCTTTGCCCAAATGCTTTTGCCCATCAGCGCTGCAGCAAAGGGCATCCTTTGGACCGTCCTCTTCGGCATGGCAAAGACCTGCCAGTACGGTGGCCTCACCATCTTGGGTGTCGAAGGCTACAGGCGATTGAAGGACATGTTCCGAAGAAAGAAAACTTCCGATTGCTAATATGTCGAAGCCTCGGCATGCTGTGAGTCAATTGTCAGCATACCGAGGCTCTACAAAAAATTAATGTTAATTCGCGATAATTCGTGTTGAAATAGGAATCAGTATCCCAGTTCCCTGAGCCACTTGGTGACCTTGTCCTTGCCGTCCCTCACGTCGTGGCCATAGATGCTGAAGCCTTTCTGGACATTGGCACCGGGGAAAGCCTTCTTCACGTCGTTCGCACAATTGGCCAGGCCGCTGCCCTCATGGGTGGTGAAGGGGATGACGGTCTTGCCCTTCAGGTCGTCCCTGTGCTTCTTGAAGAAGGTGAACATCACCTGCGGATAGGTGCCCCACCATACGGGACCGCCAATGAACACGGTATCATACTGGCTCATATCCACGTCGCCCTCGTACTCGGGAAGTTCGCCTTTCGAAGCTTCTTCCTTTGCCAGGTCGATGAGTGGGGTGTAGGCCATGCCGTCATATTTGTGCGTCACGATCTCAAACTGCTCGGCACCCGTCAGTTCCGTGATGTAATCGGCCACAATCTTCGTGTTGCCTACCTCGATGTTTCCTACTGCGTAGTTGTCTCCTGCATGCGAGAAGAACACTACCAATGCCTTACCTTTCTGTTCCATTGCTTTTTCTTGTTTTGCGCCGCTGCATGCTGTCGAAATGACCAGTGCCAGTGCGGCTGTGAGCATAGTTTTGATTTTCATAAGTTGGTTTTATTTGTTTTGACGCTGCAAAGATAGGTCATTATTTCGAATAATCAGTTACACATTTTACGTTTATATTTTCATTTTTTCCCGAAATCATGTCTTTTTATAAATAAAATGTGTATCTTTGCCCCATCATTTGAACAAAGAAACACATAATTTCGCTTCGAAAATGACCATAGAAGACTATTTGGAGAAGACTTATTGGGTGATTGACCCTCTGCCCAGGCAGGTGCCTGCCCAAAGCCGTGGACAGTATTTCCGCATCGAGGAGCACTTTCGTTCCCGTCCGCTAATCGACGCCCTCTACCGCAGGTTCACCGACATCCTGCTCAAACTGAACTGCTACGAGGACCTGTCGTTCAGCACCGATGGCGACCACTGGGAGACCAATCCCTTGCCCACGCAGATCGAGGCAATGGTCCGGCAAAGTCTGTCCGAACTGCGCATGCTCTACATCGTTCTGCCAGCCGTGGAGACACTAATCACCCTCAGCGCCGACGACACCTATATGACTATCTACAACCCTAACGAGGAAACCCTGGAGCTGCTTGCCCCACTGGTCACCTCGGAAGGATTGTTCATTTGGAAACCCGAACAGTAACGAACCGCGACAGATACCTTCGACTACATCGTGTATCCCACGGTCAGCATAATGCGATTGACCTTCGAATCCACATTCTTCGCGTATTCCGTGAAGTCGGTATTCACACGTACGCCCGCGGTGAAGTTGAGGATGTTGAAGTTCAGGCCGAGGTTTGCACCGAACTGGAAACGCCTTGCCTTGACCTCTGAATCGAAGTAATCGATATCCAGTTTCGATGAATCAGATTTTCCCTTGGCATTTCCATGGAGATTCAGTCGGAGGTTCACGCCGATGTAGGGTTCCACATTGAATTTGCGGTGTCCCAGCTTGTAGGAGAGATTGACGGGTGCAGCCAGGCAAGCCAGACGTTCCTCAACGCCATCGTCGGTAGTTCCCTCGTAGATCAGCTCGCCGCCAAACTGCAGGAACAACGGGACAGCCTTCCTGGTGATGTTGTATCCGAAAAGCACACCGGCATTGAAGCCCTGGTCGGACACACCTTCATCTTCCTCGAAAAACGTGAAGCACATGCCGGAATAGAGCAGGGCATAGTGATCGGTAATGGATTGTGCCTTCAATCCGCTGCTCAGTGAGGCAAAGATTGCCAGAATCAGTAACAATGTTTTTTTCATAGTAATTATTATTTGTTAATTGTTAATTGTTAATTAACTTCTTGCTGCAAATATATGTTTTATTTTTGAAATAACAAAGCTTATTATCCCGTTTTTTCATTTTATTCTTTCGAATAATGCATTTTTATCCTTTTCCTTACCTATGATTGCGAAAAAGTCGTTATCTTTGCAGCAAAAAATTACCTCTAAATAAATAACACTATGAAAATGAAACCATTCAGTTTTGCCATTTCCATGGCCATCTGCTTCTGCGCCTTGACCGGATGCGAGCAGGAGAAGACGCAGCCCTCCACCGTCTGCAACGACGACGGCACGGTCACATTCTATTACGACAACCCCAACGCCACCGACGTGCAGGTCGATGTGCAGTTTGCCGGTCGCAACCCTATGGAGCGCAATGAAGAAGGCCTGTGGACAGTCACCCTCGGACCTGCCGCTCCCGATATGTATCCCTATTGCTTCGTGGTGGACGGCATCAGCGTGATGGACCCGCAGAACCCGCAGTATTTCCCCAATGAGGGATTCAAGAACAGCCTGCTCGAAATCCCCGCCAAGACCGGTTCACTCGCCCACGACATCAAGGACGTGCCCCACGGTCAGATCGAGTATATCCACTACTATTCCAGGAGTCTCGGCGGCACCAACAACGCCATCGTCTATCTCCCGCCTTCGTACTACGACAAGGGTTCCTCTGCCGAGCAGTACCCCGTGTTCTATCTCATCAGCGGCACCACCGACACCGAAGAGGTCTATTATAAGGTAGGTCGAATGAACTACATCCTCGACAACCTCGTGGCTGAAGGCAAGGCCAGGGAAATGATCATCGTGCTGCCCTACGGCAATCCCCTCAAGCTGCTGCCCACACCTCCGCAGGACCCGATGGGCTTCGGCATGGATGTGTTCGGCAAGGACCTGGTGAACGACCTTATGCCTTATGTCGAGAGTCACTACCGCACCATCAACGACGCCGATCATCGTGCCATTGGCGGCTTCTCGCGCGGTGGCAACCAGGGTCTTTCCTGCGGACTTATGAACCTCGACAAGTTCTCCTATCTCTGTTCCTACAGTTCCTTCACGTCCACCTCTTTGCCCGATGTCTATGACAATGCCGCCGACACCAACAGCCGCATCCACCTGTTCTGGCTCGGCGTGGGCACCGACGACTTCCTCTATGGCACGGCACGCGACTACATGGAGTTCCTCGATAAGAAGGGCATCCGCTCCGTGAAGGAATATACCCACGACAAGTTCGGCCACACGTGGATGAACGCCAAGTACTTCCTCGACAAGACCTTCCGTCTGCTCTTCAATCCCGAAGCCTCCGAGGAAGCCATGCGGAACGCTCAACCCGCACTTGCCGCCACAGGCAAGGAGCAGGCCTTCACCCCGGGCGTTATGGCACGTCTGTTCCCGCGCCCCATCATCTCACCCGACTTCGGCACCGAAGGCATCACCTTCCGCATGAAGGCACCCGATGCCCGGGAAGTGCTGCTGCAGACCGAACTCGACGCAAAGCCGTTGGCGATGCAGAAGGACGAGGAGGGCGTGTGGAGCGTCACCCTCACCAACCACAGTAACGACGTGTTCAAGTACTGTTTCCTCGTCGATGGCACGCAGGTCGCCGATCCGAGCAACATGTATCTCTCGCCCGACAGGGGCTTCAAGTACAGTGTCTGCAACAATCCCGCCAATCCCTATAGCCTTGCCACCATGGGCGACATCGCGCACGGAAAGGTCTGCTACGACCTCAACGACAGCAGTCATCCTGCCACCTACTATCCACCCACTGGCAGTCCCGCGGTCCTCATTCGTCTCGTCTATGGCGCCGACGACACTTCCGAGAGCTGGTTCAAGGTAGGTGGTGCCGAAGCCATTGCCGACAAGCTCCTCGCCGAGGGCAGGACCCAGCCCTGCATCATGGTGGCCGATGCCTCTGCCAAGGGCAAAAGGAAGAACGCCGATATGAAAGTCTATACCCTCAAGGCTTCCGACTACAGGTCTTGGCCCGAACGTCGCAAGGCCCTTGAACAACTCCTTCTGAAAATCAAATGAGTAGCACGTAGAATTGATGAAAATGAAAAAACAAAAAAACAAATTTACAAAAAAACAAAAAAAACAAATTTACAATTTTTGAAACGAATAAGAGTGGCACCCTTTTGGGGATGTCACTCTTTATTAATGGATTGGAAGAAGGTGCTCCAGGCGGCATCGAACTGACGAAGGTCGAAATAAGTGCCTGT
>ONNR01000012.1 GCA_900319235.1 uncultured Prevotellaceae bacterium
AGTTTTTCAAAGATCATATGCCAACCTCCTGTAAAGGGGGCTTGGGCTGTTTCTTCACTACACTCGCCTTACGCGGGTGTGGGAAACTTTAGTTATTAATTGTTAATTGAAATATGGCAAACAAAAACACCTACACCCCCTACGAGGAGGTCAACCCCAACGCACCACGTCGTTCGAGCAAACCAATGTTGCTGGCACGCCCCGGCTTTTGGATCACCGTCTTCTGCGTCATCGCTGCCATCATCACGCTCAATGCATCCTGCACCGTGATTGACTCAGGCGAAATCGGCATCAAGTTCCACAAGTGGTCGGCCAACGAGCAGGACTACGGTGGAGTGGAAGGCACTTGCAAGGGTTGGGTCTTCTACAACCCCATCACCACCAGCGTCTTCTCCTATCCCACCTACATCCAGCGTAAGAACTACGAGGCTTTCAACGTCAATGCCAAGGATGCTTCGGTATTCTCGATGGATCCCACCATTGCCTACCGTATCAACCCCGAGAAGGCTTGCGACATCTTCACCAAGTACCGCAAAGGCATCGAGGACCTGGAGAACGGATACATCCGCACCTGCATCTACGAGGCTTATCGTACCTGCGCCAACCAGTACACCTCTGACTCGCTGATGTCCAACCGTGCCAACTTCGAGCGTGACGTTCGCACCCGTCTGGAGTCATCGCTGATGGACGAAGGATTCATCGTCGAGGAGTTCACCTCGCAGATTACTCCTCCACAGTCGCTTGCCCAGATGATCAACGAAAAGAACGCTGCTGTGCAGTCTGCCCTCAAGGCTGAGAACAAGGTGAAGGAAGCCGAGGCCGAAGCAAAGATTCGCATCGCTGAAGCCAAGGGTGCTGCCGAAGCAATGCAGATCAAGGCCGATGCCGAAGCCTACTACAACCGCACCATCGCTGCCTCGCTCAGCCCACTCATTGTGCAGGAGGACTGGATAGAGAAATGGAACGGCACTGTGCCCACCGTCATGAGCGGTTCGAACATGATGCTCGACATGTCGAGCGCCATCGGGAAGAAGTAAGCTCAACTTTTGACAAACAAATCTTTCAATATCTAACTATTTCGCGACTTCAGCTATCATTCAAAACAGAAATGAGGCTGAAGTCGCGAATTATTTGTATCTTTACGGCGCAATTTCATCAATTCGAAAACAAAATACCACGTGATGACTACACGCACAATCTTCTCTTTTCGAACAGTCATCCTGACTGCAATCTTCTGTATGGTTTTGACGCCTGTCACAAAGGCTGATAGCTCGGCCGCGATTGTTGCTGTCGCTCAAGAGAAAAGGGAATTCTTGAAGCTCTCTCCATCGCTGGCCAAAGTCGCCGGACAGAACGCGATGAAAAGCTCTGACCGACGTGTCATGAGCCTGCTAACATTCAGCAACTCCGACCAGTCATCAAGTATGCTAGACGAATACGGATGCCATGTCGTCGATAGTATTGGTCGTATCTTCATCGTCAAGATACCATATAGCAGCATAGCCGATATGGCTGCCGATGCTCGTATCGAACGCATTGAGGCCGAACGCATGCCAAGGCCAGCCATGGATGTCACGCCACAACAAATCAACGCCACTCAAATATATACCGGCGAAAACCTGCCACAGGCCTTCACTGGCCGTGGTGTCATAGCGGGAGTGTTCGACAATGGTTTCGACTTCACGCATCCTGCCTTTCTGGATACCGATGGTGCATCAAGAGCGCGCTATTACTACGACTTCTGTTGGGAAAACGCCGACGGGACCTTGGGACATGCCATCACCGACACCGATGAGATTGCCGCCTTCGGTGGCCCCAGCTATGAGGGAGCAGCGAGCTGATCGACCAAATCGTCTATGAAGGCAAAAACTACTATTACACGGCACAAAGCGGCACCTCGATGGCCACACCCGTAGTGGCCGGCACCATTGCCCTTTGGCTTGAAGCCAAACCCGACCTGACGACTGAGCAGATACTCGATATCTTTGCCCATACCTGCACTCATCCCGACCCCTCGCTCGATTATCCCAACAACGTGTACGGCTACGGTCAGATTGACGCATATGCAGGATTGCTCTACATCCTGGACGTCATGGCCAACATACCCGAACTGTCTTCCCATCAGCCAGGCAAGGCGCAGTTCCAGCTCGTCGGACGTGTGCTCAAGGTAATATGCGAAGATACAAGTCTCTCCGAAAGCTCGCCCACGCTCACCGTCTTTTCGCTCAAGGGCGAAAAGATGGCCTCAGTCAACGGGACATCTATCGACCTTTCCACGCTGCCTGCCGGTATCTATGCAGTTCAATTCACTTCCGAAGTCCCCGGAACAACCGGCTCAACGCTCATACGTTTATGACAAAAATGCTTACTGCACTAAACGAATAATAGTAAAAATCGTTTGATGCAGTAACCTTTTTTCTCCATTATTTGGTTATTGTGACAGGCTTTATTATCTTTGCAACCAGTTGATAACACTGCAAAAACAGAATAACCTCTTGACACCCACACACAATGAAAGCCGAAGTTCTATCAATCCCGTTACTGATACTCTCTTGCCTTCTCCCCGCCTCTGCGCAGGAGATTCATTATTCAGGCTCGACGCTGAGCAATCCCTATCTGCTCGATGGTGGTCTGGCGCCTGCTATCGGCGTGCATGATATCCAGACGATGCGCGCCTCGCGAAGCCGTGGCCTCGAAGCACCAATGGGAACCACCATTTGCCCTGCGAAGGAAACCGTGCTCTATCCTGCCGAGGATTCGAAGGGTTGGACCTATAACCACCAACCGATGCTGGCCTATTGGCATGGCAGGTTCTGGATGCACTTCCTCAGCGACCCGTTGGGCGAACACATTCCTTCGAGCATCACCTGGATGCAAAGTTCCGTGGACGGCTACAATTGGACTGCTCCCGAAATCCTTTTCCCCGAATACACTTTGCCCGCCGACATCCTCGACGGCACCCGAAAGGTCTATAATCCCGACGGCTCGCTCCACAAGGTGAGCACCATGGAGCAGTTCCCCAACATCTTCAAGCGCGAAGGACTCAAAGCTGTGATGCATCAGCGTGTGGGTTGGTATGTTTCGTCGGCCGAAACGGGTTCGCGTCTGCTTGCTATCGGAAACTACGGAATCTGCCTGCACAAGAAAGATGACCCCAACGATGGCGACGGCATCGGCCGCGTGGTGCGCGAAGTGTTGCCCGACGGCACCCTGGGGCCCGTCTATTTCTTCTATTACAACCACGGTTGGGACGCTTCGAACACCAACTTCCCCTTCTACACCAAGTCGAAGGACAAGAAGTTCCGCAAGGCTGTCGAGGAGATTCTCTCTTCTCCGCTTTACTGGATGCAGTTTGTCGAAGAATGTGATCGTCAGGATTCACATCTGCCACTCGACAAGCAATACAAGGCCTTCAACTATTACACGCTGCCCGATGGCAAGACCATCGTCTCGCTGTGGAAGCACGCGCTCACAAGTCACTCGGAGGACGGCGGCGTGACGTGGGACACCCTCGTTCACCGCGCTCCCGGCTTCGTCAACTCGAATGCCAAGATCTGGGGACAACGCCTCACCGACGGCATATATGCCACCGTCTATAATCCTTCGGAATTCCGTTGGCCACTCGCCATCAGCCTTTCGGCCGACGGCCTTGACTACCAGACCTTGAACCTCGTGCATGGCGACATTTCCATGATGCGCTATGGAGGCAACTATAAGTCGAACGGCCCGCAATATGTGCGCGGCATCCTACCCGCTTTTGCAGGTCATCGTGCTGCCGACGGCAAGACTTGGATGAGCCATCCGCTGGCTGGAAACGGCGTGCCCTGCGACTCCGACCTTTGGGTGACCTACAGCGTCAATAAGGAGGATATGTGGGTGGCCCACATACCTGTTCCCGTTCGAACCCGTGCCACGAGCCACAGCCGCAAGGGCGAGATTGCCGATGCCAAGACGCTCGCCGACCTCACCGAATGGAACCTTTATAGTCCCGTCCTCGCACCTATCTCGTTGAAGGAGGGACTTTCGAAGGACAACAAGCCCCAGGCCGAACTGGTGCTGTCGGATGCCGACCCCTTCGACTACGCCAAGGCCGACCGTCTCTTCCCGGCAGTTCGTCATCTACGTGCCACCTTCGACATCACACCTTCGCAGAACGACCACGGCGAACTGCAGATCGAATTCTGCGACGCCGAGGGCAATCCCTGTTCCCGCATCTGCTGGCAATCCGACGGACTCGTAACCATCAAGACGGGAGCACGTTACACCACACTTCTCAAGGACTACAATCCAAATGTCACCTATCAAGTCACGGCTGATGTCAATCTCGGCACTCGTATGATCGAGGCGTTCATCACGGCAATCACCGATGCCCAAGGCAAGGCATTGAACTGGAAGGAACGAAAGTCATTCAACAAGCGTGCAATCCTTTATGCTCCCATCTCTCAAATCGAGCGTCTGACGTTCCGCACCGGTCCACGCCGCACCGACCTCACTCCCGACACGAAGGCCGACCGCACGGAATACGAAGACCTCCCAGATGCCGAAGCTTTGGATCCAAAGGCCAGTTTCGCTTTGACCAACGTCACGACAGTCGATTGCAACGTTAAGGCTGTCATTGCCCCTCACATTGGCCAACACATCATCTCGGGTCCGCAAGTGCTTCCCGCCCTGCTCAAATGGAATGACTTCAAGCACTACGTCGATTATTTCAATACGATGGAGGACGAGAACATCGCCCAGCTCATCCCCAACAGCGAAGCAGCAGCGTGGATGGAATGTGAGATACCTCTGTTCGAATGTCCCGACCGCGAGATGGAAGAGATGTACTACTTCCGCTGGTGGACCCTTCGCAAACACATCATCCGCACCGACCTGGGCTTTGCGCAAACCGAGTTCCTCGTCAAACGCAGCTACGCCGACAAGCACAACCTCATCGCCTGCGCCGTGAGCCACCACATCATGGAGTCGCGCTGGCTCCACAACCACAGCTATTCCATCGACGAGGCATACAACTGGCTGCGCGGCAACGAAGGAAAACCCATGGACAAGTTCCACAAGTTCTCCAGCCTCGTCCCCTTCGCCCTCCTACAGGATGCCAAGGTCATTGGTAACACCGAATGGATGCGCGACCTCAAGGAAGACCTCTTCGCCGATATGCAATGGTGGGACGAAAACCACCTCTGGTGCAACGTCGCCAAGGATGCCAAGTTGGGCAAGGACGAACAGGGCGTAACGAAACCCTTCGCTGCTGGCGACAGCCTCTACTGGCAAGGCGATGTGCAGGACGGCATGGAGGAAAGCATCAGCGGTGGCCGATACAGCGCCAACAAGCGCATGTTCCACCAGAATCGCCGCCCCACCATCAACAGCTACATGTACGGAAACTACGCAGCCTTGGCCACGGTGTTTAGTGAGGGAGCCAAGCTTGGCTCCCAACCGAACTACGCTGAACGCGCCGCCCATCTCCGCAAGCTCGCCATCGAGAAACTCTGGGATCCCAATCTCCAGTTCTTCTGCGCTCGCGACAAGTTCGACTCGCTTTGCCAGGTGCGCGAACTGGTCGGCTACCTGCCCTGGTACACCGAAATGGCTGACGACGATGCCGCAAAATATGCTCCCGCCTGGCTCCAGCTCACCGACCCCGAAGGCTTCCTCGCTCCCTACGGCATGACTACCGCCGAGCGTCGTCATCCCCTCTTCCGCCATGCCTGGACGGGACGCCCCACTTGCGAATGGGACGGCGCCATCTGGCCCTTCGCCACCAGTCAGACTCTTACCGCCCTGGCCAACGTGATGAACGACTATCCGTTGACGGCAGCCCTCCTTCCTGACTCGCTGTTCTATCAGCACCTCAAACTATACACCGAATCGATGCATCATCGCGGCCGTCCTTATGTGGGTGAATATCTCGACGAAAAGACGGGAGCATGGCTCTGGGGCGATGCAGAGCGTTCGCGCTACTACAACCATTCGACCTACAACGACCTCATCATCTCGGGACTCGTCGGTCTGCGTCCCTCGCTCGATAACGAAATCTCCATCAACCCGCTCATTCCTGCAGGCCAATGGAGTTACTTCTGCCTCGATGGCATTGTCTATCATGAGCACGTCCTCACTATTCTTTGGGACGAGACCGGCTTGCACTATGGTCAAGGCCGGGGTCTAACACTTCTCGTCGATGGTCGGCGCGTCGCCAACCGTTCTACCCTCGGAAAACTCGTTTACAAACTGTAAAAAATTATTTAGAATCGAAATAGAGCGCCTACGAACGTAGACGCTCTATTTGTTGTCGAATATTGTACGTCTATGTTCGTAGACGCTAAATTTACTATCGGATGTTGTACGTCTATGTTCGTAGACGCTCTATTTGCAATCGGATGTTGTAAGTCTATGTTCGTAGACGCTCTATTTGCTATCGGATGTTGCACGTCTATGTTCGTAGACGCTCTATTTGCTATCGGATGTTGTACGCCTATGTTCGTAGACGCTCAATTTACAATCGGATGTTGCACGTCTATGTTCGTAGACGCTAAATTTACTATCGGATGTTGTACGTCTATGTTCGTAGACGCTCTATTTGCAATCGGATGTTGTACGTCTATGTTCGTAGACGCTCTATTTACTATCGGATGTTGTACGCCTACGTTCGCAGACGTACTATTTGCTATCGGATGTTGTATGCCTACGTTCGCAGACGCTCTATTTCCGTTGTATCAAGCCATTCCCGAGAATTTGCCGACAAAAAGAATGACGCCGGACGACATTTCGCGAATCACATAGACGAACGGTCGATTGGCATGGAACATTGCCTTGGGAATCTCCACCTCATGAATTGGGCCGGCACTTGTTAACTCCCCCATTCCTGCTACCGTAACCACCGTAGCCTCCGAACCTTCCTCATTCACCTTGATTTTAGCTTTCTGGCGCATCATTTCGATATAGAGTGGCTTATCGCACATATTCGGAATCTCTGCAAAATGATCATCGAAAGCCTGACGGATACCCATCTGCTGCAACAATGAGATAAGGCCACCATCCAGTTCTTGGGTGTCGGATGTTGTTTCAAAACGCGGCAATTTCAAATCCACTTCGTAAGTCCGAAAGACGCCATCGACCCGATTAGAATTGTGCAAGCTTTCATAATCCTCAACGTCCGAGAAACCTTTCTCTACCAAGTGATTGATGATGTCATCGGTGGTCTTTCCTTCCTCTGGCAGCAACACCATCATGTTCCAAAGACTGTTTCCATAAGGAATCTTAACTGCCGAGTAGGTCTCGTTCTTGACATAGCTGATATAGACATCCTGGCTCATCATGGGCATTTCGGTGCTGCCATTGTCGGTCGTGAACTTCTCGTTCTTGGTGTTCTTGGGGTCGAACTTCTTGGTCCAGTCTGCCTTGAAATAGATGGCATTGAGCAGATAGGACACCATTTCGGGCTTCACTTCGTCCAGAATCGTCGGAATCATCCCTTTCGTCTTTTCCTTGCACCAACCGTTGATGTGGCCGAGGGTCTTCGACGAAGAAAAGTCGAGGGCTTCGGCCTTCGCATCGTAGTAATACTGCATATCCTGCTCAAACTGAGGCAGCAGCGTATAATTCTTGTTGACAAAGATGGCATTGGCGATATTCAATTCCACGTCCGTATCGGCCTTCGGAAGATTGTCGATCAGGTTCTTGCAGTAATCGTTCACAGCCTGGATGCCGCCCTTATGGAAGCCAAGCGTCTCTTCGAGTTCCTTCTCGGTGTTGCCCGTCGCGGCATCGTTCACCATGCCGAGCACGTAGGTGATGCTGAGCGGCGAATAGATGAAACTTCTGCCCGAACGATCGGTCTCGTTCACCGTCTTTAGGAAATTCAGGGTGAAGCCGTTGTTGTCGTTGGCAAACACACGCTGTTCCTCGGTCAGTTGCAAGGGCTTCGGGTCGGCTACCATGTTGACGATTCTTTTTGTGCCGCCAACCTCGTCCGACGAGCACGAAAGCAGCATCATGCTGCATGCAGCCATCGCTGCCATACCATAAAATAGATTCTTCATAATCATTGATGTTTTACATTTCTGACCAATAAACGCAAAATGTCGGAAAACCTTGCATCATCACACGTATAAATTTCTCAAATTCGAAAATTCGTAATAAAAATACTAATAATTCATGATAAACACTTTGTAATCTCAACTTTTCTTCGTATATTTGCCCCGCGAAATGGCATCGAACCAGCAGACTATCATATAATCCACACATTATGAAATATTCCCTTTCCCTCCTCCTCATAGCCTCCCTGACACTCCAAGCGCAGGCAGCCATCCATGTCACCAACCTCAGCGTGGAAGGACGCAAGGACCAGCCTCTTGGACTGGACGTCGAAACGCCGCGCCTCGGCTGGCAGATTGTCGCCGATGCAGGCGAACAGGATGTTGTGCAGACAGGATACCACATCCTCGTGGCCTCTTCGCCCGAATTGCTTGCCAACAACCAAGGTGACCTTTGGGATGCCACCGTGCAGAGTCCGCAAAGCCTGTGGGTCGATTATCTCGGCACGCCACTCCAAGCCAACCAGCGAGCCTATTGGAAAGTGCAGGTGACCTGCGAAAGGACGAAGGGCAAGAAGACCGTCACGGAGCAGAGCCCGTGGTCGGATGCCTCATCGTGGGGTGCAGGCATGCTGACCGGCGACAACTGGCGCGGCAACTGGATTGGCCTCGACTACGCCATGCCGTGGGACGTGGAGGACGTGCACTCACGCCTCTCGGCCCGTTACTACCGCACCACATTCGAGACGAAGGACAAGCAAGTGCGTCACGCCACGCTCCACATCGCCGGCCTCGGCCTCTACGAAGCCTTCGTCAATGGTCATCGCGTAGGTGATGCTCCCAATTCGGACAATAATGTAGGACAGCAGGTGCTTATGCCCGCTCCCACCGATTATCGTCGCTCCATCATCTACAACAGCTTCGACGTCACCCCCTACTTGCTCCCCTCAAACCCTTCGAACTCGACCAACGGGAGCAACCCTTCGAACTCCTCAAACCTCTCAACCCCCTCAAACTGCTTGGCCGTCACCGTCTCCAACGGTCGCTACTATACCATGCAGCAGAAGAAGAAGCTCTACAAGATACCAACCTTCGGCTACCCCACGCTGCGTGCCAACCTCATCATCGAATATACCGACGGAACCCGCGACATCATCGCCACCAACGAGAAGACCTGGCGCATGACAGCCGACGGACCCATCCGCTCATCAAATGAATACGATGGAGAAATTTACGATGCGGGCAAGGCGTTTGAAAATTGGACCATGGCTGACTTCGACGATAGCCAATGGCAGCAGCCCGAACGCAGCGCCCTGCCCATTGGCAAGATGCGCGGCAACACCACACCTCCGATGGTGGTGCAGGAAGTGCTCTACCCCCGTGACATACGTCTCACCGAGGACGGACGCATCCTGTTCGACTTCGGGCAGAACTTTGCCGGATGGATGCGCGTACCCATTGGACAAATGGGCCTCAACAAGGGCGACACCCTGCGTCTGCGCTTTGCCGAAAAACTCGAAGCACCCATCGGTGCACCTTGGACCGAACAAGAATCTTGGAACAGCAACGGCCCAGGCTATTGCCTCACCGACACTTCGCGCCTCTATGTCGAGAACCTGCGCAATGCCGAGGTCACCGATTACTACATCGCCAGCGGCCATGAGAACGAGGACGAGACATGGGCTCCCCGCTTTACCTATCACGGCTTCCGTTTTGCCGAAATGGTGATTCTGCCCAACGCCAATCCCGAATACCCAGTCAGGAAGCGCATCAAGCCAAGAAACGGCAACAAATCACCTCTCTTGGCCCTTCTCGACCTCTCAAACCCCTCGAACCCTTCAAACTCCTCAAACCTTT
The DNA here is from genome assembly GCA_900319235.1 of uncultured Prevotellaceae bacterium. GTDB lineage: Bacteria > Bacteroidota > Bacteroidia > Bacteroidales > UBA3663 > Liminaster. The sequence goes on from ONNR01000012.1 coordinate 9,891, forward strand.
CGAACTCCTCAAACCCCACTTCGCCCTTTCTGGGCGAAGTGGTGGGCGACCCGATGGAGACGCTCTACACCTTCGAGACCACCAATCCCGTGCTCAATCGCGTGGTGCAGAATGCGTTCTGGGGCGTTCGCTCCAACTATAAAGGTATGCCCGTCGATTGTCCACAGCGCGACGAGCGTCAGCCTTGGGTGGGCGACCATTCGATGGGCTGCTGGGGCGAAAGCTACCTGATGGACAACCATGCGCTCTATCTGAAATGGATGCAGGACCTCGAAGACTCACAGCGACCCGACGGAACCTTGCCCGGCGTGGCTCCCGCCTTCTGGAACTACTATAACGACGACATCACCTGGCCTTCGGTCTTCATTTTCGGCGCCGACATGCTCTACACTCAGTTTGGCGACATCGAGGCCATCCGTCGCCACTATCCCGCCATGCGTCGCTGGGTGATGCACTTCTGGCAGCAGCATCGTGACCCTGTGACGGGTGTTGTGAAGGCTGACAAATATGCCGACTGGTGCTGTCCACCCGAAGCACCCGAACTCATCCACAGCCAGGATCCCAATCGCGTGACCGATGGCGTACTCATCGGCTCGTGCTACCTCTACCGCCTCTTCCAAGATATGATGAAGTTCGACGACATCCTCATCCAGAAGCTGCAAGGTTGCTCCAACACCGAACGCTTGGCCCTGAATCGCCAAGGCCTCACCATCGAACTGCTCGAAGCCGACAAGGCCGAATACCAGGCTTGCCGTGAGGCGCTGCGCGATGCCATAAACAACGTTTTCCTCCACGTCAAGACAAGTGCCGACGATCCCAAGGCAGGACGCACACCCAGCTCGATGACAGGTCCCGGCAACCATATCCTTTATCCCGACTCTGTCTATTACAGCAACAATAGCGTCACGGCCAACCTCCTGCCATGGGCGTTCGGCATCGTTCCCGACGAACATGCTGCCACCGTCGAACGTTGGATCATGCGCAAGCATTTGCTCCTCCCTGGCGACACGCCCGAACTGCGCGGCATCGACGGACACATCCAGTGTGGCGTCATCGGCATGTCGTGGCTCCTACGCGGCCTGGCCGATATGGGACGTCAGGACCTCGCCTGGATGCTCGCCACCGTGAAAAGCTATCCCGGCTGGGGTTACATGGCCTTGCACGGAGCCACCACCATTTGGGAACTTTGGAATGGTGACACTGCCAATCCGCGCATGAATTCGGGCAACCACATCATGCTGCTCGGCGACCTCATCCCGTGGTGCATGGAGAACGTGGGTGGCATCAAGGCCAGCGCTCCCGGCTTCAAGGTCATCGACTTCTCGCCCAACTTCGAAGTGGAGGAACTCGACGAGGCTTCGGCCAGCTACAAGACACCCTACGGCTTGGTCGCCAGCCATTGGCGAAAGACAGACCGCCAGCTCACGTGGGACATCACCATTCCCTGCAACGCGACCGGGCAAGTCACGCTGCCGTACAATGCCGTCTTGAAGTATTCTCGGAGTAATCCGAATACTCCGAATACTCAGAGCAACCCTCAAACCCTCACCCTTGGCTCCGGCACGCATCATCTCGTCTATGACCTCGACCCCGCCCTGCCCCTTCGCGATTATTATAATGGTGGAGCCTACGAGCGCCAGTATGCCGACAGTCTCAGTCGCGATCGTGAGGGCATCATCTGCGACCAGTTCATCTATGACTTCCAGAAAGCCGCCCATCCTTCGTGCCACAGCGCATCCATCGCCGAACTCAAGAATGGCGACCTGCTCTGCACCTTCTTCCTCGGTGCGCGCGAAGGCGCTCCCGACGTCTGCATCTACACTTCGCGCAAACCCAAGGGCAAGGACCAGTGGGAACCTCTGCAACTCGTAGCCAATGGTGACCTGCGCGAAGGAGCAAAGACTTACGGCACCGAAATCGACAGCACGCTCACCACGCCCATCGAGACGAATGTGAACCGCAAGGCATGCTACAACCCCGTGCTTTTCCAGATTCCCGGCGGCGACCTCCTGCTCTTCTACAAGATCGGAAAGAACGTGCGCGACTGGACGGGCTACATGATGCGTTCGAGCGACAACGGACACACGTGGAGCAATCCGCGTCAAGAGCTCGTCGCAACTGCCAATCCTGTTCCAAGCTCACAGCTCTCGCCTGTACAATGCAGCGACAGCCTGCTTGGTGCCATCAAGAACCAGCCCATCTATTTGCCCAAGGGCTTCCGTTGCGCTAATGGCACGGTGCTCCAGAAGGCTCGCATCCTCTCCCCTTCGAGCAAGGAGACAGGCACTGCATCGAAGGAGAAATCGGGACAATGGCGCAGCTACATCGAGATGAGCGAAGACGACGGACAGACGTGGACGCTTTACGGTCCCGTTCCCGAAGAACCGAAGATCGGCACCATCCAACCTGCCCTGCTCGTTCATCAGGACGGACGCATACAGATGCTTTGCCGCACCCATCGGCCCAAGGACACCGAGAGTCACCTTGCCCGCATTGCCACAGCGTTCAGCGAGGATGGAGGACTCACCTGGGGACCAATGCGACTGCTCGACGACGTGCCCAACAACAACTCTGGCATCGATGCCGTGACGTTACCCGACGGAACGTTTGCAATGGTCTATAATCCCTTCTCGCTCGTTCCCGGACCCGACAAACCACTGCGTAATCCAACGTGCATCGCTACCAGCACTGACGGTATCACGTGGACACACCGTCTCACGCTCGAATCTTCGCCCATCAGCCAGTACAGTTATCCGTCGCTGCTGCTTGGCAAAGATGGTACACTGCACGCCATCTACACTTGGCGCCGCCAGGGCATAAAATATCAGCAAATACAGCTCAAATAGACCCATAGAAGGCCCCATTTGTAAAAAATCCTTAAAAAAAGAGATTTTTTGGATGAAATGTTTGGAGCGTTCGAAAAAAGTCCCTATCTTTGCATCGTGAGTAATTCCACAAAACTTCATAAAATGAGAGAAAGGGCTGACGACTGTCGTGAGACGGGCGTCAGTTTTATTAAGAAAGTATTCCTAACGACTAAATAATTACTATTATGGCAAAACAAATCACCGATCAGAATGCCAGCGAAATCCTGGCAAGTGACAAACTCGTAGTTATCGACTTCTGGGCAACATGGTGTGGCCCCTGCCAGCGTCTCACCCCCATCATCGAGCAGCTCGCCGAGGAGTATGAAGGCCGTGCAGAAATCTGCAAGTACAATGTGGATGAGGGCGAAGACCTCACCATCAAGTACGGCATCCGCAACATCCCCGTTGTCATGCTTATCAAGAATGGCGAAGTTGTCGGCAAGAAGGTTGGTCTCGCTGCCAAGGCAGACCTCCAGAAGCTGATTGACGCAAATCTTTAACAAGAGATTCTAAGGGATATTAAGGGATTCTAAGGGATATTTGGGGACGAATGTCAATTGAGTCCCTTATTCACCATATTAACAAGGCGATAGTATCGTCCCTTAATATCCCTTAATATCCCCAATATCCCTTAATATCCCTTAACTAACAATGCAAATCGAAATCTGTTTCTCTCCCAGCCTAATCCAACTCTATGAGCACCGCGACAGCGTCGTGGTGGTGACCGATGTGTTCCGTGCCACCACAACCATCTGCACGGCTTTTGCCAACGGTGCATCCTATATCATCCCCGTGGCTACCGAACAGGAAGCACTTGCCTATAAGTCCTTGGGACACCTCGTGGGTGCTGAGCAGGCTACAGAACGCTGTTCGTTCGCTGATTTCGGTAACTCTCCTTCCGAATATTCCGTCGATAAGGTCAACGGCAAGGCCATCGTCTTTATGACTACCAATGGAACAAAGGCCATCAAGGGCGCTGCCGACTGCTACCAACTGCTCATCGGTGCTTTCGTCAACCTGCGCGCCCTCACCGAACGCATTCTCTCCCTGGGCAAGGACGTGCTCATCGTCTGCTCGGGTGCCAACGGCCGCATCTGTCTTGAAGACTCGCTCTTTGCCGGAGCCCTCACCAGCACGCTGCTCGCCGAAGACGGTGTAGAAGCTGCCAGCGATGGCGCACGCATGGCCGTCGCCCTCTGGCATCAGGCGAACCGCGACTTCTCGAACATCCTCCTCCAGAGCGAACATGCCCGCCGCCTCATCCAGCATGGCTTCCGCTCCGACATCAACTACTGCCTGCGTCGCAGCATCTTCGGTGTCGTCCCTGAGCTCCAGGGCGACAAACTCATCGTCCGCAAAGAATAAGAAAACCATGGCACAATTAGGACAATACAATACGCTGAAAGTGGCAAAGATCGTTGACTTCGGCCTGTACCTCGATGGAGGCGAAGGGGTCGAGATACTCATGCCCAAACGCTACATGCCGCAGGACGTCAAGGTGGGCGACGAACTGAAGGTCTTCGTCTATCAAGACGCAGAGGCACGTCTCATCGCCACCAACGAGCATCCCTACGCCACCGTGGGGCAGTTCGCCTATCTGAAAATCAACAGCGTGAACGCCGTCGGTGCCTTCGCCGACTGGGGCACGTCGAAAGAGCTGCTCATCCCCCATCGCGAACAGGCTCAGAAGATGGAGGAAGGCCGCCGATACATTATTTATATATATATCGACCAACTGTCGGGCCGCATCGTAGGCACTGGCAAGATCGACAAGCATTTGGGCAACGTGCCACCCGCCTACGAGGAAGGTCAGGAAGTCGAAGCTCTCGTCTGGAAGCAAACGAACCTCGGCTACAAGGTCATCATCAACCAACAACATGCCGGCCTTCTCTATCACAACCAGATCTTCCAGGAGATACGCATCGGTGAACGTCTGCGTGCCTGGGTCAAAGGTGTGCGCGAGGACGACAAGATCGACCTCAGCCTCCAGCCCATCGGCTATCGCCAGATGATCGACCCTGCCGAGGCTTCCATCCTCAAGGCACTGCATCGCCGCAACGGTTTCCTGCCGCTCACTGATCATTCCACGCCCGAACTCATCGCCTCCGAGCTGCAGATGTCTAAGAAGACCTTCAAGAAGGCCATCGGCGCCCTCTACAAGCAGCAGCGCATCTCCCTCCTCGCCAATGGCATCCAGCTGCTGGATGGAGAATAATTTATTAGGTCACACAGAAATTTCACAGATGAGAGCAGATCATTGTATGTCGTAAAGTAAAAATCTGTGTAAGTCTGTGAAATTCTGTGTGACAATCAAAATACCCCAAAACACAGTTTTTTTCAAGTCTCAAAAAAATCTGTGTAAATCTGTGGGATCTGTGTGACTTAAATATTCTCTGTGCAAAAAAAGCAGATGCAGAATCTGTGAGACAAAAGACCTGCCATCAGTGAGGATAAGCAAGAAACGGCAAGGTGATATCGACAAGGTGCTTGTAGCCTTCGACGTTCGGGTGCAGCTTGTCCTTCTGGTAATACGGCCCATAGTTGCTGTGCGTGAAGCCTGAGCGGCGAAAGAGGTCGAGGTATGGGACATCGTGCGCCTTGGCCCAATCGATCTGGGCATCGACGTAGTGACGCAGTCCGATGCTGTCGGTATAGAGCGTATCGTAGCCCGCCGCACCCTTATTGAAAATCGGCAACGTCGTAAACAGAAGAATCTCGGCATCGGGGTTCTTCTGTTTCAGTTTCTGATAGCTGTAGTTCATGCCGCCCAGCATGGTCGTGAGCTTCGCGGTGTCGAAGCCGTCGGCCTCGGTGTAGTCGCTGAGCGTGCCGATGGTGGCGCGACCCTTCGAGAAGTCGTTGCTGGGCGACCAAAGCAGGTAGATGTCGTGCGGCTCATCGCGTCGGCAGCAGCAATCCACGGCATACTGCACGCCTCTCTCATGCGTCGCCACGCTGTAACCAGCCCCATTGATGCCGTGGCCGAATAACGTGAGCTGCAGCTTCTCCTGCCAATAGAACTTGCAGCTGTCCGACTCCTCAATGTTGCTGAACGAACCTCCGAAGATACCAAGACTCTTGCCGAAGTTGGGCGAGAGGGTGTAGTACAGATCCGAATTGACGTCAATCAAATAACCTGAATATCGACTGATTGTACCCTGCTGTACGACAACATCGGTCACTGTCTTGGTAGCTAAAGTTTCATATTCTGCGTTATTTGCCCTCAAAATCAGGTTACCCACATTACCTGAAGACGGAACAAACGTAAGCAAATCGAAGTTTTGTATCTTGTGTTCCTCCGAAGTGATCCGCTGTGAAATCTGCACTACATTCCCCATGCTGATTCCAGTCATCGTCGCAAGGTCTAATCCATGACAAAGCCCTGAAGCCTGCAACTCGATCGTAGCCACCTGCGGTGGCCATCTGTCGAGGACTTCGACCTTCACATCAGCCACAACTAAGGGGAGTATGATAATTTCTTCCAAAGAGGTTTTGCCCACATCGATACTCATGCGGCAGGCCCAAACGCGACCAAGTCCTGTAGAATCATCATGCCATGTCAACTGTAGGTGCTCGGTATCAAATGATGACCATTTGTTCTCAGCGGCCACAAAATAGAATTCATGCACACCATAAGCCAACATCATCACGAAAGGATCAAACGAGGACTTCTCCACGCATTTCACATCATTGCCAAATTTATCAATAATCAATAGATGAGCAGGTTCTGAAAGTCCACGTGTGAACGGAATCTGCTCAAATTCATTCACAGACAACTGGAATCTCAGTTCAACCTCTGATTCAATCATTTCATCAGTATGCTGTTGGCACGCTGAAAACAAAAACAAAAAACACAACAATGCTATCAGATCATACTTCATTATCGTTATATTACTCGAGTTTCGCATTTGCTCAACTTGCAGGATTTTAAAGGATACTAAGGGATATTAGGGATATTAAAGGACGCTACCTTCGCCTTGACGAGTTTGGGACATGGGGAACATTGTTCCCTTTCGGTCACGTCCGATAGAAGCGTTCTTTTAAGTCCCTTCATATCCTTTATAATCCCTTAATATCATCAAATTTCGTATTTGCGAAACTTGCGTTAAAAGTATTCAGTTCACCAAGGAACTGTAAGAATTTTCTTGCCTTTGTAAATCATTACCTGCCCCTCTGCAGGATGCTGGAGTCGATGACCAAACAAGTCATAGAAGTAAGCATCATCGCAATCCTCAACAACGGCCTCCTCTATGCCAGCTCCAGGAGCGACTACAGGCAAAAGGGTCAGCGAGACGATATTGTTGCCTAGCAGATCCGGTCGTAAGCACATTTCGGGCTGATGAAAGGTGCGAGTCTCGAAGCCTCCATTGGAGTAATCGACTACCAGCTGCCAATGGAAATTACTGCTGCCACTATTCACACGGAAAGCCCTTCCACCGAAACAATATCCATCGAAATTGCCCTCTGTCAAACCGATGTCGTTCACTCTTACCGGCACATTGTAAACCGAGCCATCATGATATGCCATCGTAGAGACCGTAAGCGGGATAACATTCCCCAAATTGAATCGCGAAGCAAGCTGCTGGCTCTGGATCAGCGGGCGCTGCCGACAGAATGGGATAAGCCGATTCTCGATACGATTGGCAAAATCCTGATAGGTGGCGCCTTCGTTCATGAAGGCGAATGTCGCTTCGATCTCACCATCAATCGCTGCACGCATTTTGTTAATCATTGCAACTGTGACCGAGGGTTTGCAGAAATCCCCCAGATAGACCATCATGCGGTCGATGAACGGGTTGCGGAACTCCGGCATGTCAAACAGCCGCGCAAAAATGCGTCGGTGTTCGGGCTTTTCATCGTAATTGCTCTCACTTCCCGTCATTGTGATGAAATTAAGCCAGTTCCAGTTGTCTCCTCCTCCGGCAAGATCGTCAAGGTCCTTCAGCAGAGGATGGAAAACCTTCTGTGATTTGCTTCTGTCGTACCACAGATAGACGTTGGTATGAGCAAAGGTGCGATTGGAGGAATATGCCTCGCAGCAAAGATAATTGAGAAGCAGCGACATGTCGAAGTATCGGGCGAAGTCTTCATATCTGGAATACGGGTCATCTATCAGCTGACGAACATCGTCGTAGTCTGCCACACTGCTATAAAAAGCTTCGACTTCCGAAATGGAATCTTCCTCCAGACCCAGATTGTTCGATGCCCAAGTATTGTTGGCACGCTCACGAATGTCCATGATTCCATTGTACTTGCCGTCGATATAGACAATGCACGGCCGATAGTCGAGATACTGCAAGCTGTCGATATGATTGGCAAAAAGCAACTGTACAAAGGCGTCGTCAATACGTGAGTCGAGGCAGCGCGTGCCACTATTGCGAAGACAGAAAGTCTTGGTCTTCTTGACGAATGGCTTATGCGGGAAGAATGTCGAAGATTTGAAGCGTTTCTTCTGCCAGCGCTTGTTGGTATAAAGGTTCATCGCCTTCTGATTTCTTCGCAACGACCCTGCACCATGCATGCCCGCCTCGCCTATCTGATTGATGAGTGCCGTGTCAGGCTCCGATTGTTCGAAAAACTCGATGTTGAACGGGCGACGCCAACCCTTGAAGCAATTGCCATCAAAATCATCGCCCACCATCATGCCTATCTCCTCGTCGTAAAGGTATCTGCTGTCGGTCGATAGCGAAAACACCGGCAGTTGCGTCGAGCGTGGATGAAAGATATAGGAATGCGTAACAGGCAGGGAAGTCAGTGCGAAGTCAGAAATCAACCGGGCACGGACCACCGTTGTTTTCGTTATCTGTATCCTACACGGTTCATCCATGGCATAGCTTGCTGACGCTTTGGTAGGAGCCGAGCCATCGAGGGTGACATACAGGCGCGTGTCGGAAGGAAGAGCGGCATCAGGAAACGCAATCGATAGTAAGAATGACTCGCCCACCGTGAGCAGTCGCCCTGCATGACTGAAAATCGGATTAGGCAAGAGAAAGTCTGAGCCACGGCTTTCGTTCGGTTCGCCAGGCGTTGGCGTGACTTCAAATTGCCATTCGTCAGCCCCATCAGCCACTCGGCCCCAAGCGATATTGGGGGCAGGCATCTCTTCGTATGCCACACTATCGATCAATACGCCGTCCGCATTCCAAAGATAGAGGGCTCCCGCCTTGGTAGATTCCAACCGGAAGTCAGTGTGTTCCCATCCGTCATCCTTCTTGTCGCAATAGAAGAGGATATGCCCAGCTGCAGGGAGTTCGCGAGTATGGTACAGTTTGTAAGCTTTGGCATAGTCGCTATTGGTGCCAATGCTCCAGCCTTTCATGTTGATTTTCTTTCCTGTAGTGTTATAGACTTCGAACCAGGAGTCGGGGAAATCCTTTCGATAGAATAAGGCATCGATGTTGCTCTGCATCAGTTCGTTGATAATCACTTGATGCGTCTGGGCAACAAGAGAACCACCTGAACTGACGAATAGCATCAGACATGCGACAATCAGACTTCTTTGAAATAATGCTCTTTCCATATCCCCTTATTTTCTGATAATCTTCCGGAATATTCCATCGGGATCACGCACCAGTCGTATGCCCTCCCCTGCATTGCTGCAAGGCGTACCATAGATGGTATAGTAGCTGGCAGGAGTTTTGTTCTCATCGTTAACGACACACTCTATGCCTTCGCCCGGGTCGATCGAAATGGTCGTGAAGACGACAGACTTGCAATTGCCCACAGTTTCGGCCAAACGGATGCTGACCGATGGCTGCTCATATCGGAAGGTCTTCGTGCTGCCATTCAAATAGGTCACAGTCATCGCCCAACCCGCTGCAGGGTTTCGGCTGTCGAGCCTCAGCTTGCGCCCCATCCAAGTGTAGCCGTCAAATCGGCTTTGGGTGAGCCCGACATTGTTGACTAGAATCGGATTCCCCTGCGGATAGATGGTCATCGGAACAACATCGCCCAACGAGAAATATTGTGCAAATTGATTGTAAGTCCGCAGGGGGCGCTGTTCGCAATAGGGTATCAGCCGTTCGTTGATAGTTTTGTCAAAGTCTGCATAGCTTACATCTTCGGTCATAGCAGCAAAGGTTGCTGCCACTTCGCTGTCGATTTCATCGCGCATTTGGCGGATGAGCGGCAACGTCACATCAGGGCGAAGGAAATCGCCGAGATACGTGCCCATGCGGTCGATGAAGGTTTCGCGGAACTTATCCATCATCAGCAATTTCTGTATTAGCCGATGTTTGATGGGCTGCAATGCCCATTTCCCTTCATTCCCCGTCACCATAAGCCAATTGAGATAGTCGAAACCCAATTGGGAATTGGAGAAATAGTCAAGGTCTTTCAGTACGAAATGCCACTTGCCCTGCTTCTTCCTCCACATATATACATTATTATGCGGGAAATCCTCATTCGTTGCAAAAGTCTCGCAGCAGAGATAGTCGATAAACTGGCTCATCTCCATGATGGTTTCGAAGTCGGCAAATGTCGAAGATTCGTCATCGATGAGCTGGAGCATATCGGCGTATGCTGGCGCATCGCTGTAGAAACTTTCCACAACATCCACCTCCTCCGTGATACCATAGTTTGATTCAAGATAGTCCTCGTCGGCCTTTTCTCTTAGGCCAAAGATTCCCTTATATTCGCCATTGATATAGCCAATGACGGGGGAATAAGCTATCCATTCGAGCGAATCTTTCCAACGCGCAAAGATTCGTTGCGCCAGTGCATCCTCAAACCGTGTATCGATACACCGATTGCCGCCATTGCGAAGACGAAAAGACATGACCTTGGTGATTTCCGGTTTGTCTTCGGGCCAAAGTTGTGCCTTGAAACGCTTCTTACCGAAACGCTTGTTGGCATACAGTTTGAGTGACTTCTGCGAATAGATACGCGAACCCAAACCACCCACAGCCGTTTCGCCAAGCTGATTGATAATGGCATCATCGCCCTGCTTTTCGAAATATTCGATGTTGACGGGACGACGCCAATCCTTGTAGCAATTGCCCGTGCCCAAGGGCTGGCCGCCCAGCAGGATGCCGTGCTCTTCACTATAGAAATAAGCGCTGTCAGTCACCAGACTCACGATGGGCAGATGCAGCTCGCGGCGATGGAAGATGAAGGAGTGGGTGGCAGCGCGCGAAGGCAAGGCATGAGCCGACAGAAGTTTGGCGCGGACGATGATCGTTCGGTCGATCGGCAGACGGAACTCAGTCGCAGAAGGGGATTCGAGTGTAGGTTCCTCTCCATTCGTGGTCATATAGATGCGGGTGTCGGATGGTAATTCATATCCCTCCGGCATCGTTATCTGTAGCTCCGCAGGTCCCGTCATGATACGCCCTGACAGACTGAACACGGGCGAAGGCAGTAACGTAGCCGAACCGCCGCCTTCGTTGGCAGCTCCGGGTGTTGGCTTCAGCTCATATTGCCATTCCGATTCGTCTTCGGTACAGCGACCGTATGCAATGTTCGGCGCAGGCATCTCGGGATGTCTAAGGCTGTCGATAATCTCCCCGTCTGGACTGAACAAGTAAATGCTTCCTCCCGAAGTAGATTCCAAACGAAAGTCAGTGTGAGTATCCTGCCCTTTCTTGTCGCAATAGATCAGTCGGTAGCCGTGGGCAGCCACATGATGGCTTTTGGGGAAAAGATACGAGGACTCGAAATCGGGTGTCAATCCTATCCTATAGCCCTGGATGTTGATCGCCTTTCCTGTCGGATTATAAAGCTCCACCCACGAGTCGGGAAAGTCGTGCTCCACCATCAGCAGGTCGATGTTCGACTGCATAATCTCGTTGATGACGAGGTGTCCCGATTCATTCGAACCGAGAACGTCAGCCGAGGCAGTCGCTGGCAGCACACCAAGCGCAAGGCTTGCCGACAGGAGAGAAAGACGTTTCAACATATCATTGTCCGTTTTTCCAATGCAAAAATAGGCGGTTTTGTCCGTTTTTCCAACATTTGCAGTGCAATCGCACCTGATTTTTAAAAATAATTAACGACTAATAGAGGAAGAATCTTTCGGCCACGCTTTCCGAAAAGCCCACAGGAGGTTCGGGCGATTCGGTGATACTCCAGCTGGCGGGGTCGAAATCGGGGGAAGACAGGAGCGACTGCGTGCTCGGGAAGTCGTGGTCGAAGCGGAAGGTGCAGATCGGGATGCCCTGCGGGCCGATGAGCGAATAGTAGCTTCCGCTGCGACAATCGTCGAGCGCCGCCCCCAGATAATAGGGCTGCTGACTGGAGCCGAGGGTGCGCTGCTCGGGGTGCTGTGCACCGCCGAAGGTGACAACAGTGCCGCGACGAAGCAGGATGCGGCGGTTGTCGTCGCAGTCGAGCGCTTCTTCCGAAGGACCTTGTGTCGTGTAGGCAAACAGGTTGCCTCCGTCGATGACGATGGCACCCGGCTCGCCGTAATCGCTGTCGATGGCATCATCACCCGTGCTGCAGCACACTGAGGTGCCGCCTGCAAAGGTGATGGGACCGGCGCTGTTGAGGCAGTCGTCGTAGCAATGCATGAAGAGCCGCCCGCCACCGATGTCGATGCGCTCCCCGGCCTTGCAGCCCTGCGATGCGTTGTCGGCAGTCTCGATGCTGATGCTACCGCTGCGGATGCTGATGGAGCCTGGCGTCAGGATGGCGGGACAGCCCTCGGTCAGCGTATGTCCGTCGGAACCGGGAGTGTAGAGGGTCTTGCCCGTGCAGTGAATGTCAAGTTCAAGGGGGGTATCTTGATTTGAGCCAATAGTGACAGGTCCCTCGCACACGATTCCCTTGCCCGCCTCGCGTGTGGCATGAATCGACAATCGCCCCCCTCTCATTTCGAATGCCTCTTCTGCCATAATTGCGATGGGCGAGCAGATGACACCTATGTCCTTAACACCTCGGCTGCTGTTGTCAATCGTAAGGGTGCCGCCTTCAATGTCAAGTGCACCAGCATGAATCGAATGCCCGACCTTTCCTTCAGTTAGGACGGTGAGGGTACCTGAACCCGAGAGCGTGAGTTGACCAGTGGCATAAATAGCAGCTTCGGGCGAATCACGATCCAGTTCGCTTGCTGTATGCCTGAGCGAGTTTTCGCCTTCGATGAGGATGGTGTCAGCCGATGCCTTCGCCAGCCTGATGATTGATGGTCGGCTGCTGGAGAGCTCCAGTCCATTGAGATGAAGGCGAATGGGCTGGTCGGCTTCGACGAGAATCGACGCTTCGGATGCTTGTCCTTCAATTTCGATGTCCGTCACGAAGTTGCAGTGGCTCACCACCTTGACATGATTCCCGCTGCACTCGATCGTCAGTCCGTCGAAATAATAGGGATTGACCGTTGATACAAGGTCAGGACCGAAATGTATGGATGCTTGCGACTGGAGTTGGGGGAAAGAGATGCTGTCAATGCTGGAAATAGGCACATAATACCCAGAAGACTCAGCACGATGAATGACGAGCTGCTGCCGAGCCGCATCGAAGGTAATGCTATCGATGCTGCAGATGTCCGTCTGGATGCACTGCGTGCCCAAGTGGAGCTGAAAGGCTGTAGCCGCAAGAGGGAGGAGCAGAGGGAGGGTCATGGGCAGAATGTTTTGCGTGTATTTCCATTCGCATCACGTATGATGCTGAGGCCTCTTGATGTGGACTGGATTGGGCGACCAACGAGGTCAAAGCATTGTTGCGGAGCCGCATGACCGATCGTGATGTTTTCAATGCCCAATTGGTCAATAGGCGTGGGATCGAAGCGAATGCTTGAGAAACCTGTGCCGTAGTCGGCGAGGCAGAACGAGAGCGAAGAGCGACGTCGTTCGAGGGTCTGCGTACGGCCCAATGCATCGGTGAGTGTGATGCGCCACCCCAGCTCGTCATTGCCGGTGTCGAGGCGAACGGGACGACTTGAAAACAAAGCGCCGTCGAAGTCCCTTTCCGTAAGACGGATGCCATTGACCTTAATGCAGAGTGACTCCCAGTTCAACCCATCGTCATCACTATAAAGCGTGCTGATGCGCATTGGCACGACTTCGCCCAGTCCGTAATAGGCCGCCAGATGCCGATAGTGTATCATCGGGCGCTGCTCCAGATAAGGGATGAGCATACGGTCGATACGGTCGGCAAAATCAGCGTAGGTTACACCCTCGTCGAGCACTTCGAAGGTAGCCGGAATCTCGTCTTCAATCTCGGCACGCATTTGCTGAACCATGGGCACGGTGACAGAGGGTTTGCAGAAGTCGCCCAAATAGGTCTGCATACGGTCGAGAAAAGCATCCTGGAACTCCTTCATACCGAACAGGACAGCGTAGAGGCGACGGCAATTGTAGTTCGAACCCCATGTGCCCTCAGTGCCTTGCAGGGTGATGAAGTTGTACCAGTTGGTAGTAGGAGCTGTGGAGGCCAATTCATCAAGGTCCTTCAGAACAGGGTGAATACGGCTATCGGAGTCGTCGGGACGAAGTGTGTCGCCATGCACCCACATGAAGACGTTGGCCGACGGGAAGAGCGTGTTGGTGGCAAAGGCCTGGCAGCATGTGTAGTCGAGCAGCAGGGGCATGTCGAAGTAACGGCAAAGTGTCTCGTAGGTTGGGTTGTCGCTCCATATCAGGTCGCGGATAGGCTGGTAAATAGGGTCGGCACTGTCCATATCCTCGATTTCAGTTACTTCGTCCCCATCGATACCATAGTTATTGTCTGCAAAAGTGTTGTTGGCGCGTTCGCGAAGGTCGTAGAGGCCACGGTAACGTCCATTTATATAGACAATGACGGGGCGATAGTCGAGGTATTCGAGTGTGTCGATGTGTTCTGCAAAGAGGAGCTGCACGAAAGCATCTTCAAACCGCGAGTCAGCACAGCGGCTACCGCCATTGCGCAGGCAGAAGGTCTTGGTGCGGGTGATGTGCGGCTTGTGGGGCCAGAAACGTGAGGCGTCGAAACGCTTCTTCTGCCAGCGCTTGCTGGTGTAGAGGTTCATGGCCTTCTGGTTGTGGAGCATGGAGCCTGCGCCGTGCATACCGGCTTCGCCCAGCTGGTTGAGGATGGCGCGGTTTGGTTGCTCCTGCTCGAACATTTCGAAATGGATGGGGCGACGCCAGCCCTTGTAGCAGTTGGCGTGATAGTCTGAGCCAATCATCATGCCAAGGCTGTCACCCCAAAGCAACAGGCTGTCGCAGCTGAGCGAGAAGACCGGCAAACGGGTGGTACGCGGATGGTGGATGTAGCTATGCGTGGTGGGCACATTGGTGAGGCCTTGGGAGGAAAGAAGGCGAGCGCGCACGACAGTGGTGCGGTCGAGGGTGATGCGGAAGGGGTTGTCACGTGAGTAGCTGGGCGAATCGGGAGTTGGGAACGAACCATCGGTGGTGACGTAGAGCCGTGTGTCGGCAGGCAGGTCGAGCAGGTCGGGAATGGATACGGTGAGTTCCTGTCCCGCATGGTCGAGCAAACGACCCGAGAGGCTGAACTTGGGTTCAGGCATCAGGTAGTGGGTGAAGACACCTTGATTGGACGTACCCGGCGTGGGGGTGACTTCGTAGTCCCACTCTTCGCCACCATCGACTATCCGCCCATAGGCCACGCCGGGAGCAGGCTGCTGGCGATGGCGCAGCGAATCGACTATCGTGCCGCTCGCATCCCACAGATAGATGGTGCATTCGTGGGCATCGAGGTGAAAGTTGGTATGCTGGTAGCCGTTATCGACCTTGTCGCAATAGACCAACAGGTGACCGGCAGCTCCGATGTGCATCGAGTGACTGAATTCCCAAGCAGTGTTGAAATTGCGCTCCAAGCCTATGCGCCAACCCTGTATATTGGCAGCCTTCCTGCTGTCATTGTAGAGTTCGACCCACGAATCGGGGAAATCGCCTTTATACATGATGCCATTGACGTTGCTCTGCATGATCTCGTTGATCACGACGTTTTGCGCCCCGACTTGCAGAGAGGAGGCGGAGAGAAGAGCAACGAGGATTGTGAGAAGGCGTTTCATAAGAAATTATTTACTACTCAAGTTTCACATTAGTTCAACTTGCCGGATTTGAACGGGAGTTATCTGATCATGACGACACGCGAGGAGCCGTCGTCGTAGCGCACGATGTTGATGCCACGAGCAAGGCTGGTACGCAGCGTACCATCGGGAGCAAGCACGGCAATGGCACGAGCTGCGGCAGGGGCTGCTACCTCGTCGAGACCCTCGGGAGGAATGTAGCCGAAGTAGGAGTCTTCGAGCGCGATACGTTCGTCGATCCATGCGTCCAGACGCTCGAGGCTGTCGGTGTAGCCAAGCTGCTGATAAGGACGGACACCGGTAGTGACGCCAGTCGCAATCCAGACGCGGCGAGCCAAGCGGCAGATGTCGCCCGGCTGATAGGTGACATCCTCTTTCCATTCGGGCAGGTGGTTGAAGTGGTCGGTCCAGTCGTCGGATGCCTCCCATCCGGGGTTGGTGATGGTCTGGCTGATGCACAGGGCGTTGGGCCAGCGTGCCCACTCCATGTCGTAGAGGTCGCCGCCGATGCGGTCATGCCAGTCGTGGATGAGACCTGAGATGTTCTTTGGGCTGAAGACACCGCAGTCGCGCAGCTCGGCGTAGCGCGCCCGTATTTCGTCCTTATAGTAATCCCAGAACCACGTGGCGATGCCACGCCGCGAAATCTTGAATCGGTAGTCGCTGTCGCTGTACGAGAATCGTGCTGGAAAGACGAAGGTACCCTCATGGTAGTTGCCGAAAGTGCAATCGAGGTCGTAGGGCGCCACGTGCCACGTTTCGCCGCCATCGTAGGTAAGCCATTGCCAGTTTTTGGCAAAGCCATCGTAGTTGCTTATCACCGTGCTGAACACAAGGTAATTGACCATCGACTCCACATCGAAGTGGCGGGCAATCGCCGCACGAATCTCCTCGGCCGAGGCTCCGCTTTGCTTCAGGTTGGCCACCTCACCTACCCTTCGTGTCAGGGCGATAACGGCCTGTTTGACCTGGGCAGAGCGCTGCTTGGCTTGGCGCACGTCTTCCGAATCGTAGGGCAGTGCAAAGTAAGGCGAACTGCTGTCGATGAGCTCGGCACCTTCGTCATAGGCATTGCCCTCCATATCGTAGAGCCCCTTGGGATTGCGCACCTCGAAAGCTTTCCACTTCAGGTTGTCAAGCCAGAAATTTGTTTCGTTCATGTTGCCGTCCAGGTGGATGTGGAGGGCATTGTGCTTCTCTTGTGCCATGTTGCGGCGATGCTTGGCAAGCTGCCAGGTGCAGATGCCCCAGAACTCGCCATTGAGGAACATCATGCAAGGGAAGCCATCGGGGTAGCAGCGTGCATTCTTGTGTCCCTCCACGCCTGCACGCTTCCAGATGCGGTTGCTCGAAGCAGACATCTGCTGCTCCATCTGGTCGAAGAGCTGGTAGCCTACGATACCGACACCACGTAGCCAATCGGTATAGAAAGCCTTGAGGTGGAAATGGTCCTGCTTGACCCATCCGTCAAAATCCACGGTGGGCATCACTTCGCCCTTCCAGTCATCGTCGATGAGCTGCAGCTTGACATTGCGTTTGGGGAAAGAGGTGGAGGTGGCACCCTGCACATTGACGATGGCCCGCTTCATGAAGTAATTGCCCATGGAATCGAAATATTCGATGGTATCACGGAAGTTGGAGGTGTTGGTGTAGGGGATTCCGTACTTGGAGCGAAGGTTGATGTAGGCCAAGCGGGGCTGAGGCAGATTGATGTCCGACTCATGGCTCCAGTCGTGGGTCTGACCGGGAACGAATCCATGCGAGCGGATGGTCTGCTCATAGTTGCTGGTCTGTGCCCTGATCGATAAGAAAAGACTAAGAAACAGGGTGATGAGAAAGGTCAATTTTTTCAACATGAGGACCGGCGTTTTTGTCCGTTTTTCCAACATGACAAGAGTAATACGACCAAAATATAGAAAGAATAAAGCAAAAGCCAAACACCTGGAGCATTTCCCCAAGTATCTGGCTTTATGAATCGTAAAAGAAGCGTCCGATCAATAGGCAGGGATGAGCAGCCAGGCAGCAGGACATGTACCTGGGTCATCGTTGGCGTAGGTCGAACGGATGTTGTCACGCACGCTCACAGCCTGTGCACGGGTGTCATAGCCGCCAGCTACTACACGATAGAGACCAGCCTCATTCTGTACGAGGAAGGCATTGTAGCCACGGCTCACCATCTTGGCCTTGAAGTTGTCGGCATTGGTCTTGTTGCTGAATGCACCAACCACAACATTGTAGTCCTTCAGGAGTCCAGCATCGCCGCTATTCACCACCGAAACCTTCTCCTGACGGTCACCGGCCTGGGCCACTGGTGTGGTACGGGTCGTAGTGCGGGTAGGAGTAGTGTAGGTGATTGGCTCCACCTCCTTCACTTCCTCGGTAGGAGATGCTACGGTAGCAGCGTCGGAAAGGGTTTTAGAACTTTTGCAGCCAGTCATTGCGACAGCTGCAACAATGGCAAAGGCCATCAAGAGTGTCTTCTTCATATTTATTTGGGTTAAGTAATAGATATTTTTATCAAATTTGGGGGCAAATTTACGCAACAAATCCGTAGAAAGCAAATTTTTCGTCTAAAAAAAACTGAAATACTTGGAAAAATGCCAAAAAAGCCGTAATTTTGCAGCGATATATGGATTAAAAGCGTCAATATGAAAGACAGTATCATTATCCTCAGCGGTGGCATGGACAGCGTGACACTGCTCCATGAATTCCAGGAGCGCATCGCCCTGGCCGTCACCTTCGACTATCATTCACGCCACGCCGAGCACGAGATAGCCTGCGCGCGCTGGCAGTGTCACAAACTCGGCATACCCCATCTCGTCATCAATATCGACTTCATGGAGCAGTACTTCCGCTCCAGTCTCCTCAAGAATGGCTACGAAGAGATACCCGACGGACAATACGACGAAACGACGATGAAATCGACCGTCGTTCCCTTCCGCAATGGTGTCATGCTCAGCATCGCCGCTGGCATCGCCGAAAGCCAGGGCTTGCAGCACGTGCTCATGGCCAACCACTCGGGCGACCATTTCGTCTATCCCGACTGCCGCCCCGACTTTGTCGTTGCCATGAGCCACGCCATCGAAGAAGGCACCACCAACGGCGTTACGCTCTTCGCCCCCTACACTCCCCTCTCGAAGCGCGAAATCGCGCTGCGTGGTCGCGAATTGGGCGTCGATTATTCGCACACCTACTCCTGCTACAAGGGTCACGACCGACATTGCGGTACCTGCGGCACCTGCATCGAGCGCAAGGAAGCCCTCGAAGGTTTCGACCCCACAGAGTATGAAGCGTAAGCAGAACTAAGGGATTCTAAGGGATTTTAAGGGATTTTAAAGGATAATAAGAGACGAATGTTTCTTGGGTCCCAATCTCTACAGGCTAAGGTATCGTCCCTTAATATCCCTTAATATCCATAATATCCCCTAATATCCCCAAAAAGAGATATCCCTTATTATCCATCAAGTTGAGCAAATGCGAAACTTGAGTCAATTATTTTATTCTTCGACATCACAGCCGGTGAAGCCTATGGTTTCAGCGGCTTTTTCTTTCGAGGCACAGAAATAGACAAGGGTGGAGCGGGTGCAGACTTCACCAGAGGAATCAAGGATCTCCGTCTCGATGAAAGCGACATTACGCATCTGACGAACGATATGACCACGGATAGTAAGCACGGACACGTTGGTCGAGATAGGCTTGAGATACTGCACCTCCATCTTGCTGGTGACACCGGTGGTTTGCAGTTTGCGTGTGACAACCCAACCGCCCACTTCGTCCATCAGCATGGCTTGCACCCCGCCGTGCAGGGTGTCGAGCCAACCTTGAAAGTCACGATCGGGATGCCATTGGGTGACGATATCGTCGCCATCCTCCCAGAAGTCAAGATGGAGACCACGTGAATTACCTGGGCTACAACAGATGCAGTTGTAGCCTTTGATGCCGAGCCAGGGGTTGATGATCTTTTTCAATTAACAATTAACAATTAACAATGGTCAATTAACAATTAATAATTAACAATTAACAATTGTGGTGGGTTACGGAGGATAATTATTTTTCGATACGGATTCGGGCATCGACAGCGACAACTTCCTTCTCGTCGGCGATGAGTGGGTTGATATCCATTTCCTTAATCTCTGTGGCGAAACGCAGGAGGGTAGAGAGACGCACGATAATCTCCATATATTTGTGTTCGTTGATTCCCTTCTGTCCTCGCGTTCCCTTGATGATCTTATAGCCGCGAAGGCTGTGGATCATCGATTCTGCTTCGGATACCGACAAAGGAGCCAAGCCGCTGGAGACATCCTTGAGCACTTCGACAAAAATGCCGCCCAAACCACAAAGCACAACGTGACCGAAGCGAGGTTCGTACTTTGCACCAATGAAGAGCTCGGTACCACGCAGCATCTTCTGCACCATCACTCCCTTGGCGCCTTCAATCTTCATCTTGTGGTCGAACTCCCAGGCAAGATGTTCGGCATCACGAATGTTGAGCGTCACGCCACCCACATCACTCTTGTGAATGGGACCGACGACCTTGGCGACAACAGGGTATCCAATTCGGTCGGCGAAGGCCAGCAGTTCTTCCTTTTGCTCCGAAACCATTTCGGGAACCATTGGAATGCCGGCACAACTGAAAATCTGTCGCACCAGGTCGGGCGAGATGTAGCCGCTCTCCTTCAGGCCGCTCATGATGTCGCGAATCTTCGGCACATCAACGCCGAAGAGCGTAATCTCGGCAGGCGCAGGCTTGGGGGTGTTCATCACGCGGACGAGACAGTTGGCCACCGTCACTTCGTCGGAGAAGTTGACGTGTCCCTTGGCCAGGAACTCTGCCACCTCGGGGCCAGCCGTATTCATCGAAGGCAGGATGGGGAAGATAGGCTTGCGACACTCGAGTATCTTCTTGTGAAGCACGTCATAGGCCTCATAGAGTTGCACAAGACCTGGCGATCCGAAGATGACGAAGATGGCATCAATCTCGTCGAAACGCTTCTCGCAATAGTCGATAGCGATGCCCAACTGCTCAGGAGTACCCGTAGCAAGGATGTCGATGGGATTGCTGACGGCAGCGCCCTGGAAGAGTTTCGTCTTCAGTTCCTCGGTTGCAGGGCCCGTGAGATGGGGCACCTGCAAGCCGCCCTTCGAAAGCGCATCGGTCAGCATCACGCCAGGTCCACCCGCATGAGTGACGATGGCGAAGTTGCGACCCTTCAAGGCGGGAAGAGTGAAGATACAGCCAACGGTGGTCAGTTCCTCTCGTGAGAAACAACGCACGATGCCAGCCTTGCGGAAGAGCGCCTCGACAGCCGAATCGCTGCTGGCGATGGCACCTGTATGCGAACTGGCAGCACGTGAACCGCTCTCGCTGCTGCCTGCCTTGATGGCTGCGATGCGACAACCCTTGCGAATCAACGAACCAGCATGATAGAGCAGTTTGTCAGGATCGGAAATGTTCTCGATATAGAGCAGTTTGATGTGCGAGTCACGCTCAGGATCGAAGTTCTCGTCCATATACTGCAATGCATCCTCGATACCAATCTGCTTGCCGTTGCCGATGCTCCAGACGGAATTGAAAGGCAAGCCCTTAATGACCGCCGATTCGAGGATGAACACCGCCGTGGCTCCACTGCCCGAGATAAAGTCCGCGCCCTTGGCATTGAGCTGGGGAATAGGCTTGGTGAACACACCGTGATACCATGCGTTCATCATGCCGATGCAGTTCGGTCCGATGAGCGCACAACCATACTTCTCGCAAGTATCGAGGATGTGCTGCTCGCGCTTGGCACCTTCGGCAGTCTCTTCGCCGAAACCTGCCGAGATGATGATGAAAGCGCGCACCTGCTTTTCGGCGGCAAGGTAATCGACATAGTCGGGACAATACTTGGCAGCCACCACAAGGATAGCCAACTCAGTGGGCGGTATCTCCTTGGCATCGTGGAAAGCCTTGATGCCCTGAATCTCGTCCTCCTTGGGATTGACAATACGGAGCGTGCCCTGGTAACCTCCTTGAATAAGATTGCGGACGATGGCGCCTCCTGGCTTATGCACGTTGTTCGAGCCGCCTATCACTACTATGCTCTCGGGATGTAAAAGCTGTCGGTTGATCATGATAGTCAATTAACAATTAATAATTTACAATTAACAATTAATTATTTACAAATAATGATTAACAATTTTGCGCAAAGATAAAAGAAATCGGGGAAGAATCCAAAAAATCGGGAGACTTTTTTGGTTTTTCATTCCAAAAATTGGAAGAATGCAGAATAATACGTATTTTTGCAACGTGCTTTTCGATGTTACAATAATAAAAAAGAATGAATCAGGAACTAACGGTAGAGGTAACGGAGTTCGATAACCTCCGCAACGAATATATGCAATACGAAGCAGCAGGTGAAGACTACATCAACATGCTCGATGCCCGACTCATGTCGGAGTACCGAAGCTATATGGAAGAGGACCCTGTGGCTGCAGAAGATTACCTGGCAGCAGGCAAGGCGCTCATCCGTGAACTTTCCGATTGGGCAGCCTCGGAGCGCCATCAGGCCGACACCGACTTTGTTGCCAACACGCTGCGCAAACTGGAAGAAGAAGTCCAACGACAACACTTCGCTCCTCTGCCCGATGACCGTGCATGGATTTATCTTGCAGGCGAACACAACGTCTGCCTGCATTACGGCAACGACACCGACAACGTGCGACTGGTCTATACACGTGACGGTGTCGATGAATGCATCAAGGAATCGGTGCGATTACTCCGCACAAAACGCGAAGCGAGGGAGGCAGAACTACAACGCACGCTTCAACAGATGCGGGATGCCCTGCAACAGTCACAGCACAACACTCGGAAGTTGGACCGAAATCGTCTGCTGCGCAGTTTTCATTGCCCGATGATTGCCTACAAGGTCGCCTTCCTTGAAGGAATAATCAAGGATGTGGCAACGAAAGACACAGAAGAAATCGAAATAATGCAGCCCAAAAACAATGACGCCAAGCCACAGCATAAAAAAGGAAAAGGTTTTGATCCGGAGTTGAACCTATGCTATAAACAATTCGTCGAAGACCTGGCACAAGTGACTGCTCCGCTCGTTATGGCTGGCGATGGAAAGACTGTGCTATTCCGCTTTGCCTTGTCCATCCCAAAGAAGGGAGAGATCTCAGTGAGTTGGGATGCGTTCAACTGCCGCAATTATCTTTATAGCCACACTTTCGCCGTGCAGCAGGATTATCTGGACGCCCTGCGTTCGTGGTGGGCCATCAGCTGCATGATGGAGATGAAGCGATTGAAAATGTAAGGGAGCGTAATCCTATTCTTTTTTCCAAACCAGATAACTGATATTTTTAGCCTTGGCGAATTTGGATTCTCCCCATTCGTGAAGTTTGTTGTTGATGTCACGAAGGAATCCAAGGGCATACTGACTGCCCACAAGATAAACGGCATTATCGACATTCAGATCCTGCAGCGCTTGGGCGAAATCGTGAAAGGATTCGGGTGTCAATGATTCTGCCACAAAAAAGTTGCTTCCACGTTGACAAATAGCACGACGCACAGCCTTTCCCTTGGGTTGATTTTCGATCATGACACCATCGGCCACAAGCGGATACTGGCGGAAAAAATCGCCTCCTTCCTGAATAGCCGCTTCGAACAACGGACTATGGTCAGTCACTCCTATTCTCATTTTTCCTTGTATAATCGATACATATCCTTTCTTTGCCAATCCTTTTCCAACAACCTCACCATTATATACACAAGCGCCCACTATCTCTCCATTATCCTTTCGAATATCCGCAGCCTGAAGGGCCAAGACGATATTTGCATCATTAGGATCAATCTTTCCGACTACGAATTTTGGCACCGCGTCCATCGGAATCATCAATTTCAATTCTATTCCATTTATTTCAACCATCTTTTCCTGACAATGTGGGACTGCCGATGTCGACGACGTAACCGGAATGTCATCAAGAATCATCGTGTTGGCGGCACTAACTTCCGACTCGAATTGTCCTTCGGGCACTTCGGGATCGAACATCGCATTTTCCAATTCCTCTACCCCATTCATACGAGCTTCAACAGGCGGTTGACTCATACTACCTTTGAAGATGTAGAAGAGCACATTGGCCACGATGACAAACAGCACAAACAAGATGAGCAACTTGCGTATGCTCCATCCGTCTTTGGGTTTATTGTATCGTCCCTCTTCCCTATCGAAACTCTTTTTCTCGAGCACGGAATCATCTTTTGAACTCTCTGCCGACGGATTAACTGGCACAGTGTTCTTGTCGAAGGTTTCGTCCTTACCGATGATACGAATTTCAGAATCTTTTATGTCTTCCATTGTTCCGACAAAAATACATTATTTGATAACACCATTGTCGTATGCATTCTTCAACGCCGTGAGGGCATCCTTCGAAGCAGTGATTGGGTATCTCACACCACAACCATTGCTCAGAATGAGCTGGCCCTTGGACGGATTGATGACATAGACATAGTCGAGATTGATAATCAAGCTGCGGCCCACGCGCAGGAATCGGTTGTCTTCCTTATTAAGTTGTTCGCGCATAATTTCTTCAAGTTGTCCCAACTGGCATACCAGCACCTGTTCGTCATCATCGGCCATCTTGAAACGGGAATAGTTCCCCTCGGCAGCAATATAGACGATGCTGTCGATCGGGAACCTGTAGAGGCCAATGGTGTTGGAGATTGTCAGATGCGGGGTCATCCTTGAATTGTTTCCAGTAAAAATCTTCTAATTATTTGCTGCAAAGATAAGGGTATTTTTTGTATTCTCCAAACCAAAAATCATCAACCAAGTCCGCCGGCACCCCTATTTTGTTTAATTTAACACTTTTGATGGTGCAAAGATAGGGATTAGCGATGATATTTCCAAAAAAAATGGGACAAATTGTACGAAACCCATATCCTATTGTACGAAATGTCTCGTGTCACTTTTACGCATTATGAATAATTCGTCGATTAATCCAAAGAAATGGGATATATGACGAATTTTCACATATTTATATGATTGTTTACGTATATTTGTATACATTTATGTAAAAATGACGCAATAATTAAGAGTGTCAGATAGCAAAATTGAAGATTTATGAGGAAAAGAAACATTTTTTTGAAAAAAGTTACGAAATAGTTTGGAGGATGAAGAAATTTTTCCTATCTTTGCAGTGCAATTCGACAAACTTTAGCGATATGAAGAGAGAGTATTTTGAAATCATGAACACGGAAGAGGAGAAAATTACTCGTTCGAAAATGTTGGAACTTTTGACGAAGCGTTACGGAATTCCGGAATTCGACGCCAAAGACATTCTGCAAGACGCCTGGCTGGTCCTTCTGGAAAAGCTGATGGTTGGAACATTTACCGAGAAGCCGAAAAACCTGATGGCTTACATGACGAGCATTTGCATCAACAAAGCTCACGAGTACCTCCGCAAGCGGACGTACGAGAACCTGGAGACATCGCTCGACGACGAAAGCATCCTGCCCGAAAGGCTTGACTTGATTCAGAAGGAGATCCAATCGTGGATTGACTTCATCGAAGAGAGCGAAAAGGCACATCAACGCAAGATGGAGGCCATCGAACAAGCCATCCGAACGCTCAACCCTCGTCAAAGAGCCTTGCTCGAAGGGTACTACTACGACAAACGAACGATGAGGGAGCTGGCACAGCAACTGGGCTATAGCAACGAGGACGTAGCCAAGAGCACCAAGAATCGAATCATCAAAACGATTCGCGAAACAATCAAACAGCAGGAGAGAGCCAATCAAAGCAGGCTCTCCCCTGCTGCCTTTTTAAAGGTTATAGTTCGTGATGCCCAGGATCTGCCAGAAGTCGGCAGGAAGGGTGACATTCTCGAGCATAATGCAGTCGCGGAACAACGGGGCAATCGTCGAGGGTGTGTAGCCTGCAATGCCACAACCGATACGCGTCACGAGGAAACGCATTTCAGGATGTTCGGCAGCGAACTTCGTAAATCGTTCCACAGAGCCAGTTAAGCTTGCGATGCCTTCCATCGTCGGGATGGCATAGCTCTGCCCCTGCAGACCCTCACCCTGTCCCCAGATGGCACCGAAATGATGCATTGCAGCTGCCGCCGCTCCTCCTGCGTGATAGCCTCGGATGTTGCTGCCGAATACGAAGATCTCACCGGCATTAAGTGTACTGATGTTGTCGGGAGTCACCCTTGGACCATAGTATTCGCGTGCGAACTGACGCTTTTGTTCCATCATCTCCATTGCAGAAAGCGAAGCCTCTTGGCCATACATATCGTTCATCTTACGATAATAGGCTCTCTTCGAAGAACGCTCACGAAGCCAAGTGTTATGGGTTCCACGTTCATCGTGGGCAAATTCCACCACATTGTCGATTGCCAGAAGGTCGGTCACTTCCTTCACGTTGTGTGCCGAGCCCATATAGGAGAATGTCCAGCCTTCGGTCTTCAGCTTTTCAATCAGACTGCGAAGGGCAGAGGCCGTCCATTCGCGGGAAGAATTCTCCAATCCATCGGTCAAGACCGTGACCACGGCAGCCGCATCGGGGTCATCCTTGATGCGGTCGTGCAGACGTGTCAGCGACTGGCCCATCGCATCGTAGAGAGGCGTGCCTCCACAAGGCATATAGTCAGTGAACTCCTTGACCTCAGCGATGGGCTTGTTGTCGATCATCGTCCGCACATAAGGAGTGTTACCCGTGTCGAAAGTGACAAGCGTCAGCGTATGATCCTGCGTCTCCTTAAACTCCTCCTGGGCACTGCGGATGGTTCCAATCGTTTCGTTGATTCCCGAAAGGGTTGCTTCCCTCAGGTGTCCCATTGATCCACTCTCATCAACGATAATCAAGTTGTAAATACGTGCTTTTTTCTCCATAACAATTGTTTTTAAGTTTGACTGTTAATAATATATTTAAAAAGGTGTATTGTTCGAATAAGACAGCATCGACCATCAGAACGTCTTGATGTAATGTCCTTTCTCCTGCAGTCGTCCGATGACCTCGATGAAGCGTGAAGGCAGTTTGTCGAGTGCATCACCGGCAAGATCAGAGGAGATTTCCTTATAGAAGGCTTCGGCTATGCCGCCCGTAATGCAGGCAATGGTGTCGCTGTCGCCACCCAGAGTGACAGCCAGTCGAATAGCATCCTCGTAGTCTCGACTATCGAGGAAGGCGACGATGGCTTCGGGTACCGTGCCCTGGCAACTGCCATTGAAATGGTAAGTCGGACGAATCTCATCGCAGGTGCGATGCAGGTCGTAGCCATATTTCTCCTCGATATACTTGCGAATTTCCTCCTTCGTGCTGCCTGTCCGTGCCATGAAGATGGCTGCCGCCGTGGCTTGTGCTCCCTTGATGCCCTCGGGGTGATTGTGAGTGATGGATGCCGAGATTTCGGCAGCATTCTCGGTCTGCCAAAGTGTATCGAACATCCAACCTACTGCCGAAACGCGCATGGCCGAACCATTGCCCCAGGAATTGTAGGGGACTCGTTCGCCGCCCGTATAGAAACCGCGATAGTCCTTGAGTTGCTCGGGATAGAAGAGCCAGGTGCGGAAGCCACCACCATATCCTCCCATCGGGCAGGGAAATTCGTTGGCAAACTCCACCAGTTTCTGTTCCAGAACCGCGTGCGAGAGGTTGGGGTCATCGAGAAGCCACTCGGCAACTGCCACAGTGCAGATGCTGTCGTCAGTGAAATTGCTAAACAGGTCGAAGAGCGGGAAGTTGTAGTCGTGCGTGTTGCAGAACTCAAATGTTGATCCAGCGATATCGCCAATGATTGCTCCTAACATAAGTGTAAGTTTTAGAATTTGGTTATTATTGTTGTTGGTAGTTTCCGGCAGCGCATGCTACCGGAAACAAGTGAGTGGAATTACTCTTCAATAGCCTTGACGTAGAAGTATTTCGGATAACGACCTACGACGAAGAGCGTCACCGGGCAAAGCCAAAGGGTGCGAGGCATTGATTCTCCCGTCAGTGGGTGTTTGCGTATAAACTGTTCAGTCTTGTTTCCTCGAACCGTATAAGTGGCACCTCCTGTCAGCGAAGACTGAGTCTGAGACAATTCGTGCCAACCGTCCTGCATAAGCTGCAGGAATTCCGCCTCGTCAAGTTTTTCGGAAGTAGCCTTAGCGATAATCGAGACACGATCCTTACCTTCGCTCAAGAGGTCCAGGAACTTGTCCGCACCACAAACCATCTCAAGGTTTCCCTTCTTCCAAGGCCAATTGGGGAAATCAACATACCAGCGATCTTCCTCTTCGCGATTGAAGGAGAGCTTGTATTCCTCCTTACGACCGGTAATGGCACTGCCCAAAAGCCTTACCAACTTCATTACGCTCATTCCGTCCACATCACCATAACCGGACAACTGTTCGGTCACGACCTTGCGAATCTCGGAAATCGAGAGGCTATCGGCTGTCATCTGATCATTGTCACGAACTGTCTTCTTCGAATTTTCTGTGTTGCTCATTGTTCTTACTGTTTGGTTAAACATTCAGAGATTTGTCATCCCTCATTATTATGTGTCAAAAAGACCAAAAGGTAAACATATTTCCCAAAATAGAAAGAATTTTGTACAAAAAAAATAAATCTTCAGCCATATAAAGGGAATAAGACCTTTTGCCAACTAATAATGCAAAGCATATGCCAAAAACAAAGTGTGTCAGATTGACACACTTTTAATATGAAAACAAAAGAAAGGTTTGTTCCTAAAAAAGAAGAATACTGACAATCTGTCACAGATTAGCGACATATCAGAAGATCAGGTTCGAAAGCCTGCCGGTGCGCTTGAATTCCTCGTACTTCTCGAGATTAAGCTGATAGTTGATGTTTCTCGATTCGGTGGGGAAAACATCAAGGATACCACTGTCGAGCATCTTACGGGCGAAATTGCGACGGTCGAAATTCTTTTCGAGGATGGCCTCATAGAGTTTCTGGAGCGTCGACATCGAGAATCGCTTGGGCAAAAGTTTGAAGGCCAAAGGTTCGAAGCACAACTGCTGTTGCAGACGGATATGGGCTGCGGTAATGATTTCGTCGTGGTCGAATGCCAGAAAACGCATACCCTCAGGCAGATTCTTAATGGTATTGAGCACCTGATAAAGTGGAACCCATTTGGCATCAGCAGCATCATCTCCACCCCGAACAGGCTGGATGGTCACCAAGGCATAATAGGCATCTGTGATGGTAATGCATCGAGGGTCTCGACCTGGAGTACTCCAAGTACCAAGTTCATAGATGTTCTGAACATCGAAGCCAGTCTCTTCCTTCAGCTCTCGTTTTGCACATTCAAGGAGACTCTCGTTCCTCTCCTCGACCACCAGACCATATTCATTGGTCTTGGCCTCAATTTTGATGAAACCGCCCGGCAAAGCATAACGACCCTTGAAAGGTTCGATGCCTCGTTCGATGAGCAAC
This sequence comes from uncultured Prevotellaceae bacterium, assembly GCA_900319235.1. Classification (GTDB taxonomy): domain Bacteria; phylum Bacteroidota; class Bacteroidia; order Bacteroidales; family UBA3663; genus Liminaster. The sequence continues at coordinate 39,146 of ONNR01000012.1, forward strand.
ACCTTCAGGAGTTCTTCGGTCATATCGAAACCGAAAATGACACAATCGGTGGTGACTGCGGGTCGTGGATAGATATATCCAAAGTGGGGTTTTTCGTGATTTTCCATATCTTTTGACTTTGTTTCGGCAAAGATACACGATTTCAGGGACAAAAACAAGTTTTAGAGGATATTTCTTTCAGAAAACGCGTAATTTTAACACAAAACAACAATTTATGCAGTCTCTTTCTTCATCTTTGGCAGATAGACGGCGATGACACCAAGCAAAGGAAGCAGGGCGCTGACCTTGAAGATGAAGAGGATGCTGGTCTGATCGGCTAACCATCCGAAGAAACTGCTGCCAAGGCCTCCAAGTCCGAACGAAAGGCCATAAAAGATGCCTGCGACGGTGCCCGTATGATTCGGCATCAAATCAGTGGCATAAACGAGGATGGCCGAGAATGCGGACGCCATAACCATACCAATCACGATGGACAGACCAACGGTAGCGACAAAGCCATCGAGATAAGGAAGTAGCAACGTGAATGGTGCAGCCCCGAAAATCGAGAACCATATCACATACTTGCGACCATACTTGTCTCCAATCCATCCTCCCACGATAGTGCCAACCACCTGAGAGGCAAGGAAGGCGAAGAGACAAACTTGTGCATTGGCCACCGAAATGTGGAATTTGTCGATGAGGAAGAATGTGAAATAATTGGTCATGCTCGAAGTATAGAAGTTCTTCGAAAACATCAGCATAAACAGGATGAAGATGAAGAAATAGATTCGTCGTCGGCTATATTGCTTCATCGTAGCCCAATGCTCGACGGCTTTCTTTCGTGCTTCCTTCATCTCCTGCACAAGCCATCGACCGATGTAACCTAAGATGATGGCAAGAAAGATAGCTACGAAGGCGAGTAGGCGAACACCGGCAAGCCCTCTTGGCAGTACGATAAGTGCGGCAAGTAATGGACCAATGGAATAACCTCCATTGCCGCCTACCTGGAAGATGCTTTGCGCCAATCCCTTCCTTCCTCCCGATGCCACCTGTGCCACTTGCGAAGCCTGAGGATGGAAAATGGAAGAACCACATCCCATCAAAACAACTGCCATCAGAATCATCTCATAGCTCGTAGCATAAGACAACAACAGGATACCTGACAACGTAAAGAGCATACTCACAGACAACTGCCAGGAATGGTGGTGCTTGTCGGCATAAAACCCAACAAACGGTTGCAGGATGGACGATGTGACCTGAAGCACCAACGTGATGGCTCCAATCTGCGCAAAACTCAGACTGAAGTCCTCCTTCAGGACAGGAAAGAGAGCAGGGATCATCGACTGCATCGTGTCATTGAGCAAATGACAGAAGCTGACGATGAAGAGTATTGTAAAGGCGGTTTGGCCTGTCCTTCTGGGCTTGGACAATTCCTTTTCGTTCATTTATATTATATAATGTGTAGATTTGGCTACAAAGACGAGCGATGGCAACAATCGAAACTGGCCAGCAGAAGAGGTTCTGCCGGCCAGCGTAAACGGAGAGCTCATCCAGCGATTCTATCGAAGGATCTTCTGTCCATTCAGGATATAGAAGCCCGGCTTGGGTACCATTACCTTGCGGCCCTGCAGGTCATAGAGGATAGCCTCGGGAACGTCAACACGAATCGTACTGATGCCGCCAGGTTCATTTTCGAAATTAACAGGAATCGAAAGGTCCGTAGCGCCTTCGAGCACCAGATAGGCATCGCCTGCCAGAACGATATCCGTAGCGTTGGCCACAAACGAACCATCCTGATAGATGTAGGCATCCTTGATTTCGGAAAGGTCGGTGTCAGCAAGGGCTGCAACGAGCAAATTGCCGGTAACGTCGGTCGAAGCTTCTGCGTCAGTGGTCGGGAATACCAGGATCGACTGACCTCCAACGAGCAGGCCACTGCCAGCAGGAAGAACACCCTGCACAGCCGAAGCAAGAATCTTGCCGGATTCGCTTTCATAACCCACCTTGTAGGCCGTCGTAGAAACCTCATCAGACGATGCCTCGAAGTCATTATCAACAACGATGATTCCATCGAGGTCGATATTCTTCGACGAAGAAAAGCCCTGGACACCAGCTTTGCCGAAAGCCTTGAAGAGACTAACGTTCGAGAACAATTTCCATCCATCAGCCACGCAATAGGAAGCCTCAGTGCCAACAGGGATGATGACCTGAACCTTGTCGCAATCCAAACCTGCAAAAGTGCCCGAACTATTACCCGTGAGACAAGAAGGAGCCTTCCGGCGTTGCGGCACGATCATCGTGAGTTCTTCGCATCCATTGAAGCAGGCCGAGCCGAACCTCATTACACTCTCGGGAAGGATAAGGCGAGTGATGGCCGAACCTGCGAAACTACCATCTCCGATGATGGTCAAGGAATCGGGCAGATTGTTCACCACTCCCTTCGCAGATGGATAGCAGTTCAAGGTCTTGCCTTCGCTCGAGAACAACATACCATCGTGAGCCGAATATTTACCATTTTTCTCGTCCACTTGAATATCGGCAAGACTTCTGCACCCTGCAAAGGCTCCAGGGCCAATGCTCTTGACAGGTGCAGGAATCGTGAGACTCGTCAGGCTCGAGCAATCCTCGAAGCAATATTCGCCTATTGCAGTGAGCTGAGCGGGTAACACAACGCTCAACAACTCTGTACAACCATAGAACGCATTCTTATCGAGAGCATTTACTACATATTTTCTGTTATTCGAAACAATGGTGTCGGGAATAACAATGTTGCCGACATATGCATCGCGACCAGCCACGACCTTGGCTTCCTGCGTATCGGGAGTCAATTTGTAGCGAATGCCATCGACAGTCAGATCACCGGCATCGATGCTGACGGTACAACTGCCGAGGATGCACTTTCCATTGAGGTCGGAAGCAAAGCTGACAGTCCATGCTCCGCTGGCTGAGGGTCTGAAAGAGAACGACACTCGCAGACTGTCATGTGCTGGAACAGAGTAGCCTTCGTATGAAGAATACCGCCCATTCGGCGACTTGCCCTCGCCACGGTTGGAGAAGAGATAGATCGGACCGTAGTAATCCTGGTCGGTATCATTGCGGAAAGTGACATTGAAGTTCTGCGACTGACCGACGAATAGACTACCCTCAAATGTATAGTTCTCGGTCTTCATCTTGTTCCAAACAGTGTTGAACTCCAGCGAACCATCCTCCCCTACCATCACATCGGCATAAGGATAGACATCATACATCCAGACGCTATCGCCATAAATGCGGTAAACAGGCACCAGGCGATGAGCGCCTGCTTCGAGACCCGACACACGGAACTCCATATCTTCCTCGCCCCAATAACTTTGTATGGATTCCTTGCGTATGGTACTGGCAACAGGAGAGGCTACACCATCGACCAGGTCACCCAGTCCAAACTCGAAGGATTTGGTCTTTTCAAGGAGGTTATAGTATTCCAGAAGGACACCCCGATCGGTCACGCCCACGATGGTAACCGAGAAGGATGGAACCTCAGTCTTGGTCTGAAATCCTGGTTTGAGGAAGATGACATCCTGGTCGAAACTAAAACCGTCGCTCGAACTGCTCGAGCCAAGGCTGGTGTTGTTGTAAGGATTGAGCACCGAGAGGAGGAAATAGTCGTCGCTCACTCCACCCCATCCCCAGTTGATATGGAAATAGTGGTTGCTATCGTAGCCATCGACTACGAAACTATGTCCACCACCTGTCGACATACCATTGAAGATCACAGGATAACCTGCAGCAAGTTGCTGATAGATGGAATCCTCGAAAGCCACGAGCGGATAGTTCTTGCGATAGAGCTGAGTGGCCTGGTAGTCGAAACAAGTGCTGATTCCAGGGACCATATCCTGGCTGTAGACACCCGAACCCATGAAGTCGTAATCCATCTTCATGCTTCGACCCACATAACTCATCAGTTCGGCAACGGCCTGTCGCGACTCGCTGCTCGATGAGTGAGAGTAGGAGTCTATCATGGCGTCCCAGTTGAGGGTAGTGCCTGCCGGAACGGCCTCCATATGGTAATGACGCGATGATGTGTAATAGGAAGGTATCTCGGCTACGGTGGCAGCAGGCCATTTGTGATAATACATGACTTGAGCCGTCGATGTCGCGGCACAACCGGTAGGAGAATTGCTCGGACAAAGGCCGTTGTAGGGAGAACCCTGGTCCCAATGGCTGCTCAGCAATGGCTCGATGGGATCGTAATCCTGTTCTTCAGCACGACGTGGAGCACGTTGAACCTCGGTGATTTTGGCATCATCGAGGTACTGGATTTCGTCGACGTAAGTTTGAAGAAACGACTTGAAATGCATCGGCAATTGCGACTCATCGAATGTTCCCTTATAGGCATAACCAAGAATTTCGGCCGTGCGGTCATCACCCGACACAATCACATATCCCCGGTTCTGCGGAGCATTGAACACATAATAGTAAGCATTTTCATCGGCAACCTGTCCACGGCGGGGTGCCTTGAAAGCCATCTCGGCATTTTCGGTTGTCATGCCCTTTTCAATCATAAACTGACGGGCAATCTCCTGTGCCTGTTGACGGGTAACAGGGGCAGCGCTGGCCAACACAGGAATCGCAACCAACAAAGTGGATAAAACAAGAGTCCTATTATACATTATAAATATATATTAAATAAAAACGGGCGCAAAAATACTGATAATTTCAACAAAATGCAAGTTTTGAGAAAAAAAATGATATAAAATAACCGTATTTTTGTAATTAATTTCCCCAAATGCTTTCATTTGTCCACGAAAAAAGAGTTGTCATTCTTCATTTACTTCGAACAGTGGACCTACAAGTATATCTTCCAAAGGGACCCTGTTCCACGAAAATTCCGATACAAGTTCCTGTGCTGATACGGGTTCCGCATGGTCAATGATTCCTGCATAGAAGGCTAGTTTCCCTATCACCGCCTCAGGCAAGTGTCCGGCCTTGCGTATCTCGCCCAGGTCAAGGCTCTTGTCGCGCTTGCAGAGACGTTGCCCGGCGAGGTTGCAAAGCAGTGGCAAATGACAGAAAGTGGGAGTCTCGAAGCCGAGCAGACGATACAGGTAGATTTGTTGGGGTGCCGAGAGCAGCAGGTCTCGCCCTCGCACAACCTCAGTGATACCCATCAATGCATCATCGACCACCACCGCCAACTGATAAGCCCACGCTCCATCGGCACGCCGCAAGACGAAATCACCGCAGTGACGGGCCAGATTGACCGATTGCTCGCCATAATGTGCATCGACGAAACTTATCTCTTCGTCAGGAACGATAATACGCGTAGCAGGTTTTCGGCCCGAAGGATGTGCATCGATGTTGAGCCATGCCTCTTCCAATTGCTTCGGACGGCATGTACCTGCATACACTATTCGACCATCCGACTCATGGGGTGCCTGTGTAGCCATGATGTCGGCGCGTGTGCAATAGCATGGATAGGTCAGGCCCTTTTGTCCTAATACATTTAAATAATGTGTATAGATCTCCGATCGATCACTTTGAACAAAGTATTCGTCCCAATCCAAACCCAACCACCGGAGGTCGTCTTCAATCTGTCGGGCAAATTCACGACGCGAACGTTGGGGATCCAAGTCTTCAATGCGCAGCACCCACGCACCGCCCTGGCTCCTGACCGAAAGCCAGGAGAGCAGCGCCGAATAAACGTTGCCAAGATGCATTCTTCCCGTCGGAGAGGGGGCAAATCTTCCTTTCATGGGCACAAAGATACTACTTTTTTTGTTCCATCGCACAATTTTATGCAATAAAATGCGGAAAACTACGTTTATTGGTTAGCGTTCATTTCGAAAAACGACAAAAGGATATGCAGAAAGCATCACAAAGCACATATATTTGGCAAAAGACAATGGGCAACTTGTGTGCCATCGTCATGCTCTTTTCTGCATCTGTCCTCTTTGCCCAGCAAGACACCAACGAGAGTATGTATTGGGCTACTCCCACGCTCTACAACCCTGCCACTGCTGGCAGCGACTCGGCACTCCACATCACAGCGTTCGATCGTATGCAGTGGGTGGGTGTAAAGGATGCTCCCCAGACGTTCTTCGTCTCAGCGGACCTTCCCATTATGCTCGGTCGAAAACGCACAGGCCTTGGAGCCACCATTCTAAACGATAAGGCTGGTCTCTTCACCACGACCTTTGTCAGTTTGCAGGCCAACTACAGTTTCAAACTATGGGGTGGACGATTTGCAGTGGGGCTTCAACCCGGATTTGTCAATCAGACCTTTGCAGGTGGCGATGTCTATATTCCCTCAGGCGAAGCTTGGGATGCTGCTGACGATGCCATCCCCACAGGAGACGTCTCGGGAATGACGTTCGACCCTTCGGCTGGTGTTTATTACGAACGAGGATGGTTTTACGGCGGTTTCAGCGGCCTGCACCTGATGGGGAGCGAGATAGAATTGGCTGATTACGCCTATTTTGAACTATCTCCAACGTTTTATTTTCATGCGGGAGGCAATATTCCTTTAAAACATACGTTATTTATATTGCAGCCTTCGCTACTGGTGAAATCCACTTTCCAATTCACGCAGTACGATTTCTCGCTCAGAACCACCTACAACGAGAAATTCTGGGGAGGTCTCTCCTACCGTCCAGGCGATGCCGTCGTGGTTATGGTAGGTGCCGACATCAACCACGTGCGTTTGGGATATGCCTACGACATCCCTATCTCGCAGATAGGCATTGCAGGTGGCGGTTCGCACGAGATACTGGCGACCTATACGATGCACATCGACCTCGACAAGGTAAAGTCAAGGGGAACGAAGTCAATCAGAATACTATAAATATATCGGCCTCTCAGGTCGGGCAACGTAACGCAAAACAATAAATACAAAGATATGAAAAGAATCTTTCTGGCAATCATCGTGGCCGTCATAGGCTGCACAATGCTGACCAGCTGCATGAAGTCGATGGGCGGACAGGGCGGCGAAGTCACGGGTGTGCGCGGACGTTCATGGAATGAACCACAGCCCTACGGCATGGTGCTCGTCAAGCGTGGTTCGATGGAAGTGGGCGCACAAAGTCAGGACTCGCTGTGGGGCGATCTTCTGGATGCCAAGGGCATTTCGGTCGATGCCTTCTGGATGGACGAGAAGGAAGTCTCGAATGCCATGTACCGCCAGTTTGTCCATTACGTGCGTGACTCCATCATCCGTGAACGCCTGGCAGATCCCGCCTACGGAGGCAACGAAGATTTCAAGATCGAGGAAGACAAGTACGGCGAACCCGTCACTCCGCACCTCAACTGGTCGAAGCCCATTCCCTGGCGCAAGCCCAATGAGGACGAACAACGCGCCATCGAGAGCGTCTACCGCACCGACCCCATCACAGGCAAGAAGATGCTCGATGCGCATCAGATGAATTATCGCTACGAGGTTTTCGACTACAATTCCTTCGCTCAGCGCCGCTATCGTCTCAACCCCGAACTGCGTGACCTCAACACCGATCATGCAGTTGACTACGATGCAGAGGTCATCATCTCAAAGGATACTGCCTTCATCGACGATGATGGCAACATCGTGCGTTCCACCATCGTCCGTCCGTTGGCGTCCGAATGGGACTTCCTTAACACCTACATCGTCAACATCTACCCCGACACTACCGTCTGGGTCAACGATTTTGCCAATGCATTCACCGACCAGTATGCACGCTACTATTTCTCCTCACCCATCTACGACGACTATCCCGTGGTGGGTGTAAGTTGGGAACAGGCCAATGCCTTCTGCCGCTGGCGCACCGATTTTCTAGTGGCAAGCCATGGTATGCGCGGCATTCAAGTTGAGCCCTATCGTTTGCCCACCGAAGCCGAATGGGAGTATGCAGCGCGTGCTGGCAACAACGACCAGACCTTCTCGTGGAAGACCGACATTCCGCACACCGACAAGGGCTGCTACAACGGCAACTTCAAACCGGGCAATGGCGACTACAGCCGCGACGGATACATCATTACTTCGCCCGTAGGCGCCTATCCGAGCAACGACTTCGGTCTCTACGACATGTCGGGCAACGTGGCCGAATGGACTTCGACAGCTTGGACCGAGTCGGGCGTCCACAGTGCCAGCGACATCAACCCCGACTACCAGTACAACGCGGCAAAAGAAGACCCCTACCGTATGAAGCGTAAGGTGATTCGCGGAGGTTCGTGGAAAGATGCCGAGCATTACGTCCGTGGTGACGTCCGCTCGTGGGAATACCAGAACGAGCATCGTTCATTCATCGGATTCCGCTGCGTCCGCACCTATCTAGGCAACAACAAGGCCAACGTCAAGACCAGCAAGGCTAAAGCAGCGAAGCAACCCAAACAGAAGAAAGAACGTGGTGGCGGTGGCGGCGGAAGCCGCTCCGTTAGAAGAAGATAAACAATCAGCCAACTATCTAGATCATCTAGAACATCTAGAGAATCTAGAATATCTAGAAAGTCTAGAAAAAACAAAATAACAATAAAACAATATGAACTTCCGTAATATCCTTCATATTCTTCAGGTCTTCAAAGGCGAGAAGGGGCAGAAACGATTCAACTACCTCTACTCCATCGGTGCCTCCATCGTCATCCTTGGCGCACTCTTCAAGTTGACCCATGTTCCCGGCGCCGACCTTATGCTCATCATCGGTATGGGCACCGAAGCTGTCATCTTCTTCCTCTCTGCTTTCGACACGCCAGCACGCGACTATAAGTGGGAGAAGGTGTATCCCGAACTCGACATCCCCAACAAGGAGGAGGCGGCACGCAATCGCCTCGACCGCATGAAGGATGGTGGTCCCGAGCCACGTCGTCGTGGCACTGAAACCGGCACAGGCAATGTCGCCGGCAACGTTACCATCATCGGCGGTGGTATGCCGGCAGGCGGAACCATCGTCGTAGGAGGAGGTTCTCCTGCAACAGGCACTGCCGCAGCCGTAGGTGGGTCAGCACCTCTCGTTGCTTCGGGCAATGTGGGTGTAACTCCAGAACAGGCCGACCAGGTTACCGAAGCCACCGAGAAGTATGTGAAGCAACTCAACGAAATCAGCACTGCTCTCAGCAAACTGCAGGAGACCATGGCTGCCCTCGAGACCACGACGACCTACGCCGAGCAGATGGCTACGCTCAACCGCAACGTGCAAGGTCTCAACACCATCTACGAGATACAACTCAAGAGCGTCAGCGCACAACTCGGCACCATCGAGCAAGTCAACCAAGGCCTCAATAACATCCGAGCCCTCTACGAAAGCGGTCAGAATGATTCGTTCCGAATCCGTCAGGAGACCGATCAAATGACCCGCAACCTGCAACAACTCAACGAGGTTTATGCACGTATGCTCCAGGCCATGACTGCTGGCTATGGTATGCAGATGCCTCAGCAGCCCATCGGTCAGCCCAATATGGCCTTCAATCCCCAGCAAACCCTCTACGGCCAGCAGCCCCAGCAACCAGGGTTCAATCAGCAGCGTTAACCCCTCTTAACCCCCAATAAATGAGTGCCAATAACAGCAGACTGTCGCCCCGTCAGAAGATGATCAACCTGATGTACATCGTCTTCCTGGCTATGGTGGCCATGAACGTATCAGGCGATGTCCTCGAAGGCTTCAAGCACGTCGAGGATGCCCTCGATGCCAGTAATGCCGGTGCGCAGTCACGCAATCAGAAACTATACCAGGAGTTCGACCTCGCTCGCGAGAAGAACCCCGAGAAGGTGTCACGCTGGTACAACCACGCACAGGAAGTGCGTACGAGCGCCGAACAGTTGGTAGCCTTCATCGATTCGCTCAAACTCGAGATCGTGCGTTATGCCGATGGCAAGGACGGTGATCCCAATGACATCGAGAACCGAGAGAATCTCGAGGCTGTCAACCAGGTTATGCTCTCTCCCATCAAAGGCGAGGGCGCAATCCTGCGCAAGCGTCTTGAAGCCTACAAGGAACAACTTGTGGCATTCCTTCCCGAAGCCGATGCACGAGTGGTAGCCAACTACCTCAACACGGCAAAGACCGGCTCGACGTTTGCCACCTGGGAAGACCAGATGTTCGAAAATATCCCCGTCGCTGCTGCCGTCACCATTCTTGCCAAATTGCAGGGCGATGTCCGTAATGCCGAAGGACAGGCAGTCGAAAGCCTTATGCAGAGCGTCGATCGTGGCGATGTGCGCGTCAATCAGGTGAGCGCCTTCGTGATCCCCAATTCGCGTAACGTGATGCGCGGTTCGGTCTATGAGGCACAAATTGTCATGGCTGCTGTAGATACTACCCAGACGCCAACCATCTACATCGGCGACAAGGTCTACAATCCCGCCAAGCAGGGCTACTACAGCGTGACAGCTGGTCGTGAAGGCATCCAGACCCTGCAAGGCTACCTCGAAGTCGATAAGCCCGACGGCACTGTCGAGAAACTGCCTTTCGAGTCAACTTACTTCGTTAGCGAACCCGTGGCCACCGTTTCGAACACGATGATGAACGTGATGTACGCCGGCATCGACAACCCATTGTCAATTTCCGTGCCTGGCGTGGCTGCTGGTCAAGTCAGCGCATCAATGACCAACGGCACGCTCACCCGCACAGCTTCGGGTTGGGTGGCAAAGCCAAAGACCGTTGACCAGGATGCTGTCATCACCGTCACAGCCAATCAGAACGGTCGCACCATGACCGTCAGCCAAACCTCCTTCCGCGTGCGTCGTCTCCCCGACCCCACACCTTATCTATTATGTAAGGATGCAGCCGGCAACTCGGTTCGCTACAAGGGTGGCTCACCGATCTCCAAGCAGGCACTGCTCAATGCAGGCGGCATACGTGCCGCCATCGACGACGGTCTGCTCAACGTTGAGTTCACCGTCAAATCATTCCGTATTGACATCTTCGACTCGATGGGTAACGACATCCCTGAAGACAGCCAGACATCGGCCTACTCCGATCGTCAGCGCACGGCCATCAGCCGTCTTCAGCGTGGCAAGAAGTTCTTCATCACTCGCGTCAAGGCTGTAGGTCCCGATGGCATCGAACGCACCCTTTCACCTATCGAAGTCATCGTCAATTGATGGTCATTTCTCGACAAACACGAATTGTTAATTGTTAATTGTTAATTGTTAATTAATCAATGAAACATATCCTCCGTCTGATTATGCTCACACTTATGCTGGGCATCGTTATGCCTGAAGCCACTGCACAGGTTAGCGTACGTCGCTCCAGCAGTTCCCGCAGCTCCTCTTCCTCTTCATCAAAGAAGAAGAGCGATGACAAGAAGAAAAGCGATGACAAAAAGAAGAGCAAGGAAGCGACTTCCAAACCCGTCGAAGTCAAGGCGACTCCAGTTTCGTCCACCCCAGCATCAGCTGGCGATGGTCAGGCAGCGAGGCCGACACGCCGTCCCGAAGGCAATATTCAGGATGGTGCATCGCCAGCGGCCCGTGTGACGCCTACTCGCCGAGTGCAGAAGAAGGACAATCAGCCTATCGTCGATGGCAATAGCCAGCGTCAGCAGTCGTTTGCCGAATATCAGCGCAAGGAAGACGGATTTATGCCTTGGCAGCATGTTGTCTATCGCGAACTCGATATGGAGAACCCCGTCAACGCTTCGCTCTACTATCCCGAAGAACCCATGGACGGACTGACCAACCTCTTCCGTGTCATCCTCGATGGCATCTGCACAGGTAGACTAAAAGGCTACGAATACCTCGATGGCCGCGAGATCTTCGATGAGAAATATGTGGTCAATCCTCGCGATATCCTCGACAAGTTCCAGATTCTCTATCAGGAGAAACCCGCTGTCGGACAAAACGGCAAACCTACCTATGTGGTCGAAGAGATGGACGTGCCCTGTAACGAAGTGCTGAGTTACTTCATCAAGGAACGTTGGGAATTCAACCAGAAGACATCGAAATATGGCCCACGCATTCTCGCCATCTGCCCTGTGCTTCATCGTTCAGGCGACTTTGGAGGCGATCTGGTCAAGTACCCCATGTTCTGGCTCAATTACGAAGACCTTCGTCCCCTACTGCGCGAACACCTCATTATGAGCGATGGTATGAACAACACTCCTCGTTTCACAATGGAGGAGTTCTTCACTCTCGAACAGTACAAAGGTGACATCTACAAGGTGCAGAACACACGTGGCCTTTCGCTGATGCAGCAGTATCCCAATCCCGATACCCTCAAGATGATGCGTACCAAGATTGAAGCCGAACTGCGTGGTTTCGGCGACAGCATCTGGGTCTATGAAGAGACCGAAGCCGACCTCGCCGTACAGGATAGCATCCGCGCTGCCCGCCGTGCCGAACGTCGTGCCCGTCGCGGCGAACCCGCAACTGCCTCAACAGGCGATGGTAAGAAGAACCGTCGCACCAAGGCCGAAGTTGATATGGCTGCCGTCGAGGAAGCCAGGGAGGCCAAGGAAGATGCCATCGACAGCCGCATCGAATCAACCGGCAAAGCCCATTCCGCACGCCGAAGAAGGTGAGCCCCATTCGTTTTCGTGGCAGCCAAGCTTGGCTGCCCCATCAGCCCCATTATCCCCATTAGTCACATCATTTCCATAAATAATCTATGACTCAACTCAAGACCCTTCGCGACTCAGCCGCCCTGCGTTGGACGGCGCTACTCCTGTTGGCACTGGCAATGTTCTGTGCCTACATCTTCATGGACATCCTTTCGCCAATCAAGGACCTCATGCTTTCCGAGCGTGGTTGGGACTCCACGGCGTTCGGTACCATGCAAGGTTCTGAAACCTTCCTCAACGTCTTTGTCTTCTTCCTCATCTTCGCAGGCATCATCCTCGACAAGATGGGCGTTCGCTTCACGGCCGTACTATCTGGTGCCGTAATGCTGGCAGGTGCTCTTATCAAGTACTATGCCATCAGCGAAAGTTTTATGGGCAGTGGACTTGAGACATGGTTCACCAACAATCTCAACCACATTCCCATCTTCGAACAACTCGGCGTATCACCCTTCTACGAGGGAATGCCCGCTTCGGCCAAGGTTGCTGCCTGCGGCTTTATGATCTTCGGCTGCGGTGCCGAAATGGGCGGTATCACCGTTTCTCGTGGTATCGTCAAGTGGTTCAAAGGTCGCGAAATGGCGCTTGCTATGGGTTCTGAGATGGCACTTGCCCGTCTGGGTGTTGCCACCTGTATGATCTTCTCGCCCTTCTTCGCCAAGTTGGGTGGACACATCGACGTGTCACGTTCTGTAGCCTTTGGCGTAGTGCTCCTCTGCATCGCCCTCATTATGTTCGTCGTCTATTTCTTCATGGACAAGAAGCTCGACGCACAGACCGGTGAAGCCGAAGAGAAGGACGACCCGTTCAAGGTGAGCGACATCGGCAAGATCCTCAGCAGCATGGGCTTCTGGCTTGTCTCGCTGCTCTGCGTGCTCTACTATTCGGCCATCTTCCCCTTCCAGAAGTATGCAGTCAATATGCTGCAGTGCAATCTGACTTTCTCCGAGGTTCCCGCTGATTCGTTCTGGGCTTCCACCTCAGTCACCATCGTACAGTATGTCGTGATGCTCATCGTGGCAGCCACCGCCTTTATGTTCAACTTCATGAAGAACAAGAATATCAAGTACGGTGTGCTCTGCATTTCCATTATCGCCCTCATCAGTTATTGCTATATGGGCTATATGCGACAGTCGGCCGAATCCATCTTTGCCGTGTTCCCGCTCCTTGCTGTGGGCATCACTCCCATCCTGGGCAAATACGTTGATTACAAGGGTAAGGCGGCCTCGATGCTTGTGCTGGGCTCACTGCTCCTCATCGCCTGCCACCTCACTTTCGCCTTTATTCTGCCGATGTTCAAGGGCAACCAAGTGGGCGGCGTCATCGTGGCCTACCTCACCATCCTCGTGCTTGGCTCTTCATTCTCGCTGGTTCCCGCATCGCTCTGGCCCTCCGTACCAAAGCTTGTTGAACCTAAGATCATCGGTTCGGCCTACGCCCTGATCTTCTGGATCCAGAACATCGGCCTTTGGCTCTTCCCGCTCCTTATCGGTAAGGTGCTCGATATGACCAACGAAGGGGTCACCGACCCGACCAAGTACGACTACACCTGGCCGCTCATTATGCTCGCCTGCCTCGGTGTTGCTGCACTCGTCATCGGACTCATCCTCAAGGCTGTGGACAAGAAGAAGGGCCTTGGTCTCGAATTGCCCAATGTGAAGGCATGACGCGCCCCAGTTCCGTTCATAATACCATCGCAACGCTACTATGGCTACTGGCCATAGTAGCGCTGTCTGCGTCTTCAGCAGTGGCTTCTGACAGTTTGCAGACGTCCTGTCCTCTCCTACCGTTGCATGCCCAGCGACTACCGGACCTGAACCTGCCGCGAGCGGGTCATAGTGTATTCTGTATTAACGGAGAAATCACCATTGTAGGAGGTCACACCGATGGTTTTGTTCCAACAGCCACGGCTGAATATTACAAGGATGGAGTCTGGCATCTCCTACCGACAGCCTACGAACACGACAATGGCTTTGCTGTCGTTCTCTCGTCGGGCAAAGCGCTCATCGCTGGTGGCCACGAGAAGCATCTGGGCATTGGTCAGACCTTTGTGGCCGAGATGTACGATCCTATTGCCCATCACTTCGAAGGCTTCGGATGCCTAGACACCAAACGCAGTCTCGCCAGCGCTATCGAGATGGACAGTGGACACGTGGTGATAGCAGGTAATCATTATACCGACGATGCCATCGAATGCTTCGATGGGCAAAAGAACTTCACTTATGTAAAGGATGTTGCAGCAGGGCGATGCCGTCCCTACATTCTCCGAATTGCCAATAACGATGCCCTCGTCTTCGGAGCCTTCGACACAAAGGACAAGCCTCTTCCTGAACCGTCTTTGATTGACCGTATGAAGGGCGAACCTTTCCAGGAGCCTTTGCTCGACACCTGGCATCCATTCGGCTTTGAAGGGTTGGACCCCAACGCCATCAGTTTCATCGGTGACGAGCAGGCAGGCGATTATCGCCATCTGCTCGCTGCATGCAACGACGAAGGGCAAATAGCCATCATTCAGGTCTGCGACACAATCTTCTCCATCCTCCCCACCGATATACCCATTCCTATGGAAAGCTTGTGGGGCAAGATCCTTTATTTCAGTCCGCTCATTGTAGATAGGATGGAGCAAAAGGGTTACATCCTGGGCATTGACAACGACAAGCGTTTCTATGCGCTCTGCATCAATTACAGCACAGTTTCCGACAGTAGTCCAGCCTCTCTTACTCTCTATTACACCGACCCGTTGACCGATGCTGGAGCCGCTCCCCCCATCCTGACTCCCGAGGGCAACATCCTACTGGCAGGTGGCATCACTGATTCCAACTTCCATCCCTATCGAACGGTGTACCTGCTTCCCTTAGGACGACAAGTGGAAGGGGCATCCTCTCCTGGTGGACTCAAGCCCTACGACATAGCAGGATACGTCTGCCTGGTGATTTTCGTGCTGCTCTTTCTCAATTGGTTGCGAGTGCGGCACAAGCAAGGCAATCATTCTCCCGATGCCCCTCAGAGTGGCAACGCTACACCCACACCAAACGCCTCACCAGTTCCAAACGCCTCACGACTGATGGAGCAGATTCATCAGGCGATGGTCGAACAAAAGCTCTATCTGAACAATGATCTAAAACTGACCGACGTCGCCACCCTCCTCGACACCACGCCCCGCAACATCGCCGAATACATCAGGGAATGCGAGAATTGCTCGTTCACCCAACTGGTCAACAATTACCGCATCGAGCACGCTAAACGTCTCCTCGTCGAACAGCCTGACAAGAAACTGATGAACGTTGCCATCGAATCAGGGTTTGCCAACGAAACCTCCTTCTTCCGTACCTTCAAGTCGGTCACTGGTATGACACCGCGCGAATGGACGGCCCAAAAGAATTAACTACGTCCCTCCTTTTTTGTACGAATATACCACCAAAAGACTAACAATTTCTGCATTGTTAGTCTTTTTTCATTTTTTGTAAGTCCATTTTGTCCGTTATTGGCTATATTTGCACCATATTTCACATCAATTAGCTCACTTACTACACCCCCAAAACACTATTGTATGAAAAACATCTATCTCTATTTGCTTGCGCTTCTGTCGCTCGCAGGTCCCGGCATCGCCACGGCACAGACCCTGGAGAACGGCGATGTGAAGACGGGACGCTTCACCGAAACACAACACGAAGTATGGTACACCCTCACTCTCCAGACCGAAGGTGATGCCACCATCGCCGTCAATTCGGTCAGCAACGTCCGTATCGATGGACTCGACCTCTATGCCGAGTACAATGGCGAAAATCATTGGCGCACCGGCTCTGTGTGGATCGAAGGTGGACGCATCCTCACCTGCGCCGATATGGGCATCGGAACCTACAAGGTGAAGGTGACCGGCCGACCCACCAACAACGCCACGAGCGGCAACTTCCAGATCACCTGCGTGCTGAGCCAGCCTTCCTACAAGAGCGACCCGGAACCCAACGGCACCTGGCAACAGGCAGCCTTCTTGACTCAAGGCGTAACAATGCCCGGTCGAATGGGCTATCAATTCTATAACGACCGCGACAACACCGATTGGTTCCGTCTCGAGGTGCCCGAGGATGGCAAACTCACTTTCGAGACCAAGAGCGACCAATCCCTGCGTTTGGGCAGCCTCAATCTCTACACACTCAATGCCGATGGGGCCGACGTTTCTTGGCGCACTTCGAAGGATATGGATGGCTATGGCCGCGACACCACCATCGTCTTCGAAATCCCCAATGTATCGGCAGGCACCTACTACGTCCGGCAGGATCGCTACACGGGCGTCGGCAGCTACCAGTTGATCTATTATTTTACCTCGCACAGCCTCAACGCCGATCCCGAACCAAACGGCACTTGGAAAGAGGCCATCGAACTGAATGCCGGACCTTCGGTCAGCGGACAGTTGGGCTACGACTACCAGAACTCGACCGATGGTGTCGATTGGTACAAGATTGAAGTTCCCGACGAAGGAACTGTCATTCTCAACACCTCTTCCGAGACCACCCTGCGCCTAGGCAGCCTGAACCTCTATACCTACAATGCTGACCAGAGCGACGTTTCGTGGCGCACTTCGAAGGATATGGACGGCTATGCCAAGGACACCACCGTCTTCTTCACCATCGTCGATTGTGCTGCTGGTACCTATTTCCTGCGTCTCGACCGCTACACGGGCTATGGCACCTACACGCTCAAATACACCTTCAATGCCAACAGCCATCAGAAGGACCCCGAGCCCAACAACGATTGGACAAAGGTTTCCGAAATCAAACTTGGAACCACCCAGCAGGGACGTTTGGGATACTTCTACTACAACGACCGCGACGGTGTGGATTGGTACAAAGTCGAAATTCCCGACGAGGGAACTCTGGCACTTACCACCACCTCCGAAACTACCCTACGTCTCGGCAGTCTCAACCTTTACACCTACAATGCTGAACGAACCGACGTCTCGTGGCGTACCTCGAAAGATATGGATGGATATTCCAAGGACACCACCGTCGTCTTCACCATTTCCGATCTTGCTCCAGGCACCTACTTCCTCCGTCAGGACCGTTACACCGGACAAGGAGGCTACAAGCTGAAGGTTGAGTTCACGCCGAATCCCTATGGCCCCGATTCGTTCGACAACAACGCATGGGACAAGGCCACAGAAATAACTTCGGGCATCACTCAGCAAGGTCGTTTGGGATACTTCTACTACAACGACCGCGACGGTGTGGATTGGTACCGATTCGAGATATCAGCCGATGGCGAGGCTGTATTTACCTCCACATCCGAGACCACGCTGCGTCTGGGCAGCCTCAATCTCTACACCTACAACGGCGAACGCACCGACGTCTCCTGGCGCACCTCCAAGGATATGGACGGATACTCCAAGGACACCACCGTAATCTTCACCATCTCCGACCTCGCTCCAGGCACCTACTTCCTCCGTCAGGACCGTTACACTGGTCAAGGTGGCTATGCCCTAACCTATCGCTTCAAC
The DNA here is from genome assembly GCA_900319235.1 of uncultured Prevotellaceae bacterium. Classification (GTDB taxonomy): domain Bacteria; phylum Bacteroidota; class Bacteroidia; order Bacteroidales; family UBA3663; genus Liminaster. Next base: position 57,117 of record ONNR01000012.1, read on the forward strand.
CCGAACCCCTATTGGCGCGAAAGAATCGACAACAACAAGTTCGATGGCCGTCTGGAGCTGAAGAAGGGGAAGACTGTCTATACGACGCTGGGCTTCTTCTATTACAACGACCGCAATACCGAAGACTGGTATGATCTGGGCACCTTCAACCGTGACGTCATCGACATCACCATCTGTCCCGACACTACCCATTCGCTCAATATGAGCAATGTTGATTGGTATCGTTGGGATGGAACCTACAACGACAACGGCTCGCCACGTCTCTCGTGGATCAAGGGCGACCGTATCGAACGCAGCCGCATCACCTCTTCCTATTATAACAATACCGACGAGGAAACCCACCTCATCCTGAAAGTGAGTCGCTACACCGGTCAGGGTGGTTACTCCATTGTGATGGGCGAAGACGAGGAGGAAGTGGCAGCACGCGGTCCCGTCTATGCCAACTATCTGGGTCTGCATATCATTGTCGGTGGACGCAACACAGTGCGCAAGGGCGTGGCCTGCTACAACCCCATCACCATCTGCAACACGAGCAATGTGCGCACAATGCCAGCTGCCCTGGTCATCTCCGCTTCGAGCGACATCAACATCCTCGGCTTCGAGATGCCAGGCGATCTGGGCACCACCTATCTGCCTGCCGACAGCGTCCTCGTCGAGGGCGAAGACTGCGAGGGAACAGCCGTCTTCATCGTGCCTGGTCTTGATCCATGGCAGTTCTACACCTTCAACCTCATCAGCGAAGGTGTGGGCGACATCAACTTCATTCCCGTTCGTCCGGGTGAAGATGTGGCCGATAGGATTCGTGCCTTCGAACCCATCACCACCGGCATCGTCATTGGCTTCGTGGTCGATTGCGCTTGGGACATTGTCCAGGATCAGCTCGGTATCGACCACTTCGTATCCCGTACCGTAGGCGAAGTGCTTGCCCTCAACGAGCAGGAGGAACGCCAGTACCGCCAGTTCCTCAACCTCACCTACGAGCAGTATCACGGCGAACAGCCTGGCGTGGCTGCCTACACCGCCAAGTCGGTCATCAAGACTGCCTGTGTCAAGGGCATCGAAAAGATACCCGTCATCGGCACAACCATCAAGGCCATAGGCGGCGCTATCGAAGTGATGCAGAACATCGTGCCCAACCTCCGTCGCCGTCTGTGGTACTGGATCTACAAGGACCTAGGCTACATCAAGGATGACCTCGAAGTGAGGGATGGCAAGCAGCCCATCAACGGCGTCGTAACCTCGTGGGATCCCAACGAGATGTGTGGTCCGCAGGGTGTGGGCGAACAGCACTACATCGCTGGCGAACAGACCATTGGCTACACCATTATGTTCGAAAACAAGGCCGAAGCCGGCGATGCTGCCTATCGTGTGCGCATCAGCGACGTCCTCGACGAGGAAGTCTTCGACGTAAGCACAGTTAAGTTCGGAGGCACCAGTCACGATGGCGTGGGCTACAACTGGAAGATGACACGCGAGGGCAACAAGCTGTCGTGGGACATCGAGGGCATCGAGTTGCCACCCAATGTCAACGCTCCTGAGGGCGAAGGCTTCGTCACCTTCACCGTGGGCCTCAAGCCGGGTCTGCCCGATGGCACTGTCATCAGCAACAAGGCCGAAATCATCTTCGACAAGAACTTCCCGATCGAGACCAACGTGTACACCAACACGCTCGACCTCACGGCTCCTGTCACCACTATGTCAGAAGCCAACTACGACACGGCAAACCAGCTCATCGCCATCAATTGCAATTCCTACGATGCTGCTTCCGGTGTAGATAGTTACCAGCTCTTCGTCTCGAAGGATGGCGGCGACTACACCTGCGCTGGTCAGTTCCCCGACCAGGTATTCTACAATGTACCTGCCGGCGATGGTGCCACCTATAGCTTCTACGTGCTCGCCATCGACCGTGTGGGCAATGCTGAGGTCATCATCCCCGATGCCATCCCGTTCACCAACGGCATCCGCATCGTTCGCGCCGACGATCCCTCACTCATCCGTCGCATCTACACCCTCGACGGCAAGTTCGTGGGCGACGACGTCAGCACCCTCCCCGCTGGCATCTACATCCAAGGTGGTAAGAAACTGATTGTGAAATAAACCTATCATCATACCATAAAAACATGGGGGATGTGCCTCGCGAGGCATATCCCCCTTTTTATCATCCTTATCTATCATCATTTTTTATCACCTCCATTTGTCATCTCAACCCTTTTCTTCCCTCATTCCAAGGAAACGTTGTCAAAATATACTCCTTTTCGCAAATTTTGCGTATATTTGCACCAAACCAAACAAATTGTTATTTGTAATCATAATTGTTATTTGTTAATTATTAATTGTTATTTGAATATATGGCATTCGCAAAATGGATAGGCGCCTTCCTCGGCCTGCTCTCAGGAGGCCCCTTTGGAGCCATTGCAGGTTACGCCCTCGGCTACATCGTTGACGACTTCATCAGCAACAGCAACCAACTCACATCAGGCGAACAGGAACCCCATTCGCAACAGAGACGCACCACCTACACCCGTCGCACCACTCAGACTCAACGTGGCACCCAGCAGGAAGGTGAGCGCAACAGCTATCTCTTCTCCCTGCTCCTCCTCTCGTCCCACATCATCATGGCCGACCAGAAGATCATGCATTCCGAGATGGAATACGTGCGCCGCACCCTGCGCAACAACTTCGGTACAGCTGCAGAAAGCCAAGGCAATGAGATTCTGCTTCGTCTCTTCGAACGTCACAAGCAGCTCGGCACAGCATTGTGGACCGAGCAGATACGTCAGTGCTGCTACCAGATGGTTGGTGCCATGAGCGTCGAAGAACGTCTTCAACTTCTTGCCTTCCTCTGCGAAATCGCCAAGGCTGACGGCTCGGTGGTACAGGTCGAGGTCGATCGAATCCGCTCGATAGCCAATTGGCTCAGCATCAATGTCGACGAGGTGGACAAGCTTCTCCATCTCGGCTCCAACAAGATTGAAGATGCTTACAAGGTGCTTGGTGTCTCTCCCGATGCCACCGATGACGAAGTGAAGAAGGCCTATCGCAAGATGGCTCTCCAATATCACCCCGACAAGGTTTCCACTCTCGGAGATGACGTCAAGGCTGCCGCTGAAAAGAAGTTCAAGGAAATCAACGCCGCCAAGGAACTCATCTGGGCTGCCCGTGGCCTATAACCCGCCCCTTCCCTTTTGTTTCCGTCGCGGCCATGTTTGGCCGCAAATCACCCCATGCGAATCCTCGAAGTCTGTGCGGGCGACCTTACAAGCGCCCAAGCTGCCGCTCAAGGCGGTGCCCAACGTATCGAACTCTGCTCTGCCCTCGAACTTGACGGGCTCACTCCCTCGGCCGAAACGATCGAGGGCGCTCGTCGTATCGAGGGCCTGAAACTCCACGTCCTCATCCGTCCGCGTGAAGGCGATTTTGTCTATGACGAAGCCGAGACCGACTCGATGCTCCGCGACATTCGCCTCGCTCACCATCTCGGAGCCGATGGCGTAGTCATCGGTGCATTGACCCCCGAAGGCGATGTTGACATGTCTCTTTGCCGCCGCCTCGTCGATGCCGCCCACGGTATGCAGGTCACCTTCCACCGTGCCTTCGACCATGCCCGCGACCCCTATCAAGCCCTTGAGGACATCATCGCACTGGGCTGCACGCGTCTCCTCACCTCCGGACAAGCCCCCACTGCCGAAACCGGCATCCCCCTGCTACGCCAACTCGTCCTTCTAGCCAAAGGCCGCATCATCATCATGCCTGGTGCTGGCGTCTCTCCCGACAATGCCCACCATATCCTCGACGCCACTGGTGCCACCGAGATCCACGGTTCCCTCCGTTCCCTTCACAACGGCCTCCTCATCACCGACCCCGTCCTTGTCCACCAGACAGTCCTCACCATTTCAGACCCCCTCGGTCCCCCTGCTTAGGGGGAGGGCCCGCTTGTCCGGACTTGCCACCTCCCCCTCTTCCCCCCTTTTCAGCAAGCAGCGGTTGAACCGCTGCCCCCATTAACATGAAGCCCCTCCTCCCTCTCCTCGCCCTCCTCTCCCTCGCCTCCTGTACTACAGCACCCGAGACCACTCGTGACGAAGCCCTCGCCTTCCTCTACGCCTCCATGCCCCTTCCCGACAGCGTGGACTACAGTCGCGACTTCTGGCTCCAGAACATCGACTGCGCCCTCCAGGCACGCCGCGAGATGCCATGGGGACGCACCATCCCTGAACGCGAATGGCGCCACTTTGTCCTCCCCGTGCGTGTCAACAACGAAAACCTCGACACGTGTCGCATGGTGTTCTATCCACAACTCAAGGCCCGCGTCAAGGGCCTCTCGATGGCCGATGCCATCCTCGAGGTGAACCATTGGTGCCACGAACGCGTCACCTATCAGCCCAGCGACGAACGCACCTCATCTCCCCTCGCCACTATCCGTACAGCCTATGGTCGTTGCGGTGAGGAATCCACCTTCCTCGTGGCTGCCTTGCGCAGCGTCGGCATCCCCGCCCGCCAGGTCTATACTCCACGCTGGGCCCACACCGACGACAATCACGCTTGGGTCGAAGCCTGGGCCGATGGAGAGTGGCATTTCCTCGGTGCCTGCGAACCAGAACCCGTTCTCGACCTCGGTTGGTTCAATCAGCCCGCTTCGCGTGCCATGCTCATGCACACCAAGGTCTTCGGCCAATACGATGGACCCGAAGAAGTGATGCAGCGCAACGCCTGCTTCACCGAAATCGACGTCACCAACCGCTATGCTCCCGTGGCTCGCAGTTATGTCCAAGTGCTCGATGTCGAGAATCATCCCGTTCCCGATGCCACGGTGGAATTCAAGATCTACAACTATGCTGAGTTCTACACCGCCCTGCATCGTCAGACCGATGCCGAGGGCATAACCTCCATGCAGGCAGGCCTGGGCGACCTCATCTGCTGGGCGCACAAGGGCGACACCTACGGATTCTGCAAGATTCACATCGGCGATACCGACACGCTACGCCTCACGCTCAATCATCATCCTGGCGAACGCTACAGCATAGACCTCGACATCGTGCCTCCCGATGAACGAAACACGTTGCCCGAAGTCTCCCCCGAACAACGTGCGCTCAACAACCAGCGTCTGGCCTACGAGGATTCGCTTCGCAACGCCTACGTTGCCACCTTCCCCACGTCCGACGACCCACTCATCCTTGCCTCACGTGGCAATCATAAGGTAATCAATCAGTTCCTGAACCAGAATACCATCGTCGGTGAGGCTATCAACCCCAATCTACGTCGTTCGTTGCTCAAGGCGCTTTCTGCCAAGGACCTCCACGATGTCACGCCCGACGTGCTGCGCGATGCCTTCTTTGGCTTCGAGCTTGCCGAACTTGATGCGATGGATGACTTCAAGATGCAGTACGTCGTCAATCCGCGCGTTGCCAACGAAGGACTCCGTCCCTACAAGGCCTTCTTTGCCCGGCACATCAGCGACGAACAGGCCAACGCCTGGCGTGCCGACCCGCAGCAGCTTGCCGCCTGGATTGGCCAGAACATCGCCCTCGATACCACGCGTAATCCCCAGAACCTGCGTATGACACCCGTCGGTGCCTGGACCCACCGATGCTGCGATGCCACCTCGCGCGACATCCTCTTCGTCGCCCTCGCCCGCTCTTGCCGCATCCCCGCCCGCATCGACCCCGTCACCCGCAAACTCCAGTTCGCCCAACCAGGGGCCACCCCCCTCTGGACCGATGTTTCCATCGAGGACCCAGCCCCTGCCCCTTCTATCAACCCCGCTTCGTCCATCAATCCCGCTCCTTCCGTTTCAGTAGCGACCAAGCTTGGTCGCCCATCGCTTCAAGGCGCCCTCTCCCTCACCTACACCCCCACGCGCTTCAACCCCGATCCGAAATACTACACCCACTTCACCCTCTCGCAAATCAAGGGCGGCTCTCCCGCCCTGCTCAACTACGGTGAAGAAGATTCCTACCGAAGCCTCTTCGACAGCAATGCCTCGCAGTTCGATTGTGGCGACTACATGCTCGTCACGGGCACACGCTTGGCCGTTGGTTCCGTTCTCGCCCATATCGAGGTCTTTCCCGTGGTGAAGGACCAGACTAACAAAGTGCCGCTGATGATACGACAAGCCGACACGGGATTGCAGGTCATCGGCAGCTTCAACAGCGAGAACCTCTACAACGACCTCAAGCAGGGCACGAAGTCCCTCCTCTCCACCACGGGTCGCGGCTATTACATCCTCGGCATCATCGCTCCCAACAGCGAGCCCACCAACCACGCCCTTCGCGACATCGCCCAATGCAAACAGGCCTTTGATCAATGGGGCATTCCCTTCGTCCTCCTCTTCCGCAACCAGCAGGACGCTGCCCGCTTCTCCGACGCCCCCGCCCTCCCCGACAAAACCTTTTTCGGCACCGACATCGACGGCAAAATCCTCGGCGAACTATGCGCTGAGATGCATATCAATAACCCCACCCTCCCCATATTCATCATCGCCGACACCTTCAACCGCGTCGTCTTCCTCTCCGAAGGCTATACCATCGGCCTCGGTGAACAAATAATCAAAGCAGAAAGCACTCTGACGGGCGACAGAATGCTTGCTCCTACAGAATAAAGCATCGTGACGGCCGTCAGAATGCTTGCGCAATCGGATAAAACACTCTGTCGGCCGACAGAGTACTTGCTCCTACCGGATAGAGCATCATGACGCGCGACAGAGTACTTCCGCGATTGGATTGAGCATCACGACGCGCGACAGAGTACTTGCTTCTACAAGATAAAGCATTATGACGGCCGTCAGAGTATTTGCGCAAATGGACAGAGTACTCTGACGGCCGACAGAGTACTTGCTAATACAGGAGAAAGCATCATGACGGCCGTCAGAGTGTTTGCTACTACAGGAGAAAGCATCATGACGGCCGTCAGAGTGCTTGCTCCTACGAGATAAAGCATCGTGACGGCCGACAGAGTGTTTGCGCAAATGGATAGAGTACTCTGACGCGCGTCAGAGTGTTTGCTCCCCTATTCAAGAAAAAAATAATTTATCAAATCAGCATCAGAATAACAGAAATCCAGGTGACTACGGTGATGAAGCGACGGAAGATCTTTTCAGGCAACCAACGCACCAAACGCAAGCCCAACAGACCTCCGAGGACAATGAAGGGCAGACTGCAGAGGTCAGCCGCGAACGTGTGAAACGTGATGTTGTGCCACGCGAAGATCTGGAGCGGCACTTTCAGCAGATTCACCACCATGAAGAACCACGCGTTGGTGCCCACGAAGTTCATCTTCGGCATCTTGGTCGAAAGAAGATAGATGGCCATCACGGGGCCTGCGGCATTGCCTATCATCGTCGTGAAACCGCCCAGCAAGCCGAACAACGGCCCATACCACCACTTGTCGATGAGCATGTTCTGCTTTCCGCGAAACTCGGTCACCATCATCAGGATTAGCACGAAGAGCAAACAGGCACCCATGAGTTTCTTGAACTCGGAGGCAGGGACGAAGTGATCGACCGCAAGTGCTACAAAGAAACCAGCGATGGCCGAGGGCAGCAGACGGACGATGTAAGTCCAGTTGGCTACACGACGATAGTGCATCACCGCAAAGATGTCGGCCATGCAGAGCAGAGGGAGTATGAGACCCGTGGAAGGCTTTGCCCCAAAACTCAGCGCCATCAGGGGAATCACGAGCAGCGTCACTCCTTGTATTCCCGACTTCGACATACCCACAAGCAGCGCGGTGAGTGCCAGGAGCACCCACTGCGATGTTTGGTATGTCAAGAAGAATTCGCACATTTACTCAATCTTTCCTGCCATGCGGAGACGGACGGGAGCAGGCGTAGAGGGCGCCGTGATAGCATCGGTGTTGACAAGTTGCTGGTCACCCTCTATGTCGAACAGAAGGGTTGCACCATCACCGCGTACGTCAATGGTGACGGGAGCGCCCATCACGAGGGGCAGATTCACGTCGCCATGACCAGCGGGGAATCCGCAGAGCACGGGAATACGATAGTCCTTCAGCATCTCGTGGAGCATGGCCTCGACGCTGATGGTCGTGCCATCGGGCTGCTTGAACTCGGTACCGCAATCGGTGAACTCACCAAGGATAATGCCATTACAGCGGTCGAGCACACCGTTCATTTGCAGGATACGCATCTGACGATCGATGTTGTGCATCGATTCCTCGACTTCCTCGATGAAGAGTATCAGGTTCTTGCCTTTAGTGGCATCAGCCTGTGAGCCGAGGTTTGGCACGAAGGTGCAAATGTTTCCTCCGACGAGCACACCACTGGCCTTGCCCTCGATGTTCTGCTCATGGGCGGGCAGTTCGTAGCGCGGGACTTTGCCGAGCAACAGGTCGCGCAAGAGGATGCTCGAAGCATCGGTGCCGCCCTTGGCGAGGAACGAACTCATGGTGCCGTGGATGCTCATCACACCGGCACAGTTCCACAAGCCATGGAGGGTGGAGATGTCGCTGAAACCGATCATCCACTTGGGCGAAGCCTTGATGTCGGAAAGCGACAAGTGGTCGATGAGCTGAATGGAGCCATAGCCGCCACGGTTACAGAGGATAGCCTTGATGGAAGGATCGCTGAGCGCCCAACGGAGGTCACTGATGCGTTCGGCTACGGTCCCAGCATATTTCCCATCGACAATCTCACCTACATGGGGACCGATAACGGGTTCAAATCCCCAGACACGCAGGAGGTCGGCTGTCTTCTCGACATTCTCCATCGGGGTGAAGTAAGAGGGTGAGACGAGTGCCACCTTGTCGCCTGCCTTGAGGTAGTCAGGCTTGACGCATCTTTGCACATTTTGACCAGGATTGACGAAATCGGGGTCATCGCTTTCGCACGATGACAACATGAACATACTCATGGCAGCCAACAGGGTAGCAACTGCCATAGAAAGAATCTTTTTCATTTGTTTTTAAATATCTAAATCGGACGCAAAGATACTGCTTTTTCGCGATATGGCCAAACTTTTTTTAAAAGAATCGCAAGCGAAGGTCAATTGAGACCTCTCGCTTGCGACAGAATTGTTTCTGAAGGGATAAAAGAGTTACTTCAGATAGTACTCGATAGTTGTGACAACACGTACTTTGCGCTTGTGAGGCATGACTTCGTCGCTCTCGATCTCAAACTGACCCTGGCGAGCGGTGCAGATGCTGCCGAGCTTTGCTCCTGCATCTTCGGCAAACTTCTGTGCCACGATGCGTGCGTTCTTGGTGGCTTCCTCCACCATCTCGGGCTTCAGGTCGTTCAAGCCGGTGTATTCGTAACTGCAGTAACTGTTGTCGAGGAGAACGCCCTGCTTGAGCAGGTCGAGCTGCTTCATGCGCAGAGTCATGATCTTCTCAACATCAGACGAAACGATGGTGAGACGACCCGTCACAACGAAACGTGCCATGACGTCCTTCTTCTCATTCCAGTTGTACCATGAGGAGCGGTCCTCAGCCGAAGGAACATCGAGGAAAATCTCGTCCTCCTTCACACCATTTGACTTGAGGAACTTGATGAGTTTGTCCTGCTTTGGCTCGAGGCTCTCGTAGAGGAACTCAAGTGCATTGCCGGCCACGTTGTACGACAGCGACCAAGTGACCTTGTCGGCCATGACTTCGCGCTCGGAAAGGCCCTTGACGGTAACATGACGATCCTTGTTGGCAATCTTTTCGATGCCACAATAGATGAAGTAACCCGACAGGGCTACTCCGATACCCAGAATCAATGCCCAAACATAATTTTTCATTGCTGTAAATTTTATGAGTAAAAATGGTTTTATTACGTTGCAAAGATAGGGCTTTCTGCCGAAATATGCAAGAAAAAGGATGGAAAAAAGTACGAAACATATTCACCTTTGTACGAAAACTGTTTTTGAAAGGCATAATTTGCGGCAAAATAAAAAGAAAATCGTATCTTTGCAGCACAATTATGATTCATATGAAACGCTTGCTCATCACACTCATTGCGCTCTGCACACTGGCCACAGCTGGGGCGCAGCGCCAACGCTACAACTTCAACTCCGAATGGAGCATCACGTTCGCCGACCCCGACACCAATCCATCGGCCGAAGCGAAGAAGGTCACCTTGCCCCACGCATGGAACGAGGACTATGCCTTCATGGTCGAGATACGGCAACATCCCGATGCTGAGGTATGGTATCGGAAGACATTCAAGCTGCCTGCTTCGGATGAAGGCAAGCACATCCTGCTGGAATTCGAAGGCGCACGCCAGGCAGCAGAAGTGTGGATCAACGGACATCGCCTTGGCCTGCACGAGAACGGCGTCATGGCTTTCGGCTTCGACCTGACACCTTATATAAATTATGCTGGTGAAAACGTACTGAAGGTGCGCACCGACAACAACTGGAGTTACCAGGAGCAAGCCACGGGTACGCGTTACCAATGGAACAATTCTAACTTCAACGCCAACTTCGGAGGCCTGCCCAAAAACGTCTGGTTGCATGTGACAGGTGATATCTATCAGACGCTACCCCTCTATTCATGTCTTGGTACGACGGGCACCTACATCTACGGCACGGACTACGACATCAAGGGACGTAAGGTAACGGTAAATGCTGAGTCGCAAGTCATCAACGCTTCGGACAAACCCCAGCGCGTGGCCCTGCAAGTGGAGGTGCTCGACATCGACGGCAAACTTGTCGGCAAGTACAAGGGCCGCTCACAACTGATTGCTGCGGGCGATACGGCAGTAATCGGAGCTTCGCGAAGACTCAGCGGCATGCACTTCTGGTCATGGGGCTACGGATATCTATATAACGTCAAGACCAGCCTCGTAGTGGGCGGCAAGATCTTCGACACAGTGGATACACGCACAGGTTTCCGCAAGACACGTTTCGCCGAAGGAAAGATCTGGCTCAACGACCGTGTGCTGATGATGCACGGCTATGCGCAGCGCACTTCGAACGAATGGCCCGGCGTGGGCATGAGCGTGCCCGCCTGGCTGAGCGACTACTCGAACGACCTGATGGTGCAGTCGGGCGGCAACCTTGTGCGCTGGATGCACGTCACCCCCTGGAAGCAGGATGTCGAATCGTGCGACCGCGTGGGCCTCATCCAGGCGATGCCTGCAGGTGATGCCGAGAAGGACTGCAACGGACGCCAATGGGAACAGCGCTGCGAACTGATGCGCGACGCCATCATCTACAACCGCAACAACCCCTCCATCCTCTTCTACGAGGGCGGCAACGAGAGCATCAGCCGCGACCACATGGTGGAACTGAAGGAGATTCGCAACCTGTTTGACCCCTACGGAGGACGTGCCATCGGCAGCCGCGAGATGCTCGACATCGACGAGGCGGAATATGGCGGCGAGATGCTCTACATCAACAAGAGCGGCAAGCACCCGATGTGGGCCATGGAATACTGCCGCGACGAGGGCTATCGCCAGTATTGGGACAACTATTCCTATCCCTTCCACCAGGAGGGTGCCGGCCCCTGGTACCGCAAGGCACCTGCCGACATCTATAACCACAATTCGGACGAGCTGGCCATCGAGCACATCCGGCGCTGGTACGACTACTACGTGCAGCGTCCCGGACAGGGACGACGCGTTAGCTCGGGCGGCGTGAAGATCATCTTTTCGGACACCAACACCCACGGACGCTCGGAGTTCAGCTACCGCGTTTCGGGCGTGGTCGATCCCATGCGCATCGAGAAGGAAGGGTTCTATGCCGCCCAGGTGATGTGGAACAGCTGGGTCGATATCGACTACAGCCGCACGCATATTATGGGTCATTGGAACTATCCTGAGGGAGTGAAGAAGAACATTTACGTGGTTTCGACCGACCCTGTGGTTGACCTGCTGATCAACGATAGCCTCGTGGCACGTAGCACACAGGCCGAATACCGTTTCCTGCATACGTTCAAGAACGTCACCTACGTACCAGGCACAATTCGTGCCGTGGGCTACAGCGACGCTTCTGGAAGCACTGCGAGCAGTTGTGACAGCATCGAGACTGCCGGTCCTGCCGACCACCTCAACCTCACCCTCATCCAAAGTCCCAATGGTATGGTGGCCGATGGTGCCGACATGGCGCTCGTGCAAGTGGAGGTAGTGGATAGCGAAGGTCGTCGATGCCCTACCGACAATCATCTCATCACCTGGAAGGTGGAAGGCCCAGCCGAATACCGAGGAGGCATTGCCAAGAGTCCCGATTTCGACAATTACATCCTTGCGGAGACATTGCCCGTGGAATGTGGCGTGAACCGCGTACTGGTTCGTTCGACCACAACACCGGGCACTATCCGCGTCACTGCTTCGGCACGTGGACTAGGCAATGCAGGCGCTAGCAGTGGCGAAGCTGCCGCTTCGACCATCGTTGGTCCTAATCCTTCGGGATGGAGCGGTAATGGCGCATCGACCAACCGCGAATGGACCACGGCCGAGGTAAACTGGCAGACACTCCCCGTGCCCGGCGAGGTGAATGCGGGCCTCAGCACCTATATCGCGGGTGCTGCCCTACCTTGCATCCTTGACCGTGGCGAGACTCCTTTGACGCCCTCCTACGTAGATCGTTTCGAGACCATCGGCATCACTTCGGCCGAAGCAGGTGCCAATACAAATGAAGCAAAGAGCAGTTTCGATGACAACGAACTCAGCGAATGGCGCAACGACGGACGCCTCTCGACAGCGTGGATCACCTACACGCTGGATCGTCCTGCTGCCATTGACCATATCAGCCTCAAACTGACGGGATGGCGCCAGCGCAGTTATCCAATCGAGATCTATGCAGATGAGACGCTCGTCTGGAAGGGCGACACTCCCAAGTCGCTTGGCTACGTGGAACTCGACATCGAGCAGCCCGTCGAGGCAAAGACCTACACCATCCGACAGGTGGGTTCGGCTACCGACAAGGAAGCCTTCGGACAAATCGTCGAACTGGCAGCCCCCAACGCAGGAGAGCTCGACCTCTACAAGAGCGCCGATGGCGACAAAGTGAAAGGCGAGCTCCGCATCGTGGAAATTGATTTCCTGAAACGTTATTAAAGGATTTCGCAAACAAAAGCGACAATGCAGCAGACTGCTGCCACGGGGAAAAGACCCCATCCAAACCAGGCGGCAACAATGCCGAAAAGCAAGGCAATGAATCCGCCCCAAGGCGAGGAGGTCGCCTGCATGATGGCGGGAAAGGTCATCACGGCAAGCGTGACGTAAGGCACGTAATAGAGGAAACTGCGCAAGAAAGGATGGGTAATCCTCCTGCGGATCAACGTCATCGGCAGAACACGTATCAGATTGGTCACGAGGACCATGATGAAGAGGTAGATCAACAAGCTATGCTTCATCGTGGTCCTCTATTTTAATGGGTTTGACATATGCTGCTACTGCTGCAATGAGGATGGTGAGCACAATGGTACGTGTGCCTGCACTCATTTCACGGACTGTCGGCAACACGGAGCAAAGCCAGCTCAAGAGGAAACTAGCAATGACGGAAATACCTACCGCATAGTCGCGCTTCGAAGGTGGTATGATGATGGCGATGAACATTCCATAGAGTGCCACGCTGAGAGCTGCAACAACGTGCGGAGGAAGAATCTCTCCTGCCACAATGCCCACTGCCGTTCCCAATGCCCACATCGTGGTCGAAATGAGCATCGCGCCAAAAGGATAGGCAGGCGGCAGATTGCCGGGATAGGCGATGGAGATGCCGAAGATCTCGTCGGTAACGCAACAAGCCACAAGTATGCGCTTCAAGAGCGATACATTCGACGCAAACTTCTGTGTCAAGGCAGTACTCATCAGCAGATAGCGAAGATTGGTGACCAAGCACATGGCCACGACTTCGACGTATGATGCGCCGATGGCAATTAGCGAATAGACACCATATTCTCCCGCCGAAGCACGCGTCAGGAAACTGCCCACGAAGCCCATCCATGCAGTCAACCCCGCCTTGGCAGCAATGATGCCCAACGAAAAGGACACGGCGAAATACCCCATACCGATGGGGAATCCGTCGCGCATACCATGCAAAAAGATACTTCGGGTCGCGGTACGCATTGGTTTTTCAGAATATCGACTTGACACGTGTGCCGTCGAGCACGCGGTTGAAGAAGTCGTTAACAGGCTTGCCGATGCGGAAGCCTTCGACCACACGCTCCACAAGATCGGGGGCCAATGCCTCTTTTTCACTCAAATCGCGGAAGAGGTCCCAGTCCTTCATACGAATCAGGTCATCGAAGGGACTGTCCCTCCATTGCTTGGGCAGGACCTTGAGTTTTTCCTCCGACCAGAAAACATAACCAAAGCGGCGCACCTCGTCATTGTCCACGGCATCGCGCAGTTCCTGGCCTTCGTCGAAGATAGCCTGACGAATCACTTTGGCTGCTGCCGAGGGTGGACAATGCACACCAACATCAATCATTGAATTGGCCGAATATTCGCCATCCTCGTTCTTGGGCTGCAAGTGGAAATAATAGCCTCCACCTACGCACTTCTTGCCTCCTGGCACGAGATAGAGCCCGAAGTGTGTCTTGTAGGGGCTCTTGTCCCAAGAGAAACGCGTGTCGCGGGCAAAACGGAAGATGCACTGCTTGGGATCGAGCCCACGCAACAAGGGATCGATCTGCGCCATCTGTCCCATGATATCGACGCTGAGGGCATAAAATGTATCGCGCGCCTGCTCGTATTTCTTTCGATTGGCGTGCATCCACTCTACCGTGTTGTTATACTTGATTTCGCGAAGGAAATCGAAAATCTGCTGAATGTTGTATTGGGTCATAGGGTTACAATATTTTCATAATCTGACGCAACGAATGCACCTCGTAGTTGACGGGCTCAGTGGGACGGAAGGTGCGGGGATTGCGGTTGAAGAACATCACATCGAGCCCATAGGCTTTGGCACCGAGGATGTCGGTATCGAACGTGTCTCCAATCATTAACGTGGTCTCCACCTTGGCACCCGTCTTTGCCATCGCATAGTCGAAGTAGGCACGAAGGGGTTTATTGGCTCCGGCGTCTTCGCTTAGGATGATGTTGTCGAAAAACTCCTCCATCCCCGAGGCTCGAAGTTTGCGATACTGCACCTCATGGAAACCGTTGCTACAAAGGTGCAGTCCATATCCCTGTGCGCGAAGATAACGCATCAAGTCGTACGCCCCTTCGACCACTCCGGGCTTATTGGCACAAAGGTCGAGGAAGTGGTCGCTCACCTCAAGGCAATATTCCTTTGTGGGTTCGAAATGCACCCCAGGACTTACGAAGCCACAGGCCAATGGTCGGCGAAAGCGCTCGACGATGAGATAAGGGCGATCAATCTCGCCTCGTGCATACTGGCCCCACAGTTCGACATTGGTTTGCCAATAGGGAACGGTGAAGTCTTCAAGGCGCTGGAAATAACGGCCCAACTGCAAATCGTCGAACAACTCGGCCAGCGCTAGTTTGGCGTTACCGTGGGTGTCGTAGAGCGTGTCGTCAAAATCGATGAACAGATCGTGGTACATGAGGGAGGGGGTCGAAGCGTTATGAGAAGTTCAAAAGGGTTTGCTTTATCGCCGCAAAGATACGAACAAACTGCCACATCTCCAAATAATTTGCCCATTTATTGTAACAAAATCCAACCCATATTGTTCTTTTTCGAATGATTTTTTTGTTTCTTTCGAAAAATACCTTAACTTTGTCGGCAAATTACAGATATTTCGAACCAAGTTATTTCTTAATTTCATTACCTCATCATGAAAAGAACCACCCTTCTACTCTCCTCTCTCCTCCTGCTAACAGCTTGCGGCAGCAATCAGCAGCAGCAAACAAAGCAGGACCTCGCTCTCAACGACCTTGAGTATTTCGAATGCCAAGGTGTCAATGTTTTGGTCTATAGCAACAACTTCAACGGAGGCTTCAACGATGAGAAGAACTCCGGCATCGAAATTATTCACCACGGCGTGCGCACCGTGCAAGGAGGTGCTGTGCGTCTTAATAAGACTCCCGAGCAATGGGACCTTGTGCCCAAGACCACAAGTCGCACCGTGAACCGCGATGCAGGTCAGATCGAAGTGGGTCTGCGCTATGACGACTACGACTTCGACAGCCGCATCGTTGTGACGTCCCTTCCTCCCACCGAAGGGAAAGAGGGAGCCGTAGAAATTGCTGTTTGGCTCGACAAGCCTGTGCCCGAGGCTTTGGCAGGCGAAGCGGGATTGAACATCGAGTTCCTGCCTTCGCAATACTGGAACAAGACCTACCTTATGGATGGTCGCTTGAACCGTTTCCCACGTTATGCTGCCAGCCAGACAGTTACACGCCCTAACAGCGAAAAGCCCCGTCAATTCAAAGGATTCAAGACCTACGATGACCGCGGCACCAACCGCTTCGTCGATCCCACTCCACTTGAAACTGGACACGAAATCATCCTGGCACCCGATGCTCCCGAAAGGATGATCAAGGTAACAAGCAAGGATGTCGAACTCAACCTTTACGACGGACGTATGCTAGCACAAAACGGATGGTACGTACTCCAAAGTGTGCTGCCTGCCGGCAAGACGGGTAAGGTGGTGAGCTGGCGTGTCGAACCTCATGCCATCCCAGGATGGATACGCGAACCGAATATCGGTTTCAGTCAAGTGGGCTATCTGCCCAATCAGCCCAAGGTGGCCGTGATAGAACTCGACAAACGCGACAAGATACATAACGAAGCATCGATTTGCCGCATCAAGCCCGATGGCGCCATCGAGACAGCATTCAGCGGAAAAACATCGCTTTGGGGCGACTACTTTAAATATAAATATGTGAAATTCGACTTCACGGAAGTTAGCGAACCAGGCATCTACTTCATCAAATATGGCGACACCCAGACGGGCAACTTCCTCATCGACCAGAGCGTCTATGACAAGATTACCGATGCCACTACCGACGTGTGGATTCCCATTCATATGAACCACATCACCGTGAACGAAGGCTATCGCGTCTGGCATGGCGAGCCTTTCAAGGAAGGCTATCTGCAGGCTCCACCAAGCGACCATTTCGACCTCCATTCGCAAGGGCCGACCACCGATACCAAATACAAGCCCCTCCAACTCATTCCAGGACTCAACGTGGGCGGATACTTTGATGCCGGTGACTTTGATATCGAAACAGGTTCGAACATCAACGTGGTGCAAAACCTCGTACGCATCTGGGAACAATTCCCCAGCGACCGCGACGAGACCTTCGTAAGCGAAGAGCAGCGCTACGTGGATCTGCATCGACCCGATGGTGTGCCCGACATCCTTCAGTATATTGAGCATGGCACGCTGAACCTCGTGGCACAGGCCGAAAAGATCGGCCATATGTCGCAATGCCTCTCCAATTCGGTGCTCGACAACTACCATCACCTCGGCGACGCCGCTTCGCTCACCGATGGCCTGCACTACGACCCGAAACTCAAACCCTACCAGATTTCAATGGACGGTAAGCGTAGTGGCACGCCCGACGATATGTGGGCGTTCACGACACGCGACCCACGCCTTGACTTCCGTGCTGCCGCGATGTTTGCTGCTGCCAGCCGTGTCCTCCAGGGCTATAACGATGCCCTGGCAAAACGCGCCCTTATCCAATCGAAGCGACTGATGACTGAAGCCACCGAACTGCTCCACGAAGCCGACCTCAGCACCAACCTTCAACTCTACGGAGCAACTGGCGACAAGCAGTATCTCGAAAAGTTCAATTCGGGCATCTGGAATGCTCTCGTCAAGCAGTACAATGCAGCCCTCCAAGTAGCTCTCGACGCCATGCCTTTCATGGACGATACCTATCGTGAGCAATTACGTCCCTATGTCGAAAAGTATCGTGCCTACGTCGATAGCCTCGATACCCAGAATCCCTACGGTGTGCCCATCGGCCTTGGCAACTGGGCAGCAGGTGGAGGCGTCGTGCAGTTTGGCGCCACCCTTTGCACAGCAAACAAGTATTTTCCCGACATCATCGAAAAGAACCTGCTCTATCGTACCGCCAATTTCATCTACGGCTGCCATCCATACCACAACTACTCATTGGTGGCTGCTGTGGGCGCCGCTCGTCCGAAAGCTGTGTTCTACGGCAACAACCGCGCCGACTTCTCGTTCATCCCGGGCAATATGGCCCCAGGCGTGCTCTTCCGCAAGCCCGATCATTTCGAGAACTTCGACGACTGGCCGTTCCTGTGGGGACAGAACGAGGGCACCATTGCCGGAAATACGCAATACGTGATTTTCGGCCTGGCGTTCAAGGATAGAATGAAGGAAGGGAAATAAAGATTTTCTCTTAAAAGGATACGAATCTATTACCTAAGAAATCCTGGTGTTCTCCATGATGGATATAGCCCAACTGGTCGCAGACGAGTTGGGTTTTTCCTATCTTGGCGCCAATGTTGTAATGAGAGTGTCCGAAAATCCAATAATCGATGGGACTTTGCTCGATATATGATGCCAATTCGACGGCAAATGCCCCACTGTAGGACTTGTTGGCAAATTCAGGATAAATGAGTTTGAAGGTGGGCACATGATGTGAAACCACAACGATGTGACGTGCCTTGCTATGATTGACCGCTTCCATAAGGAAGGCCAGGCAACGCTCATGTTCTTCGTTAAAGCGCGGCCAGGTGAGACTCTCTTCGCCCGAACGGATGCGATGGAAATCGGTCACGCCGAACTGCGTATATCGTCCGTTTTCGGGCGCGATTCTTGACCAAAGGGTAGTTGCAATCACATCGATATCGTCATCCAAATGGATTACGCAGTTATAATAGCAATGCACATTGTGGCGTATGGGCAGCACCCACCCATCGTGCAACGTCTCGATGTCGAAAAACTGATAGAACTCATGATTGCCGGGCACAACGATTACCTGCCGATAGTGTTCCGATGCCCAGTCCCAGAAAGGATGCGACGTGTAGGTCTTGTCGTCGCCCAAATAACCGATATCACCAGCCAGTACAAGCACCTCGCCCATCACTTCGATGGGGTGTTCGAGGAGGTAATCCCAATTCCTCTTATATTCCAGATGCAGGTCTGAAGCGTACTGTATTCTCATGGACATTTCTGTTCCTTAGCGGTGCAAAGATATGTCTTTTTCGCGAAAAAAACAAATAATGCATTGTTATTTATTAATTGAGAATGGTTAATTGAGAAAAAAACATTATCTTTGCACCGTGAAGGCAAGCAATCTGTTCAAAAGGTTGATATACCCAAAAGCGAATCTCAACAAAAAAAAGATGTACGATGCATTCGCCAAGCATTGGGTAGTGGTCACCGGTGCATCACGAGGCATCGGTGAAGCGTTGGTGCGCCGACTCATCGCTTCGCATGCCAATCTTTTCCTCATCGCACGAAGCGAAGAGCAACTGCATTCACTTTGCAAAGAGGCACGTGAAGCAGGATGCAAAGCCGAGTATTGCGCAATCGATCTACGCGACAGGGAACGTCTCGACCAACTTTGCCAATACCTGAAGGGAACCTTGCCTTGTGTCGATTATCTTTTCTGCAACGCTGGCAAATCCATTCATCGCGACATCATCGATGCCCAAGACCGCATTCACGATTACGACAGAACAATGGACTTGAACTACCGCGCCCATGTCGCCCTTACTCTCGCACTTCTCCCCAAACTTTGCGAGAGCCAAGGGCATATCATCTACACGTCGTCGGTCAGCACCCTTTACCCACCCGCTCCAGGTTGGTCGGCGTACCATGCGTCGAAGTGTGCAGCCAACACCTGGTACGAAACGGCACGTACGGAATTGCGACGACAAGGCATTTCCGTTCAGATTGCTTATCTGCCACTCGTTCATACCGAGATGGCAGATGTGAATCCAGCATATCGCAATCTTCCAGGCTATACGTCCGACGAGGCTGCGTGCCAACTACTTAAACTGAGCCTTTCACGACGCTTCGCTTACGAACCTTGGTGGGCACGTCTGTCAGCACCTATAGCCAACCTCTTTTCGCCCATAGTAAAGTTATTCTATTAATATGCACCGCTCGCTTTTTCGCGCACTATTCAATCTGCACTTCATCACACCCCTTGGCCTCATCCGCTGGGCATACTGTCTGGTGAGCGAAGGCGTGACACTGATGGCGGCATTGAAGTTCTCTGCCCGATACTTTCCGACAAAGTGTGCCGTGGTGTCGGAGAGATTGGTGATGAACTACAGCGAACTTTATCAATATGCCTGCCGTCTGGCATACCTGATGTACTCCGACTATAATCTGCGTCAAGGCGATACGGTAGCAATGCTTTGTCGCAATCATACGGTGTCACTGTTGCTTCTGCCTGCCCTTTCGAGGCTCGGTGTAAATGTGCTTTTGCTCAACACTGATTTAGGTACCGAAAAAATCGAAGAACTACTCAATCGCAACTCTTGCAAACTGCTTGTCTATGATAAGGAAAGGAAAGACGGTAGGAGCACTATAACTTCTCCCTACCCTGCTATCGATACTGATATTCTGTACGAAAAACTCTTTGCGAAAAACGAGGACAACGTCTTCTACCTTCCCCAAATTTTCCATGGTCCTGCCATCACAGTGATGACAGGCGGTACAAGCGGGCACTATACCGAAGCCACGCGTCATCCTTCGGTGACGCAATTCCTACCACCTTTTTTCGCCCTGCTGCGTGATATCGGCATTGGGGATTACAACAGCGTCTTCCTCGCTCTACCCTTCTATCACGGTTTTGGATTGGCAACGCTAATCGTGTCGCTTCTGATGGGAAAGAAAATATGCCTGATGCGGCATTTTGACGCCGATCAGGCATTGAGGATGATTCGAAATGAAGAAGTCGAGGTGCTGCCCCTCGTCCCTGTGATGCTGTCAAGGTTGTGGCAGCAAGAAGGGGCGAAGGAGAAGATGAAAAGCCTTCGCTGTATCCTAAGCGGAGGTGATCACCTGGACCACAAACTCGTCGAGACAACGCGTAGTCAACTTGGCGATGTGCTCTACAACCTCTATGGCACCTCGGAGGCAGGATTCTTCTTGCTGGCTACGCCCGACGACCTTTCTCGCCATACCGAGACGACATTAGGCAAACCGATTCGAGGAGTAAAGTGCAAGGTCGTGGAAAAAGATGCCGAAGGTGTGGGTACACTGTGGGTTCGTTCTGGATGGGCCATGACGGGAAGAAACGACCGATGGCAGAGCACAGGCGACCTGGTACTTCTGGATTCCAATGGCTATTACTTCCATCGCGGCAGACGAGACGGGTTGGTAGTCTGCGGTGGCGAGAATGCCTGGCCCGACAATGTGATGCGGGCACTCAACTTACATCCCGCTATCGTGGCTTCACACGTCTATGCCGTGCCTCACCCCGAATTTGGCAATGTTCTGATTGCCCGCATCGAATTGCGCAAGGATGCTTCCTTGACTACGGCTGAAATCATCGAATGGCTTAGACCACGAGTCTCCAGAGCCGAAATGCCTCACGAGATTATCTTCGGTCCCATCAGAATCAGCTCAACGGGGAAAGTATATTCAAGATGATATTGCCTTGACTAATCCGCACAAATGACAGCGGCCATATCGTTCAACTGCATACACATATCTCGGGTCAAAGGAATGCGTTGATTCTGATGCTCCCATGGCGCGAGGATAAGGAAACGCCCTTCGGCACAGGCCTCATAGTATTGATGCCCAGGTCTTGAGAAGGTGTTGAACCCCCAAGGCGTGAGGAAGATGAGAGGCAACCTCGCTTCAAGCATCGCTCGCATCACCGCCTGTTCCCCTTTTGAGATAGCCGGCGAAACAAGCACAGCGCCTTTACGAGCCCTTGCCAACATCTGTTCCACGGTCGCAGCAACTAGCTCATCAGATAGACTGCGAGAGCACTGCACCTGTACTCGCTCAGGATGATGCAGCAAGAAACGGTTTCCAATGGCTGCAAAAGTGTATGGGCCTATGGCAACGCCAAATCGAACACGGAAATAATCAGAATGAGCTTGTCTTATGGCCAACCGCCGAGGATTGTCACGCAAATACTGAAACCAACGTTCCAACTCTCCTGCCCCATCAAGTATGTGATCATTGTAGTTGCGAGAAAATAGGAATCCGTGAGCCCGCTTGTCCTCTTCACCACCGCCCTCCTTGTTCTCTATACCGCGACATTGTTGCAGCAACCGCCCCTCAGGCTCACACAACTCCCGGTAGCATTTGTTGCAGCCGGCCTTAAAGCCTTTTAGTACTATGCCCAGATGCTGTTGCATAGCACGCGTAATGAAAATGATGCCATGTAGATGATCTGGCATCAACTGTAAGGCCAAGGGCTTCGCCTCGGGATAATAGTCAGGAATGGACTGCCAACATTGCTTCACCGCCTCACCAAGAGGTGACAACTCTACCCTTGGAGCATCGGGACTACCCTCTGATTCAGAAACATCTCCCAAGAGGGTGCCAAGTATTGGACGGCGACCCTCCACCGTCATAGTAATGAGATAGATACATCGCGCCTCATAATCGTGCCCCACGCGACGGCGATGCATCGAGGGCTTCTTCTCTCCAGCAAATGGTTTGTGCTTCTCAAAGGATAGCTGGTCCATAGGCAAGTCTCTCTATGCTGCAACAATGTTGCAGCAAAGCAAACAAAAACTGGGAAAGCTAGATTACAATAGGAATTTCAGGATCGAACCGATCCATGTACTTCACCTTGAACAGATTGATACGATGCAGACGGTCAATCTTCGCCTTGGTGGCTGGTTCAGGCTCGATACCCTCACGGATATATTTGTCGAGGGTTGCATAGGTGAAGCCCAATTTCACTTCGTCGGGTGAACTGTGCGGCAGGCCATCATCAGGCACCTTATCAACCCATTCAAGAGGTAGGCCCAGCACACGACCAATTTGCAGAATCTCGGTTACAGTAAGGAACGACAACGGGCTGAAATCACCTGCATTGTCGCCATAGCGTGTGGCATAGCCAATCCAGTCCTCAGAGAGATTGCAAGTGTTTACCACACGACCGTTGTTGGTTTGCGCAATGGCATAAAGCGTCACCATGCGCACACGTGGCGGCACGTTCTGCTTGGTCTGCACGGTCCATTCATCGACCACCGAATCATTCTCCTCCAACTTGAGGTTGTTCATAGCGCCGGTAATTGCTCCAATGGGAGCCACACAATAGCGAATGCCGATATAGCGCGAAATGCGGTCGGCATCGTTGATGGCCTGCCCATTGTCGGGCATTGCCACGCCAATGACGCGGTCCTTGCCAAGAGCCTTGGCACAAAGGGCAGCAGCCACTGTCGAGTCCTTGCCACCTGACATGCCCAGCACAGCATTGCAGCCCGGGCCATTCTGTTCGAACCAGTCTCGAATCCATTGAATGACCTCTTCGGTCACTCTTTTTGCATCAAAAGTTTTCATTGTATTATTGTTTTTTTCGGAATACTCAGGTTTCTCGGAATACTCGGAGTATTCAGATTACTCTGATTAAAATGTGTAAGAGCAGCCCACAATCAAGCAACGCGAATTAGGCTTGGTCACGGTTGTCATGTCGTAGTCCTTGTTGGTCAGAATCTGCTTGCGGTCGGGTTGCAAGATGTCCTGTACGAAAGCATACATTGCCCATTGGCCTATCTGCTTCACGGCACGGAACGACCAGTAGAACGTTGGGCGATTGTAGTAGTAGCGATGCGTCTCACGACCCGTGTAGAGCAGCACCGTGGCCAATGTCCAGCCCTTAGGCAACTCAAACTGTGGACGTGCCTTGAAACTGTAGGACCATGCCCGGTCGGACGACACGCTCTCACCATCGTAGTCAAGATACTGGCCATGGAAGCCCATCGTCATAGAAAAGAGTCCATACCGTACCTCACCCTCGGCGGCATAACGCAGGTAACTGTAGCGTGCATCGTTGATCCACGTCTTCACCGAACGCTGGGATGCCTCGTCATACGACGAAATTTGCGAGATATCGTCATCGATGCGCTTGTAGGCCAAACTGTGCGTCAGCGTCCAATGCTCGCCTGAATAGGTATAACTTCCCTTAATCTGGCTGTTCTTCGAAGGACCCAGATTGCTGTTACCCACAACGATTACGCCAATGCTGCTACCGATGTGGACAAAGGGATAGAGTTGCGTGTAAGTGGGACGTGCTATGTCGCGATCGTAACTCAGCACGAACTTGTTCTTCGCATTGAGCTTTGCGGTCGCCTTGGCTGAGAGCATCCAGTCGTTGTAGGTCTTGTCGTGACTGGCGGTCTGATGGTCGTCGATGTCGTTGATGAAATTCTCGTAGCGGAAGGTCGCATCGAGGGTAAGCCAATCATGGGTATAATTGGCCGAAAGTGAAGTCAGCGACGAATAGGTGTTGAAGTTGAAATCTGTTTCTGTGTCGCTGATACTCATGTCCTCGATGGTGTATTTCTCCTCGATGCCAAACTTGAATCCATTCCAAGTCTTCGACTGGAACCGTACCATAGCGTATGGGTCGAAGTTATGGAGTGTCTGGTTCTGTTCGTGCAATGACGATTCGGAATGTGCCCCCCAAGTGTCTGACTCTACGTCGGTGGGCTTATAGTTATACTTAAGATTGAGGCGTGTCGTCAGACGGCCCCACTCCTCGAAGTCCTGAATATACTGCAAAAGGCCACCCAACTTAAGGTCGCGGTTCGAACGACGCTGTTCCTCGTAGTTCGACTCCTGTTCGGTGCCATCAGCCTCATGGCCATTCTTGATAGTACTCTCGCTCACACGATTGTGGTCGAAACTTTCGAGCAAGCCAATGGTAAAGATGCGTCCCTTGACAGGTTGGTAGTCGAGGCGCGTAGAGAAGTCCTGTTTCTCGTATTTGGTCAGGATGTTCGAACTGGTAAGTCGGTCGGCACCGCTCTTGAAGTCGGTCGAAACATCCTTCTCGGTATTCAGTTCACTGAAATCGACCGACAGTTGACTCGTCAGCAGCAGGTTGTCCTTCAAATAGGTGACATAGCCCGAAGGCATGGCACGACCATTGCTGCTGGCACCCAGATAGGCACCACCATAGACGTGTGACGAGTCGGGCTTGTGTTCCAGTTCGTCACCCACGTCGTAGGCATCCATGATGCGTTTGGCAATACGCTGGAATTCGTTGGTATCCTGTGCTTGCAGGCCTGCAGAGCCAACTAGGCTCAGTGCTCCTGCGAAAAAGACAATTTTTCCAATTCTTCTCATATAATAATAGTATGATGAAAGTGTTCGATGCGGCAAAGATAAGGTTTTTTGTCGGCATCTCCAAATTTTCGACCGATAGTTTGGTCTTTTGTTACCAATTTATGATAAAACGGACGAATAATTTTCCGTCATATCGTTTTTTTTATTACCTTTGCCGTGCAAAACCGAATACTGACAAACAAAATAATCCACGACCTATGAAACTCAAAAACCTTATTCTAACCTTTCTGTTGGCTGCAAGTTCCTCACTCTTTGCACAGGACTTGCTCCAAGGCTTCCAAACCCCACCCCAAGAGGCTCGTCCTCGCGTGTGGTGGCACTGGATGGATGGTAACATCTTCAAAGACGGCATCCGCAAGGATATCGAATGGATGCACCGTGTCGGCATAGGCGGCTATCACAACTTCGATGCCGGCATGACCACACCGCAAGTGGTGGAGAAGCGCCTCACCTACATGTCGCCTGAATGGAAGGATGCCTTTCGTTATGCCGTCACTCTCGCCGATTCACTCGGCATGGAAGTGGCCACTGCCAGTTGTCCCGGATGGAGCAACACCGGCGGCCCTTGGGTAAAACCCGAGCAGGGCATGAAGAAACTCGTCTGGCGCGAAATGAGAGTGAAAGGCGGCAAGCAACTCAACGTCGCCCTCCCTGCCCCCTTCCACACCACCGGCTTCTTCCAGAACGTGGCGGCCTCCAGCAGCGCTACTACCTTCATTCCCTCAGAAGGTGGCCCCGAATGGTACAAGGACCTCTATGTGCTGGCAGTTCGCTTGAACAAGGCAGACAAGACTTTGCAGCAACTCGGTGCCAAGGTCACATCGAGCGGTGGCACATTCACCGTCGAACAACTCACCGACGGAGACCTGGCCAATGCCGGTGAACTGCCGCGCGACGACGAACGGGGATACTCCTGGATACAGTATTCGTTCAAGCGTCTTCAGACCTTCCAGGCCCTAAGCGTGGTCGATAGTTATACTCGTAGCGAATGGGGAGCAACCCCTGCACCCGTCAGCAAGCGACTTGAGGTGAGCGACGACGGACTCTCCTATCGCAAGGTTTGCGACATCCCTCATGGAGGTGCCGCTCGCCAAACCATCGAGTTCGAACCCGTCACTGCACGATACTTCCGCGTAACGTTCGACAATCCCGTCCTCAATAACCCCTACGCTGCCTTGTCGCCTGTTCCTATTCCAGAACCGACATTTACTCCCGTGGCCGAACTGGTGCTCTATCCAGTTCCACGCATCAACCATGCAGAAGAAAAGGCTGGCTATGCCACGCCATCCGATCTTATGGAACATCCCACTTTCGCTCGTGCTGACGAAGTGGTCGGCACACAGGATGTCATCGACGTGACCGACAAGGTCGATGCCGAAGGCAACCTTCATTGGAATGCACCCCAAGGCGACTGGACCATTTATCGATTCGGCTATTCGCTGACAGGCAAGACCAATCATCCTGCTGCAACAGAAGCCACTGGCCTCGAAGTGTCGAAAATCGACAAGGATGCCTTCACCGACTTCCTGACCTATTACCTCGACACATACCGCGATGCCACAGGAGGACTGATGGGCCGTCATGGTCTGCAATATCTGCTGATCGACAGTTACGAAGCCGGTTGGGAGACTTGGGCTCCACGCATGCCACAGGAGTTCGAACAGCGTCGAGGCTACAGTCTGTTGCCATGGCTACCCGTGCTGACGGGACAAGTCATCGAAAGCGCTGAGCGCAGCGAGCAGTTCCTCTTCGATTGGCGCACCACCATCGGCGAACTCATCGAGGAATGCATGTATGCCAATGCCGACCGCATCGCCAAGCGGTACGGACTGGGCACTTACTTCGAATCGCATGAGAATGGACGTCTTTACCTCGTCGATGGCATGTCGGCCAAGAGCAAAGCCGACATCCCGATGGCTGCCATGTGGACCTTCATTCCTGGTCAAAAGTCTGCCAATTCGACAATCGAGATGGCCGAAAGCGACATTCACGAATCAGCATCTGTTGCCCATCTCTACGGTAAGAAGTTCGTCGCAGCCGAATCACTCACTGCCAATGGTTTGGATGGTGGAGCCTATAGTTTCTTCCCTGGCAAACTCAAGCCTACTGCCGACCTCGAGATGGCCAATGGCGTCAATCGCTTTGTGATACACGAGAGCGCTCACCAGCCCGTCGATGACCTCAAGCCCGGACTTGGCCTGATGATCTTCGGACAATGGTTCAACCGCAACGAGACGTGGGCCGAACAGGCCAAGGCCTGGACCGACTATCTGGCACGTTCCTGCTACCTTCTGCAGCAAGGTCGCAACGTGGCTGACATCCTCTATTATTATGGCGAGGATGACGTGGTGACCAGTCTCTTTGCCTTCCAGCATCCCGACATCCCGTACTCCTACAATTTCGACTACCTCAACAAGGAGGCATTGCTCGACCTCATCTCCTACGACGGCAAGCATTTCGTAACGCCTTCAGGCAACCAATACAATGTGCTCATCATCGACCCACGCTGCGAGCATGTCTCTGCACCCGTGAAGGCAAAACTGGAGGCGTTGCGTCATCAGGGAGCACCCATCTTCGACCTTCGCACTCAGACGATGGCTGAAGCACTCAAAGGCATCCGTCCCGACTTCATAGCCGACGATATGACCGACCTCCGCTACGTTCACCGAAAGACTGCCGATGCCGACATCTATTGGGTCAACAACCGCCGCAATACAGCCCGTCAAATCAATGCCACCTTCCGCGTCAGCGGCCTCAAGCCCATGCTTTGGCACCCCGAAACAGGAAAGGCAGAAGAAGTCTCGTACGAGATGCATAACGACGTGACCATCGTTCGTCTGAATCTTGCCATCGACGACGCCGTCTTTGTCGTATTCGACGAAAAGACCGACGTCCGCAAAGTGGAATTGCCCACCCAGCAGGAAGTCCTGTTCCGCCACGTCGATACCCCGTGGACGGTGCAATTCGACGAAGCATGGGGTGGCCCGAAAGAGACAACCTTCGACCCGCTCATCTCCTACACCGAATCGTCGGACGAAGGCATCCGTTACTATTCCGGCACTGCCATCTACCGCAATACGCTCCCCATCAGCGCTCCCGAACTCAAGCAAGGCCGTTTCGTACTCAACCTGGGCGAAGTGGGCTGTATGGCCGAAGTTATTGTCAATGGTAAAAACCTGGGAATACTTTGGAAGAGACCATATACCGTTGATGTGACCGATGCCCTAACTGCAGGTGAGAACACCTTGGAGATACACATCATCAACCAATGGACGAACCGCATCATAGGTGACCTGCAGCCCAACTGCTCTAAACGATACACGTTCCCTGCCTTCAACTACTTCTATCGTCCCGATTCCCCACTCCTGCCCGCCGGTCTGATGGGACCTGTCGATATCATGCTCATTCCCGACCAATCGCAAACTCACACATTATAATAATATAGAATATGAAACACCCCATCACACTTTTTCTGACAACCCTGTTGGCAGTCTCGGCATCCGCAACTGCCCAAACCAAGACGTTCGAAAAGCCCCTCTATGGAGCTGCCTATTACAGCGAGTACACCCCCACCGACCGTCTTGACGAAGACATACGTCTGATGAAAGAGGCAGGACTTACCGTAGTGCGTGTCGGTGAATCCACTTGGTCACTCTTCGAGCCACAGGATGGCCAGTTCGAATTCGCATGGATGGACCGCATCCTCGACAAGTTGCACGCTGCCGGCATCAAGGTTATCCTCGGCACACCTACCTACTCCATCCCCTCATGGATGGCTGCCGAGCATCCCGAAGTGTTGTCACACACCATCGACGACAAGCAGAGTTACTACGGCATCCGTCAGAACATGGACCTCAAGAACCCCACCTATCTGCGCTACTGCGAACGCATCATCCGCAAGATGATGGAACACTTCGCCCAGCATCCCGCCATTATCGGCTATCAGGTGGACAACGAAGTCGAGGCGCGCAACATCGACAACCCCGACTATTTTGAGGGTTTCCGCGAATACATCAAGGAAGAATTCAATGGGAACCTCAAGGAACTCAACAGACGCTGGGGCCTCAACTATTGGGGCATGAACATCAACAAATGGGAGGACTTCTACGACCGCAAAGGTGTGACCAACCCCTCGTACAAGGTGTGGTGGGAACGCTGGAACCGCAAGGTGACTGCCGACTTCCTCAACTGGCAAGTCGATATCGTCAACGAATATCGTCGTCCCAATCAGTTTGTCTTCCATTGCTTCATGCCTTACTTCTGCAACATCGACCAAGTGGAGGCCTTCCGCCAGATGGAATATCCTGCCATCAACGTCTATTACAACATGCAGGATCAGCAGGATGGTGCCTGGATAGGCTATTCGTGCGACTTCATGCGTCCCGTTTCGAAGCACCACAACTTCCTCATCACCGAAACCAATGCCCAAGGTACCGGATGGTCCAGCCGTGACCAATGGCCTCCCTACGATGGTCAATTGCGCCAGAACATGTACGCGTTCCTCTCGGGCGGTGCCAACATGGTGGAATACTGGCACTGGTCCACACTCCACTATGGTCAGGAGACTTATTGGCGCGGCATTCTTGGCCATGAAGGCTTGCCCAACCGCGTCTATGCCGAATTCCAACGGGGTGCATCCGAACTCGACAAGGTAGGCGACCGCCTCGTGAACATCCAGAAACAGAACCGCGTGGCCCTTCTCTTCAGTCACGACTCGAAGCATGCCCTCGACTTCATGCCCTACACCGACCGCGACCAATACAAGGACTTCCTACTCTACGATGCCCTTTATCGCCAGAACATCGAGTGCGACATCCTGCCTGTCGACAAACCCGAGATGCAGGACTTCTCAAAATACGACATGCTCGTCGTCCCATCGCTTTACGTGGCCACCGACGAACTTTTGCAGAAGATCAGCGACTTTGTCAAGAATGGCGGCGAAGTGGTGATGCTCTTCAAGAGCGGCTACACCGACTTCGACAATGCCGTGCGTCCTGTGCTGGCTCCCGGTCCTCTTGCCGAAGCCTGCGGTTTCACCTATCAGGAGTATTCGTCCATCCAGCAACTGCCGCTACGCCCCAACGATCTGGGAGCAGCCGACAACACCGTCAGCACATGGATGGAATTCCTCCAACTCACCACCGCCCAGCCCCTCGCTACCATCGAGCATCCCTTCTTCGGCAAATGGCCATGCATCACCGAGAACGCCTACGGAAACGGCCATCTCATCTACATCGGAACGCTGCCTAGCACCGAACTCATCCAGAAACTATTGGCACGTGCTGCCGACCGTAAGCAGATTCTCACTGCCGAACGTCAAAACACGTTCCCCATCATCCTTCGTTCGGGTGTCAACGATTATGGCAAGAAGATTCATTACATCTTCAACTATTCCTACGAACCGAAAACCATCACCTACCCCTTCGGCAACAGCCGCTCTTTGCTCGACGGCCAGTCGCTCAAGGCCAACGCCTCCATCACCATCGAACCATGGGGCGTAGTAATCGGAGAAGAAAAATAGTCAAAAGTATCCTGCAATAAAAAACAGACGCGGCCAAATGACCGCGTCTGTTTTTACTTGTCTTAATCCAAAAAGACAAACCTGATGATGAAAGCCACATTGATAAAAGTGTAAAGCACAAGGCTCGTCTTTTCGATTGTTCGGTTGCTTTTCTTTTTGAACAATAGGAAGATGTTCAATACGACACACAAGATGATCAGAAACTGAAAGATTTCACTGACCCAACGATAGTCTGTAGAGTAAGAGAGCGTACAGACAAACCATGTAAAGGCGTTCAATAGGGAAACAATGTAGAAGCTCATAATCTTACCCAATTAACGGAAAAACTTATTGAACGAATAAGAGGAAATTAATAGGAATAAGCACCGCAAAGTAAACGAAAAAAAATGAATCCTCCAAATAATTTCTGTATTTTTTATAGTAATGGATGAAAAAATATGGTTTTCTGCTTATTTTTACCCCATTATCAAAGTTATTTTGTATAAATATAAAATATCAGCGGGACAAACAGGCTATCTTTGTTTGTCTCGCTGACATTAAATGTTTATACTTAAATACGACTCTTAATACTCTTCCTCGTTGAAGAAAAAGTCGTCCTTCTGGGGGTAATCGGGCCAAAGGTCTTCGATGGATTCATAGATGTCGCCTTCGTCCTCCATCTCCTGAAGGTTTTCAATCACTTCGAGGGGAGCGCCGGAACGATTGGCATAGTCAAGCAATTCCTCACGAGTAGCGGGCCATGGTGCATCTTCGAGCTTTGAGGCCAATTCGAGTGTCCAATACATAGGTTTTTCTAGTTATTAATTAGATGTTTGTTTTAGTCGTATTTTTCGGTCGGAAATATACTCTTTCCGTCGAATTTGCGCGCGAAGATAGTGGTTTTCTCAATAGGTTGTACAAAACGGCGCAAATATTTAGGGAATTTTAACTAAAACGATACCACATAATGCTGTTTGAAGAAGCGTGGCTTAAGGATTGCCAGCCCATAATCGAAAAGATCCATGGTAATCGAGACGTCATCGCGATCGCACAACTGATCCCAGAAAATCTCATTCGGACGGCCATCCTGGATGCCGCGAACGAAGATCACCGTATCGTCCTTCGTATGTGCCATCAACCACTCGACAAACTGCTGGGCATAGACAGCCGAGGGCTTGAACGATTTCTGCTTCATAGCCTCCGGATCCTCGTAAGGATTCGCATTGATAGCGATGAAGTCGAATGGTGATGCCTCGTCAAACTGTTCGAGGCTATTGGCAAACGTCACCCGGTTGGCCGACTGCGTGAATGCCGACAGATTGAACTCAGCTCGTGTCTGTGTCACAGGGTCGGCAAGCGAAACCACCTTCATCCTGCTGTCGGTGAGTAACAGAGGAAGCAGTGTATAACCGCCATCGCAGCCTATCTCTGCCGCATTGCGGCAATGGAATCGGTTGGCCAATCGTAACAAGAGGCATGCTACCTTGTACGAAACAGGCACATGCTTAACGTAGATACCCCGCATCGACCGGTAGGCATAATAGGGAAGTTTCTCTTCGATGACTTCGGTAATGATGGCATAAGCGAACGGCGAATGCACACCGAAGCCCTTGCGATGTTTCAGTTTGCGTACTCCCTTCGACAGGTATTCTTTGATTTTCTTTTTTGCACCCATAGGGGTGGAACTAATTAACGATTAATAATAAAAAAAAGTAACAATTATCCTCATCCCCCTCTGTTCTCGTCAGCAGCCATGTTTGGCTGCTAAGCGTTCAGTCAGCAGCCGTCTTTGGCTGCCCCCCTCAGCACCCGATAGTACATCTCGATCGCCTCCTTTATCTCCGAAGGTCGGATATACTCATCAGCGGTATGACTGCGTGCCGAGTCGCCAGGTCCCATCTTCAGACTTGGGAACCGCATCAGTGCCTGGTCGCTCAGCGTGGGAGAACCAAAAGGCTTACGCCCCAAAGCAACGATGCGTTGCAACAGCGGATGATCGACCGGTATGCTCGAAGGCTGCAGTCGAGTGCTGCGTGGTGTGAGTTCAATCACAGGTCCTTCTGTGCCCGATGGCGAAGCAACCTTGCCAACCTCTTTGCGCAACATCGCCACCACCTCTTCATTGCTGTAGGCATCGGTAGTGCGGCAATCGACCATAAACGTACAGGTATCGGGTACTACGTTGTGCACCGTCCCAGCTTGAACACCGGTCACCGTCACCTTCACAGGTCCCAATAGCGCCGACTCGTGTTCGAAACGGAAACTGCGCAAACGTTCAATGGCCTCCATAGCCAAATAAATCGCGTTCACGCCCTCGTTGCGTGCAGCATGGCCCGACTTGCCATGTGCAATACCATCGAGCACCACAAGCCCTTTCTCGGCAATGGCTGGCTGCATACCCGTGGGCTCGCCAACCAGTGCTACATCGATGGGCGGCAATTGAGGAAGCACGCTTTCGATACCATGCTTCCCGCTCACCTCCTCTTCGGCCGAAGCCAGGAAGACAAGGTTGTAACGCCTATCACTACTTTGCCCCTCGCCCACCAGCATAAGGAAGACATGAAGCAGGGAGACAAGCGAAGCACCGTCGTCGTTCGATCCCAACCCGTAGATACGCTCCTCCTGGCTTCCGTCTGCCAAAGTCACCACCTCGCGGCTGGCTCGAAACGGATCGTGCTGCCACGTCGAGACGGGCTTCACCGTATCGATATGGGCGTTGAACAGAAGCGTCGGTCGCTCAGCATCGTAGTATGGGTCAATGAGCCAAAGGTTATTGTCCGAACGATGCACAGTCAATCCCGTGCTGTTCAGATATTCTTGAAGCATATCGGAAACGAGCGTCTCTTCACGACTCACCGAGGGAATCGCTATCATCTTCTCAAGCAGAATGACCGACTGAAGATAGGCTGTTTGGAGATCCATAAGAATTCAGTTTTGTCGCGTAGGGATAAGAAATGCGGCGCAAAGATAATGAAAAATATTGAACTATGGCAATCTTTCGTCCAAAAATTTTGAAAATAGCGGAAAATTATCTATCTTTGCGCCACATTTTTCGAATATTTAAACCGGCAGATGCCGTTTTTTGCTATGATTACGATAGAACAACTCAAGGCTGTACAGGATCGTTTGACCGACCTGCACCGCTATCTCAACATCGAAGACAAGAAGATTCAACTCGAAGAAGAGGAGCTTCGCACACAGGTGCCCGGATTCTGGGACAACCAGAAGGAGGCCGAGAAGCAGATGAAGGTGGTCAAAGGTATCCGCTCGTGGATTGATGCCTATAACAACGTGAAGGCCAACGTCGATGAACTCGCCACCGCCTTCGAATTCTACAAGGAGGAACTGGTAAGCGAAGAGGAAGTCGATGCCCAATACAAGAAGACTATCGACCTCTTCGAGGACGTCGAACTGAAGAATATGCTGCAAGGCGAGGAGGACCATATGAACTGCATCCTCAAGATCAATGCAGGTGCAGGTGGCACCGAGGCACAGGACTGGGCCGAACAACTCCAGCGCCTCTATATGCGCTATGCCGAGGACCATGGCTATAAAGCTACTGTCCAGGATCTTGTCGAAGGTGACGATGCCGGCATCAAGTCAGTGACCATCGAAATCGATGGCGACTATGCCTTCGGTTACCTCAAGTCGGAGAATGGTGTGCATCGCCTCGTTCGCGTAAGCCCCTATAATGCACAAGGCAAGCGTATGACGTCGTTCGCTTCAGTCTTTGCCTTCCCCCTCATCGACGACACCATCGAGATCAAGATCGACCCAGGCAAACTCACTTGGGACACCTTCCGTTCGGGTGGCGCAGGTGGTCAGAACGTCAACAAGGTGGAGTCGGGTGTTCGTGCCCGCTATATGTACACCGACCCCTATACCGGCGAGGAGAAGGAACTCCTCCAGGCTTGCACCGTGACGCGCGACCAGCCCAAGAACCGCGAGATGGCACTCGAACTCCTCAAGTCGCAGATCTACAACATCGAACTTGAGCACAAGCGCGAGAAGCAGGCTTCGATTGAAGCCGGCAAGAAGAAGATCGAATGGGGTTCCCAGATTCGCTCCTATGTCTTCGACGACCGTCGCGTGAAGGACCATCGCACAGGCTACCAGACCTCCGACGTCAACGCCGTGATGGATGGCAAGATAGACGGTTTCATCAAGGCCTACCTGATGGAATTCGGCGACAAATAATCCCCACTGTCAACCACATTGAAAAAGGACGAAAAGCCAGAAACTTTTCGTCCTTTTCATATATTCTCGTTTTCTTCGGATTCAGTCCTCAGAATCTCTATTCTTTCCAAACACCTTCTCCCTATAATACTCTGCCTTTTCCGGATCGATCTCCACGCCCAGTCCTTCGTTATAGCATTTCATCAGGTGAAGCATCGCTGATGTATCTTTAAGCTCTGCACCCTTGAAAAAATACTCCAAAGCCTTATCATAGTCCTGTGATACACCGTAGCCGTAGAAATAGCATTTTCCTATCCCGGTGACGGCTTCTGCCTCCCCTTTCTCGGAAGCCTTTGCGTACCATTCCATGGCTTTCACATAGTCCTGTTCAACGCCCTCGCCGTTGTAGTACAGATGGCCGATATTCACCATGGAACGCGAATTTCCCTGGGCTGCAGCCTTGGTGTACAGTTCGAAGGACTTCTGATGGTCCATAGGCACGCCATCGCCATAATAATAGCAGTTACCCAGGTTGAGTTGTGCCGTAGCATTGCCCTGCTGTGCCGACAATGCATACCATTCCACCGCTTTCTTATAGTCCTTGAACAGCCCTCTGCCAGTAAGGTAGCAGTCTCCCAGGTTGTTCTGTGCCGTAGCCTGTCCCTGTATGGCTGACCGTGCATACCATCCCACGGCCTCCACATAGTTCTGCTCGACGCCATCGCCATGGTAATAGCAGTTGCCCAGTTCTACTTGTGCATCGGCATTGCCCTCTTCGGCAGCCTTCCTGAGCCATTCTGTAGCCTTCTTGTAGCTCTTCCTGACACCTCTGCCGTAGTAGTAGCACTCGCCCAGGTTCTTTTGCGCCTGGACATTCCCCTGCTCTGCAGCCTTGGCATAAAGCGCCACAGCCTTCTTATAGTCTTTCTCAACCCCAACGCCATAACGATAGCAGTTGCCCAAACCGTTTTGTGCGTTCGGCTGACCTTGTTCCGCAGCCTTGGCAAACCATTCTGCAGCCTTCCGGTAGTCCTGTGCTACACCACTGCCATCATAATAGCAGACGCCCAGGTTGTTCTGTGCTGTTTCATGTCCCTGCTCTGCAGCCTTGGTGTACCATTCTACAGCCAACTGAAGGTTCTGCTCTACGCCCTTGCCTTCGTCATAGCAATAGCCCAAATAATGCTGGGCACCAGGATGACCCTGCCCAGCAGCCAATTTGAACCATTTGAAGGCCTCCTCGTAGTCAACGGGCACACCTTCTCCATAGAAATAGTTTATACCAAGCTCATACTGCTGCTCTGGTGTAGAAGCAGCATCCCTGAACTCATCCGAAGGTGAATTTGCACACATATCGATTATCCAAGGAAAGCCAGCAGCACACCGGCAGCCACTGCCGATCCGATCACACCGGCCACATTGGGACCCATGGCATGCATGAGCAGATAGTTTGTCGGGTCGTACCTGAGTCCGACCTCCTGGCTGATGCGCGCCGAATCGGGCACAGCCGAAACGCCTGCATTGCCGATGAGCGGATTGATCTTCTTGCCTTCGGGCAGGAACAGATTGAAGAACTTGACGAAGAGCACGCCCGATGCCGTAGCCACGAGGAATGACAATGCTCCAAGGCCGAAGATCTCAAGCGACTCTGCCTTGAGGAAGGTCGATGCCTGAGTCGAGCAACCCACCGTAAAGCCCAGCAGGATGGTGACGATATCAATGAGTGGACCCTTGGCAGTGTCGGCCAAACGACGAGTCACACCCGACTCCTTCAACAGATTGCCGAAGAAGAGCATACCCAGCAGTGGAAGGCCCGAAGGAATGATCCAAGTGGTAAGGAGCAGGCCCAATATCGGGAAAACGATCTTTTGGCGCTGGCTCACCGATCCCGGTGCCTTCATGCGGATGCGTCGTTCCTTATCGGTGGTGAGCAGTTTCATCACAGGTGGCTGGAACACGGGGATCAGCGCCATGTACGAATAGGCAGCCACGGCAATTGCACCCATCAGGTCTGGGGCAAGTTTGCTCGAAAGGAAGATGGCAGTAGGACCGTCAGCGCCACCGATGATGCCGATGGCACCTGCCTCCTGGGGTGAGAATCCGAGTGCCAGCGAAAGCATGTAGGCACCGAAGATGCCGAACTGTGCAGCAGCACCCACCAGCACCATCTTCGGGTTGGCTATCAGCGCCGAGAAGTCGGTCATCGCGCCAATGCCCAGGAAAATAAGGGGCGGATACCAGCCTTGCTTCACACCGCTATAGAGGATATTCAGCACCGATCCCTCCTCGTAAATGCCGATACGCAGACCAGCATCGAGCGGGAAAGGAATGTTGCCTACCAGAATGCCAAAACCGATGGGCACGAGGAGCATTGGCTCGAAGTGCTTGGCAATGGCAAGATAGATGAAAATGCAGCCGACAATCGTCATCACCACATTGCCGATTTCCACATTGCCAAAGCCCGTGTATTCCCAAAGGACTTGCAGATTCTCAATAAAAAAGTCTAACTTGTTCATTCGATATGTTTACTTTTTCTTCCTGAAGAAGCCTACGATGCGGCTGAAGAGCCCTGGCTGCTTCTCTTCGTCATTGTTATAACCGTAGCCATATCCATAGCGATAGCCGTAACCATAGCCATATCCGTAACTGTAGCCATAACTATATCCGTACTTTTTGTGGTTCGACATCTGAACATCGTTCAGGATGATCGACACATTGTTCAGTTTCTGGGACTTCACTGCTGCCTCAATTTCATTGATGAAGCGAAGGTCCGACTTGCCCGAACGCACCACATAGATGTTCCTGTCGACGTGCTTGTTGAGTGTCATCGGGTCGGCAATGACCAGATAGGGCGGCGAGTCGAGGATGACATAATCGTAAACCTTGCGCAGTTCGGCAATAAGGATGCCGAATCGGTCGGTCGACAGCAACTCATTCGGATTGGGCGGTACGCCTCCCTTGAGCAGGAGGTCCAAGCCGGGGAACTCCTTGATGGGAACCACCGTCTGATGCCAGTCGTCAATTTCTCCGCTCAGGTAGTTCGACAATCCTTCCGATTGGGTACGCGGCAGGTCGAACAATCGGCGCTGACGGCCTTTGCGCAGGTCTGTCTCCACCAGGATCACCTTCTTGCCTATCGAGCAAAGGCTGATGGCGACATTGGCCGAAACGAACGATTTGCCTTCACCCGGGATGCTCGAAGTAAACTGCAGCACCTTTCCCGACATGAAGCCGATGTTGGTGCGAATGGTTCGCATGGCTTCCGAAAGCACCGACGACGAGCCTGAAGAACCCTCTTCGGCCATATCCGTAGCCTTGAAGACACGACCCTCTCTACGAGGCACAACACCCAACAGGGGCACTCTTGTGCGCGAAACGATATCGTCGGGATTCTGCACCTTGGTCTTCATCAGCATCAGCAGATAGACGATGAGCAAAGGCAGGAGGAAGCCGATGACGAAGGCTATGAGGAGCACCTGTCGCTTGTTGGGGCCGACAAGCACGGTATTGTTCTCAGGATATTCCACCACGCGCGCAATGTCGGGCTCGGCCACGATGGTGAGCATCGTCTCTTCACGCTTCTTCTGCAGCAGCACGTAGAGCGGTTCGATCACCGAACGTTCGCGTTCAATCTGTGCAAGGTTGATCTTCTGTCCGGGCACACTCGACAGGTAGCCCTTCGAGCGTCCCTGCTGACGTGCCAGTTCCGTACGCTGCAACGTCAGACTGGTCTTCTGGTTGGCCACCGATTTCTCGATCACGGCCCTCAGGTCGGCAATCTGCTTGCTCAGACGCTGCACCACAGGGCTGTTCTCCGACGAACCTGCCAGCAGTCGCGCACGCTCGATGCACGCGGTATTATAATTGGTGATGAAACCGACAATCGAAGGATCGCTCAGTCCCACATTGCTGGGCAGCACCGTATAGGGTTGGTTCGTCTTGAGTTCGTTGGCAATCATCTCAAGCAAGGTCAACTGCACGTCCACCTCCTGCAACTGCTGTTGCGCAGTCGCATCGGTATTGAGCGACAGTTTGGCCTGCGATTCCAGGTCAACCATTCGGTTCTTCGAACTGAACTGCTGTATGTTGCCCTCCACGGCCGAAAGCTGTCCGCTCAGGTCCTCCAGACGATTGTCGATAAACTCCATCGTCTTGGCGTTCGATGTCATGTAGTAGGTCTTGGTCAGTTCGTTGTACTTCTCGATGGCCTTGGCCAAAACCTTTTCTGCACGCTCCGGATGGATGTCACGCATCACAAGTTGAAGTATCGAACTGGTGCTCATGCGCGAACTCTGGTCTTCCATCACCTCCACGCCAATCTGCCGGGCCAACTCGCGGGCTCGGGCTTGGGGCGAATAGAGCATAATGTAATGCGAACCCGACATGAAGTAGTCGTACGATCCGCCCTTGAAGCGCGACAGGGCCTCCTCCCAGAATCTGAAACGCACCTTTCCCCAATCGCCAAGGGGCAGTTCGTCGCCATAGCGCAACACCTTGTCGGCATAAAGGGTTTCGCCGCCACTGCCGAACAGTCGGCGCACCGAGACTTTCAGCGACGCGCTATCGATCACATCGTAGTCGATGCGGAACGTCGGGAGGTTGTTCAGGTTGATGCTGTCGCCAGGCGTGAACGTCATGCGAACCTCCTGGGGCAAAGTCTCGCGATTCACCCAATGGTTTCGCACAAAGTACCGCACGTTAAGGCCCAACTCATCAACGACGGCCTGCAATACAGGCGTCGACTTGATGATGATCTTCTCGTTGGTCAGACTGTTATACGACTGCATGCCCGTCATGTCGGCAATGAACGACATCTGGGCACTCGAACTCATACCGGCATTCTTGTCAGTGGTGACCATGACAAGTGCAGAGCTGTGATAAGTCTTCGGTTTAACATAAAGATAAACCGTCGCACAGCACAGACAAACAAAGATGGAGAGGATGATCCAATAGCGTAGCGCCCAAGTCAATTCAAGGATGGCACGAAGACTCAGACCACTGCCCGATTGCAGTTCGTCCTCCTCCTGCTCATTGATGATATATTCACTCATGTAGTGTGCTATTGAATGAAAAAAAATTGTACCCAGACTGGGAATCGAACCCAGATCAAAGGTTTAGGAAACCTCCGTTCTATCCGTTGAACTATCCGGGCAATCCAATGGGCCTTTTGCCGTTTTTAGCGCGCATATTACCCAATTTTGCGCGGCAAAGTTACAAAATAAATCAGAAAAACAAAAATATTTCGAAATAATTCTGCCTATTATTTGCATATACCGACAATAATTGCTATTTTTGCAACCTAAATTTAACCTTTGGACTGCGTGATCGAGGGTATTTAAGCGACACAAGATAACCAATGGACGAGATACTGACCTGGGGATATCCAGGCTTGATGTTGTGCGGCTTCATTGCCGGAAGTTGCATTCCTATGAGCAGCGAGGTGGCACTCAGCACAGCCATCGCATTGGGTTGGCCGCAGTGGACTTCCCTCTTTTGGGTCTTCCTCGGCAACTGGCTCGGCGCTTCGACCAACTACATGATCGGGCGCTTCGCCTCACTCGACTGGATTGAGCATTGGGTCAAGATCAAGAAGACCAAGCTCAGTTACATGCAGCACTTCCTGCAAGGCAAGGGCGTTTGGCTGGCACTCGTCAGTTTCTTCCCCACCCTGGGCAATGCCCTGGTCATCAGTTTCGGCATTTCCCGCACCCCCTTCTGGAAGGTCGGCATCCTGATGGCCATCGGCCGCTTCCTCCGCTACCTCGTCTGGATGTGGATCACCCAAGGCGTCATCCAAGCCTGGTTCTCCTAACCCTTGGCTCCGCCCCCTCTTGTCCCCGTCGCGGCCGTCCTTGGCCGCCCCCTCTTGTCCCCGTCAGCAGCCATTCTTGGCTGCCCTCGTGCCCCCTCG
Source organism: uncultured Prevotellaceae bacterium (assembly GCA_900319235.1). GTDB lineage: Bacteria > Bacteroidota > Bacteroidia > Bacteroidales > UBA3663 > Liminaster. Next base: position 97,799 of record ONNR01000012.1, read on the forward strand.
CGTCCCCTGTGTCACTGTCGCGGCCGTCCTTGGCCGCCCCCTTTGTCCCCGTCAGCAGCCGTGTATGGCTGCTCTCCGCCCCCTCGCGTCCCTGTCGCAGCCATCTATGGCTGTCATCATCCCCATCACCCCTCAACAATGACCAACGATTTCGACATAAGAGAAGCCTCCGAACCCTCGAAGTCCTCCAACGAAAAGGAGTTCGAAAAAGCCCTTCGCCCCCTCACCTTCGACGACTTCCAGGGCCAGGACAAGGTCAAGGAGAACCTGCGCATCTTCGTGGCTGCCGCCAAGATGCGTGGCGAATCCCTCGACCACACCCTCTTCCATGGCCCTCCAGGCCTCGGCAAGACCACCCTTTCCAACATCATCGCCAACGAACTCGGCGTGGGTTTCAAGGTCACATCGGGTCCCGTCCTTGACAAACCCGGCGACCTCGCCGGCCTGCTTACCTCGCTCGACAAGAATGACGTGCTCTTCATCGACGAGATACACCGTCTGTCTCCCATCGTCGAAGAGTACCTCTATTCGGCGATGGAGGACTACCGCATCGACATCCTCATCGACAAGGGTCCTGCTGCCCGCAGCATCCAGATCGACCTCAACCCGTTCACCCTCATCGGTGCCACCACGCGCTCCGGCCTGCTCACCGCTCCCCTCCGAGCACGTTTCGGCATCAACATGCACCTCGAATACTACGACACTGAGGTACTTGCCGGTATCGTCGCACGTTCGGCCCACATCCTGGGCATGTCATGTATGGAGGAGGCCGCCATCGAGATCGCCTTCCGCAGTCGTGGCACCCCGCGTATCGCCAACTCCCTGTTGCGCCGCGTGCGCGACTTCGCCATGGTGATGGGCAAAAACACCATCGACATCAAGATTGCCAAATACGCCCTCGAAGCCCTCGGCGTCGATAAGTACGGCCTCGACCAGATCGACAACAAGCTCCTCACCACCATTATCGACAAGTTCAATGGTGGTCCCGTCGGCCTAACCAACATCGCCACCGCCCTCGGCGAAGACCCCGGCACCATCGAGGATGTCTACGAGCCCTACCTCATCAAGGAAGGCTTCATCAAGCGCACCCCCCGTGGTCGCGAAGCCACCCCCCTCGCCTACAAGCACCTCGGCAAATCCCCCACCGGCGACACCCTCCAAGGCACCCTCTTTTAAAAGGCCTCCCGTGTCCCCGTCGGCACCCATCCTTGGCTGCCCTCTCCCAGCGTCCCCGTCGGCACCCATCCTTGGCTGCCCTCTTTCCCAGCGTTCCAGTCGCAGCCATCTATGGCTGCCCTCACCCGTCCCCACCATGTCCTTCCTGAAATCCCTCCTCAAAGATACCGCCCTCTACGGCCTCACCTCCATCGTAGGCCGCTTTCTCAACTACCTGCTCGTCCCGGTTTACACCAAGGTGATGCCGGCCGTGTCGGGCGAATATGGCGTCGTGACCAACATGTACGCCTACACCGCCCTCATCCTCGCCGTCCTCACCTTCGGCATGGAGACCACCTTCTTCCGTTTTGCCAACAAGGCCGAAGAGAATCCGCGCGACGTCTATTCCACCGCATTGCTTACCGTAGGAGGCCTCTCCCTCCTCTTCCTTACCCTGGTACTGACGTTCCTCACGCCCATCTCGCAGTCGCTCGGCTACGGCGCCCATCCCGAATACATCGCCATCATGGCCATCATCGTAGCCATCGATGCCTTCGCATGCATTCCCTTCAGTTACCTGCGTTACCAGCAGAAGGCCAAGAAGTTCTGTACCCTCAAGATGGTCAACATCCTGGTCAACATCGGTCTCAACATCTTTGTCTTCCTCGATTGCCCAAGGATCTACCAGTCGCATCCCGAACTCATCTCCTGGTTCTACGACAAGGAGTACCTCGCCGGCTATGTCTTCGCCATCAACCTCATCACTTCGGTCGTCACCCTGATGATGCTTATGAAGGAATGGATGCCGTTCGGCCAGTTCCACACCTCCAGCGGTCAGAGCTTACCCTTCCGCTACGTATGGGACCGCCAGCTCTTCCGCCGCATGTTCAAATATAGTTATCCCGTGCTCATCCTCAGCATAGCCGGCATCCTCAACCAGACCATGGACAAGATCATCTACCCTTTCCTCGTCCCTGGTGCCGAAGGTGTACGCCAACTTGGCATTTACGGAGCCGCAGCCAAGATTGCCATGATTATGGCAATGTTCACGCAGGCGTTCCGTTATGCCTACGAGCCCATCATCTTCAATAAGTCAAAAGACAAGGACGATGCCGTCAAGTCCAACATCCTCGGCATGAAGTATTTCATCATCTTCACCCTCCTCGGCTTCCTCTGCGTCATCGCATGGCTCGACATCTTCAAGGTGCTGCTCATCCGCAACCAGGACTATTGGGAAGGTCTCGTCGTCGTCCCCATCGTCATGGCTGCCGAAATCATGATGGGCATCTACTTCAACCTCTCCTTCTGGTACAAGCTCAGCGACAAGACACTGTGGGGTGCCCTGTTCTCGGTCATCGGATGTCTGGTATTGCTGACAGTCAATGTCATCTTCGTACCCCGCTACGGCTACATCGCCTGTGCATGGGCAGGATTCTGTGGCTATGCCACCTGCATGCTTCTCTCCTATTTCGTCGGCCAAAAGAAGAACCCCATTCCCTACGACCTCAAGTCCATCGGTTCCTATGTACTCCTTGCTGCCGCCCTCTTCGTGAGCATGACGCAAATTCCCGACGTCGGCATCTGGACCATCATCATCAAAACCGCCCACGTCATCTTCTTCCTCGCCTTCCTCTGCCTCAAGGACTTCCCCTTCTGGCGCCTCCTCAAGCGCCATTAAAAGGGCAGCCCTTGGCTGCCCTCCCTTTGTCTCCGTTCTCAGCCATCCTCGGCCGCTCAGTGTTCCCGTCATCAGCCGTCCTTGGCTGCCCTTTTGTCTCCGTCCGCAGCCATGCTTGGCTGCTATGCGTCCTTGTCGCAGCCATCTATGGCTGCCCTCATCAGGGGTCTTTCTATCTCCTCTCCACCCTTCCCCCAACAACCCGGAACCCGCCTTTGGCTTTTCTTCCCAGCGGTCTTCCCATCAAGTCATACCCCCTCTCCTCAGCGCGCGGCACATCCGCGCGCACCTCGTCTATACCCATCTCCTCCACCAGGACACGCGCCTTCTCCAGCGCCACGCCGAAATCAGGGATACCATACCCCATCAGCGAATCCGGCTCATTGTACTGCGAAGCCGACTCCCGCACCACCTGCCGAATCTGTGCCGCCGTCAACTGCGGCACAGCGCTCCACAGCGATGTGCACAGCCCCGCAATAAATGGTGTCGCATAGCTGGTCCCTTGTCCATAACTACTGACCCCGCCTCTCGATGTCACGATATAGCATCGCGTTCCTCGTCCCATCACATCGGGCTTGACATAAGGCACCGTGAACCCGGCACTGGAGAAATAGGCAACTTCTCCCGCAGGCGTCACCGCACCCACCGCCAGCACATCCTCCACATCAGCAGGGAAAGTGAGTCTGACCCAGCTCTTGTTCCGTTCATTGCCAGCTGCAACGCACACGAGCATACCTTTCTTACAGGCAACGTTCGCGCCACGGCTAATCACCACCTTGTCCTGGCAGAATTCATCGTAGTTGTGGTCATTGAACTCCGTTTCATAAGTAAAGTAACCCAACGACGAACTGACGACATCGGCTCCCAGGCTGTCCGCCAGTTCCACCGCTGCCACCCACATGTCTTCCTCCATCTGGGTCTCCGATTCGTTCGATTCCGAAACCATCAGGTAATACTTGGCATCCTGTGCCGTTCCGCAGATGCCCCTCTCCAAAGGCGTCGCCATGATGCTCAGGCAGCACGTTCCATGCATTTCGTCCTTGTACAGATACGACTCGCCCCTCATCGCAGCATACATGTCGCGTCCTCCCACGACGTTGTGGTTCATCCAGTCCCATTCATCCACGTGCGAATAGCCTGCATCCACCACAGCCACCAGCATGCCGGCACCCCGGTAGCCCGCTTCATAGAGCGGTTCGTAGGCATTCACCTCTCTCAGCGGAGTGGTGCAATCCTCCTCGCCCACGACGCCCTGGTCCATCGTCAATCTTGGGGGCGCAGTCACGCGCTGATGATCTGTAATCAATTCCACCTCCTTGACAAAAGGCAGCGCATCGAAAGTCGAATCGCCCACCGCCTTGCCTTCCGCTCCCATCACCACCACCGTATTGAGCCAGCGCGAACGAGTCAGGACTGTCAATCCCGCCTCCTCGATCCTACGAATATACTCCGGCGAAATCTCCAGATCAAGCGAATCGGTCTGAATCCCAAACCGCGCACGCCTCTCCAGCGCCCTGTCGCTCCACTTCACGACCTCACTCCCCGGCTTGCCCTCCAAGTGCAGTCGGTACCGATACTCCCCCGCCTGCGCCTCCACAGCCGCAAGCAGCATCACACCTATTATATAATAAATACCCTTTGTCTTCATCTTCGTCATTTCGCCATCCCCCTTCGTTCCCTTGTTCGCCATCCCCCTTCGTTCTTGTGGCAGCCATGTTTGGCTACCTTCCTTCGTCTCCATGGCAGCCGTCCTCGTGCGTTCCCATGTCCGCCGTCCCCGCGCGTTCTAGTGGCAGCCATCCATGGCTGCCCTTCCTCCCCCTAAGCAGGTATTCTGCCCCCGCTGTTCGGGGGATAGAGGGGGTGCGGAGGATCAGAGGGGGTCTTTCTCCACCAGCACCGTCGCATACGCCGCGATGCCCTCCTGCCTTCCCGTGAAGCCCAGCTTCTCGGTCGTCGTCGCCTTGATCGAGATATCGTCCACGTCGCAGCCCATCACCTCGGCCAGGCACTGCTTCATCGTCTCGATGTGCGGATTGAGTTTCGGACGTTCAGCCGCCACCGTGATGTCGGCATTGCCCAGGCGATAGCCCTTCGTCGCAATCAGCGCCATGGTCTTCCGAAGCAGAATCTTCGAATCGATGTCCTTGTATTCGCCCGCCGTATCGGGGAAATGATACCCGATGTCGCGCATATTCGCCGCGCCCAGCAGTGCATCGCACAGCGCATGGATCAGCACATCGGCATCCGAATGGCCCAACAGTCCCATCGAATGCTCAATCTTGATACCTCCGAGCCACAGCTCGCGTCCCTCGACCAGACGATGCACGTCGTAGCCGAATCCCACTCTTATCTTTGTCATAGTAATAATTTTTAAAATCGTGCGCAAAGATAACTGATATTTTTGACATAGCCAAGGAAAAGTATGTCAAATTGTCAAAATGGCATAGATTTTTTGTCATTCTAAATTTTGGCACGCCTTTTGCAATTTTGTTAGCGACTCTCTATGTGTAGAGTTCCAAAAACTGAATATTAACAATTAAAAATATACAAAACTATGGGAAAGATTATTGGTATTGACCTCGGCACCACCAACTCGTGTGTAGCCGTAATGGAGGGTAACACCCCCACCGTAATTGCAAATTCTGAGGGCCGTAACACGACCCCATCTATCGTAGGTTTCGTCGATGGCGGCGAGCGCAAGGTTGGTGAGCCAGCCAAGCGTCAGGCAGTCACCAATCCTACGCGTACAGTTTACTCCATCAAGCGTTTCATGGGCTGCGACATGAACCAGGTAGCCAACGAGATCACTCGCGTACCTTACAAGGTAGTCGGCGTAGGCGGTCAGCCTCGTATCGAGATCGATGGCAAGCAGTACACTCCTCAGGAGATCAGCGCCATGGTGCTCCAGAAGATGAAGAAGACCGCTGAAGACTACCTCGGCACCACCGTGACCGAAGCCGTCATCACCGTGCCTGCTTACTTCAACGATGCACAGCGTCAGGCCACCAAGGAGGCCGGCCAGATCGCAGGTCTCGAAGTGAAGCGTATCGTCAACGAGCCTACCGCAGCTGCCCTGGCCTATGGTCTTGGCAACCTCGACAAGGAAGAGAAGATCGCCGTCTTCGACCTTGGTGGTGGTACATTCGATATCTCTATCCTCGACCTCGCCGATGGCGTATTTGAGGTACTTTCTACCGATGGCAACACCCACCTCGGAGGTGATGACTTCGACAACAAGGTCATCGACTGGTTGGCTGGCGAGTTCCAGAAGGAAGAGGGCGTTGACCTCAAGAAGGATCCTATGGCACTCCAGCGTCTGAAGGAGGCTGCCGAGAAGGCAAAGATCGAGCTTTCGTCTTCGACCGTAGCAGAGATCAACCTGCCTTACATCACCGCTGTAGGTGGTGTGCCCAAGCACCTCGTAAAGAGCCTCACTCGTGCCAAGTTCGAGCAGCTCTGCGACGACCTCATCAAGGCCTGCATCGAGCCATGCCGTCGCGCTCTCAGCAACGCCAAGCTCAGCGCTTCGCAGATCAACCAGGTCATCCTCGTGGGCGGTTCAAGCCGTATCCCAGCCGTTCAGCGTGAGGTAGAGCAGTTCTTCGGCAAGACTCCTTCCAAGGGCGTTAACCCCGACGAGGTAGTAGCCGTAGGTGCAGCCGTCCAGGGCGGTATCCTCGCTGGTGACAATGTTGCCGGTGGCAAGGACATCCTCCTCCTCGACGTTACCCCACTCTCACTCGGTATCGAGACCCTCGGTGGCGTAATGACCCGTCTCATCGACGCCAACACCACCATCCCCTGCAAGAAGTCAGAGGTATTCTCTACCGCAGCCGACAACCAGCCTTCTGTACAGATCCACGTACTCCAGGGCGAGCGTCAGTTTGCCAAGGACAACAAGTCAATCGGTATGTTCAACCTCGACGGTATCCCAATGGCTCCACGTGGCGTGCCACAGATCGAAGTAACCTTCGACATCGACGCCAACGGTATCCTCAACGTTACCGCCAAGGACAAGGGCACTGGTAAGGAGCAGCACATCACCATCACCGCTTCTTCTGGTCTTTCGAAGGAAGAGATCGAGCGCATGAAGGCCGAAGCCGCTGCCAACGAGGCTGCCGACAAGGCTGAGCGTGAGAAGGTCGACAAGATCAACCAGGCCGACTCGATGATCTTCCAGGTTGAGAAGCAGCTCAAGGAGAGCGGCGACAAGATTCCTGCCGACATGAAGCAGCGCATCGAGGACATCCTCGGCCGCCTCAAGACTGCCAAGGACGCCAAGGACATCGCAGGCATCGACGCAGCCACCAACGAGCTCCAGCAGATGATGGGCCAGGCCGCTCAGAACATGTACGGCCAGCAGGGTCCTAACCCAGGAGCAGGTCAGCAGGGCGGCTTCAACGGTGGCCAGCAGAACAACAATGGCGCCGAAGACGTCGACTTCGAGGAGGTCAAGTAAGCCCCTCCATCCCTATATTACAAAAACCGTGCAGCCCATCGGGTTGCACGGTTTTTTGTTTTGGTAGGCTAATCGCTTACCGATGGAACGATGAACATTCGCCGCCCCTTATTGCGCCATGACCTTCTGGCCGCCTTTGATGATGACGCCACGGGAGGTGTCGGATGCGGGAGTGCCGTCCAGGCGATAGGCGCGGGTGGCAGGGTGCTCGATGATGGGAGCCTGGTGCACACCGACAGCCGGGTCGGTCTTGGCCTTGAACTCGGCACGTGCACGCTCGAGCTGACCGATGAAGCGCTCATTGCTGCGAATGAGCTGATAGAGCACGCTGCCAGCCAAACGGCCAGCATCGACGTCGCTCTGCCAATGATAACCGGCAATGACGCGGCTCTGTCCGAATTCATAGCCTCGGGCCAGAAGCTGCTCCATAGCCTCGTTCGACTGGTTGATGTCAGCCAAAAGAAGTGCCGATGCCCAGCCGAAGACGGTATGTCCTGAGGGGTAAGAGCCTTCATAGCGGTGCTTTTCCTCCTTCTCGGGGATCAGCGTACCCTCGTTGTAATAGGCGTAGGGGCGCTGTCGGTTGAACTTGGCCTTGGCATCGGAATAGATGCTGTCGCACGAAGCGCACACATCCTGGAGAATGCTGTATATCTCGGGCGTTTCCTCCTTGGAGATCTCCAATCCGAAGAGCGGACCGAACTCGTCGATGATGGTCTGCATGCTATAGACGGCATCGCGCTGTGCCTGGGCGGCACGTTCCTCGTCGAGACGCATCAGCTTGCCCCAAAGGTGCTGCGACTGGTCGGCCACAAAACGAGCCGACTCGAATGCCGGGAAGGGTGGCAGTATCTTTGTCATGTCGGGCAGTTCTGCCTTGGTGAAATACGCATGTCCGTTCTTCTCATCGCCTGCTGCAAAGACGCAATTGGCAGCAGCTAATACCATTGTTAAGGATAATACAAGA
>ONNR01000015.1 GCA_900319235.1 uncultured Prevotellaceae bacterium
GGGATTGATGCCGCCTGCATTGTAGAACATCACGAAATTGGTGCCCAGGCTCTTGTCCTCGTCGAGATAGACCATCGACTTGTACTGAATGAGCTGCTCAAACCACTGGCTGTCGGCATCGCGCTCGGAGATGATGGGGCGATTCAGCGTTTCCCATTCGTGCGCGGTTGTGATGTCGCCTTCGGTCCAAGCAAGACCGATGTGAAGCGGTCCGCGAACACCCTCATAACCAGTGCCAGCACCGCCAAGATAGGTCATCCAATGACGACGATTGTATTCCTGAAGGCGATACGTACCAGCCCAGTTCCAATCGAGCAGCGACGGGAAACCTCCTCGCTGATTGGCATCCCAGCGCAAACTATCGATATATGGATCGGGATTGACATTGGTGGCTTCGTGATTGAGGTCCTCACCAATGAAGCTGAGCACGCGGCCCAGGGTCTCCCAATGCAATAGGTCCGGACTTTCGGCCAACCACGTCTCATAACCACGTCCATCCTTGCCTCCCTGTCCATCATATACAACATAGGTCATATACCACTTGTCGCCCTCACGATAGACGGTTGGGCAATCGATCTTGTGCTTATTGTCAGTGGGTGCAATGACCAAACCATACTTGAATGGTGTCAGACTGGCCTGGAAGACGGGCAGCATTTCTTCCTGCGTAACCACGTAGGAAGGAGTGGTGGCTGATTGGCTCCAAGCTGTGGCGATGGAGGCCGAAAGGATAGATAGTGTCAGGAGAATATTTCTCATTAATTCAATTAACAATTAATAATTAACAATTATCAATTAACAAATAACAATTAACAATTGTGTACTATGCATCGATAATGGTGGCACCATAAAGGTCCTCGAAACGCTGGCGCATATGGGGCATCTGGCCACGACGAAGGCTGAGGTGGAGACGACAAGAAAGTTGGAAATCCTGAGCGAGGACCGTCGCTCCCTCCTCCTTGACGATGCGCATCACATCGCCCATCAGCGGATATTCGAAAGCGACCTGCAGTTCTTCTTCGATAAGACGCTCCTCGATTTGTGCCACGGAGAGCGCTTCCTGGGCAGCTGTGCGATAAGCCTCGATGAGGCCGGACGTACCGAGCTTGATGCCTCCGAAATAACGCACGACGATGACCACCAGATTGGTAAGCTCGAACGAATTGATCTGACCGAGTATCGGTTTGCCCGCTGTTCCCGAAGGTTCTCCATCATCGTTCGACCGGAATTCCTTGCGCTCGGGTCCAATCATATAGGCCCAACAGCAATGGCGCGCATCGCAATACTCGTTGCGATAGAGCTTCACGATATCGAGCGCTTCCTGCGCAGAACTGCATGGCACGGCGAAGCTGAGGAACTTGCTCATCTTCTCCTTATACAGCCCTTCGCTGGTCTGCGTTATGGTCTTATAGGTATCGTCCATCGCGTCCCCACATGAGTTTGTTGCGCAACGTGTCGAAGAACGTACGATCGGGTCGGCGCACCACGCCCAACGTGTGTTCTGCTTTGACGAGCGTCAGACGCGACTGGGTAGTAAGGTGCACTGTCTGTCCATCGACGGAAACGAGGTAGATATTGTTGCGCGAATGAACCTCAATGTCGATGGTGCAGCTGTCACGGATGACGAGCGGACGCGTAGTCAACGAATGAGGAGCAATCGGCACAATGACCCAACACTGAGACAATGGTTCGAGGATAGGTCCACCAGCACTCATCGAATATGCCGTCGAACCCGTTGGCGTGGCGATGACAAGACCGTCGGCGTCGTACTGATTGAGGAAGGTGCCATCGATCCACACCGAAACAGAAACCATCGACGACTGGTCACGCTTCAGGATGGATATCTCATTGAGGGCATACTTCTGATACTTCTGGATACAATTGTGAATATCCAGTTGCAGAAGCCGACGATGCTGTATCGTATATTTTTCCTCTACAAGTACTTCCCGCAACGCATCCTGCAGCTCATCGAGCGGCACGTCGGCAAGGAATCCAAGATGTCCGGCATTGATACCAAGGATGGGAATATTCAGTTCGCCAACGCGAGCAGCAGTGCGCAGGAACGTGCCATCGCCTCCTATGCTAAGCGCCATGTCGGACTCCTCGGGTTCAGCGATTTCTACATTCGACAACTGACCTATCAGCTGCCGCACCTGCTCCACCACCTCGGGGCGCGTATTATTTCCGAATAAACAGACTTTCAATTAACAATTAACAATTAATGATTAACAATCGCTATATGCGCTCGAGCACCTTGATGATGAGGTTGGGCATGGTCACCTTGTAATCGACGTTGGCGGCGTGAGCCACACGATTGGCGACAACATGGCAAACGGTGACGGCCTTGTGGCCAAGCATGCGTGCAAAGCCTGCAAGGGCAGCCGACTCCATCTCATAGTTGGTGATGCGATAACCCTTGTAATCGAATTCCTCGATGCGCTTGTTGATGAGCGGAGAGGCAATAGGAAGGCGCAGTATGCGTCCCTGTGGGCCATAGAATCCGACTGCCGAAATGGTGACACCTGCTACCATATCATCGCCGGCAATGCGGGCTGCGAGATCCTCATCGGCATGTACCACATAGGGATCGGCAGCTTTCTTCGGATAACCGATAAACGAGGTAAGCTCGCGCTCGAAATCGAGGTCGGCCACTTTGTCGCGATCGGCATACCAGTTGAGGACGCCGTCGAAGCCGATACTGATGTTCGAAACAATGTTGGTGCCACAGGGCAGATAGGGCTGCAAGCCTCCACAAGTGCCGATACGCACCAGTTCGAGCGTATGATGCTCGGGACGAATCTCACGGGTCTCGAAGTCGATGTTCTTGAGGGCATCGAGCTCGTTCATCACAATATCAATATTATCGGGGCCGATGCCATGGCTTATGGCCGTGATGCGCTTGCCCTTATAGGTACCTGTGATGGTATGGAATTCGCGGGAAGAGATTTCGCACTCCCTGCTATCGAAGTAGGAGGCAATCAGGTCAACACGTCCTGGGTCACCACACATGATGACCTTGTCGGCCAACTGGTCGGGACGAACATGCAGATGGAAACAGCTGCCATCCGCATTGATTATTAGTTCACTGGTTTCAATCATAATTTTAAGGGTAGTTAAAAAGGTATTAATAGTTTTTTAAGGATAGTAATCAAGAAATCACTGCTCAAGTCGACGATATCGAAGCACCGCTTCATTCAACTGAGCATAAAGGGTGAAGAGCGATTGCTCGGCACGTTCAATTCTTGGGCCTAATGCTTTCTTGCCTGCGGCTGAAGCCTTGGCATATTCCGAACGAAGGGTAGCAAGGTCAGTCTCCTTTTCTGCTATCATCTGCTCCACGGCCACACTCCTCTGGTAAGCCTTGAGGGCATCTGAATTGCGGAACTGATCTTCGCTGGTATAGACTTTGTCATCGTTGATGACGATGTGCAATCTGGTATCCTCCACGATCTCCTGAGGAGCCTCTTTCAGTTCGGCAATGAGCGAGGCATAGCCTCCTTCTTCGCGCCAAGTCTCGGCGATATTGTCGATTCGGGCGCGACTTGGAGTAGGCTCGTCGAGATAGACTGGGTCTTCGTCAAGGATGAAAAGATAAATCGTCACACTGTCGGCCGGTGCATTGCGATTGGTAGCCCACCATCCCACCTGATGTGTCTCGTCGATGGCCATCATATAGTCATCGTAGGGCGAATTGAACGGCATACCCAAACGCTCAGGATCGTAATAAGCATTTACTTCGGCATTGAAGGTGGTGCGGTAGATATCGAAACCTCCCATACCTGGAATGCTGTCGGAAGCGAAGTAGAGTGTCTCGCCATCGGAGCGAAGGAAGGGGTTGATGATCGAAAATCGTTCGGAGCCAATGCCATTGATCGGATGACGCTCGTCCCACTGTCCCTGGAACCTGTGACGATCCTCAAGACCGGAACCCGTGCTGAAGATCTGATAATCGGCTGCAAGATTCTCGAAATAAGGTTCCCCTTCGTCACTCTGAATACGCCCGGACTCAGCTCCCAAGCGATAAAAGGTAAAGAAATCTTCCTTGGAAGCCAGCAGACTATCAATGATGACCACATCCTGACAATGATCGTAGGCACGCTGGCCAATCTGCAGGACAGTCATCAGACTGTCGGCACGAGTGAGCCATTCGTCAGAAGACAGGGCAGGCAAATAACTCTCAAGCGCTTCGACAGCTCCATCAAAATCATATAGATGTTGTCTGACAATGGCCAGATACCACAATGCTCCCGATCGTGGATTCTGCTTGACAGCCTTCTCTAGAAATGGCTTGGCCTCGAGGTATCTTCCCAACTGGCACAATCGCTTACCCTCGGCCTTGTTATCGACGCGTGGTGCAGCCTGCGCCAGAGGGAAGGCCGACAAAAACAGGATAAAAAATAAAAAATGTATGTATTTTTTCATCGATGTCTGCATTTTAGACTGCAAAAATAACTACTTTTTCGCAAAAATACTACTTTTCAGTAAAGAATTTCGCTATTTTACCTTTTTTTTTGTAAAAAAAGAGCAATTTGTGCAAAAAACTGAGTATCTTTGCACCAAATTTCGTTTATTTTCTGGCAAAGCCAGCCTACTAATCCTCAGATTATGTCACAAAACGAGTCTGGACGTTGTCTTGTCATCATTCCAACGTACAACGAAAAGGAAAATATTGAAAATATCGTTCGCTATGTATTCAAGCTTAGCGAACCATTCCACATATTGGTCATCGACGATGGTTCGCCCGATGGCACTGCCGCTATTGTCAAAACATTGCAAACCGAGTTCCCTGAACGACTGTTTATGATCGAACGTGAAGGAAAAATGGGACTCGGCACTGCTTATCTCACTGGCTTCCGCTGGAGCCTGGAGCATAACTACGACTATACCTTCGAGATGGATGCCGACTTCAGCCACAATCCCGACGATCTGCTGCGCCTGCTGGCCGCCTGCCGGGATGAAGGTGCCGACATGTCGATCGGGTCGCGTTATGTAAGCGGCGTGAATGTGGTAAACTGGCCCATGGACCGTGTGCTGATGTCGTATTTTGCATCGAAGTATGTGCGCATCATCACAGGTATGGATATTCACGACACCACAGCGGGCTTCGTCTGCTACAAGCGTCGCCTGCTTGAAAAGATGGAACTCGACAAGATCCGTTTCCGTGGTTATGCTTTCCAGATCGAGATGAAGTTCACAGCCATGAAGATGGGTGCCAAGATCATCGAAGTGCCGATCATCTTCACCAACCGCGTGCTGGGCACCTCGAAGATGTCGGGAGGAATCTTCTCGGAAGCAGTTTTCGGTGTCATAAAACTCAAGGTCAGCTCATGGACGAGAATCTATCCAAAGTTATAAGCGACGTCAACATCTTCACCGAGGGACATCTGGTGCACGGCAATCTGGTCGTTGGAGCAGATGGACGCATCGCAGAAATTCAGCAGACACCTTGCACAAAGGAATCCACGTGCTGGCTCCTTCCCGGCGTCATCGATGCGCACGTCCACTTCCGTGAACCGGGATTGACACAGAAAGCTGACATCGCAAGCGAAAGCCGGGCGGCAGCAGCGGGCGGCGTGACCTATGTGCTCGATATGCCCAATGTCAAGCCCACCACCACCACTCCCGAGGCGCTCGCTGAGAAGCATCGTCTCTTCAAAGAGAAATGCTTGGTCAATTACGGTCTGTGGTACGGTATCACTGTCAACAATATCGACGAGGCACTTGCCCTCTACGGCCAGCCCGACTCGCCACATCGTGACGAGATTTGCGGATTCAAGGTCTTCCTCGGATCCTCGACCGGAGGTATGCTGATGAACGACCAGCAGAAACTGCGCCAACTCTTTGCCGGCACGCAGCGTGTCGTCGGCATCCATTCGGAGAGCGAAGACATCATCCGCCAAAATGCCGACCATTATCGAGAGATGTTTGCCGGGCAGGAAGTACCCGTTGAGTATCATCCCAAGATCCGCAGCAACGAAGCATGTATGGCGACTACACGCATGGCCGTCGCTCTTGCCAAGGAGACGGGCGCACAACTACACGTCTGCCACATCACCACTGCCGACGAACTCCAGCTGATGGGCGAGACACCAAACATCACTGGCGAAGTTTGCGTATCCCATCTATGGTTCTGCGACGAGGATTATCAGCGACTGGGCACACGCATCAAGTGCAATCCAGCCATCAAGACTGTCCAGGACCGCGAAGCCCTTCGCCGAGGGTTGACCGACGGACGCATCTTCAGCATCGCCACCGACCATGCCCCACATCTCATGAGCGACAAGCAGGGAGGAGCATTGCGTGCTGCCAGCGGCATGCCAAGCATACAATTCAGTCTGTTGGCCATACTCGAACTGTGCAAGCAAGGCGTGTTACCTTTGAACAAGGTTGTGGAACTGATGAGCCAGCATCCCGCTGAGCGTTTCGGCCTTGCTGGTCGCGGAGAGATTCGTGTAGGCAACTACGCCGACCTCGTCCTCGTCGATCCGAATGCTACGACCACTGTCAGCAAAGAGAACATCCTGAGCAAATGCGGATGGAGTCCATTCGAGGGAACCACTTTCAGCCACCGCATCCTTGCCACCTGGGTCAACGGGAAAAAGGTTAATTATTAATTGTTAATTGACTATGGCATACGAAGCAAGACTAATCAATGTCGAGGAGGCTATCAAGCAAAAGGCCCCCAAGCAATATCCCAAGATACCGAGGTGGCTGTTCAAGTTCACCGCCTGGCTCATCTGTCAGAAGGAGATGAACGAAACCATCACCGCCCTGAAGGACAAGGAGGGTGTAGATTTCGCAGAAGGCATGTGCAAGCGCCTCAACGTGAAGTACAATCTCCATGGTATGGAGAATATCCCGGAAGAGGGACGTTTCGTATTTGTCAGCAACCATCCGCTTGGCGCTTTCGACGGCATCTCCTACATCAATGTCCTCGGTCACAAGTTCCCCAAGTTCAAGGTCATCGTCAACGACCTGCTGATGTATATCGTAGGATTGCAACCCGTCTTCCTTCCGGTCAATACCTTAGGTCGTCAGAAACGCGAGGATATGGAAGCCATCGACAAGGCATACAATGACCCCGAAATGCAGCTGCTGAACTTCCCTGCAGGCTTCTGCAGCCGATACATCGATGGCAAGATACAGGATGTGGAGTGGAAGAAGTCGGTCATCACCCAAGCTGTGGAAAGCCAGCGCGACATCATCCCCATGCACTTCGAGGGACGCAATTCCTTCACCTTCTACTTCGTGGAATGGTTGCGACGCAAATTGGGAATGAAGTTCAACATCGGCCTCATCCTTTTGCCCTGGCAGATGATGAAGACTGCCAAGAACAAGACTTTCACCATCACCGTAGGCAAGCCCATACCCTGGCAAACCTTCACCGACAAGTCCAAGAGCCCGACAGAATGGGCACAATGGCTGCGTGAACAAAGTTACTTATTAGCGAAAAAATAAAGACTCCGAGTACTCTGAATATTCCGATTACTCTGATTACTCCGAAAATTCCGAGAATTCCGACAACTCATAATTATCTTATGGAACAACCCATCATAGCTCCTATCGACAAAGCGATCCTCAAGGAAGAGCTGGCTAACAAGGCAACCCTGCTGCGTCACTCACGCAAAGGTGGCACCGACATCTATATTTTCAATGGCAACGAGTGTCCCAATCTGATGCGCGAAGTGGGCAGATTGCGTGAAATCGTCTTCCGCGAAGCTGGAGGCGGCACTGGTCTCGAATGTGATGTCGATCATTACGACTATATGGAGAAGCCCTATATGCAGCTCATCGTCTGGGAGCCGAAAGAAGAGGCCATCCTCGGCGGTTATCGCTATATCTATGGCCCCGACATTCGATTTGACGAAAAGGGACAGCCTATCCTTGCCACCAGTCATATGTATTATTACTCCGACAAGTTCATTCGCGAGTATCTGCCTTACATGATGGAGTTGGGCCGTTCGTTTGTGATTGTCGATCGCCAATCGAGCCGCAGTGGTGCACGCAGCCTCTTCACGCTTGATAATCTTTGGGACGGTCTGGGTGCACTCGCAGTTACGCTGAAAGGTTGCAAGTACTACTATGGCAAATTCACCATGTACCCAACCTTCCCGGAGCATGGCCGCAATATGATCCTATATTTCCAGAAAAAATATTTCCCCGATCCCGATCATCTCGTCTATCCTTATCACCCTCTTGAGACCAATACCGACATAGAAGCTATGGCCAAACTCTTCTGCAAGGACAACTTCCACGATGATTACAAGATCTTGAACTGCGAGGTGAGGAAACTCGGTATCAACATCCCACCGTTAGTCAACGCATACATGCTGCTAAGTCCCACAATGAAAACTTTCGGCACCGCCATCAACGATGAATTCGGCAATGTCGAAGAGTCGGGCATTCTTATCACCATCGACGACATCTTCCAGGACAAGCACGAACGGTACATCGACTCGTTTGAGGGATAAGGTTATATAAGTCCCTGTTCCACCTGGATGCAAACGTCCTCGAGTTCCTTGTCCTTGCCATCCGGCTCCCATTGGGCCTTCAGACTCACACCGAAGAATTTGCCAAACATATTCCAAAAGAAGGCACGACGTTTGCCCAAGAACTCTCGGATGATGTAATACGTCTGTTTGTCACATTCGCGATCCACCAGACGCACTAACAATTTGCCTTGACGATAGTTCAGACGCTTCAGCCTGGGCTTATACTGAGCTAACAAGTCCTTTTCGAGTTGCTTGAAATAGACTTTCTGCTCTGTTTCCGTCATGCGTTCCATATCGAAATAGGCCTGCGTCATGAGCCTGCGGGCATCTTTGGCTATCGGAAGCGTCTTCTTCACATCGTAAACCATACGCAGAAACTCCTTCTCGTGCTTCTTGTCACGGAAGTGCTTCTTCGTGAAGCAATAGACATCCTTCAACTGAACCACGGCAATAGTATCTCCCGTCAGCAAATCGATTTCCGCCTGATATTGGTGTTCGGCAAGGACAATGATTTCCTGTGCCGCAACCCTTGTGGGATACGACAGGCCGAGTGCCACCAGAAGCACCATCAGCAGAGAGAACGAGTATGTACGATAGATACTGGTCATTTTGCGCTGCAAAGATAAAGCAAAAAAATCAAATATATGCAAAATAGGTCCTTTCTTTTGCTTTTTTTATGTTTTTACTGGTATTTCCCGCCCATTTTCGGGCAGGAAATTGCAATTTTGGAACAGGATAATACTATCGAAGAGCAGCAAAAGGACTTGAACCTCGATTGGCAGGAACAGATTCTGCAACAGATTGACATCGATAATCTAGGCGATGCTGCCTATAGCGAGCTTCTCGACGAACTTAGCGACCTCGTCGTCTGGAGCGACACCACGGCATCTTCGCTCATGCAAGGGCGACTGAAACAAAATATTATCGTGAGCAGCAACCGCACACTGAACCAACGAGCGGGATATAGGGAGCAGACGGCAGGTCGTCAGTCGATGAACAAGGCATATCTCGGCGACCCTTGGCATCAAAGCCTTCGCTACCGGATGCAGCTCGGCAAACATTGGCAAGCCGGCCTCAATATGGAGAAGGACGCAGGCGAAGCTTGGAGACACCAGTTTCCCGCCTTCGACAGTTGGCATGCCTTTGTACGAGCCAAGGATGTTCGTATCTCCTCAAATCTCAAACTGCAGGATGCCGTCGTCGGACACTACAGGCTTCGAATGGGTTGCGGATTGCTGGTCACCCAATGTTTCTCACTCGGCAAGCAATACCTGAGTCGTCAGCTTACGCAGCAACGCAGTAATACAATCACTCCTTTTGCTTCCAATGCAGAGTACGCCTATATGCAAGGCGCAGCAATGGATCTTCGTGTTGGCAATCACTTCTCTCTGCTGCCCTACTTTTCGGCACGACAGATCGACGGCACTTATCACAGCGACCGACGGGTCCTCACTGCACTACAGACCGACGGATTCCATCGTACCCAGACCGAAGATGGACATCGCCATGCCGCTTGGGAAATCGTCTCGGGTGCTCGTCTGGGATTGCGTGGTGAATGGTACGATCTGGGGATACACGGGACTTATACCCAATTGCAATACGATTATGTGCGAAACAACCTGTATTACAACTCCAATTATTTCAGGGGACATCAACTCGCACAATTCTCAGCCGACTACACCATCAGAGCTCTGGGAGGATTCCTCCGTGGAGAATTTGCGATGGACGACAAGGGTGCCATTGCCAACCTGACCGCCCTGCAATATAAACTGACCGACAACTGGGTCTCCACGCTTCTCTATCGCTACTATGACCTGAAATATCGGCAACTCCATGGCTCGACTTTGGGAGAAAACAGCGAGATGCAAGGTGAACAGGGTGTCACGCTGAATATCGACGGACAACTTCTGGCGCATTGGCAATGGCAGAGCATGTTCGACTACTTCTGGTTCGGACAGCCGCAATACGGCATTCGCGACACCCATTCGCAAGGATTGGAGGGCATGGTCCGTCTGCTCTATACCCACCGCAAGGTAAACGGAACTTTGGGCTATCGCATCAAACAAAAGGCGGATTATATCCGACATTCGTTCGATGGAATGCTCAACATCCAACCCATCGAATCGTTCACCAGCAAGACACAACTTCGCACACGAATCCATAACAAGAAGGAGAATGGCACGGCCACCAATTCCTATGGATACGCAGTAAGCCAATCCTTCGCATGGAACTGCAAGATTTGGAAAAGCTGCCCCTTCTCACTCGTCGGACAAGCCTGCTATTTCCACACCGATGACTACGACAGCCGAATCTACCTCACCGAGAAAGCCATTCTCTACGGCTTCGGCCTTCCCATGCTCTACGGCGAAGGGTTGCGCTATAGCGTGACAGGAACCATAAAAATAGGCCCACATATAAACGTGGACCTGAAATGGGCAATGACAAATTATGCAAATCGAGCCACCATCAGCAGCGGGCTGCAGGAAATCAAAGGCAACAACCAGCAGGACCTTTGGCTGCAACTGAGGCTGAAAATCTAGTCCATCTAGAACATCTCGAGCATCTAGAATATCTGGATTATCTAGATGTCCTTTTCGTGATATACTGATTGAATTGTTCCTTGTAGGCTTCGGTGACACGGATAATCTGTTCTCCGATATAGACACAATCGTTGCGATCAATGCTGCGAATATGACTCAGCGAGACAATGTAGGAACGATTGATGCGCATGAAGCCAGCTTCGGGCAGCATCTCTTCAGCAGCCGTCATCGTCATGTGCGTGATGATGGGCTTGCGCTCTCCTTCGATAAAGAATTTCAGGTAATCCTTCATCCCTTCGACGTAAAGAATTCGCGCGAGGGCAATCTGATGCAACTCTCCATCGGCACGAAGGAAGATGAAGTCATCCTCCTTGTTGCTCGGCTGCTGCGGTTGTGAAGCTGCAGTATTCGCGCTTTCCTTCATCGCAAAATAGTTTCGAGCTTTCTCGACTGCTGCCTGGAACTTGATGTATCGGATAGGCTTGAGCAGGAAGTCAAGGGCATTGACCTCGTAACTCTCAAAAGCATAGTCCTTGAAAGCCGTGGTGAAGATGACACGGGTCCGATCGGTATCGATGGCGTGCGCCAATTCCATTCCATTGAGGTCAGGCATCTGGATATCGAGGAAAAGCAAGTCCACCGGTTCGCGAGCAAGCACATCCAATGCCTCGATGGAATCGGTGAAGGAGCCTTTCAGTTCCAAGTCGGCAGTTCGTCCGACAAATGTTTCAAGCAACTTGACAGCCAATGGCTCGTCATCGACAATCATGCAGGTCATACAGTAATCTCTATCTTGATGCAATATTCTTCATTCTCTATCTTTTGCTCCCAAACATACTTGCCTGGATAACAGAGGTCGAGGCGGCGACGGGTATTCTCAAGACCAATGCCCGAACCACTATGGTCACTTTCTCCCTTCGGGAAATTGGTATTGCGGCAATCGAACACAATCTTTCCATCACTCGCATGCAATCGAACGCTGATGCGTGAAGGCTGATTGCTGCTCGTTCCGTGCTTGAAGGCATTCTCGATAAACGAGACGAAAAGCAGCGGAGCAATCTGTTCGTGGCCTGTTCCAACCTGAAAGTCTTCGGTCACTTCGGTCTTGTCACTACAACGCAGTTTCATCATGGCAATGTAGTTCTGCATAAACTCCACCTCACCGGCAAGCGGGACAAGCGGCTTCTGGCTCTCATAAAGCGCATAGCGCAAAAGATCAGAAAGTTGCGCGATGGCTTCCTGCGCCTGATCGGGGTCAATCTGCGTCAGAGAGGAGATGTTGTTGAGCGAATTGAAAAGGAAATGCGGGTTAAGTTGATTCTTGAGCCATACCAGTTCGGCCTCGGTGCTCTTACGCTGTGCTTCTTCGAGTTCGAGTTGTCTGCGATGCGTACGGATATAACTACGATGCAGCATTGTTGTGGCTACAACAATGATATCAAGCGAAATCAAAGCAGAAGTAAATGTGTTTTTTCCGATGACTATCATCTCAGGCAATTCTTCTATGTTCGAATGATCGAAACAGAAGAGATGCAGATTGCTGATGGCTATGAATGCGAAGACAGCTAATACGAACCACACGTATCGACCGCGGTCGTAAAGACGAGGAATAAGAAGATAATAACTTACAAAGTAGAGAAATGCAAACGGCGATACCACCCATGCACCAGAAATCAGGTATATATTAATATTACCTAGAGGATGAATGAGATACTGGACCACTGCGGGAGCCAGTATGATGAATATCCAGACAACAATCTGGAAGAAAAGCAAGATGATATCCTGACGACGATAACTATGCATAGGAGAGGTGACTTTTATAGTATAACGTAGAACCGCTGCAAATATTATGTCAGAGACATAAATAATAGGGGAAAAGAGCCCCGATGCATCGCGCACCAAGGCTCCAATCTACTCAATCAATTGTCTTTATTGGCTTGCAAATCGGTGTCCACGACACGTTTACCGGTTGCTACATCGTACTGACCGATCTCGAAAGTGGGATGTTCATTGTTGATGACGAACACACGACCCATGACGTTGTTTCCATTGTCGTCAGTAACCTTGACCTTGTATGCGCCCTCTTCGCGGATATTGAACTTGAACATGTCGTTACCCTTCACCTCGCTGAATGCAACGAAATCACTATCTCCATTCGACAGGCGATAAAGTTCGACGTTATATGTCTTGTTCAACTTCTTGCGGCTCGTACTTGTCAGGCTGCCAGAAACCTCGTAGTTCTGCTGGGCATCATTGGTCTGAGCCTTTACTTCGTTACCACACACTGTCATCATTACGATGCTGAACATGATTGCAAAAATCTTTTTCATAATTGTTTTATTTTTTATTGTTAATACTGTTGTTCTTGTCTTTTGACACTGCAAAGATGAGACAAAAAAGGCAGATATAAAAAAGGATTTCGACGAAATACCGTAGTATTTTCGACGAAATCCTTCATTTCGATGTTTTCTTCGATGAAAAAGCCTCTTAGAGGGTTCCTCCGCGAGCCTTCACGCGCTCTTCCCAAGCCTTACGTTCCTGGGTAATGTCGTAGCCTCGGGCAGAAAGGTAGTTGTTGATGCGGCCCTTGTACTTGTTGAAGACCTCATGCTTCTTGTTCGACGACTCGGCATCAATGGCCAGGTCGCGCGCTTCGCAAAGCCAGGCATACATCTGCGCCTTCTCCTCGTCGGTGAGACTCGGAATCATATCGCAATAGGCATCATAGGTCACCTGCACCTTGTTGTAGGTCATGGCATCGAAGATGGCGATGATCTGCTCATGACTGAGATAAATGCCCAGATTGGCAGGGAAGGCGAAGTGACTACGATAGAGTTTGCTGTCGCAAGCCGAACGAGCGGCATCGATAGCACGGTTCTTCTC
This sequence comes from uncultured Prevotellaceae bacterium, assembly GCA_900319235.1. Lineage (GTDB taxonomy): Bacteria > Bacteroidota > Bacteroidia > Bacteroidales > UBA3663 > Liminaster. The sequence continues at coordinate 13,913 of ONNR01000015.1, forward strand.
GTCGCCTGTCAAATTGCGCTTGGCCTGATTGATGAGCGTATCGCGCTCGGCATAGATGTCATTCAATTCGAAATATCGATTGATGACCAGGTTTCGCACATTGGTCTTGGCAGGCTCAGCGAGCTCCAGACCGGAGATGTTCTTCTCGCTGCGAGAGGTGATGGACGCTACGTACGATGTATCGCGTCCCTCACTATTCACTTCGACGGTCTGCGCGTATATATTATTATATAATGTACACGCGAGAGCTGAAAGGATGATTGAAAGGAATCTGTTCATATTGAATCAAACTACCCCACCGATGACGGCGGGGTAAAGGTTTTTAGTCAGCAAGTGGATCGAAAGTGCCGTTGGCACCACCCTTGTTATAATCTTCCCAGCCGATGGTCTGCTCCAAGCCACCATCCGAAGCCTGTGCAGCCTGTGGAAGACCGAGGAAGTAATACTTGGCGAAGAAGTGCATGTATTCCTCCATGTGATCACTGGTGTAGGAATCACCCTTCTTGATCTTGCGAACAAGGAACTCTGAGTAAAAGTTCTTCATCGCCTTGCACTGGTCGGCCAGGTCGTAGCGAAGGTCGATGGCAGCGGGACGGCTGATCTCCTGGTCGTTAAGTTCGAACACGAGCGGGTCGTCATTGATGGTAGTACCACCAAGACCCTGCTTGACGGTCTCTTCACTCACGCGGAACTCCATATTCTCACGACGCTGGCCATTGAGAGGCTTGAAGCCAAGGTAGGTGCAGGTGTTGCCACCCCACCCGGTGAGCGCCCATGTCGAAGGAGCTCCATTGATTTCGGAGACATTGGCTCCACCATCGAAGAGCATCCAGCGGCGCAGATCATCGAAGCGCTTGCCTTCGAAGGCGAGCTCGATCTGACGCTCGTAGAGCACTGCCGACAAGCAGGCAGCCTGATCGCTTGAAAGATTGGCATCGAGTCCGCAATCGCCTGTGTAGCCTACACGACGACGAATCTGACGCAACAATTCGACAGCCTCTCCCATCTTGCCGGCACCGGCAGCGGCCTCAGCAAGGTTGAGCAGCACTTCGGCATAACGGATTTCGATGTAGGGAGCAGCCGAATAGGTGAAACCTGAAACGGTAGTCGAAGCAGCCCAGCTGTAGAGCGGAGAAGGATTCACGTCGGCATCATCCGAACGCTTGCGCACATACATGCCCTTCACGTTGGCAAGGAGATTCTCGGCACCGTAGTTATTGCCCGACTCGATATTGTCGCGATCATCGGCAGTGGTGTACCATACGTAGTTCCAAAGTTCGTAATCGAGACCCTTGTTGTAACTTGGGTTATTGGGATCGGCCGAAGTGGCATCACCACTGTAAGCCCAACGTACGCCAGGGAAGGCGAAGGTGCGATAGAAACGCGGATCGCGGTCCATGAACGGGAAGTTGGGATTGTAGGCATAATCCGAAACCTGCAGCTTGGAGTAGGTATTGCATGTCGAAGGACGGCGACCATCGGCCATCGGGAACATATCGACAATCATGGCCGAAGGATTCAGACCTGAGCCCGAAGCATTCTTCGGACGGATGCTGCGCTCCCATGTGGAGTTCTTCTGTGTGTCGCCCGACTGAATGGTATTGTAGCAAGTCTGGAAGACGGCCTCACTACTGCGAGTCAACGAGAAAAGGGCGGCAAAGGCTGCACCGTTGGCACCGCTGGCCTCATAGAGTCCATAACCACACTTCTGAATCTTGGCCAAGTCGGCACTCATCTGGTTGTAGGCATTGATCCAGCGGCTCTCATCACCCGTACGGTTGAAGAGAGGGCTTGCCCAAAGCAGAAGCACACGACCCTTGAGAGCCAAAGCTGTGCCAGTGGTGATGCGGCCCCAGTTGTCGGCCGAACGCCAACCTCCATCGAGGGTGGAAGCCTCAAGCATGGTGGCAGACTTCTCAAGATCTTCCAAGATGAACTCGATGCACGCGCTTGCGCTGCCGCGCGGATACTGCGTGCCTTCAAAAGGCTCATCCACCCAGTTAATGATGGGCACACCGCCATACCACTTGACAAGCTGATAGAAGCACCAGGCGCGGAAGAAATATACCTGACCCAGGAACATGTCCTTCTCTTCCTGAGGAAGTGAACCGCCTTCGATGCCTTGGATGACATCGTTGATGTTGCGGATACGGCCCCAGACAGAGGCCTGGATATTGTTCGAGCTATAGTGGAAGTAGTCGGGCACCGAGTTACCTCCCATCACCGACAGTTCGGCATCGGGATTGACAAATACGCTGAAGCCCGAATATTCTTCGGTCGATTTCGACTGGTCGTCAGCACCACCCGTGCAATTGTACTTCCAGTTGGCTCCGCTCGTCACATCGGGCAAGCACCAGCTATAGACATCGCTGACGCGGGCATTGCAGCCTTCATAATAATTATAGATATCGACGTTAACGTTATCGTAGTTCTTCTTCTCCTGAAGGAACGAGTCGCTGCACGAAGACAGGGCTACTGCCGCGAGGGCGAGGAGGCTGAAGAGACGGATATTTTGATTCTTCATAATTGTTTTCGTATTAGTTATCGTTATTTCGGATTAGAAGCTCAGACTAAGACCAAAGGTCCACTTGCGAAGATTCGGATAGGTGCCGTAGCCGCCTGCCATCTTGTCGGTGAAGTGGTCGGGATAGGGATTGTAGAACGAAATGATGTTCTGGCCCGTCACGTTGATACGGATACCATCGACACCCATCTTCTTGACCCAACCCTTGGGGAGTGAGTACGCGAGGGTAAGACGATTCAGGCGGACATCCGTATTGCTGATACGCCAGAATGTCGATGTGGTGGCATTGATGCTGGAGTAAGCGAGGTTTGGATACTTGGCATCACGATTAGCATTGACCACAACGTTACCCGACGCATCGCGCACATCCTGATAGGAATACATGTCATCAGGATTCCAGAACGAAGGCATGTTGGTGTAGTCAAGGCCATCGCCTGGCTTGAGAGCAGCCGATGGGATGGTGCTGTAACTGCCCCACGAAGCCGAAATCTGTCCGGTGACGGAGAGGCTCTTCCACTCTACCGAGAAGTTGGTCGTAAAGCCCCAAGGATTGCTCGAGCGGGTCGAGATCTGCACTTGGTCGTTGTCCTTATCGACGATGCCATCAGGAGCGGCATACGTTCCGTCGGCCTGTTGTGGTCCGCGCACATCCTTGTAGATGAGCATACCTGGCTTCACCTGATCCTTGCTCATGCCAAGGTAACTGGAGATGCCGAAGCGGTCGAAGTACTCGTCGATTTCCTGATAACTGCGGAACATGCCCAGGCACTGCAGGCCCCAGAGGCCGACATCGGAGCGCTTGTTGCGCTGCATCTGACGGTAGATGTACTCAGTAGCCCAGTCGATGTTGAGCACCTTGTTGTCGCTATAGCCCGTGTTGACGCCGATCTTGTACTTCCAGTCCTTGCCGATCTTGTCCTTCCAGTTGAGCGAAAGTTCGATACCATAGTTATCCATCTCACCTACGTTGAGAGCTGCAGTCTGGGTACCGATGATGGTCGAAACCGACTTGTTGAGATTAAGCAGCATCTCGCGGTTCCAAGTATAGTAAGCATCGATGTTGATACCCAGTCGGTTGTTGAACGTATTGAAGTCGATACCGATATTGCCCTTGTAGGACTTATCCCAATGGACGTCGCGGTTCACGGCTGAGTTGTTCTTGTTGATGGTGATGCGGTTGAGGGTCTCCTGGCTGGTGCCTGAACCGAAAGCAGGGCCACGGTTGGCATCCTGTGCATAGACCTGCATCCATTGCCAAGCCGCCGTGTTGTCACGACCGGTCAGACCGAACGAAGCACGAAGCTTCAGGTAATCGATACCGGGACGATCAGCCAGCCACGACTCCTTGGAGAGTACCCAACCGATAGAAGCCGATGGGAACGTACCCCAATAGTTCTCGGGAGCGAACTTGGTGGAAGCATCCGAACGCAACAGGAACTCGAACAGATACTTGTCGGCGTAAGCATAGTTGGCTCGACCGATGTAGGAAAGCGTACCTGACTCTGCACGAGTGAAGGTGACGATCTTGGTGTTGGCCTCTGCCGAATTGGACTGGCCTGTGGTGAATGGATAAGGATCGCTGACGTAACCATAGAGATACTCGTTTTCGGCCTCACTGCGCTCTATCGAGAAGAGGGCGCCTACATGATGCTGACCGAAGTCGCGGTTGTAGGAGACGTTGAAGTTGATCTGATAGTTGTCGGTGCGATTGGTATTGCGCGACAGGAACGAAGGCGAACCATTCGAGATGGTCATTGCCGTGAAGTTGTCGACAGCGAGCACAACGTCATCGCCATTGCCGGCACCCGTCGGGGTGTAGAGGTGCGAACCCGTACCGTAACGGTTGTGGAGCGTATAGATGGTATAGTCCGTACCGTACTGGTTGGTCTTGCTGTTGTTGATGCTCTTCGAATAGGTGAAGCGGGCGGTGAGTCCCTTCAGAGGCTTCCAGAAACCGAAATCGAGGTCAAGGCTGCCGCTGAAAGTCGTGTTGTTGTTCACCGTCTTGCTATAGTCGCCATTCTCCTGGAGCGTGTTGAACGAATAGTACTGGTCGCTGTTCACCGAAGAATTGGTGGGACCATAAGATGCGATGGGTTTGCCATCGACCTCCTCGGGAATATAATAAGGATGGGTGAGCAGCAGGTTGTAGTCCTTCTCGCTGCTTGTGCCACCGACCTTCACGAGCGGGGTATTCTTGGTTCCATTGTCACCGCTGACAGTAAGGTTGGCCTTCACCCAATTGCCGAGTTTGACATCGACGCCAGCACGATAGTTCCAGCGGCTATAGTCGAGCTTGCCAAGGTTACCATCCTGGTCGAAGTAGCTGATGCCTGCGAAATAGGAAGCACGCTCGGTAGCGCCGCTGACATTGATCGAATGCTTCTGGGTGAATGCCGAACTCCAATACTTGTCGAGCAGGTCATAACTGAGGCCCTGCATGGCTGCAAGTTCATCCGACTGGAAAAGGTCAGTCAATCGGTTGAGTGTCGTATTCTTGGGGTCAGCAGCCTTCACGGCATTCCACAGACGTCCGTAGTTGTAGGCCGAAAGCATCTTGGGACGAGCCACTTCGTCAGTCACGCCCACCGAACCCGAGTAGCTGATCTTCGGAGCTCCCTGCTGACCTTTCTTGGTGGTAACAAGGATGACACCATTGGCAGCACGCGCACCATAGACGGCAGCTGCGGCGTCCTTCAGTACGGAAATCGATTCGATGACACTTGGGTCGAGGTTGTTGAAGGCAGTTGCGCCGAGGTTCTCGGTAGTATTACCCACCTTCACGTCATTTGGATAGATGTAGCCGTCGATGACGTAAAGAGGCTCCTGAGCTGTTACGCCCACGTCGCCGAGCGTATTGGTGTCACGGATCTTGATGGTGGCATTCTCACCCGGTCGGGCATCACCACCGCTCACGCTCACACCATTGACCATACCGCTGAGGGTGGAAGCGAGGCCACCGCTCGAAAGGTCCTGGATGTCGTCCATCTGCACCGTGGCCACAGCACCGGTGAGGTGTGCCTTCTTCTGTACGCCGTAACCAACGACTACCACGTCTTCGAGCTGCTGGGCATCCTCCTTGAGGACAACCTGCTTGGTGTCGGCGGGGACAGTTTCTGAAATATAACCGAGGAACATCACCTTGAGGGTGGCTTTCTCAGGGGCCTGAATCACGTAATTACCGTCGATGTCGGTAATGGTTCCTGTGGTGGTTCCCACTACTTGAACGGTTGCGCCAATGATGGGTTCTCCCAACTCATCCACTACAGTACCCTTGACTGTACGGTTCGTCTGAGCCATGACCGAGATGGTCAGAAGGCTGCAAACGACTGGCAAAAGTATTCTTCTGATTGCGCTTTTCATAATCATTCAAAGTATCGTGGGTCACCAAACTGCTTGGCAGCAGCAATGCCCTTGGTTGGGGTAAAATAGGACTTCAAACCATAGTAGGGGTCACCAAAGTTGATAGCCGAAGAAGATGGCATGGTCATACCGGGGTCATCTTCGGTAGCATACTTGCCCTTGTCGGTGGCATCCACCTCATTGCTGACACCCCAGATCACATTGTCATCGACCGTGAAATCTGCGGTATTGTTACGGATGGCCTTCTGGAGAAGATAGGTATCGTAGAAGACATTCTTCTTCAAGGTGAAAGTAGTACCGCTCTGGGGATAATTGTTGAACCAATGCGCACCTGAAAGCATACGCACGAAGGTGCTGTTCTGTACGACTACGCCACCTCGGCCTGCATAGGCGGGGCCATAGATCTTCTGCGGTGTAGCGTTCGAAGCATTAGAGAGGCGAAGGAAGTATCCGCTGGCATTCTCCTGCAGATTGTAGAGGGTACTGTTGGCAACGGTGAAGTTGAGAATGGTTCCCGTCGAAGCGCCATACATGCTGATGAATGCAGGGTTGGTGCTGTAGTCTGCCTCAATGACACAGTTGTTGATGGTAAGGTTGGTGAGGGCCCAGTTGGCCTTGCTGCCGCTGAAAAGGCTTCCCTTGACCTCGCGGAAAATGCAATCCTTGAGGATGACGTCGCCGTCAATATAATAAACTTTCTGAGTGCCGCCATACTTGGCCTGCCAAACTGGTTGGTCATAGTAAAGCGAAGCATCAGGATTGGGATCGAGGCTGATGGGGGCAGCTGTAGTGTTCTCACAATCGAAGTTGAGGAACTTCACGGTCAAAGGAGCCTGTGTGGTGATGCAGGCCTTGTCCTTCAGGACGATGGTGGCATGAGAATTCTTATCACTGCGAAGCTGAACGGGCTGCAGGCCGAATGCGACGGTGTCACTCACCTCATAGGTTGCACCTGCCTCCAACTCGAAGGCCTGCACATCCTGTGTGTCTGTCTTCAGATTGGCCTTCACAAAGGCGGCCAGGTCCTGGCCACGAGGCACGATGACAGCAGCCACGAGGGTGGTGTAGTCGTTATAGACCAGGACGTCGGAAGCCGAGTTGCCCAACTTCTCATTGGCCATGGTCTGGATGGAAATCTGATACTTGGTGTCTTCCTGCTGCACAAAAGTGAGAGAGCAGCCATCGACAATGCTGTCATTGACTACGGCTATCGGGTTGGATGGGTCATCGACAATATCGACATTGACCAGATAACCACCAGCGCCATAGACCACTGGCCACGACATGACGGTGTAGGTAGCATCGGTGCTATTCTGCGTCGTGAAGCAGGAGGCATCCAATTGAGGAGCACTCAGCTGCTGGTTACGCACACCAGAATCATAGCTTTCGAGCTCTACGCCATCAGCGCAGGAAGTGGCAACCCATGCCAACGAGACACAGGCTGCAGCCATTAAAAACTTCTTGGTGATGTACATAGTGTGTGAAGATTTATAATATGTGTTGAAAAGAGGGAAAAGACCCTTGGCGAGGGCACAGGATGTCCAGCCAAGAGTCTTGTATTGTCAGATCGGACTATTAACGAATGACCTTCTTGCCGTTTACGATGTAGATCTGGCCAGGAGTCATCTCGTTGACACGCTGTCCACGGAGGTTGAAGATGGCGCCATTGGCAACCACATCATTCACGATGGATTCGATACCAGCACCCTCGGGAACGGCGAGACGGATGCAGTAGAAGTTGACAGCGCCATCAGGATAGGTGATGTCAGCAGTGCCGGCCTCAACGTTGGTCTCATGTACCTTGAAGACCTTCTTGGCAGCACCTTCAATCTCTACCTCGACATTGCTTTCATCGAGCAGACCATTGTAGATCTCAGCCTCGTTCTGAGTAACGACGAGAGCGCGAACCGAAGAGCTGGAAGCTGAACGAGCCATAATCTGGAGCTTGCCGGCTACTGGGATGTTGACGGTGATGAAGCTGTTGGAGCTGCTCTTGCCACCGGTCTTCAGACGAGTGGCAAACTGCTCGTAAGAGGTCTCGTTGCCAAAGTACTGAGAGTTGTCGTCAACAGTGAACTTGCCATTGTTGTCGGTGATAACTATTGAGAAGTCACCATCAGCATAAGACTCCTTAACCTCGGGGAAGGTGAGGGTATAGTAGGTGTAGTTCACCTGTGGCTGCTCACCACCTGCGAAAGTGAACTCATAGCCACCGAAACCGATCTGTGAAGAATCCTGGAAGAGCCAGTAGGTCTTGCCAGCCTCCACCTGAACGGTGAGGTAGCCCCAGAATGGCTGGTTGCCGGCACCAATTACGTAAGGAGCAGTATCCACGCCTTCCTCGTTCACCTTGGCAGCATTGTGGATGTCCTGAATCTCAGCAGCGGTGAGGTACTTCTTGGCATTGTAGGTCACGGTCTCGCCATTGATCACAGCTTCCTTCTGCTCGTTCTGGCCATTGATGTAGCCTTCAGCGGTGTAAGCAACGGGCTGCTTGCTCGACTCCTCAACAACGTAGGTGTTGCGGTTGCCCTTGTTCGACCAAACCTGGATCTTCAAGGTACCATCTACCTTGGGAGTAAACTTGTAGTAAAGACCCTGGATAGGCATCTCGTTCTTGTAGTTGCCGCCGTCCTCGGGACCATAATAAACGTAAGTTGCACGATATTCGCCAGTGGGTTCGCCATCGCGAATAATCTCCTCGACGCCCATATCTACGCAAGGATTACCTGTGCCCAGTACATAGAAGAAGTAAGGAGTCTCTAGACCGTCTTTTACGTCCTGAAGGTTGGTGTTCTTGGGCTGCCAGGAGATGGCATTCCATTCAGTAACAGTGCCATCGGCAAGGATGGTCTTAGGAGTAGCTCCTCCCACAGCGAGAACGTCCATGTTGGCTGTGCCGAAAGAAACTACAGACGAGCCACTGGTAATTTCTTCAACTGGGAATACACTTGCCATGGTGCTTGCATCGATGGCTGCAACATAGCTTTCGGTGTCAGCCATAACTGCGCTGCCGGTCATGAGGGCGGCAGCAAAAAGGAAAAATTTCTTCATGAGCTAATAATTTTAATTATGTGGTTAGTAATAAAGGTATATTTCTTTGTGTATAAATACTTTTGCGGTGCAAAGATACAACTTTTTATTTAAAAGTAATATAGAATTTTCGTTTTTTTATCAAAAAATTTGTCTTTTCTTGCACTTTAGGGCAAAAACGTAGTGTTTTTGCCCATTTTTTTTGTGAAAACAGATAGACCTATCGGATTCCATACGCATTCAGCGTATCATAATTGTTGGCAAGATTATGCCAATCGATACGGCTCGAAGTAGGTATGCCATTGATCCACTTTTCGATGTTGGTGTAGCCATCGCCGTTGATGTCACCATTGGCATCACTGGGATCATTGGGGTTGAGACCATTGGCCTTCTCCCACTCGTCGGGCATACCATCGCCATCGGTATCCTGACGAGGTTCTCCCTTGTATTCCGGATAACCGCCCATCTGCGCAGGATCGACAATGATGCCGAGCTTGTAGCTATCCTTGCCCATACGGCGGAACTTGAACGAACCATCCTCAGCCTGTGACTTGGGCGAAAGACCCGACACATCGCCTTGATACGATTCCGCATCCGCAACATAATAAGGAGTCTTGGTACGTACCTCCTCGATGATGCGCTCATCGACAATGTCACGACAAGGAACAGTGGCTCCAGCATGCTGCAGCACGTAGTCGTATGCTTCCTGGGCTGACAAGATATGCAGGAAAGGCATGGCAGCAGGACGAACCTGACGCATGTACGACTCATGACCATCGCAACCGTCATTGTCTTCCACCTGAATGCCTCCCGCCCAGTTGTCGGCTGTAATGGCAGGGAAACCTTCCATTATATTACCTTCGGCAAATACGCGGCCATAGACATGATGATCGAGTTTCGAACGGCCCGATTCGGGCTTGAGGATGCGGTGGCTGATAGGGCCTTCGGTTGGCGTAGCCGGGCCCGGTCGGTAGTAGTTGTTGATGAAGTTGAACTGAGCCGAGTAGTCGCCGCCATCAGCTGTGCGATGTACCCAGTTATAGACTACATTGTTGACAAAGTTGAAGATGCCGTTCCAACCGATCGAAGGATTACGTCCGCAGTTCGAAGCCCACAGATTACGGATGAATGCTGCATTCTCGCCACCCAATGTCGAACCGAAAGCATGGTTATAGGTGTCAAGAGCCTTTGCCGAAATAGTGTTCTGAATGGTCACATTTACAGTAGGATACTTATAGGGTGTAGTCTTGTACTGTCCCTCCGATTCGTCATACATGTGGCGATAGAACGAAATGTTCTCGTCCAGTCCCCACTCACACGAACAGTGGTCAATCATAATATTTCCTACGGGATTGCCGCCGAACGAATCCTCGCGATGCTCCACACCCGTTTCACCACGACGGAAACGCATGTGACGAACGATGACGTCATGTGTATTGACGGCAAACGATTCTCCTGCAATGCAGACGCCATCGCCAGGGGCTGTCTGCCCGGCTATGGTGATGTATGGAGCACGAACATTGATGGGCGTTTCCAAGCGGATGACACCGGCAACGTTGAAGACCACAATTCTCGCACCACCAGCTTCACAAGCCTCGCGGAACGAACCTGGTCCGCGGTCATTGAGGTTCGTTACGACATAAACCTTGCCTCCTCGGCCTCCGAAAGTGTACATGCCACCGCCTTCAGCACCAGGGAAAGCCGGGATATCGGCCTGCGGCAGGTCGTAAGGACGATGTGCCCACTTGACATAGGGACGACCTTCGCGTGCCTCCTCCTCGATGATGGGGAGCGCCTTTTGCCATGCGATATTCGACATGGAATCCTCATACTGGGCCTTGGCTGCCCATCGGGCATTGGCTTCGCTCGTCACTTGAGGATACTGAGCCCGCAGACCCAAGGAACAGACTGACAAGACAAGTGTCAGAAATAATATGCGTTTCATAAAAGGGGAAAAATTAGTTTTTGATTACTTGTTCTTCTCTGCGCGGCGTTTCTTCACGTAGTCTGAATACATTTGTTTCCAGTTACGTCCATGGGTGTTGAAGTAGAGCTCGCACTTATCCTTGGCAATGCCGAAGATCTCGGAAATCTCCTTCATCGACTTGTAACCGATGGCTGCCTCGCGTGCCTCTTTCAGATATGCCAGGCAAACGCTGTCCTCTTCGGCAGTCATCTCAGGCACAATGTCGTGGTAGCCCTTCAGCGTGAAGGCTACCTTGCCGATGGTGTATTTGTCGAGCACCTGCTCGACCTGCTCCTCGGTAAGTTCCCTGCGAAGTTGTGCCATGATGCTGTCGTGATAGGCACGGGGTTGGGCTCCATCGGCGATGATATCGAGATCGACGGGTCGCAGCCTTTCTCCAGTACGGGGATTGATGCCGTGGGGCACTGTGGTCTGACCAGGATGATCGTTATGCCACTTGGTGACGGCCTTGAGATGATTGAAGATATAATTACGAACACGCTTGGTCTTCTGTGCATCACCAAGATTCAACGAAGCGGCCCACTCGTCGGCCTTCTCCTCAAGCCCGGCTGCCCAGCGCAGGTCGAAGTAAAGTTGCTTGCCGTCCTTGTCGAAGTTCTGTTCCACGAGGTTCTTCACATTGGTCTCGAAGTTGGCGGGAGCGGTTTCACCTGTCGGATACCAACGGCCCTCAGCATCCTGTGCACCTCCGAAACTGAAAAGCTTGTCGTAGGTCTCGATGGTCACAGGTTCCTCGTTCATATTCTCAGTCGGCAAGTTCCAGACCTCCTGGAAGAACGAATAGACAGCGTTTCTCTTCTTGGGCTTGAAGTCGTGGCGGCCATTCTCTTCGAAAAAGAATGACAACTGGTCCTGCGCATCATAGAAGCCATAGATGCGACGCATATAAGGCTCCTCAATGGTGGGATAGGTGTGCGTCCAGTCGCCATCGTCGCCAATCAGGCGCATGGGCTTGGGTGCAAAGGTGGCAGCAAGCTCGATATTGCAGGTTCCTCCCTGGCTATATTGGATGGGCATTCCGCTCTCGCAGGGGCAACCTCCATCGAAATGACTGCACACCGATGCCACGGGGCAAAGAGCCGTGAATCTGTCGTCGATGGTGGCTAAAAGCACAGCATGAGTACCACCGCCCGAGCCACCATTAGCGCCTACACGGGCAGCATCGACGTCACGGCGTGTCAAGGCATAGTCGAGCAGTCGCTCTCCACAAAGTGCCTGATAGGTGTGGGCCAGCGAACTCTGGTGCGCATCCTTGCCTACCTGAAGTTCCGATTCGCCCCATCCGAAAGTGTCATAACTGATGCAGATGGCACCCATGCGGGCCAACGTCGCAAAGCGCACCTGCAGGTCCTGGTTGTAACGACCGTCAGCCCAATGTCCGTTGGGACAGATGATGACGGGATAACGGCCATCGCGTGTCGCAACAGCCTTCTTGGCAATCTTATTGTTGGGCAAATAGATTGAGCCGCACACATAATATCCAGGCAACGTCTCAAGCGCGATGTTCTGCACGGTATAGCCATCATATCGGCGCGGCTTGCCCAGAATGGGTTGGATGGGCACACATTTTTCGAGCAACGGGTCGATACCGAGGCGCTCGCGCACTTCACGACGTAAAGCCACACGTCGGGCCTCCCATTCCTCCTTGTTGTTGTATAGTGTGTTCAGATAGTTGACCATCTTCTCGCCATCCTCGTCAAATCGACGTGGGTATTCATAGGGCTTGATCTTATAGACGCCCTTTCCCTGGTCCCACGCCTTGAAGTCGAAGACCGAAAGGATGTTGCGCAAGGTCTCGTCGAGACTATAAGGACGGATGCGCGATTCGGCATAGTTCAAGACCAACCCTGTGGTATCGACGTTGTATTTGAAGCGCACACCGAACTGCTGCTCAACACGATCGAGCACTTGGCCCAAAGGCCGTGCCATCTTGTTGTCAGAAGCCATAGGCTGCGCCTGCAAAGCGGCCAACGAGAGGGTGGAAGCAAAAAGAAGTGAGAGTAAGATGGATTTCATGTGTGAAAAGAATGGTATAAGAAAATAATAAAAGGAAGAGCCTTCGGAGCATTCAGAAAAACTCCGAATACTCCGAAGGCTCAAGGTTTTTTACTTCACTGTGGCGAGGAAGTAGTTCTTCTTGCCCTTCTGGGCCACAAGGTACTTGCCCTGCAGAAGGTCAGCGTCGGTGAGCTGCTGGTCGAAAGCAGTAAGTTTCTGCTTGTTGACCGAGATGCCGCCACCCTGGACGAGTTTGCGGAACTCACCCTTCGAAACACCCATGCCCTCGGCAAGGATATCGACGGCGCGACCCTCGTTGAACACTTCGCGGCTCACCTCGAACGAAGGAACCGATTCGAAGATCTGGAGCAAGGTGGTCTCGTCGAACTGACGAAGCTGCTCGGCACCGCTATTCGAGAAGAGAAGTTCGGAAGCGGCTACGGCAAGCTCCCAATCTTCCTGGGAGTGAACCATGATGGTCAGTTCCTTGGCCAGACGCTTCTGGAGAGGACGGAGGTGCGAAGCCTCGGCCTGCTGACGCTCCAGTTCCTCAATCTCTTCGCGCTCGAGCGAAGTGAAGATACGGATGTAGCGCTTGGCATCGTCGTCGGCCACATTGAGCCAGAACTGATAGAACTTGTAAGGCGAAGTGCGCTTGGGGTCAAGCCAAACGTTGCCCTGCTCGGTCTTGCCGAACTTCTTGCCGTCGGCCTTGGTGATGAGGGGGCAGGTGAGTGCGAAAGCCTCGTTGCCGGTCACTTTGCGAATCAGCTCGGTGCCCGTAGTGATATTGCCCCACTGGTCGGCGCCGCCCAACTGCAACTTGCAGTTCTTATGCTCGTTGAGGTAGAGGTAGTCGTAGCCCTGCAGGAGCTGGTAGGTGAACTCGGTGAACGACATGCCCTCGGCACCATTCTCGCCCGTGAAACGACGCTTTACCGAATCCTTCGACATCATATAGTTGACGGTGATGAGCTTGCCGATGTTGCGAATGAAGTCAAGGAACGTGAAGTCCTTCATCCAGTCGTAGTTGTTGACGAGCTCGGCGTGGTTGGGAGCATCGCTCTCGAAGTCGAGGAACTTGGCCAGCTGCTTGCGGATGCATTCCTGGTTGTGACGAAGCATCGGCTCATCGATGAGCACGCGCTCCTTCGACTTGCCCGAAGGATCGCCAATCATACCCGTGGCACCACCAATCAGCGCATACGGCTTATGACCACAACGCTGGAAATGCCGGAGCATCATCACGCCAACAAGGTGGCCGATGTGCAGTGAATCGGCTGTGGGGTCGATACCGAGATATGCGGAGGTCATCTCCTTCTGAAGCTGTTCTTCGGTGCCAGGCATCATATCCTGAATCATGCCGCGCCATCTAAGTTCTTCTACGAAATTCTTCATCGAATGAATCTATGATTTTTAAGTGTTAATTATTCAATGTTAAATAAAAAAGTGTGCGCAAAGATAGTATAAATAACGCAAAAAACCAAATTTTTGAACAAAAATAAACCTATTGCATCATTTTTGGCATAAAAAAGTCATTCATTGTCAAATTTATTTTGTATCTTTGTCGCGAAATAACACTAAAATATTACGTTACTATGAAAAAGCTACTGACTGCCTTAAGCATGCTGATGCTGTGTGTTCCTTCCTTCTCGCAGGAGGTCGAGGAAATCCATGTCTATGATGCCATCTCGTTCGTCCATGCCCTGCGCAGCAACCGTGTCGTCGTGGTGGAAAACAACATCGACTTTGAGAACGAACTCGAGAACCTTGCGAAGTACAACCCCGACGAGATCAAGGTGTATCGCGAATATGACAAGGGCGACCTGAAGGAACTCGTCAAAATGACCAACTATCCCTATCTCACAGAGGAGAACGATGGCATGCAGCTCAATCTGCGTGAGGTTCACAACCTGACCATTCGCGGTCCCAAGGGCACCAAGCCCCTGCTGCGCATCCAACCCCGTTATGCCTACGTGCTGCGCTTTACCGACAGTGACAACATCCGGCTCGAGAACCTCGTCATGGGACATACCGAAGGCGGCTACTGCGAGGGTGGCGTAGTTGCTTTCGAGGACTGCCGTGATGTCACCATTGACCATTGCGACCTCTATGGATGCGGTATGGAAGGCATCAACTTCACCCGCAGCATGGAGCTCAAGTTCACCAACAGCATCATCCGCGACTGCACCTATCAGATCATGGATATCGACACGAGTCGCGACATCTTGTTCGACAACTGTATCTTCACCCGTAACAAGGAATTCACCCAGCTCATCCTTCGTGGCAGCGTGAACATCCTTTTCCGCAATTGCCAGATCCTCAACAACCAGGGTTCGCTCATCAGCGTATCGGCTTGTGAAAATGTCAAGATGGAGAATTGCAACATCAGCCACGACTTCGGCCATCTTGGCGACATCGAGGATATCGTACTCGAAGGCTGTACCATCTGGGGCAGCTTTGGCGTCAAGGAGGAGAAAGAATAAAAAAACGTAACATCATGAAGTCAAGAATTTTCAACCTCATCCTGTTCTTCGTGCTCTTTACCTTTGGCGCACAAGCCCAGGTCAAGGGACACGAGTATTACTGCTGGACGGGTTCCCTCGCCAAGAACATTGACTGCGAGATTCGCATGGAGCACGACAACGACCATCTTGCCCTGGGCGAGATCATCTACTATCGCAAGAAGGGCAACACTTCGAGCATCTCCCTCTACGGCACCGTCAAGCAGACCGGCAAGGGCCTCAACGTCGAGCTCTTCGAGTACCTGCCCAGCGGCAAGAACACCGGCATCATCAGCATCACGATTCAAAACGGACAGCCCCAGTTCTTTACCTGGAGCAGTCCCGACAGCAAGACACGCTACAATTTCAACCTCAAGGAGACACGCGCCTTCCCCTTCGACGAAGTGCAAACCTACTTCCAGCCACTGAAGGAAGGTGATGATGCCGATGGTGTCTATGTCAGCACCAATCGCTTCGATGCTTCTACTTCCCCCTTCACCCGATTGGAACTGAATCGCACCGGCTATGCCTATTTCGCCCTCAATTTCGTCAACCCCGAGACCGAAAACTTCCATCAGATGGTTGCTGCGCGGACAAGCCCAAGCCGCATATACGTACCACAGGACCAGAACTTGCAACCGACTGCAATGGAAGTGCGTCTCTTCCGCAATTTCGTCTATGTTTACGTCATAGCTGACCCGGAGAAAGCATTGAGCAAGATAGGACCAATCAGCAATTTCTATTTCCGAAAGCCCGACGAAAAGATCATCAACTGGCCCGCTTTCCATGAGGATCATTTCGAGAACATCACAGCCGCACGTCTCGTGGACGGTGTGGTCAGCATCTACAACAACCCCGAACTTGTGGTTAGTTCGTCCTACTTGCAGGGAGACGACATCATGGCCAGCAAGGGTTGGGTAAATCTTGAAAAAGTGACACCCGGTGTGAAGGACATCTTCGTCGCCGACATCGGACAGGACACCAACCCCGTGCTTGGCATCCTCAACCAGGACGGCACCGTCCAGATTCTTTCGCTGATCAATTCGGCTCCGAAAGGAATCACCTGGGTTTCACGTCCGCTGCCCGACCAGAAGGATATCGTGAGGTTTGCTTTCATCGACCCCGATGCAGAGATTGATTATACGACATTCTATGGCATTGACAAGGAAGGAAAGTATCACGAGATATACATTTGCACCCTCGATGGCGACTGGGAGATGGACAAGGTTGTTCGCGAAGACGGCACTCCCGCAGGTTCCTGGATCTGCATCTCGCCCGAATGGAAAATCGATTTCCACAACGATGTCAATTCCGACAATGGAGGCTATATCCACAACTACTATGGCACCATCTGGCCCGCCGACGAGAACTTCGAGACCTTCGAATATCACTTCACCGAGCAGAACGACAGCCGCGACAAGTTCCAGCAGATGGAATGTGACATCAAAGGCACGTTCAAGGTCGAAACGGGATATGACCCTGAAGAGGAGGTCTTTTTCCTCATGATCACCCCACTCACCGGCCTGAATTTCGAAGTCCCCAAAGGCCAGTCAGGCAAGTTCAAGAAGATTCATGTAGTGGGATAGTGACTAATTCTTGATATAAAAATAAAAAAACAAGGTGCATCATCGGTCATACGACCTCGATGATGCACCTTGATTGTATTACGTAATATCAGAGACTACGCCTTGACCTTCACCACCATTCCCGGCGTGGTGTCAATCTCGTAATCGCCATTGTCGAGCTGCTTCACACCTTGACCGGAAAGTGCGGTCTTGCTGCGGAGGATGAGCTTGCCGCCGATCTTCGACTTGATGGAGGCCGAAGTGAGCTTGCCATTCTTCCAGCTGATGCTGACCTCGAAGCCGCCACGGGCGCAGAGACCCGAGACACTACCCTCCATCCATGCATCGGGCAAGGCGGGGAGCAGATGAACGAAGCCATCCTGGCTCTGCACGAGCATCTCGGCGATACCCGCAGTCACGCCAAAGTTGCCATCAATCTGGAACGGTGGATGTGCATCAAAGAGGTTGGGGAAGGTGCGTCCATCGGGATATTCTCGCTCCATACCCTCGTTGGGAAGAATGCGCAACATATTGCTGATGATCTTGAACGCATGGTTGCCGTCCTGCATACGCGCCCAGAAGTTGGTCTTCCAGCCAAGGCTCCATCCCGTGGCCTGATCGCCGCGCTGTTCGAGCGTCTTGCGTGCTGCGGCAAAGAGCTCGGGAGTACGCGTGGCGCTGATCTGATTCGACGGATAAAGGCCGTAGAGGTGCGAGATGTGACGATGCTGATCGTTCGGATCGTCGATATCCTCCAGCCACTCCTGCAACTGTCCATATTGGCCCACCTTCATCGGAGGCAGTTGGGCGATGGTCTTTTGGAGTGTTTCCTGATAGGCTTCGTCACGACCAAGGATACGGGCAGCCTGCAGCACATTGTTCATCACATCGAAGACAATCTGGTTGTCCATCGTGCAACCTGCACAGAGGTTCGATTTGCGGCCCACGCCACCATGCTCGGGACTTACCGAAGGAACCACCACCAGATAACCCGAGTCGGGATGCTGCACCAGGAAGTCGAGGAAGAAGTCGGCGGCACCCTTCATGATGGGATAATACTCAGCGAGGAACAAGGTATCGCGTGTAAACTGATAGTGCTCCCAAAGATGTGTGGTAAGCCAGGCGCCTCCACTGGGATACATACCCCAAGGAGCTCCATCCACGGGTCCGGCAATGCGCCAGAGGTCGGTGTTGTGGTGAGCTACCCAGCCCCCGCAATCATACATCACCTTCGCCGTCTTGGCACCCGTTTCGCTCAGGTCACGAATCATCGAGAAGAGCGGCTCGGCTGTCTCACTGAGGTTGCAGACCTCGGCCGGCCAATAATTCATCTCGGTGTTGATGTTGATGGTGTATTTGCTGTCCCAAGGAGCATTCTTCTTGTCGTTCCAGATGCCCTGCAGGTTGGCTGGCTGTCCATCCTTACCCCAAGATGAAGAGATGAGCAGGTAACGTCCGTAGTTGAAAAGCAACGACACCATACCCAGGTCGGGCACCGAATCCAGACTGTTGTAGAACGAGGCCAGACGTGCATCGGTTGCCAACTCGTAGTTGCCGGTATGACTGCCAAGATCAAGTTTCACACGATTGTAGAGCGACTGATAATTGGCGATATGGCGCGCCAGCAGGTCATCGTAACTATGACGACGGGCAGCAGCAAGGCGGCGTGCATTCTTGGCAGCAGGGTCACCGCTCACATCATGATAGTTCACATAGTTGGTGGCTGCGCTGATGTAGAGGGTCACCTCCGTGGCTCCATCCACACGGATGCATTGACGTCCGTCGATCTCTCGGGTCGAAACCTCGCCATCGCATGCGATTTCGGTGCGGCACTGAGCCGTCAGTTTCGAAACGATGCCTTCGTGGTCCACACCTTCGATGATGGCAATCAATGTATCGCCATCGACCACCGTCTCGTAGTCATAGTCACACTGGTGATCGAGGAAGAAGCTCATTCGTGCCGGTGGGCCAGCCTTGAAGCGAACCACGATGATGCTGTCAGCCATCGAGGCGAATGCCTTGCGGGTGAAAAGGGCATTATCGGCACGGAATGTCACTTCGGCAGTGGCATCCACGAGGTTGAGCTCGCGTTCATAGTCGGTGATTTCGCCAAGGCTGTCGTTCAGTATCTTCAGACTGCCCAACGTGAGGTACTTCATGCCGTGGGGTCCCACGATGAATCGGCGATTCACGACTTTCTGGGCTTCGTCTTCACGACCCTGGAAAACCATGTCACGCACAGCGTTCAGATAGTAGCGCGACGTTGTGCTGTTATTGTCATGTGGTCCACCGCTCCAGAATGTCTCTTCATTGAGCTGGATTTCATCCTCCTGCACGCCACCATAGATCATAGCTCCCATACGGGAATTACCCAATGGAAGTGCTTCGAGCCACGTCGTAGCAGGCTCGTCGTACCACAGGCGCTGGTCATTGTCCTTCGGACTCTCTTCGGTACATGCCGACAAAACAAGCGCTCCAGCCAAAGCCAGAAGTGAAAGCTTCTTCATAGTTATTAATTGAATCCAACAATTGTTGATTGTTAATTATTCATTGTTAATTGCTAACATTATTTCTTGGTTTCCTCTGCACGTGGAGTACCTTTTCCAAAACGCTTATAGATATAAGCCACAGCACTTTTGCTGTTATATCCCGTAGCCTTGGCCACCTGGTCGAGGGTCTCTTCGGGATGTTCCTTAAGGTATTTTTCAACGCGGATGAAGACGGATGTGCTTACAATCTCGCCCAAAGTACAGTCTACAAAAAGCTGCAAAACGCTATTGAGTTTGTTCTGATCAAGATTAAGATATTCTGCCACTTCCTTGGCTGTCGTGAACTTGTGGCTGTAGATTGCCTCGCTTACGGCATCGAGTAGTTGGTTTCCTGTGACCTTCTCCGGATAGGCGAAAAGGTCACCAATAGTGTAAGGCGGTGTGAAAGGTTTACGGTCTTCTTTCTTTACTGCGTGAGGACGGCGCCCCACAGGCATACTTGATGTTCCCATATTGTAAATACTATTTTCGGGCGCAAATATACGGCTTATTTTCAATATCTCCAAATTTTTTTAATAAAAAAATAGACAAAACCCTCCAATAGACGACTTTCCATCGTTTGGGTCCAATTCTCTTTATTAAATTGGACCGACACTATCGGACGGGTCCAATTCCATTTACTAAATTGGACCGGTACTATCGGATGAGTCCAATTCTCTTTACTAAATTGGACCGGCACTATCAGACGGGTCCAATTCTCTTAACTAAATTGGACCGAGACCATCGGACGAGTCCAATTCCCTTTACTAAATTGGACCAAGACTATCGGACGGGTCCAATTCCATTTACTAAATTGGACCGAGACTATCGGATGAGTCCAATTCTATTTAGCAAATTGGACCGAGACAAACCGATGGGTCCAATTCCATTTACTAAATTGGACCGAGACATTCAGACGGGTCCAATTCTATTTAGTAAATTGGACCCGTCAGGCAAGATAATGAAGTGAAAATTCTCAGTCAATTCAAGGTAAGACAGGCTTAACCTCCTTGAATTTGTTCCAAGGTTCTTCCTTCATATAAATACCAACCAAATCTTTTGGCACATATAAAATGATATGCTCAATATCTGAAATATCAAAGGCTACAGTCCAAATGAAAGTTTTTTTCTCGGGAAGGCAATAGACATTTTTCAAGCGAGAACAACCGAAGAACGCTCCCCATTCTAGATCTTCCAAATTGCTGCTGATTGTTAATTCGGTTGCGCCACTGCAACCTTTGAAGGCGTGGCGGCCTATTTTGGTTACATTGTTAGGGATTTCAATGGAAGTGAAGCCGCTTCCCCCGTAGAAGGTATAATCGTTGATAGTTGATATATCGTTTGGTATTACCAGGTCCTTGATCTCTTCCCCATTCAAATACAGATGTTGTGCATAAGATAGAGGGTTGCTGGTTCGATTGAGCTCATCCTCAGATTGAAAGCCGAATTGTATGCCACACCAAGCGGATAAATCCTTTATGTTGACAGCTTTCAAGTTGGTGCAGTTTAGGAATGCATAAAGATCAATAAATTGAACTTTCTTGCCGATAGTTATCGACTCCATACTGCTGCAATCTGAAAATGCTTGTGGCCCAATGGTAGAAACACTATTAGGGATAGTGATGTGAGTAAGATTTGTGCATCCTTGGAATGCAGCTGTACCGATCGAAGTAACCCTGTCGGGGATATCCAAAGATGAAAATCCTTCACAATAAGCAAAAGCCCAATCGCCAATGGAGGTTACACTGTTCGGCAGTTTTGTATAATTGCATCCTGCGATTAACTTGTTGGTTGATGTTTCAACAATGGCATTACAGCCCTCTCTTGAGTCGTAAATGGGATTTCTCGGATCAACAATGATGGATGAAAGATTGCTGCATCCATAAAAGATTAAGTTTTCAATGGACACTACATTTTTCGGGATGAAAATGGATGTCAAGTTTTTGCAACCAGAGAATGATTTATAACCAATCGAAGTTACACTGTTAGGTATGGTTATGGATGACAAGCTGGTACAATCCCAAAACAAGTACCTTGAGATTAAACTTATTGAGTTTGGGATACTTATTGAGATTAAATTGCAACAATTACAGAACGAGCCTTCACCGATCGAAGTGACACCATCTGGAATAGTTAATGAGGTTAACTTGAAACAGGATTTGAAAGCATAATTGCCTATATGGGTTACACTCTTGGGTATGGCCACAGAAGACAAACTATCGCAATATGCGAATGCACATTGCCCAATCGAAGTGACTGAATAAGTAATGCCTTCAAATGTCATCGATGAAGGAATTACTACATCCCCGACGTAATTATTCCATCCGTATGTAACCTCTGCTTCTTTAGTCTTTTCATTCAAGTTATAAGCAAAGCCATCAACCTCAGTGTCATATGCCCAGGACAAAAGAGGTATAATAGCGAGTGATAAGGTTAGAATCTGTTTCATATTAGTACTAAATCTCATTGGTTGTTCGTAGCAAATATGGTGATTTTATGAATACCTTCCAAATTTTTTGAAGGTGGCAAATTTGACATGTTTTTCAGGAAAATGTCAATTTATTATTTAGGACAAGTGTGGCGCTGATACTTTGATTATGGCAATCGTGTCTTTTTTTGCACACGTGTCGAAGATTTTATGTAAAAAAAATAATTTTTTCAACATAAAAAACACACCACGGCGGCATTTATCAAGCGACATCGCATGAAATCGACAAGCGCTGTCCAATCGGCTGCAAAGAAGCTTATGGAATACTCCGCTCAAATCAAGGCAAGTACTAACAAAATGCAGAAACGCGTCGCAAAGTCGGACGCGTTTCTGCATTTCTTTTCAATCTAAGGCTGCGAGAAGGAATGGGGTTTGCCTTAATGAGTTACTTTTCCACCTTCGTGAGAATGCCTACGTAGCCTCCTGCATTGGCAAGTTTCAGTTTCAAAGGCTTGTCGGAACGGATGACTACGCTTTTGTGCTCGCAGGAAGTGGCATCCTTGTTGGCCTGCTTGCCATCGCGCCAGTATTCGAGGCGATAGGTTCCCATGGGAAGGAAACTGAGATCGAGATTAAGGTCACGCTGGATGCTGTTGTTCAAGACACCCACAAACCACTTCTCTCCACTCCTTTTGGCAAGGGCTACGTATTCGTCGGGAGCGCCTCCGAGGAAACGGATGTCGTCCCAGACGACGGGAACAATCTGAACAAAATCCGAACCAACCTGTCCCAAGACGTGATCGGGATGGTCACAGAAACACATGAACGGACTCTCGTAAATCACGAACTTCGCCAACTCGGCGCTGCGCGTATTCATCACGAGGGCGGGTGACTGGCTCTTGAACTGTTCCTTTGTCACATTGAGGAAACCTCCCGGCGTATAATCCATCTGCCCTGCCAAGAGGCGAGTGAATGCCAGCGTAACGTTGTGCTCAGGTGTCACGCGGTCGGACCACTTGTAATATTCCGACCCCATCACACCCTCGCGGGTAAGGAGGTTCGGATAGGTGCGGTCGATGCCATCGGGACAATAGGCGCCATGCAGATCGACCATCAGCTGGCTTTCGGCAGCAGCCTTGACCACGAGCGGGAAGGCAGCCTTGTACTGGTCGTTATGATTGGCATCTTCGCAGCGCAGCCACAGCCAGATATCGACGTTCTTCGACTTGGCATAACTCAGAATCTCGGGCATGTCGAGCTGCGGAGCAGGCTTCGTGATGTCGGCCTCAGGCGTAGCATAAGGTCCGTACCAAGTCCAGTCGATGAGCATATAGGGCCACCCCTGCACCGAGGCGAAGTCGATGTATTGCTTGATGACTTCCTGCTCCATCAGCACTTCGCCGCTCCACCAGTGGTCCCATGCCGACATGCCAGGCTTGATCCACGAGGGATCCTCTATGGAGCACGGAGGATTGAGCGAACGCAGGATCTCCGACTCGATGAACTTGCCAGGATTATGGCCCACCATGACGACGCGCCAAGGGGTATCCTGCTTCTCGCTGAAACGTGCCTTCACTCCATTCTCTGTTTCGCCCCAGATAGGTGTGAGCTTGGTCTGAAGCAACTGGAATCCGTCCTTCGGACCCTCGCTTCGACCCAGATAGAGGGCAGGGAAGTTGTCGAGCGCCGCATTGAGGATGGCCATGCAGTGGTTGTCGTCGATTTCGATGAGTCCCGGCAGGCCGCAATGCTGGTCGCTGCGGATTTCGGTGACCGGTGTCTTGACGTACTCTCCTTCCTGCGACGACTTATAGCTCCTGCCGTCCTGTTCGTAGGCAAAATTCGGAATACGCAAGGTTGCCTTCTCTGGCACAGCGAATCCTGTCACCTCTCGGGTGATTTCCCGATTGCCGAGCACGGGCGTGCCGTAGAGCGTATAACGAAAGGCCATGCCGTCGTTCATCACGCGGAAGGTGACGTCCATTTTGCGATAAGGAGATTCCCCCTCCTGCAGATTGAGCACCAGCTCGTTATAAGGCACACTGATGAACGAATGCTTGTTGGCCACCACGGGCGTCCACTCCTCCACCTTGCCTTGTTGCTTTGGCTCGCCCAGCACCTTGAAGCCACCTGTCATGGGTGCCTCTCCCTTGAATTCGAAGCCCATAGGTGAGGGGGCAATCATCACGTCACCCTCAAGGCTCACACTATATTTGAGCTCCTGGCCATTGTCGATAGTAAGAACGATATTGCCTTCGGGCGAAGAGACCGTATAGGTCTGAGCAACAACTGTCTGACCCATGGCCAGACAGCTTGCGATTAGGATAGGAAGGATGTTTCTCATTTATTTTACATTGTTGCTGTGAGGAACGTGCCGTTACCCACAAAGTGCAGCTTGTTATCGCAAGCTGGCACCAGGATGGTTTCGCCCTGGCATACATCCACGCCATTGACGTTTGCCTCTCCTCTCATACAGAGGACAATGACGAACGAATCAACCTGGTAATCGACATCCATGGTCTCGTGCACCACCACACGATTGACATTGAAATAGGGGCAATGCACCAATGGCGCATCGAGGAGAGTGCTGTCGTAGGTGCTGCGATATTCGGGATAAACGTGATAGTCGATGGCATCCTTCGCCTGTTCGATGTGGAGTTCGCGGGTATTGCCGTTGGCGTCACGACGACCATAGTCATAGACGCGATAGGTGATGTCGCTGGTCTGCTGTATTTCGGCAACGAAATTGCCAGCACCGATGGCGTGAAGGCGTCCTGCGGGCAGGAAATAGACATCGCCCTGATGCGATTCGTATGTAGCGATGACATCCATGATGGGTGAATATCCGCCAACGGTCTCCGTAGTGACCATCTGCTCATATCGTTCGGGGGTAATCTCCTTGCACAAGCCTGTATAGATTCTTGCCCCTGGCTCGGCCTTGATGACATACCACATCTCGCTCTTGCCACGGCAACCGTGACGCTTCATCGCCAGTTCGTCATTGGGATGCACCTGCACCGAGAGATTCTGGTGAGAATCGATGAACTTGACAAGCAATGGGAAATGATTGCCAAACTTTGCATAGACCTTCTCGCCGACGAGCTGTTCCTTGTATTTCTCGACCAGAGCCGACAGATTGAGCCCCTTGTCTTCTCCAGTTGCCACGACACTCTCTTGCCCTGGAAAGTCGCTGATTTCCCACGATTCGCCGACATTATGCAGGTCGGTATCGATTCCCTTGAACGCAGCTATCTGTTCGCCACCCCAAATGGTGGTTTTCAAAAATGATTCAAACTTATATGGTTTCATCCAATATATAGATTATCTTGCTCAATAACGTGTATTGTTTTGGGGGTGCAAAGATAAGGAAAAAATTGGGATGTTGCAAATAGTATGACTGTTTTAGCCGTTATTTTTGAATGTTTTGGCAAAAAAGGACAAGTCAACTTACTGATTATAGGTCTTTTTGATGCGACGGAAGGCGTTTTCGAGGCTCTCGGTGGGGAGCAGAATGTTGTAATCTTTCCAGAAATCCGGATCATCAAAATCAGTCAGTTGCCGCGCCAAGGTGTCGTGATGGCGGAAGGCATTGTGTCGGTTGGGACGAACAGCCTCAGGCTTGATGTCGGTTATCAGCATCTCGGAATTGGCCTCATAATGGGTGGCGAAACCACGTTTCTTCCAGTCGCAATCGAACATGTAGGTCACGCCAAGGTAACGCAGATAACTGAGCTGTCCATCGTTGTGATAATTCATCACGATGTGAAGGCCACGAGCCTTGAAACGCATACCGAAAGGTTTCTTGGCAAGGATAGCTGCCGAAGCCTTGGCCACATCACTCATGTCCATATTATATTCTATGCGTGTGAACGTGAGGTTGGCATAGTCGATGAAGATCTTTCCGGAGAACAACGGATCGATGTATGTCGTAGCCGGGCGGAAAGAAATGACGTACTGGGGTCGATTGTCGATGGTCTGCGGCGTCTCAATCTCCAGCTGATAACGCAGCAGCATTTCGGGATTGAGGAACAGTTCACGGTCCTTGACCAAGTCGAGCATCAGCGACTCCAAAGGTCCTCCCATCACGTGGACAGAAATGGTATCCTTCGCACGCTGGCTGATCAAGCTGCGTCCCTTGACCATAACGGCCATATCGCGCTGAGGACTGTCCTCATAACTGGTCTTGTAAAGTTCCATCACGGCCTCCGATACGCTTACGTACTTGCCACGCTTTTGAATCGTCTCGCGATAGAAGGCCTCGTAGCTCTGCGGCACGGTTGGGAAATTCTGCGGAATGCGTTCGATGGCGGCATTCAGGATGTTTTCGGGCGAATAGACAAAGACATCGTTGAGGAATGTAAAACGTGGCTGCAACGAGATTTGCAGCTCCTCCACGGGCTTTCCTTCCTTCACCTGCTGCGTCTTCTCAAGTTGGTCACGACCGACCACCACCGTGGCATAGCCTATCGATGAAAAGAGCAGTTGCTCGGGCATCTGAGCAAGTCGCAGGCTGAACCGCCCATCGGCATTGGTCATCGTGGCAATATTTGTCCCACTCACATGTACCTG
The DNA here is from genome assembly GCA_900319235.1 of uncultured Prevotellaceae bacterium. Taxonomy (GTDB): domain Bacteria; phylum Bacteroidota; class Bacteroidia; order Bacteroidales; family UBA3663; genus Liminaster. The sequence goes on from ONNR01000015.1 coordinate 40,412, forward strand.
CACATCGGGCAATCGCCGGCCATTGTCATGGTCGGTGACGATGCCGCGCAAGGTCACAAGCACACTGTCCTGCGCCACGAGGGAGCAAGGCAGTAGAAGCAATAGCGCGAGAAGAAAGTAAAAACGTTTCATTTTCTTTTGGATTTAGAAAATTTATATATTAACCCCTCTCCTCCAAATACCTTGCCAGCCCCTTTCGAATGGAGGCGAGGCCGAACTCTTCGAGGTTGAGGTTCTTGAGTGGAATCCACTCAAGCGAGGAGATGTCATCGAGGCCGCCCACACGGAGACGCCCTTTGACACGCACTTCGAAGAAAAGATCGATGGTGCGGCACATGATGCCCGAATAGGGATAACGATTGGGCTGACTGAAGAGGTAGTGCAGGTCTTCGGGCTTGACCTCCAGACCTGTTTCCTCCTTTATTTCGCGGCACATCCCTTCTTCGGCCGTCTCGTCGAGGTCGAGGAAGCCGCCCACCATGTCGCGTGTCCCCTTGGCGGGATTGTTGGCACGCCGCCCACAGAGTATTTCGCCCTGATCGTTGACTATCACAGCGACGGTAGCACCGCGAGGATTGGTATAATATGTAAAGCCGCAATCCTCGCAATGCCTTGCCTGTGGGCCATGCTCCACAAAGCGATTGCTGCCGCATAGCGGGCAGAAGTGGAAGCGATAGAAAGGATGATCTTCGGTGAACATAACTAAAATTTTAGAGAACTAGAAATTCTAGACAGTCTAGATATTCTAGATCATCTAGATTTTCTAGAAATCCAATACTTATTTCTTAAATGCTCCCGACTTCACATAGATGCGATAGTCGCAGATGCTGCCCGGAGCGTCAGCTTCGGCACGAGGCAGATACTGGAAGCCGCCGAAGGTGTAGTCCTTGCCCAGGTCGATGATGAGCTGGTGCGGGAAGGCCGACTTGCGGTTGGTGCTCCAATAGGTGCTTTCCTGTAGGTCGAAGATTTTGTCAGCAGTCTGGTTGCCGTCGGTGATGTTCTCGTCGTCGGCATAGTCGGCCTGCCAAGGCTCACGACTCAAGCGCTTGCCCTGCTCATCGAGCATATACCACTCTGCGATACAAGCGATACCCTTGGACACCTTGCCTTCGGCTGCTTTTGCATCGTGTACATTGAGGGCTTCGATGCAGACATATCGACCCGAGACGGGCTGATCGAAACGAACTTCCTGCCAACCATTGCCGGCAGCGAAACTTCCCTCCTTGACAGGCTTCTCGCCGCTGAGGTCGAGGTTCTCGCCCTGCTTGCGATGCGTCTGTGGCCCCTTGAGGTTGAGGCGGTCGATGATAGGCTCCTTGAGGCCTTCGGCCACAGGATCATCGGGACCAACGATATCGACTACGATGATTTCGTTCTCGCCTTTCTTGAGCCAGCAACCTGGCATATAGAGTGTCTGCTGAGGACCAATTTGCCAGAAGCGACCCATCGGATGTCCGTTCACATAGAGTTGACCCTTGCCCCATGTCTCCAGATTGATGAACGTATCACCTACCTTCTTCAATTTAAAGGTAGCACGATAGGCTGCAGCAGGATATTGCTCGGCCTTGACGAGAGGCTGCCAGTTCATGGCCTTCACGGTCTCGTAGTCATCATTGATATTATACACCGTCCAGAGCTTTGGCTCCACAGTAACTGTAGCCGACTGCTCGGCACCAATCTGATAGATGAACTCCACCTTTTCGGTGATGCCCTTGAAGTCCTTGATGGCACGTCCGAAGTTGATACGGCCCATAGCTTCTACGAAAATGTCGAGACGATCACCCTTCTTGACAGCAGGCATCTTCATCTCCTTCTCATGCTCACGGCGATCGAGGGCACCGACCTTCACACCATTCACGAAAATCTGTGCATAGTCGTGAGGCTCGGTCACGCGAAGCACGCTGGCAGGAATGTCCTGGTCGAAGGTGTAGCGATAGATGATGCTACCCCAACCCTGGTCAAACTCCTCCATCGTCTTCAACCCGCTGGTAATCTTGGGAGCTGGAAGGTTGTCGAAGATGGGAGCCACCTCGGTGAACTGCATCTTGGGAATAGCGATGGTGGGGATGGCAGCAGGTACCTTGGCCTGCTTCTGTCCGTTCATATATTTGGCCATCATCGTGCGCAGCTCATAATATTTGGGCGTTGCCTGACCTGCTTCGTTGATGGGAGCATCATAGTCGTAGCTGGTCACGTCAGGTGCAAAGCCAGGACTGTTGGCTCCTGCCCAGTGTCCCCAGTTGGTGCCACCATGGGTCATATAGAGCGAGAAGGAGATGCCCTTCGAAAGCATTTCGTCAAGACCTTCGACCATATCCTTGGCTCCACGTGTCTCATGCTTGCCTCCCCACTTGTCGAACCATCCGCTCCAGAACTCCGAGCACATCTTGGGAGCATCGGGACGCAGTTCGCCAAGACGACGGAACTCGTTGTCGATGTTGGCACCCGTGCCGAAGTTCATAGTCCAGATGAGATCATCGAGACCATTGTTGGTGAAGTTGCTCGACCAGTCGCATTGGAACAACTGAACCTTGTCGAAACCGACTTCGCGCAAGGCGTCACGCACAGCACTCACGTAGGGTTTGTCAACACCATAGGAACCATATTCGTTCTCGACCTGCACCATAATGATGGGGCCTCCCTTGTCGATGGTGAGGTCGGCGACCTGTTCGGCCACCTTCGACTCGAAGATCTTCAGACGCTCCATAAAATAGGGGTCGAGCTCACGCAGACGGATGTCCTTCTTCTTGAGCAGCCACCAGGGCAGACCTCCCATCTCCCATTCGGCACAAACGTACGGGCCAGGACGCAGGATGATGTACATCCCGTTCTTCTGGGCCAACTGGATGAAAGCGCGAAGGTCGTTGTTCTCGGTGAAGTCGAACACTCCTTCCTGTTGTTCATGGATGTTCCAGAAAACATAAAGGCACAGCGTGTTCATGCCGAGTGCCTTGCACATCTGGATACGATGTTCCCAATAGGGACGGGGGATGCGAGGATAATGAACCTCAGCAGCCTTGACAACAAATGGTTCGCCATTGAGGAGGAAGGTTCCCTTGCCGGCCTCGAATGTGCCAGGTGTAGCCTGCACTTTCTTCGGTGCACCCGCAGCCTCTGCCGACATAGCAGATCCAAGCAGACCTGCAACAAGCAGCAATGATATGATAACGTTTTTCATTCTAAAAAGGTTATTGGTTCTTGTTTTATGGTGCAAAAATACTATTATTTGTTGATATTTCCAAATTATCAGTGATTATTTTAACTTTTTTATTTGCAATACTAAGAAAAATCGCAATCTTTGTGAGTTATGAATAATCCAATTACAACTAAATTTCTTGGCCATCGGCAAGATTTCATACCGATTTCTTGCTTTTGTCAAAAAATAACACTTACTTTGCAGCACTGTTGATTCAAAAAAAAGTCATATCCTAAAAGACCAAATCGAATGATTGAAATACGTCTAGCAACATTGGAAGACTGCCTGTTTGTAGCACGCTGCATCGGCATGGCTCTTCACGTTGAGCTGTCGGAAGAGCGGCTTCCTGGAGTTGCTTCAATTTGTGCACGCGAAGACGTGCTCTATAGTTACCGACATGCCCTCATTGCCTGGGAAGACAACAAGCCAATGGGACTTTGTCTGGCCTACGATGGGAACAACTATCATGAAATTCGATTGCGGACATTCGCCCTCTTTGCTGCACTCGATGACGAACCAGACGACGATATGGACCTCGAACATACCGAAGACGAGACTCAGGCCGGCGAATATTACATCGATTCTTTGGCCGTCCTGCCCGAATATCGCCGGCGTGGTATCGCACGGCAACTGATGCAGGCACAAATAGAACGGGGCCGACAGCTGGGCTTCACGCATTTCACCCTGCTTGTCGATCCCGTCAATCCGAATGCCCAAGGACTATACTCCCAACTCGGCTTCCAATATGAATCAGATTGCTATGCGTTTGGGCAGAAGTTTTGGAAGTGGGGAATGAATTTGTGATTTCCTTTCTCTATTTCGTAATAAAAATTACACGACCGTCTTGACATTTGAAAGTACGGCTTAAATCACTGGTGATTCTTCGACCATACAGGTCGTAAGCATGGAGGATTGAGCCATGAGGATTGGCATCGGGAAGAATTTTCTCGATGCCTTCTTCTGCAATGGGCAAAAAGCGGCGCTCATATTCGGTGGATGCGAGGATGAATGCACCGAAGACCTTGCCTTCGGTCTGGGGATTGTCGATACTCGTCACGCTTACGTCGCTGCCCAGAAGATAATAGGCTGCCGAGCCATCGCGTCGAGCCGAACCTCCCAAGCCTGCCGAACGACAACAACTGATGAGGTGAACGTCATCTGAATTCTTCGTGTTTTTTACCAGAAACTGTTCAATGATTCCTTGATATCCCTTCTTTGCCACTTCGGTATAATCGTCGTCGAAGAAGCCGAGACGCATACCCTTGAGATAGGCTGCAGTGAAGATGCATGTAGCCGAAGACTCCAGGTAATTATAGGTCTTCGGATAGGGCCAACCCTGGTAACTGTCGGCATAGAACGAGCCATCGTGTCCCAAGAGCTGATACCAACAACCAGTCGCAGGGTCTTGCCGCGCTGCCAAGCCTGCAGCCAATTTGTTGAGCTGGGTACGCAGTTTTTCTCGAAGTTCATCATCCGCCTCTTCGTCTTTAGCTGTTGCGGATATCTCCAATTGCTCCAGCACATCGACAAGCGCGAGGAAATACCATCCGCAAGCACGCCCCCAATATTCGGCCGAATGATAGATGCCTTCGTCTGCCGACACGCCCTGCCAGTCTCGTGAATAAGAGTCACCGGGTGTGGCAGTCATAGCGTGATAGAGCAGTTTTTCCTCGTCATTCCAAAGATAATTCCAGCAGATGTCAAATTGTCGGACAATCAGTTCGGCATCGTTGGTGCCATCGATACCATATCCGTAATTGTTCAGTTGTGCCAACAAAGCTGGCCCCATATATTGCCCATCGAGCCACATCTGATTGACATAACTTTTCTTGTGGAACCATCCTCCAGCAGCTCCTTCGAGTGTCGATGCTGTTATCGAATAGCGATTGTTGTGGTCGGAAAGACCTTTGGTAGCCGTTTCCATGGCAAAAAGAGCATTCGATGCCGTCGTTGCGTTTTCGAAAGCCTTGCCTTCGGAAGTCAAATCATAGAGTCCGAAGTACATCTTCGTGGCATTCAAGTCGTCCAGACTTCCACCTACTGAGGGAACACCATTCAAAAAAGTATTTCCATACCACTCCACGCTATAGAACCAAGGGCGAGCCCACGACTGCGTCTGATAATAATCAACCGCCTCGATAAGTGCTTTGGCCACAAGTCCTGGCACATAATCGAACTTCACCTTCGAACCACCCTTGGGTGCGCTGACCACAGCACCATCCTCGGTGTAAGTCTGGAAGCCCATTTGATTCTTATTGGCATAGAAATCGTTGAGCCGAGCATCGATGACGAGGCGGGAATAACGCTGCGTGCTGTCGAATGAGACATGCTCGTAAGAAGCGGCATCGGCACCTACGCAACACGATGCGCAGATGCCGATGAGTAGTATGGACTGAAATGAAAGCCTTTGGCTCATTACCTTTCGAACCTTTCGCTTCCCTCGGACGCGACCAACGGGAGCAACTTTTCAGAACCCTTCTTAACCTTCAATCAGGCACTTGCCCGTCATCTCCTTAGGCTGTGGGATGCCCATAATCTTGAGGATGGTGGGAGCCACGTCGCAGAGCTGGCCATCAGCAATTTTCACGCCCTTGTTCTTGCTGATATATACGCAAGGAACGGGGTTGAGCGAGTGGGCTGTGTTGGGAGTTCCGTCAGGATTGATGGCGTAGTCACAGTTGCCATGGTCGGCAATGATGAGCACCTCATAGTCGCAAGCCTTGGCAGCCTCAACTACATCGTGGCAGCAGAGATTGATGGTCTCGACAGCCTTCTGGATGGCTGGATAGACACCTGTGTGACCTACCATGTCGCCATTGGCGAAGTTGCAGGCAATGAAGTCGTACTGCTGCGTCTTGATAGCATCGACGAGCTTGTCCTTCACGATGAGGGCAGACATCTCGGGCTGCAGATCGTAGGTAGCAACCTTGGGTGAAGGAACGAGGCAACGATCCTCACCGGCATACTCTGCCTCACGACCACCGTTGAAGAAGAAGGTCACGTGGGCATACTTCTCGGTCTCGGCGATACGGAGCTGCTTGAGACCTGCGTTGCTGACGATTTCGCCCAACGTCATCTCGACATTCTCCTTCGGGAAGAGGATGTGCAGACCCTTGAACTTGGCATCGTAGGGAGTCATGCAGCAATAGTAGAGCGGGATGGTCTTCATGCCCTGCTCTGGCATATCCTCCTGGGTAAGCACCGAAGTAATCTCCTTTGCGCGGTCATTACGATAGTTGAAGAAGATGACGGTGTCGCCTGGCTGGATGGTACCCACAGCCTTGCCGTCGCGTGCCAATACGCATGGCTCAACGAACTCGTCGGTCACACCATTATCATACGAAGCCTGCATGCCTTCAACAGGATCGGCATACTGACTGCCCACACCAGCGGTAAGCTGATCATAAGCACGCTTGATGCGGTCCCAGCGCTTGTCGCGGTCCATGGCATAGAAACGTCCGGTGATGGAAGCGATTTCGCCACAACCTACCTTGTCGCAGTGATCCTTGACGGTCTGGATGAAACCGATACCCGAGTGTGGGTCGGTGTCACGACCATCCATAAAGCAATGGAGGAAAGTCCTGCCTTCGAGGCCATATGCCTTGGCAAGGTCAACAAGTTTCAAAAGGTGAGCGAGGCTCGAATGTACGCCACCGGTCGAAGTAAGACCCATGAAGTGGATGCTGCCACCCTTCTTGGCATTCTCGAAGGCGCCTACAACTTCAGGATTCTTGGCGATGGAGCCATCTTCGCAGGCCATGTTGATCTTCACAAGGTCCTGATATACGACACGACCGCCGCCGATGTTCATATGACCCACTTCCGAGTTACCCATTTGTCCAGCAGGCAGGCCCACGTTGAGACCGTCGGTGCGGAGCTGTGAATGAGGATAATCGGCAAGAAGAGAATCCCAATATGGAGTTGGGGTGCTGGCGATGGCATCAGACTTCGAACCGTCACCGATTCCCCAGCCATCGAGGATGAGCAAAAGTGCTTTTTTTGACATAATATTCAAATAACAATTAATAATTTATAATTAACAATGAACAATTCACAATTAACAATTATCCTTTTTGGAAATGTGCTGCAAATGTAGTTTATTTCAGCCAAAACACCAAATATCAATGGCATTTTTTTGTAGCTATATATATAAATAATGTACGGGTGCAAAGTGGGGTTGCTTATTTGCCTCCAAGCCAAGCTCCAAGCAGTACAGCCCCCAAGCCCAGCGCCAAGGTCAAAAGGAAGTATGCCGCGAAAAGTCCGGGATGTCCTCCTCGCAACAAGTCGATGCCCTCGCTAGAAAAAGTGGAGAAGGTTGTAAATCCTCCACACAACCCCGTGGTGAGGAAAAGACGCACCTCCGGACTCATTCCCGTCCGCCCCGAAATGCTATAAAATAAGCCAATCAGCAAACAGCCCAACACATTGGCCACCATAGTGGGCCATGGGAAAATGGTTTGTCCCAATGTGCTTATAGGATTGAGGCTAAGATGCGTCTGGACAAGTTTGACGCCATAACGAAGCACCGAACCGATACCTCCACCCAGAAAAACGAACAATAATTCACGCATAGATTATGTATTTTCTTCACGCGCCTTGCGCACATACTCCGTAGGAGTCATACCGAACTGCTGTTTGAAACAACGACTGAAATAGAACGGGTCGCTGATGCCCACCTGGTAGGCGACAGCCTGTACTGTAAGCCGACCTTCGGCGAGCAACGCAGCTGCACGCTTCATACGACGGATGCGCAGATACTCCTTGGGCGAAAAGCCCGTCACCCCCTTCACCTTGCGGAAGAAGATGGTACGTCCCAACGCCATCTCTCCGGCAAAGTCATCTGCTCCGAAGTCTGCATCCGAAATATGCTTGTCGATCACCGCATCGAGTTTGTCAAGGAATTCACGATCAAGTTCACTTGTCGTAATCATTGTCGGCTGCAAACTCTTGTCGGCGCTGAACTTCTCCTTCAACCGACTGCGCTGGTTCATCAGATTGATGATGGTAGCAAGCAGAAGCTGCGTACTGAACGGCTTGGTGATATAGGCATCTACGCCAGCCTGCAAACCCTTGATCTTGCTTGTCGTGCTGTCGAGAGCTGTCAACGCCACTATCGGAATATGGCTTGTATTGAAATTCTGACGCAAAAGCTGTATCACCTCAATGCCCGAAATGTCAGGCATCATGATGTCGGTAATCACCAAGTCGTATCCGTCTTCTGCACTTTCAATCTTTGCCAATCCTTCCCGACCATCCTTTGCCGTATCGACATTGAAATAGCGCATCAATTCGGTCTTCACAAATTCGCACAAGTCTTCATTATCCTCGATGAGCAGCACATGCTGGCTATTGATAGGGGCAATCAATGTCGGCAACTCGACATTTGCCGACTCTGGTTCGGCAAGCAAAGCGTCGGAAGCAAGATAATCCTCTTTCGAATAGTTTTCTTCTCCCAAGGGCAAAGTGACCGTGAAAACTGACCCTCCTATCGGATTAGGACTATACCTGATGGAGCCATGATGCACTTCGACAAGGGCGGCACACAGGTTGAGGCCGATGCCCATACTGCCACTTAGGTAATGACTGCGGTTGAAACGTTCGAAGAGATGGTTTCGCTGTTCTTCGGGAACACCCACACCATCATCAACGACACGTATCGTCAATTCATTGACTGGTGCCGAATGGGCTCGCACTTCCAACAATATATGACCACCTTCGGGAGTGTATTTGATGGCATTCGAAAGCAGGTTGTAGATCACCTTGTCGATGCATGAACGATCGAAATAACCCATAAGGGCATCGGGCTGAGTGGTAATCCTATAATCAAGATGCTTTTGCTCGGCCACGTCATGGAACGAATCGAAGAGTTCACGCAGCAGCCCCATGATGTCCATCTTCTCCAATCGCAGGCTCATCACGTTGTTCTCCATTCGACGGAATTCCAGCAACTGGTTGATCAGATGCATCAATCGGTCGGAATTGTGTTCCAACAACGTCATCGGCTGCTCCAAGGCGTCGGGTAACTGACGACTCTCGCGAATACGGTCCAATGCGCCACGTATCAGCGTAAGCGGCGTACGGAATTCGTGGCTCACATTGGTGAAAAACACCAGCTTGGCCTCATTCAGTTGCTCCTGCATACGGATATGCTGACGCAAACGCATTCGATCACGAATCTGGCTGTAGGCAAACCAAGCTGCACCCGCCAGGAGCAAGGTCCAAAGACAGATGGCCCATCCGCGCAGATACCATGGCCATGCAATGTCGAACGAGACGTCTATCGGATCGCTCCAATGCCCGGTCTCGTTGACAGCACGCACCAAAAGCGAATAATGCCCGGGGCCGAGATGTTTAAGATCAAGTCTGCCGACGGGAGATAAAGGACTCCACTCATCACTTCCCAGACGATAGCTGTAACGTATCGCCATGGGACGAATATTATAGTCAAACGTAGTGAAGTTGACGCTCATATTGCGACCATCGACCTCCTGCCCGACCACGTGCACCACAGGCTTCTTGCCTTCTCGATTGTTGATGCTCTCTGTATCGATGATTACAGCTCCTCTGTTGCTACCAAAGACAATCTGTCCATTTGGCAACATACTACTGCTACCCTCGCTGAAAACATTGCCGCTCATGACAGGCGATGGGGTAAAACTCTCCTCCAATCGATTATCCATAGGGTCAAAACGAGAGAGCCCCAGTTCCGTCGATATCCAGATCTTGCCGAAACGGTCTTCGCCGAAACACTGCACCATATCGTTGCACAATCCCTCTCCACTGCCAAAATGTTCGAATCGAAGCGTTCTATAACCTTCTTTCGATTCGGGCACTTGTGTGATGGCAAAGCCACTACCTAATTCCGAGATAAAGACCTGACCATGCCTTGTGACAAACAGGCTGCGCACCTCGTTGCTTTTCAATTGTCCATCTTCAGCCGTCAGTCTGATGATGCCGTCCTCCCCTTCGTCCAGATGTTCAGGGTCGAAAACCATCACACCATGACTGGTACCAGCCCAAATCATCCCATTGGCATCCTGAGCCAACGAACGCACACGGCGTTCTCCATAACTTCCCTGGAAGAATCGGTCGAACTCAACCTTTTCGGCCCTCCAATCTCGGGCTCGACAAAGGCCGCCGCCCAAAGTTCCCACCCAAAGGGTTTCTTTCCGGTCGAAGAAGACTGAATAGATGTCATTATCCGACAAAGAAGAATCATCGTCGGGACTATGACGCAAATATCTGCCTTCATGCCAGATGCCCGACCCTCGCGTACCCAGCCAGAAGCCACCCTCAGGATCCTGCGTGATGCAATAGACATTGTCATCCATATGAAGGGTGCGCCGCTTGATGAATGCGGAGTCATACCAAGCCACGCCATGTTGCTTGTCGGCTATCGCCAAAAGGTCGGCTTGCTCATCATAATAGACAGCACGTACCGCTTCGGCATCCTTCCCTAACGATTGTTTGTTGCCCGAAGGATAGACGAATCGGAAGCCCTTCTCTTCGGAGACTTGCAGTTGAGTGATTCCCATCAACTCATAACCCAACCACAGAGAGCCTGTACGGTCCTCCATGATTGAGATGATGTTATTGCCTGCAAGAAGGGATGTGGGATTCTGCTCTTCACACACGAAGTGCTCCAAATGGCTTGTCTCGGGGTCAAGGATGAAGAGGCCGTTGCCTGTCGTGGCAATGGCTATCAGACCCTTGCTGGTGTAACATATTCGGAAAATGGAACTGCTTCCGTACGATATCCGGTCGTCGATGACCTGAGGAAGCGTAAACTCCTTGTTCTCCTTCACCATGACAAACCGCAGATCCCCATCGTCTTCCAGTCGCCACAAGTTACCATAGTCATCCCTGATGTCACTGGCCAGATAGTCGGCTCGAGTCTTTCTGCGTGTTTCGATGATACTGTCGGCTATCGTAGTATTCTTGGGGGAAAAGATTGTATGGCCAGTCTGCTTGTCCAGACAATAGTAACCGCCCTGGATGGTGGTGATAAGGATGTGATGCTCTTCGTCTTCCTTCACCTCCTTGATACGCAGGTCTTCGATGCCTGCTTCCTGACGGTAGTTCCGGAAGGTGTAGCCGTCATATCGGCTCAAACCATTGTTGGTACTGAACCAAAGGTATCCTTCTTCGTCCTGGAAGATATGGCGCACAGTATTGGCTGCAAGGCCGTCGGCGGTAGTGAGGTGACGGCTTTGCAGCACATGTTCTGCCCTAAGGCCGGAGCAGAAGCAAAGTATAATGGTGAAAAATGAAAATATTTTCACAAAAAATTTGGAGGTATGGAATAATATGCGTATCTTTGCAGTACCAACAGAGAATAGCACGAAAACAAACTATCAAAAAACTGTAGATATGTCTGAAATCGAACTTAACAAATGGTACACCTCCCTTACAATCGCCGACAAGGAGGCAATCACTGGGAAAAAGTATCCTGCATGCTCCAAGGTATGGAACGAATGGACCCTCGAACAGCGCACTGAGGCCAAGGACAAGAGCAGCATCTTGCGCGGCAGGCGAATCAAGGAGAATCCGATGGGACATGATTTTTGAATCACCCCATTTATCCCCCTATTCAGGATAGGGGGATTTTTTATCCTTTTTTGGCTTTCTTTCCTTTCTGAACTTCTTCCTTCACGGGCTTGATGTAACCACGAATGTCAAGCTTGTTGGAAGGATGGTCGAAATAACGCTCCACGGAGAAAAGGTCCTCGATCACCATGAAGTCGCCCTGGTCAGGACACTTGCGCAGCAGGTCCTTCAGTTCCACAGCTTTGCTGAAATCGAGCTGCGAGACCCTGTTGTTGTGCGAATCGATCAGTTGGGCATGAATATTGAACTTGCCATCCGGGAAACTCGTGGGCACCAGCCAGACGTCATACATGCACTCGATGTCGTCCACCGGGAAATCGAAAGGCACATTGTTCCTCACCAGTCCCACCGATGCAATATAGTAATGGTGGTCGTCCTCGATTGGGACACCGAGAGTCTCCAGTTCCAGACGGGAGAGACGAGTGACCGTACACATGCGGACGAAATAATATTTCGAAAGGTCACCACTGAAAAGATAAGGGATCTTCTGGGGGTCCTGCTTGGGCACAAAGACACTGTCGGCCGATGCTTCTTCCACATTGTCGGCTGTGGGTTGGTCGCCATTGTCTGGATTGCCCTGTTTGCAGCCAGCAAACAGCAGCAGGCTGCAAATAGCGGACAAGATTGTTAATCTATACATTGTATTCTATTTAAATATGCGTTGTGCAAGGTTATACAGGTCGGCGCGCCAGGTGCCCCAGCTGTGACCTTCCTGGGCATTTTCTTCATAGAGGTACTTCACGCCGGCCTTGTCGAGCTCTTTGCGCGTATTCTCGCAGTTGCGATAGGCAATATCCGACGGTCCGCCCTGGGTGAAGACGAGCACCTTAAAACTCTTGTTCATTCTGGCGGCATTCTCGGCCACCTTCAGACGCGCTGCTTCCTTGGCAGGTTCGGCCATCGGGCTGAAACTGCTGCTCAGTACCCACACGTAAGAGAAGAGGTCGATGTTCTGGAAGGCAGTCTCCATCGTCTCCATGCCGCCCATCGAAAGACCGGCGATAGCACGATGATCCTTGTCGGTAAGAACGCGGTAGTTGCTTTCGATGAAGGGGATGATGTCGGTGATCATATCCTTGGCAAACGGAGCCACTTCGTCCTGCACATTCGGCCCGGCAATGGTACCGTTGGGCATCACCACAATCATCGGCTTGATCTTGCCCTCAGCCAGAAGGTTGTCGAGGATGTTGCCGGCAGCTCCCGCATTGGGCCAGCTGGTGTCGGTGTTGCCTCCACCATGAATCAGGTAGAGCACAGGCAGTTTTTCCTTGCCCTTTTCGTAGCCCGCCGGAGTCCACACGCGCATAGTGCGCGTTTCGCCGATGGTCCTCGATTCATAAGTGCGCACAGCCATGGCACCATGCGGAATATCCTTGCGATAGGCAAAGAACTCCTTGCCCGTAGGGGCAACGGTAGCGACAGCGGTAAGTTCGGTGGTTGCCGGAGCCTTGGGATCATAGACGGGCAGGCCATCCACTACAAAGTGATAGCGATAGACACCCGGCTTGACGTTGGGCACCTCGATGGTCCAGACGCCGTTGTCATGCTCCTTCGCCTCAATCTTTTGTCCCCAAGGCATGGCATCGCCGGCAAGCGTGACGATATGCGCCTTTGGTGCATAGATGCTATAAACCACATTGCCGTTGTCGAGCACGCGCACCGACTGCAATGTGTCGTTGGGTGTGGGCTTGCGAAGCCACTGCGCCGAAACGGCAAGGCAGCAACACATCAAAAAAACAAGTGATAATAGGAATTGTTTCATAATAATATATTTAAAGGTGTTAGAAAAAATTACAGGATTGGAGCGGCCAATCGGCAGACGCTTTCCTTGAGGCGCTGCCAACGGGAGCGACGACGCCATTCGTTCTTCTTGATCTCGTGGCAATAGCGGAGGTCATCGAGGAAGGTCTGGCGTTGTTGGCTTGCCGTCTCGGCATCGTAGATGAAGGCGGTGACTTCGAACGACTGACTGATGCTGCGGTGGTCGATGTTGACGCTTCCCACGGTGCAAATCCTATCGTCGGCCACGATGGTCTTGGAGTGCAGGTAACCATTGTCGTAGAAGAAGACACGAACGCCTGCGTCGAGCATCTGCTCGATATACCAGCGCGAAGCATAGATGACCACCCAGCCCTTGTCGGGATAGGTGGGAATCATCACACGCACATCGACACCCGAGAAGGCGGCGGCATAGAGCGCTTTCCGAATGGCCTCGGAGGGCACAAGGTAGGGCGACTGGAGATAGACGTAACGCGTGGCCGTGTAAAGGATCTGGGAGTAGGAAAGGTCCATTATGCGGAACTTGGCTGTCGGGTTGGATGTCACCACCTGCATCAGCAGGTTGCCTGCCTTGGGCTGGGGAGGATAATATGCCTTGTCGTGCACCCATTTGTCGCTTGCGAACTGCCAGTCGGTAAGGAAGGTGGTCTGGAGTTCGGTGACCGCCGGTCCCTCGATGCGCAGATGGGTGTCGCGCCAAACTCCGCCACGGATACCCTTCAAGTAACGTTCGGCCAGGTTCATACCGCCTGCATAGCCCACTACGCCATCGACGACGAGCACCTTGCGGTGGTTGCGGTAGTTGGAGAAAGGCGAAAGGTGGGGAAAGAGGGGACTGAAAGCCTCAACCTGGACACCACCCTCCTTCATCCGACGGAAGAAACTGCGCGGCACACCGATACAGGCAGCTGCATCGTACATCAGTCGCACCTCGACGCCCTGACGCACCTTGTCGATGAGGATGTCGGCAAAGGCATCGCCTACAATATCGTGCTCAATCATGAAGAACATGATGTGGACGTGATGACGGGCAGCAAGGATGTCCTCCTTCATTGCCTCGAACATGTCGCCACAGACCGTGAAGACGCGGATGCTGTTGCCCCCGACGAGATCGGCACGGTTGTTGTTTTCGAGCATCTTGATGAGGCGCGTCCAACCCTCCCCTTCCTCAGCGGGGTGGGAAGTGCGATAGGCCGCAGTATGGGACTTAAGTTCGGCAAGACGTTCGCGACTGATGAGCGGACGCAGCATCGCAGGCACGCCGAAGAAATAATAGAGCAGAATGCCGAGCACGGGCAGAAAATAGAGCATCAGGATCCATGCCAACGTCTCGGTAGGACGCCGGTGCTGCGTCAGCACCACCACAGCGATGTTGAGCGCAAAAATGATGACCACTATGTTCAGCCAAATCGGTAATGTCATGGCGCAAAGATAGGAAGTTTTGGGGACTAATGCAAAATTTTGGACCCTTTTTTTGTTTATTTCCCGCAAATGACATATCTTTGCGGTGATTTCGATGTTTAGTTTTGATAAAACATCCTGACTATTCGAAAAGTATGCTGCAAGTTATATTGTTTTTCGTCGTCCTGTTTGTGGCCATCCTGGCCGACCTGTACATCTGGGACAACCATCTGCGTCAACTTGGCGTAGGCTGGCAGGTGCTGCATTTTCTGCCCGTCACCATTCTGATGGTGGCCATCATCATCCTGGCCTTCCGAGGGATGAACACCTTGCTCTTCCGCATCATCTTCATCGTGCTGCTGTGCGTTGTGCTGCCTCAACTGATCCTGCTCTGCTTCTGGGGAGCGGGCAAGATCTTCACCAGTGCGACCTCAGCACTCGGCGCCATAGGCCTTGTGGTGGCCTTTTGCATCTCGGCAGCCAGTTTCTACGGGCTCGTTTGGGGCTGGCGCCACCTTGTGGTACGACAGCAAACCATCACGGTGCCCGACCTACCCAAAGAGTTCGACGGGTTCCGCATCGTTCAGGTGAGCGACCTGCATCTTGAAATGTTCGAGGGGCAGGAAGCGTTTATATGCTCGCTCGTCGATAGTGTGAATGCCGCAAAACCCGACCTCATCGTCTTCACGGGCGACCTGGTGTCACGACAAAGTCGAGAGATGCTGCCCTTCATGGACATCCTTTCGCAGATGAAGGCGCCCTACGGCGTGATGTCAATCCTGGGCAACCACGATTACAGCATCTATGGACCTTTCCACGGCAGTCCGAAGGCCATCGAACACGATCTTGACCTCTTCAAGGAGTACCAGCGACAGATAGGCTGGGACCTGCTGCTCAACGAGCATCGCTTCATCAGGCGTGACAGCGCACAGATAGCCGTCATCGGCGTCGAGAACGAAGGCAAGTCGGGCAAGGTGCGACGTGCAGACCTGCCACGAGCCATCGAGGGTGTACCCGACAGCTGCTTCAAGCTTCTGCTCACCCACGATCCCTGGCATTGGCGTCACGAGGTGACGAGAACCACCAACATCCAGCTCACCCTTTCGGGTCACACCCATGCTGCACATTTCCGCATCGGCGACGTCTCGCCTTCGCGACTGGTCTATTCGGAGTGGCGCGGTCTCTATCGCAAGGGTTCGCAGCAACTGTATATTTCTTCCGGCATTGGCGGTATGCTCGCCTTCCGCCTTGGTGCCTGGCCCGAAATCAATGTCCTGACGCTTCGAAGGGAGAGGTAAGGCTCGAAAAAAGATAATAAAACCCAATAATACCCATGACACTTTTGCTAACCCTTCTTTTGGCCTTTTTGGCCCCCACAGAAACTGCGAAAAGCACATCTGCACAGGACCTTCGCACCCCCGTTGAAGAGCGCCTCTTCCGCTCGGAGGCAGTCGAGAGACAGATTGCCGAGATTGTCAGCCAGCTTACCAACCCGAAGTTGGCACAGATGTTCGCAGCCTGTTATCCCAACACGCTCGACACCACCGTCCACTTTGAGGAGGATGAGGACGGGACACCCGATACCTTTGTCTATACGGGCGACATCCACGCGATGTGGTTGCGCGACAGTGGCGCACAGGTCTGGCCCTACGTGCAGCTTGCAGCCGAGGACGAGGCATTACGTCGGATGCTTGCCGGGGTGATTCTACGCCAATGGAAGTGCATCAACTGCGACCCTTATGCCAATGCCTTCAACCGAGAGCCGAACCCCGATGGACCGTGGATGAAGGACACAGGCATGCATCCCGAACTGCACGAACGCAAGTACGAGATCGACTCGTCGTGCTACCCCATCCGCCTTGCCTACCATTACTGGCAGGTGACGGGCGACACATCGGTCTTCGGGTCCGAGTGGATCGAGGCAATCGAAAACATCCTGCACGTCTTTACCGAACAGCAGCGACGCGAGGGACGCGGCAGCTACCGTTTCCTGCGTTCCAGCAACCGTGCGCTCGACACGATGAACAACGAGGGCTGGGGTGCCCCTGTGCGGCCCTGCGGCCTCATCGCCAGCGCCTTCCGACCCAGCGACGATGCCACGACGCTGCTCTTCCTTGTGCCCAGCAACTTCATGGCCGTCAGCAGCCTGCGCAAAGCTGCCGAGATACTCACCACCGTCAACCATCGCGACGACCTGGCAAGCCGCTGCAACGCCCTGGCAGACGAAGTGCATGCTGCCCTGATGGAGCACGCCATCTATGACCATCCCAAATACGGAAAAATCTATGCCTATGAGGTCGATGGCTTCGGCAACCATCTGCTTATGGACGATGCCAACGTGCCCAGCCTGCTTGCCATGGCCTATCTGGGCGATGTCGCAATCGATGACCCCATCTACCAGAACACGCGTCGCTTCGTCTGGAGCGACGACAACCCCTACTTCTTCCGTGGTGAGGCAGGTGAAGGCATCGGAGGCCCGCACATCGGTCACGACTACATCTGGCCCATGAGCATCATGATGCGTGCCTTCACAAGCCAGGACGATGCCGAAATCCGAGCCTGCATCGAGCAACTGATGCGCACCGATGCCGGGACGGGACGGATGCACGAATCGTTCTACAAGGACGATGCCACGCGCTTCACACGCTCGTGGTTTGCATGGGCAAATACCCTCTTCGGCGAGCTGATCATCAAACTCGTCGAAGAGGGTAAACTGGGTCTGCTCAACTCGATTGAGTAGCAGATTGATGTAAAAGCGGGAACTTACTTGCGGGTAATGGTCAGCACGCCGTTGGCGCAACCGCCCGTCAGGTCGATGGTGAAGACATAGGTGTCGCCATCGGTGAGCGTGACGTCGGGCAGCAGATAGAGGTTGCCGTCGTCGTGACCGTTGCCATCGCCGATGCCGAAGACATCGCTCGTGGTCGAAAGGTGATAAGCCGAAGCCGAACCCTTGAACTCGGTGCCCCAGGCAGCCTGTCCGAAGAACTTGAAGTTGATGTCGGCACCGTTGAGCTGCTGGCCTACGGTAAGGGTGATCTGGTGAACCTTCTCGCTGATTGGAGTCAGACAGTAGTCATATTCCTCGCCTGTCCACCAGCTCTGTACGTTCGAAGCCTTGTAGCTGGGCTTGCCCACACCATTGTTGCCGATGATCCAGATGGCGCCCGTACCGTCGGCATTAAGTTTGCCGCTCGATGTGCCATCCATCACCCAGATGCGGAATGCCAGGTTGCTGAAATCGGCCTTGATGTTATAGGTGCCGGTGATGCCCAGGAAGGTGTAGGTGCCGTCGTCGTTCTTCTGGAACCAGTCGCGGTCGTAGAACCAGCGGCTCGAATTCATGATCGACTCGCCTGCAAACTCATAGGGATGACCCTGCACGAGCTCGCCCTGGTAGACGTTGTCGGTCTTGGTCAGCACAATCTCGGTCGAAGCATTGGGGTCAGATTCCGTGGGACCATACGCGTAGGTCAGCACATTGAAGCTGACGTTATTTGCCCCCTTGTTACCATTGAAGGTGATGGCATCGGTGATGCCTTCGCTGATGTCGTCGTTGCCCTGTCCGAAGGAAATCTCTGTGCCGTTGGCACCGTCCTTTGGAGCCACGAAGTAGCCTTTGAACGAACGATTGGAACTCGTGTAGCTGCCTGCAAAGAGATACGGGTTGGCAGCGTCGGGCAAAAGTGTGACGGGGCTGCCCACCGAGGGCACAAACGTGAGATATTCGTAATGGGGTCGCGTAAGCGGAAGGTCAATCACCTGCTCGGTCTTTGCCAGGCGGATGTTCTGGAGCACGAGGCGGATCTGTGCAGCTCCATCGGGCACAGCCTTATAGAGCGGGGCATAGAGTCTAACACCATAGGTGCCGTCGGTACGCGTACGGATGGTCTGCGTCGAAACCTGCTGACCACTGTATTCCAGGTAAGCCTTCAACGTCGAGAGTCCTACGCCCTCAGCATCCGAACATGCCACCGAAAGGAAGATGCTGTCGCCAAAGTGTGCCGACGAAGCAAGGTCGCTTACCAGCAGGACGGGCTGACCTACGGCATTGTCGTCGTCATCGTCGCAGCTTGCGGTGGTCAGTATGGTTGTCATGGCCAACATTGTTGCCAAGGCTGCCATGGGAGAATGGAATAGGTATTTCATATCAACCAAAAATTTACTTGTTCCACTTCACCGAAGATACACCACCTGCGGGGACGTTGACGCGCACATAACTGCTGCCATCGCCCACATTGATGGTCTTGTCCTCATCACCCGTGTTGAGGATCACGGCACCATAGGTTCCATCAGGATTGAGGAAGCAGGCGCTGATGATGTTCTGGCTGGCGATGTTGCGGCTTGTGCCCAGGCGAACAGCACCCGTGGCAGCTGCCACACTCATATGGGCAATGATGTAGTAATGCGAGTTGCGGGTGTAGGTGCGGTAGTTCGAAGGATCGATGTCGATGGCACCGAAGCAGGTCTGGCAACCACCGTCGAGGTTGGGACCCATGTTGGTGTCGAGCATGAAGTTCCAGACGATGACAGCCTTGCACATACGGTTGACCGTACCCAGGGCGACGTTCTTCATGTCGGCCATCAGGCGGGTAGCGAGGTTGCGACCGTCGTTCCAGGTGCCGATGGAGCTTTCGGAGAAGATCAGCGCCTTCTGGGGAGCCTTCGTATAGATGTCAATGAGCTCGTCGCTTGTTCCGCCGTAGTCATGATAGGCTGCGCCTGCCACCAGTTCAGAACCTTCGTAATCCTCGCCGAGGGTGTTGTAGATCTTCACCGGATAGTCGTCCTGGTCGCCCACGTTGTCGTAGTTGTAGTTGTGGTCGAAAACGTAGATCTGCGTCTGCAGACCGGCACGCTTGAAGGCACGGGCCATGCTCTTCACCAGTTGAGCCTCTTCGGCCCAAGGCATATAGCACGAGGCGCAGTTGGCATGGTTCAAAGGCTCGTTCTGGGGAGTCACAGCATGGATGCGGATGCCTTCGCCCTGGAAAGCCTGGATGAACTTGACGAAATACTCGGCGTAGGTGTCGTAGTGCAGGGGGCTGAGGTGACCGTCGGTCCAAGAGTCGTAGGGACGCATGTTGGTCAGGTTGTCGACCTTCATCCACTTGGGAGGAGTCCAGGGGCTGCCGATGATCTTGAGGTCGGGATTGATGGCAAGGATCTCCTTGAGGATGGGGATCACGTAGTTGACCTCATCGTTGAAGAGGGCGAAATGTTCGAGACCCTCCACGTCGCACAGCGAATACTCGGTGCTCGAAAAGTCGTTGCAGCCGATCGAGATGCGGCAGTAGCTCACGCCGTAGCCCGAAGTGGTCGAGAAGGTGCGCGTCAGGAGGTCGTTGCGGTCCTCGGGAGTCATCTTCAAAAGGTTGTAGCACGAAGAATAGGTGATGCCGTAGCCGAATCCGTCGATCGACTGTTGCGTCTGGCTGGGATCGAGCTGGATGGTGAGGGGCGAAAGGCTTTGTCCGCTCACCACATCGGCAATCTCTTCGTAGAGACTGTAGGCACCGTCGGATGTCGTGGTGAAGACCACAGCCTTGCCCGAAGTGGGCTTACCCGTTGGATATGGCTCGGTCATATCGTCGACCACCGTCTCGGAATTGTTGCTGCAGGCAGAGAGGCAGGCAGCAAGAAGTATGCTGATCATGTTTGTCATTCTGTTCATAAGTATATCTTACTGAAATTAACCTAACAATCAATATCCTGGATTCTGTACTAAGTTGGCATTCTGGTCGAGGGCAGTCTGCGGGATGGGCAGCAGGTACGAATTGGCGTCGAAAGGCTTCTTCTGTGCCAGGCGTCCGTTGTCGCGGGCATAGACGGCATTCATCACCTCTTCGACCATACCGTTGCGGCAGAGGTCGTACCAGCGCTCACCCTCCATGGCAAGCTCGAGACGGCGTTCGTGAATCACCGCACGAATCATGGCCTCCTGGCTGGAAGTCTTGTCGCCCGAAAGAGGAGCAAGACCTACGCGGGCACGAATCTGATTGACCAGTTCGGCAGCCTTAGCGAGGTTACCCGTATAGGCGTAGGCTTCGGCCTCGATGAGGATGATGTCGGCAAGGCGGCACTTGTAGATGTTGTTGTAGCCCGAACGCAGCTTGTACATGAATGCATAGTTGGATGCAGGATAGTAGTTGCTCCAGGTGCACGATTCGAAGTGAACGGTCTGGTCGAGACGAATCTGGTCGCCTTCGCGCTCGAAGTCGCTGACAAGGTCGCGCGAGGGAGTCACCCACTTTGCCCAGGTGAAGTAGTATTCGGGGTTCTCGAGGCAGCGTCCGAACATCCACGATGCCCATGTGCCGGCACCCACGCTCCAATGCAGCTCGAGGATGCCCTCCGACGTGTTGCGCTTCACGCAGTCACCATTGTCGAAGCCCCACAAGGTCTCGTAGTTGGGTTCGAGGGCCAGTCCTGCGGTACCGATCACCTTGTCGGCATATTCGATGACCTTGGCGTGATTCTGCGGCGTACGTTCGGCATAGACCTTGGCGAGGTAAGCCTGGGCCACGGTCTTGGTCATGATGGTACGGTCGTTTTGCGAAAATTCAGGAGCATACTGGGCACCGAACTCGAGGTCGGCGATGATCTGTGCATACGACTCCTCGGGAGTGTTCTTGGGTGGGAAGTAGGTGGGATAGACCTCTTCGACATTTTCGGCGGTGATGGTCTTGGCGATGGAGGTGATGATGGGGAATGAGCCCCATTCACGGGCCATGTCGAACATCACGATGGCGCGGAAGATGCAACCCTGCGCTTTCAGCTGGTTGTATTCGGTCTGGGTGACCTGTCCGTTGTCGAGCAGTTGGTCCAAACCATTGATCAGGACGTTCGACTGTGCGATATCTTCGAGGAAACGGGTCCAGTCGCGGCTCAATACCGAATTGCTGGCATCGATGGCATTCGACTCGTAAGGCTCCACCTCGGCACCTGTGGTACCGGCGTAAGCATTGTCGGAATGTGACTCGGCAAGCAGAAGCTTATCGACATACCAGTGCTCCACACGGCTGCGGAACAGTTCATAGAGGTTGGTGAGCTGGTCTTCGGCAGCCTGCTTGTCCTTCAGGACGGCTGTGCTCTCTTCGGTCTGCGAACCTTCGGTGAGCTCTGTTGGAGTTGAAATGGGTTCATAATCGAGTGTGCAGGCTGTCATCAAGAGCGCCATAGCGCCCAACAAAACCCCTTTGAACCCTTTGAACCTTTCAGAACCTTTCGAACCTAAAATATTATTTGTCTTCATAATGATTACGCTATTTTAGAATTCAACTTTCATACCAACAACAAACGAGCGGCACATCGGGTAGGTGCCCCAATCGATACCCTGTACGGCACCACTGTTGCCATACTGGTTGACCTCAGGATCCATGCCCGAATAGCTGGTGATGGTCAGGAGGTTGGTAGCACTCACGTAAGGCATCAGTCGGGTCAGGTGCAAAGGCTTGAGCACCTTGCGAGGCACATCGTAGCTCAACGAGATATCCTTCACACGGAGGTAGGAACCATCATCGAGGAAGTAGGTCGAGTTACGCAGGTCGAAACCAGCCTTCGGAACGTCGGTGATCTGACCGGGCACCTGCCAGCGGTTGAGCACCTCGGTGGTCTGGTTCTTGCCGTCGTACATGCCCTGCGTCTCCATCTTGCTCACGTTATACACGTCGTTGCCATAGGTTCCCTGCAGGAGGATGCTCAACGTCAGGCCCTTCCAGCGGAAGGTGTTGGTCATACCATAGGTGAAGTCGGGATTCGGGTCGCCGATATAGGTGCGGTCGGAAGCGCTGACGATGCCGTCACCGTTCACGTCGCGGTAGTTGAGTTCACCCGTCTCGGGATCGACGCCGTCGGCAATGTAACCCCAGAAGCTGCCGAGAGGCATACCGGGCGTATTGCGAACCACGTATTCGTTGACGTAATCGGTGGTCATTGCGTTGTAATAAACCTGTGTCAGCATCAGACGGGTCAGCTTGTTGCGGTTGAAGCTGATATTGAAATCGGTATCCCATTGGAAATTGCCGGTGAAGTTCTTCGAGCTGACGCTGAACTCCCAACCCTTGTTCTCGATGTCGCCGCCATTGTAGGTGAGGCTGGTAGCAGCCGCAGAACCTGCAGGCAGGGTGACAGTCATAAGCATGTCGGAGGTCTTCTTGTAGTAGTAATCTACGGTGAAGGTCAGACGGCTACGGAGCACAGTCAGGTCGAGACCGATGTCGGTCTGCGTGGTGGTCTCCCACGTCAACTCAGGATTGCTCAAGGTCGACTGCGAACGGGTAGGTACGGCATTGGCATCGTGACCTTCGCCAAACCACTGGATGCGGTTGATGTTGTAGGCAGCGAGGTACGAGTAGTCGCCCAGTCCGCTCTGGTTACCGGTCTGTCCCCAGCCGCCACGAATCTTGAAGTCGTCGAGCCAGTCGATGTCCTTCAGGAACTTCTCCTGCGAGATACGCCAGGCAGCCGAGAACGAGGGGAAGTAACCCCAACGATGACCAGGGGCGAGCTTCGACGAACCGTCGGCACGGAAGTTGGCCGTGAGCAGATAGGTGTCCTTGAGGTTGTAGCTCAGACGTCCGAAGTAGGAAAGGATAGCCCAGTCGGATGCCGAAGAACCTGTGCCTGTCCAGCTGATCTTGTTGGCGCCGTTGAGCGTCTTGATGTCGGCATCGGCATAGTTGGAACCATTGATCCAGTTGTTGCTGTATTTCGAACCCGTCCACGAGGAACCGGCCATGAAGTCAAGGCTGTGGATGCCGAACTTGCGCTTGTAGTTGAGCACGTTGTCCCAAACCATTACGGTATTGATGGAACGCGAGTCGTAGCCCGTACCGTAGTTGTTTCGACCATCGCCCGTCTTGATCGGGTCGAGGAAGTTCATCGTAGTGCCCTGGGTGCGGTCGAAGTTGAACTGGCTGGTGAAGGTCAGGCTCTCGGGGAGCAGGGTGATGACGGCCTTGCCTGTGCCCAGGAACTTGTTCCACGAAGTCTTGTTGTCCTCGGTGCGCGAAAGGTTTTCGGCAGGCGAAGTGATGTTGACACCATAGAAATTGTTATAGTACTGGCTTGGGTTCTTGGGATCCCAGACGGGGGCATAGGTGGGTGTGTTGATGATGGAGGTGATGACGCCACCGCGATTCGAACCTGTACCCGAGATGATGCCCGTTCCCTTGAACGTATAGTCGCTATAAGCGACACTGGCGCTGACGGTGAGCCACTTGCTGATGTCGTTGTCGATGGTGGCACGCACGTTGTAGCGGCTGAAGTCACTCTTCTTGAGCACACCATTCTCTCCCGTATAACCACCCGAGAGGTAGTAGCGAAGCTTTTCGTTGCCATTGGTCACCGAAAGCTGGTAGTCCTGGGTGAGACCTGTGCGATAGACCTCATCCTGCCAGTCGGTACGATCCACGAGGTTAGCAGGCAGTTTCACCAGGCCGATCTCGTCCTGCAGAGCCTTGTACTGCTGGGCGTTGAGAGGTGTCTGATTATTGCGGACGGTGTTCATGCCCACGTGTCCGTTGAAGCTCACCTTGGCCACACCTTCCTTGCCCTGCTTGGTGCTGATGATGATGACGCCATTGGCTGCACGCGAACCGTAGATGGCTGCCGAAGAGGCATCCTTGAGCACCTGGATGCTCTCGATGTCGTCTGCACTCAGATAGTCGATATCGGTAAGCGGCACTCCGTCGACCACGTAGAGCGGGTTGTTCGAACCGTTGAGCGAAGTGGTACCGCGCACACGGATGGTGGGCGACGAGCCAGGCTGTCCGTTGGCCTGCGTGATCTGCAAGCCTGCAGCCTTACCCTGCATACCAGAGACTGCGCTCACGATGGGGCGGGTTTCGAGGTCCTTGGTCGATACGGTCGATACGGCTGTGGTAACATCCTTGCGCCTTACCGATCCGTAACCGATCACCACTACCTCGTTCAAGTCGGTGCGCTCCTCTTCGAGCACCACCTTCATGTTTGTCTGGGCTTTCACCTCCTGAGTGGTGTAGCCGATGTACGATATTCGCAGCGTGGCTCCTTTGGAGACAGTGAGGGAGAACTTTCCGTCAATATCAGTTACAGTACCATTGCGTGTACCAACTTCAAAGACAGAGGCCCCTATGACCGACTCATCGTGCGAATCGGTCACCACACCATTCACTGTAAGATTTTGAGCTGAGAGAGCCACGGCGAACATCATGGCCACGAGCGTCGTTAGGACGCGTCGGGCCACCGATGTCCTGTGTTTCATTTTATAATATAAATAGTGTTTTATTTGATCAAAACAACCTTGCCGTCAATCACGTTCAGACCAGCCTGACGCGACTGCAGCTTGCGGCCCATCACGTCGTATACCGAGCCACGGCCTACGCTTGTCTGCAGCAGGGTGATGCCCGAAGTCTTGTCGGTGATGGTGAGCTCGGCGCTCTGTCCGTCGTCGGCGACTACGAGAACGACATGCACATTGTAGCTGTTGCCTTCCTCACCGATGGTGAAGTTGTTGTCGTTGTTGCCACGAGCGCAAGTGTAGGCGCTGCCGAAAGTGAGCTGAGTAGGAGCATCCTGGGCAAGGAAGCACTCCCAGGTCTTGTCGATGGAAACCTTGAACATCTGACCGCCGGGGAACGATTCGATGTCGGTGGTCCAGCTGCCGTCGCTCTGCTGCTCAAGGAATGCGGCGTTACCGGTGTTCCAGCCCTGGAACGAACCTACGAGGCCATATGAATGCTCAACAGCGGTGCTGCCTTCAACAAAAAGGGTAGCGTTGCCGTCCTCGAGGATGGTGAGGGTGAACTTGCCGTTCCTCAGCACCACGCCAGCTGCGAAGCCCGTGTTGTCTCCGCCCTTGTAGAGGTTGTAGGTGTTGCCTGGCTGCATGTCCATGCCGCCGCCACCAAGTGCATCGGTCCAGGAGTTGTTCTTCACAATCTTCCAGTCACCATAAATCTCGTCAATCGAAGCGGTATAGACGCCTTCGCCCTGCGACTCGAACTTGAGCGGATTGTTCTCGAAGCTCCAGCCCTGCCAGGTGCCTACCATCATGTATTCATCGACCTTCTCGCCAGGCTCACCCACGGTGATGACCTCATCGGCCGTGATGCGGAAATAGTCGAGCGTATTGTCGGAACCGGGATAGAACTCGAACTTCACGTTGTGGAGGGTCACGTTGTTGTTCTCTGCGCCGAGGTAGATGTTGTTGCCCTGGCCATCCTCAATCCACTTCAGGGTGTAGTCGGTACCGGTAGCGATAGGCTCGTTGATGCCATACTGATAGGTCCAGCCATCGACAGCGGGGTTCTTGATGATCTTGAATCCCCATTGACCAGTTGTGAACTCAGCAGCAGTTGCTGCGTAGCCACCATCAGCCTCTACGAAGGTGATGCAATTCTCGGAAAGACTCCAACTGTTGTAGTCACCTGTCACGATGTAGGTGTCCTGTGCGTTTGCCATACCAACGAGGGTAAAGGCAGACATGAGAAGCGTAAAAATTTTCTTCATAACTGTTAGATTTTAGTTAGTGTTATATATTATAGATAATGTACACGCGAGCGATTAAACAAGTCCATGATGCTGGTTTGCGCTGCAAAGATACGGCATTTTTTTGACATTTGCACATCAACAAAGGTGTTGAAGTGGATAAATTAGAGGTGTAAATTTGTACAATAAACTGTTTATTAAGTCGATAAAAAATATTTATTGGTATTTAAAAGTGGATTGTAAATTATTTTTTTGAACGCCCTTTAAGCCCTATTTGGTTCGGTATTGAGCCTTTATTTGCCAATTCTGCGCAACAAAATGCAGGGGAATGTGCGCAATACGGATGTCTTATGGGTAGAAATAGCGCGAAAAGTTTGGAGGCAATCTCCAGGATCTCTATCTTTGTGCATCAATCAATCCAAGAAGACCCACCGAAATGAAAACACAGAACATTATTGCCATTTGCTGGCTGCTTGTCCTGACGACGAGCGTTCACGCCTATGACCTGGATTCGATCTACGACGTTCTGGACAGGGAGATTGCCCTGGCCGATGAATATGTCGGGATGAAGGAGCAGCATCTCTCTTCGCTTCGTGAACAGATCAGGAGAAGCCGAACGCTTGAATCGAAATATGAAATGACTTTTCAACTCTACGAAGAGTACAGCTCGTACGACGATCGGATGGCGAAACGTGCCTTGGCCGAGTGCCTGGACTTGTCGCGACAGATGGGCGATGCAGCACGCGAAGCCACTACCCTGTGCTTCCTGGCTTATCAGAATTCGCTGAGCGGATACTATTCGGAAGCTATCCACTGGCTCACAGAGATCAGCGAAGAGAAGCTCGAAGGTCCGGCGGTGGGTTACTACTACTATGCCAGCACCCACGCTTACGGCGAATTGGGTCGCTACAGCGACGACGAGACGATGAGCCAGTATTACTACGGGCTTTCGGACCTGTATCGTGACAAGTTCTTCGAAGTGGCCGATACCACCTCGACATTCTTCTACGAACGTCAGCTGCTGTATCTATTGAGTTCGCAGCAGGCCGATCAAGCCGAAGCAAGATGCCAGCAATGGTCGGCGACGGTGGAGCCCGGCAGCCACGAACATGCCATCATGGCCTATTTCCGTTCGGAGTGCTGCCGCCTGCGCAACGACGAGGCTGGGAGGCGCTACTGGCTTGCCGTGTCGGCTGTTGACGACTGCCGAAACGCCGTGACCAACCAGGCTTCGCTTTGGACCCTTGCCGAACTCGTCGGAAAAGACAGCGACCTCGAACGCTCCAACCGCTACATCGAATACTCCTGGATGTGTACCACCAAGTTCGGCGGACATACACGTTCGTGGCAGGTGTCGCCGGTCATCACCACCATCAACAACAACTACCGCGACAAGCTCAGCAAGAACAACCGAAACCTAAGCATCCTGCTCGGAGCCGTCAGCGTACTGGCCGCCCTGCTGCTCGCCTCCTTCCTCTTCCTCTACAAGCGCAACAAGCTGCTCGCCGCTGCACGTAACGAATTACGCCGCATCAACGGCAAGCTCAACCACCTCAATGCCCAGCTCAACGGCTCCAACCAGCAGATGATGCAGGTCAATGCGCAACTGCACGACTCCAACCGCGTCAAGGACGAATACATCGGCCGTTTCCTCGACCTCTGTTCGCGCTACATAGACAAGCTCGACGCCTATCGTCTGAAGGTCAATCGCCGCCTCAAGGCCAACCAGCTGAAGGAACTGCAGCGAATGACCAGCAGCGAGGAGCTGCGCGAAACCGAGACGCGCGAACTCTTTGCCAACTTCGATGCCGCCTTCCTGCGCCTTTATCCCAACTTCGTCGAAGAGTTCAACACCCTGCTCCGTCCGGAGTTCCATCAGCAATTAGGTCCCGACAGCGAACTCACCACCGACATGCGCATGGCCGCCCTCATCCGCCTCGGCATCGACGACTCTGCCCGCATCGCCGCTTTCCTTCACCTCACCCCAAATACTATATATAATTATCGCGCGCGCATGAAGTCCCGTGCCGCCGGTAGTCGCGATGAGCTGGAGGACAAAATCCGCGAAATCGGATTGCAGAGGGAGGAATGATGTAGCATGTTGATGTTTGTACCCGCGCGTTGCAGCGTTGCAGCGTTGCAGTTAGCGAGAACCATTCCCCAAAAATGCTGTCAACTAAAAATTTTTTATTTAAATTATTATATATTATATATTTATATATATATTTATATATATGTATATATAATTGATGGTTTTCGATAATCATTTTTCGAACTGCAACGCTGCAACGCTGCAACGCTACAACAATCACTGATACTATAAGGACAATATAACTATCTATCAATAAGCACGTTACCATAATCAAAGATAATTATATGTGTTTTTTCTTAAAAAGAATTATCATAAATTACATATGAATTATCTATGACTGATGGGTCAAAACAGACATACATACTGAAAAATTTGCGTTAATACGCGATAATTTGTGTTGAAAAATACATATGGTTAATTCCGAATAGTTACATAACAATACAAAATATATATCATTTTACGCTTTTTTCGTTTACTTTTACGCTTTCTTCAGCCAAGATGCCTGGTGAACGCCACTTCCTTCAGTTGCAGCAAAGAAAAAGTACTCTAACGGCCGACAGAGTACTTCCGCAATCTGCGAAAGTTCATTCTTGGCCGAGATTGGTCATTCTCCGTTCGGAAATTGTACTCCGACGGCCGACAGAGTACTTCCGCAATCTGCGAAAGACCACTTTTGGCCAAGATTGGTCATTCTCCTTTCGGAAATTGTACTCCAACGGCCGACAGAGTACTTCCGCAATCTGCGAAAGCTCATTCTTGGCCGAGATTGGTCAATCTCCTCTCGGAAAAAGTACTCCAACGGCCGACAGAGTACTTCCGCATTTTGCGAAAGTCCATTCTTGGCCGAGATTGGTCATTCTTCGTTCGGAAATTGTACTCCGACGGCCGACAGAGTACTTCCGCAGCAAAGGAAAACAAAAAATCTCTGCACTTATGCTAAAAATCGTGAACGGATGATGCGTAATTGGAGAAAAATGCGTATCTTTGCGGCGCTTTTAAATATAATAAGATGTGTGTTCCGCTGAGAATGAAGGGACTTCGACTGTTGGAAAGATGAAAAGGTTTTTGTACGTGCTGATGCTGGCCCTGATGATTGGCCAGGTTGCGCAGGCTGAGAGTCCGCGCAAGACAAACGCGCGCACAAGAAACACCCGACAACAGACCATACAACATCAGGTTCCTCGCCCACGCGTAGCACTAGTGGTGGGTGGTGGCGGCGCGAAAGGAGCGGCTGCCATCGGAGCAATGAAGGCCGTGGAGGCTTCGGGTATCCCCATCGATATGGTGGTAGGTACATCGGCAGGAGCCATCATCACGGGGCTTTATGCCGTGGGTTACAACGCAGAACAACTCGACTCGATCTACCGTGCGCAGGACTGGATCTACCTGCTCAGCGATATGGCGGCTCCGCGCTGGAAACCTTGGAGCAAGGTGAAGGGTGTGCCTGGAATGATGCGCGGCGAACGATTCACCCAGAAGCTCGACTCGCTGCTGGGCGGACGCTGCTGCTCCTTCGACTCGCTGCCCATCCCGCTGCGCTGTGTGGCGGTGGACGTGAGGGACTTCTGCGAAGTGACGCTCGACAGCGGCAACGTAGCACAAGCCATCCGCGCCAGCATGTCGGTGCCCCTGGCATTCACAACGGTGGAGCAGGACTCGATGCTGCTGGTCGATGGAGGCCTGCTCAACAACCTGCCCGTCGATGTGGCGCGTCGCATGGGTGCCGACTACGTGATTGCCATCGACCTGATGGATGCCAAACGTGCCACCCAGCAGTCGCGCGGCACGATGCACACGCGCGGCCTCGCGTCGATTCTGGAATGGAAATACGTGCGCCCCGACCTCGACAAATACCAGGTGAACCGTCGAGACGCCGATGTACTGATTCACCCCGATGTGGAGGGTTACCATGGTGCGAGCTTTTCGGAAGACGATACGCGCCAGCTGATAGCACGCGGCGAGGAGGCTGGGCGTGCTGCGCTCGACAAACTTGCCGAGATGAAGAAGCTCGTTGTGCCGAGCGAAGTCAAGAGAGGTTCGAAGGGTTCGAAAGGTTCGAGAAGTTCGAAGAGTTCGAAGGGTTCGAGAGAATCTGAACGACGTGCGCTGAAATTTGGGGACAAATAGGAGTTTTCTGTCATTTTTTCATTATTTTCTAGAAAATCGCAATTTTTTGGAGTTGTGATAATATGTTCTTCGGCATGTTTTCACATCTTTTAACATCTTTATGAATCATTGTGGATGTATTTGTGTTTATCTTTGCATCACGAAACGCAAACAATTACTAAAAATTCAAACCAAAAAAACAACCCCTTTTGAAGTATGGCAACTGCATTGATCTTTGTAGAACTGGCCATTGTCCTCGCTTTGATCTTCATCGGAGCCAGGGTGGGTGGCATCGGCCTTGGCGTATTCGGTATGCTGGGCGTGTTCATCCTGGTTTACGTCTTCGGACTTCAGCCGGGCAAGGCACCCATCGACGTGATGATGATCATCCTGGCGGTGATCGTGGCATCGGCAGCTCTGCAGGCAGCGGGCGGATTGGATTGGCTTGTAGGACAGGCAGCCAAGTTCCTGCGCAAGCACCCCGACCACATTACCTATTACGGCCCCCTCTGCACATGGCTCTTCTGCCTCGTTGCAGGTACAGCACACACCAGTTATTCACTACTCCCCATCATTTCTGAGATTGCCCAGGCCAACAAGATCCGCCCCGAGCGACCTGTTGCACTGGCCACGGTATCGGCTTCGCTGGGCATCACGGGCAGTCCCGTGTCGGCAGCTACGGCAGCCATCATCTCGCGCGACCTGCTGGGAGCACAAGGCATCGAACTGGGCACCATCATCCTGACCTGCGTTCCCGCGGGCTTCATCGCCATTCTGGTGGCTGCGTTTGTGGCCAACCATTGGGGCAAGGAACTGGAAGATGACCCCGAATACCAGCGTCGAGTGCGTGAGGGTCTGATTGACCCCGAGGAGGACAAGCGCAAGGTAGAGAGTGCCGAATACAGCAGCGATCCACGTGCCAAGCGTTCGGTTTGGGCATTCCTGTTCGGCGTTGCCCTGGTAGTGCTCTTCGGCTTCTTCCCACAGCTTCGTCCAAAGGGCGTATCGATGTCGGAGACCATCGAAATGATCATGATGAGCGATGCCATCCTTATCGTTTGGGCAGGCAAGGTGCCTTTGAAGAACGTGCCCAAGGGCAGCATCTTCGCAGCTGGCATCAATGCCGTGATAGCCATCTTCGGTATCGCCTGGATGGGATCGACGTTCTACGTAGGCAATGCCGAAGCCATCAACGGCGCATTGGCCGGTATGGTCGAGTCGGCTCCGTTCCTCTTTGCCGTTGCCCTCTTCCTGATGAGCATCATGCTCTTCTCGCAGGCTGCTACCGTCACCACGCTTTATCCTGTAGGCATCGCCCTGGGTATGAACCCGATGCTGCTCGTGGCCATGTTCCCAGCCGTCAACGGCTACTTCTTCCTTCCCAACTACCCGACTGAGGTTGCTGCCCTCGGCTTCGACCGCACAGGCACTACCCATGTGGGCAAGTATGTGATCAACCACTCCTTCCAGTTGCCAGGATGGATCACCACGGTGGTTGCCATCGCTGTGGCCTACGCCATCACGCTGGTAATGTAACTGAAAACTACAAACCCTTTAACATATTAACTAACTAAAAACAAACACAAAACACTATGAAAAAGAGAATTTCCATTCTGATGATGCTTCTCGTGATGGTTGCATCAGTTGCCATGGCCAAGCCAAAAGTTCGTATCATCGCTACCGGTGGCACTATCGCAGGTGTGAGCACCGCAGCCACTTCGTCGGCTTATACAGCCGGACAGGTAGGCATCGAGACCCTGATCAATGCCGTTCCCGAAATCAAGGATCTTGCCGACGTGACAGGCGAACAGCTCTGCAACATCGGCAGCCAGGACATGAACGATGCCGTTTGGCTGAAGCTTGCAGTTCGTATCAACCAGCTCCTCAACGAGGAGGGTTATGATGGCGTACTCGTTACCCACGGTACCGACACCATGGAGGAGACCGCTTATTTCCTTTCACTCACCGTTCACAGCGACAAGCCCGTCGTACTGGCTGGCGCCATGCGTCCTTCGACCGCCATTTCGGCCGATGGTCCTGCCAACCTCTACAATGGCGTAGCTACGCTGGTTGATCCTTCGTCAAAGGGTCGTGGCGTGATGGTGAGCATGAACAACTCGCTCTTCTCTGCCAAGGCTGTCTACAAGGGACACACCACCGACCTCGACACCTTCAAGGGTGGCGTCTTCGGAGCTATGGGTTACATCTACAACGGCAAGCCCATCTATGTTGACAATATTCCTTCGTACAAGTTCGGTTTGAATTCCGAGTTCAACGTAACCGCCGACACCAAGCTGCCAAAGGTAGGTATCGTCTATGGTTATGCCAATGCTTCTCCTATCCCAATGCAGGCTCTCGTTGACGCTGGCTTCGACGGCATCGTACTCGCTGGCGTAGGTGACGGCAACTTCTATCAGGACGTATTCGAGGTAGCTGTGAAGGCCCAGGAGAAGGGTGTACAGATCGTTCGCTCGAGCCGCGTTCCTACTGGTGCCACCAACCAGGACGCTGAGGTGGATGACGCAAAGTATCACTTCGTGGCTTCGCTCAACCTCAACCCACAGAAGGCCCGTATCCTCCTGATGCTCGCCCTCACCAAGACCCACGACTGGCAGGAAATCCAGAAGTATTTTGCAGAGTATTAATTTGATTTTTCGAAGGGTCTAGATAAACTAGAATATCTAGAAAATCTAGAGCATCTAGATCCTTTGAACCAAAAAGAATAAAATCATGAAACGAATCTTATTCATTGCTGTTGCCATGGTGCTCGCCCTCGGAGCTAACGCACAGGGGCGCAATACCGGCATGGGTGGCTCGGATGGTGACTACCAGAGCCTCTCGGAGCGCGTCTTCAAGCTCGAGAAGAAGACCGATGCCTTCAACGTATATTTCAACTATGCTGCTGCCTTCCAGGAGCTGTTTACCGAAGATGACAACTTCTCGAAGTTCACCAACAAGCAGGCCCGTATCGAAATCAAGGGCAACCTGACCGACAAGATCAGCTACCGCTGGCGTCATCGTCTGAACAAGAACAACACCGCCATGGGTACCGACAACTTTGCCAAGGCTACCGACATCTTGATGGTGGGCTATCAGTTCAACGACAAGTGGAGCATCCAGGGCGGCAAGATGTGCCAGAACCACGGCGGCTTCGAGTTCGACGAGAACCCAATGTACATCTACCAGTACTCCGATATGGTTGACTATATGGACAACTTCATGGCAGGCGTGAACCTCTGCTTCAAGCCCGTTCCTAACCATGAGTTCGACATCAACATCACCAACTCGTACAACGACGGCTTCAGCGACTACTACGGCATCTCGGCCTTCTTCGGCAAGGACAACAAGCTGGAGAAGTACTATGCCTCGAAGCATCCTCTGACCTATATCTTCCTCTGGGCAGGCAACATGTTCGACGGCATGCTCCAGACCCGCTGGTCGTATTCGCTGCAGAACCAGGGTGAGGATGCCAACGACCACAAGCTCTGCCTCGGCCAGCAGCTCGTGCTGCCCAACTTCCAGTGGTACATCGATTACATGGGCGAATGGGACGACATCGACCGCCTCGGCATCGCTTCTGCCGATGGCGCCAGCTACCTGGCCAAGCAGGGTGCCGGCTTCTTCAGCGGTGTGACCTACCACTCGCTCATCACCAAGGCCAACTGGCAGTTCGCTCCCCAGTGGAACCTGATGCTCAAGGGTTGCTATGAGACCGCCAGCGTAGGCGACGTGGATGCTTTCGACGGCTATCGTAAGTCGGCTCTCTGGATGGCCAACCTCGAGTATTATCCCGACAAGAGCCAGGACTTCCGTGTGTTCCTTTCGTACGTAGGCCGTCACTACACATTCTCTGACGAAGCCAAGGCGGCTGTCGGCATCAACGACTATAGCACCAACCGCCTCGAACTCGGATTCATGTTCCGCATCAAGGCATTCTAATATTAAATTAAAGATGCTCTAGAAAATCTAGATTATCTAGAATATCTAGAGCATCTAGATCAACAAAAACAAAAAACAAACAACCATACTAACCCCCTTTTTACCTATGAGTGAAGTAAAATACCGTGTTGAGTCTGACCTTATCGGCGAACTCAAAGTACCCGAAACCGCATACTACGGCGTACAGACACAGCGTGCCATCAACAACTATCAGATTTCGTCGCGCAGAATGTATCATTTCCCCGAATTCGTCGAGGCCATCGCCTATGTCAAGTTGGCTGCTATCCAGACCAACCACACCCTGGGCGTAATCGGTGACGAGATTTCGGGTGCCATCGAGCAGGCTTGCCGCGAAATCATCGACGGCCAGTTCCACAGAGAATTCCCTGTTGACATGATGCAGGGCGGCGCCGGCACATCGGTCAACATGAATGCCAACGAGGTGATTGCCAACCGCGCACTCGAGATTCTCGGCCACAAGCGCGGCGAGTACACCATCATTTCGCCCAACGACCACGTGAACTGCGGACAGTCGACCAACGATGCCTATCCAACTTCGTTCCGTCTGGCTTTCATCCTGATGAACAAGAAGCTTATCGGTGCCCTCACCGGCTTGATTTCGGCATTCCGTTATAAGGCTGACGAGTACCAGAACGACATCAAGATGGGTCGCACCCAGATCCAGGATGCCGTGCCTATGACCTTCGGACAGGAGTTCAACGCATATGCCAACAACCTTGAGGAGGAAATCCTCAACCTCGGCCGCAACATCGACCTGCTGCACGAAATCAATATGGGCGGCACCGCCATCGGTACTGGCCTGAATGCAGCTCCCGGCTTTGCCAAGCTTTGCGCTGCCAACCTCAGCAAGCTCACCGGCGAGAGCTTCATCGCTGCTCACGACCTCGTAGAAGCTACGCCCGACACAGGTGCCTACGTCAGCTATTCGGGTGCTCTGAAGCGTCTGGCTGTGAAGCTGTCGAAGATCTGTAGCGACCTGCGCCTCATGGCTTCCGGTCCTCGCTGCGGTCTGCACGAGATTAACCTCCCAGCCATGGCTCCTGGTTCTTCAATCATGCCAGGCAAGGTTAATCCTGTCATCCCCGAAGTAGTCAACCAGACCTGCTTCAAGGTGATCGGCAACGATACTGCCGTTACCATCGCAGCCGAGCACGGACAGCTCGAACTCAACGTGATGGAGCCCGTCATCACCCAGTGTATCTTCGAGAGCGTCACCTGGATGACCAATGCCATCAACACCCTCACCGAGAAGTGTATCCTTGGCATCACCGTCAACAAGGAGCATTGCAAGGAGATGGTCAAGAACTCCATCGGCATCGTTACCGCCCTCAACCCCATCATCGGCTACAAGGCCAGCACAAAGGTTGCCAAGGAGGCTAACGAAACCAACCGTTCAGTTTACGACATCGTGCTCGAGAAGGGCTTGATGACCAAGGAGGAACTTGATGCTGCGCTTGATCCAGTCAACATGCTTCAGTCGCACAAGTTCGCTGCAAAGAAGTAAGACTATTCAACATTTATTGCCTTAAAACAAGGGCTGCGATTTTGCATCGCAGCCCTCTTTATTATTTATAGGAGAAATATCTGATAAAACCGGACTAAAAGATGTGCCTGCATTCATACGCCACTCTGACGGGCTGATAGACGCGCACATAATCGACGAAGTAGTGGATGGGATAACGAGTGTTGTCGGGAGTACCTCCGTGGCGACCCAAGGCGAGATTGAGAATCAGATAGAGTCCGAAGTCCTCTTCGTCTGACTTGAAGGGATTCCAGCGATTGCCTTGCCAACCCTGGTTGCGGGTCTTCCGAAGCTCAATGGTGTTGAGCAACTTTCCATCGACGTAGATCTTGAGGTATTTCGGCGTCCAATCGAGCCTCCAAACGTGGAACTTCTCGGTCCAATGCGGATCTTTCTTCTCGAATTGACTCACGGCCACGTAACCCTCGTCCCATTGTCCGTCGTAACGCTTAGTACCACCCCAGCAGGCATTGGCCAGGATGCCGGGAGCACCATACTTGATGTAGTACTCCATAATGTCAATCTCGCCACATTCGGGCCACTCGTGCTTGTTGCCAAGCAACCAGATGGCGGGCCAGGAGCCCAAAGCCGTGGGAATCTTGGCGCGAATCTCGAAGCGGCCGTAGCGGAAGGCGTGCCTGCCTTGTGTGGTAAGACTCGCCGACGAATAATCGGCATAGCGACGATTGTGGCGCCAGTTATCGACCTGAGGATAATACTTCTTGTTCATTACCCGTTCGACGCGACCTTCGATATCGAGCACGCCATCGTGCACCGTGGCATTGTCGGGCTGATAGTACTGCAACTCCTCGTTGCGCACAAAGCCCGTCTCGTAGGTCCAGTCCTTGCCAGGGCGGCCCGTTCCCTCGAATTCGTCGTGCCAAACCAGCCGATAACCCTTATACCGGGTAACGTCGCTGGCATCGGTGGGTCGATAAGCCTGTTCTTTTGGCCACGGGCTGTCATTCTCGGCAGGCTTGACTCTTTGGCCAAAGACCAAGAGCGGCAGACCGAGGACGACAGCCGTGGTGAGAATTATCCTGCAGTTCATGCGGCATCAAAGCTTGATCTTGAGCATCACGAAGCTATAGGGTTCGATGTCAAGGGTCATGCGTGGCTTCACGTTGACAACGTCGCGGACTGGTTCAACAGTAATTTTGCCGAAGGTGTTACCATCCTCGGGATTTCCCGAAAGGACTGTGCGCTCGGCAACCTTCTTCATGCCCTTGAAACGGGAAAGATCGACCTTTGCAACCTTCTTGTCGGCGCTGGCATTGCCCACCTTGACGAAGAGCTCGCGCGTCTTAACATTAAGCACGACGCTTTGCTCCTGATGCTTGTCGGCACCTTCGATGCTGACACAATCGCCGTAGTAATACTGACCTGCCGACTCGCCGAACATCTGCTGCACATAGTAGCTGCATGTCGGATAGACGCGCTCGGTGTCGAAATAGATGAGGTCGGGAGTCCAGTTGCGGTTGTCCTTGCTGGCGAAGAGCGGGGCATAGGATGTCATATCGACTACATCGGCATTACGCTCGACGTGCATCAGATAGACGGCCTCGGCAAGTGCATCGAGCAGCTGGTTGTCGCGTCCACGATTCTGTGCGGAATACTCGCCCAGATAAACCTTGGTCTTGCGATCGCGGGGATAGTTGTCATACTGACGGCTGTCGAGATAATACTGTGTAGGCTCGTAGTAGTGCTCGTCGATGATGGGGAGACCGATCTCTTCGGCAAACTTCCATGAATTATCATAGTCGGGGTTGCCGGGGTGCGAACCAGGACCTGCTGTGCCCACGATGATGATTTCGGGATGAGCAGCCACGACACGGTCGTAGATGTACTTGAAGCGCTCCATGAACTCGGGCGAGATGCGCTCCTCGTTGCCGATACCCAGGTACTTCAGATTGAATGGCTCGGGATGTCCGGCCTCAGCACGCACACGGCCCCATTTGGTGGTGACATCGCCATTGGCCCATTCGATGAGGTCAAGAGCTTCGTCCACCCATTCGTCCATCTCGTCCATCGGACAAGCGTCCTGTGCCTGGTCCTTCATGCCCCAACCGCCGTTGACGCCCTGGCAGCTGACACCACAAGGAAGGATGGGAAGCGGTTCCATACCGATATCCTCGCAGAACTGGAAATACTCGAAGTAGCCAAGTCCCATGCTCTGGTGATAGCTCCAGGTGTTCTTGAGCTGCTTGCGCTCGTGCTTGGGACCAAGAGTGGTCTTCCAACGATAGGTGTTCCAGAAGCCATCGCCGCCACCATGAACCACGCAACCGCCGGGGAAACGCATGAAACGTGGATGCATGGCCTGCAATGTCTCGGCAAGGTCCTTGCGAAGGCCGTGGCCCTTGAAGGTATCTTCGGGCATCAGCGATACGGCATCGATGTCCATCTCGCCCACGGTGAGCACGAGAATCTGGAGGACTGCATTCGGGCAATCTTCGGTTGGTTCGAGGACGGCCTCCACCTTGTTCCAATCGGGGCCTACGACCTTTACGGTCTGGTCGGCCAGCAACTTCTGCTCACGACCGGGTACAACAAGAGCGATGCGCACTTCCTTGGCCTTGCCGCTCACGTTGCGCATAAAGGCAGAGAAGTCGTACTTGGCGCCTGCCTTCACGTTCATACCGTTGAAGCCATCGTTCTGGAGGCCTACGCCTGTCCAGCCATCGAAGTCATAGTAGTGTCCTACGCGCTCGATGAGAATGCGCATGTAGTTCAGGTTGTTGACGTGCAGAGGATAGGCCTGCAAGGTTGTGATGTTGCCCGAAGAGTGTCCGGGACGGATGAATCGCCAGGCTGTGCCAGGGCCCCAGCCGGCACGTTCGCCAGCGTTGTATTCGAAGGCTCCGTTCTGCACCAGTTCGGCATAGAGACCGCCATCGGCTGCATTACTGATGTCTTCGAAGAAGATTCCAATCAAGTGATCACTAATTGCCTTACCGCCGGCAGGAGCGGTCATAGGGCGTTGTGCCCAAAGGCTTGTGGCTGCCAAAAGGCAAGCACCGAGAATTGCTGTTCTTTTCATGTTGTTATAGGTTTATAAATGTGATTCAAGCTTTCGGGTGCAAAGATAAGGAATTATTTGTGATTATCCAAATTTTGGAAAACAAAAAAACGATGCAAGTGAAATATACTTGTTCCGCATCGGATAACGGCACGCCAAATCGCGTTCCATTTGGGGATTTAGTCGTGAATCTATGGTAATTGCAGATAGCGGAAATGGTATTTTTTGCCGATATGACACAAAAAAGTGAAGACGATTGGATTACTTTTGGTATTTTTTATTATCTTTGCGGCATCAAGAAAAGATGATTACCTATTTATTATAAGACTATGAAATTGAATCTGCATCTGACCAACAAGCTCGTCACTCCCGAAGAAGAGGACGAACAGCGCTACCCGTGGGCCTACAACAAGAAGACCAAGTGGAACGACCGCATGAAAAAACGCGCCATCATCTGGCTCAGCCAGCGCGTGGGCAAACCCGTGCTCAAACTCACCGCGCTCGACTATGAAAAGAACAACCTTCGCGAACTGCTTGACGAGTATGGAAAGGCAGAATTTGCTAACCTTTTTATCTTTAATGCTCTTCAGCACACCATCACCGGTTGGCCTGGCGGAAAGCCCAATGCCGACGATACCCAGCGTCCCGAACGAGCTCTTCCCTATCCCAAGCGTGTGGCTGTCTTTGCTCCCCATCCCGACGATGATGTAATCTCGATGGGAGGAACCATCCGTCGTCTGGTGCAGCAGGGCAACGACGTACACATCTGCTATGAGACTTCGGGCAATATTGCCGTAGGCGATGAGGAGGTTCGTCGCTTTATGCATTTCGTCAACGGTTTCAACCAGCTCTTTGCCGACAGCAAGGACGAGGTGGTGCGTGACAAATACAAGGAGGTAAAGCAATTCCTGAAGAGCAAGAAGGAAGATGAGCCCGACAACAAGGACGTGCTGACCTTGAAGGGACTGATTCGTCGTGGCGAGGCCCGCATCGCCTGCGAATACAATGGTGTGCCGAAGCAGAAGATGCATTTCCTCGACCTGCCGTTCTACGAGACAGGCCGCATCATCAAGCGCCCACTTTCGAAGGATGACGTGCAGATTGTTCTCGACGTGCTTCGCGAGATAAAGCCCCATCAGATTTTTATCGCTGCCGACCTTGCCGACCCGCATGGCACCCATCGCATCTGTACCGATGCTGTGCTTGCTGCCGTCGACCTGGAGCGTCAGGCCAATGCCGAGTGGCTCAAAGACTGTCGCATCTGGATGTATCGCGGAGCTTGGGCCGAATGGGAGATTGAGGATATCGAGATGGCTGTGCCAATGAGTCCCGAAGAACTGCGTGAAAAACGTAATTCGATACTGAAGCACCAGTCTCAGATGGAGTTTGCTCCATTCCTAGGCGGAGACGAGCGCCTGTTCTGGCAACGTGCCGAAGACCGCAACCGCGAAACCGCCAATCGCTATGATGCCCTTGGCCTGGCCAGCTATGAGGCCATCGAGGCCTTCGTGGAATATAAGTTCTAAGCCCCTACATATCTTTTATAGACAGAGCAAGGAAAAGCCCGCATATCATCGCGATGTGCGAGCTTTTGCATTTCGTGCTATCTCGTCGGCCACAAGCATGACGTTGGCAGGAGGTCGCTGATGTAATATTTCGTTGCGCATGAAGTCCATATAGGGTGCCACGTGGTCGAAGAACCGGTGGTAGCCTTCGCACAGGTAATTGTGGCCTGGATTGCCATATCGATCGCGGACAAAACGATTCTTGGGACACTCTCCATGACAAGCAAACTCATAGCGGCATTCCCTGCATTGGCGAGGAAGGGAGCCATGCTTGATGTCGCTGAACTGCTGTTGTTTCGGCCCATAGAGCATTTCGGTGAGCGTCTGTTGGCGAATGTTGCCAAGTTTATACTCGGGGAACACGAAATGATCGCACGAATAGACGTCTCCGTTGTATTCCATCACACCGGCATGTCCACAATCGCGTGCAAAGATACAAATACCAGGGGGTACGCCACACCAGTTGGCAAGCGTGCAGTCGAAGAGTTCGACAAAGATTTGCCCCACATCGTGTCTCACCCATTGGTCGAAAAGGGCGATGAGGAAATCGCCCCATTGGTCGGGATGAACAGACGAAGAAGTCAAAGGGGCGTCCACATTGGTCATAGTGGCAAGCTGGCGCCCGTCGGAATGCTTTACTAAACGTTCTACAACAGGTGCAAACTGGAGATATTGGCAACCTATTTCCCGAAAAAACTGATAGAATTCGAGAGGATGGTCGGCATTTGCCGCATTGACCACGGCCATCGCGTTCCATTCGACCTGATGCTTTTGAAGCAACTCGATGCCTCGCATCACCTCGCTGTGGGATGGACGGTTATCGGCTGTAAGGCGATACTGGTCGTGGTATGCCTGCGGGCCATCGATCGAGATGCCCACCAACCAACCGTTGTCGTGGAAAAACCTGCACCATTCGTCGTTGAGCAAGGTGCCATTGGTCTGGATACTATTGCTCACACTTCGGTCTTTGGCATAAGCACGCTGATAGGCCAACGCTTTGCGATAGAAACCAATAGGCCGCAACAGAGGTTCGCCACCATGCCAGGTGAAGACAATCTCTGGTTGGGTCTGCGCCTCAATGTACTGCCTCGTGAACAGTTCGAGCAGCTCGTCGCTCATCTGATGATGCGTCGTCTCAGAATAGAGCCTCGACTTCTCAAGGTAGTAGCAATAGCGGCATCGAAGGTTGCATTGTGCACCTGCCGGCTTCGCCATCACGTAGAGCGGTTTTGAAAAAGGAGAGATGGTTTCCATGAAGAATTTGTTTGCAAATTGACATGCATTTCTGCCTATTGGACCGAAAAACAGCCGATATTATCAATTCCTTATGCCTGATGCTTGGAAATATCAGATTTTTTTGTTACTTTTGCACCGAGAACACAATCATTACTATTGTATAAAACCAATAATACCAACTTAACATATGTCACTCAATCACAGACACAAGATTGCTGTCATCGGTATCGGTGCAGTGGGTTCGGCCGTATGCTACGGACTCATCAATCAGGGAATCTGCGACGACCTCGTCCTCGTGGATGTCAATGCGACCAAGGCCATCGGTGAAGCGATGGACCTCCGCCACAGTATCGAATACATGGGCCGAAACATGAAGGTCCGCGCCGGCGAATACAAGGACTGCGGCGATGCCGATATTGCCATCATTTGCCTCGGTACACCCCAGAACCTGCTCAAGCGCGATGCCGAAGGCAACGTCATCCGCAGTTCCATTCTCGAGGTGGCATGTAAGATGATACGCCCTGCAATTGAGGAACTCATGCGTTCGGGCTTCAATGGCTACATCATCACCATCACCAACCCTCTCGACACCATCACCCACCTCATCTGGCGACTTTCGGGCCTACCCAGCAATCGCGTAATCGGTAGCGGTACGTCTCTCGACACAGCTCGACTCAAGTGCATCCTTGGCGAAATCATCAACGTCGATCCGCACAGCATCAATGCCTACGTCATCGGCGAGCATGGACCCACGGAATTCATTCCCTGGAGCATTGCCAGCGTAGGTGGCAAGTCGATGGATACCATCAAGGCCGATAATCCGGACCGTTTTGCTGACCACACATACGAAAGTATCCTCAAGAAGGTGCAGGTGGCCGGGCCAAAAGTGGTCAACAAAAAAGGATTCACGAACTATGGTATAGCCTCTTCGGCTATCGCAATAGCACGTGCTATCCTTTACGACGAATGTCGCGTCATTCCCGTGTGCACATATCTCGAAGGACACTACGGATTCAGCAACGTCTTCACCAGCGTTCCTGCCATCATCGGCGGCGAAGGTGTGCGCGAAATCATCGACCTGCACCTCACCGATGAAGAGATGGAGCAGTTCCGCCATTCGGTTGAAACCATCCGCGAAGCCAATCGGGCTGCACAAGCTTTCCTTTAAGGGCGGCAAATGGTTCGAAGAGTTCTGAAAAGATCTGAAAGGTTTCCGAAGAGTCCGAATGGATTCCGAAAGGCCTGAAAGGTTTCAAATAGCCCTGATGGATTCCGAAAGGCTCTGAAAGGTTTCGAATAGCCCTGATGGATTCCGAAAGGCCTGAAAGGTTTCGAAAAGTGATAAAAGGGTTCTGAATGTTTGTAAAAACTATCAGAACCCTTTTTTTACTTACTTATAAAGGAAGCGCT
This sequence comes from uncultured Prevotellaceae bacterium, assembly GCA_900319235.1. Taxonomy (GTDB): domain Bacteria; phylum Bacteroidota; class Bacteroidia; order Bacteroidales; family UBA3663; genus Liminaster. The sequence continues at coordinate 83,783 of ONNR01000015.1, forward strand.
TGATGCTCTTCTTTGGTGTCTTTTCGAACTCCTTTTCGACGATTTCGAAGCGGGCCACCTGCTCATACTGAGGCAGGTTCTTGTTGATGCTGGCACGCTGCTTGTCAATAATCTTTTCGATGGCAGCAGGATCGTTTTTGACAGCGTTGATCGAGCGGTTCATGAAGTCGGGATAAATGAGACCTACAAGTTTGCCCTCGCGCTGAACCACAATAGCCTCGGAGATATAAGGGTTGGCATTCATCAGCGACTCGATATCCTCGGGGTAAATGTTCTGTCCGCTTGGGCCAAGGAACATGGTCTTGCAACGACCCTTGATGTAAATGAATCCATCGCGATCGATTACACCCATATCGCCCGTATGAAGCCATCCGTCGGCATCGAGCACTTTTTGTGTCTCGTCTTCCTTCTTGAAATAACCCAGCATGACATTCTCGCCACGGGTGAGAATCTCGCCAGGCACATTCACGGGATCTTCGGAGTCAATCTTGACCTCCATACGCGGAGCAGCCTTGCCGCAAGAACCCGTACGAGCCACCTTCCAGTCGGCATAGCCGATGATGGGAGCGCATTCGGTCATGCCGTAACCCACGGTGAATGGGAACTTGACACCACGCAGGAACTCCTCGACGTCGCGGCTCAAGGCTGCACCACCTGCGATAACCTCGTAGAAGTTGCCGCCCAGTGCCTCGATGAGTTTCTCGCGAAGCTTGTTGTTGACCATACTGCGCAACAATGGCAGGGAACGCATGGTCTTGATGGAGAACTTTTCAAGTTGCGGGAATACGCCCTTGCGTACAATCTTTTCGAGGATGAGTGGAACAAGGATAATGAGTTTGGGACGCAACTCCTTGAACGAAGCGAGGATGTAGTTGGGATAGAGCGGCTTGGTGAGAAAGTTGATATTTGCTCCGCTTGCGAACATGAAGATGAACTCGAATGCCATTCCGTAGGCGTGGGCCATAGGGAGAACCGAAACGATGTTGTCGCCCGGCTTGACCATAGGGATAACTTCGAAAGCGAACTCAATGTTTGAAGCGACTGCACGCGTCGGAATCATCACGCCCTTGGGGTTGGATGTAGTACCGCTGGTGTAATTGAGAATCAACATCTCGTCGGCCTCATACTCATAGAACTGGCTGCAGAATGCCTCGCAAGTGAAGGCATCGGTATAGATTTCCTTGCAGTGCTCTTCCCATTCCTGGCTCAGGATATCGACATTGACCACCTTGCCATAGACCAACTTGAGATCATCGATGCAGACGATGGCCTCGATGGTGGACATCTGTTCGGGCTGCAGCTCCTTGTAAATCTTTTCAGAAACAAAGAGCACGCGGCTTTCGGAATGGGTTGTTATCTTCTGGATGTTGTCAGGGGTGAACTCATGCAGAAGGGGAACAGCCACAGCACCATAAGTAGTGATTGCAAAGAAGCAAACAGCCCAATGGCTGCTGTTCTTACCGCAAAGGGCAATCTTGTCGCCAGGCTTGATACCGAGGTCACGGAACAGGACGTGAAGTGATTCAATCCGTTGGGCAGCCTCGCAATACTTGAACTGGATGCCTGGATAGTCGGTAAGCGCAGTCAACTGCCAATGCTGCGTAAACGTGTCACGCAAATAAGAGGTGTAGGATTTGTTCATAGTAAGAAGGATAATAAAACGTGGCAAAGATAACTACTTTTCAGTTACCCTCCAAGAAAAACACCTCAAAAATAAGTTATTAACACACAAAATTGCTAAAAAAAGCAAAATATGTCCTTTTTACCTTAAATTTATAACAAAATATCAATAAATTTTAACAACAATTAGGGTTATGGAACTTTTACAATATTCTTTTTGAAAAGAAGAGAAACAGTAGAGCAGGGAGACCTCACGGCCTCCCTGCTCCTCTAACACACATTATTATAAATTCTTAACACATCTTTATAATCAAATTTTTTCATTTTTCACGACGCAAAGATAAGGAGTTTTTGGATGTAATGCAAATAATTATGTTCCAAATTTCCCCTTATTTGGTTACATGGGTGAAAAAAGAATGATATTCTATACCAAATGATATAAAATTTGCATAAAAAAAAGCATGGCTGCCCGAAAAAAACGGACAGCCATGCCACATCAGAGGATTATTAAAGAAGCACAAGCAATCATTTGAAAAGAAGCGGAGCCATCTCCTTCAGGCTGCGGCGCCAGGTCAGGAACTCATGGGCAGTGCCTTCCGAGATGTAGCTGGTGGCGCTGAAGCCCGCGGCCTTGAGGCTCTCGACGGCGGCATTCACGCGATCGGGACCTTCCTTGCTGCCGCAAGAGATGAAGATATGGTGTGGAGCAGCAATGCCTTCCAGATCCTTGGGTTCGTAGATACCTCCACTGAGCAGGCCCCAATAGCCGAACATCTCGGGTCGTGCCAGTGTGGCCATACGTGTCTCCATGCCGCCCATCGACAGGCCCGCCATTGCACGATGGTCGCGATCGGCGATAGTGGTAAAATGCTGGTCGATGTAAGGAACAAGTTCATCCATCAGGACGCGCTGGAAAGCGGTCCAGTCGAACTCCTGCATATGTCCCCATTTCAGTTCGTTGGTCATTCCATAGGTCATCACCACGATGAAGGGTGCAATCTTTCCTTCGGCGATGAGGTTGTCCATGATCAGACCCGTATGACCCTGACGGCTCCATGCAGTCTCATCCTCACCCCAGCCATGCTGCAGGTAAAGGACAGGATAACGCGTGGGCTTCTTGGCCTTCTTGCCTACCTGCTCGCCATAGAACGGAGGTGTGTAGACCATGGCACGACGTACGGTCTGCGTGCTCTCGCTCCAGAACAGTACCTCCTGAATGCGGCCATGGGGAACGTTCTTCTTGGCATAGAAGTCGCGGTCGTGGGCAGGAATCTCAATGCCCGACTCCCAACGCACCGAACCATAGTAGTTGCATGCACCAGGATCGTTGAACGTACCGCCGTCGATAGTAAGATGATAATAATGGAAGCCTTCATCCATTGGGGCTTCGGTGGTACCTGTCCAAACGCCGTCCTTGTCCTTATGGAGCACGGTGCCGCCACGTCCACCAAGACCGAGGCTGACGATCACCGAACGAGCCTGTGGAGCATCGACACGGAAGCGGGCATAGCCCTGCGAATTCACCATTGGGTACTCCTGTCCAGGCTGATTGAGCTCCGATGGCTTGAAGTCTTCAATGACAACTGCATTGTCGAGAGCTGGATCGAAGTCACGCACGGTATAATAGACGTGCTTGGCCTTGAGGTCCTTGTCAAACAGAAGCGGATAGTTCGAAGTGCCTACCCACGAATCCTTGTCCGAAAGGTTCCAGAAGGTAACTACGTCGATCTTGTCCTTATAGCGACGAAGGGTGCGGAAGAGCGAGTTGTACTGGTCTTCGTGCAAGGTTCGCACATAAGGCTTGATCTCCATACCCTGGCGACTGAACTGCAGCTGGCCGCCCATCTGCTCATTGGCGCGGATATCGAGTTCGGTGACGTGGATGTGGTCGACTATCGACGCATAGAGTTCGATGGCTGCTGCGACGTCCTCCATCGAAGGGCCATACACGTTGTAGTGTCCCTGCATACCGATGCCGTCGATGGGCACACCCGCCTCCTTCATCTTCTTCACCATGTTGTAGATGCGCTGGCTCTTGCCGGGGTCGCATTCGTTGTAGTCATTGTAGAAGAGCAGGGCATTGGGGTCAGCCTCACGGGCAAACTCGAAAGCCTTGGCAATGAATTCGTCGCCGCACAGTTTATAAAGCTCCGACTCACGATATGGATTGGGAGCCTCGCCCCAACGACGTGGACGACCGTCGTCCGACATGGCCTCGTTCACCACGTCCCAGCAATAGACTACGTCCTTGTAACGATTGACTACGGTGTGGATGTGTTCGCGAATCAACTGATAGAACACTTCCTTCTTCACCGTGTTGCCTTTCTTGTCCTTCAGCATCCAGTCGGAGAACTGGTTATGCCACACCAGGCAGTGTCCACGCATCTTGATGCCGTTACGACGGCAGAAGTTGGCAATCGAGTCGGCCTGAGCCCAATCCCATACGCCGGGTGCTGGATGTACCGACGCGGGCTTCATAGCGTTCTCGCAAGTCACGCTGTTAAATTCGCGCACCACGATGGCTTCCTGTTCGGGGGTGAGGTTGCCGACGTTGAGTGCCACACCCACCTTGAAGTAGTCCTTATAGGCATCCTTGAGGCCCTGGGCAAAGGTGGTGGGGAAAAGTGTGCCAAGCACACAGAGGAGTGATAAAATACGATTCTTCATACCTTTAGGAATTAAAACAAAAAATAAGGTGTATATATTGTGTTGTAAATCTCTTCCTATTTGATCACGATGATGAAACCTCCTCTTGGAAGACACGATACCGAGGCAGGGACACTTGCGGGATGCGTGATCTTCCACGGCTTGCCATCGGCAAAGAAGGCAATGTCGGTTCCGAGGTTCTGGAGTCTTGCTGTTGAAAAGGTGAGATTCTGCTTCTTGTCAGTACCATTGATGCCGCAGATGTACCAAGTAGTACCCTTGCGACGTGCCATGACGACCGATTGTGCAGGATAGCCAGCGAGGAGAAGGGTCTCATCCCAAGCCGTAGGAAGTGTACCAAGATAATCCTTCACCTCTTGTGGCTGGGCGAGGAAACTCTCGGGACGATCGGCTAAATGCTGTATGCCTGATTCGAAAAGGGCAGTGAGAGCCAACTCGTGGGCATGGGTAGTGATGTGCGGATGCTGCGAATCGGTGAATGCGCAAGGTGTATAGTCCATCGAACCGATGACATTACGTGTGAAGGGCAATGTGGCATTGTGGGCGGCAGCACGCTTGGTAAGCGTGGGACGATTGTTGTACCACTCTGCTCCATAAACAGCCTCTGTGCTCAGCAGGTTGGGATAGGTTCGTTGCCAACCACGCGGTATGGTGGCTCCGTGAAAGTTGACACAGAGATGATGACGAGCAGCACTCTCAAGCAAGTCGATCATAAAGGCCATATTTTGATTGGTATCTCCCGAGAAGAAGTCAATCTTGACACCTACTACCCCTAAGCCTGCAATATATGCGAATTCACGTTCACGGTCTTCAGGTTTATTGAGTCGGAACTTAGGACCTGGGGCACCATCAATCCAACCAATGCTGCTGCTATACCATATCAAGGGCTTGACTCCTTTCGAAACAGCATAACGCACGGCATCCTCCATGGTCTTTCCGTTCTTCATCTCGTCCCATTCGGCATCAATCAAGACGTATGGAAGATGAAGGGTTGCTGCCATATCGGTGTACTGCTTGATGATGTCATAGTCGTTTGAGCCATGGTTGTATGCCCAATAGACCCAGCTGGCCACTCCTGGATGAATCCACGAAGTATCATCCAACTTGCAAGGTGCTGCGACATCGGTGATAAGGGTGCTTTCTACCACATCCGAAAGACTTCCAACGATAGCAACCTGCCACCCGCCATCCTCTTCACCATCGGGGCGAATTTCAAAGACGGCATTACTTTCGGTCGAATAGAGGCTGGAAGCAGCGCTTTCGCGTGTCATATTCGACTCGGAAAGCAGCATGTAACACGTGTCGCTCATCTCGAAGAGGGCGGGATACCCCCAACGATCACCAGCTTGCTGAACAGGATTGCATTCGAAGAATCCCTCGTAGGCATCCGACCACTTCATAAGCCAGCCTTTGCGAGCAGAGGCCACACCAATGGTCGATGCTCCCGACTGACGCCATGCAACACCATCGTCATAAAGACGCAAGGCAATTGTCTTACCATCCGAAAGCAGGTATTTCCATTCTATATATCGGTTGCTGCAATGACTGCGCTTGCCCATCACCATATCATAGTTCTCGGTACCGTAACCAGACGAGAAGGCCGAAATGATATTGGCATCGATAGTAAGGATATCACCTTGTCCAAGATAGGAGATACTGAGTTTGCCATCGCGAGCAATGCTGGTGAAACGACCATTGGGAGACTGTTGAATATATGCTGCAGGCTGGTCGGACAACTGCTGGAACAACTGGTTGGTCTCTACTGTCCATCCCTCACGTTGTTGCAGTCCACAAGGTTGGCCAAGCAGCATCTGCCGGGCTTCGGGTTTACCTTTGAGTTGCCAGTCGAGCCAAGCGATGGCAGGGATGCTGAACTCGCCACCATGAGGCTGACGATAGGTTCCGCCATGTCCAACCGGATAGTTGATAGCAATAGCCGGCACATGGTTGATGCGATGGAAGTCGTCCATGCCATTGGCATAAGCGATGTCACTCTCGCCACCAAGCATATAGAGGACAGGCGTATGAATGCGAAGCAACTGGTCCTTGCCAGGCATCGGCATATTGGGCATGGCAATGGAAGGATCGATGAAGAGGCCACTGTTGCAAATCATCAGCAGTGTGATGCGGGTGTCGGCACAGTTGTAGAGTGTCTGCAGACCTCCACATGACATACCCGATGCGCAGATGGCATGCTCATCCACCTTCTGATAGAGGGGGCTGTGTGGATCGCGATTCTGTGCGATGGCCCAGTTGATGGATTGTGTCTGTTGCTCAGGCGTGGACATAGGGCCTCTATAAGGCTCCTCCTCTTCGGGAAAATAGCCTGTAGCGATGACCAGATAACCGTGTGATGCAATCTCATTAAGGAACTTGAAATGTTCCCATGGAGAATTGGTGCATGCGCCATTGCTCCAAACAAGCAGAGGCAAAGGATTGGCAGGACCAAAACTGCTCAAGTCAGAGGGAAGAAAGAGAGTATGAGCCTCAAGGCTTTGCATCTCTTGCATCACAGCTTTATAAGGCCCTGTACCGCCCTCTTCGACAATCTTTGACTTTGTCACTTCGTTGCGTGTGACAGGTTGGCTGCCCCACGAAGGCGTACTCAAGGAAACAAGACCCAAAAGAGCGAGTGAGAAGATGAAGGAATGTTGCATATCGATTCTCTTTTATAAATCTATACGGATTATCGCGACGACAGTTTCTTTAGGTTCCACTTGGAATTATCGGAATTGAAGTCGTAGCGTGCCAGTGTGGGTGTACTGTCGGCGATGGAATATAGGCAATAGCGAGTGTTGTCGCCTTCTGTGCCAGGGATATGTCTAGGCATGATGCGGAAAGTGCCATCGGTAAGCTGCTCGATACGCCAAAGCTGCTCGGGAGCACCCGTATAATGAGGCACTGTGGAAACTTCTCCTTCGGAAGTAGCACAAAGTGCGCGGTCGGTGCCCTCGATACAGATCTTGAAATAAGGAGCGGTGAGGTAACCGCCAGCCTCGGGAACAGCAGTGATGGTCCAGCGCTGATGAGGACGGGACATATAGTCGCCAATACGCACAGCGATGTCATCCTTGGGCCACGTTTCGATGACATCCTCCAACTTCTGAGGAGCAACCGGCTTATCGGATGGCATGGAGTCATCCCAGAAACGCATACGGGGTACTTGCATACGCACGAAGTCAACTGCCAGTTCGAGCGAATAACCACGACGTTCGGACGTAATCTCGTAGGTACCTTCTGTAACTGGTTCACCGGCAATGGGCCAATCGTTCTTCCACAGAAGAGGAAGGATGGCAAGGACACTGCGTCCACTGCGTGCGAAGTCAGCCTCAAAGTGGCACGACATCAGTTCGACGCCTTCGTCAACGATGGTACGACCAAAGTGTCCGGCTCCTGCCAAACCCTCTCGAGCAGCAATGACCATACGTCCACCGCCTGCCAACATGTCGCGCCCGACATTGTCAAGATATGGACCAGTGACGCTGCGCGAACGTCCTACCACAATATTATAGGTCGAATTGACGCCATCGCAGCAGGTGCCATGCGTACCAAGCAGATAGTACCAGCCATCACGATAGATAAGGTCGGTGGCCTCACAGTCGATAGCAATATCCTTAGGTTCATTGCCCGCACAACGTGCACCGGTAACTGGGTCGAGTTCGACAATGCGGATGTGTCCGAAATAAGTTCCATAACTGCACCATAGGCGTCCCGTGGTGGGGTCAAGCAAGAGACCTGCATCGATAGCATCATTGTCTTCGAGTCCATCGGAGAATGCCACTTCAATGGGTTCCGTGAAGCGGAAATCGGGTGACGAGGGATCAAGTGTCTTGTTCCACATCGTGAGGATGCGTCCGCTGTGTCGTCCTCCAAGGCCACCTCCCGTCGAACTGTAGGCGACGAGATAACGGTTGCCGATCTTGACAACATCGGGAGCAGCACCTCCTCCGGGACGTTCGGCTCCGCTATGCCAGCTCCAGCCGTCGTCGGAAATGAGGCCACCGCCACCAGTGCCAAAGGTATAGTACTTGCCGTCACATTCGGCAAGGGTCGAGGGATCGTGTATGAATGGAGCGCCTGTCTGAGCATTGAGAACAAGGGGTGAAAGTGCGAGCAGGCAGCTGAGGGTGAAAACAAACTTCTTCATCGGATGGAATAATTAAGGACAGGTGAACCGGATTCATCAATAAAACGCACACAGAAGTCACTCATGCCGGGACCATTGATAATGGCTCCACGCAAGACGTTGCGGCCCTTATGGAGCGTGAGGCGATGCGACATGGCATCGTCCTGCACCATCCTTCGGTCACCGCTGAGCATCAGCACCTCTTCTCCATCAAGCCACCAACGGGAAGCGGAGTTCGAGCCAACAGAAAGACGAACGTCTCGGATTTCTTCGGGACAGTCGATGACTGTTTCCACCCAGAACAACACGCCATAGTAGGGTAGTTCCTGGCATGTAGCAAAGCGGAAGAGTTTTACATTATAAAGCTTGGAATCCAAATGATGCCAAGTGAGCTGCTGTTTGGGATCCCATTGAAGCATATCGCGCAGATAGGTGTCGGTGAAGAGCGTATTGCTGGCATTGGGACGGGAAAGCGGTTCGGCAAGTTTCCAGCGATGCAGGAAGCCCTGCTCATCGGGTGAAATACCCGTTTCGGTGGCAGGAGCAAAGTACTGCGAGAACTGCATCGTACGTTCGATAACACGATAGCGACCACTGAGGTGCATGAAAGCGAAGAGACGCAACAAGCCATCGTAATATGCATCGAAATAGCCCGACTCATCGGGTTCATGACGTGCATTCCAGAAGGCATCGACAAACTCATACGCCTTGGCATGGGTACAAACCAGCGAGACGGCAGCCGAAGTAGCAACAAGTCCGATGCTGTGACGCAAAGCCTCAGGATAGTTGCCCGCACGAAGCAAGCGCTCGGGACGTGTACCATCGACATTATATTGGTCAACAAAGGTGTCGAGGCCCTGCGAATAAAGGAAGTTCTGGATGAGATGTCCGTAGTTCTGCTGCCAAACGCGGTCGGAACAACTCCACGAATAGTCGAGAGCAATGTTCATAGGCACACGCCACGAGTCATATCGGAAGGCATCGCCAATGAGATGTCCGTTGCGAAGCAGGGAACCATCGAAGTTGTTATAGTCGGGATTGAGACCTGTGGCTCCATCGATGCTGCGATGCAGATACTCACGGCTTGCGCGTGCACACTCCTGCCAATAGCTGCTGCGTCCATCCTGAGCATAACGTGCCCAAACCTCATAGAAGGCAGGAAGATGATAGGAGGGATCGGTATATGGAACTCCCGGTACAAAAGTAATAAGGTTGGTGGCGGTGTCGATGAGGCTCACCTCACGGCTCATGGTAATGGGTTCCTTCAAGAGATTACCCTGACGATCGCGATTGATCTTGACTTCGATGGTCTTTGGCTGGATTGCATCAAGAATGTACTGCGCTTCGCCCAGATAGTTGATGCCGGTTTCATTGCCCCAAAGGTTGGAGGCGAAAAGAAGAGAAGTGATATAATAAAGTTCACCATCACTGGCCGGACCCTGTGCATTGGGCGTACCATCGGTCTTGCAACTCCAACGGAAATAACCTTGCATCGGCCCATCCGTCATCTGCATATACTTCTTGCTCCAGCGCCAAAGGCGATCGAAGATATCCTTGCGACCGAACTGAACGGCAATCATCAAACCATATGACATACCCTCGGTGCGAACATCGTTATTCTTGACATCGCTGATGTATCCCATGTCGTCACCCACTTCGAAATAGACCTTGTTGGGTCCGAAGAAGACATCATTGAACACCTCATCAACCTTCTGGTCTATCTGTGCCTGCGAGTAACCTGCTTCGAGGAAAAGATTGCGATACTGACCTGTGACAAGTCCTCCCTGTGTCAAGGGAGAAAGCGGCTGACGGGCATTGAGCGACACCCAATCGACCTGCACGGGAGTTTGTCCGGGATTGCTCAACACGAGCGTGTGGAGCCCATTGTCTTGGGGCAATACATCAAGTTTCAAAGAAGTCTGTTCAATCTGCTGGACCTGTGTGCGGCCCCAAAAGCCTGCAGTGCAGACCCAAGTGCGGTAATCACCCGTAGGAATACGGACATTGCCATAGGATACCGATGCACCGGGAGGAAGGGTCACTTGCCATCCTTCGAAAGGATGAAGCGTGTCGCGCAAGGCTCGAGTAGCACCTCCCATAAGGTCTCCGCAGTCGATCTGCACCAGTTCGCTGGCATCGGTGATGCCGACACCACGATAGGTGGGACGTACGGGCTTGATGGTTCCATCGCTATTGAACGACAAAGAATCGCAACGTATCGAGCGGTTCTTGTCGAAACGTGGGGAATAGTCGTTGTGATGATAGAAAAGATACCACTGGCCCTTGTACTCAACAATGGAGTGATGGTTGGTCCAGCAGCCTGTGGGCGATTCCTCCATGATTACACCCTGGAACTTCCAGGGGCCAAGCGGCTGGTCACTCATGGCGTAAGCCAAAGTCTCGGTGCCCCCTTCGGTGCGAACCCAAGGAAAGGTCAGATAATATTGTCCATTGTGCTGGAAGGCAAAAGGTCCTTCCTTGAATCCATCGGGAAGACCTTCCATAATTTGTGGTTCGGAGGCAAGTGCCAATCCGTCGGGAGTGAGACGAGCACCGCGGATTACACCTCCTGCCCAGAAGATGTACTGTTCGCCCTGCGTAGTCTGCATCACACAAGGATCGATGCCCATGATGCCTTCGATGTTCTTCTCTTGTGCCACAAAAGGACCTTCCGGACGATCGCCGATGGCCACACCAATACCGAAACCTGCCCTTGCACCGGGTTTTTCAGGTTTCAAGCCACAAGGGAAATAGAAATAGTAACGCCCGTCACTGCCTTTTACGCAGTCGGGTGCCCACATCGAATAGCCTTCATGATTGCCCCAAGGGACCTGTTCCTGACTCAAGATGATGCCATGGTCCTGCCAATGGGTGAGATCGGATGAAGAGAAGACATGATAATCGGCCATGCAGAACCAACCCTTCAATGCCTCGACAGGAGGAATGTCGTGGGAAGGATAAACATAGACCTTGTCGCCGAAGACACGTGCCGTAGGGTCAGCCGTGAACTGTCCTGAGATAAGCGGATTCTGTGCGCAGAGATTGCTCGAAATCAACAACGCGGCGACGAGAGAAAATAGACGTCGATTCATGAAAAGGTATTGAGTTAGGTAATGTTACTTGACCGTGGTGCGTCGCGAGGCCTTGATGTAAATGCCTCCCGCCTGAGGATGCTCGACGGGGAAGCCCTGCAACGTGTAATAACGAGGCTCGGCTATCGGGTCGACATTAATAGTCTCCAACCCTTCGGGCTCGCTGTAGTCATCGTTATTGGTCAGATATAGATGATCAATATAGATGGGAGTGTTGCCATAGCTCCAGAATCCAGCAATGTAGATGTGACTTGGATCGACGGCTACATTGGTGCCTGCACGATACATCTCATGCAGGGGAACGACGCAACGCTCGGCACGTCCGAAGTCATTCTGATAGCATCCTGTCCAATAGTTGTTTTCGTCGAACAGGCGGAACGACCAACTGCTGGAGGCTGCCGGCTGACGCATCACAACCACGAGATATTTCCATGCCGACAAATCAATGCCGAGCGGGAAATTCCACCCGCCGAAGCCATATTGGCCTGTAATGAGACATCCCGTCGAAGCATCAAAACTTCCCTTTTCCCAGATGGAGGGATTGAAGAGCGCATCACTGCCAGGGAACGAGAGCGTACGGATTGCCAAAGTGTCCTCAAACTGCCAGTTCGGATCGGCATATTCCTTGAACCAACGGTAGCAAGGACGTGCACACGCCTCGGGATCGGTGAGGAACGTCTGTCCATCGGGCAAGCTGTCATCATATTTGGCCAAAAGCTCAGGACCCGTAAACAACATCCAGGAGACGTTGCCCGTACGGTCCATGATGTAGCGGAAGTTGGCACCGAAGCCTACTCCACCGGCAGTGCCTGTGGTGGCCTTGCCCCATGACGCATTATACTTCTGGGGAGCCCAGTCCATCTCCGTGATGAGGATGGGGGCAATCTCAGCCACAGGGGCCACCTGAGCATTCCATCCCGACTGGAATTCGAGATAACCGGCGCCCTTGGTCACTACGCCTTGCTCAGCACTGCCCGAATCGCTCTCGCTGTCCGATCCGTACCAACCGGGATAACAATGCACGGCATAGCCGATGTTGTCGCCCTGGATGGGATATTTTACATAGCCCGCATACTGTGACTGATAGCCGAGACCAGGCACCCAAAGGATGTTGTCGGCACCACAACTGCGGATGCTATCGACGATGGCCTGGAAGAACTGCGAGCAAGCCTCGGCATGCGCATCGCCCGACGAACCGATGGTTCCATTGGTTCCCATAATATTGACGGGCTCGTTGGCGAGTTCGAACATCACAGCGGGATTGTTGCGCAGCTTCTCATGCGATGCCACCACACCCCAGACGGTGAGCAGATACTTCTGGTATTCGCCTCCAATGAATATATCCTTTGGACATACTCCAGGGGGACGCATCACGACATACAGTCCGTGACTGATGGCATATTCCGCCATCGGCACAAATACTTCGTCAAGGTACTTCTTGAAGCGTGTGAGCCTGAAAGCCGAAATATCGTTTTCGCCCGTTGTCGAGACTCCTGGTTCATTGCTCCAATACGGATCCATATGGAGGCGCAGCCAGCGCATTTCCCAACCAGCATCCAGAATCTTGTCGATAAGGCCCTGGTTGTAGCGGAGACAATCGTCGGTGTTATAACTCCAACCCCAGCCTCTGCCCTGCTCGTTGAACCAGGGAGAGTAGGTCTGACCAAATCCATGGAGGTTGATGGGAGTGCCATCGGGCAGACACAGGTAACGTCCTTCGACATGCAATGCCTGCAATTCTGCACTTTGTGCATAAAGCCCTCCCGCCGACAGGAGCGCCAACAAAAAGACCAACAGAAAACTCACGTGCTTCATGCTGCAACAATAACGAAATGAATAGAATCGCGGGGGAGAATGCTCCTGGCGCATCTCCCCCCCCGAATTTTTTTATTTGGACTGCAGACCTTCGGCCCAACCTGCGTAGGCGGGCTTGCGGGTATAGTCCTCGAACCAGAGTCCGACGGGTTCACCGCCACGCCAACCGCTCGATGCGGGAGCATCGGTGAGACACCACTGGCAGATGCCGTACTGCTGTGCCACGGGCACGATGCGGAAGTACTCCTGGATGATCCACTTGTAGTACTCACCCATAGCCTTCAGCTGATCGAAGGTTACCTCCTCGGTCTTGAGGGCTGTGCCGAACTGCTTGTCGCTGATGCCCATATCGAGCTCAGAGATACGGACGAGCTTGCCCGTCGCAGCCATGAGCTGGAGCATACGGGTGATGGCAGCCTGCTGACGTGCCTGGCTCTCGGCATCGATGTAGTAGCTGATGTGCATCTGCGTACCGATACCATCGATCCTGGCGCCTGCCTCTTCCCACTTGCCGATCCAGTAGATCAGCGATTCGAGCTTGTGGTTGTTGTCCCAAGTCGATTCGAGGTTGTAGTCGTTGATGAAGAGCTTGAGGTCGGCAGGGTTGGTGCCCTCGATGGCAGCGTAAGCACTACGTGCAGCCTTCTCGGCGGTGACCACGTAATCGACATTGCCGAGGTGGTCCTGCCAGAAGAAGTCGTTGGCAGAGCTTTCGGTAGCGTGCTGCAGGTCGTAGAAGCCGTCGATGTTGCCACCGCCCGAAATGGCCTCGTTGACCAGGTCCCAAGCCTTCACCTTGCCGGCTGTAGCATTCATCATGCCGCTGACCCAAAGGTTCATGGCGTAGGTGAGCGTATCGTGCTTCTCTTCGTCGGTCTGCGGGCGAGTGCCTCCAGATGAAGACATCTCGTACTCCCACTTGATGTTGGCGAAGTAGTAGGTGTTGGCCTCGGTCAGTACGTTGAGGTTGAAGGCAATGGCATGCATGCCTGCACCCTCAGCCGGGATGGTTGCTTCGGCCTCGTAGTGCTGCCACTCGGGTGTGAAGTTGGGGTTGCCGGGGAGCATTGCCCAATGGATGTAGGCGCCAGGGGTGTTGTGACACTGCGTCTCGCATCCGGCAGGCTTGTCGGCCTTGTAGTCGAAAGCGATGCGGTACTTCTCGCCAGCTGCCCACTCCTTGTCGGGAGTGTAGATGAAGAACTGCGAATCCCACGAGTTGGCAGGATTGTCGATCGACTGTACCTTGACGCAGACGCCGCCATCGGGACCCTCGCCAGGATAGCCAGGACCCTGGGTGTCGCCGCCGCCACCACCGTTGCGTACGATGAAGTTGCTGAAGTCGTCGCCCGTCATGTCGCTGTTCCTGATGGCATTCACCCAATAGGTAGTGGGCTTGAAGATCTTCTCCTGGGTGCACCAGTGGATATCGGCAAAGTAATAGTCGGTCGATACTGCCGAAACGTTGAGGTTGAAGGCAATGGCATGCATGCCGTCACCCTCGCCGGGGATGGTACCCTGAGCCTCGTAGTACTGCCACTCGGGAGTGAAGTTGGGGGTGCTGGGGAGCATCTGCCAGTGCAAGTAGGCACCAGGGGTGTTGTGGCACTGCGTCTCGCAGCCTGCATCCTGGCTGGCACGATACCAGAACGAGATCTTGTAGGCTTCGCCTCCTGCCCATGCCTTGTCGGGAGTGTAGATGAAGAACTGGGTATCCCACGAGTTGGTCGGGTTGTCGATCGAAGTGATCTTGATGCAGTTCTTGCCGTCGGGACCACCGGGGATAGGAGCGCCGAACACGTCGCCCTTGCCGGGTTCGCGGACAATGAAGTTCTCCATCGAGCCGCCTTCATTCATCTCGCCGTTGGTGAGGTGATCGACCCATTCGATGGTGAAGCTGGCACCGCCAAGCGACTCCATACCTACCATGAAGTTCACCCACGAATACTTCCACCAGGTGTTGCCGGGCACGTCGCCATCCTGCTGCCAACCTACGTCCTTGAGCTTGACCTCTTCGTCGAAGCTGCCATTGGCAACCAGGTTCTCGTCCGAACCTTGCTCGGTGACTACGAAGTCGTCGAGGAAGAAGTCGCCGTCAAGTTTGCCAAGCGAGAACTGCAGGTACTTGTAGTCAGCTTCGGCGGTGAACGTCAAAGAAAGCGGGGTCATGTCACCCTCGGCAGCCAGACCGCCGAAGCCCGTGTAGAGCACTGCACCCTGGGCATCGCATGGCCAGAAGGGAACAGACTCGAGGCCATTGGTAGCCTTGGCATTGATGGACACATTGTAGGTCTTGCCCGCCTGAAGGGGCTGGGGCAGAGTGTAGTTGAGCTGGTAGTCCCAGACGTTCTCGCTGGGTCCGGTGGTGGTCATCTTGAGGCACTGGTTGCCTTCGCCTTCGGGAGTAGGAAGCTCGACGTCGGCAATAAGCGAATTGAGCCACTTCACGGGCTGCTGCGAATGCCAGGCCAAGGTGTGACCATAGACAGTCAGACCAGCGTCTTCGGCGGCATTGACAAATGCCGTAACGGTCGAGAAGTTCATATTGCCCTTGTCATCGACACAAGAGGCCATCTTCATGGCATTGCCGGCGACAATCTCGTCGAAATTGGCGGTGGTGAGGGCATAGAGCATTCCCTTGTTGTTGAACTCGGAGGCAGTGAGCGCTGCGCTCACCTTGAAACCGGGGTGAGCGGAGCGGTCGAGATATTCCTTGAGGGGCTGGTACTCGTTGAGGTAATCATACAGTTCAGCATTGCCGGGACGGGAAACAGCGTAGTCGTTGGTTTCCAGGAAGTCGGCGCATGAGGTCAGCAGTATGGCACCTGCAGCAGCAAACAGCCATTTGTTGATATTTTTCATCTTCGTACTATTTAATGAAAGATATTAAGGGATATTTGGGGATATTAAGGGATATTAAGGGACATTACTTTTGCCTGTAGAGATTGGGACCCAAGAGACATTCGTCCTTTATTATCCCTAAAAATCCCTTAAAATCCCATAGAATCCCTTATAATTAGTTGAACTCTATGACAGTACCAGCGAAATCACCACGGCGCTGGAGGACGAGGGTCTCATCGTACGACTTGCCACCTGCAGTATATTTGAGGTAGAGCGCATTGCGGTCCTTGTTGCCCCAGGCCTTGGCCTCGGTGCCATGACCGTAGTTGCCGCTGCCCGTGACGCCATCGCCGCTGATGGTGCAGTTGTCGTCCTTCTCGCTACCAAAGCTCAGCGTCATCTTCACGCCGTCCTTGTTCACATATTCGCAAGTGGTGAGCGAAGTGGTAGCGGTGTGTACGATAGTACATTTCTCAAGCTGGTCGGCAGTACCCTTGACGAGGTAGTAGCCCTCCCAAGGATTGACGTAGCGTACGCAGTAGAGTGTGTAGTCCATCTCCTCGAGAATCTTGCTTGCTCCCTTCACATTGCTCATGCGGAGAGGCAGGACGTAGGTCTGGGCGATTGAAGCTTGATCCTGGAAGAACGCATCGGTGAGCTGCACCTCTACACCGCTCATGCGGTTGCCAGCATAGGTCGATGTGGTGCTTACCAGCTGATAATGGCTCGATGGCAGCATGGTGACAGCACGGCCGTCCTTGAAGGTGACACCCTGAAGGAGGCTCTCGTCAACGGCAACGTTGAAGGTGAATTCGTAGGAATCGTAGGTGCCGGCTCCGTAGCCCATCACCTTGAAGCGGTGGGCATTGTCGAGCTCGGTGCTGTACTCCACGCCGTCGCCCAGCAGGATGGTGCGAACGGGATACTGATAGGGGAAATAGACAGTGGTGCCTCCCTCAAAATCGTCGAAATCCCGGTCGCCGTTCTTGCAGCCCGTCGTGGCGACGGCTGCAAGAAGCATTAGTGACATATATAATGATTTTTTCATTGCAATTAACAATTAATAATTAACAATTAATAATTGGGATTACCATCCGCTGTTCTGCTGGAGGGCATCATACTTCAGGATCTCGGAGTATGGAATGGGGCCGAAGAACTGGTGCTGCTTGTAGTTGCGCTGCTCGACGTCGATGGTCTTGAAGCCAGCGTTGGGGGCACTGATCTCTGCACCCTTGACGGTCTCGTTGAGCTTGTTCAGATCCACCTGCCAGCGACGAAGGTCGTAGAAGCGATGGTTCTCGAAGCAAAGCTCCAGACGACGCTCGTTGCGGATCAGCTCACGCATCTTCTCCTTGCTCTGGGCACATTCGTCGAGATAGGGGTCATCGACACCGGCACAGATGCCAGCACGCTCGCGCAAAGACCTGATGACGCTCTTGGCGGTCCACTTGCTTCCTGCCACAGCAACATTGGGACCTACAGCTTCATTAGCTGCCTCAGCATAGTCGAGGAACATTTCGGTCCAGCGGATACGTGCATCGTAGCTCTTCTGGTTGGTGATGTTCGAAGGATTGAGGTTCACATCAGGACGAAGGAGTTTGCGCATGTAGTAACCGGTACGGGTAGAATAACCAACGGTATAGTTCAGACCATTGACATTGTTGTCGCCGTAGGTGCCGGTGATGATGGTGGTGTTGCCCGAACCGATGGCCTGGCCATCATAGAGGATGTAGGCAGCAAGACGTGCATCACGATCGGCATAGGGAGCCTGTGGGTTGTAGCCCGAACGGCTGTCGGTGATAGGATAACCGTTGGTCATCGGGAAAGCATCGACAAGGTTCTGCGAAGGGTTGCAGCGACCAAGGCCGTTGATCGACGGAGGATAGAAGTCACCCTCCAGGCTATGACGCTCGCTGACGTTGGTCTGCCAGATGCTCTCGCTCGAGTTGTAGCCCTTGTTCAAACCACCAATTTCGGTAGTGTTGGCGAACCACTTGTAGCCGTCGGCTGGCATCTCCTTGGTATTGATGAGTTCGGCAGCATAGCGGGCAGCCTGCTCCATCGTAACGCCTGAATATTGGGCATAGGCGGGAGAGGCAGCGAAGAGAGCCACCTGGGCACGGAGGGCACGAAGGATCATACCATTGATCTTGCCCTTCTGGTGATAACCGAAGGCACGGGTGTACTTACCGGCCGAGATGTAGTATCTCTTATACTTTTCGGGCACGGCGTTGTCGTCGGTGACATCCTCATACTCATAAGGCAGCAACTCGAGAGCACGATCGATATCGACCATGATGGAGTCGATGCAGGCACGGAAGGTGGCACGTGGCTGGTTGAAGTCGGCACCTGCCTCCTGGAACTCGCGAAGGATGGGCACACCCATCATCTCGTTCACACCATCGACCATGCCGGCATGGGCACGAAGAAGGTAGAACATCTGGAGGGCACGCATACCATAGGCATCGCCCTTGAAAAGGTCGGAGAAGAGGCGCTGCAGTCCTTCGTCGGTACTCCAGGCAACCTTATCGGCATTGGCCACCATGATGTTGACATACTGGATGGCATTCAGACGGTTCTTCCACTGGGAAGTAGGGTCATTCTGTGAACTCCACGCGCCAGTAGCCATCTGCAGATAACTGTTCGTCTGGTCGTTCGAAACAGCATCATCGGTAGCAAGGTCGGTCTGTGGAGAGTTGGAATAAGGCAGCAGAATGTAGGCATTGCCCAAAATACCCTGCGCATAGCTGGCGTCGCCATACATCGAACTGACGTCCTTGAGATTCTCCTGAGCAGGCTCAAAGAGGTCGTCGCAAGAGGCAAGGGCTACACCCATAAGCACTACGGACAGTATATGTTTGATAGTTTTCATTTCTTTATATCTTTTTGGGTTTTGATAAAACCTTACAATCTAATTTAGAACTTAACCGAAGCACCAATCTGGTAGAAGCGGTTCTGGGGAGCAGAGCCTACGTTCATCTCCAGGAGCTCCTTCTCCTTGGCAATCTTCAGCAGATTGTTGCCATTGGCGAAGAGGCTGATACCCTTGACCACCTTGCTGCCTTCGAACATCGAAGCGGGGAAGTCGTAGGTGATCTGTACCTTCTGGAGGTTGATCTGGTCGGTATCGTAGAGCCAGTAGTCGGAGGTCACGAAGTTGTTGGCACCGCTGCCGGTGGTGAGGCGAGGATAGGCAGCCGACGAAGCATTGGTAACCTGACGGGTAGCGGGATCGACGATGGCACGGTCGCGAACGACAGCGCTGTACTTCGAGTCGCCATGAACCCACCAATAGGAGTTGTTCTTGACAGCCTGGCCACCGAAGCCTCCGGTAGCGAGCACGAAGAGGCTCAGACCCTTATACTTGAGGGTAAGGTTGGCACCGAGGGTGAGTGGTGAGCCATACCAGCCGCCACGACCCAGGTTCACCTGGTCCTTGTTGTCAATCACACCGTCACCGTTCTGGTCCTTGTAGCGGAGGTCACCGGCCTTGGGGGTCTCACCGAGTTTCTGTTCGGGAGCGCCAGTCACCTCATCGTCACTCTTGAAGAGGCCGAGACACTCATAGCCCCAGATGGCATCGAGCTGCGTGCCCTGACGATACTGATAGGCATCGGCAAACTGCGAGTCGTCGCGCTTGGTAGCTTCGGTGTCGTACCAGGTCATGTTGGCACCCACACCTACCATCCAGTCGTCGGTGAGTTGCTTCTTGTAGTTGACGGCTACCTCGAAGCCATAGCGAAGGTCATCGTTGTAGTTGGTATAAGGCACAAACGATGCTTCAGGCCAATAGGTCGAGAAATAGCTTGGATAGAGGTTGTTGGGCACGATGATCAGACCCTCGGTCGTGGTGCGGAAGTAGGAAGCCTCAAAGGTGAGAGCCTTCTCAAGCACTGCGCCTTGCAGGGTCACGCTGAATTCCTTGCGCTTGATGAAGTCGAGGTCCTTGTTCGAACCGCGCTTTGAGGTGGTAGCCTGCTGGGAATCGCCTACACCCCAACCCCACCATACGTCGTGGTTGTTGTTGAAGTCAGGAGCATACATGCCATAGTTCTCGACGTCGATATCCTGGCTGAGGACGCTGTACGAAGCACTGAGCTTGAGGTCGTCGAAGATCGAACCTTCGAGGAAGGCCTCACGTGCAATGTTCCAACCGGCGGTGGCACTGTAGCTGTAGCCCTTGCGGTTGCCCTCAGCAAGCTTGGCGCTGTGGATCAATGCCGAACCGAACTCAGCATAGTACTTGTGTGCATAGTTGTAGGAGGCAAGCAGGCCGGCATTCACGTTGCTGGTCCTGTGATACTCTCCCGATTGCGACTGCTGATAGCCATTGGCAAGCAGCATGGCGCTCACATTATGCACATCGGCGAAGGTACGGTTGTAGTCGAAATGAGCATTGAAGTCGATGGTCTGCTTGTAAGTCGAACCTCCTACACCCTGAACACCCGTATGCTGGTCCTTATTCTGCTTTACAAGCGAGGTAATCACCTCCTGGCCATTGTAGTTGCCCCACTGTGGAATGTAGATGGCGTAGGTGTCGGTGTAGCTGGTCGAATAGGCAGTAGCATAATCGACGGCAAACATCGTCGAGAAGCTCAGGCCCTTGGTCACACGGTCGAGGTCGAGGTTGATACCGAGCGAGAACTCGAAGTGACGGCTGTTGTACTTGCTTGTACCGGCAGCAAAACCATTGGCAATGACGTTGGTGTACTCATCAGCGATGGCGTCGGAAGGAGCTCCGATGAAGCCACCATCGAAGAGGCGGGCAGTACTCATCAGGTCGGACGTAGTAGGATTGAGTGGATCCAGATAAGACATCGGGATGAAGCCTACCACACGGTTGGGACGCAGCGACTCGGCAGCAGCCCAGAAGTCGGTGTTGGCAGCCGAACGGGCACTGTAGAAGGTCACATTGGCATCGGCAAAAGCGCTGATCCAGTCGGCCATCTGCATATCGACGTTACCACGTACGTTGAGGCGGTCGGTATAGTCATCCTTTGTGTTACCGTAGTTCAGGTTGTCACCCGAACGCATGTAACCGATGTTGGTGTAGTAGTGGGTACGCTTGGCACCACCACGGAACTCAGCAACAACCTCCGAGCGGCGGTAGGCCTTCTTGAGGTAATCGCTCGAATAGAGATTGATGTTGGGATAGCGATAGGGGTTCACACCTGCATAGGTGTTGTAGATGGCCTCATCGCTGTACTTCCTGGCATTGCCATCGTTCACGAGGGCCTCATTGTAGAGGGTCATGTATTCGGCAGCACCCAGATACTCGGGGAACGACTTGGCCACGTTCCAACCAGTGTTGGCACTCACCTTGACCTGCAGATCCTGGTCGTTGCCACGCTTGGTAGTAATCAGTATTACACCCTTGGCAGCACGGCTACCATAGAGCACCACGGCCTGGGCGCCCTTCATGAAGGTGACTTGAGCAATCTCGTCGGGCTTTACGTTGTCGGCATCACGAGGTACACCGTCAACGAGCACCAGATAATCGGTCTGGCCCCACAGAGAGGCTCCGTTGAAACCAGAGACATAGCCCTGCATATTGTCGAGGCTGTAGGTGTTGTTGTTCTTCGCGGCAAGTTCCTCGTAGTCGAGCACCGACACACCACCCAACAAATCCTCCTGAGGCACACTGCGGAAGGCGACGTTCACCTTCTGTGCTGCGTCCTCCTCGTCAAGCTCTTGTGCAAAGCTGACGGTCGAGAGCAACGCTGCAGGCAGCAGCAGGTATTTGAAATATGTTGTATTCATGCGAATGAATATTTTTTATTAGGAAAAACTTTGTCTTTCTTTTCTCTATCATTTACCAACCGGGATTCTGCTTGAAATCCTCGTAGAGATAAACTTCGCTGTCGGGGAAGGGGAACCAGTAGTGCTTGGCTGTGAATGGGCGCTCAACAATGGTCTTGAGGCTCCAACCGCTAACCTCAGCATCACGTGGGTCGTTTTTGCGATACCACTCGTTCTCGACGCTGATGGTAAGGGTATTGCCGCTGGCGTCCTTGACGGTAATGTTTTCGTTGGGCATGACGCGCGAGAACTCGGCACTCTGCTTCAGGTTGTAGGGAGCCTTGTCGAGCAGGCACCAGCGCTGCAGGTCGTTCCAGCGGAAGCCTTCGAAGGCAAGCTCGCAGGCACGCTCGCGACGGATGGTCTCCATCAGGGCATTGCCCGACTTCTGGTCATCAGCTACCTCGGCACAGCCTACGCGGTTGCGCAGCACGTTGATGGCATCGACAGCAGTGAGGGCGCAGCCTCCAGCAGTGTTCTGACCCGATGCAACCAAGGCCTCAGCATAGAGCAGGTAGATTTCTGCCAGACGCATGTAGGGCAGATAAGCCTGCAGGCTGAACGACCAACCATAGTAGTTGTCGTACTTGTTGCACTGGTGAGGAATGAGTTTCTGACAGAAGTAGCCCGTACGCGAACCCAGGTTGTTGTCACGCATGGTACCACCCGTCTCGAAGTCGCAGTACTGCTGCTCGCGGAACTGGGCATCGTCGCCTTCCTCACCGATGGTAGTGGTCACGAAGCGGAAGCCGTCGAAGATGATGTCATGATAGAAACGTGGGTCACGGTCCTTGAATGGATGAGCTGGGTCGAAACCAGACTGCGGATCATCAAGGGCACGTCCGTTTGCCATACCGTAGGCATAGTTCACGTAGTTGGCCGTAGGCATGTGGATGATCTTGTCGTGCTCAACGAGTGAGTTGATCTTCGAACCCCAAAGCTTTGCAAAGTTCCAGTTGGTACCATTGCCTTCGTGACCAGGACCACGGAAGACACACTCTGTCGAGCCGGGCTGCATCCAGTTCTGGCTGACGGTGTAGAAGATTTCGTGGTAGTTGTTGTCCGAAGTAGTGGTCTCGACATGATTGTAGATGTCGCTATAGTCAAACTTCACGAGCGCGTATGGACTCTTGGAGTCGTTGGCAGTAACCAATGCCCTGCCCAGATACTCGGCAGCCTTGGCAGCAGTAGCCTGGTTATAAGCGTATGTGTTCGACGAACCTGGCTGTGGAGCGATGGCATCCGGATCACCATTGGTGAGTGGAGATGCAGCCCAAAGCAGTGCCTTGCCGGCGTATGCCAAAGCAGCAGCACGAGTGACGCGCACCTGGTTGTGTCCCGAATTGGCCTTGCCTGGAGCAGTCTCTTCCCAACTGATGGGGAGCAGCTCAGCAGCCTTGGCAAAGTCGGCAGCAATGCGTTCGCAGCATTCGCGGTAAGAAAGACGTGGCTCAGTCAAGGCCTGACCACCGTCGAGCACCTTGTCGAGATAGGGAAGACCGCCCAGATACTGCACCAGCTCCTCGTGCCACCATGCACGGAAGAAGTAGAGCTGACCCTCGATGAGGTTACGCTCCTCCTGTGTGGCACTGGTCATCAGTGCGAGGTTCTCAAGACCCAGGTTACATTTGCGGATGCAATAGAAGGCATGTCCCCAAATACGATGGCTGAACTTGTCATCAGTGGTAGAGTTGACATCACGGCCTCCGAAGTAGGTCTGCGCATTGCCATACCAGTTCTTCAGGTTGCCCAGGTCCATCTGGTGGCTGAAGTGCGAATCGCCTTCGCCCGAATTCATAATCTCGTCTTCACCCCAGTTGAAAGTCGTACACCAGAAGCAGCTCTCCTTGTCGGGGATGCAGTTGTAGATCTCCTCGACATATCCCTGGAAGTTGGTGAAGTTCTGGAAGGCGACTTCCGACGAAACCTCCGAGCTGGGCTCCTTGTCGAGGTAGTCGGTGCATGAACTGCCCATAACGGTCAGAGCACCCATCGCCGTTCCCAATAATATATTATATAATGTATGTCTCATATTGATGAATCGTCATTAAGAGTTTCAATTCGTTTTGTCAAGGATTAGAGACTGAACTTAAGACCGAAGTTGATACGCTTCACGGTAGGATAGGCACCGCCACCGCCACTGTATGCACCGTTGGTCTCACGGTCGTCAGGCATGTTGGTGTACATCCAGAGGTTGTTGCCGCTGACGAAAAGCTTCAGGCTTGAGATGCCGAGATGACGGATCCAGTCCTTCTTGCTCCAGGTGTAAGCTATCTCGACGTTCTTCAGACGCACGTACGAACCGTCGTACAACATCTGAGTGCCATAATAATAGGTAGGAGATGTGTTCAGACGAGGAGTAACCACATCGGCGCCATTGCCGGCTTCACTCCACCAGCTGCCCTGGTCGTAGACCGTGTTGAGTTTGCTGCCAAACGAAGTGAGGTTCACGTCACGGGTCACATTGCTTACGCCATAGAACTGCACGAAGCACGAGAAGCCCTTCCATTCGTAACCGATGGTGGCATTATAAGTGTTCTCAGGGATGCCGGTGAAGGCGTATGGAACGGTATCATCGTTCGAAATCTGGCCGTCGCCATTGAAATCGACCACCTGATAGTCACCGACGAGTTTCTGTCCGTCCGACGAATCATGCTTGGGTGAGCCATAAAGCTCATCTTGCGTGTTAAGGTAGTCACCATTGAGCACAGCATGCTGCTGGCCGATGGCATAGCCCTCCTGCTTGCGATAGCTCGGCAAAAGCTCGGCATCCTCACGATAGTTGATCTTGCTGGCTGCATGGGTCATGCTGAAATTACCCCATACGCGATGTCCGCCTGTGAAGGTGTGGTTCACACGAAGTTCCAGTTCATAACCCTTGGTGGTAGCCTTACCCAAGTTGGCAGTAGGAGGATTTTGTCCAAAGTAGGCTGGTACCGAACGGGTACCTGCACCAAGGACGATATCACTACGCTTATCCTGGAAGAATTCGAGCGAGCCGGCAAACATGCCACTGAGGAACGAGTAATCGACACCGACATTGAACTTGCGAACCACTTCCCAATGGATATCAGTATTGCCTACCTGCGATTCGCGATAGAACTTGTAGTTGCTCTTGCCGTCGCTGTTGTCCATGCGTGCTGCGTTGTCGGCAAGATATGCCCACTGGGTGAGGTAGAGGAAGCGCTGCATATTGGAACCGAAACGTCCGTACGAGTCGTCACCGATCTCGCCATAAGAGGCACGGATCTTCAACATGTCAATGAGCTGCTTGCCGAAGACCTTGACATCCGTAACGGACTTCATCCAAGGTTCATTGGATATTGTCCAACCCAAGGCACCTGAATTGAAGAATCCGAATCGGTTGTCGGGGCCATACTGCTCCGAGCCATTGTAGGCACCATTATATTCGGCCAGATAACGATCGGCATAATTATAGGTCACGCGGAATACCCAGTCCTCACGGTAGCTGGGAATCATCAGTCCAGAGGCACCCTCGTTGCGGGTGAACACGCCCATCGCGCTGAGGTCGTGACGACCAAACTTGCGTGCCCAGTTGAGCTGCAACTGATAGTAGAGATTACGATAGGTGTTCCAGTCTTGAACACTACCATTGTTGTTGGTCCAGGTCACAGTGGTCACTTCGTCAAAGTGGTTGGCAGCATCGTAACTGTTCTTATACTGGACGATGCCCGTCTCAGGGTCGATCCACTTGTTACGTGATGCCGACTTATAGAGGTCGTTGATGCCTCGGTTGGATTCACGGAAGGAGTTGTCCCACGATACAAGGCCGCGGAAGCTCAAGCCCTTGGTGATGAACGAGAGATCCTGCTCGAGAGTGAAGTCGGTATAGATACGTGTAGTGGTCGATTTGTTGGTACCACCCAAGGTAACTGCCTCGATAGAGTTCGAAACGTTCGAAACGAGAGGATAGAAGCCCCACGAACCATCGGCATACTGTGGAATGAATACGTCTGGAGCGATGTTATAGGCACCTGCCCAGCGCTGCTGCAACTGCCAGGTGTCGTTAGCATCGGCATATTGTGCATAGGAGAATGGAGCCTCCGATACGCCGTACGAACCCGAAAGGCCCACCTTGAAGGTTGTGGTCTTGGTAAGCTTGAAGTCAAGGTTCGAACGCACGGTCAGCTTGTTGTAACCGAAGCCGGCCTTGTAACCACGACCTGAGTCATAGGTCTTGTAGAGGTCACCTTCGTTCACGAAATCGACGGCAGCGAAGTACTTGACGTCCTTCGTACCACCGCTCACGTTGACGGCAGCGTTGTACGACATGGTGTAGTCCTTGAACATGGCTTTCTGCCAATCGACGTTCGGATAACGCTCCTGCTGCTCGATAGTGGTCTGGTTGCGATAGTTGCTGATGAAGTCCATCGAATGAACGTCTGCCCAAGAGTCTGGGTTAAGGTTCAATTCGTGCTCAGCTGCCATATTGCGAGCCATCAGGGCATCGTAAGAATCATACTTGCCAGGAAGTTTCGACGGAATCTTCATAATGGCATTGGCGCTCACGTTGATCTGTGGACGCCCCTCCTGACCACGCTTGGTGGTGACAAGGATCACACCGTTGGCACCCTTCACACCATAAACGGCAGTTGCCGATGCGTCCTTCAGTACGGAGATGTTCTCTACCGAACCCATATCAACCGACGAAAGGGGACGCTCGATACCATCCACGAGGACGAGTGGTGCAGAGTTGTTCCAGGTTGAGGAGCCACGGATCACGATCTGTGGTTCTTCCTCACCGGGCATACCATCCGACTGGTTTGTGATGACGCCTGGCAGGTTACCGGTCAGGGCCTGTCCGACGTTCGAGATACCGGCGGCGCGTTCCAGCGTCTTGCCCGAGGTTTGCGTAATGGCACCTACTACTGATGCCTTCTTCTGCTGGCCGTAGCCCACTACAATCACCTCCTCGAGTTGGGCTTTGTCCTCCTCGAGCACGACGTGCAGTGTCTTACCAACAGTAGCCTTGACCTCCTGGGTAGTCATACCTACGTATGAAATCACCAGGGTCGATTCCCTACTTGGCAACTTGAGTGAGAAGTTGCCGTCAAGGTCGGTAATTGTGCCTTGTGTCTTGTCAGACTTCAAGACTACCGATGCTCCAATGACAGTCTCGCCATTGGTGTCCACGACCACGCCCTTTACTGTACCTGTCTGCGCCCATGCCGTATTAAGGCATAGACACAAGAAAGCGACCAGCACGGTCAGTAGCCGTTGTTCCCTTCGGTCACGTCCAAGGGAAGGTTGCTTGTGCATTGCTTTTCTCATTGGTTTGTTAATATTAATATATATGTAAAAAAAAGTTTTTTACTTCTTTGCAAAAAGTCCGATCATCGTGCCTGTGAATCCGCCGGCATCACGTGTCGAAAGGAATGCCGTGGGCTGAGCTTCGCCGATCGTCTTCCAATCCTTTCCGCGATTGAGGCTGTAGCTGAAGGTGAACTGTAGGCCGTCGCTCTCGACACGCAGTTCCACCTCACCTTGCTGGAGGGGCTGCTCGTCCAGGGCTGCACATCCCTCGGGAGTCATCTTCAGGAGTTGCAGCTTGCCTTGGGTGGCACAGAGTTTCAGGTAATGCGTCTCGTCCTTGAAGAGTGTCAAGCCTGCCTGGCTCGTTTCACTGCCTGCCACATATTGCATGCGCGTCTGACACGTATAACGATGATGTTGCGGGCGCACGAAGACTGCACTTGGCGTATCCTTGTCGCCTAGGTCGATGCTGTCCTCCTTCAAGGTCAGCCATCCTGGACGCTTCGTGAGCGAATACTTGTCGGTGCCGCTCGTACGAAGGGTCATGAACTGAAGGGGAAGTTGCTCGGCATCGAAGTCAAACTGCATGCCGAAGTTTCCGTTGCCCACCCAGTTGTCGCCTCCTTCACGGTGCTCAGGCTTTACGCCCTCACGACGAATGGTGCGGCTCACGATCTCGTTGTTGTTGCAGATCAGAGGCCAACCCTCGCTGGTCCACATCACGGGCAGCATAAATGTCTCGCGGCCCAGATTCTCGAAGTTGTCCTTCACGGGGCGGCAAGCCAGGAACACGGCCCACCAGTCACCCTCCTGTGCCTGCACGAGGTCGGCATGGCCTGCACAGGTGATCGGGTCGGGACGATTGTTGTCGAGCGTGCGCTGCGTCAGGATAGGATTGCCCTTGTATGCCTCGTAGGGTCCCCACACCGACTTCGAGCGGTAGATGACCTCCGAATGCCAGTCACCCGTTCCGCCCTCGGCTGTCATCAGGTAATAATAGCCGTTGATCTTGTAGATATGCGGGCCTTCGCACCAGATGGGCTTCTCCTCGGGGCGACAGCCCTTGTTGATGAGGATGCGACGCTCGCCCACCATCTGGTCGGTGGCCAGGTCAAGTTCCTGAAGGCGCACGGTGCGATGTCCGGGATATTCGGGCTTGTCGTTGGGTGCATCGTCATTGTTCACCACGTAAGCCTTGCCATCGTCGTCAATGAAGATCGAAGGGTCGATGCCGCGAACCGAATGCACATAGATAGGGTCACTCCACGGACCAGCGGGATCCTGCGTCTTCACATAGAAGTTGCCGGCTCCCACATTGGTGGTGATCATGTAGTAGGTTCCCGTCTTGGGATTGTAGCTCAGTCCCGGTGCAAAGATGCCACCGCTCACATGCTGGCCAACCATGTTCACCAGTTGCGACTCACGGCTCAGCACGTGTCCGATCTGACGCCAGTTCACCAGGTCACGGCTGTGGAAGATGGGCACACCAGGGAAGTAGGTGAAGGTCGAAGTGACCAGATAATAGTCACCCTTCCCATTCGAACAGATGGCAGGATCTGAGAAGAATCCGGGGAGGATAGGATTGTAGAATTCCGATTCTCCAGCAAGAGGATGCTCGGCATAGTAGCTGTCATTGCCGACATAGGTCAAGTCGTCGAACATCGCCTCTCCAGTAGGTTCCGTAGGCATAGGGTCTTTCGGGGCAGTGCAACTCGCCCCAAGACATGCCAATGCCATGACAGCCGCAGCGGCCGCCATGTTCATTCGTTTCCGTTGACTTTTCATAGAATTCATGTAAAATTTGGCTTTTTAGCGGCGCAAAGGTACATATTTCCCACGAACTGGCCAAAAAAAACCTTATCACTGACACCCACACGTGTTACACACGCTAAAATTAGGTTAAATGATACAAATTATATTGTTTTTGTAACGTTTTTTTTGGAATTTTTACAAAAAAATCCATATATTTGCACCCGTTAATGGATAAATAGAACACGCAAGATGCCACGCTTAACACATCGGATGCAGCGATTTTTATGCACCATTTCATTCATTTTTGCCCTCACTATGCAGTCGTGGGCAAATCTGAATTTGCTCTTTACGACCGACGATAATCTATCCAATAGCCTCATTAACGAGATCAAGGAAGGCGCCGACGAAACCATCTGGATAGCCACCGAGGACGGCCTCTGCCGTTTCGATGGCTCGCAGTTCATTACTTATCGCAACGACCCCGCCAACCCCAATTCCCTGCAGAACGACTTCGTACGAACCCTCTGTACCGACGACGAAGGACACGTCCTGGTCGGCACACTGTCGGGTGTGCAGATGTACCGTCCCGAAACCGACGACTTCACCCCGATCATCATCGACCCGGAGCAGCAGATCGGCTCGGGTAACATCAGCGACCTTTGCAAGTTGTCCAATGGTGACTTCATGGCCACCGGCAACGTCACCTTCACCATCCATTTCGACGAGCACGGCCAACCCCATGCCATACCCAATCCGCTCACGTCCCATGCCTCCATGGCATATCGCTGCTGCGAGGACTATTCCGGCAACGTGTGGGTCATCAAGTTCGACGATGGCATGTATCGCCTCGACAAGCAGGGCAACGTAAGCCTGATTACCATCAACGACAAAATCAAGAGTTTCATCAGTCTTGGTCTTGGTCCCGACGGCAAGATCTATGCAGGCGGCGAAGTGCGCGGCCTTTACCGGTTCGAATCCGGCTCAAACGACGTCGAGGAGGTTTCGGCTCCTACCGATAATTATACCGTGCGCGAATTGCGTACCATCCCGGGCACGCAGCAGATGTATGTCTGCACCGATGGCGATGGCATCTTCATCTACGACTGCCAGTTCGGCACCATGACGCCCTGTGAGTTCGACGATGCACAGATCGATTCCCGCACGCAGAAGGTACACTCCGTGGCCGTCTCGCGAAATGGCGACGTCTGGATGGCCCTCTATCAGAAAGGCGTCTTCGTCATCTCCCACAATGCCGTCGATTTCCATTACTATGGCCCCAAGTCGCTTCGCTACAACACCGTGGGCGACCACTGCATCACCACGCTCCTGCGCGACCACGAGGGCTACCTTTGGGTAGGCACCGACAACGGAGGCCTTTTCTGTCTCGATGCCGATGGTCAGTCTCGCCATCACTTCCCCTGCACCTCCGACCCCTGGTCCATCCCCTCGGCCATCATGAACATCTACGAGGACCAGCAACATCGCCTCTGGATAGGCTCCTATCGCCAGGGTGCAGGCACCGTCGATCGTCGCTCGGGCGTGTTCCATAATGTTCCCGTCACCGACGCCAGGAACCCCAACAGTAATGTCTATGACTTTGCCGAGGACAAGCGTGGTACCCTATGGGCGGCCTCCATGGGCCAAGGCCTGCTGCGTTACGACGAGAAGCAGGGCATCTTTGTCTCGCAGCCGACCATCTCGTCAGCCGACTGGAGCGGAGCTCTCTGCTACGACCCTATCCAGGATGTCATCTACCTTGGCACCTACGATGGTCTGGTCATCTATCATCCCGACGATCCAAGCCGCGAAACCGAACACTTCCTCAGCCCCATCGTCATCTACAGCATCACTCGTTGTTCGGCCACCGAAATCAGCCTCTGTACCAACAATGGTCTGATCATGTTCAACACCCAGACACGCAGCTTCCAGACCTACACCTCGCAGGATGGTCTGCCGAGCAACAACGTCTTTGCCTCCCAGACCGACGGCGAAGGCAACCTGTGGGTAAGTTGCGGTACCAGTCTCGCCAAGTTCAACTTGCAGCAGAAGACGTTCAGCGTCTACACCGCCCAGGATGGCTTGCAAAGCAGCGAGTTCTACAAGAACGCATCGTTGCGCGACGACGATGGCACACTCTGGTTCGGTGGCACCATGGGCATCACCTGGTTCAATCCTCGTGAGATTTCCCATCAGGTGCAGAACAGCACGCCACGTGTCGTTCGCCTCACTGCAGCCCAGAACAACATCCGCCCCGACAAGAACGGCTACTATAACATCAGCAACCAGGACAACTCGTTCACCATCGAACTGGCTACACGTCCCATCCTGCTGACGCGCACAGTCGTTTATCGCTATTCGATGGACAACGACGCATGGCAGACGCTGCCTCCTGCCATGAACCTCGTCTCGTTCAGCCACCTCTCTTCCGGTCACCACACTTTCAGTTTCCAGTCCGAACAGGAAGGCGTCACTTCCGAAGTGCAGACCATCGACATCTTCATCGAGCGCCCATGGTATCTCTCCTGGTGGGCCATCCTGCTGTGGAGTGCCATCCTCGCATTCATCATCTGGCTCGATTATCAACTCATTAGTCGTAAGCGTGCCGAACGTCGTCTCAAGGCCGAAAAGGAGCGTGAGAATGCCATCAACGATGCCAAGTTGCAGTTCTTCATGAACATCGCCCATGAGTTCCGTACCCCAATGACCCTCGTCGTCAGCCCTCTCCAGAAACTCATGAAGCGAAACAACAGCCCCGAGGACCAGCAGGCCTACGAACTCATCAACCGCAATGCCAACCGTGTGCTTGCCCTCGTCAACGAACTGATGGACCTCCGCAAGATCGACAAGTCGCAGATGAAGTTGCAGTGCCACCTCCAGTCACCCGTACCCCTCTTGCAGAACCTCTGCAACTCGGTGCTCGACCTCACCGAGGCACGCAACATCACGCTGTCCCACTTCAGCTTAGTACCTCCTTCCACCCAACTGTGGATCGACGAGGAGGCACTCACCAAGATTATCCTCAATCTGCTTACCAACGCCATCAAGTTCACGCCCAAGGGCGGCAAGATCGATGTCACTTCGCAAATCAAGGACAACAACCTCATCATCGAGGTCATCGACACAGGCATTGGCATTGCTCCTTCCGAGCGCAAGGAGATCTTCAACCGTTTCTATCAGGTTCACCAGTCGGGCTCTTCGTCACTGGGCACAGGCATCGGCCTCAACCTCGTGAATGCACTCGTCCATCTCCATCATGGCAACATCGAAGTGGACGACAATCCTGTGGGCAAGGGAACACGCTTCACCGTAACACTGCCCACCGACGAGAATGCCTACGCTCACGAAGAGAAACTAACCTCCACCCCCAACGACCCCGCAGAAGCCGGCCTGCCCACATCCATCAATCCCGCCACCATCCTCCACGACTCGCTCTACGAAAGCAAGGATGCCGACGCTGCCAAGATCGACAATGCCCATGGTCCACGCGTCCTCGTGGTCGACGACGACGATGAGGTGCGCTCCTACCTCGAACAGGAACTCAGCACACGCTACCGCGTCACTTCGTGTGCCAACGGTCGCGAAGCCCTCGAGATCCTGCTGGCTCAGCCCGATGCCTTCTCGCTCGTCGTCACCGACCTCATGATGCCCGAAATCAACGGCATACAGCTATGTATGCGCATCCGCAGCAACGTCCAGCTCAACCACCTCCCCATCATCCTCGTCACCGCTAAGACCAGCGACGAGGACCGTCTCGCCAGCCTCGAAGTGGGTGCCAACGCCTTTATCTCGAAGCCCTTCAACGTCGAGATCCTCCTCAAGACGGTCCAGAATCTCCTCGAGCAGCAACGTCGCTTGCGCACCACCTACAGCGGAACACAGAACCCTGCCGACAAGGTCGACACACCCGAACTTCTCTCGCCCGACGAGCGTCTGCTCCAACGTGTCCTCAAGGTCATCAACGACCGCCTCAGCGACACCTCCCTCACAGGCGAAAAGGTGGCCGAAGAAGTCGGCCTCAGCCGTGTCCACCTCTACCGCAAGCTCAAGGAACTCACCAACCAATCGCCGCGCAACTACATCCGCAACATCCGCCTCATCAAGGCCGCCGAACTCCTCTCCCAAAAGAAGATGTCCATCGCCGAAGTCGCCTACAAGGTCGGCTTCGCCTCCCCCGACAACTTCTCCGCCCTCTTCAAGGAAATGTATGGCATGACCCCCAAGGACTACAACGAGCAGCACTACACCCAATCCGACCCATAAAGAAAGGCCCCCATCCCGCCCCATAAAGAAAGGGCAGCCATCCCGGCTGCCCTTTCCCTGTTTCCGCCGGCAGCCGTGTATGGCTGCCCCCAGTGTTTCGTCGGCAGCCGTCCTTGGCTGCCTTGTTTGTCTTGTCGCAGCCAAGTTTGGCTGCCCCCATCACAGCGTCACATCCAGGCACTTCAGGTCCTTTGCATCCGAGCTCGTCCCATAGAACACCTCGTACTGCCCAGGCAGGACGCGCATCGTGTTCGTCGATGGGTCGAACGTCTCGAACGTCTCATCGTCGATCGGGATGCTCACGCGTGTGCTCTCGCCTGGTTTCAACGTCACGCGCTTGTAGCCACGCAGGGCACGCACAGGTCCGCCCTGGTCGTCCACGCGGCGCACATAGAGCTGCACCACTTCCGTTCCCTCGCGCGCGCCCGTATTAGTAATAGGTATCTCCATGGCCGTCTTGCCGACCATCTCGGCGATGCCGACATTAAATGTGGTGTACGAAAGTCCGAATCCGAAGGGGAACAAGGGTGCCTCGGTCATATAGCGATAGGTGCGGCCCTTCATCGAATAGTCCTTGTAGTCGGGCAGTTGCGACATGCTGCGATAGAACGTCACAGGCAGCTTGCCCGAAGGATTGACCTTGCCATAGAGCACCTCGGCAATGGCCTCGCCGCCTCTTTCGCCCGGATACCATGCCTGCACGATGGCATCGCACGACTCCGTCTCAGGCACCAATGCAATCGCCGAACCCGAGAAGTTCACCAGCACCACGCGCTTGCCTGCCTCATGCAGTTTCTGCAGGAAACGACGCTGTACGGCCGGCAGTTCGATGTCGGTGCGGTCACCGCCCTTGAATCCCGGCAGGTTGATAGGCATCTCCTCACCCTCAAGGCGTGCCGAGATACCTCCTGCGAAGATCACGGTCTCGATGCCCTTCAGGCGTGCAATCAGTGCGTCGTAGTTCACGTCATCCTCGCGTCCGATGTCCACACGGAGGTTGGCATTCCAGTTCTCCACCTGTGCATAGCGGATCTCGATGCGGTACTCCTCGCCTGCCTTGGCATCAATCATGGTGCGTGTGTCGGTGGTACGCCATGTGCGCATCCTGCTCTTCGACTCGCCGTTCACCAGCACCTCGAAGTACGAGCAGCCCTCCACGTCGAGCAGCACCTGGCAGGTCTGCTTCGGACGGAACACCGTCTCATAAAGGCCCGAGAATGCGGTCAGGTTCACACCAGGGGCAAAAGCGTAGTTACCATAGGTGGTGACGTTGATCGGGCGAACATGCTGGCGTGTAGCCACGGGTTCACCCTCGCGGGTGGGGTTGTTCCAGAACGTGCCACGGAAGCCCGTCTTGCCGTCGATGCTGCACTGGTCGTAGAACGACACCAGTTCCTTCTCGTTCACCAGGTCGCAGCCCTTGAAGCTCACCACACCCTTCTTGCCCACCTGCATCTGGATGCCTTCCAGCAGGGTGGAAGTCTGGTTGGGCGTGCCGTTATAGTTGCCCCACATCAGCACTTCGTCGTCGGAATTCGGACCGATCAGGGCCACCTTCTTGCCTTTCTTCAAAGGCAGTACGTTGCCGCGGTTCTGCAGCAAAACGATGGCCTGACGAGCCATGTCGAGGGCGGTCTGCTGGTGCTTCTTGCAATTGAGTATCTCAGGACCCAGCTTCGACCACGAGACAAGTTCCGGGTCATCCATCTCACCCAGTTCGAAACGTCCTTCCAGCAGGCGCACGATGTGCTTGTTGACGTCAGCCTCTGAAATCAGACCATTGGCTACGGCATCGGGGATGCTGCGATAAGCGTAGTTGTAACCGCACTCCACATCCGTTCCTGCCAGCGAACCATGGGCAGCAGCCAGGGTGGCATTGCTCGAACTCTTGTGACTTGTCCAGAAGTCCGAAACTGCACCGCAGTCCGAAACCACCATATACTTGAAGCCCCAGTCGTCACGCAGGATCTTCTGCAAGAGGCGCTGGCTTCCGCAGCAAGGCTCGTTGTCCCAACGCTGGTAAGCGCACATCACCTCACGCACGTCGCCCTTCTGCACACACGCCTTGAAGGCAGGCATATAGGTCTCCCAAAGGTCACGTGGACTGACGTTGATGATGTTGTCGGTATGTCGCGAATATTCCGGACCACTGTGGATAGCATAATGCTTGGCACAGGCATAGAGTTTTCGGTATTTGGTGTCCAAAGGTCCCTGCAGACCCTTCACCACCTGCACGCCCATACGCGAAGTGAGGTAGGGATCCTCGCCGTAGGTCTCCTGTCCGCGTCCCCAACGTGGGTCACGGAAAATGTTCACGTTAGGTGTCCAGACCGATAGGCTATGGAAACGGGTGTCCTCGTTGCCGTCGCTGAGCCACTTGTTGTAGGCAGCACGTCCTTCGTCACTCACCTCGTCGAAGACGGTATACACCATCTCGTCATTGAACGACGAAGCCATGCCGATAGGTTCGGGATAAACGGTCACGTTGCCCATGTTGGCAATGCCGTGCAGGGCCTCGCTCCACCAGTTGAACTTCTTGATACCCAGGCGCGGGATGGCATCCGACACGTCAAGCATCAGCGTCGCCTTCTCCTCCAGCGTCAGGCGGCCCAGCAGGTCCTCTGCACGCTCACGGGGCGACAATTCGGGATTCTGATATGGCAGCATTTCCTGCGCCGAAGCACCGGCACAGAGCATCGCCATCGTCACTACAATCGTTACAGTCTTTTTCATAATGGTTATTATTTATTAAGTAATGTGTTGCCAAATATTTCGGAGTATTCCGATTACTCCGAGTACTCCGACTACTCCGAGTACTCCGATCATTCCGATCTCTCCGAGTACTCCTATCACTCACTCCATCTTCCACCAGTCCAGCTTCATCAGCTCGGCCCCTTTCTCGCCATGGAAGACAAAGTATAGGTCATGCACGCCCGCAGTCTTGCTCAAACCCGTCGTAAACGTCTTGAAGCGCTCCAGGCTGCCCGACTTGCCCACCTTGATGGTGCCAAGCACTGGGCCGTCCTTGCTGTCAATGCGCACCTCGATGCTCGAACCGGGCACAGCCGCCATGTGGTAGCTCAGTCGCTTGGCTCCCTTGCCCAGATCCACGCCTGCCACCTTGATGTACTCGCCGTCGTTGACGTTGGTCACCAGCAGGTTGCGGTTGTTCTCCGAAGGCACGGTCTTCAAGCCGTAGCCCCAGGCCATCGTCTCGGCCTCTACGCGTCGATAGGGGTTGAAGGTCTCGATCTGTTCCAGCACGTTGTCCATCCAATAGGGCACCTTCTGGATGCTTCCATCGGCGTTGTAGTGCATCTCGGCAGCCGACACGCTGCGCTGCTCATGGTGACGGAAGGTCTCCAGGTGCATCAGGTCGTAGTTCAGGCCGAAGACGTACGACTTGCCCTTGTAGTCGATGATGCCCGGGTGATTGCCACGTGTACGCCAGGTGCGGTCCATGATGTGTCCCATCGAACGCCACGGTCCCGTCGGCTTGTCGCTCATCGCATATCCGATGCCTTCGGGGCAGCAGGTCGAGGCAAAGGCCAGGTACCAGTGCTCGCCATGCTTATACAGCCAGGGGCCTTCCTGATAGTGGTCGATGTGGTAGTCGAGTTTGTGTATCTCGCTCTTCAACGAAATCATATCCTCGTTGAGCAGTGCCCAATAGGTGTTCGGGTTGCCCCAATACAGATAGGCCTGTCCGTCGTCATCAATCCAAACCGTCGGGTCGATGTCGTACCAGTGTTCCTTTTGCCAAAGCAGGGGTTCTCCCAAAGGATCGACGAAAGGTCCATAGGGCGAATCAGCCACCAGCACACCGATGCCGTGTCCATGAATCGGACAATACATATAGAACTTGCCGTTCCGTTCGATCACCTGCTCGGCCCAGGCACCGTTGTCGCTGTCGTACCACTTGAAGTCCTTCAACGAAGCCACTGCACCGTGGTCGGTCCAGTTCACCATGTCGGTCGAAGTGTAGAGCAACCAGTCCTTCATCATGAAGCCGTCTGCACCATCCTCGTCATGCGTTGTATAAAGGAAGATCGTGTCGTTATAGACCATCGGAGCCGGGTCGGCTGTGTATTTCGTCTGGATGATGGGCAGGTTCACGGTCGTATTGAACTTCCACCAGTCCAGGTCGAATAGTTCGCCATCACCACCACGGAAGAGCAGATAGACGTCGTGCACGCCCGTAGCCTTGCCCCTGACGGGAGCCTTGATCATCATGTTGTCGTTGTTCACGGGAATGCTGGCAATGGCCCTGCCGTCTATCTTGTCGAGGAAGAAGTCTATCGTGCCCTCGCTCTTGAAGTTCAGCATCTCCATGGTCACCAGCGTAGCCGGCACGTCGCCGAAGTCCACGTTGCGCACCCTTATCCAGTCTCCGTTGTGTATCGAGGTCACATAGTGGCGGTCGCCTGCCAGTCGGTCCACCTTCACGCCCCAGCTCTGCGCCATCGTCTCGGCCTGCACCACCTCGTAGGGATTTACAATGCCCAAAGGCTTCACGCCCTCCTTGGTGAAGGGAATGAAGGGAATCGAACCATCGGCATTGAACGTAAACTCCTCAACGCACGTTGCACGTCGGAAGCCGCCTCCATTGGGCAGGGTACCGTTGTGATAGAACATGTAGTCGTGGCCCTTGAAGTTGATGTTGCCGCCATGTATCGTGAAACTGTTCTCGGCCTCGCCCATGATCTTGCCGCGATAGGTCCACGGACCATCCACGGTGGGAGCCGTCGAATAGGCCATATGCTCAGGCACACCACCCGAAGCATACACGGCATAGTAGGTACCGTTGCGCTTGGTCACCCAGGGTCCTTCCTCGTACTGTGTCATCATGCGTTCACGGCCTATCGACCAGTCCATCTTCGACTGCAGTTCGCCGAAGCTCTTGGGGTCGGTGTATCCGGGCACCTCGCGGTAACCGTCCTTGAACGACTTCATGTCCTCGTTCAGACGTCCGTACCAGAAGCCCTTGTTGCCCCAGAAGAGGTAGGGCGTGCCGTCGTCGTCGATGAAGACCGTCGGGTCGATGAATCCGAAGCCCACAGCCAGCGGTTGGCCCAGCGCATCCACGTAGGGTCCCTGCGGTTTGTCGGCCACGGCCACAGCCAGCGCATTCTGGCCCTCAGCCGTGTTGCAGCACACGTACCAGTACCACTTCCCGTTCCTTTCCACGGCCTGTGCAGCCCATGCCTGGTCGCCCTGCTGTGCCCATTCGAATGTCGCTGTGCTCACCGGTGCGCCCAAATAGGTCCAGTTCACCATGTCCTGTGTCGAGAAGAGCAGCCAGTCCTTCATCTTGAAGTACGTGGCATCATCCTCGTCATGATCCACAAACAGATACACCTGGTCGCCATGCACGTAAGGTGCCGGGTCAGGCGTATAGACGGTTCCAATCACAGGGTTCTGCGCCTGCATGAGGCCCCAACCCGTCAGCATCATCGATGCTATCAATGCAGTTTTATTCATCGCGATAAAAATTTTTCTTCTATATAACAACAACTGTTTTCATTGATATTTTTGTGAAAATGGATTGGAGACGTTGGGCTTCAATAGCCCGTCTCTCAATCCGGAAAATGTGCTGCCCCAATGGCAGCAAAAAATTGCTAGCGCAGAAAATATTTACTTGTCTCTTCCTCTTTTTACGGCCTTTTCGTCTTTTCGTGTTTTTCGGAATCATAACAGGGGCCGGAAGGATTTTCCGCACGAAGTGCGATTTTTTGCAGGTATTGGACCTGCTCATTTTCCGGCAGTAACAACCAGGCCATTGGGCCGAGGTTGTCTGCCATTTTCACCTCTATGTTTCAATGTCTTTGGTTAAATTGTTTTCAATTTCTCGGAATGGATGCCGCAAATATAATAATTATATTTCATATTCTCAACCAAATTTTTCATCAAAATGCCGGAATGTAACATTTCGCCCGTCTTTTTGTTTGTATCATTTTGAACAAAAAGCACATTTTTTGAAAAATTTGTTTCATTTTTTTCGAAAAATGTCGAAAAAAAGGTGTAGTTTTGCGCCGAATTTCCGGTTTTTGATGATAGGAATTGTTTACATTAGTCCTCATTTCACATAAATAGATAGACACCCCTTAAAGAGAAAGGAGAAAGCATGAAGAAAAAGAAGGACCCCGAAAAGGAAATGGACGACAGCTCGTCCCCACAACTGACACTTGAGGAAGAGTTCGAAAACCTGCTCAATGACTTTATAGCTGAGGAAGAGGAGAAACCCAAACCCAAACGTATCTCCACCCGCAAGGTGAGAAAGCAGCCCGCGCCCAAGAAAGCCCGTGGATTTGATGATGTGGCTGGTATGGAGGAGTTGAAGCGACTGGTGACCGAGGGATTCATCAACGTGCTCAACAATCGCGAGTGTGCCGAGGCCTATGGCATCACGCCGCCCAGCATACTGTTCTATGGTCCTGCCGGATGCGGCAAGACGTTCTTTGCCGAGAAGATTGCCGAGGAGTTGGGCATCAACTTCATCAAGGTGGTTCCCGACGACTTGGCATCGACCTTCGTGCATGGTTCGCAGGAGAAGATCGGCGAACTGTTCCAGAAAGCCGAAAAGAAGGCGCCTACGCTGATCTTTTTCGACGAGTTCGATGCCCTGGTGCCCCAGCGCACCAGCGACGAAAGCTGCCACCAGAACGGCGAAACCAACGAGTTTCTGTGCAAGCTCAACAACGCTTCCGAGAAAGGCGTCTATGTGTTGGCAGCCACCAACCATCCCGAGCGCATCGACAGGGCAGTGCTGCGCACAGGACGCATCGATGAGATGATCTACATCGACATGCCCGACGAGAAGGCACGCGAGAGCCTCTTCCGCCTGCATCTGTCCAAACTCCCCGTAGCCGACGGCATCGACTACCAGCGCCTCGCATCGCTCTCAGGCGGCTACAACTGCAGCGACATCACCTACATCGTGAAGGTAGCTTCGCGCAAGATGTTCAACGAGAGCATCCGCGAAAAGGACAAGCCCTACAAGGCCATCACCCAGCCCCTGCTCGAAGAGGCCATCGCCTCCAAGTCGCCCTCCGTCACCAGCCGTGACCTTCGCGAATTCGAGCGCCTCCGCGGCATGTTCTCCCCCAAGGATGTCGCTCCTCGCCGCCAGGCCATCGGCTTCCATTAGCCCCCCTCGTTCCCCTTTTGTCCCCGTGGCAGCCATCTTTGGCTGCCATCTTCCCACCATTCATTGTTTAATTTCGACCCGCCTAAAACGTCCCCCTAAGCAGGGGGATAGAGAGGGTCCTCAATTTTTGGAATATGAAAGAGAAAATTCTAGACATGCTCAAAACCATGGGCTTTGACCCCAAGGAACTGTCATTCGGTTATGAATTCGAGTACGAGGACTTGCACTACCTGTTCCTCCCGAGCGACAACGACGAGAAATTCCTGAGCCTCGCATTACCCGCCGTGCTCAACTTCAACGACGAAGAGCATCCCGCCACCTACGAGATGATGGACGAGTTGAACTCCACCATCAAATACGTGAAGGCCTCGCGCATCCACGATGCCATTTGGTTGTTCTACGAACGCGAACTGCAAGGCAACGAAGACCTCGAGGCCCTGCTCACCGCCATGATCATGGCCCTCGAAGCCGCCCTCATCAACCTTCACGGTCAAGTGAGAGACGCAGAAAATGACGATGAGGAAGAGGATGAAGAAGAATAAATGATATTTAGGGATATTAAGGGACATTAAGGGATGTGAAGGGACGTTACCTCCCTCTTGAAGAGTATTAGTCCCAAGTACATTCGTCCCCTAATATCCCTTAATATCCCCAATAATCCCTTAATATCCCTTAGTTTCTATGACCAAACAAGAATTGATAATCAATACCCTCGAAAAGTTGGGCTATCATCCGGAGCTGGATGCCGACGGAGACGTCATGTTCCGTTATCAGATGAAGTACCTGTATGTGATGAACACCCGCGATGACGAACCTTTCGTCACCCTGTTGTTCCCGCAGTTCCGTGAGGTAGAGTCCGGAAAGGAACTGCTTGTGCTGGGTGTCTGCAACAAGTTGACCCGCGACCTCAAGCTCGCCAAGGTCTACATCGACCGCACGTTCAAGAACGTCACGGCCAGTTGCGACTTCTACTACATCAACGAGGAATCGCTCGAAGACAACATAAAGCGCAGCCTCCACCTCCTATGTTCCATCCGCACCATGTTCAACCGCGAGTTCAAGGAACTCTCCTAAGCCCCCATCTTGCGATTTCTTCCATTAGCATTAATCGTCAAGCCTAGTTTGAGTCGCAGCCATGTTTGGCTTAAAAGAATTGGGATCCGGATGGAATCCTCCCCCTAAGCAGGGGGATTGAGAGGGTCTCA
The DNA here is from genome assembly GCA_900319235.1 of uncultured Prevotellaceae bacterium. Taxonomy (GTDB): domain Bacteria; phylum Bacteroidota; class Bacteroidia; order Bacteroidales; family UBA3663; genus Liminaster. The sequence goes on from ONNR01000015.1 coordinate 125,381, forward strand.
CGCGACAGATTCCGATCCCCCTCCTCCCCCCTGTCGCCCTTTCCGCACCCTGTCGCCATATCCCAACCAAAAAACCGTAAAAATATTTGGAGAGCAACAAAATAGACCCTACCTTTGCACCAGCAAAAACAAAAAAGCTAATAACAAAACAAAATAATATTAACAACTAAAAAAACAACATTATGAAAAAGTCTATTTTCTTCGTTCTCGCACTCGTAATGAGTATCTGTCTTCCTCTGACCCTCATGGCCGACAACGACCAAGTGATCACCTTCGACCGTCTGCCCGCTACCGCACAGACAATGCTGAAGCAGAACTTCTCCGATAAAGTACCCCTCGTAATCACCGCCGACTGGGACGACTACAAAGTCATGTACACCAATGGTGACAAGGTAGAATTCGACAAGAAAGGCAACTGGCGCGACATCGAATGCAAGACCAGCCAGGTTCCCGCTGCCCTCGTTCCCGCCCAGATCGTAGCCAATGTCAACGCCACATTCCCCGGCGCAGCCATCACCGAAATCGATCAGGACCGCCGCGGCTACAGCGTCAAGCTCAGCAATGGCCTCGAGCTCGAGTACAACCGCAACTTCCAGATCGTTGAACTCGACGACTAAACATCCTATAAACAAATCCCCCGCCACTCATGTTGGCGAGGGATTCCTTTTATCATGCATCAGCGATGTTCCGAATCGCCCCAATCTAGTATAACTGGACTGGGGCCTTTTGGCTTTCAGGCGATTCCACTCGCTCCCACACTTGAATCCGATTCTTGCTATATGCCGAAACGATACCGCTTATATAATTAAGACGGGAAAAATCAGAAGCAACGTGGATACGCGTAGGTTTCCATCCGATGATAGCAGCCAGGTTCTCCGGATCCTCATAGACAAGAATATTATTCTGGGAACCTTTGTATTGAAGCACGATATTATTCTTCTTATATCCATCCCTATCCGTTTCATAGCAATAGTTCCCGTTAAAAGTATAATACCTATATGCTTCACCCGAAGGTCTTTCCTTCGCGCCAGTATCCGGATCCACACTATAGGCGTACTTATAGCAATAGGTTTGAGCACTCGCCGACAACACCACCATCAGCAGCATCGTCAAAAACATAAACAACTTCTTCATAATACATTTATTTTATTAATACGATACAATTCTACCGGTTCCATAGCATACGGTGCAACGCCCCGAGCCATTGCAGCCCATACATTCCTGATACTTCTCACCCCAAATGCTCGAATGGCCTTTGCCCTTACAGCTTTGGCAATTGCCCGTACCATTACATGATCTGCATTTTATATATGATGATCTGTTGCTATTTGAAGACCCTCCAGAAGTTCCGCCTCCAATATCGATCATTGGCGTCGGAACAACGACTACGCCACCTCCTCCGTTAGTCTCAGGATAGGCACCTCTAAGTTTCGCTGTAGTCTTACCGCTAGGTTCCCGTTGATATACATATACCAGGTTCTCATTGATTTGGACATTCAGGCGCATATAATCATTCGAGAAATAGTAATGCGCCTTGCCGTAAAAGCAACTGCCATAGTAACAATGAAGGTTATTTTCGTCTTTGGTATAATCCACGAACCCATGTTTAGCATCGAATCCATCCTTGTCCGACTCATGGCATCCCTTAAACGTAAAGGTGATATAATGGGCATCGTCATCCTTCGGGCTTTTCACCCCGTTCTCAACTATCATCACACGTTTGTAGAGATATGTCTTCCCTTCCATCGAAGGTTGAGCAAAGGCAGAAACAAAAAACGAGAAAACGAGTAACAGAAAGGATACTTTTTTCATTTTCGAAGTATTTTAATCTAAATTAGGTATGCAAAGGAAAAGAAAAATATCAACAATACCAAATCCAAACACAAAAATCGACCAATTATTTTCGCGAAACCCCAAAACAACCGATTACACAAAGTCAAAGAAATAAGAAAAATAATAATGATAAAAGTAATTTTGGTAATTTTTTGGTGGTGTCGATTAACTTTACGAAAATTTGATGGTTTTAAATTTGCTTGTTACACATCCGTGTCTCACAAGACCAAATCTGTGTTCATCCGCGAGATCTGTGTGCCCTTTTTTATCCCACACGGAACTCACTGAACTCACAGATATTATCTCTCTTGATGTCAACATTTTCTGTGTTTTCCGTGTTTTCATTTAGATTTGCACCAGTCAAAAATAATCCTTATCTTTGCATGTATATACAATAAAAAAAGGATTAACCACCGAGTCGCAAGTGAACTATTGTGTTA
>ONNR01000006.1 GCA_900319235.1 uncultured Prevotellaceae bacterium
GCCGCTCGCCACCCGAGGTGCTGCCGCTCGACTTGCATGTGTTAGGCCTGTCGCTAGCGTTCATCCTGAGCCAGGATCAAACTCTTCGTTGTACTTTTTATCGTTTGTTTGATGCTGGCAATTCAAATCCTCTAAAAGGAAATTGACTTAAGCTCGTTGTTGGTTAAACCAACTTCTAACTTGTACTACTTGCTATTCTATCAATCTTCAGTGTTTCAAAGAACGTGTTACCGTTTTTTAGCGGCAGCGGGTGCAAAGGTATAGCAAAAATATGGGCGCACCAAATATTTTTAGGGAAATCGTCAAAAAAAGTGCTTTTTCCAATTTGTTTGAACATAGTTGGCATCTGTGCTTTGCACGATAGCCGTTTTAACGACTATTTTTTGCTCAAAAAAATAATCACGAATTAGAGAAATGAAGAATTACAGCCCGTGCAACTTCGAAAAATCTCTAATTCGTGATAAAAAAACGATGAAAAAACATCAGAGGTTGGCCTTGATGGCATCGATGAGTTCCTGGTATTCGGCATCGGTGAGATAAACCTTACCTGGATTCATCTGGAAAATTCCGCCATAATCAGGTCCATCGACATACTTTGGAGCAAGGTGGAAATGCAGATGGCTGAGTTTGTCGCTGTAGGCACCATAGTTGATCTTCTCGGGATTGAAGGCACGTTGCATAGCACGGGTAGCCTGAGCAACATCGGCCATAAAGTCGTTACGCTGCTGGTCGTTGAGTTCGTTGAGGTCATTGACATGGTGGTCGTAGCTTACAAGGCAACGTCCGCGATAGGTCTGCTCCTTGAAAAGGAAGAGACGGGACACACGAAGATGGCAAATCTCGATCATGAGATTGTGCAAGGTCTCATTGTTGGTGCAATAGAGACAGGATTTAGGATCGCTGTACATAGTTGATAAGAATTATAAGGGTAGTTATAGAATCAATCAAAATCGATTTCAAGTTGGATGGGTGCAGGCGAATTATGCTGAGGGTCGAAATCGTAGACCAACGACGGGCTGTTGCGAAGCAGCACGCTGAGGACTACATCCTGCCCTACCCTTACGCCTTCGCTTTGAAGCGCACGGGCTGCTGTACGATAAGCCAGGTCGGGGTCGTTGTTTTCGGCACTTAGGTGACAAAGGAAAAGGTGCCGGATGGATGCATGCCAAACGTCATGGATGAGTTCGGCACATTCCTTGTTGCTCATGTGCCCCCCTTCGCCACGCACTCGCTTCTTGAGATAGGCAGGATATGGGCCATCCATCAGCATATTGATGTCGTGGTTGGACTCGACAACCAGATGATCGGCAAGGGAGAGATAATGACGGATATCTGGAGTTACGAAACCCACATCGGTGGCCAAGCAGAAACGCACCACCTCGTCGCCATCTCCATATTCGATGTAATAGCCGACATTGTCGGTCGAATCGTGAGGAACGGTGAAGGCTGTGACACGAAACTTCGTGCCGGGGATATAGAACGGCGTTTCGCGTTCAATATTTCGACGAGAGGCATTGGTCAGTTTCTTCGCCATTCCATAATTGCGCTCCATGCCCTGGTGTACTTCCTTGGTGGCATAGACAGGAATGTGATAGAGTTCGCCCAGGCTCCCCGCCGAACGTATGTGGTCGGTATGATCGTGGGTAACAAGCACGGCCATGATCTTGCCAAATGCCAGACCATTCTCGCGAAGCACCTTCTGGATGGTACGCACAGGTATGCCGGCATCAATCAAGATGGCGTGCTGGTCGGTGCCAAGATAGTAGCAGTTGCCGCTGCTTCCGCTCGAAAGACTCAGGAACTTCAACATTAGTGTGCGTACATTATATAAAATGTCATTTGTAGATTAAAAAGATAGCCGGACAACGCGGCACAAGCCTCTGACGCTCCTCGTCCGTTCGTGCAGCGCCAAGCTGACGCTTCCACTCATTCACCGTGCGTGTGTGGATCGACTCGTCGGGACAGGTGATATCGGCTGCCAACGAGATACGTGTCGAAGGACGCAGCACCTGCAGCAGCGTCTGCATCATCTTGAGGTTGCGATAGGGAGTCTCGATGAACAACTGCGTCTGGTCCTCAGCATAAACGCGCGCCTCCAATTGCTTGAGGCGTTGCATGCGCTGCCCTTCGTCGATAGGCAGATAGCCATGGAAGGCAAAACTCTGTCCATTGAAACCCGAAGCCATCACACTGAGGATAATGCTCGAAGGACCTACCAACGGAACCACACGGAGCCCGCCACGCTGGGCAATAGCCACCACGTCGGCTCCTGGATCGGCGACAGCGGGGCAACCTGCCTCGCTGATGATGCCCACGGCCTCACCCTTGCGCAACGGATCGAGATAGGAATCGATGAGTTTGCGGTCGGTATGCTGGTTGAGTTCGCAGAAATGTAGTGAATCGATGTCTATCGAAGGCTCTACCTTCTTCAGGAATCGACGCGCCGAACGGACATTCTCAACAATGAAATGCCGGATGCCCAGAATGACCTGCCGATTGTAGGCAGGAAGCACCTGATCGATGGAGGTGTCGCCAAGGGTAACGGGTATCAAATAGAGAGCAGGCTCGAGCATGTAGCGATGGTAGGTTGCAAATTATCCTTAATTTTTGCGCAAAATTACGGAAAAAATTTGGCATTACAAAAAAAAATCACGAATTTTGCGAAGATTTTTAGTATTATTATCCAAATTTGATTGAATATGACCCTCCCCGAGGCCTTTATAGAAGACATCAAGGCATATCTGCCAGCATCCGAACTCGCTCCATTCATCCAGGCATTGACCGATAGCGAGCCGACAACAAGCCTGCGGTATAATCGCGCAAAATGTGCCGAAAGGTCTGGTCTTCCCATCGGTTGGAATCCCGACGACGGCGTATATCTCGACGAGCGACCGAACTTCACCCTCGACCCTTTACTGCACGCAGGATGCTACTACGTGCAGGAAGCGTCGTCGCAGTTCGTGACGCACGTGTTGAGGTCATTGGTCAAAGAGCCTGTGACCGCTCTCGACCTTTGCGCAGCGCCTGGCGGCAAAAGCACGGCAATGCTGAGCGTGCTGCCCGAAGGGAGCCAACTGGTGAGCAACGAGATTGATCGTCGAAGGGCGAGAATACTGAGCGAAAACATCACCAAATGGGGCTATCCGAATGTGAGCGTGACGTGCAACGCACCTGCCGACTTCCGGAAACTCTCCCATCAGTTCGACCTCATTCTGGCCGACGTGCCCTGCTCGGGCGAAGGCATGTTCCGCAAGGACGAAGGTGCCGTAAGCGACTGGTCACCTCAGAAGGTGAACGCATGCGTTGCGCTTCAGCGCGAGATACTCGACACCATCTGGCCCACCTTGAAGCCCGGAGGTATCATGGTCTATAGCACCTGCACCTTCAACGTCCACGAGGACGAAGAGATGCTTGCCTACATTTGCGAAGAATTGGGCGCAGAAGCCCTCGAAATACCCACCGACGATGCCTGGCACATCCATCCGCCAATCGTCGGCCAGAGGCCATGCTATCGCTTCATGCCGCACTTCACCGAAGGCGAAGGACTCTTCATGGCTGCTGTGCGCAAAAGGGAGAACAATGCCGAACCCAATACTTCGCGCAAAACTGACAACAAGCGAAAGGGAAGCGGGAAAACGCTTGGCAAGGACGACCGCAGCAAACCTGCCATCGACCTGAAAAAGGCAGCTCCTACCCTCCTATCGCAACTCGACTGCGAGGCCTCCCTCGAACTGACCGCCGAAGGCACCTTGCGTGCCATCCCTACAGGCCATAAGGTGCTGCATGATGCACTGGTAAGCCAAGGTCTATACCTGCTGCAAAGCGGCATCGAAATGGGCACAATTAAGGGCCGAGACATCGTCCCGGCCCATGCGTTGGCTCTAAGTATCGTTCGCAGGGAGAACGCCTTCCCCACCGTGGAAGTTGACCTCAATACCGCACTCAACTACCTGCGTCATGAGGCCATCACCCTGGATGCATCCGCACCGACAGGCTACGTGATCGTGACCTACCGGGGCCATGCCTTGGGCTTCGTCAAGAACCTGGGCAACCGCAGCAACAACCTCTACCCGCAAGAATGGCGCATCCGCTTCGTCTAAGCTGCGCCTTGTGGAGCCAAACAGAGCCTTGTGGTGCTAAGCTGTGCCCAACGGAGCTGATCAGTGCTCCTTGAGGTATTCTACCAGTGCACGCACCGCCTTGCCGCGATGGCTGATGGCATTCTTCTCTTCCATCGACATCTCGGCGAAAGTGATGTCATAGCCCTGTGGACGGAAAATGGGATCGTAGCCGAATCCCTGGCTACCCGAACGTTCGGTGGTGATCGAACCACGGCAAACGCCCTCAAACTCCTGCATCTTGCCATCCATCAACAGTACGATGACTGTTCGGAATTGTGCCGAGCGGTCCCTGACGCGTTGCAGCTTGCGCAGCAGTTTGTCGTTGTTGGCCTCGCTGTTGTGGTCGAAGCCTTCGTCCATCGCATAGCGTGCCGAACGCACTCCGGGATCCATACCCAAGGCGCGTACTTCGAGGCCCGAATCATCGGCGAAACAATCCACATCGTAATGCACATTCACATATTCGGCCTTCTGCAAGGCATTGCCTGCAAAGGTGTTCGAGTTCTCGGGGATGTCTTCGTTGCACCCGATATCGCGCAGCGACAAAACCTCATAGCGTTCGGAGACCTCCGGGCCACAGGCTTCGAGCAAAGCCTTCACCTCGTTGATCTTATTGGCATTGTTGGTAGCAAAAACAAGTTTCCTCTTTTTCATATCATAGTTCATTTAATATCGGTTAGCCAGATGCGTTGCAGGTAGATGGCATCTGATGTCGTACGCAGCACGATGTCGTGCTGGTCGGTGGAAGGATCGATGGCAAACACGAGGTCATAAACCTGCTGTGGCTGGTCGAGGTGCTTCTGGTCGATGCGAAGCAACTGGGGTTCGCCTTTGTCAATCGAAATCATACAGTTCATCGTCTTGCCATAGCAGCGCGTCGGGAGCAGCCACACGCAGAGATGCACGCTGTCGGCCTGTTGGACGAGCGGAAGGCGAAGGGCCTCGTAGGGCTCTACATAAGTTCCAAGTGCCCGCTTGCTGCGATAAAGCAAATCAATACGCTCCTCAGAAGGCAGTGATGTCAGCGAGCCCACCTGCATCGGCGTCTTTACGCCTTGCTCATCCTCCCGCATCAGGCTTTGGTCGAGTTCGATGCCTGGCATCACGACACCTCCAATCATCTGCCGCCACTTGGGTTCGACGAGCGCGGGAAGTTCGGCAGCCAGCAGCGACATACGCTGACGGCAATCCTCGACGGCCCACTGCTTGCCGGCATCGTGTTCGACAAGCTGCATGTTGCAGAGACGCTGCATCTGCGTGGTCAGCATGTTGAGCGGATATTCGACGGTGCGGAAAAAGGCATTGGCATGGTCGTTGGGGACCACCTTGTCGTTCAGTTCGAGCGAAAGTTGCAGCTGCAGGTTCTGGCTTTCGCCGATGGCTCGACGAAGGGCCTCGAAACTATGCGGTTGCTCGGGATGGAACGTCATAGCAAGGTCGAAATAATCGTTCCAGATCTGCGACCAGTTGCAGTTGATGCCGCTCATCTGGGTGTAGTGCAGATCCTCGAGATCATCCACTGCATAAGGCGCGCGATAGGATTTGATGTCCCATGCCATGTCGAAGAAGAGGAAGATCTGGAGTTCTCCTCCCAATTGATGACACCACTGCATCTGCCACTCCCCCTTGCGACCGTTATCGTAGGCACGAAGACCTTCGAGTCGGATATGTTCTGGCGCATCGAGGGCAAGACCCAAGCCGAGATAGGGCATCGACGCAGGTTGTAGCGTCCAACGGAACAGGCTGTCTGATGACACTGTTGTATGGGCCGTATCAGTCACTCCGGTGGCACGCAGACGCAGTTGAAGCTCCTGCAGATACTTGTCGTGAGGCTGTGCACCATCGAGCTCCAACGTCCTGACGGGCACCGATGCCTCGAAGAGTTCCTCATAGGCCACACCAAGTTCGTAGGCATCCATCGGCAAAGCGGGAGCATCGGCCCACCAGCGGAAAGGCGACACGCCCCATTGCCTGCTGAGTGTCATCATGCCGAATGCCGTACCTAGCTCGTCACTGCCCACCACAAACAACTGCTTTCCATTGTTGTGAACCTTCAGAATGAATGCGCCGCGATGATCGGCAAGCCGGTCGAAATTGATGCCGCGCAGTTTGGCATATCGCTTGAGGCCTGCGTTGTCGTAGGTGGCAACGATGATCCTGGCATCGGCTATGCTGTTGGTGTGCACCAGATATTCGCCGAAGACCTCATGATAGTCCTGTTCGAAGAGTTGGTCGGCACGTTCTATGGCAGTTTCGGGCACACGTTGGCAGAACAACTTCACTGCATCACCATGATGGATGATGAAGTTGTCGGCCCATGCGGAAATGCAGATGCAGAAGCCAAGAATCGCAGTTATCAAATGCTTCATCTGGATATCAATACTTTTGAATGCGTGTAGCATCGAGTTTCAGGAATATGAACAGCAGGATCGTGAACGACCACAGGCCCGAGCCGCCATAGCTGAAGAATGGCAGCGGGATACCGATCACTGGCACAAGGCCGATGACCATGCCCACATTAATAATAACGTGGAAGGCGAAGATGCACGCCACGCAGTAGCCATAGACCTGCGCAAAAGGCGTTCGTTGTCGTTCGGCCAGCGAAATGAGTCGCGCAATAAGGATGAAGTAGAGCATCAGCACGGTCACACAACCCACAAAACCTTCCTCCTCTCCCACTGTGCAGAAGATGAAATCGGTCTCCTGTTCGGGCACGTAGGCGAGTTTGGTCTGTGTGCCTTCAAGATAGCCTTTGCCCAGGAAACCGCCCGAACCGATGGCAATCTTCGCCTGGTTGACGTTGTATCCTGCGCCCTTCAGGTCTTCCTTCATACCCAAAAGCACCTCGATACGTCCGCGCTGGTGGGGCTGCAGCTTGCTGAAAGCAAAATCGCAGGTGTAGAGGAAGCCGACGAAAAGCACGGCAAAGACGCCTACGGTGATATACGATCGCACCTTGTGCAGCAAGAAAAGGAACGCACAGTAGCCGACGGTGAAAAGGTTGATGATCCATCCAATCCAACGGTACTGGAAGGGGAAAGGCCACGTGATGAAATGGTCAAGTAGGCCGAACAGACCAAAGCCAAGGAAAGCCACAAGTGCCACAAATCCGGCTGCTCCGTAGTTGTTAGCGAAGAAAGCCAGCATACCTGCCACCAGGAACGGGATGATGGTGAGCACCAGGTTCTGTCCCTTCAGTGAAGGCGGAGCCGACTCGTCGAGCCCAAGCACAACACCTTCGGGAAGCGGCTCGACGCTGTATTTGATGCCTAGCACGAAAATGAGGATGAAGCAGAACCCTGCCCAAAGGATGATACCCGACATACCCTGACGATAGAACAGCAGCACCAGCGAGAAATAGACCAGCGCCGAACCCGTCTCGTTCTGCAGGATGATGAGCAGCACGGGTATGAGCACAATCATACATGCCTTGGCAAAATTGGCTGGCTCAGTGAACTTGAAGTTATACCCATTGAACAGATAGGCTAGCATCAGCGCCGTCGAGAACTTGCCGAATTCAGCAGGCTGGATAGAGAACGTTCCGATCTTGATCCACGAATGTGAACCGTTGATGTTTGTGCCTATAAAGATCGTCACAAACAGAAGGATCATCACACTAACGTAGATCAAGGGCGCATATGTCATATAGAACCGGCTGTCGAGGCAAAGGATGGCAATGATAAGGAACAATGCCAGGCCGAACCAGACGATTTGCTTGCCCGAAGGGCGACCGAAATCGAAGATCGAGGCTCCGTCGAAATTGTAACTAGCAGCATTAATGGTGACCCAGCCAGCAAGGACCAGGATCACATAGACGATCAACGTCAGCCAGTCAAAACTACGAAGGAAGTTCATATCCTATCTGTGATTATTCGGGGGTCTATTTCTTTTTCTTGTAATCGGTATATTGCAGCGTCGAACTGCGCTTCATATTCTCTTCGGCAAATTTGCGTCGGCCCGAAATCTTGCCGTTCAGGTACTTCTCGATCACCAATGTTCCGATAGGTACGCCGAAGGTGGCTCCGAAACCGCCATTCTCGATGAAACAGCAGACGGCAATCTTGGGTTGGTTCATCGGTGCAAAGCCCATGAAGACCGAATGATCCTTGCCGTGCGGGTTCTGTGCCGTTCCCGTCTTGCCGCAGATCTCGATGCCTTCTGGGTCGAGGTTGCCGCTTCGTCTGACGGTTCCGTTCACCGCCGCCGCTCGCATGCCCTTGACGATCCATTCGTAGTGCCTCGGGCTTATCATCGTCTTGTGCTGAATCCTGAACGTATCGGGAATCAACGTGTCTTGTATCGAATGAATCACATGCGGGATGTAATAATATCCTCGGTTGGCTATCGTTGCCGCCAGGTTGGCAATCTGCAAAGGTGTCGCAAGGATTTCGCCCTGGCCGATGGAGATCGAGATGATGCTGATGGGCTTCCAGTCGTCTGTCCGTAGCATCTTGTTGTAATAGGCGGTATTCGGGATGAATCCGCGTATCTCTCCCGGCAGGTCGATGCCAAGTCGATAGCCATAACCCATCGAGACCATATAGTTCTTCCACGCGTCAAAGGCCTCCTGGATGCTCTTGTACTTCTTGTTGTTCAAGATGTTCACCAGGCACCAGCCGAAGTATCCGTTGCACGAACCGGCGATGGCTGGGACAATGGACCATTGGGCAATGCCATCGTGGCATCCCATTCTGAATCGTCCCATCACGAAGCCGCCACGACAAGGCAGCAGCGTCTCGGGGGAAATGGCTCCATCCTCCAGACCGATCAGTCCTTGCGTCGGCTTGAACGTCGAACCGGGTGGATAGGCCGCCGAAATGGTTCGGTCGAGCAATGGCTTGAAGGGATCATCGAGCAACTCCTTGTAATGCTTGCCGCGCTCACGGCCGACAAGCAGGCTCGGGTCGAACGTTGGGCTCGACACCATCGCCAGAATCTCACCCGAGGCTGGTTCGATGGCAACCAGTGCGCCAATCTTGTTCACCATCAGGCTCTCGGCATAGGCCTGCAGGTCGGCATCGATCGAGAGCGTAAGGTTATGACCAGCTTTCGGCACCACGTCATACTTGCCGTCCTCGTAATGCCCCTTGATGCGGCCATGGGCATCACGCAGCAGGATCTCCTTGCCCTTGTCGCCGCGTAAGTATTTCTCGTAGCTCTTCTCCACGCCAAGGTCACCCGTATAGTCGCCACGCTGGTAGTAATCGTCACGCTGGATCTCCTTCGGGGTCACCTCGCGAATATTACCTAAGATGTGGGGGGCTATCGAACGCATATACTGACGAATGGTACGCGGACGTATCTCGAAGCCGCGGTACTTGTACATCCTCTCCTGCAGTTTGGCATAGTCCTCGACGCTCAACTGAGTGACGAAGGTCTGTTGCGTATAGCTCGAATAGCCTTTGTTGCGCCTTGGGTCCATAATTTCCCGCATTCGCTCCTCAAACACTTCGCGAGTGATACCCAGCGTGTTGCAGAGGTCGAGAGTATCGAGGTCCTTCACCTCGCGCATCGTCACCACCAGGTCGTAGGCTGGTTGGTTATACACCAGCAGGTTGCCGTTGCGGTCATAAATCTGTCCACGTGCAGGATAGATGGTCTTAGTGAGGAAGGCGTTGTTGCGCGCCATAGCCTGATACTTATCATCCACAATCTGAAGGTTGAACAGACGCAAAATGTAAATGAGGAAGATCAGCAGAACCAATCCTCCAATTACAAAGCGACGTTTTTCGAGTTCAAAATTGTGTTGCATGCAAGTAGTTATCTCTTCGCGGCAGCAAATTCAAAGGCCATACAGAAGCCGAAAGTCAACCCGATGCTGATCAGTACCTTAACCAGCATGACAGGAAGATTAAACAAGGTAAACGATTCGATGATATAGAGCAGCAGGCAATGCAGGCCAATGAACGACAAGGCATAGCGGACGAAGGCCGAAAGGCCAATCTGCTGCATCGTCACCAGTCCGCTCTTGAATTCGGGATCGTCGTTGTAAAGATGCAGTATCGAGTCACGCAAAGCCATCACCGAAACGGCAGTCAGCGAATGCATACCAGGTGTGTTGCAGAAGATATCGATGACAAAACCCACCAGGAAGCCCATGACAATCTGGAGCACACGGCTGATCTCGACAGGTGCCTTCAACAGTGCAATGACATACACCAGCGCCACCCCTCCGAAGAAAGAGAGGTGATTGAAGAGAAGCACCTGCAGCACCACTGCAAGAAGAAGCCATAAGATATAGAGAAGGATGCTCATCTGGCAGAATGTTTGTACAAAAGCATTACACTAAAGTTATTCGGTTGCACTGACTGACGCCTGCAACTGGTCACGTTCTTCCTGTTCCTTGTTGAAGATCACGTGGACGGCATTCAAGCGATTGAAGTTCGAAAACAATTCGATATGCAAAGTCAAAAAACTGCCTCCTCCGTCAAACGTATCTACAACGCGCCCTACAGGAACGTTCTTAGGGAATGACGACGTGTAGCCAGTTGTTACGACCGTATCTCCATTATTATAATCTACATTGCGGGGCAGGTCCTCGAAAACCGCATACCTACTGTCTTTCCCATCCCACACCAGAGAACCAAATGCCTCGGTGTCCTTCAACATCACCGAAAGACGCAACTTGGGGTTAAGCACACTGAGCACAAGCGAATAGTGCTCCGAAACGTTGGCAACAATACCGATCACACCGTTCTGGTCGGCCACACCAAGGTCCTGATGCACTCCGTCGGCAGCACCCTTGTCGAGGGTGATGTAGTTCTCCGCCTGATTGATGCTGTTGCCGACCACATGGGCAATCAAATAACGATACTGGTGCTTGACCGAATCGTGCTGATGGAAATCCAGGGCCTGATACTCCTGCAACTGCTGACGCAACGCCTGGTTCTCGGCTTCGAGAATTCCCGTGCGTTCGAGCAGTTCAACGTTGGCCTGGCGAAGCCCGAAATAACCCGTCACGCTGCTCTGCGCATCATAGACGTTGGCCGTGATGAAATTGGCGCTTCCAAACCAGATGCTCCGGTGATACGGATTGGTCTGGCATAGCAGCACTATGCTTAGAATGGCCAAAAACAGCCACGTAAACCACGGGCTGTTCTTGGTGATGAAGCGTATCAGATTCTCCATAAATCAGATGGAGACAAGCTGTTAACGGATAAGGAATGGGAAGCGGTCGATGTTCTGGAGTGCAATACCTACGCCCTTGGCTACGCTGAGAAGCGGATCCTCGGCCACGTGGAAAGGAATGCCGATCTTGTCCTGCAGACGCTTGTCAAGGCCACGGAGCAATGCACCGCCACCAGCGAGATAGATACCATTGCGCACAATGTCGGCGTAAAGCTCAGGTGGGGTCTGCTCAAGGCCGGTAAGCACGGCTGCCTCGATCTTCGAAATCGACTTCTCAATGCAGTGTGCGATCTCCTGATAGCTTACGGGCACTTCCATTGGCAAGGCTGTCATACGGTTAGGACCGCGTACCACGAAGTCTTCGGGTGGGTTGTCAAGCACGGTGAGGGCCGAACCTACGTTGAACTTGATCTGCTCGGCGGTAGGAACACCGACCTTGATATTGTGCTGACGGCTCATATACTCCATGATGTCCTGCGTGAGGTCGTTGCCGGCAATGCGGATGGAGTTGTTCGTAACAAGTCCACCAAGCGAAATGACGGCAATCTCGGTCGAACCGCCACCGATGTCCACCACCATGTTGCCTTCTGGAGCAAGTACGTCGATGCCGATACCGATGGCAGCAGCCATAGGCTCATACAGCATATAAACGTCACGGCCACCTGCATGCTCACTGGAGTCGCGAACGGCACGGAGTTCTACTTCGGTCGAACCTGAGGGCACACCCACTACCATACGGAGCTGTGGGGTGAAGAAGTGACGGCTGCTGAAGGCCATCTTTACCATACCGCGAATCATCTGCTCGGCGGCATTGAAGTCGGCTATCACACCGTCGCGAAGTGGACGGACAGTACGTATATTGGCTGGAGTCTTACCCTCCATCTGCTGTGCCTTGTGACCCACGGCAATCATCTTTTCTCCTTCAAGGGCAACAATTGATGGTGCATTCACCACAATCTTGCCACCATGGATGATGACGGTGTTGGCAGTTCCGAGGTCGATGGCGACCTCCTGATTTAAATTAAAGAATCCCATTCTTTGTCTGACGGATTTTATTATGATGTTAATTATCTATCGAATTTACTTCTGCTGAGCGAACCATGCGTGGATGGCGGTGTCGTAGTGGCTGCTGACGCCAAATGCCTGCTCTGCAAAGCTCAAGCGGTCCTCGTAGTCGCTCACGGCGCCCTTGGTCTTCAGGATGTCGGCCAACTGCTGGTACTGTGCCTTGCTGGCAACGATGATCACGTCCTTGAAGTTCTTGGCGGCTGCACGTATCAGCGAGATGCCTCCGATGTCGATCTTCTCGATGATGCTCTGGAAGTCGGCGCCACTGGCTACAGTGTCCTCGAATGGATAGAGGTCCACGATGACGAGGTCAATCTCCGGAATGGCATACTTTGCCATCTGCTCCTTGTCGCCTTCGTTGTCACGACGACCGAGGATGCCTCCGAACACCTTCGGATGAAGGGTCTTCACACGGCCACCCAGAATCGATGGATAGGTCGTAAGATCCTCAACGGTATTGCAGGGAACACCCAGTCCTTCGATGAACTTCTGGGTACCGCCTGTAGAAAGCAGGGTTACACCTTGTGCATGGAGCAACTTGATAATCTCGTCGAGACCATCCTTGTGGAACACCGACACGAGTGCGGTCTTGATTTTCTTCTGATCACTCATATTTTTCTTTGATTTTTTAAATAGATATCATTTTTGCGGCGCAAATATAGTAAAAATTTTTGATATGCAATCATTTTTGCACCCAAATTTTATAAAAAATTTTCTATTCCCTATTCTAAGCGCCAGTTCCTGCCCGATTTTGAAGTTTTCTTCGAGCAGTTTTTCGGGTTGCGGATTCACATAACGCGGACACTGTCCGAAGGCGTATTTCAAGCAATGTTTTGTCTGCATCACCATTCCGTCCTTATTCTGTTGTAGTTCAAAGGCATCTGCGACGTTTTCTATCTGCATTTCCCGATAGGTTTCGCGTGCCATTTTGTTCATCACATTTGCCAGGAAATCGGTGGGTAGGATACCCTTTGCATCGAGCATTTTTGCACGTGTCTTGTAATCGGGTTTCTCGAACGACTTGCGAACTTCACTTTGCATTTTTAGGTGCTCTTCCAGCAATTTTCCCACACAAGTGCGTCGCATTTCCGCCAATTTCGACGAGGGCACGAACCATTCGTCGCCTTCCACCTCGATGCTGCCTGTCCTGAAGGGTGTGCCTCCCAGTTTGCCCAGTTGCTTTTCGATATTCTCTTTCTGCGAACGTTCTGCACGCTCGAAAGCCCCTTCCATTTCGACCTCTACCTCGTCCTTTTCGCAGCAATTCATGCGCAAGGAAATCCTGTTCTCGCATGCCGAATAATGCATATCGACGGCCATCGTCCGCTTGGCCGATGGTTTGCTCAGAAGCTGCTCGAAAGCCACGTCCAGGTTCCTGTACACGTTCTGTCCCTTTTGCAGCGCACGGCACACCTGCACGCCTTCCAGCGGGAAGCACATGCTTGTCGCTGCATCGAAGCGATTGAGCCTGAAACCCTGCTGTCCAACTGCCAGCCCGTCGCCATTGTGCAAGGTATCGACGTCGAGACTAATGACGAAATTGTCGCGATTTACCTTCGTAATAGTGCCGACCTTCTCTCCCATCGACTTTGGGCTCTCGAAGTTCCACATCGGTTCGCGTTTCCCTTCGGCGAAATACGACGTGAACCCGCGATTGAAGCTCTTCTCCAAGCGTGGCTCGAAACTTAACTCCGTCTGCCCGTAGCTCAGGGGTGCATACTCCTCCCGTCGTGCAATGATCTGGTCAATCAGCTTGCGGTAATAAGCCACCACATTCTTTACATAGCTCATCTCCTTGAGTCGACCCTCGATCTTCAGCGAGGTCACTCCCGCATCAAGAAGCTGCTCGATATATGCCGAGCGGTTCATGTCGCGCAGCGATAGCAGATGACGCTGTCGCGCCAGCACCTTGTCTCCCTGTGGATTCAGCAGGTCCATGGGCAGTCGACAGGGCTGCGCACACTCCCCGCGATTGGCCGAACGTCCGGTCAGCGCTGCACTCAGATAACATTGTCCGCTGATGCAAACGCAAAGCGCTCCATGCACGAAACACTCCAACTCCACATCGGGCACCGCCTCATGAATCGCCTGTATCTCCGCTATTCCAAGCTCTCGGGCCAACACGACACGCGTCAAGCCTAGATCGCGAAAGAGCCGTGTCCGCTCCACGGTACGCACATCTGCCTGTGTCGAGGCATGCAGTTCCATCGATGGAAGATTCATCTGCAACAGTCCCAGGTCCTGTATGATCAGCGCATCCACGCCAGCCTCATAGAGCCGCCACGCCATCTTCTCTGCTTCGACCAGTTCCTTGTCGGTCAGTATCGTATTAAGCGCCACAATGGTCTTCGCCCCATATTGATGCCCATACCGCGCCAACCGCTCAATGTCCTCCACCGAGTTATGAGCAGCCGCACGTGCACTGAATGCCGGTGCACCAATATACACCGCATCTGCCCCATGATTGATGGCCTCAATACCTACCTCTGCCGACTTCGCCGGCGCCAACAGTTCTATCTTTCGCATCGTTTATCTCAAAACATCAATCCTTCTTTTCAGCAAGAAACCTTTCTTCGACCAAACCCTTTTCAGTAAGAAACCTTTTCGAGGTTTCTCTTTGAGGTTTCTCTCTTGTTCGAGGTTTCAAAACCCGCCGCAAAGATAATCATTTTTCATCGAACCGCCCACTTTTTCCCCCATTTTTTTGCATATTCCCCGCAAACGCATTATCTTTGCGCCCGATTTTTCCCCTTTTACTACCGTATATATGCTAGATTCTCTCCAGTCGATCAGCCGTTTCATGAGCCGCTACTGCTCATGGATAGTCATCGCCGCAGCCATCCTGAGCGGGTTCTTTCCCTCTACCTTCGCCTGGGTGCAGCAGGGAGCACGTCCCTCCATCGTCCTCGGCATCATCATGCTCACTATGGGCTGCACCCTCTCCACCGAAGACTTCAAGATAGTCCTCAGCCGTCCCCTCGATATCCTTCTCGGCACCCTGGCGCAGTTCACCGTCATGCCCTTCGTAGCCTACGGTCTCACCAAGGTCTTCGGCCTCGACCCATTCCTCAGTGCAGGCATCATCCTCGTTGGCTGTTGTCCCGGTGGCGTATCGAGCAACATCATGTCTTTCCTCTGCCACGGTGACGTTGCCTTCTCCGTTGGTATGACGACCGTCTCCACCCTCCTGGCACCCATCGTCACACCCCTTATGGTCCTTTGGCTCGCAGGCCAGCAGATCGAAGTCGATGCCTTTGGCATGTTCCAGAACATCTGCCTCGTCACCATCCTCCCCGTGGCCTTAGGTTGCACCTTCAACTACTTCTTGGGCCACCGCGACAATTTCAAGCAAATCCAATCCATTATGCCCGGCATCTCGGTCTTCTGCCTCGCCCTCATCGTCGGTGGCGTCATCTTCACCGTCCATCCCCGTCTCGAAGAGAACGGTCTGAGCCTCATTGCCCTCACCCTCGCTGTCGTCACCTGCCATAACGGCCTTGGCTACCTCCTCGGCTATCTCATCGGCAAAGCCGCCCGCTTTTCCATCGCCAAGCGTCGCACCATCAGCATCGAAGTAGGCATGCAGAACGCCGGCATGGCCACCGTCCTTTCCAGCAATTTCTTCGCCACCCCTGCCGCCATCGCCGCCAACCCTATGGCTGCCCTCAGCGTCGTCCCCTGCGCCATCTCTTGCGCCTACCACAGCATCTCCGGCACCATCCTCGCCTCCTTCTTCGCCGCCCAGGATAAGAAGTAGCCTCGTCCCCGTCGCAGCCGTGTATGGCTGCCCCTCGTCCCCCTTCTCCGCAAGCGGCGGTTTTGCCGCCGCCCTGCGTCCCCGTCGCAACCATCGATGGCTGCTCCCGTCCCTCGTGTCCCAGTCGCGGCCGTCTTTGGCCGCCCTTCATCCCTCCCCCCACCCATGTCTTCCTTCCAATTCCGCCACTTCATCATCCACCAGGACCGCTGCGCCATGAAAGTGGGCACCGACGGTGTCCTCCTCGGCGCATGGGCATCCCTCCCTTCGTTTACAACCGCCCCCGAAAATAACACCTCCCTCCTCGACATCGGCACCGGCACCGGCATCATCGCCCTCATGCTGGCGCAGAGAACCGCCCTAACCCCCACCTCCCGTCCCTTCGACATAACCGCCCTCGAAATCGACCCCACCGCCGCCCAACAGGCCCAGGAGAACGTCGCCGCCTCCCCATGGCACGACCGCATCACCGTCCACCCCCTCTCCCTCCAGGCCTTCGCCGAAACCTGTTCCCCCAAAAAGTTCGCCCTCATCGTCAGCAATCCCCCCTTCTACAACGCCACCCTAAAACCCACTGACGAAGGCCGCGCCCTCGCCCGTCACAAGGACGCCCTCCCTGTGTCCGACATCGCCCGCTTTGCCAGTACCCACCTCTGCGAAAACGGCCGTCTCGCCCTCATCTATCCCACCGCCTACGACTCCGAAGTGATGACCGCAGCCGTCCTCAGCAGCCTCCATCCCGTCCGTATCTGCGACATCCTCACCAAGGTCGGAAAGCCCTGCAAGCGCCGCATGGCGGAGTTTTCCCTCCAAAACGCCCCCATCTCCCGCGAGCAGCTCATCATCCGTGACGCCGACGACAAATACACCGCCGACTATCGCGCCCTCACCGCCGACTTTTACCTCCATCTCTCCGATTAAGCGCCCCTCATCGCCCGCATCCCTCTCATTTTATACCCTTATTTTTGTCCAAAAATAAAGAACATTTGTACAAAAGGAAGATTTTTTCGTTTTTTTTTGCCGAAATATTTGTATAAAAAGCCAAAACTCGCTATATTTGCACCGATATAAACACACAAAAACTCTTATATTAC
Source organism: uncultured Prevotellaceae bacterium (assembly GCA_900319235.1). Taxonomy (GTDB): domain Bacteria; phylum Bacteroidota; class Bacteroidia; order Bacteroidales; family UBA3663; genus Liminaster. The sequence continues at coordinate 17,169 of ONNR01000006.1, forward strand.
ATGAAGCATTATGTTTGCGCCGTCGATTTCGGTGCCACCAGTGGACGAATGATTATCGCCCGTCTTAATGAACAAGGAGTTCTTGAAACCGAAGAAGTACGTCGTTTCCCCAACGCCATCCAGGAGAAAGACCACGATGGCAAGTTCTACTGGAACATGACCGCCTTGATCGGCGAAGTGGTCGCTGGCCTCAAGGATCTTGCTGCACGTCCCGACATCCGCATCGATTCCATCGGTGTTGATACTTGGGGCGTAGATGTCGTCTTTGTCGACAAGGACGGCAAAATGATCGAGGAACCCCGCGCCTACCGCGATCCCTACTCCGTGGCTGCCATGGACGAATATATCCAGAAAGTCGGTCGTGAGAAGATCTACGAGAAGACAGGTATCCAGTTCATCAACTTCAACACCCTCTTCCAGCTCTACGCATGCCACAAGGAAGGTTTCCGTCCCTTCGAGGAGGCTGCCCAGTATGTGTTCATCCCCGACTACGTAAGCCTCTACCTCACCGGCAAGGCTGTCTGTGAATATACCATCCTCTCCACCTCCGAGTTCCTCGACCCGCGCACCAAACAGATCGACCGCGAACTCATCGATGCCGCTGGTGCCGACATCAGCAAGTTCCCGCCCGTGGTCTTCCCAGGCCACGTCATTGGAAACCTCAAGCACGAGGTGGCTGACTTCGGCTACGACATCCCCGTCGTTGCCATCGCTGGTCACGACACAGGCTCCGCCGTCGCTGCCGTTCCTGCCAAGGACGAGAAGTTCGCCTATCTCTCCTCAGGCACATGGTCGCTCATGGGCATCGAGTCGAAGGACCCCATCATCAGCAAGCGCTCCTTCGAACTCAACTTCACCAACGAAGGCGGTGTCGAAGGCACCACACGTTTCCTCAAGAACATCACTGGCATGTGGATTCTCGAACAGTGCCGCAAGGAATGGAAGCGCATGGGCAAGGACTACGACTTCAAGACTCTCGGCGAAATGGAGCAGAGCGGCGAACCCTTCCGTTCGTTCATCAACCCCGACGACCCGATGTTCGCCAATCCACCCTCGATGCTCGGTGCCATCCGCGAATACTGCCAGAAGACCGGTCAGCCCATACCCGAGACCGATGCTCAGATTGCACGTCTCATTATGGAATCCCTCGCGCTCCGCTATCGCACCGTCTTCAACTGGCTTAAGGAACTGGCCTCCTTCCCGCTTGACGTGCTCCACATCATCGGCGGCGGTTGCCAGAATGCCCTCCTCGCCCAATGGACGTCCAACTCCATCGGTTGCCCCGCCCTCTGTGGTCCCGTCGAGGCCACTGCCATCGGCAACATTATGATGCAGTTCAAGGCCATCGGCAAGGTGAAGGACATCACCGAAATGCGCGCCCTCATCGCCAAAGCCATCGAGCTCAAGCGCTACGAGCCCCAGGACACCGCCGCCTGGCTCCAGGCCTACGACCGCTACACCGCTCTCTGCGAAGGCTAATCTGCCTCTTCCGAGCATTCCAAGTATTCAGAGTATTCTGAGTACTCCGAGAATTCCGAAAATCTCACATTATAAAATTAATAACAAATGGCAAACAACAAAGGAAGCTTAAGGAGCACGATTGCCGTGTCTCTCACCAATTATCTTGATGCAGGCGCCATCGTAGCTGGTGCCAGTGGCCTCACGCTGTGGCAGAACTATCTCGGCCTCTCCGAGGTACATCTCGGCTGGCTCAACTTCATCAGCGCCAACTGTCTGGGCGCTGCCCTCGGTGCCATCATCGGCGGATTCCTCGCCGACAAGTATGGCCGCAAGTTCATCTTCACCTACAATCTGCTCGTCTATATGCTCGGCGTGCTCACCGTCATGTTCAGCGTCAATTTCCCCATGCTGCTCTGCGGTTTCCTCATCACGGGCATCTCAGTAGGCGTCGGCGTTCCCGCATCTTGGACCTATATCTCCGAAAGTTCCGAGGTCAACAACCGTGGACGCAACATCTGCATCTCCCAGATGTCATGGGGCTTTGGTCCTATGTGCATCCTGCTCTTCGGCATGCTCTTCGCTCCTGGCGGATACCTCTTCAGCTGGGTTGAGTCCCTCGCTCACGCCATCGGCGGAGCCGACCTCGCTGTCAATGCGGTCAACGTCTTCTCGTCGCGCATCGTCTTCTTCTCGCTCTTCATCGTAGCCTTCATCGCTTGGAACCTTCAGCGCGGTCTGCAGGAAAGTGCCGAGTTCGTGGCTGCAAAGAACTCCGGTCAGAAGAACGGTCTTCTTGACAATATCAAGGTGCTCTTCCAGAACAGCATCGCCGTCAAGACGGTATGCTTCCTTGCTACCATCTACCTCACCTGGAACCTCGTCGCTTCGGTCATGGGCTTCTTCCAGCCCCACATCTATGAGACCGCTGGTGGTGTCTCCAACGAGCAGGCCAACTGGATGAACTGCATCCAATGGGCCATCATCGTAGGCGTCACCTTCATCGTCTCGAAGTTCATCGACAAGATCCAGCACAAGGCCATCTACATCTTCGGACTCCTCGTGGCCATCAGCGCATGGGTAGTCATCGTCACCATCGGCGTCAACGGCCCCGCAGGCCTCTGGCTCTTCGCCATCCTCTGGGGTGTACAGGGCGGCAGTTCCCCACAGATCTTCTATGCCCTCTGGGGGTCCGAGCTCTTCCCTGCCAAGTTCCGTGCTGGTGCCCAGGGTCTGATGTTCTTCATCGTACGCGGTCTCTCCGCTGTCTGGGGTCTCATCTTCACCATCATCTATGGTGAAAACGGCGAAGGCTTTACCGTAGCCGCCTTCTGTATGATCGCCCTCCTCACCATCTCCCTCATCGTCGGCATCATCGGCTGCCCCAACACCCGCTGCAAACCTCTTGACCAAATCACCCGCGAGCGCTACGGCGACACCGTCTAATAAGTGTTAATGTCGCAGCTATCTATGGCTGCCCCCAAAAATAACCACCCAAAAACCACATTTTTATATGAAAACCATCTTAGAAAACCGCCCCGCCCTCAAGGCCGTCATCTACCAGATCGCCGAAGTCACCGGCTACCTTTGGCAGAAAGGCTGGGCTGAGCGCAATGGCGGCAACATCACCGTCAACGTTACCGAGTTTATGGACGACGAGTGCAAGGCTATGCCTGCCATCTCCGCAGTGAAGCCCATCGGCATGACCCTTCCTTATCTGAAAGGCAAGTATTTCTATTGCAAAGGCACCGGCAAGCGCATGCGCGACCTCGCCAAGGAACCCATGCAGAACGGCAGCATCATCCGCATCCTCGATGACTGCGCCTCCTACGAAGTCATCGCCGACGTCAACGTCGTTCCAACCAGCGAATTGCCCACCCACCTCGCTCTCCAGAACTACCTCCTCGAGACCGGCAGCTGCTACAAGGCTACCCTCCACACCCATCCTATCGAGCTCGTTGCCATGAGCCACATCCAGCGTTTCCTCAAGGGTGACGAGATGACCAAGGTACTCTGGTCGATGATTCCCGAGACCCTCGCCTTCGCTCCGCTCGGCATTGGCATCGTGCCCTACGCACTGCCCTCTTCTGTAGCTCTCGCCGAGGCCACCCTCGAGCAGATCAAGACCCACGACGTAGTCATGTGGGAAAAGCACGGCACCGTAGCCGTAGGCAAGGACATCATGGATGCCTTCGATCAGACCGACGTTCTCTGCAAGGCTGCCAACATCTACATGTGCGCCCGCAGCATGGGCTCCGAGCCCGATGGCATGACCACTGCACAGATGAAGGAAGTCCAGGACGTCTTCAACCTCCCCAAGTCCCGTCCCTGCTAAAATCCCCCCTTTCGTCCCCCCTGCTTAGTTTAGTGTTGCCGTGGCAGCCGTCCTTGGCCGCCCATCAAAAATTACCTCACCATATATATGAAACCACTAGTAGAAACCAAAGCCCGCGTCGGCGTGTTCTCCATCGCCCTTGGCGCCTATCTCCCCCAGTTCCCACAGCTCGTTCCCGAGTTCGAATCCCAGTATGAAGCATTCAAGAAGACCCTCCCCGACACCGTCGAGCTCATCGATGGTGGTATGGTAACCACCAAGGAGCAGTCAATGGTAGCCGGCGACAAGTTCCGCGCTGCCGACGTTGACCTCGTCATCCTCCAGATGCTCACTTACTGCACCTCTTACAATATGCTCCCTGCCGTGCGCGACCTCAACGTGCCCGTCATCATCGTCAACCTCCAGAAGAAGTTGGCTCCCGACTACGAGAAGACCGACATCCCCACCTGGCTTGGCGAGCTCTATGCCTGCGGTGCCACCGGCGAAATGGTAGCCGACCTCAACCGTGCCGGCAAGCGCTGCGCTGTCATCACCGGTGTTGTCGAAGGTGGTGATCCCGCCGCTCAGGCCGAGATCGAGGATTGGTGCCGTGCCGCTCAGGTACGTCGTCGTTTCCGCGACACCAACATCGCCCAGATCGGTCGCCCCTATCCCGGCATGATGGACCTCTACATCGACGAAACCAACCTCTACCATCGCATGAATGTCTATACCAAGCAGTTCGACTGGGAGCAGATGTGGCACATCGCCGACAACATCACCGACGAGGAGGCTATCCGCGCCAAGGCTCAGGATATCCTCGCCACCTTCGAGATTGAAGGTGGCGGCACCATCGAAAAGGTTTGGGATATGGCCAAGTACGTCGTTGCCTTCGAGCAGTGGGTCAAGGACGAGAAGCTCGGCATGATTGCCTCCCACTATGCAGGATTTGCACAGGGCATCGCCGGCAAGCTCGACTCCATGCTCATCCCTGCCTTCTCCATGCTCATCAAGCAGCACACCGCTTGCGCTGTCGAAGGCGACATGAAGGTAGCCATGGCCATGAGTATCCTCAAGACCATCAGCGGCACCGGCACCCTCGCCGAGATGTACAGCATCGACTTCCCGAAGGACATCTGCATCATCGGTCACAGCGGCTCGGGCGACTTCGATATCTCGCAGGCCCACAAGCCCACGATGAAGATCGTGCCCGTCTTCCACGGCAAGACCGGCGGCGGCTACCTCACCCAGTTCTATCCTCCTGTAGGCCCCGTCACCTACCTCGCCATCACCCAGGACAAGAACGGCATCTTCAAGTTCGTCGTAGCTGAAGGCGTCAACGAGGAAGGCCCAATCTTCATGTTCGGCGACACCAACATGCGCACCAAGTTCTCGATCTCCTGCCGCGAGTTCTGCAACCGCTGGAGCGAAGCAGGTCCAACCCACCACATGGCTGCCGCTGTGGGTCACCACATCGACACCCTCGTCAAGGTGGCCAAGATCCTCAACATCCCCATCGAGATCGTCACCCGCTAATCCCCATCGTGGAAACCTTATAAAGCAGGCTGGTCCAATCGGATCAGCCTGCTCTGTTTATCAGCTCGGGGCATGATGTAAGTACAAATCTCCCACATATCCAAATCCTTTCCCATCCAAATTCAAAAATCGATCAAAAATCTTCATCACCCCCCATAACAACCGATTACGCAAAGTCAATATAACATCTTTATGCATTGCTGAATGTATCCATGGGAATGACAATGGAGCGTCTGCGAACGTAGGGGCACCATCTGCTTTAGAATAATGTGCATCGATGAACGTAGACGTACCATTTCTTGTAGAATATTGTGCATCTACGAACATTGACGTACCATTTTTTGTGGAATAATGTCCGTCTACGAACGTTGACGTACAATTTACTGCAGAATATTGTGCATCTACGAACATAGACACTCCATTTGCTGCGGAATAACGTCCGTCTACGAACATGGACGCACAGTTTACTGCCAATTATTGTGCATCTGTGAACGTTGACGCACCATTTGCCGCAGAGTGTTGAGCGCCTACGAATATGGACGCTCCATTTCCTGCGGAATATTGTTCCCCTACGAACATCGATGCACCATTTCCTTTGTTTGTTGTTCCTCTACGAACACTGACGTACCATTTTCTGCTGAATATTGTACGCCTACGAACGTAGACGCACTATCCACGTTTTCGAACGGCGTAACGCAGTGTTTAGACGAGTTTCTGCAAGTTGATGTAGAAGCAGTGACCTCCACGTTGTTGAACTTGGAAATCGAGAATGTGTTGATTAACATAAATGTTAGGATTTAGGTTAATACTATGTATCTCGAAAATCGTTCACAGTAAAATTCTCTTATAATCCCTCCATTCGTCGCAACGGGCGCGGAGGTCGTGAGCGGTGGGGGTATCGGGGAAAGTGGTGAGGAGGCGGCGGTAATACAGGAGGTGACGGAGTTGGCGGGCAGCCTGGTCGCGGTCGGTGTAGGTGAGAATGGCTTCGTTGATGAGACGGGTGCTCAACTTAAGGTATTCGTCATGACGATAGAGGGTGGTGTCGGCGGGATAGGGAATTTCGGGGACGGCATCACGGATAGAATTGTAGTTGAGGTTGCTGCTGTGACGCGTGAGGAACCAACACTTGTGGACGGAGTTGCGGAGACCCAGGGCGTACTGAATCTTGGCATCGGCACGCTTATTGGGGTCGCGGTCGGACTTCATCGTACGCTCATACTGAAGCATCGCTTCGGCGAAACGCAGTTTGTAGTCGGGGGCGAGGGAACGGTCCTTGACGAAGGTCTCCATGTCGTAACTGAATGGATTGCGATGCATGTACTCATAGACATTGAGGCGCTGCTGAAATTCGACGGGAACCTTTCGCAGATAGTAGATTGCCGTCGCATAGCGACGTTCGCGCAGACACTTGGTGGCGAGGATGTCGTACCAATAGTTGCGGTCGGTCTTGCCACGATGATTCAACCAACTGTCGAACTCGTCGAGGGGCTGGTAGATGCGCGTGTAATACTGGCGGGTGACGTCGTAGGGCAAACGGTCGATGATGGCGAACATTTCGCCGGCATATCCCTTGGTCTTCACCAGGAGGTTTTCGGCCAGGTTGGCTAACTGAATCTCACGGACATACTTTCGGGCCTCGTGCATACGAGGACAAACGGCCTTGAACAGGATGCGCCGCATAGCATCGTTCCAATAGAAGGTGTTGGACACGAGCTGATAGACCTCGCGGTGATCGTCATCCTCATCGTCGGCAATTCCCCAATCGTCGTAACGATGCAGACGGGCGAAGACTTCGGGCGTGGCTTCGCGCCTTATCTTGCCTGCAAGCCAACGGAGGTCGGACATCAGTTGGAGTTCGTAGGCCTCGTCGCAGGTGGCGGTCTTTGCATCGAGCCAGATGCGCATGACGCGATAGGTGTCGCGCAAATACGGATCCTTGGGATAGCGCTGACCCAACTGCAGATACTTCCTTGCCTCACGCGTCGCTCCCTTCATGTCGTAGAGCGCTGCCAAGGTGTAATACCACATGGCCTGCTGATGGCTCTTCTTTTCCTTCACAGCACGATGGGCGACGTTGAGCAGCATATTGGTCTTTTCGTCATCGCCCGTGCAGAGAAGCCACTTCTGGACCTCCTCGGCGAGATAGGGGGAATCGGGACATCGGTCGTAGACAAACTCCAGTTCGTTGTCGATCTGTCCCCCATTGACGGCACGGATGGATGCCAAATCGCCATAGCGCACATAGATCTCGAAAGCCTCGTTGCGTCGGTCCACCTTGCAAAGCGCTGCTGCGGCGCGCAGTTCGGCCATCTTGCGGATGGCATCGTCGTTGAGACGGCCTTTGACGCTGTCCCAATAGTCGGCACATGCCTGATAATCCCTCAGCGAGCAGAGGGCACGCATCATCTGGAGCGCATAACGTCCCAACAGCGGGCCCTTGGTGTAAAGACGGCACTGCCGGACCACTTCTTCGAGCACACGGTAATGGTAACTGTCCTTCACGTCGTAGTACCACGGATCGGTCATGCTGAGACGCACTTCCTCGTTCTGCTTTGCCAGGATGAGGAAGTCGAGGATGTCGGTGCGCTGATGAGCAAGGATCCAACGAATGAAGGCGTTGTCATGGGCAGACGATGGACGAGGCTGCTCGCGAAGACTTAGCAGGTAATCGGCATCGGCATGATAGACGATGCGTTCGATGTCGGCTAGGGGGATGGTACGTGACGTCTGACGCTGCCACAAAAGGAGGTTGTCGGCCTTGTAATCGACCTTGCGGTGGATCAGATTGTCGCACGACCACTGCACGGCATAATCGTAGTATTCGGCTTCGTCCAAGGGCATGATGCGGTAGAGCAGCACTTCGCCCGAATGGGAGGGCCACCATCCGCATGCATGGACGATGGCGGGCAGCAAGAGGGAAAGACTAAGGGCGATAAATCTCGGAAATCTCATGGTCGGTGAATCGTGAAAGGTTGGCAGAATCGAGATGATAGATGATGTTGGATGACGGGTAACCGATGTCCTTCAGACAGGGACGGATGGCACGTTTTGCAGCGATGATCTCGCGGTACAGGCTGGCTTCGTAACGCAGGCAGCCTTCTACGTTGGTATCCTGGCCTGGACGAAGGATGCCCTGGAACTTGCGATCTTTGAACCACAGGATCCACTGGTAGGCGGGAAAGGCGAAGTCGAGGTGCTTGTCGGCTTCGACATGGCGCATGTATTCACTGACGACATCGCTGCTCAGGATGGAGTTACTGACGTCGGGATTGACGAGGCTCTCGGTGTTGTAGAGCATGAGGACGCCGTAGTCGATGTCGGGCAAGGTGTCGCGCAACTGGTGCAGACGGATGGTGGCACTGAGGCCTTTTTGTCGTTCGTGCAGCAGGAATCTCACTTCGTGGCAAAGTTCGAAGAAGAGGGGCTTGGTCTCGCGTGTCCAGTCGCAGTCGAGTTGCACTTCGCGATAAGCGATGTGGTTGGCCCAACACATGTCATCGACGCGATCGATGATGTGCTCGGCGAGAGAATAAAGCGTAGGGGCGCACTTGAGGGCAGGGATGGTGATGAAGACGACAGGGACGACTTCAACATCGCCGATGTGCTTGATGGAGTCGCGAAAGATGGTGGTGGCGACAGGAACGGGCTGCTCGCCTTTGCCGTCGTAGAGGTTATCGACGCCGACGTCGAAGAATTTCAGGTACAAGCGTTTGACCTGGTGCTTCTTGAGGAAGTCTTTCTCGTAGGGTGTGGGGTTGTAAACTGTTTTCCAATGATAGATGGCGTTGGCGGGGTGATGCAAGGGTTCTGCGGTGCCTCCTCTCCTATCGTCGGCACACGCCATCAGGGTGAGCATGATGCAAACGAAGGCCAATAAACGTAATGGGTGTTTCATCCTATTCCTTTTTACCGTTAATTCATGGTGCGAAGATAGGACTATTTTTCGAGAATGTCAAGAGAAAGGGCAAAAAAAGAGGCGTTTTTTACAAAACGCCTTTGGTGGAAGGAAGTTGGAAGTGGTGGATGTCGCGCCGGATGGCCATCTGGAGGGAACGTGCGAGGGCCTTGAAGATGCCTTCGATCTTGTGGTGCTCGTTCTCGCCTTCGGCCTTGATGTTGAGGTTGATGCGGGCGGCATCGGAGAACGACTTGAAGAAGTGATGGAACATCTCGGTGGGGACATCGCCTACCTTTTCGCGATGGAACTCGGCATCCCAGACGAGCCAGGGACGGCCGCCGAAGTCGAGGGCGACCTGGCAGAGGCATTCGTCCATGGGGAGGCAGAAGCCGTAGCGGCCGATGCCGCGCTTGTCGCCGAGGGCCTTGAGGATGCATTCGCCGAGAGCGATACCGGTGTCCTCGATGGTGTGGTGCTCATCGACGTTGAGGTCGCCTTTGACATGTATGGAGAGGTCCATGCCTGAATGACGGCCTATCTGCTCGAGCATGTGGTCGAAGAAACCGAGGCCAGTGGAAATGTCACAACGGCCTGTGCCGTCGAGGTCGAGGGAGATCTGGATGTCGGTCTCCTTGGTGACGCGACTCACGCTGGCACGACGTTCGCCAGCAAAGAGGAAGGCGGTGACAGCGTCCCAGTCTTCGGCAATGAGGGCGCAATGGCTGTCCTTGCCTCCGGGGAGGCCGAGCTGATACTCCTGGAGCCATTCGCGGCACTCGTCAGGGGTGCCGTTCTGGGCAAGGAGGATGCCCTGGCAACCGAGGTTCTTGGCGAGTTGGATGTCGGAGATGCGGTCGCCGATGACGTAGCTGTGGGCGAGGTCGTACTCGGTGCCATTGCCTTCGATGAACTTGGTGAGCATGCCTGTGCCAGGCTTGCGATTGGGATGGAAGTCGGCGGGTGTGTGCTCGTCGAAGTAGAACTCGTCGAAATCGACACCTTCGGTGTGGAAGATGCTGAAGATGAGTTTATTGATGCGCTCGAAACGCTTGCGAGGATAGTCTTTGGTGCCCAGGCCGTCCTGGTTGCTGACGATGATGAAGTCGTAGTCGAGGGTGTGGCGGATGAAGGAGAGGTTCTGGATGACACGTGGCAGGAACTCGATCTGCTCGAAGGTGTCGATCTGCTCGGTGATGGGTGGTTCGACAACTAATGTGCCGTCGCGGTCGATGAAGAGAAGCTTTTTCATAAATCTAAGGGATATTTGGGGATCACTTGCTCAACTTGTTCCACATGTAGATGCCGTAGAAACTGTTGATAAGGTAGATGCAGTATTTGGCGGTGGTCATGAAGGAGAAGTCGGAGTCGGACATGAGCCACATGGCGATGTAGGCGACGTTGATGAGGAGCCACATGTACCACTGCTCGACGAATGCTTTTACGGAGACGAACATCGTGACGATGGACATGATGGTGGTGAACGAGTCGAGCCAGAGCTGCGACTTGGTGTCGTAGTCGCTCTTCAAGGTCTGGAAGCCGATTTCGCCCCACCCCATCGACTGGAAGAGGGCGGTGACGTGTTCGAACAACCAGGGGCCGAAATAGATGAGGAAGAGACCAAGGCCGAAGGTGCCCAAAGCGACGACAAGGAACGTGGCGAAACGCTGACGCCACGTCATGTAGCGCGTCTTGATGCGGCCAGTGTCATCATGACGGCGACGCTTCTTCCACGATTTCCACCCGAAGAACTGCATGGGCAAGTTGTAGAAGAGGCGCTGCAGGAAGTCGCCATAGATGTGGGTGCAGAAACAGATATAGACGTGGAGCACACCTTCGACGATGCCGAAGAGCCAGTTGGCCATGGCACCCTTGGCACCCAGGACGACACAGAAGACACCGAGGATGGCGGAGATGCCGGCAATGATGCCGTTGAAACTATAATTACCCTTAATGACCCACGAGATGACTGCCAGCGTCATGATGGACAAGATCAGGAAGATCTCGAACCAGTTGAGGCTGCGGAAGGTGAGCCGAAGCAGCGTAAGATAGCGATTACGTGCCATTCTTTTTAAATAATAATCACGAATTAGAGAATTTGAGAATTATTTGGTTGGACGCTTGGAGCAATAAATAATTCGTGAAATTCGCCAATTCGTGACAGTGATAGTTTAATGATATCAATAAGAGCGAGCGAAGAGGACGCGACGTGCGCTGGGCTTGCCGGTTACCATATCGACACCGGGCTCAAGGTCGGAAGGATCCTGTGGAACGAAAGGTATGCAGCGGATGGTAGCCTTGGTCTCGGCCTTGATGTACTCTTCGGTCTCGGTGGTGCCATCCCAATGGCAGAGCAGGAAGCCGCCCTTCTCGATCTCCTCCTTGAACTGCTCCCAGGTATCGACGCGACGAATGTAGCCATCGCGCATCTTGCGAGCCTTCTCGAAGATGTTGTCCTGGATTTCGTCGAGGAGCTTGACAACATGATCGACGATGCCTTCCTGTGGGAGAACCTCCTTCTCGAGCGTATCGCGACGAACGAGTTCGAGGGTGCCATTCTGAAGGTCGCGTGCACCGAGGGCGATGCGTACGGGTATGCCCTTCAACTCATATTCGCTGAACTTGAAGCCTGGACGCTTGTTGTCGGCATTGTCGTACTTCACACTGACGCCCTTGGCGCGAAGGCCATCGATCCAAGGCTGGACGTGACGATTGATGGTCTCGAGTTCCTCCATCTTCTTATAGATAGGCACGATGACTACCTGGATGGGAGCGAGCTTTGGAGGAAGGACGAGGCCGTTGTCGTCGGAATGGGTCATGATGAGTGCGCCCATCAGACGAGTGGAAACGCCCCAAGAGGTTGCCCAAACGTATTCCTGCTTGTTCTCGGTATTGGTGAAAGTGACATCGAAAGCCTTGGCGAAGTTCTGACCCAGAAAGTGGCTGGTACCCGACTGGAGGGCCTTGCCGTCCTGCATCATAGCTTCGATGGTGAAGGTGTCGATGGCGCCTGCGAAACGCTCGTTGGGTGACTTTGGACCCTTGATGACGGGCACGGCCATGTACTTCTCGGCGAAGTCGCCATAGACGTTGATCATCTGCATGGCACGCTGCTCGGCCTCCTCACGGGTGGCATGGGCGGTGTGACCTTCCTGCCAGAGGAACTCGGAGGTACGGAGGAACATGCGTGTACGCATCTCCCAACGCATGACGTTGCACCACTGGTTGCAGAGAATAGGCAGATCGCGGTGAGAGGTGATCCAGTTCTTGTAGGTTGCCCAGATGATGGTTTCGGAAGTTGGACGAACAATGAGTTCTTCTTCGAGTTTTGCCTCGGGATCGACCACGACACCAGCGCCGTTGGGGTCGTTCTTGAGACGATAGTGGGTAACAACGGCACATTCTTTTGCAAAACCCTCGACATGCTCGGCCTCACGGCAGAGGTATGACTTGGGGATAAGGAGTGGGAAATAGGCGTTCTGTACGCCAGTAGCCTTGAACATGTCGTCAAGGGTACGCTGCATCTTTTCCCAAATTGCGTAGCCATAGGGCTTGATGACCATACAGCCACGTACTGCTGCCTGCTCAGCGAGGTCGGCATTCACAACCAAGTCGTTGTACCAACGGGAGTAGTCGTCGGCACGCTTGGTCATCTTGTTTAGTTCTTTTGCCATTTTTTATTTATTATTATTACGGTAATTGTCCACGTTTAGCCCAACGGAGCATTTTACGGTTGGGGACGAAATAGATGGTGATGCGACGATTCTTTTCGCGCTGCTGGATGTTGGCATTCTCGTTACGCGGCACCTTGTTGGCCCATCCGTAGCAATGCATATCGGCGGGGCCTACCCCCTGGCGAGCATACCATCGATAGACCTGACGGGCACGACTTCCGGAGATTTGCTGCAAGTACTTTTCGCTGCCATTGTTGTCGCTGTAGGCAGCGATAATCATCGTGGCAACCGCATCGGAGCCCTTCACGAAGCGCAACAAGGGACGAAGGTAGGCATCGGCAGAAAGCAACAGCGTGCTGTCGTTCTGAGAGAAGAGCATACGGGCGGGGATGGTCACCTTGAGGATACTCTCGTTGGAACCCGTAAGGTTGAACTCGACCGCCTTGAGGAACTTCAGACGTTGAGCCTGCTGCACCCAATAGTGACGCACGTTCTTCATCGTCTGATAATCGCCATTGACCATCGCAAAATCGCCATAGTGCTCCTGTTCGATTTCGCTCATGTGCTCATAGTTCTGCGCCTTCAGGGGAAAGCACAGAACCACAGTCAGGAAGACTAAAAACAAACGGGAAAGGGTACGATGGGTCATCTTAGGCAAGGCTGTCTTCGTAATCTAATTCGGCATCAATAATCCAACGGATGGAATCGGGATTGGTGTCGAAATGGCAATCCTTGTCCTTCTTGCACTCCTTCGACACGAAATTGACGATGTCGTCCATGTCGATCTCGATCTCTTCATCGGTGTCGAGAAATCCATTGCGCTGATAGTAATCGACCATCGTGTCGGTGATGAGCAGGATGTCATCGTCGGTGTATTTGCCCTGCAGTTCCTGCGGGATGTGTGACTGGATGAAACGCACAGCAGCTTCATCGTCGTATATGCTGTCTTCTAATTTTTCGGACATAGTTTTGAAGGGATATTAAAGGATTCTTAGGGATACTAAGGGATTCTTAGGGATATTTAGGGATATTAAAGGACGATGCCTTTGCCTTGAACCGTTTTGACGCAGCAATCAATAATTAATTGTTATTTGCTCAAGGTTCCTGCATCGGCTCGTCGTCTTCATCGGGATTGGGAGCCTGGGACTTGCGTTTGAAGAGCGGGTTGAGGAGACTCTCAGCCTTCTCAATCACGGGGCGATTGAAGTCGTTGAACTGCTTTACGCCCTTCTTCAAGTTGCCCTGAATCATGTAGTGGATATCCTCGAAAGCATAACGCACAGGCTCGAGTACGCTCGACGTGGGATGTTCGGGACAAATGATATTCAACTGGCCAGGGTGCATCTCAATGTCGAGCACGCCATCCATCTGCATGGGTTCGCCATCGACATGAACAGCATTGGCATGGGGCATGATGATGCGCAGGTGGCTCGAACGGAAGGACATCACATTGGCGTTCTGATCGAGTTCGCGCGTAAACAACTGGACCGCCATCTTGGGGATGTCCATGAGTGGAGCCCGTCGGACCAAGGTGACGTCGAAGAGTCCGTCGGACATGGAGGCATGGGGCGTGATGTAGGCATTGTTGCCCCACTGCGAGGCGTTGCCAATGGCAATGAGGAAAGCCTTCTCCTTGACGCGCCCGTCGTCGGTGTAGATGACGTAAGTGGCAGGTTCGTAGTCGGCCACGAGTTCGCTGAAACAACGGAGGTAAGTGAGAGGACCTCGCGTACCAGCCTCGGCAAACTTGGCAGAAACCTGCGCATCGAAGCCCACACCTGCCGTGCAGAAGAAGATGTGGCCATTGACCGAGCCATAATCGACCTTGATGCTGTAGCCATCGCGAATACATTCGAGCGACTTGGTAATGTCGAGAGGCAACTGCAAGTGGCGTGCAAGACCATTACCGCTTCCCATGGGGACGATGCCAAACTTGACCGGGGATCCGACCAGTGAACGACCGGTCTCGTTGATGGTGCCGTCGCCGCCGATGGCGATTACGGTGTCGATGCCACGTTCGACAGCCTCCTTGGCCAACTCGCTGGCATGACCTGCATACTCAGTGAATCGGATGTCAACATCGAACCCATCCTCCGACTTCAGAATCTGGCGCACAAGAGCTGGTATCTCGTCCTTTGGACGAACACCGGCAATGGGATTTATGATGACTAGAACTGTTCTCATTTAATCAAATTCAGCAGTCGAAAAGGGACTACTAAATAACAATGCTGCAAAGATAATGAATTTTTCGTCAAAAAGTGGATTTTATACGGATTTTTTGACTAATTAACGAAAAAGCATTGTTTTTGCACCGAAAGTGGCAAGTGGAAACACTTATTTAGACAGAAGTCTAATATTGACTGATGTTATAGAGATTCTTCATCTTTACCTCTTCGGCGGGGGTGCTGAGGAGGGTGATAAGTTGCTGGGGCGTCAGGCTCAGCTTGGGCTGGAAGGCATCGCTATGCATATAGTTGAGCACGCTGCCCAAGAAAGCACGTCCCTCGGGGTATTTGGAAGCTTCGTCGAGGTCGCTCATCACGATGAGGAGGTTGCCCTCTCCCACCTTGCATTCGAGGACAAGACCGAGCTTGTGATTGCGCTCGAAATTATCGACCACCTGCACCATGGGAAGATAATCCTTGGGCCAGGCATCGAGGATGAGCGGATGACTGTGATGGAGAACGGGGAACCACTGCCAACTTGTGAAGCCATCGGTGGGGAAACCGGAGAAGAGCGGTTGCTTGGGATCGGTGAGGATGCCCAACGTACCAGGCGAGAGGGAGCGATTGTTGTTCTCGCAAATGGTCTTGAACATGCGATAGTTCCAATAGTCGGTCATGAAGAGTGGACCGACAGTGCAAGGCGACTGACGAGGCGTGAGCAGCACCTTGCCACCCAGCTGCAACTGAGCGAGCACCTCAGAGGTGAGGCTATCACAACGGACGATGTCCTTCGACAACTTGGAAATCCAATTGTCGTTGTTGCACGAAGGATAGACCCAAAGCGGATAACTGTTGGCAGCCTCGGTGCCATCGATAGTGAGATGGAGGTCCATGCGGGTAGGCTGCTTGATGTACGAAAGATTGACCTGCAAAGTTCCAGCTGTGAAGAGACCGAAGATGTCGGAAGTGATTGTCATCTTGCCGCTTGAAAGGCAATTGCCGTTGGCATCGAGGCTCCACTTCAAGGTCTTGCCCTTCAACGAGACGTCGCCATAGTTGGCTATCTGGATTTGGCCATAGAGACCAGCACCCGTGGTGTAGCAATAACTATCGGTGATGAACATAGGCACAACGGGAGAACACCACTGACGCCATTCCTCACGGCTACATATGCCCTTGTTGTCCATGAACGCATCGAGGATGCCCACGTAGGCCGACCCCTGACCGGGATAATCCTGCAAGTCGAGCAACTGATAGCCTGCCATATCGGGCGTGCGAAGATCGAGTTCGATATCGGCCTTGTAGAGTTGGGCACTCCAACGACCCGTAGCCTCGTGATAAGCTTTAGCCTGATCGCCCAAGCCAGCATCCTGGAGACGCTGACGGAAGACTTCGAGATTGTAGGGATAGAGTACACCCGTATATTTATCGATTTCGTCGAAGTCGGGATAGATCTGGAACTGACCCGTCTCATGGCTGATGACCGGAACATCGCACAACTGACAGCCTTCTTCGAGCGTACGTGTCGAACCGGGACGGAAATGATTGAGCACACCACCATCGGCCACATCGGCAAACGAGAACGAACCGCGGGTGTGGGTATTGTAGTTGCCCCAGCCTTCACCTCCGACGCGACAGGTGGTAAAATAGTCCATTCCAGGCTTTACGCCCTGGTAGCCCAAGTAATAGTTGGAACCAAAGGTGTAGAACTTGTCGGGACAGACGGCACGAAAGTCCTTGACAAAACGTTTCATGGCGTCGATGCTTCCCCATAGTTCGTTGCCAAGGGCCATGAAAACGAACGACGGATGATGACCATATTCCTTGAGGATGTTGATGCCTTCCTTGTGGAGGAACGTCATCAAGACGGAATCCTTTTCGTTGAAATCGCCCCAGAACGGGAGTTCGGGTTGCATATAGATGCCAAGGCTATCGGCAGCCGTGAATGCAGCCTCAGGGGGACACCAGGAGTGGAAACGAATATGGTTGATTCCGTAATCCTTGCAGATGCCCAGGTACCAGAGCCATTCATCTACTGTCATAGCTACATGGGCATGGAGGGGCCAGACACAAGCATCGTGCTTGCCGCGCAGGAAGATGCGATGGCCATTGGCATAGAAATGACGACCTTCGATGTGGAAGTCGTTGAAGGCGGGATTCACCTTGGCAGGACGCATCTTGGCTATCTCTTTGCCTGAAATGAGGCAGATGTTGCCGATGATGCCATTCCAATTGGTTTGTGTGTCCTCGGTATAGGCGTGGCTGTTGCCATAGATCTGCGCGGGTACACCCTTGGAGTTATCGACCAAGATGGTGAGATCGTGACGGCCTGGGGCAAGATAATCGAACGTAAAGCGCTGCGGCGTGGAGATGTTGTTGGACGTACCTACATATTTGCCATCCACATAGACGCGGGTCAACTTGGTGCGTTCGAGGATAAGCGTCCAGGACAGAGAGTCGGCAGGCACTTCGAACGACTTGTTGTACCAAGCCTCGCCCTTGTAACTGAAACGACGGGAGAGACGCGTAGTCTCGGTCTTGTCGGCACAGGGTTCGCCCAAACCATTGGTATCAGTAGTACCGGGCAAGGTCACTGCGTAGTTGTACTGGGCACTATCGAAGCCCATACGCCAACGTCCAGCAAGGTCGATGACCTGCTGACGCTGGTTGTTATCACTCGATTGTGGGTTTGCAGAAAGTCTATCGCAGCATGCCAATGCCATGATGGACAAACCGATACATACTGTCCTTATCTCCATGATCAGGTATAAGAAAAAAGATAATCTAAAACTGGTTTATCGTTTTTTCTATCGCGAATTATCGAATTTTATAATCATTGCGAATGGAAGGACAACACAATAATTTTCAAATTCTCTAATTCGTGATAGAAATAAAAAGATTTCGAGAGTTATTGAACCAGACAGGCGTCCATCTCTTTCTTGATGAGGGCCTTGTCGAGGTTCTGACCGATGAAGACAATCTTCTGCATACGATCGCCATAGACTTCGTCCCAATCGCGACGGAGGTTGGCATCGCGCTCCAGCATCATTTCGAGTTCGCGCTTAGGCATAGTAGCGAACCAACTGCCGGCATTGCGAACGGTGGTTTGACGGCCAGCCTGCTCGAACACGTAGCAAACATCCTGTTCGTCTGAGAAGTAGCAGATACCCTTGGCGCGAATGATGTTCTTTGGCCAACGACGTGCCACGAAGTCGTCGAAGAGACCGAGGATGATAGGCTGACGGGCATAATAAACGTAGGTGCCAATACCGTATTCTTCGGCTTCTCCTTCCCCATCGTGATGATGGTGATGGTGATGATGTTCGTGATCGTGGTGGTGATGATGTTCATGGTGATCGTCGTCTTCATCGTCATCGTCGTCTTCATCGTCATGATCTTGATGATGGTGGTGATGCTCATGCTCGTCATCGTGATGGTGGTGATGATGCTCGTGTTCGTCACCATCATCATCTTCTTCATCATCGTGGTGATGATGCTCGTGGATTTCGGCATCTTCGTCGAGATCACCTTCGACCTTCTGAATCCATGTGGCCGAAGTGGCTACGGATTCGAAATCGAACATTTGGGTATTGATAAGCAGTTCGAGAGGAACGTCACAATAATCGCATTCGATGATCTTTGCTTTTGGCTGCAAAGCGCGGATGATGTCGTGGATTCGCTTCAGATCCTCTTTGCTGACCTCTGAGGCCTTGTTGAGCAAGATCATGTTGCAGAACTCGACTTGCTGGATGATCAGATTCTCGATATCGTCTTCGTCAAGATTCTTGCGTGTGAGCGATTCGCCGCTTTGGAACTCGTCCTTCATGCGAAGGGCATCGACAACGGTAGTGATGCAATCGAGGACAGGGATACCGCCCTTGAGCGCATCTTCGGCCACCACATTGGGAATAGAACAGATTGTCTGCGCGATTGGTCCAGGCTCACATACGCCCGATGCCTCAATGACGATATAGTCGAAACGATTCTGATTGACCAGATCGTTCAGTTGCTGGATGAGGTCCATCTTCAAGGTGCAACAGATGCAACCGTTCTGCAAAGCCACGAGCGAGTCATCGCTTTGACCAACGACGCCACCCTTCTGGATGAGATCGGCATCGATATTCACTTCGCCGATATCGTTGACGATAACAGCAAAACGAATGCCCTTCTCATTGGTCAGAATACGATTGAGAAGGGTTGTCTTACCACTGCCCAGATAACCGGTGAGCAGAAGGACCGGAACTTGCTTGAATTTCATAATCGATTATAATTGTCGAAGAATAGCCTGAATCTTCTCGAACGTAGTGATTCGAGTTGGAACGAGTGGCAGGCGCAGCACGTTCTCACAATAGCCCATAGCACTGAGCATAGCCTTTACGCCGGCAGGATTGCCATCGACAAAGAGCAACGAGAAAAGCTCCTTAAAACGATGATGAATGGTGAGTGCATTCTGATAGTCGCCATTGAGCGCCAGGCGCACCATACGTGCAAATTCGCCTGGAAGCGCATTGCCGATGACCGACACAACTCCCTCGGCGCCTAAGGTAATGAGCGGGAAAGTGATGCCATCGTCACCACTGAGCACCGTGAAGTTGCGAGGCTTATTCTTTATGATGTCATCAATCTGGTCGAAATTGCCAGATGCTTCCTTGATAGCAATGATGTTCGGATTGTCGTAGGCCAGACGCAACGTGGTTGCAGCAGTCATATTCACACCTACACGACCCGGCACGTTATAGAGGATGACAGGAATAGGCGAAGCCTTGGCAATGGTCGAGAAATGCTGATAGAGGCCCTCCTGCGAGGGTTTGTTGTAATAGGGCACCACACTGAGCACAGCATCAACACCACGCCAATCGGTGGTTCGGAGTTCGTTGACGATAGCCATCGTGTTATTGCCGCCGCAACCAATGACAATAGGGACACGACCACGCACCTGGTCGGTTACTACCTGACGCACTTTTGCTCGTTCTTCGGGGGTGAGGGTTGGTGTTTCGGCAGTTGTACATAGAACGCAAAGAAAGTCTGCTCCGCTGCTGACCTGGAATTCGACCAGATGTTGCAGAGCATCGTAATCAACCGACATGTCGGCTTTGAAAGGAGTGACAAGGGCTATGCCCATGCCTTTAATTTTACCCATATATAATTAAAATAGCGATTTTCGGGCGCAAATATAATAAATATATTGTATTTTTCGCCAAAAAACCGCATTTTTTTAATCAAACTTTCAGCGCTCCGACAATTTCCGATACATTTTGACAGCCATGCCGGTCAAGATATTCATCAATGCCATCGATGATCTTCATGGTTACCGTCGGGTCGATGAAGTTGGCTGTGCCCACCTCGATTGCACTTGCTCCGCACAGCATGAACTCAATTGCATCGGTGGCGTTCATAATGCCTCCAAGGCCTACAATCGGGATCTTTACGGCGTTGTAGACCTGCCATACACAACGCAAGGCGATAGGCTTGACTGCTGCGCCTGACAGACCTCCAGTGACTGTGCTCAAGATGGGACGTTGACGTTCGGCATCGACAGCCATGGCAAGCACAGTGTTAATCAAGCTGACTGAATCGGCGCCAGCATCCTCCACAGCTTTTGCAATTTCGGCAATGTTAGTCACGTTGGGTGTCAGTTTAACGATGAGAGGCTTCCGATAGACATTGCGTACCTCTCGGACCACCTCAGCAGCCATTTCAGGCTTTGTACCGAAACCCATACCTCCAGCCTTTACATTGGGACAGGAAATGTTTAATTCGATTGCCGGGATGGTTTCCACTTCGTTCAGCATTCGAGCACCTTCGACGTAATCTTCGATGCAACTGCCGCTGAGATTAACGATGACGTTGGTCTTCAAAGAGGCAAGTTGGGGATGAATATGCTCAATGTAATAAGCGACACCCTTGTTCTGCAAGCCTACCGCATTGATCATACCCGATGGCGTCTCGGCAAGACGCGGATATGGATTGCCTTGGCGTGGATGAAGTGTTGTGCCCTTGACAATAAAACCTCCCAGGCGTTCAAGGTCGATGAAATCGCTGAATTCTGTGCCATAGCCAAAGGTTCCCGAAGCGGTAAGCACAGGATTCTTCAAGGTCAGTCCTGCTATATTTATCGTAAGATTTGCCATAATCTTTCAATTGTCATTAAGTTGAATTGATGTCTTTGAATTAAGCAGATGTTTCCTACCATTTGAGATCCTTGATGTCGAACACCGGACCATCGGAGCAGACGCACTTATGACCATCCTTGGTGTCCTCAACGCAGCAAAGGCAAACACCGAGGCCACAAGCCATCTTATTCTCGAGTGAGACCTCACAGAAGTGGGGACGTTCGTTCTGCTTCCAGGAAGAAACCAAACGCGCCACAGCCTTCATCATAGGACCAGGGCCACAAACACGGATAGCATCGAAAGAACCTTCCTTCAAGACTGAATGCTGTGTCACAAACCCGCGTTGGCAATCCAAGCCTTCGAGGACCGAACCATCTTCGGTAGTAATATATACATTTCCAACTTTGCGGAACTGTGCAACTTGTGCGATTTCTGCGCAACTTTTTCCACCAAGAAGGAAGCTAACCCTGGCACCATATTGCTTCAACTGGTAACCTGTTTCAAGAAGAGGAGCAACCCCGACACCACCACCAATCAGCAGATAATGCATATCAGGTACCTGTTCTTCGATGGTGAAACCATTGCCCAGGGGATATATAATATTTAATTGATCGCGCGCGCGCAGGCACGCAAGTCTGTTGGTGCCACGTCCCGCACGCTGAATGAGGAGCCACATCTCGTTGGCATCATAATCGACACGATGGATCGAGATAGGGCGACGGAGGAAAACACGAGGTTCGTCATCGACCCGCAATTCAGCAAATTGTCCAGCACGACATGGTGCGATATGAGAACCATCGGCTGGTGTAAGGCGTAAGATAAAGAGCCGATCGGACAACTGTTCGTTGGCTACCACCTTGAAGTCTGTAATATATTTTTTCATCTCTTTATAATTTGCGTCAGAATCAACGTTCATCATTTAAACGTACAAGACATAGTTTTATTGTGTGAACGTCGATTGTGGGCCATTTTTTGCTTTATACATTTTTAAATATACGGCTAAATAAAGGCTGGTGATTTTTATCACTAGAACAGAGAGAAACATTTCTCAGAAAGAACCGAACAAGAATGAATTTAATCTATAATAAAAATCGACCAAAATAGTCATAAAACACTTATATTTAGTTGCTTATATATATTGGAAAATTGACAAATATATCGATTTGCATATTTTTGCATACGGAATTCTTTCTCAGCATCGAACAATTGCGCAAGAAGCATTAGATATTATGCTCATTTTTAACTATTTACATCTATATATGCATTTTGCATATTTTGCTCATACACAACACACCAAATAATCCATCGTTAGAAAGGCAAATTTTACCTAATATTATGCGATTTGCATACATTATGCATACTTGGTAATATTTTTAGAACCCCTTCCAGAGGCCAAAAATCTATAATGATTTTTTTTGAAAAATTTTAGCCAAAATATTTGGAGATATCAAGATTTTTTTTTAATTTTGCAGTCCAATTAAAACTTAATCTTGCATGGATACCTATCAATTCACCGACATATTTCTCCCACGCCTGGTTTTAGAATACGTAAGAGGCACGATGCCTCTGCATGCACTGGTTGATCTTGACTTATGGAAGAAAGTCTTTCCCTACAAGGGGAACAAACGAAACCCACAGCTCAACTTGAATCTGGTCGAGATCTACTGCCAAGCGCTCCCAGATCGAACGCTGCTTTTCATCTTTATGCTTCCCCAACCCAAGAAGTCTGGAGATGCGAAGTTTGCCGTCATACGCCTAAAGCCCGAAGAGCACACCGTAAGACGTGCTGTCTATTATACGTTGTCCAAGCCCCAAAGCGACGAAGATCCTTGGGACATCTGTCACCTGCCCCTACCGCTCGGTGCAGACAAGATGGAACTCAAGTTCAAGCAGAAGGCAAGCGGTGGCGATGACTTGTGCAACTTCATTCGTGATGTGCAACAAATCGACTTCAACGACGATAGCTACAACAAGTCACTGCTGGATGACTTCCGCGATTTGCTTGGCAATATCTTCAGACAGCAAGAATGACAGTTGCAAATGATAACCATGGTGCCAAATACTAATTATTGTTATTATTTGGCATTTTTCTTTCATATTATTTTGTCGTGCGCGCGAGATTTCTTATCTTTGCGCCACTTTTTATATAAGGTATAGATTCTATTCCATTTTACCCATGACTTTCGACCTGAAGTCCGATTACAAGCCAATGGGCGACCAGCCAGAAGCCATCCGTCAACTGTCGGAAGGAGTGTTGTCGGGTATCCCCGCTCAGACCTTACTGGGTGTTACGGGATCCGGCAAGACGTTCACTATGGCGAATATCATCCAGCAAACAGGACGCCCTACCCTCATCCTCAGCCACAACAAGACCCTAGCCGCACAGCTCTACAGCGAAATGCGTGCCTTCTTCCCAAACAACCAGGTCGAGTACTTCGTCAGCTACTACGACTATTACCAGCCGGAAGCTTATCTACCTGCCAGCGACACGTATATCGAGAAGGATCTAGACATCAACATGGAACTCGACCAACTCAGGCTTTCAGCCACCTATGCGTTGCTGTCAGGTCGAAGGGATGTCATTGTGATTTCATCGGTCAGTTGCCTCTATGGCATCGGCAATCCCGAGGATTTCCACAACAATATGATCACGGTAGAAGTGGGCCAGCAGATAGGCAGGGACGAACTGCTTCGTGCATTGCTGAATGCACAATATACACGCAATGACGTAGCCCTACAACGCGGTAATTTCCAATGTAAGGGCGAAACGGTGGATGTTTTCCTGGCAGCCACCGACCTAATTGTGCGCATCCATTTCTGTTTTGACGAAATCGAAGAGATCGAAACGCTTGATGTTATGACCGGGCATACGCTGCAACGCATGGATCGCTACGTGATCAGCCCCGCCAACATCTTCACGACCACGAAGGACCGTGTGGATCGTGCCGTGGACGAGATTGCATTGGATTTGGGCAAGCAAATCGATTATTTCGAGAGCATTGGCGAACCCGAGAAAGCAGCACGCATCAAGGAACGAGTGACTTACGACCTGGAAATGATCAAGGAAGTAGGTTACTGCTCGGGCGTGGAGAATTATTCGCGCTATTTCGACGGACGTCCACCAGGAAGCCGCCCCTTCTGCCTGCTGGATTATTTCCCGAAGGATTTTCTGCTCATCGTCGATGAAAGCCACGTCACTATTCCTCAGATTCACGCCATGAGCGGAGGCGACTTCAAACGAAAATCGACTCTCGTCGAATATGGATTCCGTCTTCCTGCGGCCATTGACAACCGACCGTTGAAGTTCGAGGAATTCGAGGCCCTCACTCCTACCACCATCTATGTCAGCGCCACTCCTGCCGATTACGAACTGGAGCGCAGCGAAGGTATCGTGGCCGAACAGTTGATTCGCCCAACTGGCCTTCTTGATCCGACCATCGAAGTGCGTCCATCTGAAAATCAGATTGATGACCTGATGGAAGAGATACAGAAGACCATCGAAGCTGGCGAACGTACATTAGTCACCACACTGACCAAGAAGATGGCCGAGGAACTTGACGAATATCTACGCGAACATGGCATACATTGCGCCTATATCCATTCGGATGTAGATACGCTGGATCGTGTTCGCATCATGGACGAATTGCGTGAAGGAACCTACGACGTTTTGGTTGGTGTTAATCTGCTACGCGAAGGCCTCGACCTTCCTGAGGTGTCGCTTGTGGCCATTCTTGATGCCGACAAGGAAGGTTTTCTTCGCAACGAAAGGAGCCTGACGCAAACGGTTGGACGTGCTGCACGCAATGTTCATGGACGCGCCATCATGTATGCTGACACGATTACCGGCTCGATGCGCCGATGCATCGACGAGACCGAACGTCGTCGCATGAAACAGATGCACTACAACGAAGAAAACGGCATCACCCCGACGCAGATTGTGAAACCCCGCAAGAGCCTTCTGGACAACGAGCAACTCACCGATACGCGCACGTCGTTTGAAGCACGGAAACAGCAATCGATCGTGCCTCAGATTGACGAAAGCATATTCAATATGCAGGTTGCCGATGGTGGAACAGTCGGATATGATCGCAATAGGCTACAGCCTCTTACGAAAGAATTTCTGCAAGCAGAAATCGACAAGACCAAGCAAAAGATGCTCGCTGCAGCCAAGGCCCTCGACTTTATGGAAGCAGCAAACCTGCGCGACTATATGCTGATGCTTTCGGAAAAACTGGAACACCTGAAACATTAATTAATCATCGACAAACAATAAACTACCCTCTCTGGAATGAAAAGTGACATCGTAATTGCGAACGAGTGTAGACTGGAACGCATTGAAAAGATTGCCGAGAAATGCGGAATCGCCACCCCGGACATCTATCCCTATGGTCATCACATCGCCAAAGTACCGTTGAAGTACATCAAAGACGAGAAAGTCAAGAAGTCGAACCTTATCCTTGTGACATCAATCTCTGCTACCAAGGCCGGCATCGGCAAGACCACCACATCGATTAGCCTGAGCCTTGGCTTGAACCACATCGGCAAGAAGGCTATCGTCGTGCTTCGCGAACCCTCGTTAGGCCCTTGCTTCGGCATGAAAGGTGGTGCAGCAGGCGGTGGCTATGCGCAAGTGCTGCCCATGGAGAAAATCAACCTCCACTTCACCGGTGACTTCCATGCCGTGACCTCAGCCCACAACACCATTACCGCCCTGCTCGACAACTATTTCTATCATCGTCGCAAGGAACTGCCACCCTTGAAGCAGGTACTCTGGAAACGTGTGCTTGACGTCAACGACCGCAGCCTGCGCAAGATCATCCTTGGCCTAGGCGGACAAAGCAACGGTGTTCCCGCTGAAAGCGGATTCGACATCACACCAGCCAGTGAGATTATGGCCATCCTTTGCCTGGCCACCAGTCGTGAAGACCTACGTCGCAGAGTAGAGAATATCCTGCTCGGCTACCGATACGACGATACTCCATTCACTGTCAAGGATTTGGGTTGTGCCGGAGCCATCTGCGTGCTGCTCGACGATGCCCTTCTTCCCAACCTCGTGCAAACCACCGAGAACACGCCTGCCATCGTGCATGGCGGTCCTTTCGGCAACATTGCACATGGTTGCAACACTATCCTGGGAACCGAACTCGGTATGTCACTGGCCGACTATTGCATTACTGAAGCAGGATTCGGTGCCGACCTGGGCGCCGAGAAGTTCCTCAACATCAAATGCCGTAAGGCAGGTCTCTGCCCAAAACTCACCGTAATTGTCTGCACTTGCAATGGCCTCAAGATGCACGGAGGCGTGCCCACCGACAAAATCAAGGAGCCTAACCTTGAAGGGCTGAAGCGCGGATTTGCCAACCTTGACCGACATGTGGCCAATATGCAGGGTTTCGGACAGACTGTCCTCGTGGCCTTCAACCGCTTCGCCAACGACACCGACGAAGAGATCCGCTGCCTCATTGACCATTGCGAGGAGGAACTTGGGGTGCAATGTGTCATCAACGATGGCTATGCACATGGCGGCAAAGGCGCTACCGAACTGGCAAAGGCTGTCGTCGAGACTATCGAAAAGAATCCATCCAAACCGATTCTCAATTTCACCTATCAGGACTACGACACCCCCAAAGACAAAATCAAGGCTGTGGTCAAGAAGATTTATGGTGCAGGGAGTATCACCTTCAGCGAAAAGGCGAAGAAGATGCTCACTTTGGTTCACAATCAAGGTCTCGACAACCTTCCCGTATGCATAGCCAAGACGCAGTTCTCGTTCACTCCCGATCCAAAACTTGTGGGAGCACCTACCGGCTTCAACTTCGTCATTAGCGATATCGTCATCAACCAAGGTGCCGAATTTATTGTAGCCATTGCCGGTGAAATGATGCGCATGCCAGGTCTCCCCAAAGCACCCTCGGCAGAACTCATCGACATTGACTCAAATGGTGTCATAACAGGTTTGTCGTAATCTTCGCGAAGTTCTTCAACCTATACTTCAAATAAAGTTCAAACAAATTTAGGGGAAAAAATAGAGGCTGTGTGACAATAAGGTCACACAGCCTCTTTCCTGTCTTTTTGTTTACAAGTCGAGATTACCTTTCACATGTCAGGGGACGTACGTCAACGCTACTGTTTCACCAAGTCGGAGATGAAGACTAGTTTGTCCTCCCATCCATCGGCAAAGATATTCGGCGAATGGGTGGTCATAATAATCTGGCAATTGGGGTTCAAGTCAAGCATCAACTGGATAAGTCTGTCCTGCCATTCGATATGCAGAGAGATCTCGGGCTCATCGAGAAGAAGCACCGTCGAACGATCTTCCATTAGAAAAAGCGTGAAGAGAAGCAACAATATCTGTTTCTCACCTGCCGAAAGTTTCTCCATATCGATGATTTGCTTTCCCTTACGGAAGATTACACGATTCTTATCATCGATGTCAATGGACTTACCGGTCATCAGGAACAAGGAATTGATCAATTCGAAAAATTTATCAATCCTCTCCTGCTTATACATGGCAGCACGCAAGTCCTTGAGCATACTCAAACGATAGTCAGAGAAACTGAACACATCTGGATTGCGTTGATAGAGCACTTGATCGAGCGTCAGACCAAGTTGCGACAACGACGACTTTTTTGATGCCGGAACGTCAAACGTATTGACATAGTAGAAGCAGGACTGTGATTCGAAACCGCCAAAAGCCGGCTTCTGAACCACCTGCTTGCCATCGCAGAACATTTCACCTTCCGTAGTCACCCCATCCTTATCGGTAATCAGCGTGTTAATATGGACTTTGGCCTTCAACTGCTTGATGAACTTATCGTCCTTCATCAGAACCGCACGAATCAGGTTCAGCATGGTTGTCTTGCCGAAACCATTCTGTCCGACCACTATATTGATATTGGGATCCAAACCACGCCATTCGAGCGAGGTGTCGCCCCACATGGAGTCGATAACGATGTCTTTAATATGTACCATAGATCTGAATTGGGGAGGTTCTGAAGGGGTCCGAAAGAATCAGAAAAGGTCTGATAAGTTAATCAGAACAACTTGTTGGGGTAAAGGCCGGAGTCGTGCAACTCCTTGAATTTGGCCACAACAGCTGGACGATCAGTAGCATAAGTTACGCCGAACCAGCGCGATGGGGTATCGAGCACCTTGCAGGTCGCCTTGCCGCTGTTGATGAGGGTATCGACGACGAGAGGAATGAAGAATTCCGACTTGAGTTCCTGTCCATGCTCCTTGAGGAAGGTTACGAAACACTCCTCGGAATACTTGAAGTAATCGGGGGTCAATGCCCACATATTCATACTGACTGGCGTATTCTCAGCAAGCTCGGTCTTTCCTTCAGGTTCGATGAATCGGATCTTACCATCCTCTTCACGAATAATCTTTGTACGCTCGGTCACCTTGGTCAGATAGCCCTCGGCATTGGTTTCGCAGACACCACGTGCTACTGTTCCACCTTCCGAAAGAGTGTTGCAAACGCGATAGCCCACCATAGCATAGTTTCCAGTGGTTCCTTCGACGCTGGTGAGGTAGTCGGCAAGTACCTGAAAACTTTCGCTTCCGTAGTAGTCGTCGGCATTGATTACGGCAAATGGCTCATGAATGACGTCCTTGCCCATCAGAACTGCATGATTGGTGCCCCATGGCTTCTCGCGGCCCTCGGGAACCTTGAAGCCTTCAGGAAGGTTGTCAAGATCCTGGAAGACGAGTTCAACGGGAATACGGCCTTCATATTTCGAAACGATCTTCTCACGGAAGTCCTTTTCGAAGACACGACGAATGACGAAAACCACTTTACCGAAGCCAGCCTTGATGGCATCGTAAATAGAGTAATCCATGATGGTTTCGCCATTGGGTCCAAGACCATCCAGTTGCTTCAATCCACCATAACGGCTGCCCATACCGGCAGCAAGAACAAAGAGTGTTGGTTTCATTGTGTTTCTTTTTTATGTTATTAAATAAACAATATTGCTTATATTGTACTGCAAAAATACAAAAATATTGTGTAACTTCGCCAAAAAAATGCTTAAAAAATATAAAATCGTTAAAAAATGACGAATTCTTTGCTTATTTTGGCTAACTTATCAAAAAAATCATCATCTTTGCAACGGATTATAATTAACAAACAACTAAAACGATACGCCTATAGGAAACATCTACTCTAGTATTTTTTAATATAGAGACCAGATGAAAAATCTTTCTGATGACAGACTCCTCACCTTGTTCGAACAAGGGGTGAATGAGGCTTTCGATGAACTATTGAACCGCTACAAGGAGAAGCTGTACACCTACATTTACGTTCTCGTACAGAATCGCGAAATGGCTGAAGACATCTTTCAGGATACGTTCACCAGAGTCATCGTTACGATCAAACAGAAACGCTACAACGAAAAGGGCCGCTTTCAGGGATTCCTTTATCGTGTGGCGCGTAACTTGATAGTCGATAACTATCGCCAGGAGCAGAATGCACAGTTCGTCAACCCCACAGAAGCAGGGTATGACATCTTCAACAACAGAGAACTCTGTTCGCCATCGTTCGAGGAAGAAATCTCCGGACAGCAGACCATTGAAGATGTTCGTAGACTTGTCGGTTACTTACCCGAAAGCCAGCGCGAAATCATCGTGATGCGGTTCTACCGAGGCATGTCGTTCAAAGAAATTGCCGACATCAAGAAAATCAGCATCAACACTGCCTTGGGACGTGTGCGCTATGCCATCCTCAATATGCGCAAGATGGCCGAACAGCACAACATCGTCCTGGCTGGATAGGACAGCAATCTCCCCAAAATCCTAAATCCCATGAATCTCGATCCCAGGCCCCACTACACCAATGCCGAAAAGCATGCGTTCTACGAAAGCGCCGCCAAGCGTTTCAAGGCGGAGCTTCGCTTACGCGGTGGCACTGCTGCCGTACACATCGAGAACAAGAACGACGAGGTGTTCTGGTGGAAAGTGCTTCACGATGCCTATCCACAAGGAAGGTTCCGGTTCATTTCAGGTAGCCGAAGCATCAGTGGAAATATGACCAGCGGCTGCACTCAATGTCTACAGTATCGCGATTTTCTTGATAAACATTTCTGGATTGCCATCGACTCTGACTATCGCTATCTCAGCGAAGAACCAGACATCGATGCCAAGCATTTCATCCTGCAGACATATACCTACTCCTTCGAAAACCACTTCTGCTTCTGGAAAAACTGCCAACGCGTCACCGATGCCTGTGATGCTAATGACGAGCCACACGATGAGAACAGCTCTGAGGCCGAGTTACTGCAACAAATGCAGGCCAGCACAGCCCATAACGAGGCGAACACAGTCCAACCTGAAGAGCCTATAGTCGATGATTTCACTTTTGACGACGAAGACAACAGCACGAACGATTTCAGAAACGGCAAGGGAAATGCCACCGATGACGATAACGACGAACTTGACGAGGCCGCAACCTCGCGACATGACACCCGCTTCGACTGGAAATTCTTCTTCGAAACCTATTCGCGCCAGGTCTATCCACTGCTCGTCTGGCAGATGTATCTGCGTGAAGTCAGTCCAGATGCCTTCCCACAGGCGACCTTCCACCGACTGATCACTCTCCCCGTAGGTGCTCATTCGTTTGAGAACAACGGCATCTCAGTGCTTCGTGTACTCAAGATACGTTGCCACAAGTTTCTTGCCCATCTCAAACGTTCCTATCCTGATGCCGACAACACATGGTTTGAAGCACGATGCAATGCCATGGGGGTGCGCCGAGACAATTGTTACCTCTTCGTCCGTGGCCATCAACTTTACGATATGGTCGTCCGCATCGGTGCTCGCATTCACCGCAAGTTTGAGAAGGAGATGCTCAAGGAACTGTGTTTCGACGAATATGAGGAAATCCGAAAAATCAAGGAAGACGTGCTCAGCATCGTCGCTCCAAAGAAATGATGAGGTCTCGACTCTCACGAGTCAAGACCTCATGTGTTGTTCTTATATGGAAAATTTAAGATTATAAAGATGGTTTTGTATTTCTCTTATGTGGCACAAAGGTAACACTTTTCTCGCACATTTCCAAATCTTTTTGTAAGAAAAGTATCGAAACATGTTGAAGAACATATAATTCTAACAGAATTTGCACATAATCCATAAAAAACGGGCTAAAATTGTACAAATATGGCACAAGAAATAGAACACAAATTTCTGGTCACCTCCGACTATTTCAAAACGCTCGGAAAAGGCACCCTTTATCGTCAAGGCTACATTCCCACTCGCAATGGGATGACCGTTCGCGTCCGTATTGCCGGAACGCAGGGCTTCGTCACATTCAAGGATCATGCCGTCAACCTAACGCGTCACGAATTCGAATACCCCATCCCTGAAGCCGATGCTCGCCAGATGCTCGAACTGCTGTGTGAGAAACCTCAGGTTGAGAAGACTCGTTACATCATTCCTAACGTCAAGGCACAATTACCCGACGGCACACCCATCGATGGACTATTTTGGGAAGTTGATGTCTTCCACGGCGACAACGAAGGGCTTATCCTCGCCGAGATTGAAATCCCTTGTGAAGAGACACAGTTCGAGATACCCGACTGGATCGGACCCGATGTGTCGCACGACCGACGCTATCGCAACAATGCCCTTGCCCGTCATCCCTACAAAGATTGGACCGAAGAAGAGAAGAATCAAATCCTTTAGAATCCCCTACGAGTTCCTTATTATCCTTTTGATTCCCTATTATTCCATAGAAAATAAAAAGCGCGTGTCCCGAAGGGCACGCGCTCATTGTTATGTAACCAAAGATTGATTAGTACTCAAGCTTTGTCTGACGAACGTAGGTCTGATAACGCTTCTTAGCCATCAGCTCTGCCTCAGCGAAGAGCTCGCCAGCCTCAGCTGGGAACTGCTTCATTACGGAAGCATAGCGCACCTCACCCTTGAGGAAGTCCTGGAACTTGTCCCAGTTAGGCTCCTTCGAGTCGAGGATGAATGGGTTCTTGCCCTGAGCTTCGAGCTCTGGGTTGAAGCGCCACAGCTGCCAGTAACCGCACTCAACGGCCTTAGCCTCCTCAGCCTGCGACTTGCCCATGCCGGCCTTCAAGCCATGGTTGATACATGGAGCGTAAGCGATGATGAGTGATGGTCCGTGATATGCTTCAGCCTCCTTGAATGCCTTGAGGGTCTGAGCCTGGTCGGCACCCATAGCGATCTGAGCAACATATACGTAGCCGTAGGTTGTGGCAATCATGCCGAGGTCCTTCTTGCGTACGCGCTTGCCAGAAGCGGCGAACTTGGCGATAGCGCCGAGAGGAGTAGCCTTCGACGACTGGCCACCAGTGTTCGAGTAAACCTCGGTATCGATAACGAAGACGTTCACATCCTCGCCCGATGCGATTACATGATCGAGACCACCGTAACCGATGTCGTACGAAGCACCGTCGCCACCGATGATCCAATGGCTGCGCTTTACGAGGTGATCCTTATAGGTAAGGATATCCTTGCACTTGTCGCAACCACAAGCCTCGCAAGCCGCTACAATCTGTGGAGCCAAAGCCTTGGTCTCAGCAGCGTTCTCCTTGTTCTCAATCCACTTGTCGAAGAGAGCCTTCAGCTCGTCGCTGCAGCACTCGCAAGCCTTGGCCTCGGTCATAAGCTTCACGAGGCGAGCCTTGATCTTCTTGTGAGCGATGGCCATACCGAGACCGAACTCGCAGAAGTCCTCGAAGAGGGAGTTGGCCCAAGCAGGACCCTGACCTTTGGCATTGGTGGTGTAAGGAGTAGATGGTACTGAACCAGAATAGATTGACGAGCAACCAGTAGCGTTGGCTACGATCTCACGTTCACCAAAGAGCTGTGAAATGAGCTTCACGTATGGTGTCTCACCGCAACCTGCGCAAGCGCCTGAGAACTCGAAGAGTGGCTGAGCGAACTGAGAGTTCTTGACGTTGGCTGTGATGTCAACGAGATCCTGCTTCGAGGTAACGTTGTTTACGCAGTAGTTCCAGCGAGCAGCCTCCTCCTGAGCTTCAGCAGAAGAGTCGTCGTAGAGCTTCATGGTGAGGGCTGGACCTCCGAGCTTCGGATTGCCTGGGCAGACGTCTGCACAGTTACCGCAAGCGAGACAGTCCTTAACGCCAACCTGCATAGTGAAGAACATACCCTTCATAGCAGCAGGAGCCTTCATCTCGATGGTCTGGCCGGTGAAGCCTTCCTTCTCCTCAGCAGTCATCACGAATGGACGGATGCAAGCGTGAGGACAAACATAAGCACACTTGTTACACTGGATACACTTAGCAGCATCCCAAACTGGAACGAATGCACCTACACCACGCTTCTCGAACTTTGCAGTGCCAGGATGCCATGTGCCATCCTCGATGCCCTTGAACGAAGAAACTGGAAGCAGGTCACCATCCTGTGCGTTGATTGGACGTACAACCTCGTTGATAAATGCGTCGCCATCAGCGTAAACCTTTGGCTCAGCAGTGAGGCTTGCCCATGCGGGATCGACAGCAAGCTCCTTGTACTCGCCACCACGATCAACGGCGGCATAGTTCTTGTTCACAACGTCCTCGCCCTTCTTGCCGTAAGACTTCACGATGAAGTGCTTCATCTCTTCTACGGCCTGCTCAACGGGGATAACACCGGTGATGCGGAAGAATGCCGACTGGAGAATTGTGTTGGTACGGTTGCCGAGACCAATCTCCTGAGCAATCTTGGTAGCGTTGATGTAGTAAACCTTCACATGCTTCTGTGCAAGAACAGCCTTAACCTTGTTGGGGATATTGTTGACGAGTTCCTCGCCGTCCCAAATGGTGTTGAGCAGGAATGTGCCGCCATCCTGGATACCACGGGTAACATCGTACATGTTGAGATATGCCTGCTGGTGGCAAGCCACGAAGTTAGGTGTGGTAACAAGATAGGTCGAACGGATAGGATCGTCACCGAAACGGAGGTGCGAGCAGGTGAAGCCACCCGACTTCTTCGAGTCATACGAGAAGTATGCCTGGCAGTACTTGTCGGTGGTCTCGCCGATGATCTTTACAGAGTTCTTGTTAGCACCTACGGTACCGTCAGCACCGAGGCCGAAGAACTTGGCCTGGAACATGCCGGCAGGAGCAACCGATACCTCCTCACCCACTGGAAGCGAAGTGAAGGTGATGTCGTCCACGATACCAAGAGTGAAGTGGTTCTTGGGCTCGTTGAGGGCGAGGTTGTCATAAGCGGCGATGATCTGAGCAGGTGTGGTGTCGTTCGAGCCGAGGCCATAGCGACCACCAACGACCTTGATCTGAGCAAGGCAGCCGAGTTCTGACAGAGCATCGACAACGTCGAGGTAGAGAGGCTCCGAGTTGGCGCCTGGCTCCTTCGTACGATCGAGCACGCAAATCTTCTTAACCGAAGCAGGAAGAGCCTCCTTGAGGTACTTCAGCGAGAATGGACGGTAGAGGTGAACAGAGATCAAACCTACCTTCTCTCCCTTGGCAACCTTGTAGTCAACAACCTCCTTGATGCAGTCGGTAGCAGAACCCATAGCGATGATGATATTCTCGGCATCAGCTGGGCCATAGAAGTCGAATGGACGGTGCTTGCGGCCAGTGAGGGCGCTCACCTGATCCATATACTTGGCTACGATGTCAGGAACTGCATTGTAGTAGGGATTCGACGATTCGCGATGAGCGAAGAATACGTCGGGATTCTCGGCCATACCACGCATCTCAGGATGCTCGGGTGAAAGGGCGCGCTCACGGAATGCCTTAACGGCTTCCCAGTCAACCAATGGACGAAGGTCCTCCTGGTCGATTACCTCGATCTTCTGATACTCGTGCGATGTACGGAAGCCATCGAAGAAGTTAAGGAAAGGCACACGGCTGGTAAGGGTAGCAAGGTGAGCAACGGCAGCAAGGTCCATTACCTCCTGTACAGAACCCTCGGCAAGCATAGCAAAACCTGTCTGACGGCATGCCATTACGTCCTGATGGTCACCGAAGATACAGAGGGCGTGTGAAGCCAATGTACGTGCAGAAACGTGGAATACGCTTGGGATTAACTCACCTGCAATCTTGTACATGTTAGGAATCATCAGGAGCAAGCCCTGTGATGCCGTAAAGGTAGAGGTGAGGGCACCAGCCTGCAGTGATCCATGAACGGCACCAGCAGCACCGCCTTCAGACTGCATTTCCTGAACGAGAACAGTCTCGCCAAAGAGGTTCTTGCGACCCTGAGCGGCCCACTCGTCAACGTTTTCTGCCATTGGTGACGATGGCGTAATAGGATAGATAGCAGCTACCTCGCTGAACATATACGCGATATGCGCAGCAGCGGTGTTACCATCACATGTCATGAATTTTTTAGCCATTTGTTTGGTGTTTAAGAATTAATGAGTTAGTGAATAATGTTAATAATGGTTTTGGTAGTATGAATAAATCATTCAATTAGTAGAGGAAACCGAACAACCAGAGCGGGATGACATTGTCATGGCCAATCTCGAAGTTGTCGATAGCATAGAAGTACTCAGGGTTGTTCTTGGTACGAACCACCCAATCACATACGCGGAAACGATCCCTGCCATTCACCAGGAACTGTACGTTTCGCTCGTTCGACTTGTTCAGTTTGTTGTCCTTGTGCAACATGTTATAGAAGAACGTCTCACGCAGCTGACGTGGTTCCACGTCGTTGAGGCATGTGGGGAACAGGATATTCGTGTTGTGCATGTAAACGACGGCAGGCTTCTTCGGGAACTGTTCTTCGCAAGTGTAGAGCATATTGATCAGACGTGCTTCCTTGAGGTACGACAGATAGTTCACCACTGTAGCACGGCTCGTCTCGATGCTCTTGGCCAGCAGGCTGACGTTGGGTGAGCAAGGAGCCTCCTGAGCCAGGATGTGGAGCAGTTTCTTCAGTTTGGGGAGGTACGATAGCTCAATCTCCTTCAGGAATAGAATGTCTACTTCCAGCATCGTGTTCATGTTCTTGATCAGCATCTCGGAATAATTCTTCTTCTCGAGGAAGAACGGATAATATCCGTGGTGGATATAATCCTTGAAATAGTTCAAAGGCTTGATCATCGAACAGATCTCGGTAGCGATTTCCTGATGGTTGGCGATGAGGTCCTGATAACTATAGCTGTGGAAATTGGTTCCCGCCATGAGATTGATGTACTCACGGAAAGAGAATCCACGCAAGTTGTACGACTCCACGATGCCGCTGAGCATCGGATTGGCCTCCTTCAGACGCATCACCGTCGAACCTGCAAAGATGATCTGCACCTTCGGGTACTGGTCATAGATGAACCTAAGTTCCTCGCTCCAGTCGGGATACTTGAAAATCTCGTCGATCAGCAACGTACGCCCTCCCTGCTGCTGGAACTGCGAAACGAATTCGCGCAGCGAGTGGGTGTAGAAGTAGAAGTGATTCATGTTGATGTAGAGACATCTGCGGTCGTCGGGTCCATATTTCTCCAATGCATATTGCAGCAGGAAAGTAGTTTTTCCGACACCTCTACTACCCTTGATGCCAATCAAGCGGCTGCTCCAATTAATCTCGTCGATAAGTTCACGGCGTACTGGCGAATAAACATGCTCCACCAGATACTTGTGTGTTCTGTAAAACGTCTCCACTTTAATATATTTTTTACAATTATTATTTGCTCATTCGCGGTGCAAATATACAAAAAAAAACTTTATTTGCAAAGTAAAATTAGCAAAAAAATCGTTAAAAATTTTATTTTCTTTGATTTTAGGGTTTATAAGGCCAATAAAGTTGTTCTATAACATGTTTTTTCGACGATTAAAAACTTTGGTCCGTCCTTCACGAAGAGGGACGGACCAAATCTGAGGTAGGTCACAGCAAACTGTAAACCTTTAGAGTCTTAGAGCTGGGGACCAGCAGCCACCAGAGCCTTGCCAGCCTCGTTGGTGGTGTACTTGCCGAAGTTCTTGATGAAGCGTGCAGCAAGGTCCTTTGCCTTCTCCTCCCACTCGCAGTCACAAGCGTAAGTGTCGCGTGGGTCAAGGATGCGGCGGTCAACGCCTTCGAGAGTTACAGGAACCTCAAAGTTGAAGAATGGGATGTGCTTGGTCTCAACATTGTTGATAGCACCATTCAGGATAGCGTCGATGATGCCACGGGTGTCGCGGATCGAGATGCGCTTGCCAGTGCCGTTCCAACCGGTGTTCACCAGATAAGCCTTGGCGCCGCTCTTCTCCATCTTCTTCACGAGTTCCTCAGCATACTTGGTTGGGTGGAGCTCAAGGAATGCCTGGCCGAAGCAAGCAGAGAAGGTTGGAGTAGGCTCAGTGATGCCGCGCTCGGTACCAGCCAACTTAGCTGTGAAGCCAGAGAGGAAGTAGTACTTGGTCTGCTCGGGAGTCAAGATAGATACAGGAGGCAGCACACCGAATGCGTCAGCAGAGAGGAAGATCACCTGCTTGGCAGCTGGTGCAGACGAACCTGGCTGGATGTTCTTGATGTGGTTGATTGGGTAAGAAACACGGGTGTTCTCAGTCACCGACTTGTCGTTGAAGTCAATCTTGCCGTTTGCGTCAACAGTCACGTTCTCAAGAAGAGCATCACGCTTGATGGCGTTGTAGATATCGGGCTCAGACTCCTTGTCGAGCTTGATAACCTTAGCATAGCAACCGCCCTCGAAGTTGAAGACACCATTGTCGTCCCAACCGTGCTCGTCATCACCGATAAGGCGACGCTTTGGATCGGTCGAAAGGGTGGTCTTGCCAGTTCCAGAGAGGCCGAAGAAGATAGCGGTGTTCTCGCCGTTCATGTCGCAGTTAGCCGAGCAGTGCATCGAAGCGATGCCCTGGAGAGGCAGATAGTAGTTCATCATCGAGAACATACCCTTCTTCATCTCACCGCCGTACCAGGTGTTGAGGATCACCTGCTCACGGGTCTTGGTGTTGAAAGCCACACAGGTATCGGAGTTCAGACCGAGTTCCTTGTGGTTCTCAACCTTTGCCTTAGATGCATTGTAGATGACAAAGTTGGGCTCGAAGTTTGCGAGTTCCTCCTCTGTTGGACGGATGAACATATTCTCAACGAAGTGAGCCTGCCAAGCAACCTCGACGATGAAGCGAACAGCCAGGCGGGTAGCCTTGTTGGCGCCGCAGAATGCATCAACGACATAGAGATTCTTGTTCGAAAGTTCCTTCTGGGCAATCTTCTTCACAGTATCCCAAACCTCCTCAGTCATGGGGTGGTTGTCGTTCTTGTAGCCTTCTGTAGTCCACCAAACGTTGTTGTGGCTCTCGTCGTTATCTACGATATACTTGTCCTTAGGCGAACGGCCGGTAAAGATACCAGTCATTACGTTCACAGCACCAAGCTCAGTCTCCTGACCCTTCTCATAACCAGTGAGGGCGGGATCGGTCTCAGCCTTGAACAGCTCTTCGTAGGAAGGATTGTGAGCAATCACGGTCGAACCCGTGATACCATACTTTGTCAAATCCAAATTTGCCATAATACCTTTTAAAATATTAAAGAATAAGATTAATGTTTATAATGAATTTAATACACACCGATGAAAAAAGGCAGTTCCAGGATAGGCTTTTCCTACCCTTTTTCAGTGCAAATATAATTAGTTTTTATCAATCTTCCAACATTTTATGTAGTATTTCGTAAAGAAATAATTCTTATCTATTCAAAATGCTACATTTACTTTTCAAACATACAATGCTTCATAATAGTTTGCAACCCATCGGAAGGCTAGTCAAAAACCCAAATATTCCATCTTCAACATCAAATAACACTCTGACGGGCGACAGAGTGCTTGCCCATTTTGCGAAAGCATTATGACGGCCGTCAAAGTGTTTATTCCTACAAGAAATAGCATTGTGACGGCCGACAGAATGCTTGCTCCTATAGGAAATAGCATCGTGACGGCCGACTGAGTACTTGCGCAGACGGATAGAGCATCATGACGGCCGACAGAATATCTGAACCGTTCAGAGAATGACCTTTCCTGGCCATGATTGGTTATGCCGCAGTAGAATAAAGCATTCTGTCGCCCGTCAGAATGCTTGTTCCCATAAGATAGAGCATCATGTCGGCCGACAGAGTACTTGCGCAAACGGATAGAGCATTATGTCGGCCGTCAGAGTGTTTGTGCGATTGGATAAAGCATCATAACGGCCGACAGAGTGCTTGAATTCAGATCTTCAAGCGTATAGACAATTTGCATAGAAGCCATGTGATGGCAATGCAAATGGCAGAGAAAACTATACACTTGATGATGCCAAAGGGTTCGGAAATTGCTGATGACCACTCCCATCCCATCAATATGGAAATGAGCGGATAAAGAAGATAAGGCACCATGTAGCAGGTAAGGGTTGCAGTTCCTGCCGGTTGGAGGAAAGACAGCCACGCAGACTTCCCCTTTGCCACAAGCCAATCGAGCAGCACGTAAAGAACAAGGTCGATGCCCAAAGTGTAGAATATCCACGGCAGTGTGCCGATAATCTTGGAAGTGATGAACAACTGGTGGAAGGCTGCTGCCAACACGAAGCAGCCTAAGCCAAGAAGCAGGGTCGCTGTTGTCTGCCGTGAGCGTGAAAAGCCAGCAGACCATTTGAGATAAAGACCCGAAAACAAGACGCCACTCATAACCAAGAGGTGACTGGAGGCATTGCCGATGTGAAGCGTCGACAGCGTGAGGTCAACGATATTCGGTTCTGGCAAGGAAAGTATAGGCTGGCCTTGGAATAGAGAGTAGTCGGCCGTAGGGGTGCAACAGAGGCAAACAGCGAAAAGCAATACCAATGTGATGGCTTGTGCAAAGACGTTCCTTGAAAGTGCATAGACGAGAGCACAGAAGAGATAGGCCCAGCCAATCAGTCCCAGGATTCCCCACCAATAGGGATAGAACGTTCTGCCTTCAGGACTGCGTGAGGTGACGAGTAGGAACAGCAAGATGGTCCAACCGATGGCTTTCAAGCCACGGACCAGCCATCCATCCGACTGTTCGTATCGGTTGAAGACCAGAAAGAAAGCAAGGGTCATAAGCAGGCAATAGGCATTGCGATCGTAACCGATCGATGGATCTATGCCCGATTCGTAATTACAGATGAATGCGCCCATGAGAATCAAGGCAAAAGAACGCGAAAGAATATGGCGGACCACATCGCCCTCACTTCTCCCCTTTCGTCGCATTGCGGTGATGGCGTAAGGAATGGAAAGGCCGACACAGAAAAGGAACGAGGGGAATACGACGTCGGAAAACCCGAGCATATCTTCCGTGGCTTTGGCATGCTTCATCCAATGCGGAATGCCTGAAACCGACCAAAAGTCGTTGACCATCAGCATCACTGCCATAGTAAGCGCACGGAGCAGATCGATGGTGAGATTACGTTTTTCGAGGTAGTTCATAGGATTTATCAATCGATTTACAAGGATAATCACTACTTCATCAAAAGGTTCCAGACCGTGCGACTGAGTGTGAAGGAATCGTCATCATCATCACAATCCCAATACATAGCGCCACGAAGACCTTTGGTGAGTATATAGTTGCACTTGTGGGTGATGGAAGTAGCATTCTCGAGGGCGAGAACCATATTGCCTTGTTCATCGACGAGATAGGGAACGAGGGCGATGGAATCCCAGCGCTCGGTGTATAGGCCGTCGGTGGATAATTTGCCGAAGGGGCGTTGACCTTTGTAGTCCTTGCTTGGCCGCCCGTAGAACGGCATGCCCATGACGAGTTTCGAAAGAGGAACTCCTGCCTCAAGATGATGGTCGATGGCTTCGGAAACGCTGAGCGAACCAGCGATATCGGAACGGAACAATGCGGAATGATGATAGGGCGGATCGGCCATATCATAGGTCATCAGGTTGATGAAGTCGATGAAGGGCAAGACTGAGCGATAATCGACATAGGTGGTATCGGCATAATCGGCAAAGGTGAGCAGATGGTCGGTGCCGATGGCTTGACGCAGGTCGTGCATAAGCAGCGTGAAGTTCTTCGTATCATCGGGAGATGAAGAGATGCCCGCGACACTGGATGTTGGATATTCCCAGTCGATGTCAATGCCATCGAGGGAATAGGCGTCGATAGCCTTTTGGCAACTACGGACGAACGACAGGCGATGTGCTTCGTCTGAAACCATCTCGGAGAAATTGCCACTGCCCCAGCCTCCGACGCTGAGAAGCACCTTCAGATGGGGATTTGCCTCCTTCAAAGCAACGATGGAGCACAAGCGCTCAGGATTGTCGACACGCACGCTGTCAAAGCCAGTAGTCACATGGCCGAAAGCATAATTAAGATGAGTGACAAGATTCGGATCGGGCATACGGTCACTCCATGACGTGACATAACCGACCACCACCCTCTCGGGCGATTGGTCTTCGATAACGTTGTGTTGGATTTGGGAAGTGCAAGAGACGAAGATGATTGAAACAGAGAGCATCACGGACATTGCGAGATGAGGTTTTACTAGATAGGTCATAATCTTGAATTATAAATATAAAAATCTCTCTTGAAAGAAGAGGATGTCAAATATCCATTCCTTTCGAAGAGAGAAAACTCCAATTCTTACAATATAAAAAATCCTTGGCAAAATAGTCTTCCCGACCTCGTTCACAAATATCGAGAAACATCACAACAGCAGTTTCGTGCTCACGACGTCAGCCATCAGGATCATGATGGAGCTGATGACAACTGCTTGCGTCGAGTTGCGGCCTACCTGCAAGGCGCCGCCATTGACCGTGTAGCCGAAATAGCCGGAGACCGTGGTGATGATGAATCCGAAGATCATCGACTTCTGAATGGCATAATCGATGTGACCGATGTCGAAATAGAACTGTATGCCCGTGACGTAATCGTCGACAGTGGGTTGACCCGTCAGCATACAAAGGATGCCACCACCCACCAAACCCAGTGCAATGGAAAGAATAACGAGGATGGGCATCAGCGAAATCACAGCACAAACCTTCGGCAAGATGAGGTAGTTAGCCGAATTCACCCCCATGATCTCCATGGCATCAATCTGCTCCGTCACGCGCATTGTGCCTATCTCAGAGGCGATGTTCGAACCAACCTTGCCGGCAAGAATCAGACAGAGGATGGCAGACGAGAATTCGAGCATGAGCATCTCGCGCGTTGCAAAGCCGATGAGGTACTGCGGGAGGAACGGGTTGTCGAGGTTCTTCTGGATCTGGATGCACGACACGGCACCGATGAACAGCGAGATGATGCCGATGATGCCTATCGAGTCGATGACCAGACCCGTACTCTCATGCAGGTATTGGCGACCAAACATGTTCCAACGATCGGGCTTGGTGAAGACTCGCTTCATCAAGAGAACATATTTACCGAAATCACGTATCCAATTTGTCAGCAGCATATCTACTTTTTCTTTTTTGCGGTGCAAAGATAACTAAAAAAATGATAAAGTGGACAAAATTTGTGCCGATATTGAGAAAAATTCACTATCTTTGCGCCGCAATACATCGAAATTCGAACTTTTGTCCGCTCCAGGCGAACAATATTATTCAGTAATTCTAATTCGTGATATAAAGATGGAAGAGCATGTGAGTGTGCTTCGCACCGACAACCTCGTCAAGCGATATGGGCCTCGTACGGTGGCCGATCATGTGAGCATCGATGTCCGCCAGGGCGAGATCGTAGGTCTGCTGGGCCCCAATGGCGCCGGCAAGACGACCACGTTCTATATGACTACGGGACTGGTGACGCCCAACGAGGGACGCATCTTCCTCGATGACCAGGAGATCACCAAGCTGCCCGTCTATCGTCGTGCCAAACTGGGCATCGGCTACCTCGCACAGGAGGCATCGGTCTATCGCAAGATGTCGGTGGAGGACAACCTGCGTGCCACGCTCGAGATGACGCCCATGACGCCTGAAGAACAGCGCGACAAGCTCGAATCGCTCATCGCCGAGTTCCGACTGCAGAAGGTGCGCAAGAACCTGGGCGACCGTCTGTCGGGTGGCGAACGTCGTCGTTGCGAGATTGCTCGCTGCCTGGCCATCAGTCCCAAGTTCATCATGCTCGACGAGCCTTTTGCAGGCGTCGACCCCATCGCCGTGGAGGACATCCAGTACATCGTCTATAAGCTCAAGGACAAGAACATCGGCATCCTCATCACCGACCACAATGCGCCTGAGACGCTCTCGATTGTCGATCGAGCCTACTTGCTCTTCGAGGGCAAGATCCTGTTCCAGGGCACCAGCGAAGAGCTGGCGGCTAATCCTATCGTGCGCGAAAAATACCTTGGCCGCAACTTCGTCTTCATCCGAAAGAAGTTCGACCAGCCATCAACCACCGAAGAGGTCGCTATGCGTGAAGCCGCTGAAAACAACAAGAAATAATAGGATTTCTGGCAACGCGAGCTGTCGGAAACATAGCCGACAGGCTCCGATAATGCAGAATTCTGAAAATATTTCGCCGAAAATTTGGAAATCTCGAAGATAATCGCTATCTTTGCGCCCGCAAAAATGATGGTTCGATAGCTCAGCTGGATAGAGCAACTGCCTTCTAAGCAGTCGGTCCGGGGTTCGAATCCCCGTCGAATCACTTGCGAAAAGAGGACCTCAACGGTCCTCTTTTTTCTTTTTCTCTACGGATATAAGCGGATTGAGCGTTTTTTTCGGGTCGAGCTGATAATCTGGTGAATCAGTGTTAAACCGTAGAGCTTACAACCGGGAACGGGATTAGCGGGTGTGAGCGGCGTGGAGGGTGAGAATTTCGTCGAAGCGGGTGGCGAGTTCAGACATGCTGGAGAGAACGATGTCGGCGCCGGCCTTGCGGAGGACCTTGGGGTCGAGGGGGCCGGTGTTGACGGCGACGGTGAAGATGCCGGCGGCATGACCTGCCTGGACACCTAGCGGAGCATTCTCGACGACGATGGCTTCGGAGGGATCAAGGTTGCCTGCCTTACGCAGGCCCATGAGATAGGGATCGGGCATGGGTTTGCCATGACCGATGGGACAATCCTTCGCGGAGACCATTCGAGTGGGATCGAAGACGTTCGGATAAACAAAATTCAGTTTGCTGAGGAGCGAGGGCTGGCCGCTGCCTGTCACCAGGACGCGAATGAGGCCCTTCTCCCCTACTTTACGAAGCACATCGGCAGCGCCGGGCATGGGTTCAGCCTGGCCCATTTGCACGAAGGCCTGCGACTTCTCCTTGTAAATCATCTCAATCTCCCAAGGTTCGGCATGACGTCCGCGTTGCTCAACGAAGAAGTCATCGATGACCTGTTGACCTGTTGCACCTTCGCAGAGATAGAAGAAGGTGCGAT
The DNA here is from genome assembly GCA_900319235.1 of uncultured Prevotellaceae bacterium. Taxonomy (GTDB): domain Bacteria; phylum Bacteroidota; class Bacteroidia; order Bacteroidales; family UBA3663; genus Liminaster. The sequence goes on from ONNR01000006.1 coordinate 61,570, forward strand.
CGCAGGCGAAGCCATAGTGTTCGCCCATGACCTGATACCATGCTTCCGCATGTTTTGGCATGCTGTCGAAGAGCACGCCGTCCATATCGAAAAGAAATGCTTTTAGCATGATGGGGTGATGGGAGGGATGGGAATAATGGGAATGATGGGAATTAACTAACTATAATCTTCAACTTTCGCTCCTGCGAAAGTTGAAGATTGTTATTTGATACGATGATTTACTCGGCGAGACGAGCCTTGATGGCCTTGGTAGCCTCTTCGTAACCTGGCTTCTCGAGGAGAGCGAACATGTTCTTCTTGTAAGCCTCAACACCTGGCTGGTTGAATGGGTTGACACCGAGGATGTAGCCAGAGATACCGCAAGCGCGCTCGAAGAAGTAGATGAGCTGACCGAGGTTGTACTCGTCGAGCTTGTCGATCTCGATCTTCATGTTGGGCACACCGCCATCGACATGGGCGATCTGGGTGCCGAGCTCAGCCATCTTGTTGACCTGGTCGACACGCTTGCCAGCGAGGAAGTTCAGGCCATCGAGGTTCTCTTCGTCGGAAGGAACAACCACGGTGCGGTTGGGGTTCTTGATGGAGATGACGGTCTCGAAGATGGTGCGTTCGCCCTCCTGGATCCACTGGCCCATAGAGTGCAGGTCGGTGGTGAAATCGACAGAAGCCGGGAAGATGCCCTTGTGGTCCTTGCCCTCAGACTCGCCGTAGAGCTGCTTCCACCATTCGGACATGTAATGGAGCTTGGGCTGATAGTTGACCAGAATCTCGGTCTTCTTGCCAAACTGATAGAGCGCGTTACGAACAGCAGCATACTGGGCAGCGGGGTTCTCAGCATAAGGAACATCGACGCCAGTGGCCTTCTCCATATCCTGGGCGCCACGTACGAGGGCCTTGATGTCGTTGCCAGCAACGGCGATGGCGATGAGACCTACGGGAGTGAGCACAGAGAAACGACCTCCTACGTCATCGGGGATGACATACTTCTTGTAACCCTCCTTGGTAGCGAGGGTGCAGAGAGCGCCACGCTTGGCATCAGTAACAGCCACGATGCGCTTCTGAGCCTCGGCCTTGCCAACCTTCTCTTCGAGCATGGTCTTGAGGATACGGAAGGTGAGGGCGGTCTCGGTGGTGGTACCCGACTTGGAGATATTGATGATACCGAACTCCTTCTCTTTCAGGATGTCGAAGAGGTCGGCGAGGTAGTCCTCACCGATGTTGTTGCCGGCATAAACTACGATAGGATTCTTACGGGTGGTCTGGTAAGCATCGAAAGCGCTTGCCAAAGCCTCATTGACGGCGCGTGGGCCGAGATAGGAGCCACCGATGCCAGCTACGACAACGACTTCGCACTTCTCGCGAAGGAGGTCGGCGGTAGCCTGAACGTCGTTGAGGAATTCTTCGGTGATGCTAGAGGGAAGGTGAACCCAACCCAGGAAGTCGTTACCAGCACCCTTGCCGGACTCGAGGAGTTCGTTGCAAGCGGCGGTCTGAGCGGCGACGGTTGCCAATGTTCCAGCGGGAACAAAGCATTGTGCTTTTTCGATTGATAGTTTCATAATAGATATTATTTGTTGGTTATAAGGGGTTATCGAGGAGGTGGGGCGGCCATAGATGGCCGCGACGGGGACACGGAGAAGGCGCGATGGCATCGCGCCATACGGGACAAAGAGGGGACGACAGAGGGGACGATGGGCAGCCATACACGGCTGCCGACGGGGACAAAGGGGGACGACAGCGGGGACAAAGGGCAGCCATACACGGCTGCCGACGGGGACAAAGGGGGACGACAGCGGGGACGAGGAGGGACGACCAGAGGGGCGCGGCGAGGGGGCTATCTCAGCATGTCGCTGAGGAGCTTGAACTCGACGAAGGGGGACATGCGCTTGTAGAGGATGTTGTAGACGCAGTCGACGATGGGGATCTGGATGCCGTACTTCTGGTTGATCTCCTTGATGCACTTGGTGCCGTAGTAGCCTTCGGCGACCATCTCCATCTCGAGCTGGGCGCTCTTGACGCTGTAACCCTTGCCGATCATGGCACCGAACATGTGATTGCGGGAGAAGCGGCTGTAAGCGGTAACCAGGAGGTCGCCGGTATAGACCGATTCGGAGATGTGGCGTGTGGGCTCACGCGCAGGATCGATGCCATTGATGAAACGCTTCATCTCGCGCATGGCATTGGCCACAAGGACAGCCTGGAAGTTGTCGCCATACTTGAGACCCGAACAAATACCAGAAGCGATGGCATAGATGTTCTTCAAGACGCCTGCAAACTGCACACCGATGACGTCCTCGCTGACGGTGGTGTGGACGTAGTGGTTCTGGAAGAAATCGGCTATCTCCTGCCCTATCTCCGTATTGGGGCAACCCACGGTGAGATAGGTGAGTCGCTCCCAAGCTACCTCCTCGGCATGAGAGGGTCCTGAAAGGGTGGCAAACTGCTCGGGCTTGAGCGAGAAGCGTTCGGTCAGGTACTGACTGATGGGAATGTTGAGGTCCTGGACGATACCCTTGATGATAGAGATGACCATCTTGTCGGTGAACGACTCGGTGATCTTCTCGACATGCTGACGCAGATAGGGCGACGGCATACCGAAGATGACCATGTCGGAGTTGCGGATGGCTTCGTTGATATCGTCGGTGAAATGGATACGATCCAGATTGAAACGCACACTCGAAAGGTAGGTGGGATTGTGCCCCAACTGCTTGAATTCGGTGATCTTCTGCGGGTTGCGCATATACCACCAGATGTCGGCATCATTATCCTGGACAATCTTAGCGATAGCTGTACTCCAGGAGCCACTGCCGAGGATGGCTACAATACCGGGGATATTCATAAGCAAATCATTTAGCCGCAGCCTCGATCCATGCCTGGACGTCGGCCTGCGAAGGGTTCTGAAGTTCGCCGATGAGCGCCTTATACTTCTTCTTGATATCGATCATTTGCTGGAGGACCTTGCCAGGCTTTTCGTCGGCGAGGCTTTCGGTGGTGAGATAGCCGGCCTTCCAGAGCACAGCCACCCAATCCTCAGAAGGCACACCGAGGGCAAGGAACTTCTCGACGGGATCCCTGCGCTCGACCTTCTCGGGCTTCATGGTGGGGAACAGGAGCACCTCCTGGATGGTAGGCTGACCCGTCATCAGGATGCACAGGCGATCGATGCCGATGCCGATGCCCGATGTGGGCGGCATGCCATATTCGAGGGCGCGAACAAAGTCGTGGTCGATGACCATAGCCTCGTCGTCACCCTTGGCAGCAAGCTTCATCTGATCGACGAAACGATTGTACTGATCGATGGGGTCGTTGAGCTCGGAATAGGCATTGGCCAGCTCCTTGCCATTGACCATCAGTTCGAAACGCTCGGTGAGACCGGGCTTCGAACGATGCATCTTGGTGAGCGGAGACATCTCGACCGGATAGTCGGTGATGAACGTAGGCTGGATAAACGAGCCTTCGCAAGTCTCGCCAAAGATCTCGTCGATGAACTTGCCCTTGCCCATGGTGTCGGTGTCCTCGACGCCCAGTCGCTTGGCAATTTCGCGCATCTCGTCCTCAGACATGACAGAGAGGTCGTAGCCGGTCTTCTCACGAATGGCTTCGAGGATGGGCAGACGGCGATAGGGAGCCTTGAAGCTGACCATGTTGTCGCCAATCTTCACCTCAGTGGTGCCGTTGACAGCCAGACAGATGCGTTCGAGAAGGTTCTCGGTGAACGTCATCATCCAGTTGTAGTCCTTGTAGCTGACGTACAGCTCCATGCAGGTGAACTCGGGATTGTGGCTGCGGTCCATGCCCTCGTTGCGGAAGTTACGACCGATCTCATACACACCTTCGAAACCTCCTACGATGAGACGCTTGAGGTAAAGCTCGGTGGCGATGCGGAGATAGAGGTCGATGTCGAGCGCATTGTGATGGGTGATGAACGGACGAGCACTGGCACCACCGGCAATCTGCTGGAGGATTGGTGTCTCGACCTCGGTGTAACCAGCCTCGTCGAACACCTGACGCATGGTACGGATGACGGTGGCACGCTTCTGGAACACGTCCTTCACGCCCTCGTTGACAATCAGGTCGAGGTAGCGCTGACGATAGCGCAGCTCGGGGTCGTTGAAGCCATCGTAGGCCACACCATCCTTATACTTGACGATAGGCAGGGGACGGATGCTCTTGCTGAGCACCGTGAGACGCTGGCAATGTACGGAGATTTCGCCCGTCTGGGTACGGAAAACGTAACCCTCGACACCTACGAAGTCGCCGATGTCGAGCAAACGCTTGAAGACAGTGTTGTACATCACCGTATCGTTGGGATCGGGGCACAGGGCATCGCGGCTCACATAGACCTGGATGCGGCCCTTGGAGTCCTGAAGCTCCATGAAGGCAGCCTTGCCCATGATACGACGGCTCATGATGCGACCTGCCACCGAGACACAACGCGAATTGTCGGCATTGGCCGGGGTGGGCACTTCGACGCCCTCGTCGTTCAGCATCTTGGGCAGATCGACAAAATTCTCACGTATCTCGTCGGAATAGCCGGTAACCACGTACTCGGCTGCCGGATAGGGTTCGATACCTAACTTGCGCAACTCTTCGAGCGAACTGCGTCGGATGATCTCCTGCTCGCTTAATTCTAAATTTACCACTGTAAGATATTTTCTATAAAAAATTTCACTTCCAAAAGATTCACATATATTGGTGCAAATATATTGAAAATTTTGAACAGAAACAAAAATCGGCTCAAAATTTACAGTTTTTGAGCCGTTTTGTTGCCAACGAGGCTTTTTAAGCCATATCTATCTAACAATTTCAACCTTCCGTTTTCGGTTTCGAGAATGTGCTGACCCTCCATTGAAGCGACACAACGCCAGAAGGAAGGTTTGTCGAGCTGCATCATGTCGCACCAGTCGGATTCCTTCGCCTCGATGACCACCTCCTTGGCTGCACGTTCGGTGAACGCCAGCATCCAAGAAGCGAGCTTCAAGACGGGATCGGTCTCGCCCGAAAAGTCGATGGCCTTGTGCTGCTTCTGTGCACGGGTGCAGAGCATATTGAGCGTGTTGACGAGAGCGACATCGTTTTCCTGAAGGATACGGAGGAAATCCTTCTTCTTGAGCAGCATGATGCCCGTCTTTTCGGAGCAAGCGGTCATGGTGCTATGCACGCGGGTCTCGGCACCGAACAGATGATGGATAGAGAACGTGTAGGGGGCATCGAACATCTGCGTGATGCGAACGCGCCGATTGAAGACAGGCGTCTCAACGCGCACCCTGCCCGAGAGGAGGAAGGTGGTGCCAGGGCAAGAATCGCCGCCACTGAGAATGACTTCGCCTACCTTATAGGTGCGAAAATCGAAGGGAATGACCTCAAGGATATGAGTCATCTGATCGACGCTGACGCCCTGGAACATCGGCAACTGCATCAGCAGGTCATACATGGAAGCCATTTAGAAGAAGTGTTTGTCGGTCATAATATTCAAAACCACATTGTCAACCTCGAGCATTGCATCGCGACCGATGCTAGCCAGGTTGTCGATGCACTTGTCAACATCGTCCTCGATGATGCCATCGGTGGAAGCGACATGGATATTCTCCATGGCCATCATTGCACTCTGGAAGGCGGAACTTACTGCCGAAGAAAGCTTGAGCACACAGGAAGGCTTGCAGCCGTCGCAGATCATTCCGGTGGCACCAGCCAGCTGGTTCTTGACGGCATAGGTGATCTGATCGTAGTTACCACCCATCAGGTAAGTGATGCCGCAAGCTGCGCCGGTGGCAGCCAGCACACAGCTGCAGTGGGCCGACAGCTTGCCCAAGAGCTGACGGATATAGATATTCACCAGGTTGCCGATGGCCAGGGCACGGATGGTCTTCGCCTCGGTACAGAGTGTCTCCTCGGCAAAAATCAGGATAGGAAGCGAGACGGTAATACCCTGATTGCCAGAACCGGAGTTGGTGGAAATGGGCACAGACACGCCACTCATACGGACGTCGCATGCTGCACACGTATAGCTGACGACACGGGGCATGGCATTCTGCCCCACCATACGAGACTCGAACTCACCCTTGAGCATCTTGCCGAGGTTGAGACCATAGTTGGCATCGGGCAAATAAGCCATCTCGGCGACCTTCTTGTTCATCTGGGCACCCTTCAACAGGAACTCGAGGGAATCGAGCGGACACTTGGTGGCGAACTCATAGATTTTGGCGATGGTCAGATCGGACTCATGCTTGCGGTCGTGTTCGGTAGCCAAGGAGCAACGTTCGTCGAAAAGCACCTCGTTGTCGCGCTTGACATAGACAACATTGGCGTAATCCTTGGCGATGATGACCTTGGCCTGATGGTCGCCGGCAATGGCCTTAACTTCGGCATAAACGACTTCGAACGTATTGCGTGCAGTAACCACCGACCAACGCTTGTCGGCCACGAACTGCCTGGCACGTGCGCAATCGTCGGGAGTGATGTCCTTCAACAATTCCAAGCCCAATTCAGGCTTGCCAGCCAACGAACCCAGGGCGATGGCGGCAGGTATACCTACCATTCCACAGGCGTTGGGGACACCCACACCCATGGCAAACTTGATGATATAACTACTCAATTTGGCTTTCACCATGTCGGGTTCCTGGCCCAAGACCTCACGCGCCTTGGCACAAGCCAAAGCCACCATCCTCGTCTCGTTGCCACCGATGGCTGGTAACACTTCCTTACGCAGAAGCTTCAGAATGTTTTGAATGTCGGTACGTGATAGCATGATATAGACAAAAATAAAGTCGCTGAAATGATATCAAGGATAATTAAGGATTTTTATGACGCAAAGGTATAGAAAAAAAGAAACAAATGCAAGAATTTAACTTAATTTATTACAATTTTAACATAAAAACGACGACTGATCTATGAAATCATAGACCAGTCAACCTTTCCAGCGAACAATGTCTGCATCCTACGACGCAAAATGCCATTGGGTTGGGACTCGAGCATCGGGTCGGCTTCGACAATCTGCTTGGCCCAATTGCGAGCCGTCTCGAGAATCATACCATCCTTGGCGAGCGAAGCAATCTTGAGGTCGAAAGCGAGGCCTGACTGCTGTGTGCCCTCAAGGTCACCAGGGCCACGGAGACGGAGGTCGGCCTCGGCAATCTCGAAGCCATCGGTGGTGCGGCACATCACGTCGATGCGCTGACGGGTGTCGCTCGACAACTTGTCGGACGTGACGAGGATGCAATAGGACTGTTCGGCACCACGACCGACACGACCACGCAGCTGGTGCAACTGACTGAGGCCAAAACGCTCGGCATTCTCGATGACCATGACCGAGGCATTGGGCACATTCACACCCACCTCGATGACCGTGGTAGCCACCAGCACCTGGGCCTCGTTCTGTACAAAACGCTGCATGGCAGCATCCTTGTCCTTCGAACGCATGCGTCCGTGGACCATCGCAACACGATACTCGGGCCCAAACGACCGCTGCGCATCGAGAAAGCCCTGCTCGACCGCCTTGTACTTGAGCTTCTCGTTCTCTTCGACAAGCGGATAGACGATGTAGGCCTGATGGCCCTTGGCCAATTCGCCACGGATGGCACGCGTCAGTCCCATGCGCTGCGAATCCCATCGATGGATGGTGGCGATGGGCTTGCGACCAGGAGGCAATTCGTCGATGACACTGACATCGAGATCGCCATAGACCGTCATAGCCAAGGTGCGAGGAATGGGCGTAGCCGTCATTACCAGGACATGGGGTGGACGATGGTTCTTGGTCCACAGCTTGGAGCGCTGTTCGACACCAAAACGATGCTGTTCGTCGATGACCACCATGCCCAGGTTCTGGAACTTCACATCGGGTTCGATCAGAGCATGGGTGCCGATGAGGATGTTGAGCTGACCATTTTCGAGCTGTTCGTGGATGAGACGACGATTCTTCTGCGTGGTGCTGCCTGTGAGCAGTGCCACCTTGATGCCGACGTGCTCCAACTGAGGACGGAGACTGTCGTAGTGCTGGGTGGCCAGAATCTCGGTGGGAGCCATCAGACAGGCCTGGAAGCCATTGTCGAGCGCCATGAGCATCGTCAAGGTGGCAACCATCGTCTTGCCAGAACCCACATCACCCTGGAGCAGACGGTTCATCTGCTTGCCAGAACCCACATCGGCACGAATCTCGCGAAGCACACGCTTCTGGGCGTTGGTGAGTTCGAAGGGGATGAGATTGTAGAAGTTGTTGAAATAATCGCCAATCCTGGAGAAATGGAAACCGCCATTGACCTGATGACGCATCTTGAACGAGCGCACCAGGTAGAGCTGCAGATAGAACAGTTCCTCGAACTTGAGACGGTACTGGGCGCGACGAAGATTGTCGGCATTGGCCGGGAAGTGGATCTGGCGGATGGCCTGGTTGTAGGGCATCAGCTTCTGCTGCTCGACGATGTAGGCAGGCAAGGTTTCAGGGAAGGGAGCGGGATTCTTCTGAAGATAGTTGAGGATAATGCGCTGGATGGTCTTGGAATTGACGCCGTAGCGCTTCATCTTCTCCGAGGTATTGTACATACCATAGAGACCCGCCTTCGACTCGGGATCGTCGTCGGGTTTGACCGTCTCGATTTCGGGATGGGAGATGCTGTAGGTGCCATTGAACTCCTTCGGCTGGCCGAAAATCAGGTATTCCCTACCCTTCTGCACACTCGACTGGATGTATTTGATGCCATTGAACCAGATGCATTCGATGACACCCGTACCATCGGTGAAAAGCGCCTTCAGATGGTGCTGGGGACCTTTCATGCCGATGCCTTCTTCGGTGAAGAGCGTGAAGTGGCCGCGGAGCAGGATGAACGGCAATGTCGTGCCACTGCCCGGACTGGGATTCATGGCAGGGACATCGCAGATGCGATAGACCTTCGACTTATCGACATAGCGATAAGGGTAATAACCCAGCAGCTCCTCGATGGAATGCAGGTTGTATTCCTTTTCGAGGAGCTCGGCCTTTTTGGGCCCTACGCCGGGTATGTACTGAAGGTCGCTCAAAGGCATCAGGCGTTCTTCTTCAAGAATGAGCTACGATACATGAGGAAGGCCACTGCACAAACGATGGATGCCACGATGCCCACGGTGAGGCTGAAGGCATAGTTGAGCTGGAAGCCTTCGGGAGCCACGAGGATGTAGGTGGTGCAGACGCAGGTCATGAAGATGGCAGGCAGATAGGCGATGATCCAAAGCTTCCTGGCACGAAGCATATAGACCGACAAAGCCCAAAGCGTGAAGACGGAGAGGGTCTGGTTGGTCCAGGAGAAATAGCGCCAGAGGATGTTGAAGCCATCGGCATCACTAAGGCTCCAGACGAGAGCGATAGCCGTGAGGATGAAGATGGGGACAGCAATGACCAGACGACGCCAGATGCTCTTCTGCTCGAAGTTGATGAAGTCGGCCACCACCAGACGGGCACTGCGCAATGCAGTGTCGCCCGAAGTGATAGGAGCCACAGCAATACCCAATACAGCCAGGACACCACCTGCAACGCCCAGCCAGTTGTTGCTGACGAAATTGGCGATATAAGCGCCGCTGAATGCCTTACCGGTCTCGGGATTGACTACACCATTGTCCTGATAGAAACAAGTGGCAGCAGCCGCCCAGACGAGGGCTACGATGCCTTCGGTGATCATGGCGCCATAGAAGCAGCGACGACCCATACGCTCGTTCTTCAAGCAGCGGGCCATGAGTGGCGACTGGGTGCCATGGAAGCCCGAGATGGCTCCACAGGCGATGGTGATGAACATCATCGGGAAGACAGGTGCCGACTGCCATTCCTTGTTGACCAACGAACCGTCCCAGAGTTCGGGAAGGCCGGGATTGGCCACCACAAGATAAGCGCCGATGCCGACAGCCATGAAGATGAGACAGAAGGCAAAGACGGGATAGATGTTGCCGATGATCTTATCGACCGGGCAAAGGGTGGCAATGACATAGTAGAGGAAGATGATGACAATCCAACCGTAGGCATTGAGGCCCCAACCCGAAGTCATGGCACTGAGCAGCTCGGCAGGACCGCTGACGAACGTGGCAGCAAGAAGGATGAGCAGCACACAGATGAAGACACACATCACCTTGCGCGCAAACTCGCCCAGATAGGCACCGATGATCTCGGAGAGGGAAGCACCATTCATACGGATGCTCACCATCGAGGTCAGATAGTCGTGAACTGCACCCGCAAAGATACAGCCGAACACAATCCACAGGTAGGATGCCGTTCCGAACTTGGCACCCATGATGGCACCGAAGATGGGACCCAGACCTGCAATGTTGAGGAACTGGACCATGTAGACCTTCCAAGTGGGCATGGGAACATAGTCGACGCCGTCCTCCTTGGTGTAGGCAGGCGTTTCGCGATCCTCTTCAGGATGAAACACTCGGCTGACAAAGCGGCCATAGGTGAGATAGCCGACAATCAGCGCGGCTAATGCAACTAGAAAACTGACCATAATCGTGTATATTTAAATAAGTATTTTCACAACTTGGGATAGACCCTGTGCTGCCTGACATGCTGGAAGTGACCCACCAAGGTGGAGATGGAGATGAAGAGGGAGATCACAACACTGATGCCCAAACCCACGTGATAGGGCAAGGCGAGGCCTTCGGGAGCCACCAGAATATAGGTGGTGCAGACGCAAGTCATAAACACCGAAGGCAGGAAGGTGACGAGCCAAGGCTTCTTCTCGCGCAGCAGATAGACCGTGATGGCCCAAAGCGTGAAGACCGAAAGTGCCTGGTTGCACCATGCGAAATAGCGCCACAGGATGCCGAAGCCCTTGGCATCGTTCATCGACCAAACCAGTACCGAAGTGGTGAGGATGAACATCGGGATGGCAATGAGAAGACGGCTCTTCATGCTCTTCTGCTCCTTCTTGAAGAAGTCGGCAATGATGAGTCGGCCACTGCGCAAAGCCGTATCACCGGAAGTGATAGGTGCGATGGCAATGCCGAGGATGGCCAGGATGCCACCGACGAGACCGAGCCAGTTGTTGCAGATGGTCGAAGCAACAAAAGCGCCCGTATAGGCCTTGCCCGTATCGGGATTGACGGTACCATTCTCCTGGAAGAAACAGGTGGCAGCGGCAGCCCAAATGAGGGCTACGACACCTTCGGTGACCATGGCGCCATAGAAGCATCGGCGGCCCATCTTCTCGCTCTTGATGCAACGCGCCATCAGAGGCGACTGGGTGGCATGGAAGCCGGAAATGGCACCACAGGCTATCGAGATGAACATCATCGGGAAGATGGGATTGACCTCCCACTCACGATTGACCAACGAACCGGTGCTCCACAGTTCGGGCAGCTGGGGACGCACGACCAGGAGGTAGCACAAGATGCCGACAGCCATGAAGATGAGACATGCGGCAAAGAAAGGATAGATACGACCGATGATCTTATCGACGGGACATAGCGTAGCTATCACATAATAGACGAATATGATGCCAATCCACCAATAGGTGGTGATGCCAAAGCCCGAGGTCATGTTGCCCAACAATTCGGCAGGACCACTGATAAAAACGGCACCCACAAGGATCATCAACACGGTAATGAAGATACCCATCAAGCGACGGGCATGACGTCCCAGGAAGAAACCGATGATTTCGGGCAACGAAGCACCATTCATTCGCAACGAAATCATTCCTGCGAGGTAATCGTGAGTGGCTCCAGCGAAGATGGTACCCAGTACTATCCAAAGATAGGAAGCAGTGCCAAACTTTGCACCCATAATGGCACCGAATATAGGACCAAGGCCTGCGATATTCAAGAATTGAATCATGTACACCTTCCAAGTAGGCAGCGGGATGTAGTCAATGCCATCCTGGCGGGTGTAGCAAGGTGTCGTACGTGCGTCATCGACACCGAACACACGGCTGATGAAACGCCCATAGACGAGATAGCCGATAATGAGAGCGGCCAAAGCGAGAAGAAAACTAATCATTTTTGATAGTCATTATTGATTACCGAACGCAGATAGAGAATTGATAAATTGCAATTTTGACTTGCAAATATAAGGCTATTTCCGCAATATTCGCAGGTTTGGAGTAAAAAAAACACTTTTTTTGAAAAAAAAACCTAAAACATTTGGTTTTGTAAAGAGAACATACTATCTTTGCGCCAACAAAAAACGAAAAATGTGCGCCTTATAGCCACACAGCGAACTATTCAGTAAACTATTTTTTTAACTTCTTAAACTATTTCAAATTAATATGGCACGTGTAATTGATCCCGAAAAGTGTGTTGCTTGCGGTTCTTGTATCGGTGAATGCCCCGTGGAGGCAATCAAGGAGGGGGACGTATATACAATCGACGCTGATGCTTGCATCGACTGCGGCGCTTGTGAGGCTACCTGTCCTAACGAGGCTATCGCTGAGGCATAACTAAATCGTAAGTACCTGATTAAAAAAGGGAAATCGTCTTAGTAAACTCTAAAACTTATTATTGAACTGGAGTTCTTCTATAAGAATTCCAGTTCTTTTTTGTTAGTATATTTATTAATATTTCCTTCTACCATATTGAATATTTATACAGTCGCTTTTATTTTTGGTCACATTTTGGTCACATTAACTCGTCTTTATAAAAAGTTAAAAAATTGTAAAACACACAAAATGACATCTTTACATTGCAATATTAAGACCCTTGTTCACTATTTTTGACTGAATTTTATCTATAGCATCAAAACGAGAATCTCTGGCAAAGTATCTCTGAAAGACCATTGTCCATCAAGAGATCTAAATTGTAAAGTAGGCCAAGTCTCTCGAATAATCAATTCAGTTGGTTATATACTCACTTTTGATTTATTTTGAGTTGGGATTCTATTATTCTTCTAGATGTTGGCACATTCCAAGGATAATAAACAGAGAGAGTTACTTATTTTTGTTCCATTATTATGTGCCATAATAGGTTTCATTTACTTATATTATTGAAATATAGGGAAATTAATAAACACTTTAATAATAATTTAATACATTTGCAATGTTTTTGGACACATCAACAGCAACATTTTTCATTTTACACATTATTTATATATATATATGATAGAAGAAATACTAAAACGAGAAAACCCTGTACAATTAGTCGTATCTCTTGACGATCTGCGAACAGTCATACATGAGATCCAGGTCGAAGCAGCACAAGACACATCACTCTCGAAAATGGCACAAGTCCTGCCGACACCTAATCATGAAGATCGGTACCTTACACGCGAAGAGGCCGCAGAATTCTGCCATGTGAGCAAATCTACCATCTGGAGATGGAAAAGGGACGGGATCCTCCAGTTCTGCAGATTTGGTCATAAACTCTTGTTCAAGATGTCTGCACTAGAAGAATTCATGAAGAAATATGAAACCGAACTACTATAAGATTGTAGAAGGTATTTCTAGTCTTCTTCTCGAAGTTAACCAAAGGAAGGACATAGAAGATGAAGAGGATGGTCTTTTCATTGTAAAAAAGGCTAACGAAGCCCTTTCTCACGCCAAGACCATCACCAATCCTCGAAGTCTATGGAAAACATTCTGGTATGAAGGCGAGATAGCATGTCTGTTTTCAGATTCAAATCTCGGCAAATCCATATACGCTGTACAAATTGCAAATGAAATCGCAAAGACTGACAAGATCCTTTACTTTGACTTCGAACTTTCAGAGAAACAATTCCAATTGAGGTACACCTCGGACACGACTAACGAGCTCCACTCTTTTCCATCCTTCCTTTACCGAGTTGAAATCAATTGCGACAAGCTGGACCCTTATTCCTTTGAAGAGATCGTTATTGATGAGATAAAGAAACTCGCCATAAAACTAGACGTGAAGATCATCATAATAGACAACCTGACGTACTTGTGTAGTGCAATGGAAAAGGCAGAGGCAGCTGGCACTCTTATGCAAAGACTTATATCCCTCAAAAAACTATATGGTTTCTCATTCATGATTCTTGCTCATACCCCCAAAAGACAGTTATGGGCACAAATCACCCAAAACGACCTTCAAGGAAGCAAGCGCCTGTATAATCTTTTCGACAGTGTTTTTGCAATTGGTCAAAGCGCCAAAGATGAAGATTTGAGGTATATCAAGGAACTTAAGGTGCGCTGGGGAAGAAAAACCTATGGTGAAAACAATGTGATCGTTGCCAAGATTGAAAAAATTGGTAGCTTTCTTCAATTCACAGAAAAAGGCAATGCACACGAATTTGAACACCTGAAGCAGTCAGCGGAGGAGACCAGGGAAGAGATAGCCAAGACAATAGAGGACTTGAGGAAGAAAGGCGTTTCTTATAGGAGCATCGGCGAACAGTTGTCCATGCCGAAATCAACGGTTGAAAGTATCGACAAGAGGACCAGACGTAAAAAGGCGAGGAAATGATGTCCTGTCCAATATCCAGCCATTGGACATTTCGGACAGATTTGGACGTTTGGACACTTTCGGACACTTCAATCGAAGCACTCATCTCATTGATTATTAATATGAAAAATAAAGAATACAAGTTTCATTTAGAAAAATACCATGGTCCTGGAAGCAGGCACAAGTGTCCGAAATGTGGAGACAGATCTTCATTCGTCCTATATGTCGATGACAATGGCATCCCAATCGACAATAATGTGGGGCGATGCAATCACGAAAGCAGCTGCGGATATCATTATGCTCCTTCACAATACTTCAAAGACAACTGCATGGAACCCAAAGACAGTCCATTCAGGCATCTAAAGGATGTTCAAGTGAACAAAACAATAGTCAATGCTGCTTTAGCTCCTTCTTTCATAGATGCTTCTCTGGTAATTAACAGCCTAAGTCAAAACAGCACCTTCGTTGACTTTCTGAAAAGACTCATCAAAGATGATGATCTGGTCAATCACCTTTGTATGGCCTACCAACTGGGTGCCACCTCTATGAGAGAAGTCATTTTTTGGGAAATAGACTATAACCTGCGAATAAGAACCGGCAAAATCATGAACTATGATATGATAACCGGTAAAAGAGACAAGACAGGCAAAGGAATCAACTGGATCCATGCGAAATGGAAAGGAAGAATCGGGGTGCCGAAGGACTTCAACCTGAAGCAATGCCTTTTTGGAGAACATCTGCTGAACCTGTTTCCCCTCAACCCTGTTGCTGTTGTTGAATCAGAAAAAACTGCAATTATCGGTTTTTCTCTATTTCCTGAGTATATTTGGGTTGCGACGGGAGGGAAGAGTAACACAGATATCATAAAGATGAAGGTACTTAAGGATAGAAAAGTCATCCTCTTTCCTGATGTGGATGGATACAAAAAATGGCTTGAGAACGCAAAGACCTATGACTTCTGCACAGTCACTGTATCTGATGCACTTGAAAAATATGCTGACGAAGAAGATAAAAGGGATAAAATCGATATCGCAGATGTTTTCATAGAGATCTACAAAGAGAAGAACAAGGCTAAATAAAATGAAATACATTACGATAATTGTCAATTTAATCCCATTTTTCACAGAAATAAGAGCTAAAGTAATAAAAAAAGGGAAAAAATCATATTTAGAATACCACCCTATCAAAAAAATGCTTATATTTGCATCGGATTCGGAAGGACCGAATCTGAGAAGAGTATTTACTTCGATCACCCTGACAAAATTTGGCGATTTTAACATAAGAGTGTTGACCGCAGTAACGTACTCTCTCCAGGTTGTTATGCCTTTCAGTTTGACATCCGTCGAACTGAAATATTATATCACCTGGTGGGAGTTGACGTTTCAAGCAGTTTCACTCTAGGCTCCGCCAAGTGCCTGTCAGGGGAATTGTGAGAGAGTGTCAATCTCTCACCTTTTCTTTTATACAACACTGACTAAAGTATACATATAGCTATATGATCATCGGCCAATGCTTCGCCACCCCATTCACAGAGGATGTCAACTGTTACCATGCACACAAAATCATTTCTGAAACCGCCGTTGAACAAATCGGGTTTGCTGAAAGCCTGGTACATATAATTACCCTGCCTTCAAATCATGAAATCATCACACAGATAGATAATGACGAAATCGTTATCGATGATACCGCCTATAATGCAGCAAAAAAACTTGTGGAATATCTGTTGTCTCAAGCCAAAGTAACAATCTGCAACATCAAGCCGATTAAAAAGACTTCATCTGATAAAGGCAATTGTTTTCGCCATGGCAACGAGATCGGAATGATTACAGGGCAAGTAAGAGATGGAAGAAAAATCGGATTTTCAGGACTGAGGCTGAAAGATGACATGACACTGAATTCCTTTCTGCTCTTTGTCAACCCAGAGGAATTACTTAGCAATAAATACGAACAGATTGACCCAGACGTTTATGCGAAACTGGCCGTATTGAATAACTCAACCTACCTGTCCGTAAAATCAATCATTCAAAAAGCCATGAATCCTTCTGAAAAAAAATGAGTCCTCCCTCCTACTGTTTACTGCCATCTCTTGTCTGACAAAAATTGTTCAGAAGTCAAATCTTTTCATAATTAACCCTTGCGTCTTCTAGCCTAAGGCTGATTTCCTCAGATCTCTGTCTTATATACGATTCCATATTATTGCATACAGAACGCATTATGGCTGCAGCAACTCTATTGGAAATATACAAATCAGTGCTATCCGGACGACAATACTCAGGATACTTGGATACATATTGTATAGCAACTGATTGAGCTTTCAGTATCTCACGCCTGAGAACATCGGTCAAAGTCTCTTTAGTAAAGGATGAGAGCCTGTAGACATTCCGCCTCTGCCCAAATTTGGTGATTCCCCCAAGATAATAATCATAGATGACAAGACGAATATTCCGGGAGAGGATTTCGAATGGGTCATGACAATCATCATAATTGCTAGCATATCTTGCCAACTTTTCGTCAAAGGATTCTCCCAATCCCTTGTTTAACATCATTGGATACTGAAAATGATTGAATGGAATTTCAATACGATCACTGGCCTTATAGTTCAATGGATGAAACTTAAGAACCTCGACATACCGATCAGGTTCATAGAGTTTGGTAGCCTCTCCATCAATAACCCATAAACTGCAAAAATGAGCAGTTTGGGATAAATAGCTTTGCTCTTTATGCGGCCAATCCCTCGACCTAGCATCTGCATCCAATATGATGGAGGCATCCTCCATGTTATACGGATCACAATTCAAGAAACTGCCTTCAAGGAAACCGGCAAGTTCTTCTTTGCATCTGGACTCGTATTTTTCGTCACGAGAGTCATTGTTTTTCATATATTCAAGCAATCACTCAAAAATCAACAGCAGTTTATTAATACGAAATGGTCCAAAGCTACATCCAATGGATAGTAGCAGCGCTGTCAGCGTTACAAATAGAGATGTTTTATATTGTTTTATTTATTTCAACATTCCACCATTTATCTTTAAGTTCAATATCCCATTTGCTTAAAACTTGCATATCTTCTAACAAGGAACTAATATCATACTCAGAATGTGGATATGGCTTTTTATCTAATAAATAGCCTAATTGTGAATACAACTCCATAAGCCTAGCTCTAGGTCCAGTTGGACCTATTGTAAACATTTTTACAGCTTCTTCAATTTGGTGTTTAGTAGGAACTTCGTTATTTTCCTTCTTAAAGGTCTCTACATACTTTTTTATATTATCCTCGTACATATTATGCAATGTTAGTTTTTTCTTTTTGTGAAACATAAGCTAAAAGACCTGCACCTTGGTCAAAGTCAAAGGTGCTCAGAAAAGAATGGTTTTCCCAATTAAGGAATGTGCAATGCTTTTCGGGTGCAAAGATACTGCATAGTTTCCAAATAACCAAGAAAAAGATAAAAAAACAGGCCGTTCCTCACAGAAAAGCCTGCAATTATACAATAGAGTCAATAGCATGTCCATGAAAACATGCCTTCACACTGAAAAGATAAGGAGTTTCGAATCAATAAACATATTTATTATTTAAGGAGTGGAATCATTGGTTAATGCCTCTATATGGAAACATCCTTGCACAAATGGAAACAGCGAACACTTTGTTAATCGGGGAAAAAGGAATGATACCACTTGCTATAAATATCCTGCAAGTCACGCTGGAGTAAAGAATAACATTTTTCTTTTATGAAATCCGGTATTTCCATTCCAGGAGTAGCTGCGGCAAGAGAAGTCTGCATCCTCCAAGCTAAGGAGTTCGCACTTTATTTCCTGATTTGTACTTTTCGAAAGCTTCAGCAAGGCGCTAGCGGGACTAACATGCCTTGTCCCTTGAATAGCAACACCATCCTTAACGACAGTAACCTCTTTTGTACCCAAATCGATCTCAACACGGTACTCGCTATTGGCCATAGCACACATAATGCAGCCCAAAGCGAAAGCAAAAATAGAAAAGATCCTTTTCATGCCTATGAATCTTTTATGGTTTGTAATTAGTCAGGTGAATTGAAATTCACCATGACATGTAAGAAAGAGAATAAAGCAGACAATGAGTGTCTAAAGCCTGAATTATCTAGAGTATCCAATGGTTTCGCTTACATACCTCTTTGAAGACAGGTTTGTCAGATAATGAAGCGAACAGCAACATACAGTTATGAACCTTTTCGGCATCATTTCCGAACACAAGATACGCCTCCTTACCGGTATCAAGATATGCTTGGGAAATCTCAGCGAGACGAGGTCCCAGAACCGGATGTTCAATATATGCCTTGGCTTCCTCTCGGTCCTTTATGCGATAATATAAAGAACGTTCAGAATGTATCCTTCTGGTCATTTGAGGAAAGATATACCAGATCCAGCAGGTTATTTTGCTGCCGTTTCGGACTTCTGATAAAGCTTGCTCATATGAAGGATCTTTCCATCGGTTGCCGCCTTCCTGGGCAACAACGAATCTCTGCAGATTGTTAATTGTTTGATTGTTTTCCATACGTTTCTATTATAATACTTTGAAATAAATGGTTTCAGGATGTTCACCGAACAAGAAATGGACAACATTGCAGAGCCAAACTTCATGATCAAATCCGACCACATTGTGCACTTGATAAGTTCCGCCTAGGGCATCATGGCCAACCAGTTCCAAGACCGAATAGCCGGGAAGTTCATCCAAGGAGACATCAAGTGTAACGTAAAGACCATCTGTGGTCAGAAAATCAAGGAAGGTGTCTGCCCCATCGACCATCTCAAGGTCTTCTTGAAGACCATCCCATTCCGGAAGGATGACAAACCATCTGCCATCTTCCCATTTTTCGAATGTTATTTCCATTTGTCTGTCGTGTTTTGATTCTGCCAATAGCGGCTTCAATTATAAATGCAAACTCGTGTGAAAGGTAAACAACAGATACTTTTTATAGATTTATCTTCTTATCTTTACAATATGCTTGTACCCACCCATACCAATCAGAAGGAGTTGTCCAAACGTGTTTCCAATGCCAACCGTCCTCTATTCTGAATATCTGATATTTCCCTATTGCTCGATAGGTCTTGGAACATAGCAGATTGCCTTGTCTGAAGTCCGAAACCCACTGTTTGCCATCATAGACTGCAATATGTCCATAGGGATGGTTATTGTTGTGAGGCAATACAGACACATCTCCCTTCATAGGAATATAGTTCTCCGTCGGAATTTCCTTGAATCCGACTTGAGGAAGAATTCTTGCATAGCCATATGCAGGAAGGACAGCGGAACTGACAGGACAACCGCCATGCCACAAGCCACGCATAACGTAGCCCGCGCATGATTTCCTTGACTTAGGTCCCGCATGACAGTCTATATATGCAACTGCCTTGTCATTGCTATAATAATATGGCAGATGGTTCCATATCAGGACAAGTGCCATTGCAGTTATTGCCAATCTCAATAATATCCTTTTCATCTCGAACTGTATCTAGTAAGACGATCATCTTATCGTTTCAAAGCAATCGGCATTCATCAGGTCAGAAGGAGCGACCATGAGCTGGTCCTTCTTCATGCCCCTTCGCTTGATTTCCTTCTCCAACCCAAGCGTATGGTAGTCGCTGAGGGGACGAGGTTCGCAGATCCGGATGCCGAACTGGTCCTTATAGATGTCATAGACCAGTTCCGAACAGTAGTACTTCTTATTCTTGAACTTGAAGGCGATGTCATACGGGATGCCCAAATAACCCTTGTATTTTACACGTTCCTTTAGCTCTGTCTTTGGTCGGCGCACACAATAGGCCCTGCCGATACCACGATTAATGAAGGTCTGGATGGGTGTCAGCCGAACCGGTCCTTCAGCTTCAAGCACATAGAGTTTTCCTCCCTTCTCGATGATAATGCCGCAATGCGTGACAGGAGACGCGGTAGCATATCGCAGCATAGGTGCAGCTGTGGAATTGCTGGCATGGAAAATCACATCGCCCTCTTTCAGCTTCTCGATGTCCGGATTTGGACCGTATGCAAGAATCACGCCGACGATGGCCGAAAGTAACACTGCAAGCACAATAATGATAGTTTTCTTTTTCATGTCGTAGAATCCTTTATGGTGATAATAATCAATTTATGAGTTCATCTATTATGCAATAAAACAGAAAAGGTAAACAGACGGATTCAACAACAAAGATAGAGATTAAATCAAAATGTGACGGTCATCCCTTCTCGACCTCTATTCTGCCGAACTTCCTATAGAAGCGATGCCGCTGATACAGCCGCTTGGATCCCCAAGGGACATAGAGAGTGATACTTGGAAGATCAAGGTATCTGAATGCCTTGGAGAAGTTGGCTGGCTTCTTGTGCCTGAGGTGTATTGCGGTGATGTCGTAGTTCATGAAGAAAGCAAATTCATCAATCTCGGTCACACTTTCAGGGATATCTATAGAGGTAAGGTTGATGCAAAGATTAAAGGCAAAATAGCAAATACTCGTGACACCAGGCAGGATTACTACCGCGGTAAGTCCTGAGCAGCAGGAAAAGGATTCATCTTCAATCTCCTTAACACTGCCGGGAATCATGATCCAGCAGAGGTCGTCGCAGTCCGTGAAGGCGCCCTTTATGCTTTTCACGCCTTCCGGGATGGAGAATGTCTCCAAGTCTCTCGGCACCCATAGTATTTTGGTCATGTCCTTCGAGTAAAGGACTCCATCCCTGGAACAATAATGTGGATTCTTCTCGTCCACGATGATCTCCTTCAACCCGGTGCAGCCACTGAAGGATCCTGGATCTATACTGGACACACCGGATGGTATCCTTATCGTGGTGAGTCCGGTGCAATGGTTAAAGGCATTATCTCCGATCTCCATCATGCTTTCCGGAATCTCTATAGAGGACAGGCTGCTGCAATTATTGAAAGCCCAGATGCCGATCTTGATAACACCCTCCGGAATATCAATATTGGTCAAGCTTTCACAACCGTCGAAGGCGAAGCTCTCGATCTTGGTTACACTTCCCGGTATCTCTATGGTCCTGAGGTTCTGGCAACCAGCGAAGGCCCAGCTACCGATTATTTCCACACCGTCGTTGATCTTTACAGACTCAAGGCTATCGCATTGATAGAAGGCATGGTCTCCGATTTCGGTCACGCTGTTCGGGATCTCTATTGATGTCAGATAATCGCATCCTCCGAATGCACCATTTATCTTCTTCACATGGCTCGGGATGACATAGGATTCTATATCACCGGGAACCCTCAGCAGTTCCGTCATATCCTTCGAATACAGAAAGGCATCCTTGGCACAAAAGCTTGGGTTTCCCTCATCCACGATGATCTCCGTCAATCCGTTCAGGTATGCGAAGGTCCCTTCATCGACATCGGTAACACTGCTGGGAATCTCTATTGACGTTAGGTCCGGCCATCCTTCGAAGGCCAGGAAACAAATATTATCTACACTGTCGGGTATGGTCAGCTTGCCCGTCATATCACTGCTGCATTCGGCTAGCCTCCTTCCTCCTTGTGTGAACGATAGATACTCATTCTGATCCATGACTTATGTTTTCCTTGAGTAAATCCTCTATTTCATCGTATTCCAGAATCAGATTATACTGCCCTTCAGCACCACAGCCCAGGTGATATGGCGGATAATAGAAGAGGACGCCCTCCTTCACAAGGGCACAGTTGTCACCGACAAGATTATAGGAGTCATGTGGCTCCTGCTTCCGATCATTCTTCTTTTCGTATTCCTTGTCAAATCTTTCATTAAGCAAGCCATTGACCCTGCTTTCTGAACCCTTGATAAAGATATCCTCAAACTTCAAGGGAATTCCATTTGAGTCATATGTTGCATATATGGCATCACTCGGGCAACCACAGGACCCATTGCCATCGACACTAGTCTCAAGAATATAGGTCGTTTTGTAGATCCTGCATAATACAACGGCCAGCCTATAGGGATAGAAGACTTCGAGCGATTCCTTATCTTCATTCTTCAGCCCCATCACACTATCAGCTTCGACAAAGCGACTTCTGAAGAATCCGACGAAATCCTTGCCCGTCCTCATATTTTCAGGGAGGGATGTTGATCCCTGGTAGAAATAATCGTTGAGGACGGAGTCGGCATAAATGGCCAGCTTCCGGGCAATAGCCTCAGATGGAAAAGATTCGTCGACATAAAGGATCAATGAGGATTCATACCTTCGCTGATCGTCAGGTTCCCTCCATTCTCCGAAGTCCTCATATCTGATCACTCCGGGGATGGAATCCAGGACACAACAAGTGCCACGGTAGGAACAGTCACCCTCGACGCCACCAGTCATACCATAGAACAGGTCAAGAAGAGTAATGTCCCTACCCACTTCGTTAGAGCCTTGTTTCTGGGAGCATGAGGATGATCCAAGCAAAAACAAGGATAGAAGCAATGTCGAAAGAAAAAGAAGGGATCTGTTCATATCATTACATCAGATTGGAATATACCAGTAAAGTCGACTCTTCACACGTTGAATACATCACTGAAAGTAGCGTAGTTCTCTCCCGATGAATTATGATCCTCAAGAATAGCGAACCGAATCTGACGGAATATGTAAACAAACTCTTCTTCGTTGAGTACCTCCTTGAAGAGATTTGCCATGTGATCGGGAGGATTGCAGAAGGCACCACAACCGAAGGCACCTAGCACAAGACGACGCTGACCATTCTGATAAGCCAAGCGGAAAATGGTGCGAATGCGTTCTTTTGTACGCTCAACGAGTGAATCCGGGATACGAGTAAGACCTTCTGGGAGTGGAAAGGCCGCCACCGCAATCATGTTGACCCGCCAAGGATCATTAATAAGAGGATATCCCTGATTCTCAGGACCACGGAATACAGTTACGCCATGCGAGAAGATTCCCGAATTATCATTTTTGAAAGGATATCTATGTTCCTGGTTCCTGGGGATGCCATAAATATTGCTATCAAATGAACGAGCATACTGGAAGAGGAAACGATAATAGTCGGAACAGCGGAAAAGGTATTCCTCCTGGGCCCCCGCTCCATAGAATACACCTCCTCCAGGATTTGAGGGGCTCGCCATATTGAGGACACAAAGATCATCCGTCGGGTCTTCCTTCAACATTTGCCGCGCGGCCATAAGACAATCCGACTCAACAACGTCGATCCTAGTTTTTTTCTCCAATCGTTCTTGGTCTGTCAGGCAGAACCAATCATCGCAAAAGTCATTGTCCTCTAGCGCGCTTTCATTAAGCTCAAGGGTGACAGGATTCCCTTCGTCACTAATATACTGGCCTTCTTCCACAACATCGCAAGTGTGCTGGAAAACCTCCATGCGAATATCACGCGTATTGCCCATGGTCTTTGCATAATCGAACTTGTAAAGCCATTCGTCGGCATTCCATTTTGGCAGGTTTATCATATAAGAGCAATGTTGACGAGCTTCTAAATACAAATGTCGTTGAATCCTGACCGAATTTGAATTTGACGGTCGATAAGTTTCCCGTCTTTATCCTTTCCAGCCACGTTAATCGTCACCATTTTAGAGACTTCTACATTCTCTTGCAATGTATGGCAAAAGCCATCATTGAAGAGACCATTGATAAAATCGCGCACTGAACGATACTTTTTCTGGTCTTGGTTTTCCTCCATTGGTTAATCATTTTTTTTAATTAGTCAATCTTATATCCTATTATTTATACTCCTCGGATGTTGGAGTTGAGTTTTACACAACCTCCCACTAAAAGTGAGAGGAACAATGGCGACCTCAACGACTTGGAAATCCTATCACAGGTTATAGTAACTCCTGCTATATTGGATGTTCTATTTTTGGTTAAAAAGTTTACGTAAATGATATTTTAATTCACAATAGAGGTATTTATACCAGTACTTGTATTGTTTCTTTTCCTTTGGAAGAGGAATATAGTAGTAATACTGATACATTACATCATGAAGGGGAAGTTCTCCTTCAGATAATATTGCATAACGCTCGTAGGCTAGCATGAATTTCTCTTTTGTATCATAAAGACCTATTACTACATCGCCTCCAGTATTTGCTGGATTGTTTAAAAGCCATGCATTACCAGGAATAAGTATATCAATACGGTCTTCTTTGAATGTAATAGTTCGCATCATATCTCTTTATTAATTTACCTCCTTTCTTACGTACAGGAGTGGTATCTAAATGGTTCTTTGTAATTAAATCGTTCGAAGGAATTAACGAATCAGTCGCCTCAGTAGCTACTACAGTTTTTGGACTAAATGGCTAGTCTAAGACCTCCTTAACATATCTATCTAGATTTTTTCTGTTAACTCTTGCAGTATATTTCTTTTTATCCTAATTAACCACATGAGTATTTTTAGGATCGTAATCTAAAACAATTTAATTGTTAAAAAAAACTAGTAAATATTTTCTAATTATGTGCAAAAATACAAAATGTAAACCAAAAATGCATAAAAAAATGTAGATTATTAACTATATTTAACAAAATCTAGCTATTTCTTTTAGTTTGTTGTCGATTGTATGAGCAAAAAACCGCTACGGCGATTATTTGAACCGAGACATCGAAGGATATACCGATGTCCAAAAAATGTCGTTTTCCAATGAGCGAATCTTATGTCATACAATCCACCAGGCGATCAACAGGTTAAGACCAACGAGTAACAGGAAGAGGAAGACGAAGATGATCAGGTTCACAATCTCGTAGGTGGTATGCCATCTGTGGGCCAGATGCTCGAGATCCTTCACGCAGAGCTGGAAAGCACTGTCGTATGGCAGGCGGTAGTGACGGAGCAACAACCTGAACCCCCACACATGGATGCCCGCATAGGCCAGCAGTGGAATTGCTGCCGCCAACCAGATGGGCGAGCCGACAGTGGCAAGTTTCCACATGCATGCCGCGACAGGTGCAACTCCCGAAAGCATCAGGACAGTCCCCTGCAGCCACAGGTTGAAGATCACGGAAATCTTCTTGTAGGTGAGTCCGAAGATGGAGCCAAGCCCCATCAGGAAATAAACACATGCAATGAAAGGCAACAGTGCCAGATTAGAAAGATTGAATACACCGGAGACCTTCACTCCACAATTGTGGACTTGCTTGTTGTTTCTTTCAGTTTTACGCATACCTTTATAATTTTTGATTATACATAGCGGTTCCCAAATCCCGCATTTTATATGCTTAAAAGTCAAAAAGGTAAACTATACCGCATTCTATGGGTAAAATCATACAAAACGCATCAGATCACTGAAAAAAAACAGGAAGAGAAACAGAACTCACCTGAAACTAAGTTCTACGATTTCCCAAGGCTGACCCCATGAATGGTCAACTAGTACCATAGCAGAGAGGATAGACAATCCTTGTCCTCAAGAGATGATTAATGCTATCCTAAAGTTGAAGATGACCCTTTGCGCTCATCTTCCTCTGCCTTTCTCAAGTAATCTGCCATCTTTTCAGGATTCCGTTCTTTTCCAGCCAGCTCCTTATAGCACCTCCCTCGCATCATATATGCATTCAGGTTATCGGGATCAAGCTTGATCGCCATATTGAAATCAACCAGAGCATCTTCATGTCTTTCTATGCTGGCCATCACTTCCCCTCGGTTTCTATACACATCGGCCGAATCGGGATTCAAAGCGAGGGCCCGATTAATGTCATGAACTGCCCCGTCAAGGTCTTTCATCCGGAATTTCAGATAGCCCCTTTCGTTATAACTGTCCCAATCATCGGGCATCAGCTCTATGGCCTTGTCCAAGTCTTCCAATGCACCCTTGCTGTCATCCAATTCAATTTTCAGGAGGCTGCGGTTGTAATATGGCAGGCCGCTTTCAGGATCAAGCTCAATCGCCTTGTCATAATCAGCCATGGCACCGACATAGTCCTTAATCTGAAACTTTACGAGCCCACGGTCGTTATAACAATCAGAATAATCAGGATCCAGCTCAATAGCCTTATTGAAATCTGCATGCGCGCCCTCCATATCATCCATGTCGTATTTCAGGTTACCACGGTTTTTATATGCCAAAGCATAGTCGGGCTTCAACTCAATGGTCTTGTCATAGTCATCCAGGGCACCCGCCATATCCTGGATGTTGGATTTAAGGACACCTCGGTTGTGATATGCAGTTGCATACTCGGGCATCAGCTCGATGGCCCTGTCATAGTCATCCATAGCGCCCTCATTATCGTTCATGTCGCATTTCAGGGTTCCACGGTTGTTATAGGCTAATGCACATCCAGGCGACAACTCAATGGCCTTGTCATAGTCAGCCATGGCACCTTCCAAATCCTTCATGTTATCTTTAAGAATGCCCCGGTTGTTATAGGCATCAGGTAAACGGGGAGTAAGTTCGATAGACTTGTCATAGTCAGCCATGGCTCCCAGGAGGTCATCCATGCGACTCTTCAGACACCCCCGATTGTAATATGCATCCGAAAAACAAGGATCCAGCTCGATAGCCTTGTTGTAGTCCTCCATGGCACCATTGTCGTCATCGAGATTTTTCTTCAGATTGCCTCGGTTGTAATAGGCCAAAGCAAATCCGGGCGACAACACGATGGCCTTGTCGTAATCTGCCATAGCACCTTCCGGGTCGTTCCAGTCATATTTAAGAATGGCTAGGTGGAAATAAGCTTCCGCATCTTCCGGGTCACAGGCAATATGTCTCGTCCATGAAT
Organism: uncultured Prevotellaceae bacterium; assembly: GCA_900319235.1. Taxonomy (GTDB): domain Bacteria; phylum Bacteroidota; class Bacteroidia; order Bacteroidales; family UBA3663; genus Liminaster. Next base: position 88,574 of record ONNR01000006.1, read on the forward strand.
GAATTGCTATGGCTAAAAACCATTGATACCAATTAAGATCAAGACAACTGCCATCTCTTGTCTCAAAGACTGAATGGTCAGCAGAAAAAACAGATTCGTTCATATTACTACATTCCATCTATGCATCTTGGTTGACTGAACCTAATGAAAGAATTACGTCAGAAATCGGATTGATGGTCCATATTCTTATTTCCATTTTTAGTCGACATCTCTTCCAAAAATCTTCTGGTAATGATACCATCGCCCAGCTTATGTCTGACAAAATCTTACATTAATAATTTACTCTTCCTTCATTGCAATATTCAATAATAAATCTAGCATTCCTATCAAGCAGGACTTCAAATTGTGGAAAACATAACCACAAATCAGTCCTTCAGTTCATTTTAGCTTATATTTCTCCTACCAAGAACAATGTTATTCAGCTTGCTTGCAAAATATTTCACACTATAGTAAATTAGAGCTCCAAATAGAGCAAGACGTGCAATAAAATACAATGCTCCAAATACAAGGAATAGCATCAACATCATATCCGATGTCGTGTTCCATTCGCCATAATTCATAGATTCCGATATTCCGGACATAACAAAATAATCCATATTCATTTACTTTTAATTATCTGTTCTATATAATAATGCACGAGTTGAATAAAGGTAAACAGCTCACTTAGTCCTGTGCAGTAAAACTTCAAACACGATAATCAATGAAATGACGCGAAAACAAGCCAGATGCTCGGCAGGACTCCATACAGAAAGGAACCACCTCATAGACCGGATCCGGTCTTCTACCGTCAAGACCATCCCGACAGATGCGTCTCAGTGATCATAATCCCGGAACATACGCTTGGACTAAAGCGAAGCATCCATGAGTTAATGGATCAGCGGTCCCAAGTTACCTGATTGCAATCTGGGCAAAAAGGGATCTGCCCTGGATAACCTTGTGCCTATTGGATCGGCCTCAATCCGGAATACACCCACATGATATTGTTGAATTCAACATATAATTGTGCAACAGAGTTCTTTTGGATGCGCAATCGTATCACACCTACATCCCCATCCTGATCAACAACCGTCATCTCGCACTGTTCCCCACCTTGTTTATCCTTGTATTGTTCATTGACTTCAACGATAACATAACGCTGGTCCTGCTCGGAATACACCTTGATGACTTCCTTTTCCACGTCAAAGGAGATGAGGATCTTGCTGTCCTCCCAATCTGACCAAGAGGTCCAGCACTCATTGTCCTCGAGACACTTGTAGGAAAAGTAACTGGCTCTGTAGAAAACCGGTTCAGCCTGCGCGACACAGAAACTGAAGACTGCAATCAGAATACACAATAGCTGTTTCATACTGCTTGTTTTTTATAACTATAAATATTTCGACATCTTTGCATCTCGGGAATTGGAATTGAACCGTCTTTATCGAAGTCCGGGGAGGAATCGGTCCCCTCCTCCCCGAACAATAATAGTTGACAATCGGCTTCTTCCCTAGATCACCGACTGAGGAAGTTCCGTCTGGTTGACACGTATGACCCGGTTGACATTGTCGATCTCTATCCTGCCCAGACGCTGCAGAACGCTCTGGCCAAGAAGCAGGGGTGCAGTCTGGCTCCGTACAACGGAAGCCTTGACATTGGTAAGCTTCATTCCCCCGAAATCGACCTCCCTGAGTCTGACGGCCGTGCCTTCGGCAATCTCTCCGTTGGCCGTCATGTAGTACTCGCTTCCGTAGAGATCCTGCTTCTTGAGGTAGCCGTTCTTGAGCATGAACGTTGCCTCGACAGTCGATATCGTGACATCAGATGCGCCTGTATCGAAGACGAAGTGCAAAGGAAGGCCATTGACCCTGCAGGGTACCTTGAAGACACCTCCCTCCTTCTCGAAGGGGATAAGGGATGCAGCCATGCAATGCACATCCTCCTTGTCCTGAAGCGTCGTTGTCTCGGTAGGCTCCTCCTGTCCCTTCGTCCAGGATTCACGGACCTTGGATTCGTATTCTTGCAGCAGTTCCCCGAAGCGGGAATCTTTCCTGAGTTCCGTCGTCTCAGGGATAATTCGGTAGGAACCGAATCGGCAGGCGCCAAGTTCAAGAGCCTCACGCATCCTGTCGATCGCCATGTCCTGTTCTCCGATACGGGAAAGAGCCTCTGCTTCAAGGACAAGTGCCTTGATGCTGTAATTCGGTTGAACAGATGACAAACCATGCAAGGATTCTTCCAGCTTCTCCAAGGATTCGAGAGCCTTTGACCTGTCATCCAGAAACGAATAGACCAAGGGAAGGTATATCTCACGGTCTTTCATATCGGCATCGTAGATTACTGCAAGGAAATCCTCTCGTGATCTCTGCATATCACCGATAGCCATATATGTCATGCCCCTGAATAGATGCGAATTCGCATCATCCCCGTCCTTGAGGTCCAGTTCGGTCGAGTAGTCCTCAATCGCCTCTTCATAACGGCCGAGGATATGCCTGAACCTTGCCCTGTTGAAGTAATTGTCGGCGATGTCCGGCTGAAGACGGATGAGTTCATCGCATTGTGATATGGCCGCTTCGTAGTCACCCTGTTCGGCCAAGACCAGGGCAAGGCGCTGCTTGTTTTGCAGATTGTCAGGGTCCTCGATCAGTGCCTGTCTCAGCAGATCTTCAGCCTTGGCGTAGTTTCCCGCCTGCTCCCAGCAGATTGCCTCATAGGAAACAGGAATGGTCTCGGGATCCAGTTCATGGGCCTTGCGGTACCAATGGGCAGCTTCGACAAATCTTGAAGCCATCACATAGACTTTCCCCAGAGTGGACATCCATTTCGGTGTCCGACTCCCTTCTGCAACCTTTGCCCTCAGCTTCAGGCAGAACAGGTCGCATGCTGTCTTGGCAAGTTCGTCCCGGACGAATATGGCCTTTTGGTCATATGAGCCTGCAGAATCAGCAAGTTCAAAAGCCATGATCACACAGTCGATTGCCTGGGAAAACTTTCCAAGTTTCATCAGCGCCTCTGCCTTGTAAGACCAGGCAGCAGCATAGGTGTGGTCAAGATTGGAAGCGTGCTCGAAGAGTTCCTTGGCATGCTCCCAGTTGCCACGCATCATCTCATTCCTGCCCTTGGCCATGTAGCCGATAACTTCATTGGGCTCTGATTCCAGAAGCTTGTCAATGGCTCTGTCAGACTCTTCGTACTCGCCATGGGAGAAGTGGTATTGGGCCAAATCAACAAGAGCTGACGTGTTCGCGGGTTCGACATCAAGTGCATGCGTAAGGTCAGCAAGCCGGGCCTCCTCGTTGCCAAGGCCTGCATAGGCTCTGGATCTGCCGACAAAGAAGTCGGCATGTTCCGATTCGGGTGTATGCTGGATAGCAGTGGAGAAAGCGGAGACTGCCGTCTTGTAGACTTGATGCTGAAGATAAATCCAGCCGATCAAGGAATGTGCAAACGCGTTGTTCGGGTCATCATCCAAAGCCTTCTTCAAATACTCGAATGCCTGCCGCTCATCTCCAGAATCCATCAGCTCCGAAGCACGCCGTAAATTGTAGTTGTTGACCCAGGAATCACGGATGGACGCGAAGGCGTCATGCTGCCCGTTGAAGCCGGTAGCAGATTCCTGCCCTTCAGGATTGTCGGACTTGCGGAACTGCGATATCACGAAGAATACCATGTAAATGATGAAAACGATAGAAACGATTTCCATATCTCAGTCTATTTGATGTTGTTGATTACAATCTTTCTGTTCTCGTTGTCTATCTCGATGTGCCCGAGCCTGGACAACACGGACTGCCCTAGCAACAGGGGCGCCTTCTGGTTCCTGACGATGGAAGCCTTGACGTTCTTCATCGTCAGCCCTCCGAAGTTCACCTCACGGAGCATCACGATGGTGCCTTCCGATATAGAGCCGTCAGCTGTTATGTAGCGACGTGTCCCCGACAGGTCCTGCATGGACAGGTAGTCGTTCTTCAGCATGAAGTTAGCCTCGACCATCGAAAGCGTGACATCCGATGCACCGGTATCGAAGACGAAGTACAGCGGCAGGCCGTTGATCGAGCAGTTCACCTTGCAGATACCCCTATCCCGGGTGAAGGGGATCTCGGCTGAACCGATTTCAGTCGTTCTCTCAACCTTATTGATCTGAAGGCCCTTAAGGAATTCCTTGTGCCTATCCTCGAACTCGGTCACAAGAGCCTCGAAGTCCGGATGACGGTGCAGATTTTCCAGATCATCATCCCTTCGGATATGGCCGAATCTCGTGAAACCGCCCTCAAGCGCCTTTCTCAGATAATCAAATGAGGTGTCAAGCTCTCCCAGCAGCGAATAGACACAGGCAGCATCATAGAGATTGCCATTGTCATCGTCATGCACAAGGATGGAGTCCATCCATGCCTTGGCCTCTTCACTGCGTCCCAGATAAAGCAGGGCAAATTGTGCCGTGTGGGAAAGTTTTTTGGTGAATGTGGTATCCAGCTTGAGGACATTCTCGAAATCGGCACGGGCCAGGTCCTCCTTGCCTTGTCTCAGGTAGATCTGTCCTCGGCAGAGATAACTGTAGTCGTATTTCGGGTCAAGTGCAATGGACATGGTATAGTCCTCAATGGCTTCGTCGTCCGACACCCCGTGCTTGTCCTTGATCCATCCACGGGTATAGTAGCCGTAAGTCAGATCGGGATTCATTTCAATGTAACGGTCGATGTCGGCAATGGCAGCCTCCGTATACCCTGCCTCGTCCTCCATGTCGGAACGGGAATAATACAAGTGACTGTTCGTGCTGTCACGCTCGATGGCCTGCGTGATCAGGGTGATGCCGGTGTCATAGTCTCCGAGCTGCTGGGCCTCGGCGGCCGCCCAGTAGAGCAGCTTGGGAGATTCATTTATGGAATTTGCCTTGAGATAGTGCTCGAAGGCCTTGATATGGTCATTGCTGTCCTGATAGATGGTTGCAAGCATAAAGGGCCAGAAGGTATCCTGGGGGTCCCGCATCTCCTGTGCCTTCAGTTTGGCCTCGACCAGCTGGAAGGCGGATTCTGCCGTTTCATGGAGTTCATAGGCAGCCTTCCGGTCATAGTTCATCTTGATGGCGGTGATGGCGTCATCGACAGCCTCCACGTACTCCTCCTTGAGACGATGGCTCTGTGCCCTGAATGACCATGCCGATGCATAATCCTGATCGAGCTTCATCACGAGGGAGAACTTCTCTATCGCCAGGTCATAGTCTTCTTCCAAATTGGCAATGCAGCCGAGATACATGTGACCCATGAAATCTCCGGGCGAGAGTTCCACCATCTTCAGGAAATCGGCTTTCGACTCTTTCAACTGATCCTTCTCGTAATACAGTCGGCCGCGGCTCTCATAGTAGTCTGGTTCTTCCGGGGAGATCCGGATGGCCAGACCGTAGTCCTCGATGGCAGAAACGGTATCACCGAGCTCTGCATTGATGTCTGCCCTGAGTCGGTAGCACTTCGAGAGAGATTTCTTGTCCTTCTTGGACACCAGCTTGATGCCCTTGTTGACGGCATCAATCGCCTTGCCAAACTGGTCATCTGCATAATAGGTAGCGGCCAGCATACGCCATGCCACGTAGTTCTTCGGATGTTCCTCGATCTCCTTGCCGAAGAACTTGATGGCTTCCTCGAGATTCTCCTTCTCAACACACTCGACACCACGCAGGTGGTTGTAGCTCTTCTCGTAATCCTTCTTTTCGTCTGCCATTGCGCCTGTTGCAGAGGCAATGCTGAAGAGCGTGACGAAGAGGATGATGAACTTCTTCATGACTTTGTTCTATGTTGGTTTTCGATACTTATGCAGAAAATGATGAAAGGTAAACAGGCCAAATGATAGACTAGAACCTTTGCACATAGGAAAGGGCTCTCTCCAACTCAGGCGAGACGGGCATCCTCTCGACATAGCTCCTCAAGGCTGCCTTATAGGGTACCATGGTAGCTGCAGAGGTAAGGCTCGCGCAGCTGTGTGATCCCTCGATGCCCTTGAGGGGATAGCACCGGCAGCCGACAGACCTCAGGTCATCCTTGCTGGCCGTCGTCATCGGATAGGCGATCACATGATCACCTTCGACCACATCGGAGACGATGCAGAAATGGAATCCGCCCTGGGTGGGGGCAAGAATCACATCATAACGGGAAAGGGTATCCACTTCCGCACAACCCCAGTTCCGCTTTTTCTTGCGGCGTTCCTCATTATTGAAGCACATGTTCGCATAACACATGCGCTGGCGCATGACACCGTTCTTTTCCCTCACCTTCCTCAGCTCGCTGACGACAGCACCCAGACGAAGGACGGCCATACGCGGGTCCATCAGGTTACCGACAAGGGAGCGACTGATATCACGTAATTCATCGCCCAAAGGCTTACGGCTGATACCATAGAGGTACTTCCTCACCTTCTGGAGCCCCATGACAAGGGCGTTCATGTCAACTTCTTCAGACTTGATCTGCTTGATGCACTTCTTGATGTTGTAGATGGCTTCGGTTGCTTCCATAACTTTGATTGTTTTGTTGATTGTCTATACAATATGCAGAGGACGGCATAAGGTAAACAGCTATTGACAGGACGCGGGAAAAAGTTTTGCCTGTGAATTGCAGGAATCATCAGGATGCCGCTGAGTGTGACATCAGTTCAGTCCTGCACTTCATGCCGTTGAGGGCAGCCTCCAGACCGGGAGAATAGGGCAGCTTGCCAAAGAAGCAGTTCTGGGCAGACTTGTAGGGAATGACAAGCATGGGACCTGTGAGTACCGCCTCACGGAACATCCCATCATCAGCTATCCTGTTATCATCATCCTCCAAGGCCTCGCCCATGACAATCGGATAGGCCGTCACATGGTCATTGGGCATGATACCGGAAACTACGCAATAACTGTAGCCATCGCCATTCTGCGCCAGGATGACATCATATCGGGAGAGATTCACCGCCTTCCTGCTGTTGCTGCGCCTACCACGACCTTTCCGACAGTATCCGTGGGAGTGAACTATAAAGTAACTCGAAGATTCCACCCTGCGAAGCTCACGAATCACGGTCTCGAGACGGGAGACAATGGAACGAGGCCTGTAATTGCGGCTGGAGAGTGAACGGCAGATCTCCTTCATGTTGTCCCCAAGCTCTTCCAGATCCAGGGAATAGAGGAATCGACGAATCTCCAGAATGGAATCCGACAAACTGCACATGTCATAACTGTTAGACTCGATGCTTTTGATGCATTTCTTGATCTCGCTGATGATTGCCTTTGTTTTCATAATGTATTTGTTTTTGAATTTATCTGCTCTTTATGCCGTATTTCCTGAAAAGTAAACAAAAAAAGATAAAAAGTGCATTTATTTGATTGATTCCTTTGTCATTCGGAAAATTTGCAATATCTTTGCATCAATAAAAAAACAAGCCTCATGAAAAGAATCCTTTGCCTGCTTTCTGCTATACTGATCTGCACATGCCTGCAGGCCCAGTCCAAGCGCGCACTCCTGATCGGCATATCCGAATACACCAAATCCGAAAAGACACGAGACGGTGACTGGGATAACATACATGGCGCCAACGACGTGAGGCTCCTGACCCCCACCCTCTCCAAACAGGGCTTCACTGTCGATACCCTGACGAATGCCGATGCCACAGCCGACAACATCAGGAAAAGGTTGAAGACCCTTGAGAAGAAAGCCGGAACCGGGGACATGGTGTTCATTCATTTCAGCGGGCATGGACAGCCTGTCGAGGATGCCGACAACGACGAGAAGGACGGATGGGATGAAGCCTTTATCCCCGTGGATGCCCAGAAGAGATACGTCAAGGGGAAATACGAAGGGGAGAACCATATCCTCGATGACGAACTCAATGTCATATTTTCCAAAATAAGGAAGAAAATAGGACCAAAAGGTTTCGTATACGTGATTGTGGATGCCTGCCATGCAGGGACATCGTCAAGAGGAACGGACGACGAGGAATACATTCGCGGCACGAATGAAGGCTTCGGACCGGAGGGGAAATACTTCAGGCGTCCCGAGCCCGGCAAGAGGACAGAACAGACATTCAAAATACCGAAGAACAGCAAACTGGCAGACATCTGCGTCCTGGAGGCATGCCGAGCAGATGAATACAACCGAGAGTTACGCCGCAAAGGGAGCTACTTCGGTCCCCTCTCATTCTATCTTGACAAGGTCATCCAGGACATGACACTGGGCAAGGACATCGGCTGGATTGACAAGGTAAAGGATTTCTACTCCAGGGACAGTGCCTTGCAGGGCGAACAGCACATCGTGATAGAAAACAGCCTGTGATGACCCCGATTGCATCATGAAGAAGATACTGCTTGCCATCGCTTTGCTTCTGCTCTCCGGCATCGCTTCCGCGCAAAGGACGCCGGAGGACCTCATGTCCCTCATCACACAGGCGAACGGAAGACTTGAACCCGATTTCAAGGCCGGAAGGATCGATGCCTGCGCCGCAGGAATAGACAGCATCGAATCGTGGTTCGGACAACTGCAGGCCATGGACAGCCTTCGGGCGGATTCCCTCCTCCTCTTCAAGGCATACCTATATGGTGTCAAGGTGGAGAAAAGGCGAGGCAATCCGGAGCGTGAGATCCGGCGTAACGTCCAGTTGTGCCTTCTTGCGGATTCCAAACTGGGGACATTGTTACAAGGCGGTTTGAGTCCTGAGAGTTTCCTGAAATACTGGACAAACCTTTGGGAACTTTATACGGCAGCCGAACGCCATGAAGAAGCCCTGGCTGTGGCACAGTATTCGGTCGGTCTGTGCAATGCTCTGCCTGACTACCGGAATGCACAACTCAACAGGCTCGGCATCTCCTATTCGAATATCAGGGATTATGAGATGTCCAGCCACTGCTATGAGATAATCCTGGAGAGATTCGACAGGGACAGCACGTTCTTGAAAGCTCCGAAGGACTACTATACCGTGATGGTCAACCTCGAAAAGGCATACGACAGGCTTGGAAAATACAGGAAAGGCATGGAGCTGCTTACCTCACCCCCCGCACATGCCATTGAGGAATATGCGAAAGAGAACGACCGGGAAGGCTATCTGCATCTGCTGAGATGCAGGTATAATCTATTGATGGAACTCGGCGAACTGCAAGATGCCGGCCTTCTCGCCCGTCAGATACGGCAGCAGGCCGAGGAAGAGTACGGCAAACAAAGTCTACAGTATGGAGAGTCCCTCAATGGCCTACTTGAATACCACCTTGCCCATCTGCAGCTCCATCCGGAAGACACTGACGGAACAAGCGAGGCAATGGCCGATTACTCAGAGACAACGGCCTTCTGGGAATCATACCATCCCGTCAAAACCGAGAGGGCATATCTCTCTCATCTTAACGACAAGGCCCTGTACCAATCCGTCACTGGTGACAAGGAAGCTTCGCTAGCCACCTACAGGAAACTCATATCCCTTCAGGAAAAGAATGAAGACATCCCTGTATACGAGAAGATACAGGTATTGACCAACTACGCGATCACATTGAAAGAAGCAGGCAACTGGCAGGATTCGGAACTCTCCCTCTTCCAGGCCCTTGACCTCAGCAGAAAAGAGGACCTTATGCATTCCGAGGCCTGCGCAAAAATCTTCAGGACCCTGAGTGAAATACAGTTGACCCAGTATAACAATACCGAGTACGCGGAAGCTTACGCCAACATCTCATACGGAATATGCTCGAACCTGAAGAATGCCGGACTGGAGAACATATACTGCCTGAAACAGCTTGCCATCGTCAATTCGACGATAGGCAATTATGAACGCAGCCTTGACCTTCAGCTGCAAGCCATCAGGGAGAAGAGGAGGCTCGGCATCCCTCTACAACCTGAAGACTGGCTCTCATGCGCCACAGCCTGCCAATCGGATTCTCTAGTCCTGTCAACCGTAAGGTTTGCCTTCGATGTCATGGAAAACACCGGAGACTATCGGTCAAAGGCTCATGCCCTGATGCTGAAGGGCAAGGCATTGGCTGGTCTCGGGAAATATGAAGAGGCGGAAGAGTGCCTGACCGAAAGCCTCAGGATCAGGGAGGAAGGCTGCGACACGATGCAGATGGCATATTCCCTAGAAGCCCTTGCCAACCTCTACACCTTCTGGAACAAGACGGAGAAGGCGGAGCATTATGCACTCAAGGCATGCAGACTCCTGCCCCAAGAACCTATGACGAGGTCAAACCTCGCCGCCGTCTACTATGTCTCGGGAGAACGGGAGAAGTTCGAGTCCCTGCTGCCGTTGCTCTTCGAGGACACCAGGAGCAGCATACGAGAAGCATTCCGATACATGGACAGCAGGCAGAGGGAGTCATTCGTACGTTCCGACCAATGCTACACCCACTCCTTCCTCGCCTTCCCGTCAAGATTCCCCGGGAGCGACATATGCGCCGGCTATGCCTATGACATGGCACTCATAGAGAAAGGTTTGCTGCTCTCTGCCTCAAGGGGATTCCAATCGGCGGCGGCAGCCCGCCGGGACCCCAAGGTGATGGAGGCTTACGGGGAATGGATTAGGTTGTCCGGACAACTGTCTACGGAGCATGACTCCGTGAACCAGGAACGGACAGCGCACAGGATCTCCATGCTCGAAAAGGAACTGCGACTGGAACTTGCAGACAATGAGAACAAGAATATCCTCCTCACCTGGAAAGACGTCTCTAACTCTCTTCCGGAAAAGGGCATAGCCATAGAATTCGCCGAAGCGAGCAGTTCCGACAACCTGCTTGAATTTCAAAGCGACAGCACGCGTCTGGTCGCAATGGTCGTCAGGAAAGGCTGGAATGCACCCAGATATATCCCTCTTGCGGAATCCTCGACCATCCGCGACATCCTTGCGCAAGGAGCCCTTGCCTACCGCAGGGAAAACTCCTCCCTGCTGTATGATGCCGTGTTCAAGCCCCTCAGCCCATATGTCTCGCCGGGGGATACCGTCTTCTTCTCTCCTGCGGGACTGATGCACCAGATGAATCTCGAGATACTTGTGAACGAGGACGGGAAGGAGCTATGTGACATATACAATATGGAGCGCGTCTCGTCCACCAGAACCCTATGTGACAGGCCGACACCCGTCATGGCAAAGGAGGCAATCCTTTTCGGAGGTCTTGCATATGACGCGAAAATCAAGCGTCCGGCACGTCAAGGATCCCGGAGATTGACAAGGGGCCTTGCACTTGAAAAGCATCAGCGCCCGGACTCCATCTTCCGATATGGAGTGGAGTATCTGGAGAAATCCCTGGAGGAAGTGGAAGCTATCAGCCGCATCCTCGGCGACAGGAGGTACGACTGCCATGTCTACAGCGGAGAGCAAGGGACGGAAGAATGCTTCAAGGGCCTTTCCGGTACGGATGCCTCGATTCTTCATATAGCAACACACGGGTTCTACATCGAGGATGCAGCAAGGAAAAGACTTCCCGCCTATCTCAAGAATATTTGGAGCGGCAGCAAATACAAGGCAGCCGATGCCATGCAGAGAAGCGGTCTCATACTGGCTGGCGGACAGGCCGCATGGATAGGCGATTCCATCCCCGCAGGTGCCGAAGACGGCATACTTCTGGCGGAGGAGATAGCGCGGATGGATCTCTCAGGGGTAGACATCGTGGCGCTATCCGCATGCCAAACGGGCCTCGGAGAGATAACGGACGACGGTGTTGTCGGGCTTCAGAGGGCATTCAAGAATGCGGGAGTGCAAAGCATCATCATGAGCCTGTGGAAGGTGGATGACGCAGCGGCATCACGAATGATGCAGGCATTCTATCAGGAATACGGCAACGGCATGAGCAAGACGGAAGCCTTCAAGGCGGCAAGGGAGAAGGTCAAGAAGGAATGGCCAGAACCGGTATACTGGGCAGGATTCCTGCTCCTTGATCCTCGTTAAAAAGAGATGGAACTGACTACACATATAATAATAAGAGCGATGATGACCGCGCTGTTCGCCATCATCGGTTTCGTCACGCAGGCACAGACGGCCCCAGGCATATGGACGGTGATAGATACCGTCAAGGCCATGATCAGCCGCAGGGACATGACCGCCGCAGAGACGACCCTACTCCTCAATGAAGAGAAATTCAACGACGAGCGGGAAAGGCTGGAATACGACATACAGATGGGTATCATCTACCAGTACAAGTACGAGATGAATCCCACATTAAACAACTGGAAGGGCCTGGAGCTGCACCTCAATCGCATCCTTGACTTCTTTTTTGACGACATCCAGGAGAAGGAGGCGATGGGCGGCAACTATTGGAACGTCGCGGAATACCTTTCCATGTACTACTACAGGAGGATGGACAAAGGCATCGAGAAGCTGTGCAGCAGATGCGACAAGGCATACGAACTGTCTGACAAGACCAGGAGTTCGGCATCCTACCGCATTGTACTTCAGAACACATATGGATATCTGACCGACTCCGGACAATGGGGGCCAAGCATCATCGTCGCCCGCAAGCTCCTGGACAGCATGCTGTCCGACAATGACAACCAGGAACTCCTTGCCATAGCCTTCAGGATGTATGGGGACTCGCATCTTCAGACAGGACTGGCCAACCCTGACAGCGACATAAATTGGAAGGGGATAGCGGAAGAACAGTACGAAAACTCGGAACTCGCCTATTCGAAGATACCCAGTTTCAAGCAACTGCCGAGCTATGCCGACCTGCAGAAGAGCAAGAAGGCACTGCAGTCATCGGAATCACTTGTCGACAGCCTTGCATACTTCAAAAAGATAGCGGACTCCAGTCAGGCGGACAAGGGAAGCCTGCGTTCAGCTGCCTCCTTCTTCCTGAGGCATGACCCACTCGATGCCAACTCCTGCCTGATATCAATACTTAACTATGTCGAGAAAGCCCGCGAATCCTTCCAGTACGACGAAGCCGAGGCATTCTTGAGGATGGCCATCGACATCATCGGAACCAAATCAGAAGAACCGGCACACACGGCACTCCTGTACGAAAGACTGGCGGACCTCTATTACCAACATGGATCATATGAGAATGCTCTGGACGCTGCTGAAAAAGCAAGGGGATATCTCGAAAATCTGGAGAAAGGCGGCATACTGTACATTGAGGAAGAATGTACAAGGATCAAATGCCTGAGGGATCTGAAGAAGGATGGACTGGTGGAAGCGGTGCACAGTCTCAAGGAAGACGTGCTTTCTTTCGAAGATGACGTGAAGGACAGTCCCATGTTCCTCTCCATACTGAATCATCTTGCCGGTTTCCTGAACGACATCGGAGAAGCCGAGGAGTCTGATGCTCTCAGGGACAGCGTCATCATCATGACAGCAAACAATCCAAAACTACAGGAGGTACATTCCAACGCCGTGTTCACGAAGGCGGCCAGGGAATACAACAAGGGCCATTTCCGAAAGGTCGTCGAACTGCTTGACCCGATCATCGAGGTGGAAAATGACATCATGTACAATGAGCCGGGATATTACCTTTATGTGAAATCTCTGATCCTTACAGCTGACCACAGGTCGACCGATATCGTAGAACGCTGGATCCAGAAATCACAAAAGGTCATTGAGATAGCCTACACGCTAACAGGCACCCGAGGTCGAGATGTCTTCTGGGGCATAAAGTCGAGAGAAATCATGGAGCTCAGTCTCCTCAATGCCAGCCGCCGACCTACCTCCGAAGCCATGAAGATCGCATACGAAAATGTACTATACGCCAGAACCCTCAAGCTTCAGGCATACCGTGACCTTGTTGCCGGGATACTTGAGGAAGGCGATGAAGAGGACCGGAAAGCATACAAGAGATTCCTGGAACTGGGTGATTCCATCAGGCAATGCAAGGATGACAGCATAAGAAAGGAACTGCGGATAAAGCAGGAAAACATCTATAACGGAATCGCCTTCTACTGGGCAATGGATGGAAAATTTTCCTTGAAACAAGAGAACGTGCTCGAGAAGATACATGGAACATTGAAAAAGAAGGAAGCGGCCATTGAATTCGTATACATTCCTCAGGATAACCGCCGCTACATCTATGGTGCCATGATATTGAAAGGCGGATCAGACGGGATCCCAGTTCTCGTGGAACTCTGCCCTACAGATACCCTGGCAGGCTTGCTCAATGGCAATGCTACAGAGGCGATATATGGTGATGAGAGAGTGTATGAACTCATCTGGGAAAAGATTGAAAAGGAACTGAAGGGACATGACAAGGTATTCTATTCGACTATCGGCCACATGAACTTCATCAATTTCGATGCAATCTTCCATAGGGGGAAACGAATAGGGGACCGATACAGGCTTACCAGACTGAGCTCGACATTGCTTGTGCCGAAGCTGTCTGAAACGGGAAAGTACGGAGACGCCACACTATACGGAGGTCTCAGATATGAGGACGTGGAAGAGGACACTGCGTATGGAAAAGAAGATGCAAGAAGAGCGGGCATACGATTCCTCGGGGCATCCGAGACAGAGGTGTCGATCATCGACTCGCTGCTGAAGGCAAGGAGAATCCCGTCGCAATGCTTCAAGGGATACAGCGGATCAGAAAGGGCATTCAGGGAACTGAGCGGAAGATCTACGGATATTCTTCACCTTGCGACGCACGGGTTCTACCTATCATCAAAGGAGGCAAGACAGAAGCATGGCATCATGGAAGCGAGAGAAGAAGACCAATTCTCGGACATTCCCCTCTCCTATTCGGGCATCCTCCTGTCCGGAGCAAAGGATGTATGGGAGAACAACCATGATTCAAGATCCGAAAATGACGGGATACTGACAGCCGAAGAGATATCTTCCCTCGACCTGTCAAATACAGACCTCGTGGTGCTGTCCGCCTGTTCTTCCGGCCTTGGAGAACTGGATACCGTGGAAGGTACCATGGGGCTGGTAAGGGGATTCAAGATGGCAGGTGCCAAGACTTTGCTGATGAGCCTGTGGGAAGTGGATGACGCAGCCACATCAGAGTTCATGATATCCTTCTACAGCAATCTGCTGAGCGGCAGAACACACTGGGATTCATACCGCAGGACACTCGATGAGATGAGGAGGAGATGGAAAAGGCCAAAGGACTGGGCAGGTTTCATACTTCTTGACTGATCGCACATGCCCTGGGCATACTCCAACTGGAAATCCTTGTCAAGCGGAACGAGGCCGCTGACGATACCATCACTTGAAGAGCAATCATTTTGAGCTACCCGAAAAGGGTGGCTCTTTTTTTTGTTTACCTTTCAACTTACTCCGCATAAGGGATGCAGGGCTCCTGAAAAGGACAGAAAAAAAGAAAGCTGTTTACCTTTCACGGGAACCTGCATAAGAGTTGCAATAACAAAAAAACAAAACAAAACAAAATGAGTTACGCCAGTTTCTCCACAACGAGCCTCTTCGAGTACCTTCCCACTCGATACCAGGCAACCTGCGAGCAGCAGATGAACCGCCGCGAGGTCTATGACTTCAAGGACGGATACTGTTCAGACAGAGTCTACAACGGATTGAAGGACAAGATCCTCTCCATCGTCAACGGTAACAGCAGAGGATGGGTCATCGCCTTCATCCCCGGGTCAACAAGCCTGCGCACCCGCATAAAGTACCACAATCTGGCACAGCGGCTTGCAAAAGACCTCGACGTCGAGGTGTGCGAGGACGCCATAGTCAACACCTGCGACCGACAGTCCACCATGGTGACAGGAAAGGTCTCGAACCCGACATCCACCTTCTCCATCTCAACGTCAAGAATCTATGGAAAGAAGGTCATCCTCATCGATGACGTGATCACGACGGGGTCCTCTTTCAGGAACTGCGCAAGCAGACTGATGGCGAGCGGTGCGACAAGCGTCCACGGTCTTTTCGTGGCAAGAACGATCAATCCCGATTGGTACTAACATATTATCATTAACTACAACGAGCATGAATACAACCTATTCGACACATGCGCTGATGGAATATCTTCCAACGCGCTACACAGCTACTCCACAGCAGCAGGCAGACCGCAACGAGGTCTACAGATTCAAGGACGGCAACTGCTCCACCCGCGTCCTGGACGGACTCGTTTCAGAAATCAACAAGATCACAGGTACAAACAAGGACCGCTACCTGATCTGCTTCATCCCGGCATCGACAGCCGCAAAGACACGGACAAGGTTCCAGCAACTGGCTGCCAATCTCAGAAACAGGACAGGATGCAATGTCAGCCTTACGGGCATCCACAACGCCTATGACCGAGAATCAGCCATCGTAACGGGCAAGACAGACAACCCGACGGCATCCTTCTGCGTCAATGACGACGAGGTGCGAGGCAAGAAGATCATCCTCATCGATGACGTGATCACGAGAGGTCGTTCGTTCAACGGCTGTGCCGCCAAACTGATGGCAGCAGGAGCGACAAGCGTCGAAGGCCTGTTCGTCGCCAAGACGATCAACCCCGACTACATCAGTCACGGTTGCGGATATGACTTCGAGCCGGATTACTTCAACGAGGACGAGTTCGATCCGAGGGATTACGACGAATGTTATGAGCCGGATCCTGAAGACTTCTATGACGAGCCGGATCCTAGCGACTACTACGGATTCTAATCAGGTATCGACAACCACAGTTCTCAAAATCCCTGTCCGGCCATCCGGACAGGGAGATTCGCAAGAGTTTTCACGCGAAAAAAAAGGAACAATCGGCACAAATATCAACTTTTGCATTATATTTGCACAAAAAATAACAAACGTATGGCACTTTCTAGAGAACAACTCCTAGCCTATCTCAGACTGCCTAAGCTGGGCACGGTCAAGGGTTTCGCACTGGGGGACCTTGCCAAGGACAAGGATATAGTCCCATGCAATGCCAGGGACATGATTGAACTGCTTGACCTTTGCCGCAGCATGAATCCGTCGCTCCGCATCTCAGAATACACAACAGAAGAGATGCAGGAAGCCCTGGACCTTGCCAGTCATCTGATCGAGATGTCGGAAGACATGGGCATCAGGCTCGTAACCTACTACGAAGAAAACTTCCCTGAAAAACTCCGGAAAATCCACTCAAAAGGCAAATCCGCCGCTCCACTGACCCTGTGGTACAAGGGGTGTCTGGATGTCGTTGACCTCCCCGGAATAGCCATCATAGGCACCAGGGAACCCACACCGGAAGGAATCAAGGCCGGTCATTACTTCGGCAAGGCATTCGCAGAAGCGGGCTTCAACGTCGTATCCGGACTGGCATACGGATGCGACAAGAGCGGACACGAGGGCGCCCTGATGGCAGAGAACGGTACAACAACGGCGTTCCTGGCCCATGGACTTGACACCATCTACCCCAAGGAACACAGTGACCTTGCCGACGAGATCGTGGCAAAAGGAGGCCTCCTGATGTCGGAATACCCAATCGGGACACGCGGTATGGCAAACTACTTCATCGAACGGGACCGCCTCCAAAGCGGACTCTCAGAAGCCTGTCTCGTCATTCAGACCGGCAGGTCGGGCGGCACTATGCATGCAGTACGGGCAACGATAGAGAACGGCAAGCCCCTGTATGCCGTAAGCTACAGCAGCAGCGACATCATGGCACAGCCCAAGGTGGCAGGGAACAGCATGCTCATCTACGAGGGAATAGACGCGGGGAAGGGTCTGGCGTACGGCAAGGCTACCCCACTCACAAGCAAAAACATTGATGAAGTTATCGCATCCCTCAAAGCTGCATATGACAGAAGCCGCAAATCCGAAGCCTCAAACGAAGCAACCGACGAAACGGCTATTGGGAAGGACAAAAAGGGACAACTACTGTTATTCGAATAAAGCCATGATAAAGAACATCATATTCGACCTCGACCTCACACTGGTCGACACGACGGTACTGGAACAGGGCCGCCATGACAGGCAGTGGAACCTCGTGTATTCCATGATTCCTCAAACAACGGTATATCCAGGCCTAGACAAGGTCTTCGACATCATCCGCAAGTTCGGGATCAAGGTGGCCATCGTCTCCACCTCCCCCGGCCAATACGTCGAAAGGATAGTACGACACTTCAACATCCCCTGCGACCACATCGTCGGATACCACGATGCCAAGCCCGTAAAACCTGCGCCAGCGCCAATGCTGAAGGCACTAGAGCTTCTGGGATGCAGTGCAAGTGAAGCGATATCCTTCGGAGACAGGCAGATAGACATCCAGGCATCCAATGCTGCGGGGATAGAGAGCGTGGCCTGCTTCTGGGGAACGAAGGAAAAGAGCCAGCTACTCGCCTCTGGATACCGACATGCCATCGTCAAGCCGGAGGAAATACTGACGCTGATACGATAACAATCCCATTTCAATCATCCATAAATTCTTAAACCCTTGAATACTTTAGAGCAAGCAAAGAAGTATGCTGAAGGTAAAGCAAACGAAGCGATTACCAAAGCAATAGAAGAAGCCTATATCGAAGGATACAAGGCAGGTTACAAGGACCGTGAGGAAGAGATTCCTATGGATCTCCGCGACAACAAGACAGAGTATGTTGATCTAGGTCTGCCAAGCGGCACACTGTGGTCGACCGATTATGAAAGGCTTGACGGAAAACGTCTATATCTACCCTATGAAAAGGCAAAGGATTTGAAATTGCCTACAAGAGAGCAATGGGAGGAATTGAAAACCATTTGCAAATGGGAGTATGATATTGACAGTACCTACTATTTTTGTCGTTGCAGATGTGTTGGTCCAAATGGTCAGATTCTGACATTTGAAAGAACCGGACGCATAATCACATTAGAAGAAAAAGATTCTTGGGAAGCATTCTTCTGGATCAAAGACGAAACCGATACCAATGATAAAGGTGCTGTTCACATGTATAATTATGGGAAAAACGACAAGAAAAAAGATGGATATTGCGAAATTTCCGCTAATTTCTCTGGTTTCAAGCTTCCTGTAAGACTAGTAAGATAATTATACCTGCTTACCAATTTAGCAAGCATTTCAACGACAATCAATCATTCATCAAAGCAGCCCTTTCCTCAAGGATGGAGCTGCTTTGACGAATAAAAAGTTCGTCAACAACCCATTCAACGAGAATGATAATGGTTGTATCGTTGATAGTAAATACAATGACGGAACCATGAGAATAAAATGACTCTACTATCATACATGAACAACCTTCGAATCCGTTTCACATCCTGTCATGAATGATTTGAAAACTCAGTTTTGAGAAACCTTTATCAAGTAGAAATCCAACCTATCATGAAACTATTCATAATTCTTTTTCCCAAAATAGATCAAAAACTAAAGAATAATAATACTAATGAACTAGATTTTCTGTGATTATCTTGCAAATGTCAAATATTTTTTCGTACTTTGCAGCGTAATACCGAAAAGAAGCTCGGATGAGAATAGAAAAAGGCACTTCTATTATGTTTCAAACGACTTATAAGCATGTGTTTTGCATGCACAACTCGTCTGATCAATAATATTACCGTATAGTATCTCTACAATAGGTTATCAATTTGAACTTCCCAAGATGAACACAACAATTCAAAAAAAACTGCAGAAGCTAATTCCTGCAATCTACTATCACCTGAAGGCCTCTCGACCTGGATCAGGCATCATGGATTTCGGAGCTCTAGGTGCCAGCGTGATAAATTATATGATCTCCAAGGGTGAGATCCAAAGTTGGGAAAGGGAAGAGTGCTCTGCATATCTTGCCCATCTCATCAGCCTGGCCTTCCCCGCCGGCCTGCCTGAATATGTTGTCAAGGAACTGAAGGGACATATCGAAAAGCAATCCCGAAACGGATTTGATGACATCTCCATAATGCTGTACAACAAACTTTAACTCGTTTGCCACATGAAAATATTATTAATAGCTGCCGTTATCATCATCGTCCTCGTATGGTATATAAATAAACCGGAATCCGAGGAGGAGTTGCGAAGAAAAGCAGGACTTACCGATGAGAAACTGGAAAAAATGCGGGCGATATTCTCTCCCTTGAACAAGGATGAGAGAAATATAATCTATTTCTTTGCCGACGTGTTCAAGGAAATGGCAAAGGGCAGCCCTTTAAGCATCATGAAGTGGATGCGTATTCTGGATGTACTGGCCCTTGTCCTAGGACTTTCCAAAAAGGAGATCAAGGAGTTCTCAAAGAGTAGAGACCTAGACAGACAAATCGAAGTTCTTAAGGGCATCAAGGAGAATAACCCAGAAATAACTGACACTCTTCTATGCACATGCTATGAGATCGTAGAACTCTCTTGCGGCAAAGTGAACGGTCAACCAGCGGAGGTAGTATCCAGACAACTGTTTACAAAAACATTCAATGAAATCGGCTATACGAATCAGGAAATATCCAACTGCATAAACAGATCCTGCTACTTCATCCGTAACTTCAATTATGGGAAACGCCCTTGAACCATTACATTGATCGATATATTTTTGAACATTTTAATGCCATCTGATAAAAAATCAGATGGCATATTTTGTTTACCTATCCCTTTTTTCTGCATTAGAGATAGAAGGGACTACAGATCCTTCAAAAAGGCAGCCCGACATCTTGCTAATAGGCAGGATGAAAGGCAACACAAAAATAACAAACAAACAACAAACAAAAGAATGGGAATCTTTAACATCAACAAGAAGAAAGCCCCGATGGATTGCAACAAGCCAACGGATGCAGCAGAGAGTGAGAAAAGCGAGGCCGCAGGCCAGCCTACTGTGAACAATGAAGAAGAGAAGACAGCCATGGACAAGGTGGCTCCCAAGAACATCGGAAAGCTGGACATGGTCATTGCCTTCGACACCACGGGATCAATGGCCGCCTACATCGAAGACGTCCGAAAGCAAGTGGCAGAACTTGTCCCAGGACTTTTCAAGGACAACGAGGACCTGCGTCTCGGCATCGTCGCTTTCGGCGACTACTGCGACATGAAGGGCCCGAACGAATTCGGTATCGCGTACCAGTGTCTTCCTCTGACGGACAACGAGAATGAAATCATCCGCTTCATCCGCGATTCAGAGAACACTTCGGGAGGCGATGGCGACGAGTTCTATGAACTGGTCATCAAGAAGATCGTGGAGGAGACGGAATGGCGTGAGGGATCGACGCGTTCCATCCTGCTGATTGCGGACGCGGAACCACATCCCATCGGATACTCCTACGAGAACATCGTCTCCAGAAACAGCATCGACTGGAAAAAGGAGGCAGAGAAGGCAGCCGGGAAGAAGATCAAGATCGATACCGTGACCATCATCAATCTTCAATGGTTCAAGGAGCTGTCTGCATTGACAAACGGCATCAGCATACCTTTCTGCAGCTACGACAAGACGGGAGACCTTATCATGGCCTCCACCATGGCAAGAGGATCGATGAAGGCACGTGCGAAATTTGACGAACTGAACGAGAGCTGCAAGGACGAGGAGATGAAGAAAGTCTACGCCTGCTTCTTCAACGAAAGAAATAACCTGTAAAAAAGGGAAAGGCCTGGAGAATAGCAACGCGCTCCAGGCCTATTCCCGGAGTCTATCCCCACCCGATAGGACAGGGATAACAAGAGCACTACGGAATCATCCATGAAAGAACATGCGGGAAAGGCGTTTACATTTCCGTCTTTCCTGCATAAGGAATAGGAACATAAAAAAGAAATACAATGAAGACCAGAAACATGGAAGCCCTCGGAAGGGCATCGAAGAATCCCGAGATCCGAAGCATGCAGCAGAAGGAGGCAGACGAATTCAATCCGTTGGGCATGCGCATAGAGGAACTCATGATCGAGAGCCAGATAACCAAGAACCCCATACTGAGGGAAAAACTGCTCAACCTCATCGCATCCTGGAAGGAACGTTCAAGGAAAAGCAGGGAACAGAACGAGTTGAGTTTCCAGAAGCTTGACAACTTCAAGGAGAACGCCCTGGGCATGGGACTTCGGAAGGTTATGTCGATGATGAGGAGACTTGTCAGGGAGACCGGTGACCTGGAAACAGAGGTGGTGATGACACTCCTGGAACTGGAATTCGCAAACATTGAGGCCAAGCGACACAACGGAGAAACCAGACGCAGGATCTACGAAAGGAAGGACATCCTGCTGGAAAGGCTGGAACCGATGCTCTACGACTGTAACTGGAAATATGGAGTCAGCTATGCGGACGGAAAGAACGCCTCCTACCTGATATTCATATATCTGCCGAACGGAGTCCAACTCACATGGCATTGCAACGAGTTCGAAATAGCACAGCAATACCCCTATCTAGAGGAGGAATGGGATGGGAAGGTCTGCTCCACAAAGGATAAGATAATCTCATATATAGGGGAAAAATATCTAATAAAGAAACAAGCAGCATAAGATGAAGGCAACATTCAACATTGATGGTAACAATTTTACCGCCAACTTCAATCCGGAAGACATCGCCGGACTTGGGAGCATAGCACAGATTTCCCAGGTACTGGCAGAAAAGGCCGGGTGCTCTGAGGCCGTTATAAAAGGGGAAGC
The DNA here is from genome assembly GCA_900319235.1 of uncultured Prevotellaceae bacterium. Taxonomy (GTDB): domain Bacteria; phylum Bacteroidota; class Bacteroidia; order Bacteroidales; family UBA3663; genus Liminaster. The sequence continues at coordinate 110,931 of ONNR01000006.1, forward strand.
AATACTGGTATCAATTGATGACATCGATATCAAGCAGTTCTATAATGTGTTCTTGACACTAAATCCGAACTGGATGGACGGGAAAAGAAAGATCCGTGAAATCATGAAGCTGTTCCAGGGGAAAGAGACCTACTGGGTCATCGAAAAGGCATTCTCAATCGACGAGAGGGAGATCGAAGACAAGGGCCGAACCGACTTCAGAACGGCAGTCATATCAGGGAACTGCTTCCTGACCAAGGACGAGGCAGAGGATTTCAGGGACAAAATCCTTCTACTCATCCACAGATATTCGTCACTGGATCCGCAGAACCAGGAGAAAACCTTGGAGAAAAAACACAACATTGATCCCTCCTCCACCGTCAATGAGGAAAAACAAGACTCAGAATCGGGAAACAAGCAGATCCTATATTTCATCGACTTCCTGAATACGAATGATGACAACTTGACGAATGAGTCCCAAAATACCCCCTATTACCCCGGACGTGTCTTCTACGGATTACTCGAAAACCGACTTCTGAACGAAGCAAACATTCCAGAGGGCACATGTTTCACCAACCCTGACACAGCCACACTGGTCTGCATGCTGATTGCAGAGATATTCGACTCAAGAGGAGTTAAGTTCAAGGGAGTGGATATGCAGAGCAACAAGCTGGAAGTTGGCCAATAGGCAACTCCACAATCATATAGAAAGAATAACGTGTATCTGTGGCGAGATCCATCAGATACACGTTATCTAAATAACTATCTTGATTGTTTAATCTTATCCGGTTACCGTAAACAACATTGTAAAATGGTAAAACAGCTACAGAAAGATAACCAGACCTTGAAACAAATTATCAGAAAAAATAGCACATGGATTATGAAACGGGTACTTTTTGGACTTTTAAAGACAATTCATGAACACAAATCGTGAAAGGATAAACAGATAATGTATCCTCATATACTGGAAAAGGTGGCTCTTCTGTTATTCGCCATCCAGCATCACAAATGCTGCCCAGTCCGGTCGTATCTTCCCCGGTTGGCTCTTCCTCCTCAACTCCTCTCTCGCCAGACGGAATGCCTCCTCCTTCGTCTTTCCTCCCAAATAATGCTTATAGAAGCTGACCATCAGATCCAGGGTCGCATTGTCATCGACCTTCCAAAGACTCATCACTATCGTCCGGGCTCCAGCATTCTTGAAGCCGCGCTGTAGACCGAAGACGCCTTCTCCACTGACGATGTCCCCGAGTCCCGTCTGACACGCAGACAGAACTACAAGGTCAAGGCCGCGAAGGTCTAGCTCGGAGATCTCCTGTGCCGTCAGGATCCCGTCCTCAACACCATCCGGTACGACCTGATGGTTAAGTGCGATGCGACAGCCCGAGAGGAGGAGACCCGAGCGCGTCATCGGCTTGTCCTCACGGTAAGTGGGCCCCTCACTAAGCAGCAGCGGTCGCGCGAAGCTCTTCTCCTCGGCCTCCTGCTCCGTCAGGTAAAAGCCGTGAGTCGCGATGTGAAGTATCCTTGGTCTTGTGCCGTCCAGCTGCTTGAAGCTCTCCTCTGTGCCTTCCTTGCCCGTGAAGCGCGTATAAGGAACCTTGTGCAGCTTCATGCCCGAGGCAATCATGTCTGCCTCCTCCATCGTTGCCGGGAGATAGAAGAAGGAACCGCGGAGTGAAAGGGAGTCAACATCCGCACGGGGAACATTCCGGAGTCCTCGTGACCGCCCTAGAGATGAAGACTCTGTGATATCCCGGACGGGAACCGCATCGTAGTCAAGTCCTCCGTAAACGACGCCCTTCTCGCCCCTTGTCCCATCCTGGACGACGGCGAGCTGGCGGGTGGACGAGAGACGGTGGAGCCTGTACCTGTCACAGATGAGCTCTGAGGTGCCGGAAGGCACGTATTCCATGCCAATGCGGTGAAGCTCGCCGGAAGGCGTGAAGTAGATGTCCCTCACGCCCCCCAGCTCCCCCTCAAGCGGCCTCCAGACAAGATCGTACAATTGCGTACCCAAGTAGTAGTCGCCCTCCGGCACAGAATCCAGCCGCCCCTTCTCGAAAAGGGGGATCAAGCGGGGGCTGTCGTACCCCTTCCTCAGGGTCAGAGCAACGTACATCGTGCTGTCTGTTCCATAGACCGGGAAGTCCAGGAACTCGATGGCGATGTCGTCATCCTCAAGCTCCCCTTGGACATCCTGCCACGTGATCCTGAGGTTGCGGGAGAAATCGCCGTAGGCCTTGGAGTCGCGGGCAAGCTCCATCTCTTGCTGTTCCATGACGGAGCGGAGGGAATCCAGGTTGACGGCACGTTCTTCTAAGGGTTTCTCCAGTTGCTTGTTATAGATGCAGCGGTTGGAGATCAGTGCATCATACCTTGCAACAAGGTCAGGGTCTCCGCTCTCGAGAATCAGCCTTCGCTTCTCGATGCCCAAGTTCAGGAGGATTCCCTTAGCAAAAAGGGCATTCATATCATAAAGTTCGGAAATGGAATCTTCGGTTCGGTACTTGAATACCATCAACGGGAAAAAGGTGTTAAAAGCAAAAGACTTAGTACCTCTAAACCAAAGGGATTCTTGCTGATTAGCCGACAACTCGGAGAAGTTCTTGAGGATAAAATCATGGGAAGATTGTAAAGATTGGACAATTAAATGAAAAGACTCAGAATGATTATCTAAGATAAAGTTGAAAAAGGCAAGGCAGAATAGTGTAGTGGAATAAATTGGGTGCTCGGGACCGAATGACTTCCTTTGTATTTCCACCGCCTCGGTTCCGAGCCGGATTGCCTCGGTGTAGTTGCCGAGGCAAGAATAATAGAAGGCGAGTTTACCGAGGGACATGGCATAGTCCGGATGTTGGGGGCCGAGGATCTTCCTTTGATTCTCAATGGCTTCAGTGCAGAGCCGGATGGCTTCGGTGTAGTTGCCGAGGATAGAGTTGCAGTCTGCGAGGTTGTTGAGGGATATGGCATAATTGGGATGCTCGGGGCCGAGTATATTTCTTAGGATTTCTGTTGCTTCGGTGCTGAGACGAATGGCCTCGGTGTAGTTGCCGAGGTCGGAATTATAGCCTGCGAGGTTGAGAAGGGACGTGGCATAGGCAGGATGTTCGGGTCCAAGAACCTTTCGACGGATCTCAATCACCTCAATGCTGAGACGGATGGCCTCAGTATAGTTACCGAGGTCAGCATTGTAAACGGCGAGATCGTTGAGGGACATGGCATAGTCCGGATGCTCGGGGCCGAGAACCGCCCTTAGGATTTCCGAAGCTTCGGTGCTAAGGCTAATGGCCTCGGGGTAGTTGCCAAGATCTTCGTTGTAGCCTGCAAGTTTGATGAGGGACATAGCATAATCGGGATGCTCGGGGCCGAGACCATTCTTTAGGATTTCCGTGGCTTCGGTGCCGAGGCGAATGGCCTCAGTGTAGTTGCCGAGGTTAGAGTTGCAGTCTGCGAGGTTGTTGAGGGATATGGCATAATCGGGATGCTCGGGGCCGAGAACCTTCTTTAGGATTTCCGTGGCTTCGGTGCCGAGGCGAATGGCCTCGGTGTAGTTGCCGAGGTTAGAGTTGCAGTCTGCGAGGTTGTTGAGGGACTTGGCATAATTGGGATGCTCGGGGCCGAGTATCTTTCTTAGGATTTCTGTTGCTTCGGTGCTGAGACGAATGGCCTCGGTGTAGTTGCCGAGGTCGGAATTGTAACCTGCGAGGTTAAGGAGAGACATTGCATAATCGGGATGCTCGGGGCCGAGAACCTTCCGACGGATCTCACTTACCTCCGTTCCGAGGCGGATTGCCTCGGAGTAGTTGCCGAGGTCGGAATTGTAGCCAGCGAGGTTGTGGAGGGACATGGCATAATCCGGATGCTCGGGGCCGAGAACCTTCCGACGGATCTTAATCGCCTCCGTTCCGAGACGGATTGCCTCGGAGTAGTTGCCGAGGTCGGAATTGTAAAGAGCAAGATCGTTGAGGGACAAGGCATAATCCGGATGCTCGGGGCCGAGAACCGCCCGACGGATCTCAATCGCCTCCGTTCCGAGGCGAATGGCCTCGGTGTAATTGCCAAGGTCAGCATTGTAGCCAGCGAGGTTGCTGAGGGCAGTTGCATAGGCGGGGTGTTCGGGGCCAAGAGTTTTCCGGAGGATCTTCATCGCCTCGATTCCTAGGCGGATGGACTCGATGTAGTTGCCGAGGGTAGAGTTGTAACTGGCGAGGTTGAGGAGGGACGTGGCATAGGCTGGGTGCTCGGGGCCAAGAGTTTTCCGGAAGATTTTCATCGCCTCGATCCCTAGGCGGATGGACTCGATGTAGTTGCCAAGGGAAGAGTTGATGCTGGCGAGGTTGAGGAGGGATATGGCATAGACAGGGTGCTCGGGGCCGAGAACCTTTTGGAGAATCTCCTTAGCCTCGGTTCCGAGCCGGATTGCCTCGGTGTAGTTGCCGTTGTAATGATTTTCGAAGGCTAGGCTACTAAGGGAGTCAGCGTATTCTGAACTGTTTTCTACAATAATGTCCTGCTTGATGGGAAGCAGTTTGTTTAAAAGAGCGATTGACTTGCTTTCAACGCAGGCGTAATAGTGCAATTCTGCTAGTATCTCGACAATAACGCAGTAGGCTGAATCTTTTTCCAAACCAAGTTTATCTCTTGTTTCCTTTAGCTTTTCTCCATAGTAAATCGCCTTATCCACATCTTCCTCCTGCAGATACTTTGAGAAAAAACTTGAATAAATAAATAAGGAATCTTCCTGATGATCAGTTCCTCTTTCTTGTGCCGATAGTAGTGGCGTGCCAAAAAGAAAGCATACGGTCAACATCAGCCGTTGAATCATGCTGACGGTAATATAGGTTTTCAAATATTCGGACACCTTTCCCATTTCCATGGCTTTATAATCTGTTTGATTGTCATTTCAGCATTTCGTCGAGCATTACGAATGCTGCCCAATCCGGTCGAATCTTCCCTGGCTGGCTCTTCCTCCTCAACTCCTCTCTGGCCAGACGGAATGACTCCTCCTTCGTCTTTCCTCCCAAATAATGCTTATAAAAGCTGACCATCAGATCCAAGGTCGCATTGTCATCGACCTTCCAAAGACTCATCACTATCGTCTGGGCTCCAGCATTCTTGAAGCCGCGCTGTAAACCGAAGACGCCTTCTCCACTGACGATGTCCCCGAGTCCCGTCTGGCATGCAGACAAGACGACAAGGTCAAGACCCCTAAGATCAACTCGAGAGATCTCCTGCGCTGTCAGTATCCCGTCTTCCGCGTCATCAGGAATAGTCTCATGGTTCAGCGCCGGACGACAGCCTGAGAGGAGAAGTCCGGATCGTGTCATCGGCTTGTCTTCCCGATATAAAGTCTTGCCTTCCTGCAGTATCGGTCTAGCGAAGTGCTTCTCTTCGGCCGCCTCTTCCGTCAAGTAGAATCCGTGAGTAGCTATATGCAGTATCCTCGGTCTTGTGCCGTCCAGCTGCTTGAAGCTCTCCTCTGTACCGGTCTTGCCCGTGTAGCTCATGCAGGGGACATTGTTTCTCTTCATGTCCGAGACAATCCGTTCAACCTCCTCCTTCGTCGAGGGAAGGTACGACAATGAGCCTCGAAGATCAAGAGAGTCAACGTTCGCACGAGGAACATACCGGTAAGACCTCGTGCCGTTTCCTCCTTCGGTCACAGTTGGTCCTTTATCTCTTACGGCATTATAATCCAAACCTCCGTAAAGCACGCCGCCTTCACCTCCTACCCCATCTCTGACAACCGCAAGCTGGCGGGTCGATGACAAACGGTAAAGATTGTACCTGTCACATATGTTCTCAGTAGGCGTGACAGGAACATATTCTATACCTATGCGGTGCAATTCCCCGGAAGGAGAGAAGTAGATGGCCTTAACTCCCGAAAGCTCCGACTCAAGCGGCTTCCATACAAGATCGTACAGCGACGTGTCTGTATACAGAGAACCTTCTGGCACCGAATCCAGCTGGCCCTTCTCGAATAGCGGAATCATGTGGGGGGCGTCATAACTCTTCCTCAACGTCAAGGCAACATACATCGTGCTGTCTGTACCGTACACCGGGAAATCCAGAAACTCTACGGCCAAGTCATCGTCGTCAAGCTTTTCTTGCACATCCCGCCACGTGATCCGGAGGTTGCGGGAGAAGTCGCCGTAGGCCTTGGAGTCGCGGGCCAACTCCATCTCCTTGCGGTCGATGACTGAACGAAGGGAGTCCATGTCAATGGTCCTGTCCGAGATCGGTTTCTCCAGTTGCTTGTCATAGATGCTCCTTTCGGAAGCTAGCGCATCGTATCTGGAAACAAGCGACAAGTCTCCGCTCTCGAGAATCAGTTTGCGTATCTCAATACCCGTGTTCAGGAGAATGCCCTTGGCAAAAAGAGCCGTCAAGTCATACAATTCGGAAATTGATTCATTAGTACGGAACTTGAAGACAGCTGAAGGGAACCCTGAATAGAATGAATAAGCAGTGGAGTTAGTCCAAAGTGCTTCCTGAAGCCTTGATGACAGACAGGAGAAACTACTGAGAATGTGTTTCTGTGAAGAATGCAAAGATTGATCAAAAAAACTATAATAATCAGCGAAATTCCCAAAGAAATAACTATAATATGCTAGGTTCTCGAGGGATATGGCATAGTCGGGATGATCTGGACCGAGGACGTTCCTCTGTATTTCCTTTGCCTCTGTGCTTAGTCGGATAGCCTCAGAATAGTTGCCGACAGATGCATAACAGTTCGCAAAATTGTTGAAAAACTGGGAACAGGCCGGATGAGCAATTCCCAAAACATCCTTATGTGTTTTCTGGGCTTCCTTACCGAGACTAATAGCTTCGGTATAGTTTCCAAGGTTAGAATGAAAGTAGATGAGATTGCTGAGAATCTGTACATAATCAGGACGATTAAGGCCATAAGCCTTCTCCTGAATCTCTAAAGCCTGTTTTTCAAGTTGAATTGCCTCAGTGTAATTACCTAGTGCAGAATAGCAAATCGAAAGGTTATTCAAAGATACTGAATACAGAGGATGCTCAATTCCCAATGCATTCCTCCGTATTTCCAAAGCCTTTTTTTCAAGACGGATCGCCTCATGGTAATCCCCGAGGGAAGAATAGCAACTAGCAAGGCTACTCAGGGAGGTGGCGTAATCCACGTGTTCGGGGCCTAGGATTTTCTTCTGGATCTCAAGTGCCTCTGTCCCGAGACGAATTGCCTCGGAATAATTGCCAAGGTGCAAATAGCAGGTAGCCAAATTATTCAAAGAGATGGCATAGTCGGAATCGTTCGAGCCAAGGATTTTCTTCTTGATATCTAGCGCCTCAGACCCAAGACGGATTGCTTCTGAGAAGTCGCCATATGAAGAATAATAATGAGAAAGATTGGCGAGATAGGTAGCATAGTTAGGATCGTCTGGTCCAAGAACCTTCTTCACGATTTCAACAGCGTCCTTGGTTAGACGAATTGCCTCGGGATAGTTGCCAAGTGCTGAATAATAGCCAGCAAGGAGATTGAAGGATTGTACATAAGCAGAATGATCTGTACCGAAAACATTCTTGTAGATATCCATTGCCTCTGTTTCCAGACGGATAGCCTCAGGGTAGTTGCCAAGGGCAGCATACCCGGTTCCAAGGTTGCTGAGGGACTGGGCATAGTCGGGATGATTCTCACCGAGCAGCTTCTTCTGAATTTCCTTTGCCTCAGTCCCGAAACGGATCGCTTCCGTATAATTCCCGAGAGAATAATGATAAAAAGATATGTTGACAAGAGATTCCACATAGTCAGGATGCTCGGGGCCAAGAACCTTCTTGCGAATATTCAGTGCCTCAGTTTCAATGCGGAGTGCTTCTGAATAATTGTCGAGAAAAGAATAATCATTAGCAAGATTACTGAGAGACGTAGCATAGTTCGGATGCTCAGTACCTAATACCTCACCTAATATCTTCACAGCCTCGGCACCAAGACGGACAGCTTCTGTATAATTTTCAAGATCTGAATAGCATCCTGACAACTTGTTGAGGAATTTATAATAATCTAAACTGCTTTCACCACACACTTCTTTCTTTTTAGGACGCAATTCATTAAGAAGTGACAATGTTTTATCGACATTCCCCGTCAAATAATAAAGATCAGCCAAGGCCTCTATTGTTGAACAATATGCAGTGTTGTCACTCAACCCATAGCTATCCATCTCTCTCTTTAATTTGTTCCCATAAACTATGGCTTTTTCGGTATCGTCTTCCTGAATATACTTGAAGAACAAATCTGTATAAATATATAAAGAATCAGATTCGGAATCCACGCTCTCTTGAGCATGAACGCCAAGAACTCCAATAAGAGTAAAGAATATAAGGAAAAGTCTTCTCATCGTAAAATGTAATTAGTAAATCGGTTAATAACCTTACTATTAACAAAGGTTTGTAACTACCCTGTTTTAGCCGTGACAATGGTATATAATTCAGAATCCCTAAAAACCATCGTTTTGACGATGCAAATATGCTTAAAAAAAATGAAACAGCCAAAAATTTCTATCAATAATTGCAATTGTTGGCGTTAAGACGGGTTATTTCACCATATGATAACAATTCAGAGAATGTGTTTTTCAAATACAAGACGATAAAACCTCTTGCTGATATTCGTTGGACGAAAAATCGAAAGATAGCATTTCAATGATCAAGAAAAGCTGTTCCATTCGCCATCTTCTACAGCAAATGGAACAGTTATCATATAAATATACAGTTATTCCCTATTGTTCTGGGAAACGTTCAAAGAGGAGAGTCTGGATCTCCTCGATACGGTCGGGAGTCAAGACCCAGCGAGTATCGCCAGTAAAGGCTGCAAGGGTCTCCTCGTCATGGCATCTGCCTATGACAACCGCAACCTTGTCTGCTCTTTGGAACGGAACAGACTCAATCAGATGGCAAAAACGGCTCGTATAGTCATCCGTCGAGGTACCATCGGAAAAGAGCACTATCAGGTTCTTATCATCCTCAAAGCCAGGATGACATGACCTGGAGTCAAGAAAAGTCCGAAGTGCCTCGCATGCCTTCCCGAACGATGTGACACCGGATGCAGAAGCATCATTCCAGACATACTCAGAGATAGGGCTTTGTGCGGAACACGAGGCGTCATCTCCATAGGGAATGATGATGACCGAACACTCCAGCGACCCGCTCCTTGCGAAACTGTCAACCGCTTGAATGACGTTCAGGACCGCATCATTGGCGGCTCCGATGCCCTTGCCCTTCATGCTGCCTGAGGTGTCTACCACTATGATCAGGTTCAACTTTTCTCTCATTTCTTGTTATCCTTTTGGGGACGCGTCACCTTGGGGAGGATCTGGATCACGAACCTCTTGTTGTTCGCCTCATTCCTGTCATCCCTGTTGATGCCGTTGAGTCCGCTTCCGCATATCAGTATCTCCGTATTGTATTTGCGGAGGTCGATATTCCTCTCCCGCCAGAAGTTGTAGAGCGTCAGGGCACGACTGAAGCTGAGGTTGTAGTTGTATTCGCGGTCCTTCCCCATCGGCTTGCGAATATCGTTGGCGGAAGTTCCTTCAATGACAAGCAGGAACCGGAAGTCCGGATTCTTCTCTTTCAGTTCCCCAAGCACCTTCTCGAGGTCCTTGCCCACCTGCGTCACCTTGCCCTCATACTCTCCCTTGATCCTGTCATCCTCCTCCCTGAATATCTCGATGCCTTCCAGCTCTTTCGCAATGAACGTGCGCTTGCCTTCATCGTACCTGAGGGTTGAAGATGCACTAAGGATCTTGAACTGCCCTTCCAGTTGGACGAGACTCTGCAGCTGCTCGTAACTGACCTTCAGCCTTTTGTTCTCGTCTTCGAATTCCTTTGCTGAATATTTCACTATTTCGAGTGCCTTCCTGAGGCTGTCATTCTGCCTAATGACAGCGGAAACATCGATGCTGACCGGTTTCACTACCATGATGCATATCAGGAACAGGACAAGCATGATGAAGAACAGGCTGGTCATGAGGTCGGAGTAGCTCAGCCAGAAGGAATCCTTCTTACCTTTCCTTTCCATACTACCCCTTTATTGATCGTGCAACGGATGTCATCTCCTTCACAGCCTCAAGGATGGACTTGCCAAGCTCTGCGTTCTCTCCCTGGATATCCTTGTTGTCCTTCCGTATATTCGCAATCTCGTCCTTGAGGTCCTGATAGCATTTCGCCTGGAGCTGCGAATAGCTGACAAGCTGGGCCAGGACGCCCTGCATCTGCTGGAAGGAAGAGAAGAAGTTCGAATTGCCGTTAACGAAATTGCTGATGTGCTGTGTAGAGGCTGCAAGCTGTTCATTGAGCTGTCGCGTCACCTCCTTGGCGTCACCGACAAGCTCGTCAAAGCTCTTCTGCCAGATCTCTCTTCCGACAGATCCCGTGGGGAAGTGTGCCTCGATGGCGTTCTTGAACTCAGTCTCCAGTGCGATGGTCCTCGTCTGGTTTTCCGCGACAACCTTGAGCGCCCTGCCGAAGTCATCGAAGCGTGCGATAACCGTATCAACCTTGTCCACGCACTCAGACACATTCTTCATGGTGTCATTGAGGTCCGTCTGGTACTGCTTGAAGACATCAAGCGCCTCAGATGCCTCCTTAAGGGATTTGAAGGACTCCGCCATCTTGCCGGCGGTTTCTGTCAGTCCAAGCTTGTTCAGCTCGACGAGGACCTTGTGCTGGGTGGCGATATTGTCATTGAGCGTATCAATGGAACTGGTGTAGATGTCAAGGTTTCCTCCGAACCTGTCCACGAAATGACCGAGCACGGACTTCAGTGCGTTCAAACTGGATGACATGCTTGTGGAGAGCGTGGGCATGAGCTCGCGCTGCAGGAAGTCGAAGTAAACGTCCTTGTCGGAAACGGCACGGGAATATGCGTCCCTGTAGAGGAAAGTGCTCGTGAATATCGTCAGGCCTAGACCAAAGAAGCTGGCACACATAGCAACGACCACGCCGCCCAGTAGTCCCTGGAAGGCAGACAGGTCGATGACACCATCTGCGCCCGTTATCGAAGACAGGTCGATGCCCCACAGTCCGAAGATGATTCCCATGAACGTGCCTGCCAGACCCAGGTAGAGCGGAGTGTTGAGCGAGTTCTGGATCTCGGCATCCAGGACGTCCAGACGCCTCTCACAGATGTCCTTGATAAGAGGGAAATCGGCGGAAGTACCGATGTTCTTGCAGAGATAACGGTTCGTACGGTATACCACGGACTGTATCGCCGGATGATCCTGGCTATCCAGGGTGACAAGATGGACATCGACCGTCTCCACGGTATGTTCTTCGTCTGCATCATCACCGGTTCCTTCGCCCTGACCTCCGGCAGTTTCTGCTCCAGGTGCGGAACGGTGTCCAGGGTTGGCGGCAAGGCCATTGACGGCCTTGTCGTCCTTGAGGATGTCGATTGGGACCACTGCCCTGATGACCCTGAACAGGCGGGGGTCAGGGAAAAAGTTGTTCAATTCGACAATCCTGCCAATTGTCCGTATTGCGACACGGAGCTGCAGGATGATCACGATAGCCACCACGGTGACCAGAAAGGGGTTCTCCCCAATGAGATTTTTGATGTAGTTCATGCAGTTTTCTTGATTCGTATATATGCCTTATGCGGTGGAATGCGGAAGGTAAACACCTTCGCACCCCCATTATCTCAACGTTTCCCTGGCATATCACCGGGGAGTTGCGCACTGACCGCATTCACAAGCCTGTTGATTGCATTGTCTTCCGCGGTTCCGGAGGCCAGTTCTGCCATGGCACCGAGATTGGCCCGGGCGGCGGAAACCTTCCCCGCACGAAGACGGGCTTCCGCCCTCATGGCAAGTGTATCAGCCGCATCCATCCTTTCCGTGTGCCTGCTCCTTCTCCTCTCCACGAGCGATGGTGAGTCTTCCGGCAAATTGGTCGGGGTGAAGGTTCCGGGAATGACGACGGGAACAGCAGCGGGTTGAGAGATGTCGAACTCGAACCTTCCCGTCGTCAGTCCTTCCTTCTCCAGCTTCACCCTGCGGATACGGGCCTCCGCCTCGGAGATCCTCCTGCCGAGCTCCCTCTGCCGGACTATATAGTCCAGTGGAGGGAGATGCAGAAGACTGAGTATCTGATTTATCCAGTTTCTCATGTCATACTGTTTTGCATCGGTATACGCATCCGTCACAGCTGGCTGCAGCCGTCGTCCTGCTCATGCGGACCGGTGGCGGGACCTTCTTCGGATTCTCCTTGCCGTATGCCCAGAAAGCCCTCCAGAGACTCGATGCGGGAGATGATCCCCGATTCGGTCGCACGCGCCCTTTCAAGGTCATTGGTCGCATACTTCAGCTCGATGCGCATCTTCTCACCCTGGCGGTCCAGTGTCGGCTTGGAGGATTCCCAAGCCTTGCGCTTTTCATCCAGACGGCTGCATTCCTCCTCACCGCAGCGGATCAGCTTACGGATCCTGGCGATTCTTCCGATGATACCGTCATTAGCCTTCTCCTTCTCCTCGATGCTCTCCTGCAGCTTCGAGTAGGAGGCGGAGAGAGCGTTCCTCTTCGATTCAAGCGCCTCGATATCCTTCCCAGCTGCCTCCAGCTCCTCGCGCATCTCGGAGAGCTGCTTCATCGCGAACATGCGCGTCTTCTCATCAAGGCCCTTTTCATCATAGACGAAGGAGACTGACATGTCATCGTGGCTGCCCCTAGCACTGATGCCGGGGAGCGCCTCTGCAAGGGATCGTTTCGTCACCTCCTCCCCCTCCTCGACGAGGGACCTCAGAATGCCGAGGTAGAAGGCATGGAGACGTTCACCGTCACCGAAGGAGTCATCCACTCCGTCAGAGCCGAGGAAGACGGCAAAGGGTCCTGCTCCGCCGCCCTGCCAGGCATAGCGGAACCCTGCAAGGGCATCCCTGTCACAAATGGAGGTGGTGCTGTTGAGGAAGCACCTCTCGTCCCAGGGCACGGGCTCGAAGATGCGGCCGTCATCTGAAAACATGACGCAGTGGCCGTCACCTATGTGAAAGGCCACCCAGTAGCCGCGAGCCTGGAAATAGGCCATCAGCGTGCTGCCATAGGCTTTCTCGAGTTCTCGTCCCTCCTGGAAATCCTTCACATGCTCAGGCTTCACACCCTGCAGCTCCTCTGGCGAGAGTGGGTCCAAGCGCGCATCCTGCTCAATGCCCTCCTGCCAGCGGAAGATGATCGAGGTGAAGAGGCGAGTGAGTGCGGCATCCTGTATCCCGTATCCCTCGGGGTGATCACCGGGACCCGCCTGAACAAGCACGGGCGCGGAGAAAAGTTCGGCGGGATTTCCCCTGACGAACTCGAGGATGGTATCCCTGGTGACTTCGACAAGGAGGCGCGAGCCCCTGTCACTTCGGAAGTAGCGGTTCCCTCCATGTCCATCGCAGACGATGGCGATATGGGTTCCTGTCTCTTCATCAAAAAGGTAAAGCGAGGAATCCTGACACGGCTTCCCCGTGGTCTTGTGGCTTTCGCCCATACAAGAATGATTGTATCCTTTCATGTCTCTTCATTTGCTGCCGGCGTTCACAGGCGGCTGTCAACGTGCGGCATGATGTCATTATGGTTTCGTATTCGAAAGGCCGGAAGCTCCCGCCTCTGCCGCTAGGGATCCGCCGAGAAGGTCCCGAAGGAAGCCATTCTCAGCGGATGTCCATGCCGGACGGGAGCCGGCATTCACGTCAGTCCCAGTCAGTCCAGTTGTCCTTCTTGGGTTCCGCGGGTTCAAGCTTGCCTTCCTCGACGGAAGAGGGCTTGTTGTTCTCAATGCCCTGCTTCACCGCCGCGATCACCTGCCCCTGCTTAGTGGTGTCGGCCGTCGTGGCGCTGGTGCTTCCAATCTGTGAAGTGGTCAAGGCCACAAGGCGGATAACCTTGCGCAGGCTCTCGATATCATGCACATCGAAGACTCCCTCCTTGTCGAGACAGAACTGTGCTAGGGCATCCTTGTCCGCATCATTGCCGATAGCGATGGCAACACGGATACCCTTCATGAACCACTTGTTCCGCTTAAGGGAATTCAATCCGGCGGCAAAGTCGTCCGTTGGATGTCCATCAGACAAGAGAATCACAGCTGGAGCGAAAAAGCCGCCCTCGGACTTCATGAATGCCGAGCGGGACAACTTGCGGGAAAGCTCGCGGCAGGCCTCGCCCATGTCCGTCAGGCCGGCAGCCTGGATATCAAGCCACTCGAAGTCTGATGCGAGCTTGGGTTCGCTGTAGACCCATTCCACACCGGAGGAGAACTTGAGAACGGCAACACGGATCTCTGCATCGTTGTTATTCACTGAAATGTCATTCACCATCGGGAGGACGTTGCGGATAGCATCGTTCACTGCACCGATCTTACCACCTTCCATGCTGGACGATGCGTCCACCAGGAAGAACAATACCATCGTCCTGCGAGGCATTGGTTCGTTAAAAACTGGCATACCTTTTCTGTTTTTGTTTGTTTTGATTATAGTATAGTCCCCTTCTTGTTGAAGGAACCGAATGTCACGATAAGACCCTTCTTGACGGGCATCACCTCTCCGGGAGAGACAATCTTCGTGCGGCCGCTGGGCGTATCGACGGACCATTTGGTGCCGCTGATGTTCTTGAGAAGGAGCATCGACTTGTCAGACTTGTCCTGGATAACCTCCACGTCAGGCACCTCGTCCCTGTCTATGTAGAGGAGATTGCCCTTCGTCAGTGCCAGGCTGCGCTTCTCTATCTGAAGGATGCTGGGAATATCGAAGCTGTGCCGGCAGTTCATGCAGCGGCATCCTGACGCACCGTCGATGTAGGTCTCCTCCCCGCAGTGGGGGCAGATCACCAGATTATCCCTCACGGCCATGATCACGCTCTGCCACTGGAGCTCGGTAAGTCTGCGCGTGGGATTGAGGAGACGGTCCTTGCCGAATTCCGTGATGAACGTCCTGCGGAGTATTCCTGGCAGGTTCGGCCAATGGCGGATTACGTTGGGGTGGACACCGCGGACCGGTCGGTTGGAACTGTCATCGGGATCGCAGATGAAGAGGATCTCGCTGCCGTAGAAGCGTCGCTCGGCATCTTCCTCCATACAAGGGCATGAGGCGACCCTGGCTCCCTCGAAGGGATGGTTTCCGCAGAAGAGCAGGAATAGGATGACGGCCAGCGAGAACTTGTCGCTGTGCGCATTGGGATTCTGGCCGGTGACTACCTCCGGAGCCATGTAGCGCATCTTCCCCTTGATGCCGGACTTCTCCCCGTGCGGAAAGACATTGTCGTTGTCTACGATGAGGACATGGCCGGTCTTCGGCTCGATGAAGAAGTTGCCGTCGTTCAGATCCTGGTAGCTCAATCCCTGTGCGTGAAGGGCCTTGAAACCTTCGCAGATCTCCATAGCAGCCACCGTTATCGCATGGTAGCTTTCAAATCTGTACTTTGCCCGGAGAAAGCCGGTGAACTCGTAATAACCCTCCGGACGGAGCTTCATGATATAGCCGAAACTGCCGTACTCCTTTCTGGTGATGTGAAGAGGCCAGAGGAACACATCCGACGGTGCACCGTTCTTGATGTTCTCCGCTAGATTGTCGTAGAAGCGGTCATCCGGACGATCAGTATACCACTTCAGGGCCATCATGCCACTATCGGTCTTCACCGCATAAACGATGCCCTGGCCTCCACGCCCGAGCTCTTTCTCAACTACGGCGGTCCCACCATCGGTGAGATGCACCGTCATTCCTTTCTTGAGTTCTAACATACTTGAATATATTTGTCTGTTTGCTTTTGCTGAAAAAAAAACGGGATGGTACTCTCCATGGGATTTCCCATCCCGCCCCTATCCGATTCAGAAGCCCAAGGCATCCATCATGTCATCGATGGAGCCGCCCCTTTCGCGGAAGGCCTCGTAATCATCACCACCAAGTGCGTAGAACGTCTCGCGTTCCCAGTCGTAATCGTCGGACGAGCAGTCTTAGCAGGGCTCGTCATCATAATCGTCGTAACAAATCATACTTTTTTCGTTTTGATGTTCGTGATAAATTTCTTCCTTTATGCAGGAAAAGCGGAAAGGTAAACAGTTCCTGCTGAATTCACTTGAAACTTTTTCGTATGGTGCGCCAGATAATGCCGCCCAACTTCCTCTCCATCCCCGCCTTCGTCGTAGGAATGCCGGTCACCCTTGCAACCAGCCGTTTCAGTCTCGTGATGCCCAATGCCCTCCTTAGAGAGAAGCTCAGGCCTGGAATCCTAGTATTCGTTGCCATGTCTTCAAGTTTTTTGTTCATCCCTTATGCACCGGAAACGAAAAGGTAAACAGCGAATAAAAAAAGTGATGAATCTTTTTCCTTACGCGCGTACACCTAGTTTATTTTTGCATGGGTTATCTGCATGGAATCCGAATAACAAGGAAACGACAAGCCCGTGCCTCTCCCACTAGGGAGAGACAGAGATAGGAAGCCCGGCATATCACCTTGATACCCCTTCAGCGCAAAAAAAAAACTAAAAAAACAGGCAAAAGACGTGTGAAAACGGGTAAAATTACCCCTTTGTTCACTTTTTTGGGAATAAGTTTTGACAATTCATGAAAAAACGCGTATCTTTGCACAAGAAAAAACACAAAAATACTATGCCTACAAGATCCTATTCAGACAAGGAGATCATTGACTCCTTTTACAAGGGCATTCAGGAACCCCTCAACTGGTTCTACATCACATCCATGCCCAAGTTCATTAACCATTTCAAGATCGAGGCTGCAACAGAAGCCGGGAAGGCCCTTGAGAACATGAGGTTCAGAAAGGACGATTCCTATATCGATGACCTGTTCCAGGACAGTATAGAGAAGCTGCTTCACAAGATCCTAGACAGGAAACTCTTCGTGGAGGATGACACCGTCTTCGTCACGCGCAAGAACGGCAGCGTAGAGAAGCTTGACTCCAGCCTGTACAGCTATCTCCAGGGCATCGGCGACTTTACATTGAAGACGATCATCCGTATTTCCGGCAGTAACATTTCCGCTAGCTGGGAGGATCTGCTGGAAAGGGTGAAGAGCGTGGGCTATGAAGAGGGCCTTGATGGAGAAGAGGCTCCCACTCAGCCCGTCGTTCCACCATCTTCCGGCGATGATGCCGACGAGGAGGAGACCGAGGCTGGCAGTTCAGGACTCGACATATTCAGCCTTATCGATGACGAGGACAATGATATGGACACGGACTGGAATGACCTCGTCCGTGCGACAAAGGAGATTGTCGCAAACATGAAGGAACCCTGCAAGAGCATCTTCCGCCTGACCTATTACCAGGAGAACGGGAAGAAGATGCCGGATGAAAAGATTGCGGAAGAAATGGGATACAGCGGCTCCACCGTCGTAAAGACAACCAGGAACCGCTGCCACAACAAGTTCCACAAGAAGCTTATTGAAGTCTTTGGTGAAATAAAAGGATACAGGAGAAAATGAACATAATAGATGACAACTATCTGGAACTCCTGGAAAAGGAGATTCGTGTACAGGAATCCATAAAGGCCGCAAAAAAGGCCTATCGGGCAACAATTGACGGGATGCTCGAGAAGGAGATCCGTGTACAGGAATCCCTGAAGGCCGCAAAGAAGGCCTATCGGGCGACCATTGACGGGATGCTCGAGAACGAGATCCGCGTGCAGGAATCCCTGAAGGCCGCAAAGAAGGCCCAGCAGGATGCCGAGGAACAGCTCCTCGGCAAAGAGTTCCGCGTGCAGGAATCCATGAAATCCATGAAGGCCGCACGCGATGCCTGCATCGCCAAACTGGAAAAGGAGGTCAACAATATCACCACAAGCAGACAGCAGGCGGACGCCCTCTACAAGAAACTCTCCAAGGAAACCGATGAACTGAATAAGATGTTCGATACAATCACCGACAAGTACGCGATAAAGCCGAAAGACATTTTCGAGAAGGCTGCATCGCTTGCTGATGAGCTCTCCGATAGATACCGGACTCTTTATAACGAGGCAGATCGTCTGAACACCCTCATCTCCGATAAAATGAAAGAGGCCAAAACTTACGGGGAAAGTGCTCTCGTCTCTACGCTTGGGAACGAACAGACCGACGTGCAGAAGATGCTCTTCAGCATTAATACCGCCAAAAAGGACGTCAGCGAAATTGCCATCACGCTGGATGAATACGCAGCAGCATTAGATATCGAAAAGAGACATCGGCGACGCCTATCAATCATCGCAATGGCTGCTGTACTGCTGTTCTTTGTCTTCGGCACGTGGCAATATGATATAAGCAGGACTTACAGTGCCGGCGAATACGGATTGGGTCTTGTCATTGCGAAAGACGCAAATGAGATCCAATCGCTCATCGAGGCCAAGGATTATGACCAGGCACTTAAATTGATTGACAAGGAACTTGCCCGGCCGTTCAATCCTGAAAACTATCCAGACAAAGCACAGGCACAGCATGACCACTTGGTCGAGGAACAGGATCTGAAGCTCAAGAAGGCAAGCATACTCCTCATGCAGGGCAAGAAGAAGGAGGCAAAGGAAATCCTCAAGGCCCTGGATACGACTGAAGCAAAAGAAATACTTGACAAACTTTTCCTGCCATGGTAGCATTACTGATCCTACTTGCAATCATCTTTATCCTGGCCATGCTAGCCTTGCCTTTCCTTTCTAATCTGATGAAAGACTGTTTGGACCTCAAGGTGCCCCTCGAAAAGAAGTTCGAGGTATTCATCTCCCTGATAAATCAGGGAATTCTGGGCGGCAAGGGCGAGATTATCAAAACGAAAAGCAAGCGACAGGTGAACCTCTTCACCGATGACGAGGCCAACAAGATCATCAATCTCTATTACAGCACCGGGCATCTGACCGTCTTCCTGAAATTCAAGTGGTATCACAAGGAGATGGAATACGAGAAGACCTTCTACAACATGCGGAATCCATCCACATTCGAACAGAAGGATGCGGCAAACGAGTTTCTGGAGGAGGCGAGGATAAGGATGGTGAAGCACATGCAGTCTGCCTTGGGCACGCCGGAACAGGCCGCCAACCATACCAGAGCAGGCGTTGAGATGCCGGATGACCCGATGTCCATATTGACCGATGTATACAAGGATCTTTCAAAGGACCAGTGTCGTGCAATCATGGGGTTTATGTATGTCATCGGCACTGCCGACGGGACTAGCGAGAACACGGTAATCAATAATCCCATGTTCCTCAACCAGCTGAGGACCCTTGGTCTGGCATGGAGCGAATGCAAGACACAGCTCACCGAAAAGGGCGAGGACTACATCTACCAGCAGCTGAAGGGTATAGACAGCGGCCTTGCGGCCATGCTCATGTTGAACGCCTTCCCCCTTACCGAGGACAACGAAACCGGACCCGTAGAGAAAAGGGTATCCAAATTCTATGAGGCATTCAACAGGATTGGGTACGATGAGAAATCCGTCGACGAAAATATGCAAAAGGCACTTATGTTGATGGACATGTTTGGAAAATGACATGAGAAAGACAGCACTCGCATTATCCATCCTATTCTACACATTCATTGCGTTTCACGTCCTTGCAGACCCACTTCCCACACGCAAGGCGCTGCTTGTCGGCATAGGCGACTATCCGAAAGGAAGCGGATGGAACAAAATAGCCTCCGCAAATGACATCAAAAGACTCCAGGGCACCCTGGCCCCGACATTCCGAACAAAATGCCTGGTAGATAAACAGGCCACATACGCCGGCATAACGAGGGCGCTGGATAACCTGTGCAGAGATGTAAGGGCCGGGGATACCGTGCTCGTGCATTTCTCATGCCACGGCCAGCAGATGTTCACAAATAAGCCGGATGAGCCGGATCGCCTGGACGAGGCACTCATCCCATATGACGCTTTCGCCAGGAAGAACGATGCATACCACGGGGAAAAACACCTGATCGACGACGAGCTGGGAGAGAAGATGGAGGCCATCAGGAAGAGGCTCGGAGACTACGGTCTTCTCATCGTCTCCCTGGATGCATGCCACAGCGGCAATTCCATCAAAGGCGGTGACAACCCGCCGGACAGCCTCTGCCGTGGTATTAACGACATCTTCGGTGTAACTTACCCGAGTGACGTCGCAGACAGCCTGGAATGTATACGATATGCCCGCGACACAACGGAACTGTCTGGCGGGACACCTACTGTATACATAAGCGCATGCGGATCAACGGAAAAGAACTACGAGTTCCGCCTTGACGACGGCACCAGAGTAGGATCACTCAGTCTCTCACTGGACGAAGCCTTCAGGGAAACGGGGTTGACGGATCTGACGTCATTGCTTGACGGTATCCATGCCAAGATGGAAAGGTACGGTCATAGGCAGACCCCGCAGTTCAAGAGCTCCTTTGGATATGTTACACCAAAGGAGCAGGATACCGTTCCGCCTGATGACGAGGAAAACGAAGCCGAAGAAGATGAGGGGGAAGAGACCGGAATTTCCGAAAAGATACTGATACTGGCAGCCACAGTAGTGGTACTGCTGCTTGTCCTTGTAGCATATGGCCGAAGAAAGAAACAATAAACCGGGAAAGGTATTCACCCTGCTCCTCTTCCTGCTCTTCTATTCCATCACCATCTCATGGCTGGCTATTCTCTCGCAGGGATATATATGGGGTATGGATTCCCTTACAAATAGCCTGGTCCCCCACTCCAAGATCATCTATTCCGTCTTCATTCTCCTTTTCATCCTGTACGCCTATAAGACAATCATCGGTGCCATGAAACTGGCCCCCTGGTCTGTGCATGCCCTCAGGATATCAGCCATTGTCTTCTTTCTTCTTCTGCTGCAGTCCCCCCTCCGAAACCAGAGCGCACCTAACGCAGTATGGGCATTCGGCATCCAAATCCTTCTCATCATCCTTCTTCCATATACCTTCCTTTCCCGCGGCCTGAAGTCAAGGATCCCTTCCAGAAGATTGGGAAGGATGGGGTGGATGGGGTTGCTCCTGCTCGCAGCTGCGTTCATGCCGTTGATCTGGCACATGATCAACCAGGCAATGATAATGCGGAGATCCATGCCGGTCAGCGTTGAGGAGCTGCAACTGAAAGACGGGGAACAGTCCGACGGACTCGCCGTCTTCCGACTGAACAAGGGTTGGGAGATAGACAGCATCGCCGTCCTTGCCAAAGGGAATCGCAGGCTGCTGCTCTCCAACGGAACGAGAATAGGCTCCATAGTCACCACTGAGGTGCAGTCAGGATATTCATTGCCAAGGAAGGCCTTCCAAAGGATGATAG
Organism: uncultured Prevotellaceae bacterium; assembly: GCA_900319235.1. Classification (GTDB taxonomy): domain Bacteria; phylum Bacteroidota; class Bacteroidia; order Bacteroidales; family UBA3663; genus Liminaster. The sequence goes on from ONNR01000006.1 coordinate 132,124, forward strand.
CCAGGGACATGAAGAACGAAAAGGGATACATCAGGCAAAAGATGACATACTCCCTCGACACGATCATCAACGGCAGTCCTTTATGCATGGGGATCTATTCCCTCAGAAAGGACACCATACTGCGAAAGGCTGCATTTGCTGCACTTTTCTCCAAGGACAGCAACAAGGTCCTGTTCCTCTCCCAACCGGGCAAAGACACAGCCCTCTCCGTCGGGAAGAAGGAGATACTGGAATTCATGGAAACGGTGTCCTTCGACACGGAAGCCCTGCTAGCCCCATAGCAGGCTGTAGACAATGAAACAGAGGAGCAACAGGATCGCCAGTGTCCCCCAACGAGAAAGAAAGCCGAGGACAAGAAGAAGACTCCCGAAAAGGGACTCCTTGACCGATCCGTGCTTGACATGACGTGAGTACAAGGCCGCGAAGACGACCAGGCAGAGGATAATGACTGCAATATGCAGGACAATGTCAATGAGGTCAAGATTCATGGCGCAAAGATACGGCAAAAAATCGAGAAATGCAAATGAACCCGTTAAAAAATAACATTATCATCGGGAACCTGTACTACCTGTGTGTCCTTATAGTGTGGGTCGGCATAGCCGTCATCGGCTTGTTCGCCCTGCTGGCAGGCGTCCTCTTCCTATGTGAAAAGCTCTTTCCTGAACGGATGCATGCATACAACTACACGCTATCGGCAAAGACATTCGACGAGCTGAAGGCAGGACATCACTACCATGCAGCCATCAACTTCATGGAATACAAGCAGGAAAGACTCCTCAACGATGACCCCATGGCATTAAACTACATGCAGGAACTGTGTGACTGCTACATGAGAGTCGGCGACTACAGCAAGGCAGAAAAGAAACTGCTCGAGCTATACAATGACCCGCTCAGCGTCAGCAAGGCCCTCAGGGAGGAATATGACGAGAATAATGAGTTGCACAGGCAGTTCTTCGAGGGAAGCCGATGGTCCTATGCTCAGGAGCTGTTCAAGGTATATGATCTCATGGGAAGCAGAGAAGGCATGCTGAAGGCATACAGGATGATGGAGGAGACAGACTCCGCCACCCTGCATGTAATGGAAATCATGAAAGAGAATGGCGAAAATGAAGACCTGATGGAAAGGGGTGCATCTGCGACACGCATGCTGATGTCCTTCTATAGGCAAGAAGCAATGTACTACGACAATCCCGATCAAGCCATAGATAGTCTCAGGAACCTGCTGGAGAAGAATCCTGAGACGCAATATGGCGCCGCGACACGGTACAGGATCAAGCTTATCGGATGGATGCTGGAACAGGACCGCCTGTTCGAAGCATACGGAGAACTCGCACGTACAGTGGATGCCGTCGAATCGATCCAGGAAAGGGGTAAGTACGAGTACTTCGGGGAGCTCATCGACCACTGCCTGCAGGTCGGTGACTATGACACGGGCAAAAGGCTGCTCAAGGAATACTGGCACCACGTAAGGGACCAGTACGGGCCGCAGGACATGGAATACATACGTACTCAGATACGTGAGCTGAAAATACACGAGAAAGAGGGCAGATGGGACGATATAGAGTCTGCGATTACCGACATCTGCCGCAACCTCCGGCCACAGATAGAAAAGAACTTCATCGGAATGAGCGAGGAACAGCGGGAATTCTTCGCGAAACAGGTCGATGTGCCGTTCTCCTATGCAGTAAAGGTTCTTCAACAGCATCCGACACCGACACTTGCAGCCCTCTGCCTCGACAACCAGGTGTTCCGCAAAGGCCTGCTGCTGCGCTCCTCACAGGTGCTGAGGAATACAATAGCTAGATCGGGAGACCCAGGGCTTGTAGCCAGCTATGACTCTCTTGTCAAACTGAAACAGGAGCTCCGCGACCGAGAATATCTCCCAATGGACCCCCGAAACTCATTGCGCAAGAGAGAACTGAAGCAGGTGATCGATGAACTGGACAAGAGCATAGCCCTGGGATGCACGGAATATGCCACACTCAGCGACACCCACAGCCTCGACCATAGGGACATACAGCGCTTCCTCAACGAGGACGAGCTGCTTCTCGAACTGGTGGATGCAGGAGGATCCGCCGACAGGACACTGTTCGCCATCCTGATGGGCAGCCAGGGATCACCAGAATACATCCCATTATGCCGGCTATCAGACATCTCATGGATGCTACGGAGGACAGATGTGGATGCAATATACAGCGACAGGAACCTCACATCGGCCTTATGGGGCAAAATCGAAGGAAGGATAAGGGAAGGAGGGCACGTCAGAAGGATCTACTATTCTCCCTCGGGACTGTTCTGCCAGCTCGCGCTGCATGCGCTGCCATTCGGCAGCAGGACACTTGGCGACAGGTACAGCTTCCACCAGCTGTCCAACTGCCAGAACCTCGCCAGCCTGAAGGAACACAAGGCAAATCCAGCCGGAGGCATCACAGTGTCGCTATGGGGCGGCATCACCTACTCCCTTCCTGCGGATACTGTCGGAAGAGAAGGGACGACGACAAGAGGCATCCTCAGAGGCGACTCGCTCGTATATCTGCCGAGCTCGAACAACGAGGTGAAGGCCATAGCCCGGCTCCTCGGGGAAAACGGCTGCAAAGTCGGCCTCTACCAAAGGGAACAGGCCACGGAACGGTCGTTCAAGGACCACAGCGGCGGCGACGACATCATCCTCCACGTCTCCACCCACGGGTTCTTCAAGGAAGACACCGACCACGGGAAGGACGGGATGCCCATGTACAACAGCGGACTGTTCTTCGCCGGAGCCAACGACTTCTGGATGAATGACAGCATACAGACCGACATGGACAAGGAGGACGGCATCCTGAGAGCCATGGAGATACAGGACATGAACCTCATCAACTGCCGACTCGCGATACTGTCCGCCTGCGACACCGGCCTGGGATATGTGGACACAGACGAGGGTGTGTACGGCCTGCAGAGGGCCTTCAAGCTTGCTGGCGTGGAGAAGGTCATGATGAGTCTCTGGCCCGTCAGCGACTACCATACATCCCTATTGATGCAGCTCTTCTACAAGAACATCTTCAATTGCGGGATGGACTACGAGAAGGCATACGAAAAGACTCTCACAGACATAAGGACAGACGTGACGCTAAGCAGCCAGTTCGACAAGGTGTCCCATTGGGGAGGCTTCGTGCTGCTGGACTGACACATAACGAGAAACAAGACGAGAGAGACGGCCGAATGGTCGCCTCTCTCGTCTTGTCATGTAATGGTCATGTCATCTACCCCTTCTCCCGGCTCTTCTTCCTGATCCAGGATCTGGCCAACAGATAGTCCTCTTCAGTCAGCATGTTCCATCGCTTCTTGCCGAAGCGGACGAGCAGGAAGTTGTGCCACCAGCTTCCATCCAGGTCCTTGGGGCCGTGCATCCACGGAATGGGGTTCCGACAGAACGCCATATTGTCATCAAGGGTATCCTTCATGCCGATGGGGTTGTATTCGGAAGAGTTTTTGAACTGCTCGAAGCAGCGGTATGCCGACTCATAGCGCTGCGCCTCCATGTAAGCACACCCCAAGCGCAAGAGATAGTTCGTCCCGGCCCTGGCCCGGGGATTGTTCAGCATGCATTCCACGAAAGACTCATACTCGCTCTGCTGTGCTCGGAAATTCAAGAAGGAACGCACCCAAAGAACGGCGATGATAACGATGGCAATTACTAACATATCGGAATCTAGTTTTGAGATGCAATCCATCAACAAAATGACTATTACATCTGTTTTTGCTCAAATGCGGTTCCAAAGATAAACATTTTTTCCAAACAAAGCAAGAAAAAACATCAAAAAATGGAATCGAAACACTCACGCTGTTAAGTCAACCGATTGCACAATTGCAAAAAAGGCCTGGCATATTCCGGAATCAGACACAGATGGATGATAGAACCAAGAGTCACATCCCTTTCTTGCAGATCATCCAAAAAGGCAAGAGACGATGGCGGAATTAAATGCGATGTACACACATATGACCAGACATCCATTACGGCCATAATGCGGGAAGCGGTACGCAGAAAGAATAACATACACTCAATTGGAGTACAATCACGCCAATTTTAGAAATGGTGAAGAAGAAGATCTGCATATTCCATGTCATTTTATAGTATTTTTGAACTTTTGCCACAAATAATCGTACATATTTTTGGATGTCTCGAAATTATGGCTTATCTTTGCCGGTGGTATATCTCCATGCAAAGGCCACGTGGCGCAAATGGAAAGATTAAACCCATCTCGATTTCCGCCCCTTCATCATCAAGTGGCAGAAACGGTTTCAGGAACAATGCAGCAACAATAACGAATTCAAATACTATTAAATCATGGAAGTGTCTACAATTCTCATTTGTACATTCATCGTGCTCGTAGGGCTCCAGCTATGTCTTTTCGAAGCACCCAACGGGCAATTCGAGGCCGATCTGGTGGAATCATTCTGGACTGACAATCCATTCCTGAAACTTTTCTATGGATTATGCAGTCTTCTGGGTGTCATCTTTGTGTTGGGATTCATGGGGTACCTGATTTTCAAGGTACACTGGTGGTACATCGGTGTCTATACCGTCGGACTGTTATTGGCAAAATTAGCAGCCATTATACTCAAAATTATGCTTATGCCGGTTTATAAATTGGCCAACAGCATGTACCGCGAAGTTGTAGTTCAAAGAGTCGTGGGAATGATCATCATCATTGCCGGCATGGTATTATACCGTGTTATTTAGGTAAACCGGGCACGGACATCCGATGCCCTTGAAAACGTGATCATCTATACCAATACAAGGAGGGTGAGTCTTGAGCCGAATCCATCGTCTTTAGACTCACCCTCTTCCTGCAATTCAGGAAATAATCTGACGAATCCAGGAAATCCGGGGTTGGACAAAGAGTAATATCTGTAACTCCAATAATATGGTTGTTACCATTATTACACAAAATAATAATCTGATAATACCATAAATACAATTTACATGAATCAAGACAAACACTTTGTTTTTCACATTTTCTATCCGAGATAAGGATAGTAAAATAATTATTCACAATACTATATTACATCAATTACTGCTCTAAAGGTATCGATCAGCCCTTATCTAAAACATGACATGACTTGGCATGACATGACATGACACGGTCATGCCAGTTTCTATTCGTGGAGCTCATCTATTCATTTTACTCGGCAAAGTTAGAACTGACTGCAAATGCCAAATATGTCCTCGAAAATCTAAGTCCTGCCGACTGACATTTTCGGTCCATGTTTGGCGAATTGCCGTCTTCTGTTCCTTCTGGGCCTCGATAAAATGAATATTAACGAGATCCACGAATTCAGGAAACTGAAGGAAGGGAAAAAATAAAAGAGACATGAGAGCAATCTATGACGAGAAGTGGGGAGACCGGTTTTTGGTTCATTTCTTCGACTATGTCCCATCCCGATTCAAGAACGTCAGCCTTCCGCTCGAGAGCGCAAGGACCGCCATTTGGGACTTCAAGGACGGCAAGCATCAGAGCGGAGTGGCACTTCATACCGCAAAGCTGATTAAATCCATCTTCGGCACCAAGGAGGCCAAGGACATCACCTTCATCTGCATTCCGGCATCATCCCCCGAGAAGAATGAAATCCGATACAAGGAGTTTTCAAAACTCGTTTGCGCGATGAGCGGAGCCACCAATGCCTATTACCATATCACTGTCACGGGTGATAGGATTGCAGTCCATGAGCAAGGCCGTTCAAAGAGAATCACATCTGAACAAGTCATCGAATTTGACGAGGAGTTCTTCCAAGGACGCAAATGCCTTCTTTTCGATGATGTCGTAACAAGCGGACGTTCACTCGCAACCTTCACCACAAAACTCGAGTCCATGGGTGCTGAAGTAGTAGGCGCCTTCTGCATGGGCAAGACATTGACTTCACCAAACCACCCTACCAATGAAAACTGAGAAGAATGAGCAGCAGACCCTCGGGAGGTCTGCTGCATTCAGTGGCCATCGCCACATCAGCCCCGATCGAGTCCCGACATTAATGAAAAATCTCGATGCCACCATAGCACGTCTCTACGAAGAAGGTGTGACAACCTTCTATTGCGGCATGGCCATGGGTTTCGACTTGATGGCTGCAGAGTCAGTCTTGACCCTCAGGGCACTTCATCCGGAGGTCAAGCTGATAGCCGTCATCCCCTTCAAGGGACAGGACAAGTTCTATACCGATGAAGACAAGACTAGATATGCACAAGCCTTAGCGTCAGCAGACGCCAAAGTCTTCATGAGCAAGTCATACTCCAAATCAAGTTATCTTTGCAGAAATATCTACATGCTGAAGAATGCAACCACACTTGTGGCTTATCTGGACCCGAATAAAAAGGATGGCGGTACTGCCTTCACGTGCATCCATGCAATCGAATATGGAGTATCTGTGATAAACCTGTATTAACAGAGTAGGAGGTAAACGCCTTTTCCCGGCGTTTACCTCCTACCAGTCTTCTTGAGTTATAACCGATTGATGAACCAAAGCCTCGATATTGCATCTAGTTCTTGAAATAGTCCAACAGAGGCTTTAAGATGACCTGCAAGGATCGGCATACACCTATTATAAAGAACGTCAGCAATATGATAACCAATCCGCTTATTAAAGTGGTTACTGCAAAACAACGGATGGACTGCCGATTCTCTAATTCCTTGAACTTTGCATAGAATGTCAATCCTTCTCTTCTAATCTGCAAAATCTTTTTGGGATCTGTGAACTTTATATAGGAACCTCCAATTATATCAGGCTCTATATTATTCATATAAAAATCCGTGGATCCGACAAAGTCGATAGTAAGACTGGTCGAATCGATGGTTGATGTATTGAGATTTATATGATACCTGCCTTGCGATATATCATATCTGTCCAACCATCCTGGTGGTTCAGTCGGGAAAATGCGACTAATTTCCTTTTTCCAAGACAGGTTGTTCAATGAAATATTTATGCCATTCCTCCTATCCCCTCGATTGATTATTAACATGTTCGGATATTTAACTTTGCATAGTTCATTGAACCTTGCATCCATTAGACTTGAGCGATTGTTCGAAATCATGCCCTCTAAACAGACGAACTGGGTTGAGCCCAATTGTTCTGAGCTTGTTCGATATATCTCGAACTGGTGAAAATTTAGGCGATCCTTGCCATTGTCATCCAGGAACCATTCGTGGTAAGGATATGCATCCCTATCTGTGTCCGGTTCTGCATGCCAGCTGGAATCCCTAACATTTACACTCTTGTTGCTGCCGATATAATTGGTCGATAATTTTATACGGTAGTGGTTCTTCATTGCTTTTGACAATGAATCAGGAAGCATCCTTCGTATTTGTCCATATCCAGCTTCCACTCCTTTTGATGGTTTCAATCTTCCAAGCCAGGCTCCATAATCTGCATATTCATATATTACCGTCTGCCCGAATTCATTGATTATTTCAATGGTTGAGTCTGCTTTTACAGCCATCGTCAAAAGAGCAAGCCAATAGTTGTTGATGTTGGTCTTTAATCTGTTCTTGGAGACAACCAATCTCATGGAATCATCGCTGATGGACCACCTGTTTGTCCCTAAATATTTGGTGTCATCAGATTTCATGGCCACCATAGGAATGCTTATTCCAATTTTTGCAGCCTGATAATGGAGATAGACAGTGGAATCATTCTGGGAACTCCTGCTTAAATACCTGTAATCGTTGAGCCTATCAAATTCAAGGTTAATGACATTCTCTGGAATACGATTAAAGTCAAGAAACAGATTCGTACAGTAGTAAACAATAAATAAGTAAAAGGCAATTTCCACGAAAGACTGCAGAGGCGGCTGTCCGACCTTTGGGAAAAAACTCCATTGAAGCCAGAATGGGGTAATTTTCTTTTTAAATAATACAAGCCACGAGATAGCCTTCTTAATAAACTCCATCATGATAATCATTGGTAATTGGTAAAATAATCATGGGTTCTCAATTATCTTCCCAAAGCTTCTCCGACAGCCCATTCCAAAGCTATATCAAGAAGCTGATCCCATGTGTCACATTCTACTTCGATCTTCCCAGAGAATTCTTCCCATGATTTACTCCATGAGAACCCGGGATTGGCACCAAGGAAACGCCAGTAGGGCTCTATTCGCAAGATCTCTTTTTCATTCAGCCAGGAAATTACCACTTTGGATGGCGTATCAATGGCTCCAGTGAAGCCTACCGATTTTAGGATGTCGTATGTTTCTGATGTCATAATTAAATGTTGTTTTTTGTTTTCATATTATTATCGTTTTGTCTGTCACTGTAGAGCAAAATTATTCCGGTTGGAATATATTCCAGGAACAGCAATGTAATCCTCCGTCTTTCTTCAATGCGGGCAAGGCATATACCGGAATGATATTCTCCTTGGGATAATCAGGAAAGCGAAGTTCAAACTGTCTTAGCACGGCCTTATCCTCTTTGCAATCAGCCTTTGGCGAAAGAGCAGGAAGCAGGATATAATCCCTGGTCCGGATATAATTGATGTATGACCACTGGTCTTTTTCCCTACATTTTGCAGCAGTTCCAGGCATCCATATTGAATGCGAATTGGGGAAATGCTGTTCCAGCACATGTCTCACCTTCTTCATGTATCTGTTATCAGGGTACTTGGCATAAAGGAGCTCTCTGCTGCCAATATATCGAAGAACTCCATCCGCATGACCATAAATGCCTTCTTCCTCATCCCAAGGAATGAGGAAAACCTCGCAGCCGAACAAGCGGGTCAATTCTGCAAGAAGCTTGCTTGTAGAATAGTGAGGGTTAGCCTGAACAACTTTGTCTACCATAATAACAGCATTATCGCACTTGATTACGTTTCCACCATCAACGATTATATCTGTTTCTATCACCTCCGCTTCACCACCTACAATTCCACGAGCAATATCCGCTGCATTTTCTGTCAGTGTATCTCTATATTTTGGATTTAGCAGATAGTCTGGGAGATATTTGAATGCAACAAACTTGTCTGGCGCAACCTGTATAGGCATATAGTCACGGGCCCACATGGATCTTGCTCCCGAAAAGAAGCGTATTGGCAATCCCTTTTCCTGCAAAGTCGAGATTGCTTCAAAAACTTGGGGACATTCTATCTCCAATTGATCCGAGAAATAGATGGTATTTGTTATTTGATCCGTAACCATACGATTAAATCATTATTATTCTTACTTCCTTACCTAAAGTCCTGGCATAATCAATTGTGAACCTGGTTCCTTTTGACTTGCCATCCATATGAAGGATTTTTGTGATATACCAATATTAAATTAAACAAAGGTGTTAAATACAATTAAAAATACTCGAGAAACATCCTATTGATAATACAGTGTTGCATTGAGAAATGACTTTAATAAAATTCATTAAAAACTTTATTTAATTTTTCAGAATTACCATTAATCTTTTTTTCTAACTCAGAAATTGTAACATTGTAAATATGATCTTCTTCAATTTTAGCTAAAATTTCTTCTAGATCAAAGTCTGTAGGATTATCTTTTAATCCAAGCAATGAGTCTACTTCACTTAAGGGATCTTGATCTTTACAATGATAAGGGTATAAAATATTATATGCTAAATTAATCAAACGAACAGGGTCATCAAATGGCATAAAAGGCTTTGTAGTTTTATCGAAGTATTCTTGTTTTCTGTAATATATACCAAAATAATTATAGATTAATTCAAACTTATGACATGTTTCATAATCTAGAATCCCTTGCTTCAAAATAGAATCCTTATATTTGAATTCAAATCCTAAATCAGTTAATTCTTTCATCAAAACAATAAAAGGATGCTTGCTGTTGGCAATACAAGGAAGAATTTTATCATCTAGACCAATAATCTGAATTGCTTCATTATAACAAATGTTGCAGAAATTACCCTGATAATTATCTACAAATTCAGATAAGTCTTCTTGAGCTTTTTTAAACAGAGAAGAATACACAGAATTTCGAACAAAAATATTAAATTTCTTACAGATTTCTACATTCTTTTTCAAATCAACATATGAATCTTCACAATTTATATACTCTTCAAATCTAATAGATTTTTTTAATTTATACTGACCACTATCAATGAATGAAACTTCATAATGTGTATTATTCTTTATATCAGTTGGAACAAACTTACCCAATGGCCACCAAACATTATTCAAAGAATCGGTGAATTCTTTTGTCCAATCTGGATTATAATAAAATTCGGATCTTGGTCCGACATAACACGTAAAAGTTTCTCCATCTTTGTAATATTTTTTTAATAATAAATACAAGTATTCTATTTTATGTTCATCAAACAATATAGGTTCAGAAAAATAGATTACAGGGACTTGTCTAACATAGCCTTCAGACCAAACATCCATACATGAATGACTAGAATGGTATACTTCTATATACCAAGTTTTCGTATATACCGCAACATGAATCTCAAACATATAAGTTGATTTAAATTATTAATATGGTGCAAATATAAATATAAAATCAATACCTTAATCAAAAGGGAACGATTTTTTTATGATAAGTAGAAATTTCTTACACTTAGATCAAAATTTACTACATATATTGGCTTTTTTTGAAATACGGAATATACTTTGAAGTAGAGTGTTTCTGAAAACTCTTTGACATAGATATCAGCAGCCTTCGCTCCACCCGATAGAATTGTATCAGGAAAGCATCAAGGTGAATTAAAATATCAACAAGTGGGCATTTAAAACTGCCGATAATTGTGAGTATCCCGGTTACTGATTCTTTCTGCTCACCCGTTTCCTTTTTGAGGATTGTGAAGCGAGAAACTTCTCAAGTATTTCCGGATCTATCTCTGATGGTCTCATGAAAGGCTCCAGAAGATATAATCCATCAATCTCCTTGAGAACCTTTATCAGCGACAAGACTGAGAAATTATTTCCATTCTCCATCTGGCTGATAGAGAAACTGGACAAGCCGCACATTTCGGATAACTCAGACTGCTTCAAGTTCCTGGAGATTCTGAGCTCCCTCACCTTGGCACCAATCTTCTTAAGAATGTCTTCGTTCGTCATGACATATGATATTTTTGATGTTCATATACATTAATATAATTGATAATAGAAAATTCTTATCTACACATTGATCAATTCGTGCAGATTGACTGCATGAATTAAAAATACCTTTGCATCAAGTGCATTGAAGTTTCTATCACGGCTCCATATCTATTCCCTTCGGATCAATGCTGCCATGCCGCTGTCGTGGAATATGATTCGAGCGAAGGATACGATAAAAGGTGGACTTGGTTATGCCAGCCTGCTCAAAGATCTCCTCAATGGGCAGATTTTCCCTGTAGAGGTCAATGACATACTGGTCGCGTACCGACTTTGAGGCGAACTTTGCAGCACCGAATTCACTGATTGCCGTCTTTACAGTCTTGCCGGCCCTCTCCCCTGCCCTACAGTCAACGGGGAAACTGCCGATGAAGGACTGCCAGGCCTCACTGACAGGATCTGCCGTGTCAATATGGTCATCCGTCGAGACGACCCTGATACCGCGTATACGGCATGCTTCCAGCAGGCACGACATCTGCGACAGGCCACGGACAGCATTTGCGAACTTGTAAAGGACAAGCGTGTCTCCCCTCTTGATCTTCTCCATCAGCGCCTTTCTGTTGGGACGGGTTACATTATGATCAACGGAATCAGTGGTGATAGAATCACATCCAAAGGCAGTAAGCTGTTCCCTGGCCTTCTTCATGTCCTGGGCGGAGTACGTCTCCTTGTAATAACCGAATTTCCTTGTCTTCATGATAAACTCATATCTTGTTAACGGTGCAAAGATATGGAATATTTTCAAATCTACAAAATTTCATTTTATGTTTTATTTAAAATTACGCATATTATTGCCAAATTCGCAGGAATTGGTGACTTTTGGCCGCAAAATGGCACATCAGTTTTTCCCAAAATTCTTGGGAAATGAAAAGAAAATCAAAACTTTATTTGCAATCTGCAATATGTGCCAAAATATTGGGATTTGGTGCATTATCCTTTGGGTGTGGGCCTATTATGGTTGGCAACAAATAAATGTATTCATTTCTGGCACATCCCAAGAATCTGTCTATAAGTGCATTTATACAAATGTGCCAAATGATTGTACCACTTTTTGTGCCATTTCTTATTATTGATTGATTAATCGTTGATTCCAGATATATAAATGTTTTTAATTGTAACTTTGCGCAAGCTATTGAACACCGGATAAGGCGGCTCCGCATTCTTCCGTGCAAGGGGTATTGCTTGAACGCTATTGTCCATGAGGCTCAAAGGCGGACAAAAACAGTAACAAGAAAATGTCTGAAAGAACAACCCAATCCCCGACCCGTTGCTCCTTTGCACAATCCAAGGGTTGCATTGTGGCAACTCCATCCTATAATAACACTCACAAGAGGTCATCCTTCACGATTCCTGCAGGTGCAAGCCCTGCAGGTGTCGTGTTTTTGTTTCTTGTAGTCATCACTCTCCTTTCCTCATGTTCAAACAAGCAATACGAGGAAAACAGGGAAACCCTTCTTCATAATTGCAAGGATTTCTCAGATTCCATAAACAGTCTTCCTACCATTCCCTTTGATCGGATACCTTCCGTGTTTACAAGATGGAAGAATCTGGAGACAAGATTGCTTGAAGTCATCGAAAGAGACACATTGGAAGAGGAGCAGAACATGATTGCTTTATCCATCATGTCGCAGTATGGAGACCAGACCTTAAACAAGATCTTCGAATCAATAGACTACCGGCTGCATGACTTTACCGACCTGCTTACACTGGAAAGGGACATTGCTTGCAGTTTGGTAAAGATCGATAGGAAATACTTTAGAGATGCCGAGCATTTCTATGATTCACTTGGCATCGTCAGTCCTTTGCCTGATAATGACATGAAGTACACAGAACAGGAATACCTGTCATTCCTGGAATCCTACCTTTCTTCGGAATTCAAAGATTGGAACGACGTGGAAGAGTTCCTTTCCAACGAGGACAGATGCTATAATGGTTACCTTCAAAACCTAAAGAACCATTCGCAAAAAATGACTGCAACCATCATTGAAATGACGGAGACGCTTGCATCCCGACTCATGGAATCAGCACAGGAGGGGAAATTCAGTTCCGAACGCCTTGTCGCATACATGACAGTGAGAACAAGCAGAAGACAGATACTCTGCGCCAGACAGGAACTGACCTATATGGGAAACGGAAAGGCAGATCGAATAGACAATGCTTCGATGTCAATCTCAGGCATCATAGCACCATTCCTTCACTTTAACCCTCTCCTGATTGCCTCAAGGAACCAGCGCCAGATGGATGAACTCCGCAAGATAGGCTCAAGGATACCAGATGCTTTTTACAAGCTGGAGTCCCGGGGATTCATCCTGATAAGCCATCCGGACTGCCTGCCCAACAGGATTGCAAAGGACTACATCTCTTTCATGATGAACTATTGAAACCAATACCGGATGAACATGGTGATAGGCATTGATATTGGGATGACCGACACGTGTGCAGGCATATGGGAGACTGACCGGGTGTACCTCACATTGATGGACAAACGACGAGAAACCAGACGATATACAGCAGCATCTACCTGCAACCCATTGTATCTTTAAGATTATGAAGTTAACGAACAACAGCTCTATCAGGATCTTCCACAACTGGGCTTCCATGGAATGGCCGGACCTGTTCAGCGGGGAATACATCAGCTTCGACGAATGGCAGGTGCTCTGCGAGGAACAAGAGCGGGCCAAAAGCAACGTGCGGAAAAGGATGGAAGAGGACAGCAGATACACATTCTACGACCACTATGTCTATCCGCAGCACATCATGCGCCCGATAGAGGTCATTAACGACATACTGCTGCCTTCGAATCTGAGCCATCGAATCTACAACAGCAAGAAGAGCTCCAGCTCCTATTCCGGACAGTGCTGCAGCTACTTCCTGGAATCGACATTCGGAATGTACATCATCTTCGCGGACACCAACGAGTCGGGACTGGTGAAGGGAATACACGTCAAGGTGTTCCACAGCTTCGACGAATACGTTTCGGAGATAGCGACAGAATGGACAGAGATGAATGAGGACATATCCTATTCCATCAAGAAGATGATGAACAAGGCAGAACTCTACGAGATCCTGTCAAGGTCCTGATCGATATCCGCGAATCCTTAACCAAAAACATAGTTATGAATAAAAAAGGAATGATGCATGCCTTTATAGGCAAGAACAGGTCACTGTCTTGTGACAAGGTAGTCAAGGCCATGTGGCTGAACGTTGGCAGAGAGGAAGACATCAACAACCTTTGTCCGACCAATTCTTCGTCATTTGTCATGGAGGATAAAAAGGAATATTCAGTTGCTGTCCTGAGGCCGAACGGCAAGGGCGGCGACTTCTATGACATGGAATTCAACAGATGTTTCCATATACTGATGCAGTTGACCTGCCAATATGAGTCCCTGAACACATTTACACTACTGTTCGAGAATGAATTGATAGGAAAGGGGACCCTACTAACTTCCTGCAATAAGCTTGACATTGATTGCGTATACGCTGTTGTATACCCCAATATCCCGGGAAATTCAGACATAATGACATTCCATCGTTCCGGAGACATGGAGGACTGGACAGAACCCGCCTCTGACAATGACGACAGATACTACTGCGTCTTCACAGAAAACGGCTTCATCGAGCTTTCCGCTCTCAGGGATCCATTTCTGCAGCAACAGATGAACGGATTGAAAAAGCTCTTCGGCATCTGAGTTCACAATTGTAGCATGATAATCATTGAAGATGAAACATAATTATTCAATCCAGCCATGCACATGAAAAACAATCTCGGCAGACAGGTCATCGGCTATTCAAACCATGAGGGGCAACGGACACGGACCCTGTGGATCTGTCGCAACCGCTTCAAGGCCTTCGATGCCTTAAGCAAGGCACGCAAGGATTGGGAATTTGACGAGCAACCGGTCGAGTTCGCCCTGGTTTCTTTCAGGCCATCCTACATGAACGGTCAATTCTATGAAGTGGTAGTCAGCCAAGACATGCACATTCTGATACAGGCAAGCAACCCTAAGGAACTTGCCCTATTCATCTACTGCCTATCCAGGCACAAGCTTCTTGATTTTTCCGATTTACCCCCGAAGGTCAGGAAAAGCGAGATACAGAAGGTCTGTTACGGACATATGATAAAGAATGAATCAAATTCGTTTGATTTCTGCTTCGTCACATACAGGTCCATCGATAGCAAGGAGGACTTCACAGTCGACAGCGATGACCTGGATGACCCGACATACGTGCCCTTTAACAGGATCATTACCGTTTATACATCATATGGAATGAAAGATGTCGGCATTCCCATGGTAAGCGATGAATGTATGTCACAGATGAGTGAAGAAATCAAGATGACAACAGAAGACATATAAGGCAACGGGGGATTGTTCCTTCCAGGCAATGCGGGTCATTCAACTGCAATTTTGCCGCAAAGTTAATTGTCAGCGCAAAATTCCAAGCAAGAAAAGCAGAGCTGCCTTTTGCAGAATCTTCCTCCAGGGAGTGTATTCTGCAGGCATTCTTGCAGGAAAGCGCTTATCATTTCCAGAGCGGAAAAATTACAGTCGAACCACCCGAACCTCATTGAGGAAAGGGAAAAAAAGAAAAGCAAAAATGGAAAAAGAACACATCCTCACCATCGCGAACACCATTCGCACACAACTCACCATGAGTGTACAACCCGACGTCCTCCTCTCCTGGGGTATCTCCGAACCCATCGCCACCATCTTCCACGATATGCCGGCTCTCGCCTTCCAAGTGGAGGGACGCCTGTTCAAGGGCATCGTGGCCATCGCATACAATGCCATGGACCTCTATGAGGTATATCTCGTGTCAAAGGATTCCGAAAACTGCGTATCCGACGAGGTTTATGCCGACCAGCTCGGTGACATCATCGACGTTGCCATCGAACGCGGAACAGATCCCGAGGAGTACGATGCCTTCTGCCGCGCACAGCTTGCCCTCCTTGTCACTGGAAATGTATAACCCCCAACAACACCGAAATGGAAATGCATCCCATCCGCGCAGGTCCAGCACCGCCCTTGCATCCCTGACATAATATCGTATTACATGTAATGCAATAATTACATGTAATATAATATTACATATAATTAGGTCAAAACAATCATTTAATAATCTGTAATATTGTAACATGAATCTATGAAAAGAATCCTTTTTTATCTCTGCTGCATGATCCTCACGGCAGCCGGCTCATCCTGTTCCAATGACGATGACAACATCATCGACGGCTCCAAGGAGACCTTCTGCTTCCGCGAGCCCCTCACCTCCTGGACGGTGGCACAATCCGAGGTAATGGACTACATGTCGGGATACACTCTGGTTTCCACATCGGCCCATTCACTCATATACGAAGGCAAGGACAGCGAGTCCAGCTATCTTTATGCCTTTGCAGATTCCAATGGGACACTGACTTATGCCGTTGTAACATTCGATCTTTCCTTCAGCGACGAAGTGAGCGCATTCCTTTCCGGCAAATACAAGGCAGACGGATATTCCGATGGCCGCCGTCTCTATCACAATGACGATGGTTCAACAGTGATCTTCACATCTTCCGACAAAGAGCTTTACCTTACCTACATGAGCGCATCAAAGATGTCGAGATAAATAAACAGATACGCAAAAAGGACTGACTCATCCGAGGGTTCAAGATCATTCCAGCCCCAACAACCACTCCCTCCAGTCTAATTCTTGTAATCTCCCCTTTTTCTGGAAAATAGAGCCAGACGCTTGGATATATCAGATTTTTTGCGTATCTTTACGCTCCAAAAATTGAAAAGACATGACAATAGGATCAAAAATCAAGATAAAGGCATATGATGTTGATGCCTTTGTAGGCCGTCAGGGTGTCATTGAGGGTATCGCACCCGATCTCGGCCATACCTTGGTCTTCAAGGTACGAGTAGGAGACATGATTCTTCCAGGCTGGTTCAGGGAACCGGACCTTGAGGAACTCCCCAGACCATATACCACACTCATCTTCGATTTGGACGGCACATTGACCGATTCCAGCGAGGGCATCCTCAGAAGCATACAGTACGCTCTATCCATGTCGGGCATCGAGGAGCCCGACCTGCAGAAGCTACGCCCCTTCCTCGTCGCTCCCATCGAAGAGACCTTCACCCGTCTCTACAACCTGTCGGATGAGGAGGCACGAACTGCAATGGCACACTATCAGGACCGATATCTGAAGAAGGGTATCTTCGAACAGTCACTTTATCCGGGCATCCCCGACCTGCTGAAGCAGTTGAAGTCCGACGGATACCGACTTGCTGTCGGCACATCCAGAAGCATGAAGCACACCACAACGATCCTTCGATTCCTGGACATACAGAAGTTCTTTGATGCCGTAGGCGCGAAGGATGAGGAAGGCAGCCTGAGAACAAAGGCCGACGTGCTCAACAGCCTGCTCGGATACATGGGGCTGAGCTCGGCCAAGAGCACCTGCGTCTTTATCGGTGACAGCAGACGCGACATTGAGGAGGCACGCCAGGCAGGCATCCCCACCATTGCAGCTGCATGGGGCTACGGAACGAAACAGGATCTGAGGAATGCAGGAGCGACACACATCGTCGACAACCTGCAGGGATTCAAGGGGCTCCTCTGACGACATAACCGGCACAAGAAAATGCTGGGACAGGCCTTCAAGGCTTGCTCCAGCATTTTTTTCAGTTTCTTCCCTGCTTTCCAATATCCGAGGTTTTCCTGGCAGGCGGGCATCTGGACTAATTCAATTGCTCATCATCTGCATCGATGACCCCGTTCTTGCTTGCACCCTGGACAAGCTTGTCGAAATTGGGTGCGGCTTCCGGTGTCGTCAGGTTGAGACCATGCTCTTCGTCTGCCGCCTCGAAAGAGATGCTGAGCCTTCCATCGTTTTCCTCGGCTTCCTTCAGAAAATCCATGATCTCCTCCTTGCTCATCTTGCTGTAGTACGTAAAAGCACCCATAATGCATCCGAAGGCATCCGTCTTGATGCCCTTGCTCTTCAGTTCCTCAAGTTGCTCAGGAGTAAGGGTGATGGATGCAGTATAGTATTCGATCTTCAGATTCGCACCGATCTCCCTAAGTACCTCTGCCATATCGACAGAGAGTAAAGGATTGTTGTTGTTTTTGCTCATTTTCTATATATATTTTATTAAAAGTCAGTCTTAATTCCTGCTCTAGCCAATATCTTTCGCTCCGGGATGCCTCCTGCTGCCTGTATCGTGATACCGAGTGAGTTCTTCACCGGGTTGTACAGGCCATCCCTCATTCCGCTGATGGCAAGCCTGGGGACAATCTCGCAATAGAGGATGGACTTGTACCGGCAGGTAACTAGGGGCTGTCCGACATCCTGCATACCGCCCTCCTCAAACCTGACAACGTCATCACACCTGTACTGAGGTGTGGTACTTCCCTGGAAGACGGTTACAAGACAGTCGTTCCTTCCTCCGATGCCGGCGAAGAACAGCTTCTGTCCATTGAAACGCTTGTATGTCCTCCACTCGTCACGACCGGAGATCTCTGAGACAGGTACCCTGAGGACAGTGGCATCCTCATACAGGAGAATCAGCCAGGACTCCTTCTCGAGATCTTCGGAAAGGACAGGCAAGGACAGCATCACCTTCTCGTTCGAGACATCATAATCAGCTTCCGTGCGGTAATACTCGCCATCCGTGAGATAGAGATAGTAGGCCGGATAGATGTCTCCCGCGGAAAGTTTCTTTTCCCGGATACAACTGGTATTGATGAGGTACTCGCGCCTCTGGCTCTTGCGGATCTGCTCGAAGGTCTTCGCAAGATCCTTGCTCTTCTCCTCCCTCTTCTCATTCAATTGGACATCTGGGGCGAAGACATTCTCACTTCCGTTTCTGGACTCGCTGTCCAACGGGACGTCCAGCTTCCAGTCCGTGGAGAACTTCTTTGCATTCTCCAGCTGCCCATAGACCATCGACCTGTTGCGCAGGAAGGATGTACGCACCTCGCCGACCCTGTTCAGCGTTTCGGCACCGCTTCTCTGCCAGAGGTTGTCACGAAGATAGATCGGCTGCTCGCTCGGCCTTGCCCTGAGCGCAAGGACGAAATGCCCGGCCAGCTCGAGCATCGTCTCAGTCACAAGGCTTTCGGCCAATTCGCCCATCTCCGTGCGGATGCTGTCACGGATGTACCGGCAGTACCTGTCCCTGCTGCCTTCAAACTCCTTGTAAAGGAGGTCCTGCTCCAGGCCGCTGATGCGTCCGTAGTCATTGACACCCAGCATCAGCGTGCCGCCTTCGGCATTCATGAAGCCGCAGAGCTCACGAAGGATCTCCAGGGTCTGGCTCTCCAGTGCGACACGGACACGGCCGGTCTTGGACGGCGGATAGACAATGCTGGTCTTGAACTCGAGGTTCTGACCCTCATACCCGACAACGACCGTCTTAGGGACGCTGATACGAATGCCTAACCTGGCATTGACCTTCTCGATCAGCTCCTCGCGCTGGCCGTTCTTCAGTTCCACTCCCTCGAGCATGTTATAGGCAAGGACAAGCTGTGCCAGCACAAGCACGTCCTCATCGACGGACTCCTGAAGAATAGACCAGAGGGATGGGTTCTGGGCCGAATTACCGATACAGGTGACGATGCTGACCTGCTGGATGAGCTTCTTCGTATACCGGTCGGTATTTACGAGGAGCTGGATGTCCTCGAACTCCCTGATGGTGCTTTCGACAGACGTGCTCTCGCTGGTCGAGAACCTGTAGAGACTGACAAGAAGACGCCTGCGGGCATCGAAATTGTCCTGCAGAGATCGTTCGTCCACCATCTTGACAAGCATCGAGGCGAAGGAGAGATAGTTGTACGTATCCTTCAGGTTATCACGCAGAACAGCATATCTTTCCATGATACGGGCAATCTCGACAATACTCCTCTTGTCAAGTATCTCATCCTCGTCCAGCAGTTTCTCCTCGTCCTCCACCTTCTTGGGCTTGGCCTGCGGAGCTTCGGACTTCGAGAGGAAGACGCACTTGTCCATATAGGTCCACCATACCAGGAACTTGTTCAGATCCTCCTCTCTGGCAGTGGGCTTGATGGAGACATCCGGCTTTCCGCTTGCCATGATCTGAACCGAGTGCCAGTTCATCATGTCCACAGGAAGCTGCTTGCGCTGCCGCAGTTCGCTCTCATAGGTGGACAAAGTGACAGCACCGTCCTCAATGACGAGTTGTGCATCCCTGCCATGGAACACCTTGTAGCCATTGGCCTTCTCCCCTGTGTCCTTGGCCAACAGGCCTGCCAAGGTCACGGGATTCAGCACGGGGATGATGGTCCATCCGAACTCAAGCGCCGGATAGTCCAGCTCGCTGATGCATCGGAAGGCCTTATCCAGAAGGATCTCGCTTTCGGCACCAGGCACATAGCTGGCAAAGCGGTAAAGAAGGGCCCTGTAGTAGAGGCGGTCAACGTCGTCATCAGGCCCGGCAAAGAGAAGCTCCAGAGCCAGTGCACGGATGATGAGATTGAGACGGTTGTTCTCAATGTCATCATCGTCATAGCCGACAGTGTCTATGATGCCTGCATTGTAGTCGATATAGCATTCAAGCAATCCGAACAACAGCGAGTGGAAGGGCTCCCTCATCCAGACATCCTTCGAGCCGATGATGGACCACATGAACTTCGGGAAGACCTCGTCCATGATTTCGGGCTTCAGGTAGAACAGGCACCGCAGAGTCTTGATCCTCTTTTCGGGATGGAGGAGATAACCGGACTTCTCGATCTTGTGAAGGACACTGTCCGCATACTTCAAAGGCGAATCCTCCTTGTCCCTGACGAGAAGCTGGATGGCGGCATCATAATCTGCCGCATTCCTTTCCGCGGACACGAGGAGGTCCTGATAGCCCGTCCTGATATCGGCATCCTCTATTCCCGAGATCTCGTCGGAGTCCTCGAGAAGATACACACAGAGCTTCCTGTAGACCTTGAGCAGATCTACATAGAAATTGGACTTGATATACTTCAGCTCCTGCATGTTCATCTCCAGCAGGTTGCGCATCCATTCGCCGATGTGCAGGTCCATCGTCTCGATAAGACTGATGATCCACTCGCCTTCCCTTCTTTCGCAGGCCTCCTTGACAGGAACCAGGGGGATGTAGCTTCCATCGGAATATCGCAATGCCCAGCGGGCAAAGATCTTCTCCTCCTCGGATATCTTTTCCTCCTTCGGAAGGACATCATTGACAAGCTCCAGCCATCCCTTCGTCTTGCCGCCGAGTACCGTCAGCGGACGGAACTCAAGGACCTTCTTCTCTTTCGTCTCCTCAACGATCTCGAGATCCACCGTGGTATTGCCGATGCCGACAATCCTGCAGGAGACATACTGGCGCGGCTTCAGGTCCGTATGCTCGCCATATTTGGCAAGCTTCACATGGATGCCGTTCCTGTCAGACACCCTATAGTACGGCTTGGGGAAGGATGGGATGAATTCCTCCACCTGGAAGGTATAGACCTCCCCTTCCCTGTAGAATCTCCGGAACAGGGCAGCGGTATTCTGTGACAAAACGGGCCGCGAGTCCTTGATGTCCCTGACATAGACCTCCACCTCCACTGGCACGGGCTCCTTCTCCTGAAAGGGAAACAGGGCGATGTCACATGTCTCTCCATCGCCTATATCACAGATGTAATAGGTCCTTCGGTTGTCCCTTTTGGTATCCAGTACCTTCAGTGCCAGAGACTGACTCTTCTTGAATGTCATCATTGTTTCCCGGTTTTTCTTTTGATTACGATTGCATCTGTGATACTTACATTGTCAGTTCCGATGGAGCAATATTCATACCCGAATCTCTTCCGAGGCATTCTTTGGAGACTGAGCACGCCATTCCAATAGGAGTAAGTCGGAGAATCAGTTCCCGGATCCAGTGTCAGAACCGATAGCATGTTGCCTTTCTTGTCACATTCATAGCCTACACCGACAATCCAATGACCTTTCTTGGAATTATAATCTATTCCGATGATTACCGGATCATTGTCATCAAGCGATTCCTTGATGAAGTCCATGAAGCCTCTTTCCTTATAGTTCCTAGAATCACAGGACACATACTTCGAATAATTACTTTGGATAATATCCTTGATGTCTTCCGTCTTCATTCCATCCCTGTAGAGGCCAAAGCCATGCAAGGCATTGATCATCCTCCATTCAGCCGACCTCTTGTCGAAATCCGTGTCAGAATACAGCTCGTCAGCCTCGAAGACTCCGAGTATATTGAGACACATGGAAATCGAATAGGCGCCGCATGCACCGTCCAGGTCTCCCTGCTTGTAGTGAGCCTTCTGCCATCTGCGATCTTTTTTGCACTTTAACTGTCCTTCCCTGAGGATCAGCTTGTCGATAACATGTATTGTTCTCATAATAATTAAATATAGAAAATAGGGATAATTCAGAGTTTTGTTGCTGGTAGGGACCTATGACCTATCCCCCATCGGGGATGTCATAGCAGCGTATTTTTTTATGCCTGATACCTGACGCTTCCTGTCTTGGGGTTCTCCAGACTGCTCAAATATGCACCAGCTTGAAAGGAAAGCAGTGCTATGTCATAGTGGCAGCGGATGAAGGAAACCGTCTCCTCATCCAAGTAGAGTTCCGACGACTTGTCCAGGTATTTCTTGGCATCCCTGCTGGGAAGATTGGGATCCTGCACGGAAAAGCCGTCCCAAATCAAAGGTGCCAGGCGTCCGTTCACAAAACAACAAAAACAATTTTCATTGTTGTCTCCAATGGCCAGGATCTCCTTGTCCTCAGTTCTGAAGAACATGTTCACAATGCCATCATACACTCTTTTCCATTCGTCATATAGGGCATCAAATTCTTTACTGTCATCTTGGATAACAAGATGAAGGTTATTCCATAGTTCTTTTGAAGTCATTATCTCTCTTGTTAGTGTTTGCCTGTTATAACTGTTTCATTTGCAAATGTATGTTCAATTCATGCACCTGCTCTGCACGAATCTTTTTTTTCCGCGGAAGGAGCGGTCCTTTCACAGGATGGCGGTCACGTCCGACGGATGGCTAGTGAGAAGTGAGGCATCTTCCCGGTGTCCAAGACTCCCTTGATCAGGCTCCACCTTCAGCCCCCATATGCCGGTGCCAAGGCTTCACTTTGTCACTGGCATCCGCGGGCAGGACGCGGAGCCAATCATGCACGGCACCAGGAGCCTTGGACGAAGAAGCCTCGCTTTTTCCTCCCGTCGCAACATCTGTCGGGGGTAACCGCTTTCATCCGCAGCGGACCACAACCTTCCGCTCGGCTCTTTTAGGGGGCGTCTTCCAGTCTTGCCACCTACCTTTCATACCATCCCTTCCTTCTAACGTGAACATTGTTCATCTTTCGCAGAAGGAGCGGCTCTATCACTGGATGGCGGTCACGCCCGCCAGATGGCTAGTGAGAAGTGAGGCATCTTCCCTATGTCCAAGCCTCCCTTGATCCGGCTCCACCTCCAGCCCCCATATGCCGGTGCCAAGGCTTCACTTTGTCACTGACATCCGCGGGCAGGAAGCGGAGCCAATCATGCACGGCACCAGGAGCCTTGGACGAAGAAGCCTCGCTTGTTCCTCCCGTCGCAACATCTGTCGGGGGTAACCGCTTTCATCCGCAGATGGTCCACAACCTTCTGCTTTTCCCTTATACACATCCTTCCTACCCTCAGGGATTACCGCTTCGCCCAAGAGGAATGATTGTCTACCCCACCCCAGGCCCCATAGGACAAGCATCCTTCATATTCGGTCGGAACTGATGCGCTCCATTGCGCGCTGAAGAGTCAAAGCACCAAGCCTGGTCTTGCCATCTCCTTGATTCCTGACCGAAAACAGACTGCCAGGATATGACAGTCAGATTTCGGTCGAATCAGACGAAGTCACGTCAATGGCGGGGTTGGAGCTTCCCCTCATTCGGCGCTCCACTGCACGCTACCTGTTCTCTCCCGTCATGTTCCGGATCACTTTGTCCTATGCCGATTGCTCTCTTCCGACATTAAGATGGATTCTGGAAAAGGAACATTTTGAAGGAAGGGAAATAGATATACATACTGATCCGTTATTTCGCAGTAGTCCAAAGAGACAGAGGACATACCTGAGCCATTGTAGGACGACACACAGTTCACTCGACAGTCTCCCAGCCGGGACATTCGTCACCAGTTAGGGCAAGGGAAATGCTAGAGGACGTCCATCAGCGTCTTGCTCCGTCCCTGCCTCCTGTTCGGCTCAACTTCCCCGTGCTTCTCCTCATACCTTCGGATGATCTCCCTTAGTGCAGTATCGATGACATCCTTGATCGTGAGCTGCTCCTTTGCAGCAATGGCACGCACCTTGGACATGGTGCCGACATCGGCGAGGAAAGTGACACGCGTGGTCCGGTCTGTTATACGGTGGCCATCCGACTTGCGGGGACGACCTACCTTTCGGGGAAGGTTCTGCTCTCCGGCCACCTTCGGTGAAGAACCCTCTTCTTCGTGGGCGGCCAAGTCCACAGGATTACCGAAAAGGCCCTCCAGGCCATACTTCCTGTTGTTTCCCATCTTATGATCGATTGATTTGTGAAATGAACTCTTTTATTGCTGAAGCTGAAAGAAACATGCAGAAATTCAAGGACAGCAGAGGATTCTTGACCTTGCCTCCCTCGTTATTTCCGGCATGCATCATTCCAGCGACCCTGCCATTGTAGAAAACAGGACTGCCGCTGCTGCCTTTTTTCAGCGATGCGGTCGTGTCTGCGCAAAAGTAATTACCCTCCCTTATCTCACCAACAACGGCCTCACACTCGATATACCTGTTGCCTTCTTCAAAGACCTCATAACTGACGCTTTCCAGCACCATCCCCTTGCATGGATCTTCTCCACACAATTCAACGGGGCTCACCACCCCAGGGATCCGGAACACTGCAATGTCATACCCATCTGCGGTCTTGTCATTCCTGCATCCCAGCTGATCCTTCAGATCGATCCTTTTCCCATCCACTTCTATGGAAGGGGTCTCCATATCTTCAATAACATGTCCTGCCGTTAGGAAGAACGGCCCGACAAAGAAACCGCAACCATAAACATGGTTATCGCTTGATATCTGTTTTACAAATTCATTCTGCTTCATCCTGTTTCCAATTATCTTGTAAGTATCTCGGCTGCAAGTGCACTGTAATCCGCAGCGCCATTGCTCCTGGGTGCAAAGCTAACTATGGACTGATATGCGAGAGGAGCCTCCGCAATCGACACATTCTTTCTGATGCGCGTCTTGAAGACGACATCCCCGAACCTCTCGCGAAGGGCAGCCTCGACCTGCTTGTTCAGATTGGTGCCGTTCCATATCGTAATGATGATACCCGACAGCTGCAGATTCCTGTTGAGCCTTCTACGGACCAGGGCTACTATATCCAGCAGCTTCTGGAGTCCCCTGCTCGGCAAGGCCTCCGCCGTCAGCGGCACATACAGGTCTGTAGCCGCCGTCAGTGCATTGAGCGTAAGCAGACCCAGCGAAGGAGGACAGTCCAACAGGATATAGTCATAACGTAGCAGGACAGGTTCAAGGAGGTCTGCAAGAATCGTCTCCCGTTCTATCGTGGCGGCAAGCTCCATCTCTGCCGCAGCCAGGTCGATTGTAGAAGGAACAATGTCCAGATTCTTCTTGACGGGGAATATCGGCAGATCCCTCCTTTCCCGGAAGGCATCATAGACCGTCCTGTCATAGTCCCTCAGACTGAGGGATTCCGTGAGGTTCGATTGCGGGTCAAGATCCACAAGAAGCACCCTTTTACCCATGGAGGCAAGGATGTCTCCAACCGCCGAAACCGTGCTGGTTTTGGCAACGCCGCCCTTATGATTGGCCATTGCGATGACATGTACCATAGTCCTTGATTCGAGTATATCCCTAAAACGTTGCAAAGATAGTAATATTCCCTTATATTACCAAATATTTCATGTTAATAATAATTAATGTGTAATATCATATTATCAGGTAATATAATATTGTTTTATTCCACTTCTCTCCCCTGAATGTCGAGGATCTGAGCATCAGAAATCAAACGTGCCTACGCTAATTCATATTCATCTATCCCCTATCTTCAACCTTCCGGCTCTGCCTTTCCGACACCTTGTGGAATGGAACCTGTCTATGCCCGGCCTTCTCTTTCTTCCCTGTATTTCCTCTCGGCAGCAGACTTCCTTGGGAACGCTGTGGACACCTTGGCCAAGGATGGTCTGTCGGCTTTTCACCTGCATCCGTATCTCAACTTCCAATCATACCCGAGGGTTCTTACCCTTCTTGTGCTCATTGGATTCCGACTTCTTTCCTGCGTCTCTACATGGGTAGCTGATTCACTTTGAGTCAGTTTCTCGCCATGTCTTCGATTGGTCGATGGTACAGAACCTACCACGTTCCTGATAATAGTGGCACCCGAACCTACCCCATGACGCTGTTTTCTGCTTTTGCTTCATGGTAACTTTTTCAGGCGAGGCCACTTGATTTTTTACAATGCAAAGTTACTTGTCAGTTCATCCTGAAGGATTACTGGGGTACTGGGGACAGGCCCCACAACAAATAATTTCATGTCAAAATCTTCCTTTTATTTTCCCGGCAAGAGCAAAATAAAAGAGTATTTGGCCAGAAATTCTTGGTTGCCCCAAACTGACTTCGGGCAGAGCATTGTTAAAAAACAAGTTTAACCTCTAAAAAGTTACTACAATGAAGAAAATTGAAAATTCTTTCGCAGTCACAGGATTCGTAGGCAAGGATGCCGAAATCCGCAAGTTCGAGAACGCTTCTGTAGCACGTTACTCAATCGTAGTTCGCCATGGCGAGAAGGATTCCGAGAATTCCGCATCCGCCTTCCTCTCTGCAGAGACCTGGCGCAAGAACGAGGACACCTCTACCTTCGACCTCATCAAGAAGGGCAAGATGATCACCCTCGAGGGCTATTTCAAGCCAGAAGAGTGGACAGATGCAGAGACCGGTGCAAAGCGCAACCGCATCACTCTCGTGGCCACCAAGGTCTATGCCACACCCGATGTTCCCGAGGAGAAGCCTGCCGATGTTCCCGAGAAGGAACCCGAGAAGACTTCCAAGAAGACCAAGAAGGGCAAGTAATTGCCCTTCTCTCCTTCAGGGAAGCGGCTTCAGCCCGCTTCCCGAGAAGGATTGAAGATAGGGGAAGATCCTTTCCCCTATTGAGAACCGTTTGACTCTGTTTTATCCATTCCATATCTCTATATCTCTGCCTTCAGGGGAGTGGGAGTCGTGAGACTGTCACTCCCCTTTTTCCATCTGCATTCCTGAATCTTTTACAATCGTCTTCTGAAACTGTCTCTGTTAAGATTTTCCCCTTGGATCTTTCATCAAAACTCTTGTATCATCCGTACAATCACCAGCTTGTTACAATCTCTACTTCCAAATCCTTTTTAGGATTGTTGTATAAAACGCAGAACAGGCTTCATAAGGTTCTAGTTGAATCCATCATAAGAGAAGCGGCCTCCGGGTCGCTTCTCTTCTTTCTTGTTCTTCAACACGAAATTAAGCATCGAAAAATTAGGCCGTATGCACAACATTTTGTTGAGCATACGGCCTTTTTTTGTTATACATATCATAATCAAAAATCTATAGATAAGACTAAATTTCAATCATTTGTATAAAACTTTTGTTGTAATACCTACCCTAACGATAAGCTTCTACAACGCTCTACGAAACACGACTTTTGGCTGAAGTGAATAGTTGTAATACCTACCCTAACGATAAGCTTCTACAACTCGAAAGAGAAGAGCTGGTCGTGCCTCACATGAAAAGTTGTAATACCTACCCTAACGATAAGCTTCTACAACTCGGTGTTCGGCCTGTGAAGGTCGATGCAAAAGACGTTGTAATACCTACCCTAACGATAAGCTTCTACAACGTATTTCGACTTCTGGTTGGGGGATGATTATCAGTTGTAATACCTACCCTAACGATAAGCTTCTACAACAAAAATGGCGAACCTGTATCTCAGGAAGTCAAGTTGTAATACCTACCCTAACGATAAGCTTCTACAACAAAACGAAAGAGATAAGCTCCTCTACTACCAAAACTGTTGTAATACCTACCCTAACGATAAGCTTCTACAACGAGTGCGGCAAAAAGCTGCTATTTCGGAACCAAGTTGTAATACCTACCCTAACGATAAGCTTCTACAACATCCAGTTGGACAAGGCTGACCAAATCAGGCTGCGTTGTAATACCTACCCTAACGATAAGCTTCTACAACATCACGGGCCGCGGCCGCGAACAAGTATGTCGGGTTGTTGTAATACCTACCCTAACGATAAGCTTCTACAACACTTTATATTTCAAGACTTTGGAAAAATCGATAAAATATTATAATTCGATTCTTTCAAGCATAATTCATTGAA
Organism: uncultured Prevotellaceae bacterium; assembly: GCA_900319235.1. Taxonomy (GTDB): domain Bacteria; phylum Bacteroidota; class Bacteroidia; order Bacteroidales; family UBA3663; genus Liminaster. The sequence goes on from ONNR01000006.1 coordinate 160,578, forward strand.
ATAGAAGATTATAATGAATACACGCTATATTTTTTCGAAAATGCCCATCATTTTTATAGTCAAAC